>JAVHQC010000001.1:0-108971 GCA_036170915.1 Cyanobacteria bacterium auto_48_18
TCGGCAAAAAGAGCCTTACGGTAATGGGTAATGGCTGCTTGCGGATTTTTTGCGCCACGGAGAACGTCGGCGTATCTTAATTCGGCGCTGGAGAGGTTTTTGCGAAAAGTAATATTTTCCGGATCACCTTCTGCCGCCAGCTGGTGCTCTTGAATGGCTTGCTGCCAGAGACCTTTGGTACCGTATTCAACGGCCCGATTATTGTGCTCAAGCGGGTTAGTGGGGTTTGGAGTGGTGAGATAAACGCTGCGACTACCACCACCACCACCACCTTTGCGGGCTGGTTTCGCCTGGCAGGGTCCGATAAAATAGGGAGCGGCTACGAGATTGAGGGAAAGCGCCAGGCAAGCCACTTTGAGAAGGCTAGATGCTTTGGAACGAGTTGCTTTTGCCTGAATTTTGGCTGGCGAGCTAATGATGCTGATAAAACTTTTTCTCTTAGTAAGGTAGTTAGCGTTCATGGCTTCCCGGGCTGCTTTTAACAATATTTTATTTTCGAATTCCATCGACTGCTAGTGACTAGCCAATGTCGATTCCTAAAAATGGTAATACCCATTCTATCGACCTGGCAAAATTACGCCTGCTTTTTAGCTAGGATTTTCCCTGAGCTTTTTCCCTGAGCTTTTGAATTGGGATTTTAATGGTGGGAATTCCACCATTCCCAAGAAAATGTTGGGCAGCTAACATTCTTTGGGGTGCTAGCACATATTTTTGTTGACAAGGGGCCGCAAAACGATTAAGTTTTGGTCACCCCAGTAGTGGTTCACGGTTTGCGCTCGCGTATTTAAGGAGAGCAGAAGGCGCAAAGTCCGCATATAATCTCGATGTCAAGCCCTTACATTTTTGTTTTTGGCGTTTCTTTTACTAGTAGATATGGGCATGAAGAAGACATACACCCAATTTGTCCCCTGGAGGGATAAAGATTGAATCACCCCAGTTCATCTCAATTATCAGCCGTGCAAGCCGCTTTTAGCAGACTCAATTTGAGTCTGCCTTCTGCTTTGGCTAGTTCTTTGGCTAGTTCTCTGATTGCGATTACCTTTATAGGTTGTTTACCGGCTTTCGCTCAGCTGCCTCCCGTCAACATGGGTCGCTGGGTTAAACAGCCGGGTGATAATCAGTATTCGGCCGACACCCAGCAATCGCGTCACGGCGGAGGAGCACCTGCCTATCAGGTAGTTCCTCAACGCACTGCAGTCATTCCCCAGCAATCGGCGCCGATGTGGCGGCCAACTCCTAGAGCGAAGCGCTCAGATATATCACTTGAACCGATCGTTTGCGATGAACCCATTGCTCCTGTGGGTTTCGCACCGTTGCCAGAGTCCTTAGACTTGCCGGGGCTGCGTGGTGGATCCATGGCATTTGCCGGTGGCAGTCGCGGCGGCATGGGCGGCGGTGGTGGTATGGGCGGCGCGAGTTTTTCATCGAGCTATCAAGGTTCTGCCCCAGGTATGGCTGGTGGCGGAGGAGCCCCTGCGCGTGTTGAGTCGCACCAGGGCTACAACACTCACGAGCCTGGTGCTTTCGTGAAAAAGAAAACACCTTATGGCAACGCCAACAATGGCACTGGTGGTGGTGGCGGAGATGTTTATGCTAGCGGCGACGGCGCCGGCGGCGAGCCAATGTCAGAAGATCAAAGAAGATTGCGGGGCCTCGGTCGCGAGCCTAGTTTGAAAAAAGGTGGTTCTGCTGCACCTGAGGCACCTCAGGCGGTGCAAGTGAATCAAGCCACTACCCAAGACCTGTCTCTTCCTGATGACGACAATCCAAACAACAACAAACGCAAGTCGGGTAGCCAGGCTGGTAAGTATATGAAAAATCGATTGAAGCAGGCAACGAGGCAAATGCTCAGACCAATAACTAACATGCCTCTACCTCGAATGCCTATTGGACGTTAAGTAAGAGAAATGGCGAAGCGCAATAAGCGCACTGGCGATGGAAGTAATGAGGAATTGCAGGATGTTCAAGATGAGTAAGATATTTCAGACTAATAAGATGCATTTGACTGCACTGGCTGCAGTGGCCGCTTTTGTTTGTTCGGCTTCAAACGGTGCCAGTGCTCAAAATTCTTCTGTAACTATGAAGAAAGGTCAGTTGCAGCAAGCGGGTTGGTTTAAATCAGCTCCGCAAATTCAAATTGTTGATGATGGTCCTGTGGTGCACGATTTGCGCACAGCCCCGGCTCAAGATCAAAGTTACCAACTGCCTATCGGACCAGCCGGTGCTAACGGTCGCATTCCTGAAGGCGGCATTCCTTTAGGTAATGGTGGCGGGCCAATGCAAATGCGCGTGGCACCAAACAACTTGCCACAAGCCGGTTTCAGCAGCAACGTTCCCGCTCGTGGTATGGGCCCTGCTCGCGCTCTGCCAGGCACTGAGATGGGTCAACTTGGTAAACAATATGCTGCAGATCAACGCCGCGCCGCTCAATCAAGCGTCTCAGCCAGACCAATCGGTCGCCGTAGTGGCCAATCGGCTGTGGCTGCTCCGAACCGTATCGCTTCTCCAGCGGCCGCTTACAGTGGTGGCTATCAGAGCAGCGGCGGTGGATACGTTGCCCCTTCTTCAAGTTCCAGTACATCACTACGAGGTGTCTTGCTAGGCAAAGGAAAATAAGTAGAACTGTCCAGTTGTTTCAGGTAATTTAGTCCATGCGTTTTCCGTTACCATTATTTGCGCTGATCTCTATCCTGCTCACAGGGTGTAGCCCGCTTGGTGGCAGCCTCGGACGCGTGGACTCAAAATCACACACACCCAGTAGTGGTGTGCTTGGCCAGCTACGTCCAAAAGTCGACCCACGCTATATTGAGCGGGCCAGACAAGAAGAATATGCCAGAGCGCAAGAACAGATGGCTCAAGCTCAGGCCCAGGGGGGCATGAACAACGGCAATGGTGGCATGTCTACCGATGGCATGGGGCGCGTTTTGCCGCGGGTCATTACTGATCCTATATCTGGTCAAATGTCGAGCGCCGGTACGCTTTCGCAGAGCAGCAACGAGTCTGTCAACGCTGATTTAAATGCCGGCACTAGTCCTTCCGCTCAAGCCGCTCAAGCTGCTCCCGGCAGCCTTGGTACAGGTTCAGAGGGTACGATTACACCGGTTTCGGATCAATCTCAGGGTCAAATAGTAGTCGCTGATGCTTCTAAAGCAGCGAGCTATGGTGCTTATGGTTCAACTGTACCGCCACCTCCACCAGGTTCACTTTCGGGTGGAAGTTTATCTCCGCCACCACCTGCGGTGACTCTTTCTACTCAAGCTAATGTCGGCAGTTACCAGGATCCAAACAACCCATACGCTAACCCATACGCTAATCCGTATGCTCAGCAAAATCCATATGCCAATCCTTATGCTAACCCTTATCTAAATCCTTATGCCATTCCTTATCAAGGCCAGGGATATCCGCCACAACCAATGATGCAGCAGCAACCAGAAAGACCATCTGGTCTTTTCGGTTCTGGACAAAGAGCACCAAAACGCGACGACGAAGAAGTGGAACACAAAAAGGTTTCTACTTTTGTGCCGATTACACCCACTGGCATGGAGTCACGTTCGCCCTATAAGCAGCGGGACGACCTTAAAGTCTTGTGGAAAGGTGCGCTTTCAACTGCCACCATTCAACAGATAACCGGCAAAGATCCTCGCCTGGCCGAAAGTTTGAACCGCATCGATGTTGGCCTGCCCTTAGATGGCTCTAAAGGAAGTTTCAGCGTGGCTCAAAGACAAATAGACGCCATCTTCAAACCAGTAGCCATCGACAGACGCATAGCTCCTGCTGTGAAGCGCGCCCAAACTGACTTGGTGCAATCTTATTATCGCTACCTCTATACATATAATAAGTTTGCTCTGGCTCAACAAACTTATGCTGCTCGCAAACAAGAAGTGGAAGTAGCTACCACTGATTCGGAGAAACAAAGAGCAGCAGCCGATGTGGCTCAATCGCAAAATGAAGCTGAAAGTTCTCGCGAAGATATGAAGACGGCACAGTTGGAACTGTCTGCAGTGGCCGGTGCTAATGCCGCTCGCTCTATTATTGGCAGAGTATCTGGTATCGCTCCGTCAATGGAAGCTCTGACTCAAGCCGAGCCCCAAGCCGCACCTGCTGAGAGAACTTCTATGTTTGGTGGCCTTGGCGGCCTTGGTAACCTTGGTGGCATTGGTTCATTCTTTGGTATGGGCAATAAACCAAAAACCAATGAACAAGAACCGCCGGTTGCAAGAGTGGCTATGGCAGCTCCGCTGAAGAAAGCAGAAAAAGTTCAGAGCGTTAAACCGGGCAAAGAACCCAAAAAAGACAAGGGCAAAGAGAAGAAAAAAGAAGTAGCCGACAAAGGTGATTTGCAACCATCAAGTATGGCTGCCGGCGCGGCTCCAATAGCACGCGAAGTCGCCAGAGAGCCAGAAAGGGCACTGGTTGATAATAGCCCCGTACAATTACAGCTTAAGAGTGTTACTACCACTGCCCGCAAATCTGTTTTGACAGTAGCAATTAAAAATAGCGGCCAGAGCGATTTTTCTTTCAATCCTGAATCGTTTGCCGTTTCTGAAAATAATCGCAAACTTTCTGAAGCAGCAATGCGCGCTGACTTCGAAACCACACTGGTACAACCCAGTCAGGAAGTAAACGGCACTATCACTATTTTTGGCAGACCCTGGAATGAACGCCTGACTATCTCGCTTTCAGACGGTACACATAATTTGCAGATGCACCGATGATAGATAAATCTCAGAATCTCGATTTCAATTTTACTAATTTTTCTTTCGGGTCGAAGCACACTAAGCAACTGGGTAGAGAAGGGATGAACAAGCTAGCGAATAAAGCAATGAGCAAGGCAACTACAGTTGTCGCCTCCATCGCTGGGTGCAAAGCGCTCCGGCTATTTACTTTACTAATGCTTGTCCTGGCTATGTCGTTCACAGCTCAGGCTTATGCTCAGGCAGTTAATCCGGGCCCTACCCCACCTCAAACTATGGCTGATCCTAACGATACCGCCGCCATTGATATCCTCAATAATTACGACAAGCGTTTTCCTTTTTCGAAAGCTCAGCATGACGCTGATACTCACAACAGAACTGCTCCTGGTACGAGAAACGAAGAGTCTGAAGACGGACAGAGCAACACAGTCAACGCCTATTCCGCGGTGATTAAGCGTTGCGATCTTTGCCAGTATGGCATTGCCTATATGCAAATTCCGATGGTTGCCAACAATACGACCTTGCAATCTAGAGATAACGAAGTTTTCCAAAACCAGCTGACCACCAACGGTTTGCCACTGTCAGATACTCAGTTTCAAGTTATTCAAAGAGAAAATCATCAACGTTTTCTTGAGCAGTTGTATGATCCTGAGAAAATGATGTGGGCCGCTCAGGCCACAGCTCAGATGCAAGGTGCAGCAGCAGCCAACAGTACTGCAGGCACAGCAGAGCAATCTTTCGGCACTGCTCTTGATCGCATCGTCAATGCTGATAGCGGCAATTGTTTGATTAACGTTGCTAACGAAGCATCAGGAGCTGGTTATCCTGGTCGAGTAATAGAAAAAACTATTCCAGAGGCCGTTGGCATGGTGCAAACCATGTACAGACGTGTGTTTATTCCTATGGCCATTCTTTTCCTTTTGCCAGGTGCTGTGGCCAGTCAGGTGAAAGGTCAAATCGGCCGAGGTTTCAACCTTGGTTATGCCGAAGGTGCTAATCCTTTTGAAGGAATTTTGCGTTCGATTGTCGCGATTTTCCTTATTCCCAGCTCACAAGTAATTGTCAGCTGGTCTATCGACACTGGTAACTCAATGGCGCTCAGTGTGCGAGATTGGGTTGACACGGGCATGATCCAAGATTGGGCCAGAGAACTCGCATACAACACTAGGGTGCAAAGAGACCAGAACGTTGTTAACAAGGGCTCCCTCACTTCAGCCAGTACTGCCCAAGCGAGTACTGCCGGATCAGGCAGCGGTGGTGGTGGTATTGGGTCACTAATTTCAAGTTTGGGTAGTGCCATCGGTGGTACCATCGGCGGCTGGCTTTCTTCACTGGGTGCTTTTGTCACCGCCTCTGGTGGTGATGGTTTGGGCGCGCAACAACCTGAAGCAGCGGCCGTTTCAGAGAGGGTGGGTAACCTTTCTCAAATTATGCAACTTAGTTTAAACACGATGATGAATATGGCTTCCATTTTCCTCGTCATACTTGGTGCCTACCAGATTGTCATGATTTGCTATTTGTTCTTACTCGGACCTCTGGCCGCAGCGTTTTACGCCTGGCCGCAAGTAGGTAAAGGCAAACTCTTCAGAGGTGTATTCGGCGCCTGGGTGGAAGGCGTTATTCAAGTATCACTCTGGCGCTTCTACTGGATGGTAGTGCTCGCTGTCATGACTCAGCGACTGATTTACACCAATGGTGGTACCTCAGATTTGCAGTGGGAAGTTTGTATGTTCACATGCTTCCTCGGCATTCTCCTCTGGGCTCCGGCTAATCCGTTTAGCTTCTCGCCTAATGGTGGTTTGAACCAGGCCATCAGCATCGCTCAAGCCAACAAAGAAGGTGGCAAGGGCGGCGGCGGCGGTGGCAAAGGCCCTGGCGGCGAAGGCGAGAAAGGCTCTTCTGGCGGCCCTGCAGCTGATGGTGACAAAGACAAGCAAGATGATAAATCTGGCACAGCTCCAGAACCGCAACAAGTGCAGCCTGAGAGCCAAAGTCAGGAGAGTCAGACTCAAACTCCCGTTCAAAGAACCACTGAAGATGGTAACGGTGATAAGCCACCTGCTGAACTTCAAAGCGCTCCACCTACAGAAGGTGAGAAGTCTGGAGAGCAGCAGGGCAACCCTGTTGTCACCACTACTCCTCCGCCTTCATCAGAAAGTGGCGACCAGAGCGAGAAAGAGAAAGGGACGTCAGAAGCACCAGTGGTTCAAGCATCAGCCGAGGTCACAGCCGGCAATATGCAACCTGGTGAAGCTCCAGTGCCGCTCTCGGGAACAGGTGGTGCTAAGACATCGACTAATCCTGCCGTCAGTCAACCTGCTCCTGCTGGTGGAGAAGAAGGTGCCAATAAGGCTGGTGCGGGTGCCGGCAATGGTACACCTGGTAACACCACCGTTAATGTCCAGGGTGGCAACACATCGGCCGGTGCTACAGCCAGTGCCACTGCGGCACAGAAAGTGACTGGTGCGGCTAACGAAATTCCGTCAGAGAAGAAAAAAAATGAATAAGGAGGTGAGAGAAATGCGATTAATGCGACTGATGCAAATAAATAAGGCCACTGAAACAGTACATTCCAGAATAGAGCAGCCGAAAATGAAAGTCGAAATCAAAAATTGTAGAAATAAACGCAATCCTCTCACTGTCTTCAGCTTGCTGCTGGCAATGGTGCTTGCTTTGTTTGTCAATAATCCGAGCTTTGCTCAAGGGGCCACCAATCCTAACCCCAATGACCACTCGGTTGAGCAGATTATGGCTACATACATGCTCAGACACAAGGCTGCCGATCAGTATCACACTGCAGACACCGTTAGAAACCAGGAGTCGCAAGGCCCTGGCACTGTCAGTCACGGTGGTCCCGAAAACAACCCCATTCAGGTGTGGCCTACTTATATACCGACGGCTCAGTCACAAGTTCCGACTTTGCGCGACACCGCCATCACCAGAAACATGTTCAAGACTTTCGGTTATCCACTTTCTGATACTCAGTATCAGGTAATTGAGCGCTATAACCAGAACCGTTTTATGGAGCAACTCTACAACCCTGAGAAAGCTCACTGGATGGCCCAAGCTACAGGCGGTCTGGCTGCCAACTCGGCTGCCAACAGTATGGCTGCTTTTGCTATCAACCAGGCTCTCTCGGCTATTGATTTTTGCAGGCAATTTCTTACCAATTTCACGGCTGAACCAGACAACGTCTGGCAGAGAATCCGCGACCAGCTGTTTGTGCCTATGGCTATTTTGTTATTGCTTCCTGGTGCCGTATTGGCTCAAGTAAAAGCAATCGTTGCTCAAGGCTCTCCAGTGCTCGTGGGTGATGTGCACCCATTTGAGGGTTTACTGCGCTCTATTGTGGCTATCTTCTTAATTCCTGGTACGTTCCTTGTCATTAACTACGGCATTGACGTAGCCAATTCAATTACTCTTACGATTGCTGATGAATATAGGAATATTTTCGGCAGCGATATGTATGAAGATGCGAAATGCGCCATCGTCAGAGCGTTCCCTATGAACAAGCCTGAGTGGAATAGAAACGCTATTGGTCGTAAAGAAGTGCCACGCTTTGTTGGAACTGGCAACTGGGCTCGCCTTGAAGGTCATACCATTGCCACCGCCCGCATCGACCCATGCGCCGGTGTAGAAGAAAGCCGAGTGCCTGACGAAGATGTGGTGCAAAGCAAGAACATTAACCGTTTGATGATGAATGGTTTGAACGATACCGCCACCATGTCGTGGAATCTTTCGTGCGCTTTCCAGATGGCCTTCCTTTACTACCTGTGGTGCATGGGGCCTATTGCCGCCGCATTGTGGGTATGGCCCGTTCAACAAATGCGCGGGGCTCTGGCAAGCTGGATTGACGGTGTTATTACAGTTTGTTTCTGGAGTTTGTTCTGGAACACTACCATCTTACTGATGGCTTGTTTCAGAGGTGTAGGCGACTCAGGCACAATCATTATGACTGCCTTGATTTTCCTTGCCGTCAACTCTGTTAAATCGGCCTTTGACTTTGCTGCTCTAGCATCTGCTGCAGTGGGAGACGCTGCTGCACAAGCTCAGAAAGTTGCCGGTGCTGCCAAGGGTGGTGGCGCAGGTGGTGGCAACTCCAGTGGCGGCGGTGCAGCTGCATCCAACCAGGGATCTGGTCAAAGAGGCGGAACTGGATCCAGTGTTGGGTCTAGCGGAGGCGGCGGAGGCGGCGGCGGCGGTGGCGGCAGCGACACCGGCAGATCCGCGTCGATTGGCGGCACTGCGCCTAAGTCTGATAGTGTCAGCGCTGGTCAGGCCGATAACGCTAGTGGTGTTCCTTCCACTAAATCTGGTGTGGGCAGCGATGGTCTTGGTGGTAGCTTGCCAGTTACCGCAGGCTCAGGCACTGGTGACAAAGGCAAGGTCGATGGCGCCCAAGCTGAGGGTGAAACTGATCAGGGTCTTCCTCCACCATCGAGCGGCGAAAAAGCTGGCTCCACTGGTGGTAGTGGTGACGGACCTCCTACCGGTGATGCTGGTGGAGCCGGTGCTGCAGCGCTCACCGGAGCTCTTGGTTCCGCAAGTATTGACGCGTCTGGAAACATTGGTCTGCAAATATCTGGCGATGCCGGCAGCGGCACGTTAGGCATCACAAATTCAGGCGACGGTCTTACCGGGCCTGGCGGAGTACCGCTCACGGGAGAGAGTGCTGCTTCTGGTGATGGCAACAAGTTCAGCGAGGGCACTGCTCCTCTGCTCGGATTTGGTATGGGCAATTCCGACAGTCCTATACAAACACCGTTCGGTCTAAGCCCTGAATTGGGTAACCGCAATGCCTTCGATGCGCTTGGTCTTGGACCTGACCTGCAGATTCCGGGGCTTGGCAATGAACAAGGCCTGGGAGCACTAGGGATAGGCAATGCTCAAGGTCAGACCGACGGTAAGGGTGCCATTCCAGGCACCGATATCTTCGGTAAGCCAGATGCTACTGGACTCGCTCCAGGCACCGATATCTTCGGTAAGCCAGATGCTACTGGACTCGCTCCAGGCACTGAAAATGCCTTGAACAAGCTTGGACCTGACGGCCAACCTCTTCTTGGAGCGGACGGCAAGCCAATGCTCGATCCATCTAGAGTGGGCGACGTGCCACCATTGACCGGAAATCTGGCCAATGATCCTGGTGCCGTGTCTGCACAGAAGACTGCCGTAGACACAATGGCCATGTCTGGTATCACTACAGATCAACTGAAGACTGCCATAGATAATCCGAACAGTGCCGAATACAAGGCCATTGCCGATGCTACTAACGTTGCACCGCCAATACTTGATGCGGCCCTGCACGGTAACACCAGCGCTGGTGTGATGACAGCCGTTGGATTTGGTGGCACCGATACTGCCAATGCGTTTGCAGCACCTGGTGTTGCAAATGAGACGGCAACCATGGCTACCAATGCCTTCCAGCAGGCCCAGAATGTGGCCGGTGCTGACCCTGGCATGATCGACCGCGCTACTCTCGGTATGGATGCCAAGGCTGGTGCCCAGTTGCTCAACTCGCCAGCTATGGATGCACAATTTGCATCTACGGTTAGCGGTTATCAGCAAGCTTATGGCGCCACAGGCAGCTACGCTCAAACTGATGGTCAGTACGCCTCGGCCGCTTCCTTTGGTACCGCATCTGGTGCCTCAGGTATGTCTGGAATCTCGCCAAGTATGGTTGGTGGTGATCTCAGCCCAGCCGGCTCAATCGCCTCTGCAAACAACTTCCAGTCGCCGTACAGTGTCACCAGTGGTGATGCCGGTGCTGTCTCCGCTCAGCGCGGTGCCGCCGACATCATGGCTCTGACTAATACGACACCGCAAGAAATGCAGAGAGCACTGGCTAATCCGAATGGTGCCGAATATCAGGCCCTGACTGAACGCATGGGTTCATCACCTGCTCTGGTCGACGCTGCCCTACATGGCAGTGCCGCGGCTGGTGCGATTGTTGAAACCGGATTTGGTCAGACACCAACGGCCGCAGCTAATGCCGACACATCGTTTACGGCTAACCAATCCGTAGCTATGTATCAGGCCGCAGCCAGCAACTATGGTGCTGATACTGTGCAGCAGGCAGCAGTCAATATGAATGCTAGTGCCGGTGCTCAAATTCTGCAGTCAGCGC
The DNA here is from genome assembly GCA_036170915.1 of Cyanobacteria bacterium auto_48_18. Classification (GTDB taxonomy): domain Bacteria; phylum Cyanobacteriota; class Vampirovibrionia; order Obscuribacterales; family Obscuribacteraceae. Next base: position 10,819 of record JAVHQC010000001.1, read on the forward strand.
AAATGGATCAACAATTCGCTTCGACGGTGCAAAGCTACCAGCAGTCGTATCAGACCAATGGTAACTATGCCTCTGCCGATGCCGGATATGTCAATTCGTTTGGTTCAACACCAGCGGTAACTTCATCTCTAGTTACCGGTGATGTGAGCCCTTCTGGAGCTGTAGCGTCGTCCATGGGTTACTCGGCACCTTACAGCGTGCCAGCCGGAGATGCCGGAGCGATTTCTGCTCAGCGCGGAGCTGCCGACATCATGGCTATGACCCATACGACGCCGGTTGAAATGAGAGAGGCCCTGGCTAATCCTGGTGGCGCTCAATATCAGGCCTTGACAGAACGTCTTGGTTCTTCTCCCGCTCTAGTTGATGCTGCCTTGCATGGTAGTACCGCAGCTGGTGCGATAGTAGAAACAGGCTTCGGTTCTACCGCTACTGCTCAAGCTAATGCTGATACTTCTTATACAGCCCAACAATCTGTATCTATGTATCAAGCGGCGGCCACACAGTACGGTGCTGATACCGTGCAGCAAGCGGCAGTCAATATGAATGCCGGTGCTGGTGCTCAGATACTGCAATCGGCTCAGATGGATCAACAATTCGCCTCTACTGTGCAGAGCTACCAACAGTCGTATCAAAGCGGCGGTAACTTCACACAGGCCGACACGAGTTATGTTTCATCTGGTGGCGCAAGCCCCGCCATAACGAGTGCGATAGTTGGTGGTGAAGCCAGCCCTGCCGGCTCATATGCATCGGCCGCAGGCTACTCGGCACCATACTCGGTGTCAAGTAGTGACCCTGGTGCAGTGAGTGCTCAGAACACGGCTCGCGACATCATGGCCATGACCAACACAAGCCCAACTGAGCTGCGTACTGCTCTGGCTCAGCCTGAAAGTCAGCAATATCAACAGCTAGCCGAGCGCATGGGCGCTTCGCCGGCCCTGATAGACTCTGCCCTTCATGGTAATGTCAGCTCTGCTGTAGTTGCCTCGGCCGGATTCGGTGCCACTGAAACTGCCCATCGCTTTGAATCACAATCGGTCACGGCCGCTCAATCGATTCAATACAATGCCAGTGCTCAGGCGGCTGGTGGAGGAGCTGATGCTGTCTATCAAGCAGCAGTCAATCTCAACCCAGAAGCCGGACAACGCATACTCGGTGGTACTGGTCTGGATACCCAATACACAGCTACAGTCAATGCTTACCGAGCAGAGGCTGCCAGTGGTGGCGGGTACACGGAAGCGCCGGTGGTGCCAAATTACATCACCAGCAGTGGTGGCTCAGCGCCAATGTCGCAAGACATGATTTCGGGAACGAATCAGGCGCAGTATAGCTACGGTGCTCAGCCAGGTCAGACCGTTACCGCAGGGGGTAGTGAAGTTGTCCAGCAGCAGCTGCAGCAACAACAGCAGCAACAACAGCAGTTGCAGCAGAATTATGTAGCTGATGCTGGTATTGGCCAGGCACAACGTTATGCGACTGAGCCAGGGTATGTGCAACCGCAGCAACAGCAACAACAGCAACAGCCATATGTAGCTGATGGCGGTGTTGTGCAGCAGCAGCAACAACAACAGCAGCAGTCTCAGCCTTACGTAGCTGATTCTGGCATGGGCCAGCAGCAGCAACGTAATGTGACTGAGCCAGGCTTCGTGCAACCGCAGCAAAACTACGTTGCTGACCCTGGTGCTGGTCAACATCAGGCTCCTGGTGTGGGAACTGGCCAATCAATCGTTGCCAACAACGACCTTGGTTATACAGGATCCACATCATCCGGATGGACTGCTCCTCAAGTGCTGCCTGATGTCACCAGTGGTGGAACCCACCACGCGGTTGTCCAGCCTGACCAACATCAACATGTTGAGCAGCAGCAACAGCAAGTGAGACAAGACAGCCCTGGTTACATCGCTGATGGTGGTCCTAGAAAAACCTTCTCCAATATTCTTGGAGCTGGGGCGGCTGGGCTGGCAGCGAAGAGCCAAGAACAGAGCCGACCAAGTGGTGGTGCTCCGAACGCTGAACCGAAAGAAACGGCGCCTTCGCCACAACAAAAAGAAGGTGCTCCTCCAACGGAAGGCAATAAGGGCGTCAACCTCACACCTGGCCAGAATCGCAAGGCCAAGACTCAACGTGAGTTAGACGAGGAGCAACGTCGCTTGCTGGAAGAACAACGCCGGAACATGCCTGGCTTCAACGGCGATTAGTCCGAGGTTCGCATCCTCAGTCTCTGCTCTACACAGAGGCTGAGGAGCGATTCGGAATGATGGCCTGCAGTTCAAGCCAGCGTTTCATTCAAGGTTAAAAGGAGTTGTCCGGCGCGACAAGATTTAAAATAACGCATAAGATAGATCTGGCACCTTGGAGAATCTAATCGTGGACCTGGCCGATGTCGGTGTTAAGTGTCCTAACTGCGGCGTGAAGTTCAATAGCAAGCAACTTCCAAAAGTTGTCGATACAGGTTTGCGCAATAGCGAATTGCGCCAGCATATTGGTAACGTCAAACCTCAGTATGAGCAATATTCAGTGCTGACTTGCCCCAGTTGTGGCATTTCAGACTGGGCGACTTCATTTATTCCCACCACCGAGCTTTGCGTACTCAATCAGGGAAATAGCCCACCACATTTGCAATACCGCAACGCTGCTATCTGCGCCGAGCGCAAGGGCGGCAATTATTTCGGTGTGGCCATGTTTTACCTCTACGCCGCCTGGTGTGCCGATGATGTCAATGCTGTGCCTCAGGCGCGAGAATACAGAAGATTGGCCACAGACGCATTCCGTAAATCTCTTGTTGACGTCTCCTGCCCCACAGAAAATCGTCCGGAAGTGGAATATTTGATTGGCGAGCTCTGCAGGCGCACAGGTGACTTTGCTCGGTGCAAGGAATACTATCAAGTGGTGATTGGCCGCTTACCGGCCCTCTACGCCGCGATGGCGCGAAAATTGATGCGTATGGCTGATATGGGTTCTGCTGAAGACATCCAGTTTGATGGTATGGGCAACTAATAGACGAAGCGAGCAGTTGAGGACGGAATTAAGTGTCACGAGTTCACAAAGTCATTGTGCTGAATAAGCCTTTTAAGCTATGGGATTTCACTATTCGCCAGCTTCTTATGATGGTAATTGCCGTGGCCATCTCAGTCACTTTGCTTTCCAAGGTGCCCAGCAATCTAAAAATTGGCAATTTGCCCGCCAATATTCTCAGTGCCATTGTGTTTTTCTGCGCCTGTCTGCCTCTGGTTAAATTTACAGACTTAAAACCCATGAGCTGGTGGAAAAATGTTTTTCTCTATCGGCTGCATTTTGAGCCCACGGTTTATGTGCCTAAACCGGAAGAACAAACGGCCATTTATCCTGACCCAACCATTATTGAACCCACTAAAAAGTCAGACGAGTTCTATATAGGCTCCAATTAGCTTGGTTTTGCGGCTAAACTGGTTAGCACAGCTGCAGAACTATATATAATGTTTCCTATAGCGTACGAGCCAAGAGCCCTGTGAGCGTTCATCAATGGTAAGAAGTGCCGGTTCATCACCCATAAGAAGGACGTCGAGTTTGCGAGGCAGACCTCAAGTTAACGACGATATGGATGATGACGACGACGATCTTGATGATTTTCGTGGTCAGAGACGACCGAGGCCGACTACCGACTCGCAGATGCCCGAAGGCAAGCACATGCCGCTTACGCCGGGCCCTTCGCTAAACAATATCATTGCTGGATTTTATAACGGTTTGCCAAGCCAGCTGCGCGACATGCTGCCTTTTGGTCAGGAATCACATGGTGGTGGAAGTGGCGGCGGCGGCTCTGATGATGACCCGCCACCAGACAAACGCGGTACCACCAGCTGGCAAGATGTCTGTTTCATTTATTCCATTCCTGGCGAGGACGAAGAAGACGGGCTGGTAGTTTTATCGGACGGCAGTTTTCGCAAATATATTGCCTGCAAAGGCATTAACGCCCTGCTTTTCGATGAAGCAGATCGCGAAACCATGGCCCGCACTTTTGCTAACTTTGCCAACTCCTGCGAATCAGATATTCAGATCATCATCAAGAGCCGAAACGTCTCAGTTGACGAATATCTTTCGCGCTATCAAATTTTGCTTAAAACCGATAACGATTATTTGAAATGGTACGCCGACTACACAGATAAATGGTTCCGCCGCGTGCAGGACGTTACCTTCGTTCCGCAGCGCGAATTTTATATCGTCATCAGTTTCCATCCGCCAGATTGCAAAAGCGGCAAAATGTGGAACGGCCGCCGCTCGATTCAAAAGCACGAAGAATATTTGGAATCACTCAATCGCCTTGTTAAGACTGCATTTGAACAACTGCGCGGCTCGAACTTGAGACCAAGTATTCTCACTCGCAAAGAAGTGCGCAATCTGATTTATTCAGATTTGAATCCATCGCTTTACGAAAAAGACGGCGAGGCACCACCTTCGCGCACCAACGTATCAGAAGCTTCTGTGCTGGCTGGTTCGGCCTTGAAAGTGACAGACGATCATTTGTGGCTTGACGGCAAATATATCGGCACCCAATATATGTTTGCGCCGCCTCACGAAACCTGGATGGGCTGGCTTGTTGATCTGCTCACGCTATCGGTCGAGTACACTCTTTCGCTTTTCATTCACCAGTGCGATCAAGACAAAGTCAGACGCAACCTCAAGCTCAAATATCGTATGGGTCACGTGGCCAGCACACAGCTAGCCACCCCGGACATTGAAGGAATGGAGTCGACAAGATCGGCTGCCACAGCCATTCAAGAATTTTTGCGCAGCGCCAATAAAGCTTTTGATACTTCAATGTACATTCGCTCTTATGCCGATTCGCCTGAGCATCTGGCACAGAACATGGATGAAGTCAGACGCATTTTCAAAAACCGCGGCGCCCAGATGGATAGAGGCCAAGTGCTGCAACTTGATCTATGGCAGTCGACGCTCTCTGTGGGCGTAGATCGCATGGCGGTGGTGCACCGTGTCATGTCACCGATTGTTGGCACCATGTGGCCGTTTTTCACAGCCTCTTGCGGCACTCCAGATGGTGTACCGTTTGGTTTCGCGCTGGCTTCAAGAGAGCCGGTGCTTTTAAATCCGTTTTTCCGAGGGCAGGGTAAAGACGCGAACAATATGTTCGTAGTAGGAACCACTGGTGCCGGTAAATCATTTGCCGTATCAATGCTAATTCTACGCCTTTTGCCATTGGGCACGCGCTTTGTCTTAATTGATAAAACTGTCGACAAATTTGGTGCCTATCGTTTCATTACCGAGCTGCTTGGTCCAGATCTGTGCGCCTATATCGACTTAGGGCCTAGTTCAGGTTACATTCTCAACCCCTTTGATCTCGGCCCCGAAGATAAAGAAGGCGAGCCTTCTGCCGACAAAATCAGCTCGCTTCTATCATTACTAGACTTAATGCTGGCTCCTGAAGGCCGAGAAGAATTGAACGTCGAAGAAAAATCACTACTTGATGGTTTGATTCGCGTAGCTTATATGGACGCGCACTTTAGAGGCGTCATACCTACCATGTCTGATCTCGCTCGAGTGACAGCCCAGGCTGCTGCCGATGAAGTAGATCCATTGCAGCGCGATCGCTTACAACAATTTGCTCGTGGTCTTTCACTCTTCACCAGATCTGGTGCCTTTGGTGGATTGGTTGACGGTCACACCAATATTGACACCGAAAAACTGTTCATCGTATTTGATACCAGAGAAGTTAACGAGCCAAGGCTGGAAAGAATCGCCGTATACATTTTGGCTGAATTTATTCGCCGCCGTGCAGCCGATTCAAAAGCACGAGGAGTGCGCTTTGCCGCCATCATCGACGAAGCCGCCACTCTGATGCGATTTAAAGCCGGAGCGCGCCTGCTGGACGATTTGTCGAGAAGAGCCAGGCACTACGGTATGATGCTGGTAACAATTACTCAGCAGCTGAAAGACTTCTTCAGACAGGCAGAGCAAGCCGATTCGGTGGTTAAAAACTCGCACATGAAAATCATGTTGCGGCAAGATCCATCTGACTTGAAGATGCTCAAAGAAACACTGCGTTTGACCGACGCTGAAACCGTAGCAATTGAGAATTTCTCGAGAGACGAAGAGAAGCGTCGAGACAGCCAGTGCTTGCTGATTGTGGGTGCTGTGCACGGTACAATCAGACTGGTACCAAGCCCAATGGACTACTGGATCTGCACTTCAGAGCCAATCAAAGACATTCCTCGCCGTCTAGATATGATCAAAGATGTGAAGGCGAAAAATCCGAAGCTTTCTCACACTGATGCTTGCCGCCAGGCTGTCTATTACCTTGGCTTGCAGCACGAGGGATAGATGGACAAAATATTTCGCTTTAGCAAATGGTTTGTTTTATTTTGCGCACTACTGGTGGTAGCCAGATTGGCGCAACAATATGTGGCTGACCGAGCTTTTGAAGAACGTGCCAGTGCGATGGGTGAGAGAATTTTCGGCTGGCGTTGGGTCAATGCTGCTGGTAAAGTAGATATACAGAGCAACGCGCAAGTGACCAAAGCTAAAGTCATTCATCGTCGCGAGACTGACGGGCAGGTGCGGTTGGAAGGCACACAGCTTGTTATGGCACCAGATATAGGGTCAGCCGACGGAATTAAAAATTTAAATTCAGTGCATACTTTAAATAATACCGGCGCGAAATCACAAGGAGGAACTCAACCATTAGATGTTAACTCGGCGGGAGCCGGCAGTGCAGGGGCTTCAAGCAAGCCTTTATCGGGCAAATTTGCTGCTGTTCTCACTCTCTACAAAGACAAAAATGAGTGGAAGTTGGGAAAAGTGGAGGCTGAGTAATATATGTATTGGAGAGTTCAAAAAGTCGGACCGGAACAGCTAGTAAAGCTTTACGGCGTGCACTTGCTTCTTATTTTAAGCCTGCTTATTAACGGTTTTCAGTGGATTACCAGACCGGCCAAATCAATGCCCGAGGGAGTGAAGGCCGACATTGAATCTTTCTCGCGCAAACTCACTCATCACCTGCTTGATACCAGCTATATTTCGTGCGAAGCCAATATGACCGCCTTGCGATCTGAGCTCGACCCGCCTCTGGCAGCCAATTTGACGCGGCAAGGAATTTTGCCTAAAACTGCTCAAGACATGCGCGCTATGGTTTTAGATATGCAAGAGCGTAAACAGATCTGTGCCGTGCGCATTGATGACATCAAAGTCAGCGAACCTACAGCTCAAGGTCTTATTCCGGCCCGAGTGACCGGCATTTGCGCCATTCACTCCGCAGCTGAAACCGCCGAGAGACGTTTTACTTTTCAGTATTTAATTGGTCAGCGAGGCGATACTGGACAACTGATTCTTTCTCAATATGAAGATCTGTCGCCGCAATAGTTATTAACTCAAGCCTGTAGTCACCACCCGTAACACCATAATAAGAGAGCCATGTTTTCAGGAATAGTTGAAGAAGTCGGTCAGGTGCTTGAGATTAGCGATACTGACGGCGGCCGTCGCCTGAAAATTGGCGCTAAGAATATTATGTCTGACGCTCAGATAGGCGAATCGATCAGTTGCAGCGGCTGCTGTTTGACTGTGGTTGATTTTGGCAGCGACTGGTTTGCCGTTGACGCTGTGATTGAAACGTTGAGACGCACCAATCTGGGCGATGTAAAAGTCGGCAGTCGGCTCAACTTAGAAAAAGCCCTGCGGGTTAGCGATCGACTTGGTGGCCATATAGTCACTGGTCACATTGATACAGTGGGCAAAGTGGCTTCAGTTGTAGAAGAAGGCTTCTCTTATCTGGTCACCTTTAATCTAGAAGGCCGCTGGGCGCCATTTTTTGTTGAAAAAGGGTCAGTTTCTATCGATGGAGTTTCATTGACCGTGGCCGATTGTGGAGCCCTGCCAAAAAATCCCGAAGATGAGTTCTGGTTTAAGGTTGCCCTCATTCCCCACACCTGGGAAGTGACGACACTCGGACAAATCAAGGCTGGATCGGCTGTGAATGTGGAAACTGACATCATTGCTCGTTACGTAGCCAGGCTCACCAATCATCCACTGGCCTGCACTTAGGCCCTAATAAACGTTAATAAAGTTGATCAAAAGGTTCCTTTGGCCTGTTTTCTTGGCTATGCTTTGGTAGTCCCTTGATATATATTGCCGGTGACGGCTCAAGAACAGTTCAAAATCGAGGAAGTCTGATGGAAACAAAAGCGGCTAGCAGTGACCTGCAATCTCAGGGTGAGAATGAGCAGCCCAGCAGTTCTTCCGGTTTTTCAGCCTCAGATTTTGACCCAGCAACTTTCAACACCATCGAAGAAGCCTTAGAAGACCTCAGAGCCGGCAAGTTTGTCGTAGTCTCAGACGACGAGGGCCGCGAGAACGAAGGCGATTTGATTTGCGCCGCCGAGCTCATCACTCCTGAAATGATCAACTTTATGGCCACCGAAGCGCGTGGCTGGATTTGCCTGTCACTGACGAGCGAGCGCGCCACCGAACTTGGTTTGTCGATGATGGTGGAACGCAACACCGAATCGCAAGGGACAGCTTTTACTGTGACGATTGACGCTGATACCAGATTTGGTGTCACTACAGGCATTAGCGCTTATGACCGTGCTACCACTGTTAAGGTGGCTGTAGATCCTCTCTCGAAGCCAGCCGACTTGAGAAGACCTGGTCACGTATCACCATTAGTTGCTAAAGATGGTGGCGTGCTCAAACGCGCAGGCCACACTGAAGCTGCCGTGGATCTGGCTCGCTTGGCTGGTTGTAACCCCTCTGGTGTAATTTGCGAGATCATGAATGCCGACGGCACCATGGCTCGTGTGCCGCAACTTCGTGAATTTGCCCAGAAGCACAACATCAAATTTATCAATATCGCTCAACTGATTGCTTACCGCCTGGTGCGCGAGCGCTTTATCGTTCGTGAGGCTGAATGCGAGATGCCATCAGCCTATGGCGATTTCAAACTTTATGCTTATCGCAATGTGTTAGATGGCAGTGAGCACATCGCTGTTGTTAAAGGTGATGTTGTCGGACATAGCGACGTCATGATTCGTGTGCACTCTGAATGTTTGACTGGTGATGTTTTCGCCAGCCTGCGCTGCGATTGTGGCCCACAGCTAGAAGCGGCCATGGCGCTTATTGCCAAAGAAGAGCGCGGTGTGCTGGTTTATCTGCGTCAGGAAGGTCGAGGCATTGGTCTGCTCAACAAAATCAAAGCTTATGCCCTGCAAGAAAGCGGCCAAGACACGGTGCAAGCAAACGAGTCATTAGGGTTCAAACCAGACCTGCGTGACTATGGTGTCGGTGCACAAATACTGAGCGATCTTGGTCTGACATCGGTGCGCATCATCACTAATAACCCGAGAAAGATTGTGGGCTTAGAAGGCTATGGCCTTGAAGTTACCGGTCGCGTTAGCATGCCACCATCATGCAACAGTCACAATATGAATTATCTGTTCACTAAAAAAGAAAAACTCGGTCACTGGCTTGAGCTGGCCGGACAAACTGAAAATCAGCACTTTGAGAGAGGCGAATAACCATGGCTAAGGGCGAAGCTGAAGTAATTGAGGGGCGTTTGATTGCCACCGGATTGCGATTCGGAATTGTAGTTAGCCGCTTCAATGACTTTATTACCAGACCGCTTTTAGATGGTGCTTTAGAGACCATCAGACGTCATGGTGGCGAACTCAGTGACGTTGAAGTGATGTGGTGCCCTGGAGCATTTGAAATTCCACTGGTGGCCAAACAAGCAGCGGCAAGCAATCGCTATGACGCTATTATTTGTCTCGGTGCCGTCATTCGCGGCTCCACCGCTCACTTTGATTTTGTTGCTGGCCAGAGTGCATCTGGAGTGGCAGCAGTGGCTTTAGAAACCAATTTGCCTGTGATCAATGGCATTCTTACAGTTGATTCTATCGAGCAAGCCATAGAGCGCGCCGGCACTAAAGCCGGCAACAAAGGCTCAGAAGCGGCTGCTTGTGCTATTGAAATGGCTAACTTGCTGGCTGCGATGAAAAGCCATGCAGAAGTTAAGGCTTGAGCTTAAATACGTAAGCAGAAAAATTGGGTGGCTATTTGCTGCGCTGTTAATTGTGGCTATTTCAGGCTGTTCTGCCGGAAAGCCTCCTTTGTCTGAGACTTTAAATCACGGCATAAATTTCGGTGATTGGAAACAGACCGAAGCTCTCTGCAATCAAATACTTGAGAAAAATCCTGATGATGCCGATGGGCTTCTAGCGAGGGCACGGCTGAAATCAATGGTTGGAAAAAATAGTGAAGCTCTTTCGGACTTGAACAAGGTCCTTGCCAGGATGCCTCAATTTGCTCAGCCATTAGGTAACCGCGGAATATTGTTGTCGAACATCGGCAAAACACAAGCCGGCGAGGCTGATTTGAAGCAGTACCTAGCCCTGACATCATCTGCTCGGGATGTTTATACACGATATTGTCGCTCAGTAACTTTCGACTATTTGAAAAATTACGATTCGGCAGAGAAAGAGTGCAAGAGCATTGTAAATTCAACTAAATCAGCTACAGAACCAGCAGCGCTTTTTGATCGCGGACGCGCTCAGGCAAGGCTAGGAAACAATAGAGAAGCCGCTGCAACTCTTGAAAGTCTGGCGCTTAAACACCCATCAGCGCCGTTGTTAGGCACAACATTAGCTTATTGCTACGCCGAGAGTGGTCAGTTAGATCTTGCTATAAAACAGTGCGCTGCAATCGCGAAACTAGAACCAGATTTTGTAAATAATGAGGGTGTCTGGGGATGGGCACTGGAAAAGAAGGGAAAATACGACGAAGCAATTCGCCATTACGACAAGGCGCTCAAAATCGATGAAAAATATACGTACGCTTTTAGGCGCAGAGGTTATTGCAATTATTCCCTGAAGAAAAATGATGCTGCTTTGAATGACTACAACAAAGCACTAGCAATTCATTCAGATAACACTGCTGCTCTTTTAGATCGGGCGCTTCTCTATCACGATATTGATAAACATAAAGAAGCTATTGATGACTGCAAGCGGGTGACTATACTAGACCCAAAAGAGGTTCGTGCCTGGAGGCAGCTCGGTGACTCGTTAGCCCACTTGAAGCAGTGGAAGGAATCGTACGCTGCGAGCAGTAAAGCGCTTGTCTTGTCACCAAAAAATACTACAGCCCTCTGCAACCGCGCCTGGGCCTCAAGAGAGATGGGTGACTACAAGAAAGCTCAGGATGATTTAGGGGCGGCCATTGCTATCGATTCCAAACTTGAATATCCCTACTATTCACGCGGGTTACTATTGCGAGACGAGAAGCAGTACGCTAAATCTATTGCTGATTTTTCTCAAGCAATCAAGATCGATCCCACCAACGCTTTTAACTATTGCGCGCGCGGCTGTTCAGAAGTTCGCAATGGCAACTACAAAGAAGCAATTGCAGATTGCACCAAGTCGATTGAACTTAATTCAAATAGGTTGCATCCGTATCTTTCAAGGGGTGAGGCCTATTCGGCATTAGGTCAGAATACTTTGGCCCTAAGAGATTTAACGCATGTCCTGGATCATCATCCTGTAAATACCGAAGCCTTAGCCGAACGCGCAAAGGTCTATCAGAAATTGCATAAAACAAAACTTGCAGCGGACGATTTGGCGCAGTTGAAATCCTTGAAATAAGGAAAGGGAGTGTCTTTCTAGATGTAGGTTTGTCTTTCCAGAACTGAAGCGTGCACGTTTCAGTTTCAAAAAAAGCCAAACAAGATGACGCTACCATTTCTCGAATGTTTTACCCCGGGCGTATGCCTGCCACTGCTTTTTTTAGCTCTGCGTGCTCGAAGGCCGAGGCCATACGATCAATCTGACTTGTGGCTACGCCGAGATTCGCTGCTACGCTGCGCCATGAGGTCACGGCGGTTCCCACCTCATAAGCTATTTGATGTGCATCTTCCTCACTAATTTCAAAATAGGGCGCTACTTGAAGCGCAAGTTCAAGCGACGCGGTGGCGTCATCAAGATTGATAGAAGTGCTGAGCACGCGCGGTTTTATATCTATTGGCACCGGATTAATATCGTAAGCTGGGGAGAGACGCCAACCCGCTGAATCGCTATACAAAAAACCATGATTTCTCAAATGGTCGTCGGTGTTAGAAATTAGAATGCTTAGCACCATGCGACGCCACAACATGCGCATATCTTCTGTGGGTGCGCCGCCAACCTGGCGCAACACATCTACGAATTCCAAATAACTTCGTTGTTCATTGTCTCTGGCATCAAGCATGCTCATCGACGACATAAATGGAATGCGGGTTGCTTTCATGCGATCGAAACGTCGCAGTAGAAGGACAGGCCTTTTTGCAACATTTTCCAGTCGCCATTCCGGCACGTTAACGCCAGCTTTGCTCGCGAGAGTGAGGGCGACTGCTTCCCATAGAACAGTATTGATCGCGTCGCCCTCGTGCGGGAATTTTGCTATCGCTAAATGCCCATCTCGATCGCGCACGGAAGCCTTTGGACGGGCGCCTCCTAGAGAAGAACCCGGGGCAAGCAGTAAACGTAAGTCTTCATCTGATTCCTTGTCGCCTAGTACGTTTTCTGATGCCGAGAGTAGTCGGGGTAGTTCAATCAATGGCGGTATTTTTTTCTTTCCGTTTTCTGCTAAAAAAGGTCCACCTGCACTTGCTTTAAAGCGGAGTGCGCCTTGACGTGCTTCGTCGTCAACCATCAATAAATAATCGATCTCACGGAGGGTTCGAGCTGTTTTTCCGTCGCCTTCCGCGCGCCGACGGTCAGCTCTGCGCATTAGCACGCGGCCCCATCTGTCCGGGGCGGAGTCACCGATGGCACCAAAAAGTGCGCGATCACTATGGAACGGCCCAGGACCAAGTGTTAGAGCGGGCTCTAGCGAAAATCGTAAAGGATTAGAAAGCCAGCCTTTGTCATATTCGAACGATGCACTGTTTTTTTCTTTGCGCGTGCGTGTCCACAGACGTCCGACAAGAAATGGCTTGCCGGCAAGATCAACATAAACCAGCGTCTCAGTCTCCATTACGATGCTCCGGGCTTGTCCGGTGGCGCTGCTTTCGTTCGCGGAAGCCTAATGCGTTTTGGTAGTCGCTCCTCTTCAAGTTGGCGCCCAAGCGTGTCTTCCACGGCATCTGCCAAGTTACCAACTCGATCAATCATACCGAGCGCAAACAGAATTGTTGCGTAAGTGCCCATTGATACTCCTTCGTCGCCGTTCTCAACGTTGTATAAGGTCATTCGACTGATCGATGCTCTTTCTGCCAGGAGTTCTGTCGGTATGCGACGGCGCAGTCGAGCGTCTCGTATGTCTTGTCCAAGCTTGCGCAGCGCCCGGCGAACGGGTATAGGGGTGGAGGAGTTTGCTATTGATTTGGGCATAATGTCTACTATAATTATCGCTATCACTGTTAGCGTAAATGATATTAGACCTTATTGTCAAGATAGGCGCGTCACGTACGTGTAATAAAGTCTTTAATAATAGACGTTATAAGACTTAGTGCCAATAATACTATACGTAATTCTGTTCTTTGTCTCAATTGAAATCAGTCAGCCAAACCAGCAATCACTAACTGCATCACCATCGGTTTTCGCGCCGCAGCTGCTTCCACCGCAGTAATTCGCTTTTCTCCGATGTGCGCAGATCTGTGCAAGAAAAAGTAGAAAAAGCGCGTCAAGTTGCACGACTAGCTTTGCCTAGTGTTGTTCGCTTACATCTCTAAGAAATTTAGATTTTGTGGTCCTGGTCGCTGCTCTTCCATTGTTCCTGTCAAAGGAACATTTTTGTCGACAATTTCAAAGACAATATCTTCGAGCCACATGTGGCCTATTCCACTGATGTACATGCCAAATGACATAGAGGTGCTGTTTTCAGGCACATCGACCACAAGTGCATATTGTGTCCAATCAGTTTCACCATTGATGATGCGGTCTGGCCACATATTATCGAACGTGCCGTTTTCCCGATGGTAAGAGCGCCATATGCCGTGAATAACGACATATAGCTGGCCACGACTGTCTTGCAAATTAGACTTGACCCACGCCGTCATTCTGATTCGTTTGCCTAGATACTCGGACACGCCACAATCTTGATAGAAGCAACCCAAATCTTCGGCGCTATCATCACTTCTCGCTACACGCTGAACCGACAACGTTTTCATACCTTTGACACGCTGCGAATCTTCTATGTCGACAATGAAATCTGTTTGTCTTTTGGCGCTAAACTGCCAGTTTTTTGGAAGCTTGATAGTTTGAAGAGTGCTCATTGGCTTTCTCCGCGTTCGAACGATAATGGACTGTTCTTACTAATACCATGGTAAACGTTTGCCGGTTCTGATTTTTCCAATTGTGTCCGCTTGCTTGATTGTAGTTTCTATATCCATTTTTGAATTCATGTTTTCGACTTTAGCGTTGTGATTTAGACACTTGCCGATTTCAACAACCTATAAGTTGTATATCGCTACAACCTATAGGTTGCAAAATAGGGTCTAGGCAGCAATTTAAACTAACCCATTATCCGCTGAAACCACCTGCAATCACCGCCTGCATCACCATGGCCACCCGCGCGGCCGCTGCTTCCACCGCAGGAATGATTTCGCTTTTCTCTAAAGTGCGCAGATATTCGTTATTAGAAATTCCACGAATAGCTAAATTAGCAATGCCGTGTATAGCAGCCACTTGAGCTATGTAAGCGCTTTCCATATCTTCAGCGTCAATGCCAAAGTTGTCTCGCACAAAGTTCAATTGTTTCAGGCCTTTTGTCCAACCATCGAAAGATCCAATAACACCAGCCACCACTCTAGCTGGCCGTGCGGCATGATCTACTGGCCAGCCTGGTGCCTGCCACTGCCCAAACTTTTCCAAGAGCGCAGAATTCGCCGTCAGAGCCAGTTGCAACAACTTGTCGTCACCAGGCAACTTATCACAGTGCACTGACTGGCCATCTTTTAAATAACGAATAGCAGTGGTGGCAATGAGCAAAGTTTTGCGCACTTCCAGAGTTTCTTTCGAAGAAATGATTTTGCACGCCGCACCAAGCACGATATCACCGGGCATTAGACTGCTGTCTATAGCCCCAGCTGCGCCACCGTGCAAGATCAGGTCTACACCGTATCCGATTAGATGTTCAGTGGCCGCTGCGGCGTTGGCCGGGCCAATAAAAGAAACGATTACAGTGAGCTTTGTCTGCTTTAAATCGGCCTGGTAAATTTGCCAGGGAGAACTTTTTTGCAGAGTGAGTTGCGGAAATAATTCCAGAAGCGGTGCGAGCTCAAATTGAGTCGGTATAACAATACCAATATGAGCCACGGCCTTACTCTACTTCAGCGTACATCTGAGCCAGCTCTGGAACATCTTTTGAAACTACAGGGTTTTCGCGCAAGAACTTATCGATGGTGCTGGTGATGCGCCACAACTGGAATAAATTACCTTGTGCTTCGACTTCACGCATGATTACGGCGCGTTGCAGCTGCATTTTATTTTGAATCAAACGAGAAAGAGTTGTGCCGCTAAAGTGGAAACAAATATCTGGCTTGTGCAGTGTGGGGTCAAAGGGCACCACTTCTGTTTCGCCATTGCCTTTCGAGCGCAGCAGCCATCCATGCACGCTACCAGCGCGCAGGTGAAAACCAATAGTGGTGCCATTGATTTTTGCGTCTTTCAATGCACCATGTTCAATGCGTTCGGGTACAAATTTTTCAAAATAATAGTGCGCCAGTTGTTCTGAATAATCGAGCACGCTGGGCTCATCGATAACAGTCACATGCTCGCCCCAGTGGTGGCTTTTGCCTGACTGAATCATCTTGTCAAAATAGTCTTTGTCTAAGCGCATGGGCGGCATTTGATAACGCCCTGCTACTTCAAAAAGATTTCTCGTTTTGACTTGAACATCATCTAGCAAAAGTTTGCGCAGAGTGCCCGGCAAGTTAAGGTTATCTTGTTCGCTGCAAATAATTTCCTGGCAATTTAAAGACTCAGCCAGGTGTGTCAGCCATTCGCGATTGAGTGTCATTTGAGTCGACACCAGATTGCAAATGCGTGGGCGGGCTTCGTCTTCAATGTAGTGGAAGAAAGTGCTGACGGCGACATCTACTGGTAAGAACCAGAGAGTAGAGTCGGGATTGTAAGCCAGTTTAAGAGACGCCGCAGGGAAAAAGGGCTTGGAGGTTTCTTGCACGATTTCTTTTAGCAGTGTGTAAATGCCGTCGTATTTAATTGATTCACCACTTTTGGTGTCACCGCTTAAAAGTGGCAGGCGCACAAGATACCAGGGTGATTCACTGCCCGCGAGATTCTCTAAAATGCGCTGCTCATATTGTTGGCAAATGCCTTCCCAATTTGAAAGTGATTTACGTCTGGCAAATTCAAGTTCTTCTGGTACCACGCCGTCTTTTTGCACGCCGCCCCAGATAGACGAAATAATAAATGTTGGTGTACCGCGAAAAGCTTTCATTATTGCTTTGAAGTCGGCACCAGCAAGTGGTGCTCGCGGCGAGCGGGCTTCATCAAAATTGGGTGGCAGTGCACTGAATATGATGGCATCATATTTGTGATGTTTGACCGCTTCAGCTGGCTCAACCACTTTAAGACGATCTTTGAAAACACGCTCATTTTCTTTGCCGCCGAGCGCTGCGTAAAGCATGTTCTGGGCTTGAGTTTTCAGGTCAAGTGGCGAGAGGCTCAAAAGGCTTAGCGAAGACTTGCAGGCAAAGTGAACATGCCAGCCCCGTTTGACTAGATAGGCGGCTAATGGCCCGTTAAACGAGGTAACGGGGCCCCAGATGTAAGCAGTTTTTTGAGTGGTCATTGTTTTTGCCGAACTATCTCTAAACTCTAATTTTCGCTGCCGATATGCTACTTACTTGGACAAAAAATTGCTAAAGCTCATTTCGCTGTTGGCCAGACAAGTGCCTGCAACTTCATCACCGAGCCTCATACTATCTTCCCTTTCGTACGACCGATAGCTTTCTATGGGCAGTATTACTAATACGTAAAGTCCGGCCAGTCCATTTAAGACCTTGTTAATCACGGTAGTTACAGTAGGGACCGGGATTAGAGCCAGAATCAGGGCGAAAATTTGCAGCAGCAAAAGTGGCCCCAGGTAAACAAGGTTGCGCGTTAAGGCTTGCTTGAAAGATGGCTGATTGCCGCTGAAGATGTCAACCACTTTAAAGCCCATCAGGTTTTTACCGAAGCCGCGGCCCTCAAAGAAATAATCGCGAACGATTAAAAACAACACAATCACCAGGGTACCGCTGAAGAAGTGGTTCACCAGAGGTGTCACCATGACCATCAAGCTCAGCACAAAGCCGATACCAAAATCGATTCCCAGGGCAATAACCCGGCGGCCGGGCTCGATTTTTTCCGGCTCAAACTCAGCATGCGCTCTTTTTTCAGCCAGGCCTTGATTGAAATTATTCCAAGCCCTGGCTATGGGGTTACCGCTTTTAGCCTCGGTCTCGGTCTCATATCGGTTTCTTCCGGAACCGCGTATTGGTCTGGGCATATGCATCCTAATTATTTGTATCTCTATCATAAAGCACCAGCGGCCTGAGCAGAGACACTCTTATGTCTCCTGACATCGAAGTGTAAGAAGAACTTTTGATTATGGTGCGCCAACTTGCCTTCAAGGGAGGCTAACATTGAAGAGTGAGCAATCACTGAGTATCCCGGAGAAAGAGAGAAGGTGCGCCATGACCGCTGCAGATAGAGAGACCGTAATTGTTGATGGTTTGCGCACTCCCTTCGGAAAAATGGGCGGCGCTCTTGCCAACCTTAGCGCTGTGAAGTTAACCAGCCCTCTAATAAAAGAGTTGGTGGCCCGCAACAAAATTGATCCCAACACCATTGATGAAGTAATTATCGGTCAGGTTTTGCAGGCCGGCTGTGGTCAAATTCCGTCGCGGCAAGCTTTGCTCGCAGCTGGTTTGCCCAATACAACCGAATCAACCACCATCAATAAAGTTTGCGCTTCTGGTATGCGCGCAGTTACTCTGGCCGATTTGCGCATACGTGCCAACGACGCTGAAATTATTTTGGCCGGCGGTATGGAATCAATGAGCCAAGCTCCTTATCTGGTGGAAGCTAATTCTGCTCGTTTCGGCAAGAGAATGGGTCATGTAGCTTTCAAAGACGCTATGTTGGCTGATGGTCTCGAGTGCCCTGTGGCCAACGTGCACATGGCCGTGCATGGTGCTAATGTGGCTGACGAGTTTAAGATCAGCCGTGAGGCGCAAGATCAGTGGGCTTTCCGCAGCCACCAGCGGGCCATCAAAGCCATAGAATCTGGTGCGTTTGCCAGTGAAATTTTGCCTATCGAAGTAGCCGCTGGCAAAGGTCAGACTAAGCAAATTGACCGTGACGAAGCGCCGCGCGCCGATACAAATATGGAGGCGTTGGCCAAGCTCAAACCGGTCTTCACTGAAAAAGGCTCGATCACTGCCGGTAATGCCCCTGGTGTTAACGATGGTGCCTGCATGCTTCTGGTTATGAGCGCCACCAAAGCTAAAGAGTTAGGCCTTAAGCCGCTGGCGAAGATTGTCAGTCATGCTTCAATTGGGCAAGACGTGCCTTATCTGGCCACAGTGCCCGCTCTCTCTACACAGAAGGCTTTGAAAAAGGCCGGTTTGACCGTTAAAGATCTTGACCTCTTCGAAGTCAACGAAGCATTTGCATCGGTGGCATTGAAGTCTATTGAAATGCTTGGTCTTGATGTTGAGAAAGTCAATGTCAACGGTGGGGCTGTGGCTTTAGGGCATCCTATCGGCGCCAGCGGCGCGCGCATTTTGCTCACGTTGGCCCGTGAGATGGAAAGACGTGGTTCTAAATATGGTGCTGCAGCGATTTGCTCAGGAACAGCTCAAGGCGATTGTGTGATCTTGAGCAGAGTCGGCCTCGACTAATTCACAGGAGCTGCTGACAGTGGAGATTTCTCACGCTAGACACGCTAGCCAGATCGACGAAGCGCGCATTCAAATAGAAGAGCTGCGGCGGCAAGTAGAACATCATCGGTTTGCTTATTATGCACTAAGCAAACCTGAGATCAGCGACGCTGATTTTGATGTTATTTATCGCCAGCTTGAAAGTTTAGAAAAACAATTTCCTGAACTAATTGTGCCTGAAAGTCCGACTCAAAAAGTTGGAGCGGCGCCGAGCACCGATTTTACTCCTGTGCGGCATCGCATTCCATTGCTAAGCCTGGCCAATGCCATGTCTACAGACGATCTTGATGAGTGGCGCGAGCGCCTTGAGCGTGGCCTTGAAGTTGAAGATAGTCGGCAATTTGATTTTGTTTGCGAGCATAAAATCGACGGTCTTTCCATTGCCTTGACCTATGAAAACGGCAACTTCGTTCGCGGTGCCACCAGGGGTAATGGCACTACCGGTGAAGATGTTTCCAATAATTTGCGCACCATAAAAGAAATGCCGCAGAAGTTAAATCCGGTTCTCGTGCGCGCCGATGGCTCCATTGCACTCGATGCGGTGAGCGGTGAAGAAGCCGAACTGAGAATGCCGGCACTGGTGGAAGTGCGCGGGGAAGTTTATATGGCTGTGGATAATTTCACCGCGCTCAATCAAAGTTTGATTGATGAAAATGAAACTGCTTTTGCTAATCCGCGGAACGCTGCATCTGGCTCACTGCGTCAGAAAGATCCGCGTAAGACTGCCGCCCGCAAAGTTTCACTGTGGACCTATTTTCTCTATATTGTCGATGACACCATTAAGCAGCCGCGCAGTCAGTGGGACAATTTACAGCTATTAGCCGCACTTGGTTTTCCTGTTGAACCCAATCGCACTAAGGTGACGGGCATTGAGGGCATTCGCCAATTTGTAGACCATTGGGCCGACAAAAGACACGCGCTCAATTATCAAACCGATGGTGTGGTAATTAAATTAGACGATCGCAAACTCTGGGACCACCTCGGCAATACCACTCACAGTCCGCGTTGGGCTATTGCGTTTAAGTATCCGCCTGAAGAAGTTGAGACCAAATTAGAAGACATCAAATTTGAAGTTGGTCGCACTGGTGCGGTGACTCCTACGGCCTGGCTAGCGCCAGTAAAACTGGCCGGCACCACAGTCAAGCGTGCCACTTTGCACAATGCCGATCAAATTGCCAGGCTCGATATACGCATCGGAGACACCGTAGTGGTGCGCAAAGCCGGTGAAGTTATTCCTGAAGTTGTTTGTGTCAAATTTGACAAACGAGCAGAAGACAGCCAGCCTTTTGTTTATCCAACACATTGCCCCGCTTGTCAGACACCACTTGAGCGGGTGGGTGAAGAAGTTGTTTTCCGTTGTCTCAATGTCTACAGCTGCCCGGCTCAAAAAGTTCGGCGCCTGATTCATTGGGTGGGCAAAGAGGCCATGAACATCGACGGCGTAGGCGAAATGCTCATTGAGCAAATGGTGCGCGCCCACCTGGTGGAGAGCCCATCTGATTTTTATCGCCTCACTGAAGAATCGCTTTTAACCTTAGAGCGCATGGGTAAAAAATCTGCCACCAATATTCTGGCAGCGGTGCAGGGCTCAAAGCAAAGACCGCTGGCGGCACTGCTTTTTGCGCTTGGTATCAGGCATGTGGGTCGCTCGGTGGCCGAACTTTTAGCTGAACGATTTAATTCCATGGAAGCATTGCAAGAGGCTACTTCTGAGCAGATGTGCGCCATTGAAGGAGTAGGCTCGGTTATTGCTGAAGGTGTAATTGAGTATTTTGCCCAGAGCGAAAATCAGGCTTTGATCATTGAGCTGCGCCAGTTAGGCATCAAAATGGCTGTAGATGCCGATCAGCAAACGGTGATTTTGCCTCAGTCTCTGGCCGGCAAAACTTTTGTCATTACCGGCACCATGGAACAACTGGAGAGGCTCGAAGCTGAGCAGCAAATTAAAGCTCGGGGCGGCAAAGCCACTTCTTCGGTCTCGAAGAAGACCGATTACGTTGTTGTCGGTGCTAATCCGGGTTCAAAAGTGGCTAAAGCGCAGGAACTTGGTATAAAGATACTTGATGAGGCTGAATTTTTAGCTTTACTTGAAATTTAGTGCTGCGAGGCTAATTGTGAATCAAAAGGGCAGACTTTCGGCTTTTACCGCTACGATTTTGCTTGCTTCTGCTGCGGCGCCTTTGCTGACGGTTGCTGAGGGCGGCTGGCAGTGCGCTTATGCCAAGGGCCAGAAGAATACCACCGACCCATCTTTTAAAAACACAAAGCTTGGTAAACAGCTATATGAGAAAAAAGATTATGACCGGGCCATCGACGCTCTTTTGCAAGCCACATATTTTGCTCGCAACGGTTACGCGCCAGAAGCGTTTTACTATTTAGGTCTCAGTTATAAAGCCAAAGGTGACAATCGCAAAGCCAAAGAGGCTCTAAAGAAGCATCTGGCGCAATCTGTTGATGATGCTGCTTTAGGCAATATTGCCATGGCCGAAGTTTTAATTGACCTTGGTGAACTGGACGGCATCGAACATTTCATTTCAGCTGCTCTGATTGGCTCAAAAGTTTACGGACCAATCTGGTGCTCGGCTCAGTATGTTCATGCCAAACTAGACGTGGCGCGTGGCCACGACGCTGATGCTGTCAATCGTTACAAAGACGCTCTTGGTCAGCGGCCCTGGACTTATTTTGACGCCTGGATCGGACTTGCCGAATGTCTGATGAAAATGAAAAAGTGGTCTGAAGCTCATAAGTATTTAGACGATTTGCTCAACACTGATGCTGTGGTTAAAGGCATGAATTATGAGCGCACTCATCTAGATTTGGGCATCTGCTCCCTCGCCAAAGGCAATCACCAGGGCGCTATCGACAATTGGCATAAATGTCTGCAGTATAATCCCGATAATCGCGAAGCTCATTTGCAGCTGGCCATGATTCTTGATGCTGAGAATCATATTTCGTCTTCCATTAAAGAGTATCGGCAATTTATTAGGCTCTGTGACGATCCTAAATTGCAGTATTTGCCTAAAGATGTACGTTCAAAACAAGTTGAAGATCGCATTGCCATGTTAGAGCAGAAGTTGCAGACAGAAGCACCCGCGCCGCGCCCCACTGTTTCGCCATACGCTCTAAAAGTAGAAGAGAAAGCGGCGCAAGAAAGAGAGCGCCAGGCCGAGTTAGAGCGGCAGCGCGACCTTGAAGAGCAAATGAAGAAATTGCCGAAAGACGCCGGTTTTTAAGTCGATACTACGACTTAAAAAGGCAAAGCTGATTGTTTATAACCCTGCGGTATCTCAAAGAGAAACGGCTTGGGAGGCCGTGCCACCATTCTTGTTAGAGTGGCGGAGCTGTTGCTGTTTGGGATGCTCATAGAAACAAGACATTTGGTTTTTTGATCAAACCAAGATTCGACAACCGCATTTTTATCGCCGGGTAACTGCGAACGGTAACCGACGCAAGTGAGATTGCCATATTTGCGAAAGCCTAATTTTTCAGCATCCATACTTTTGAACATTTCTTCGTCAAAGGCTGCTAGACCCTTGTTGGGCAGTACGTCAGACATGAAAGTCTTTTGTTTTTCGTGCAAGAAATATCTTTTCTTATTCTTAAAATCAACTATAGTGCTACTAACAGCGGTGCTATTAGGCATGGTTGATTCCAATCGCACTTTTCCCTTTCCATCGCAGTACAAATATAAAATCGAAAGACCTGAATTGCTTTTCTGCTCATAAGAAGCTTCGTAGGCCACTTTGGGATAAGTGGTAGTGAGATCGCGTTTCAGTTGACCAGAGTTAACTTCGTATTTGGTCACTTGCGAATAGATTGACATACCAATAATAAATGCCAGCACCACCCATAGTGGCGTTGTGCGAGTGCTGAACCAAGTGCTCGGGTTCATAGAAGCCCCTTCTTTCTCACTTCGATTGACGAGGCGAACTCCTCAAAGACGGTCATGCCGGCAAGATCTGTCTTTTTCACTGTGCCGGTTACGAGAAGCACTTTGCCTTTGAGATAAGGCATGACGTAATTGACCTGACGAATCTCAATGTCATCAACTTTGCCGGTGTGAATTATTCGGGCGCAGTTGACACCTGATGCCAATTTTGTCATTTCATTTGATTCAAGCTTAAAGCTATCGCATTGCTTTGATAGCTCATCTTCCAGCGCCTTGGCTGTTTTCTCCAGACTGCCTTTACTCTCGCGGTCGGCGATAATCAAACTGCCTTTTTCCTCAGTTGATTTTTTAACCAGCAAATCGTGGGCATAAAATGGGTTTTTAGTAGCCTGCCAACCCTTGGGCAAAGCATAAGTTAAATTGGCCGAGCGGTCAGTTTGCAATAATTCAGCGGTCGGGTGCTCTTCTTTGCTGCTATCGACGGCTTCCTGGAAAGTTTTCTTGGCCGCAGGTTGCGACTTTTTCAGGCCTGGCCAGGCCTCCACAGACACGGCGGCTGAACAGACGAGGGTCACGGAAATTGCGATTGTAAATAAGTTTTGGGTGGCCGGGCGCATTTAACCGTCTCTTTCGGAATGATTTATGGGCTGATCAAAAGTCATTTGTAGCATAAACAGCCATGTTGAAAGTCTCAAGCTTTTCCTAAAAGTTTATTCTGGTAGTACTGGGGTTTCCCCTGGGTTACATTGAGGTTGGCAAGGGAATACTTAGATAGTTGATTAGGTGAACGCGATGCCCGAGCTTCTGGACCAACGCCCCATCAATGTCCCGGATTCGCCCGCGCGCGCCGGTATTTTCGTGGAAAATATTACCAAGACTTACAAGGGCGGCAAGGTTAAGGCTCTGAACGGCCTTTCGCTTGAGATTCACCCGGGCGAGGCTCTTGGGCTCGTGGGCCCCAATGGCGCCGGAAAAACCACCTTGCTCAGCTGCTTAATGGGCTTTTTGCGTATTGATTCGGGCAGCATTTTGATTGATGGCGAGGCGCCAGATGCTTTAACCACTCGCCGTCTGGTGGGCTATTTACCTGAGCGGCTGACATTCGACCGCTGGATGACCGGCCGCGATTACATGCAATATCACCATGAGTTGGCTGGTATGCCCGAATCGACCCGCAAAAGCGACTGCGAAATCTTACTCGAGCGCGTGGAGTTACCGCCGTCGACTTGGTCCATGGCTGTGAAGAAATATTCAAGGGGAATGTTGCAGCGTCTTGGTTTTGCCCAGGCTCTGGTGGGCCAACCGCGTTATTTATTGCTCGATGAGCCGGCCTCTGGTATGGATCCCAGCGGCGTGCTTATTGTGCGTCAACTTTTGAAAGCTTTGAAGCAAGATGGCCTGACGATTTTGCTCAATTCGCACCAGCTTGATCAAATTGAAAAGGTTTGTGATCGTGTGGCTTTTCTTCAGGCTGGCACTGTCAGTCGTGTAGAAGATATGCATGTAAAAATTGAGCAGGAGGAGAATTTGATTATTCGCTGGCTGGCCGAAGCCACTGATTTGGGTGTGGAAGATTTCGGCCGCATTGCGCAAAAAGAATGCCTGGCCATTGCCGAAATCAATCAAGATTTCGCCCGCGTTAGCACCGCTGGTAGTGCTGCTACAGTCAAACTAATTAAGGCCCTAGTAGCCGCCGATTTTCCTATTAACGAAGTCAGAGCTGAAGACACAAGGCTGGAACGCCTCTTCATTAAATCAAGTAAGGAGGGGTCTTAAGCATGAACCGCGCTGTCTGCATCACCACCTGGCGAGAGTTTAAAGCCAACAAAGTGCGCATTATTATGCTCACCCTTCTGTTCTTAGGACCAGTTGTAGTTTTTACAATGCGACGCTGTACTAGCCCAGAAGCGCTCAATGAAGATTTGCTTTCGCATCCGTGTATGGCCAGCTTCTTTACTTTGTTGTGGGCCGCTGGAGTGATCGGGCGTGAGGTGCAGAACGGCACTATTGCTCTGGTTCTTGCCAGGCCCATATCAATAGCCACATATGTATATAGCAAGTGGTTTGCCGTAGCTTTTGCTGCATCGCTTTGCGCCGTGGAGGCAGTGTTTTGCGAGCATATTATTTCGGCTGTGAATTGCCCGGCGCTTTTATGGCGCACCGAATTTCTCACCAATGGTGTTGAACGCGTTTTGCTCTGCTTCGGCACAGCTGCCTTTTTGATTTTGCTGTCGTCAATGGTATCTGGCCTGAAAGATCTAGCGGTGCTGGCCGGTTATGGCTTCAGCTTCATGGTGTTTGCCTCAGTCAGTTCAATGGTGCATCACCTCTGTGCCGTTGCTCATTTTGACCCAGACCTCGTCAGCGGTGCCTTCAGGGCTATTGAACATATTTTTGCTGGCATCATTTTTCCCTATGTTCAATGGTCAGTATTTTTCTCTGGCGATCTTTTCGCATTAGGTTCAATAGTTTCCTATCTAACATTGATTACTTGTTCACTTGCTCTGGCCATTAGAGTGCTTACACGCAAGGAGTTTTCCTATGCAGCCGACTAAAAGCAAAAGCACACGCTATCAACCGAAGGGGCTCTATTTATGCGCCGGAGCATTGGCTATACTCTCAACCATCTGCAATTTTGGTGAGCAGTTTGCCTCTGACTATTTCGCCCAAATTAATGACTACCTGGCGGGCACCAGCCCAATTCAATGGCGTAGTCGCGAGCAAGCGGTCAATGAGGCAAAAGCGAAGCGTAAACCAATACTGTATGTGGTGCTTGTGAAAGGCGACGTCTACTCGATGCGATTAAGTGGTGAAGGCCTGCACGACGCGGCGGCGGCTGCTCTAATCAACAAAAATTATATTCCCGTCAAAATCGTCTATAACGAGGCCCGCAATTATAAAACACCCAAAGGCGATGCCAAAGTTCTGTATGATCTTGGCTTCAATATCTCTAACGGCTCGTTGATTACAGTTCCGTGGCAAATGACTGATATGCATTGCTCAGACATACTTTCTACGGCCAATCTGGCTGAAATGGGTGTGGAAGACACGACTAACCTGGAGAAAGGAAGTCGCTGGAATTACAATCAGAACTACAATAGCTATCACACTCGCGGCCAATTTGGTGAACTTTACGGCCCCAGTTCCAAGTCAATTTTCTCAGGTTACACTGATCGCCAACAGCTGATTGATTATTTGCAGACCGCAAACCTCTGGCACCAGTTACCTGCCACCAAAGGCAAAATCGCCTGGTTGCCTGAAGAGACACTCAAGAAACCATTGACTGACAAGCCAAGGCTGATTGCCCTGGTGGAAAATTATGGTGCTTCCAGCGATGGCATGCGCCTGGACCTGTTTTGGAGAAAGTCTCAGTATGACCTGATCAATCAATCTTTTGAACCTGTACTGGTGGAGTTTCGTCATGGCGACAAAGCTTACAACGAAAAATTCCAATACTTAAAAGATAAATATGGCGTCACTAGTTTGCCAGCACTGGTTGTAGAAGGAGCTAAACTAAAGGCACCTCTGGTGCAATTCGGAAATTCCGGCAGCAGCGGCACTGATGACTTCTTGCAATCGGCTCTCACCGGCAAAGAAAAGACTTCGCACAACTTTGAAAGGTACCCGCATGGCGCTCACTACCGCGCACACCACCATTGAAGTAGACGGTAAAACACTCCACATTCCGCAGGGCATAAATTACAGCTGCTCCGGCTGCGGACGCTGCTGCAATGGTGTGGCCGTGCCCATGACCCAAGACGATTATGAGCGGGTCTCGGCCATCGACTGGAGCAAAGAATTACCCGAGTTCGACTGGAGCCGGCAGTTCAGGATGCTCAGCGCCAAAGAAAATGACAGCTCCACTTATACGCACGCCATTCGCCCCACTAATGATGGCCACTGCCCGTTTTTGATCAACAAACTTTGCCACATCCACGCCACTCGTGGTGAGCACGTCAAGCCCCTTATTTGCGGGCTCTTCCCTTATTCGTTTAATCACACTCCATCAGGCGTTTACCTGACGGTGAGCTTCCGCAGCAACGCGGTGCTGGGCAATATGGGCACGCCGCTGACCGAACAGATTGATACGCTTAAAGAGAAGTTTGCTGTTTACAACACTCTCTATACAGCGCGCTCGGTCATCTGGGATTCAATCAAATTGACTGTGGACAAGCCAATTAGCTGGCCGCAATATCTGGAGTATGAGCAAGGTGTGCTCACGGCACTGACTCAAGAAAATGTGCCACTCAAGCAAAGGTTGTTTGCCGCTTCAGACGCACTCTTCAAAGATTTAAATAAGCCGCCTGCTCCAGCCGAAATTGCACCACCTAAGGGCATCGACAAGAAATTTTTAGCTGGTTTGTTTGCACTTTATTTTCCTAGTGACGCCAAGTTTCTCA
Organism: Cyanobacteria bacterium auto_48_18; assembly: GCA_036170915.1. Lineage (GTDB taxonomy): Bacteria > Cyanobacteriota > Vampirovibrionia > Obscuribacterales > Obscuribacteraceae. The sequence continues at coordinate 38,003 of JAVHQC010000001.1, forward strand.
ACAAAGATGTGGTCTTCAACGGCGTAAAATTTGCCCTTGATTTGGCCCTCAAAGCACCGAAGTTTAAGGTGGTGAACAAGTCATTTACTTTTGAGGAGTTGACTGCTTTTCCGTGGCCTAAAGGCGATGCTGAAATCGAAGATTTGCTGACCAGGTTTTTGTATTCGCGAGTCTTCGGCAAATGGTACTTTGGTGGTGGCTTTGCACAACTCAGCGTAATTGCCGGATTTCACCATCTGGCCATGCTCATTACTCTCATTCGTTTGCATTCCGCTGGCCTAGCCATCGCCCGTGGTGCCGACCAGGTGTCAATGATTGATGTAATGGTATCAGTCAGGCAGGTAGAAGAGAAAGTGCAGGAAGCTGTTCTAGACGGCTACAGTGCCGCTCTCTGGGAGCTCATGCTCTTTGCCCCCGGTCGCTTGCGCAGAGTTTTGGAAGCAAGTATTTAGAGTGCTGGTTGTTCGCTTTCTTCTGGATCTTTGAGGTTTTAGAACAGATGCAACCAAGTAGAGATTTGCACCCGGACAATCAGCCGGTAGACGTGGATAAAGAGGCAAGCGATCTACTTCCCAGTCAGCTGCTTCGCGATTTGGAAGGTCGCAACAGTCTGTTGAGTGCCAGACAACTGAGCACAAAGCTCGAACTTTCGCCCGCCGGCAGCAGTCTTGAAATACCTAAAGCCTTAGAGTCAGTCGAATCGAATCGACAAATCGCAAAGAGTGCCGAATCATTTGCCAGAGCCAATCATTTTGAGCTAGAAGCCCGTGGCAATGATTTTGTTTACGGTATGCAAGTTGGAGGAAAGAAGCTCGAACTGATTCGAACTCCAGCGACAGAAAAAGGTTTGAGAGAGGCCGAGGAGCAGTTAAAAGAACTGGTCAGGCAAGAAGCCATTAACTTGGAGAAGACTTACAAGATTTCCATTGCACAACAAGGCGAGCCTGTAGACTACCAGAGAAGTTCGTCAGATAGTCCGAAGTCGGATCACATTGTATTGGCTCGCGCTCCAGAACTTTTCGATCTCTATGGCGTTCGAGCTGCCCTCGAGAAGAGTCCTTCAAGTGCTTCAGGGCGAGATGGTCAGGGCTTGAAATTTTTCTGGCTCAACGAGAAAGTCATCACTGAAATTGGTCCATACGCGACTTTTCAGACTGATCAGAATGGGCGTGGCAGCGTATATATTTGGCCAGCCGCAAGAGAGATCAAACATGCCACAGAAGACGATTTGACTGAGTCGCAGAGAAAGATTTCTTACTACACTAGAGAAAGAGAAGTAAGCTGGCAAAGTATCATACTTCATGAGTTGGGTCACAACACCGCTGACAAGCTTGGATACGAAAAGAAATCGAGTGTGAATGAAATCGTCTCAGAGCTAAGTGCTGCCGGAGAGAAGTTAGCTGAAGATATTGGCTGGGTCAAACGCAGAGATGTGGAGAATTCAGGAGAGGACTGGCTATTGGTCGGCAAGAGCGTAGACGACAACGGAAAGCCTGCCACTTTCGTGCCAGACCACAACAACATCTTCTTTAGCTCCTATCTGCGCTGGCGCGCCGATGGCGGAGCTGTGAATGCAAAAGGAAAAGTTGTACCGGCACACGAAGGACAAAAACTATCCGAGCAAGAGATGATGGCAGAGGCTCTCGTAACACCTCCAACCTTCTATTTTGATAATCCTGCCGAGCTTTACGCTGAAGGCATGAAGCTCTATCGCCTTGGCGACAGTGCTAGATCGCATCTGCAAAAAGTCAGCCCGAAACTCTACGAAATAGTCAAACGAGACAATCAGCGTGAAATAGACTTTCCTAAGCTTGCCTCTCCAAAAATTGACTGATCAGGTCTCGGGCTTTGTTGCCGATGCAGTGTTTACTGCTGTGGTGAATTCTCCTTTTTGTAATAGCGCGGAATGGTTAAACCGCCGTGAGATCCTGAAGCTTCTTCCAATGCCCCCACCACGCCGTATAAACGAGCTGTGCCGCCGCCCGCTGATTGGTATTTGAGATTTTCTATATTTGATTCCACGGTGTCGGCATGGCTTTGTTCGCCTAACTGCACAGACATGTTTTTCACAGCAAGACCAAGAGGCACCGACGTATTTCCGCCGCTGAATTTAGCTCTGTTATTTAGGACGACGTTGAAATTATCCAGATTGCCGATACCGGTTTCCATTTGGCTGTCACCACTTGCGGCTACGTCTACATTGCCGCGCACATCCTTTATAGTGACTTTGGAGGAGCCGTCTAATTTGATGGCACATGGTTTTGCGCTGGTGCTCAGTTTGTCGAGACGAATGCGACCATTTTCCGTGGCCGTAATATTGCAATCACCGCTGACCTCGCCTACACCAAGTTCACCGCTGCCACTGCTGGCGATGGTGAGCGCACCTGAGGACCAATTATCAACTTGAGCAGGAAGGTTACCTCTCCAATTAAGAGCCACTGCACCCGTATAATTTTCAGGCACCACAATTTGCATGCAGTCAACTTCATTGTCGCTGCCTTTGCGGCCTGATCCGTTTTGCACACGATGTCCGTTCACAAATATGCCTTCGCCGTTTATTTCCAGGCCTTTGACGCCTTTCCTTACCGCTTTCTTTTCTACGGGTAATTTTTTGCCGTCGATATAGATGCCGGTGGTGACCATGTTGATGCTCCCACCAACGCCATCGTCAACAGTGCCCTGACCAATCAAAGTATGGCGATTCTGAGTGCGATATACACCGCGATAACACTTAGCTACTTTGGTCTGAGTTACCTGGCCGCGATCGTCCACTAACCAGTGCCTGGGGTAGTTGACTCTGATTTCAATATCATTGCGGGCCTCGTGAGTAAGGTCGAAATCAGCGTTGTTTATGTCTAGATTGAGCGGCGAGCTGGCTGGCAATCTAATTGCCGTTTGCATTGGCTTTAAATCATAGGCCGATAGTTTCTTTGTTTTGGCCTCGGCGGTCAGAGTGAATGTGAGCGCCATCATCAGTGAAAGGCCAAGAGCGCGTGATATTGGCTGGGGCGATGATTTCATCTGGGCGCTTCTCTTAGAGTGTGACTACAAAAGCACTACTTGGTTTTTTCACGGTTTAGGAGTTTTTGATAATTTTGGCCGTGGGTTGACCTACTGCCTTTTGCGCGCCTAAGAAATTTTACAACTCTTAAGTTGTAAAATTACACAACCTAGAGGTTGTAAAAAAACTATAGACAGCAGATCAAGACTCCCTGACCGGAAGCCCAAAACTGCCAGAAACCCGACAAAACGGCCTAAAAACACCTAGCCGCGCAAAACTAATTATTTACCGGTATATTGCGGCGTACGTTTTTCAACAAAGGCAGCCACACCTTCAGCAAAATCATCTGAGCGACCGGCAATTTCTTGCAGGCTGGCTTCGTACTCTAACAATTCTTCCAAATCATCAAATACAGCGCGGTTAACTGCACGCTTTGTCAAACCAAATGCCTTGGTTGGTCCCATGGCTAATTTCTCAGCCAGAGCCATGGCTTCTTTCATCAAATCGTCTTCGCCTACGATTTTGTTGATGATGCCCAAATTCAATGCTTCTTCAGCGCTTAATTTGTCGGCACTGAGCATTAGCTCAAATGCTTTGGTCAATCCAACCAGACGAGTGAGAATGAATGTGGCTCCAGAGTCTGGAATCAATCCAACTTTGGTGAATGATTGAATGAAGTTGACTTTGTCGGTGACAATTCGGTAATCGCAAGCAAATGCAATGCTCGCCCCGGCACCAGCAGCAACGCCGTTGACGGCTGCAATAATCGGTTTTTCAATGCGACGCAGTTTAATCACAATGGGGTTGTAGCGGCGGCGAATCGAGTCACCAAGCGATGGGCGCTCACCCATTTCTTGAGCGATGCTGCGGCTCTGCAAATCTTGTCCGGCACAAAATCCACGGCCGGCAGCCGTCAAAATGATGGCGCGTACGTCTTTGTCTTTTTCCATCTCCTTTAAAGCGTCTTGCAGCTGAAAAGTCAGCTCGTCGCTAAAAGCGTTCAATTTATCAGGGCGATTGAGGGTGATGATACCAACGCCATTTTTCTTTTCGGTCAACAGAATCTTTTCGTCAGACATTTTAAAATTTCCCTATAAAGCGCGCGGCATGCGCAGCTAACTATTTCCCTGTAAATGTTGCTTTGCGTTTTTCCATAAATGCTTTCATGCCTTCTTTTTGATCTTCTGAAGAGAAGAGCATATAGAAGTTCTTGCGCTCAAATTGCAGACCTTCATTTAATGGGCCATCAAACGATTTGAGCACTGCTTCTTTGGCCAGGCGAACGGCGATTGGTGACTTGCCGGCTATTTCTTTAGCCATGGCTTTGGCTTCTTCTAGATAGAGTTCAACAGGCACCACTTTGTTCACCAGACCCAGTTCATAGGCCTCGCGAGCCAGAAGCGGACGGCCCGTCAATATGAGTTCCATGGCTTTATATTTGCCGAGCACGCGAGTCATGCGCTGAGTGCCGCCGGCTCCAGGAATGACACCAATATTGATTTCGGGTTGACCAAATTGAGCGCTTTCAGAAGCAATGATAATGTCGCACATCATCATCAGTTCACATCCACCACCCAACGCGTAACCACTGATGGCGGCGATGATTGGCTTCTTGATATTTTTGATGCGGTCCCATGTGGCAAAGCGATCTTTGAGCATAATTGAAACGGTTGTTTCGTCAGACATTTCTTTAATGTCGGCACCAGCGGCGAAGGCACGATCGCTGCCGGTGAGTACGATGGCACGTACCGAATCGTCACGATCGAATTCTTCTAAAGCGGTCACCAGTTCTTCCATGAGCTCGTGATTGAGGGCATTGAGAACAGTTGGTCTATTGAGAGTGACTATGCCGATATTGATGCCTGATTTGGCGCCTACCTCTTCTTTGGCCGAGAGGATATTTTTATATGTCATCGTCATCACCATTTCTCCTGATTAGACCTCCAGTTTTATTTTGACCGTTTGGCTTAGTTTAGTTTTTCGCCGCAGCTGCCACAAAATCCAAATGACACAGGCATTTCGTTCGAACACTTACCGCAATTTCTCAGGTCAACACCAAGGTTAACGCCCTCGGCATCCCCGGCGGCTTTGCAGCGAATTTTGGCATAGTTGATTGGTTGCTTTTTGCGGAATGAACGCAGACCTTCAGCAGTTTCATACGAGCCTGCATGAAGTGACAACCAGTCTCTGGCGTGGCCCACTGTCATAGACCAGGAGAAATCGCGCCACATATTCAATTGTTGTTTAGTGTAGCGAGTGCACTCAGGCAGTTTGTTGTATAGCTTTTCGGCCATTTCGGCTACGGTGGCATCAAGCATTGACGAAGGCACCACTTGATTGACCAGGCCCCAGTCTAATGCCGTGTAAGCATCAACCGGTTCGCAAAGTAGCAACATTTCGCGTGCGCGGCGATCACCAATTATCATAGGCAGCCATTGAGTGGCGCCACCAGCAGCGACACTACCACGAGCGGCGCCCACCTGGCGAATGGTGACGTGATCGGCAGCGATTGCCAGATCGCAAGCCATGTTGAGCTCGTTACCTCCGCCCACTACCATGCCGTTTAGGCGGGCAATGGTCGGTTTGCCGATGTTGCGCAAGCGATCGTGCATTTCAATAAAGGTGTACATCCACTTGTGATAGTTGTTTGGCTTTTTGAGAATGTGATCTTCTTGCTCTTTTAAATCGGCGCCGGTGCAGAAGGCGCGGTCGCCTGCGCCGGTGATTACTACTACCGCAATGGCGTCGTCTGAACCGCAATCAAGAAAAGCAGTGCCCAGTTCTTTTAGAGTCGTGGTGTCAAAACAATTGAGCACATCTGGACGATTGATGGTGATTGTGGCCACGTATTTGTTTTTAGTGTAGATAATGCGCTTGAACTGATAGCTCTCTGCTGGAGCGCCGGTGAACACTACGTCTGGTGAGGTTGCCTGTGGCATTGTTTTGACCTTTTTTTGTGATTACTTAAACGGCGGCTGGAACTTTTTCTTCCACGGTGGCATACATCATCGAAACTATTTCTTTGGCGAAGCCCATCAGATTTTTGGCTGAAGCTCTGCCTTCTGGGCTCGACATGGCAGCGTCAAGCGCTGCTTGATTTTCAAAATAAAGTTCGGCCATCAAATAAAATGGAGCTTCGCCCATAGGAGCGCCGGTAACTTTTGATAATTCCGCTTTTAAAAGACCAGGCATTTTCATGGCCAGTGGAATATGGCCGTTGAAATAGTTTTCGTCAAAAGCGGCTGTATCAGTAGGATTTTTATAAAGAGCAATCAACTTGACCATTTTCATTTCCTTTATCTAGTTTCAGTTTTTATCTACTTTTTAGTAGAATCTTTAGCACGTCTGTCAACGATGCGCACCGCTTTGCCTTCGCTGCGGGCGATTGATTTTGGTTTGAGTAGAGTGACATCAGCAGTGAGCCCGAGGCTGTCTTTGAGCAGCTTTTGAATGTTTTCGGTCAGGGCGGTCATATCTAAATGGTCATCTTCGAAGTGTCCCCACCTCTCGATAATTGCCTCAGTTACTTCTACTTGAATTTCCAGAGTATCCAGCGCTTTCACCCGGTCGATAACCAGCTGATAGTGTGGTGCCAGCTCTTCCATTGATAGCAGTGCTTTTTCAATTTCAGAAGGATATAAATTAACGCCGCGAATAATCAGCATGTCGTCAAGACGCGCGCGCACACGGGTCATGCGTCTCATGGTGCGGCCGCAAACACAGGGCTCCACAATTAAGCGCGAGAGGTCGCCGGTGCGATAGCGCACTACCGGAATCGCTTCTTTTGTCAGCGTGGTGAAGACGAGCTCGCCTTCTTCTCCATCAGGTAAAACTTCACCGGTCAGTGGGTCTACTATTTCGGCAATAAACAAATCTTCCCAGATATGCAAACCATGTTTAGCTTCCAGGCATTCCATAGATACGCCCGGGCCCATTACTTCGCTCAGTCCGTAAATATCGAGGGCTTGAATTTTGAGCAAATTTTCGAGCTGGTCGCGCATCTCTTCGGTCCAGGGCTCAGCGCCAAAGATGCCGATTTCAAGCTTAATAGACTCGCGCGGAATACCCATTTCGGCCATGGTGTAAGCCATGTTCAAAGCATACGAAGGAGTGGAAAGCAAAATGCGGGCACCAAAATCTTGCAGCAACATAATTTGTTGTTGAGTGCGACCGCCGCTGGCAGGCACCACTGTGCAGCCTAATTTTTCGGCGCCATAATGCATACCAAGGCCGCCGGTGAATAAACCGTAGCCGTAGCTGTTGTGCAAAATATCAGCTGGTTTGCCGCCACCACAGGCAAGTGCGCGAGCGCAGGCTTCGGCCCAGGTCTCAATGTCACCCCTTGTGTAACCAACAACGGTGGGTTTGCCTTTAGTGCCTGAGCTGGCGTGCAGGCGATTGACGTCTTTAAGTGGCCGGGCGAAAAGTCCGAACGGATAATTGTCGCGCAAATCGCTTTTTTTCATGAATGGCAAGCGCGATAGCTCGGCCACACTTTTCATTGCTTCAATAGAACTGGCTGTGACACCACAGGCGGTGAAGCGTTCCTTTAAAAGCGGCACATTGTGAAAAACGTCGAGCAGTGTAGCCTTGAGACGCTTCAGTTGCAGCGCCTCAAGGCCGGCGCGATCGATTGACTCGATGGCGCGATTCCACATAAACACTTCAGACTTGGTAGTCACAGCTCTTTAGTTTTTTGCCACTTAGTTTTTTGCCACTTAGTTTTTAGCTATTAGATCAATCGGTGGGCAAACCATACCGTAGCTGTCAAAGAGCAATTTGATTTCGTTGTACCAGCTTGCGCGCACTTCTTGATTGTCTCTTTGTTTGATTTTGAATTTCTGGAAGGTCTTGTTGGTCTCGGTGTTTGGTTTACCGAAAACTTTGTTGACCATAGGGAACCAGAAATCTAAAGCAGCTTGAATTTCAGGCTTGGTCTCAGGATTTGCAGCCATGCGCTTGACCCAGGTCTCGCCGTGTTTGACGTGCATCCACTCTTCTTTCTCAATTTGCACCATGGTGCGTGACCATGGGCCATAAGAAGACTCGGCGGCATCATGCAACTGGTGCCCAGCGGCGCGGTCCATCAAGAAGTTGAACATTACAAGGTCAGCCCAGGTCTTGATGGGCTCATAGAAAACTTTCATGCGATTTTTCATTTTGTCGACATTGATCAAATGATTGGTATCAACGTCCAATCTGTCGAGCAAATCGTACATAGCTTTAGCATGGCGAATTTCGTCTTTGACGATGTTTGCCATGGCCAGCTTTTCAGCGTTGGTGGGAGCGCCTTCGATCCATGGCACATAACCATAAGCTCCAGCCAATTCTGAATCAGCCTGGGCGATCATCAAAAGCAAAAGGGCTTGTCTGTACTCATCAGTCAGTTCTTCCGGCGATTCTAATTTCTCCCCGGCTTCAATCTTCGCCATCATTGCTTCATGTTTGGCTTTTTCGTCCATCACAAGCATCATAAATCTCCTTGCAAATAGGCTGTCTGAGAGGTTATACAGATAGGAATCATCTTGATTTCCTGTCAATCAATATATCACGCCAGGACTGCTACCCCTTTATTCTCAATGTTCTGTCTATTTTTCAAATTTGGGCTAAAGTCTGAATAGGTCAATAACTCTTTTTACTAGTTTACTAATTGGCGCTGAGCTAATGGCATCCGATCACCCAGCCATACCAGAAACACCTGCCGGGCCGGCGGCCGCTCATGGCAAGCCATCGTTCTGGTCAGATCGCGTGCTCTGGATTTTAATCGCGCTTGCCGTGGTCGGTTTCAGCATCTATTTGAAACTCGACAAAAGAGTTTTCCCCGCGGCTTCCATCGATCTCAAGTACAGCCGCGAGCAAATTGCCGTCCAGGCTCGCGAGTATGCCAAGCGCTTTGGTTACGAACAAGCGCGACCGATTGAGTCCACAACATTCACCTTTTTTAACGAGAGCAAAACCTTCCTCGAATACGAACTGGGCCTAGACGAAGCCAATCGTCTAATGCGCGAGAAAATTCCCGTTTGGGCCTGGACCACCAGATTTTGCCAGCAGTATCAACTAGAGCAATTTAGAGTCTGGATTTCACCGCAAGGAAAGCTCATAGCATTTTCTCGCACCATTGAAGATGAGCGGCCAATGCCTACAATTTCTCACGCGGATGCCCTGGCACAAGCGCAGGCTTTCTTGCAAAAAGATGTGCAGGCTCCGCTTGCGCATTTGAAACTTGTGCGTGATGAAACCACTACCAAAGCTCATCGCGATGATCACTCATTTACTTGGGAAGATGTCAGCCAAGACTATAAAGACGCAAAAATGCGTTATTTCATTGCTTTTTCCGGCAACAAGTTAACCGCTTATTCTTCTTTCCTATCCATTCCCGATAAATGGACGCGCATGTACGCCAAGATGCGCTCCATGAACGATTTGCTGCAGAGTATAGCCAGTATTTTTTATGGCACTTTGCAGACACTCGCCGTACTGGTTGTGCCCTGGGCCCTGACGCGCAAGCTGATGCGCTGGCGCTTTGCCATTTTTGGTGGGCTGGTCACCGCTCTGGTTGGCGCCTTTGATTCGGTGAACGATTACGCTTCGGTGATTGATAGTTACAGCCCCACCAGCTCTTTTCGCGACTATTTGTTCTCTTATTATTTCCGTCAAGCTATAGCGTCGTTGAGCTCATTTGTCTCAGGTGCGCTCTTGTTTGGCGGCGCTGATGTGATTTATCGCTTGAGCTACCCCAAGCGCATTGCCCTCGAAAATTATTTGACCTTCAAAGGATTCGCCAGCCGCGAAGGCCGCAAAGCAGTGCTGATTGGCTACTGTGTTTTTGCCGTGCACTTAGGCTGGATTATCGCTTACTACATGATTGGCGAAAAACTCAAGTTCTGGTGCCCGCTTGGAGTTGACGACTATCAGCTGATGGGCAGCGCTTTGCCTTTCTTCTCAGCCATTTCTTTGGGTATTCATGCTGCTACTCAAGAAGAAACCATCGCTCGAGTTGTAGCCCTCAGTCTGGTGGAGAAACTAACAGGCCGCTTCTGGCTGGCCAACCTTTTTCAAGCGGCGTCCTGGGGCTTCATGCATAGCTCGTATCCGCAGCAACCTGCTTACGCGCGGGGCGTAGAGCTGACCATTGGTGGTCTATTTTATGGCTACATAATGCGCCGCTACGGGCTTTTGCCTTGTTTCATCGGTCACTATTTGGTCGACGCTTTTTTAACCGTCAAACCGATTTTTTCTGCTTCCAGCCCGTGGCTTAATTTGTCTGGTTTCATACCAATAGTGCCTTTTGCCATTATTACCGTGGCCTCAATCTTGTATGACCGCTTCAAAAAAGCCCCATCACCAGCAGCCGCTCCACACCAAACTCATGACGAAGACCTGTTTAACGACGCTTTGCCCGTTCACCCTGTAGAGATTAAACCGCTTGAGGGCGAAGTCGAGGCTTATACTTACCAGCCTTTCAAGCAAAAGCTGCGCGTGATTTTAGCTGTGGTCGGCATTGTCGGAATATGTTTTTCATTCTGCACGAGCACGCCTTTGCCCGGCGACAAAAGCAGAGTGACCATTGACCGCAACCACGCTATCAGTCGTGCTAAAGAAATACTGGCGAAAAACGGCATCGACCCCAGTTCTTATCGAGAAGTAGCGTCGCTGGTGACCAATATTTCTAGCGAAGAAATGCAATACATTTTTGAAAAAGAAAAACTGACGCGCACACTGGAGCTGGCCAGTAAGACCCAGCCGGGCTACATCTGGTCAGTGCGCTTTTTCAAAATTATGGATTCTACCGAGTATAAAGTGGAACTGTATGGCGACGGCCGCGAATATTCTTTTGATATCACTGAAGATGAAGACGCGCCTGGTGGCACGATTGATAAAGCGGCAGCAGAAAAAATCGCTCTGGCTTATGTGAAAAGAGTGCACCCTGAATACAAAGATGTGGTGCTCGATAAATGTTCGTGGGACAAACGCAAGAACCGCACAGATTATGACGTTGCTTGCCTGGTACCGTCGCTTAAAGTGGGCGATGCTGACTACAAAATTTCATTGCAAGTTGTTGGCGCGCTGCCATGCAATTTTTCACAAGCCTGGCAAATTCCCGAACAGTGGTCGCTTGATCGCTCAAAGCAGACACGCAAAGATGCGGTTCTATCAAGCGTGCGATCGGTGGCCTATTTCATCATGGGTGCCTTTGGCCTCTGGTGGGGCATTGGCATTTTGCGCTCAGGCACCATTCGTTGGCGGCCTGCAGTTTTGATCGCTATAATTTGCGGCCTGTTAATGGTGCCTGAAGAATTCAACCACTGGCCTGTACTCTGGAATAGCTACGAAACTTCCGTACCTGAAACCACTTTCTTACTCAGCCAGGTGCTACAGCTGATTACAAGCTGCTCAAGTAAAGTGGTTTCTACCTTTATATCAATTGCGCTGGCTTTAGCGGTCTACAAATTGATGTCGCCCAAGCTCAATGCTCTCACCATTGTCAAAGCGGCTTTCAGACCAAGCGGAGTGGCTCCACGTCTGGCCCAGCAGCAAATGTGGCTTGACGGCATTCTGGTGGCACTGGCCTGGGCCGCTGTGACTCAGACTAAAGATTCCATTCTTGATTTTATGCTGCACTGGTTCTCGCCTGAGGTGCGCACAGCTTCACTGGGTAGTCTCGCAAGCCTGACCGATTATGTTTTCCCGGTGGCTTCAGATCTGCTTGATTTGCTGCCGTCGCTGGTGGGCGCCATCACCATGGCGCTGCTCATGGCTGGCCTCTACAACAAATATTTCCCGCGCTTTGGTCTGTTTTTGATTTTTGTTTTTGTTATGAACATGATCAAATACAGCTACGCCAGACACTGGCAAGACTTTGTCATTAACTTGATTGCTGACACGATTCAACAAATTATTTTCTGGTTCTTTGTGGCTAAGCTGGCTAAGTTCAATCCGGTGGCTTACCTGGTAAAAGTGATGATTGATGATTCGCTGCCGCTTATTTATGTCATCTGGATTTTCGGCTGGCCTTGTTTTGCCCCCACATTTTTCTCACTGATAATTTACGTGCTCTCGCCACTGCTGTTGCTGGCCTACTACCGCGCTCGCAACGTGCGGCTACTGGCCTCGCTATCAGGTGAGCCCGTTGCCGAATCGATCATCTCAGCTGATACTACGGCTGGGGAACCGGGGGGCGAAAGTCCTTAAGCGCTAAATCATGTTTAGCACCGTCTTTGTCTGTGACCACTAAGACCGGCTCAGAGACTACGAAATGGAAAACCGTAAATGGTTGCCTGTGATCTTTGCGCACCATATGCAATCGCAAAAGTGCGCTTTTAAGATGAGGAAGTTTGGCAGCTACATCAGTCTCAGGCATGATCGAGCCGTCAGCCAGGCGCACGGAGCCTGCGTCTTTAGGCGTTTGATAGCGGGCTACGTCGCTGCCGTAAAAGAGTTCCTTTTCAAGTTTATTTTGATCAGGTTTTTGCTGGTCTGGTTTAGTACTCTCTTGTGTTTGCGCTTGTGTTTTCGCTTTTTCAGCTTCAGCCCGATTGACTAAAATTTTCACCTGCTCGGGCTGGTCGGTGACGCCTTTTGCTAAGCCTGGACGCAGGCGCAGAGTCAGGGCCTTCCAGGCTTCATGGTCTGGATCTTTGAGAAAATCATCCAATTGCCCCTGGCTGATTTCGTAACCGTAGGCCATGTCGAGGGGCAAAAACAGCGGCTCGTAGCCACGGTTGAAATGCATTGGCACATCGACTTCAAAATCTTCGGGCTGGTCAAGAGCGGTGGTGGCTTGAGCCTCGCCTTTCATTTTTTTGTAGGTAATCGGCCCAAATTCAAAAGGCTGGCCCACTAAAAAGGAGAGGTTGGGTTCTTCACCCGAACTATATATAAGGTAAGAAACCCAGCCCAGTTTTGCCGGGCAGCGGCAAATGTTGCCGCCAAAGGCCTCTACGGCTTTGGCATATTCGCCGTTCTGTACATGTTTTACAAACTTTCGCGCATTATTTGTGGGGTCACCAGGCTTGTCACCGGCAAAGACCTGAAATAAGACAATGGCAAAACATAACAGTAAAAATATGGGAAGCAATAACCTCATTACCTGAGTGTAACTTGGATTTGGCTGTGATACTATCCCGGTTTCTATCTCGTCAATGGGGCAATAGTATGGACCTTCTTGGAAACGCCGGCATGTTGGCTAAAAATCTCACGCCACTGCTGCTTGGTTTAACCATTTTCGTCTTTCTTTTTGACCTCTTGCGCGGGCGCACCTGGTCAACCCTTGAGCCCAACAAAGTATCTTCGCAAATAAAGCCCCTGGCCATCACTGCCCTTAGTGGTGCCATGATGCTCTTTATTTGTTCGCTGACCGGTCTGGTTTTAGAAAATGTGGCACCATATTATCTAGGCGGCATGTTGATTACTTATGTGCTGGCAACTTTGGCGCTTAAGCCGGCCATGCGCATGATGTTGCAACTTGCTTGTGCTGTGGCTTTGACCATGTTTGTGCCCAGCGAAAATTTAGAGCTGGCCGCCGCCGCTTATTTATTTGGTGCTTTAGCTATTCGCCTGGTTTTGAATTTTCTCAAGCCTAAAGAATCGCGTCTTGATGATATTGCTCCGCCTTTTGTCTACCTGGCAGGCGCCATGTTTGTGCGTTGCGGCGCCACCGGATCTGGCACCACTGCTCTGACGCAAATGGCCATGATCAATAGCGCTTTTATTATTGCTACTTTGATGACGCTCATGCAAAGACCGTTTATGCGTGACGACAAAATCTTGGTCAAGCGGCTTGTGTTGACACTTTCAGCTGGCCTGGCCTACCTCGTTATGGTGACTAAAGCTGTAGGCGCACCTGAGTATGCACGCATGGCCGCACTGGTGGGTGTGGGTTATGGTATGGCTTACGCCCTTGACGCGCTGGCCATCAAAAAAGATTGTGCTACTGGCGCGGTCAAACAAATTTTGATCATCGGCATCTTTAGTTTGCTGGCCGCTAAACTTTACGGTAACCTCGGCCTTACTTGTCTGGCAGCCGGTTGTATGGTGGGAAATTTTAGTCAAATTCCCGCTGCCGCAGCTTTATATTTTGGTGCCAGGGTGTTAGAGCAAGTCTTTGCTTACACCAATGTATCTAACGTCACCGGCATTAACCTCAATCACCCTTCAGTCAGTGCCGCAGTTTATCTCGGATTGTTTTCCGCTCTTGGTCTATCGGCTCTGCTAAAAGATGTGAGCGACCGCCGCATACTGGCAGCAGCTGCTGCTATTGCCGCAGCTTTCGGCACCTGTGCCGTTAGCTATCTATTGCACAGCGAAGCGGCGGGCGGATATCTAATTAGCTTGATCATCTCAGGAGTGATGGTTTCAATCATCGGTCAAAGTTTCTTCCCTGAAGAAGAAGAAAAAGCTGTCAACCTGGCTATTGTGCCGGCTTTAGCTACATCGTGCGCTGTTGTTTCGGCTTCGCTTTTAGCAGCTGGTGTCAGTGCCACCATAGAGCAACGCTTCACCGTACTTGGGGTCATGGCTGGTGCCGCTGTGCTGGCGTTGGTGGCAGTCTATTTAAAGAATCGCGGCAGCCAGGCCAGTAACGATAAGACTAATGGCGACTCAGGGCAACCGGTAGTTGTCGCGGGAGACTAAGTCAGACTGACCGGCTTTAGAAGAGCCGGCTTTAAAAGATTCAGCTTTAAAAGATTCGGCTTTAAAAGTGCCAGCTTTTGTCGACTGGTCTAAATAGACTTCGACCAATAAATTGCGGCCATCAAATGCCAGTTCGCGCCTCCGCAATTTTCGGCTCTGAGCTTCATTGTGCATCTGGTCGGTGCCGTAGATTGCCACCACTAAATTGTCTGGGCCACTAGATGTGGTGCAGCGAATTTGCACAGGCTGTTTGTAAGGGTTAGTCAGTTTCAGATCGGCCTGGCCATACCAGACGGTGGCATCGAGTCCAGGAGGCACTGAGCCAACACAGGTTGTGTGAGCCGCCCGTTCTTTGATCTTAAGACCAGAGAGCAGGGCTGTCTGGTAGAGGCAAGAAGAAATTAGACAGATGCCACCACCAGCGCTGGCAACAGATTTACCGCTGACATAGCTTGGTGCGGGCACAAAACCGCGACTGCCTGTGCGCGCGCCGACGCGGTTATTGAACGAAAAAGTCTGCCCAGGGTTAATGACGCATCCATCAAGAGACCTGGCGGCGGTGATGAAATTGAGTCTTTGCTCACGTGAATAGTGGCTGAGCGAAACCGAGCGGTGAGCCAGTTCACTTTTAAATGGATGGTCAACCAGATAATAAGTTAGCAAAATCACTGGCAGCGTAAAAAGAGCCAGAGTCATCAGGGGGATTTTGTTTAAAATCGGCGTTTTGATCATATTCATGACATTCTGGCCCTATTCACTAACTTATTCAGTGACATTGAGTCTGTCCACGTTAGAGAATCCTTTGATGTTTTTGGTGTACATACCAGCCAACATAGCCGGATTCACATTGACGCGACCAGGCAATTCCATACGCAAGAGAGTGGTGAATTCTGATTTGCCTTCTCTCAAGTTGGTTCCGAAATAAACAATCTTGTCGTCGAGCACATCCTGGTGCGTCCACCATGGTCTGCCCCAGTCGCCATCGATAGTGGTAGAGGCTGTGTCTTCTTGTACGGCGTTAGCCTGGTCATGGCTTTCCACTACTTCAGCCCCGGAAGGCAAAGCGGCTTCAACGATTACATAAGGCAGTGCTCGTGGCGTATCTACCATTACTTTCATCAAAATCGTTTCACCGGCTTTGATTGAGCTGCCGTTTAGTGGTTCAGCCTTGAGCTTAATTACACCACTGCTGGTGTCGGCAATCGACCTGAGATGATAGAACTGGCGCTCTACTTTCATATCGTCAGGCAGGTTGGCCACACCGGTGGCTCCGGCATCTGTCAAAGTTTTGTAGTAGCTTGTAGTTACTGCCCAATACAATCTGCCTTCGCCTCCGCGTGTCAGTTTGAGATTTTCTTGGGCAACCGGCAAGGTCATGGTCTTACCGGCAGTCAGTCTGTCGGCAGGAGTGAAAGTGAGATCACCGATGTTTTTACTTTCGCCACCACTAGCAGTAAGCAAAGCTGCCAGGGTGAAATCAGAAAGTTTGCCAGCGGTGGACAGCGAGGCTTCAGCATTAAGTTCGTCAGCCAGCAGTGCTTTGAAGACTTGAGCAGTAGCTTTGGTAGAGCCCCAGCCATGCCCACCCCGCTGCAATAGCAGCCAGGCTTTAACTCGCTCAATTTTGTTGCTGTCGTTAGGGCTTAACTCGAGCACCGCAGTCAGTGCCAGAGCCGTAGTCTCTTCAGGAGTGAAGCGGTACGAATAAACCCACTGTTTTTGACCGAGCTTGGCGGCCATAGCCTTGGTGTGGTCCCAGTCGATAGTGGTATCAGTAGTATTGGCAATCACCATTAAGCGATTGAAAACACGCTGAGCAGCATCATCTTTGTGGGCCAGCTTAAGGGCACGACACAAGTAGCTCAATGCTTCCGGCCCAAGAACGCTTTGATTTTTCTCCAGGTACGCAACGGCAGCTTCATGCTCTTTTGGCAGCTTCTGTTGCCAGAGAGCCTGGGTGTAGACCATATAAGCGAGATCGGTGCGACCCTCATTATCAAACCAGTCGTTGAGCATGTGTTTAGGATCGCTTAGTTGGCCGGTGAGACTTTTCACAGCATTGGTCTGCCATGAAAGACCTTTTTTCACCATCTCATCGCTAACCGGATAGCCCACACCTTTGACCAGTTTAAGACCATCCAAGACCAGGGCGGTCAAATAAGGATTAGTCTGGTCGCCTGCCCACCAGCCCCATCCACCGTCAGATTGCTGATACTCATTGAGTTTGGCAATGCCGATTTTATAAACTTTGGCAAATTTGGTCTGGTCAGTGGCACTGAGTGGTGCACTGAGCTTTTTGTTCAATTCGATTGCCACTACAGACGGCATCAAGCGCGACATTGTCTGCTCAGTGCATCCGTAGGGGTAATCAATTAAATCGGCAAAATTGTTCAGTACCGCGCCGATTGTAGAAGACGACAGATTGAGCGAGCGGCTCGCAGTGCCCGCCGCAGCGTCGGTAATGGCAGGAAGAGTGAGGTCGGCCACACTTTCATCTTTGAGCAAACCTGATTGAACAACGGTGACAGGAATACCGAGAGCGTTCACCGCTATTTCTCTTTCTAATGCGTCAGCAGCTGTCTGACCTTTTGCCACCAGTTTAATTTTGGCTTTACCGAGTTGCTTAGCGCTAATGGGCCAGTCAAAGCGAGCAGCTTTTTCAGGTTCGATGGTGAGCATCTGTTTCAGTGGTGTTTCAGTGCTCAGCTGGTCACCCATGGTCAAGTTGAGGTCAACTTTTTGTGACTGATTAGTGTAGTTGTGCACCACTGCCGACACCATACCCTGGTCGCCCAGGCTGAAGAAGCGGGGCAGTGCCAATCTGGCAATAATGTCTTGAGTGACCATTACTTTTTCGATGGTGGCGCCCACATTAGTTTTCATATCGATACCGCGCAAAGTGGCACGCCAGGTGGTGAGGTTATCTGGCAATTTGACAATTGCTTTGGCCTCGCCTTTTTCATTGGTGAGCAGTTCAGGCACCCATGCGGCGGTATCGCGGAAGTCTTTTCTCACTTTGGGCTCTAACTTGTCTGGGCCGCCGGAATATTGTTCAGGGAATGAACATACGGTGGTGACCCAGTTAGGCAGCCGCTGGTAGAAGAATTTTTTGATGTCTGCGGCGGTTTCAGCGCGAATAGAATAAATGCTTTCGTCTACCACACCAAGCGAAAGTTCAACGTCTTTCACCGGTTTACCCAGCTGATTAACAGCCTTGATGGTATAGGTAGCATTCTCGCCCGGTTTATATTTTTCTTTGTCAGAAGCAATGGTCAAGTTGAGGAAATGGCTCTCTGGGCTGACCATCACCACTTGTTCTTGATTGTAGAACTGTTTATTTTTCGCCACCAGTGAAACGGTAACGTAGAAGTTCGGTGTGTAAGCATCTGTCACTGGAATTTCTATCAACTGCGCAGCAGAAGTTAGAGGCACGGTTTTAAAGCTGTGCAATTTGGTGCCTTCGATGCTGACAATGGCTTCCGCTCCATCAGTGCCGGTGAATGGACCGGTAATAATGAGCTTAGCTTTGTCGCCTGGTTTATAAACACGCTTGTCGAGTTTTAGTTTAAGCGGTTCTTTTTTTGCGTCTGAGGCCGCCAGCATAAATGGCCTGCTTCCACTGGCCACCCATATAGAGCTCGCATCTTGCACTTTGTGGCCGCCTTTATCTACGGCTTGAGCAATGATGTAATAGCTGTCTGAAGCCCATTTAGACTTTGTCTCTAAATCAAGATGCACGTCACCTTTTTCATTGGTGGTGGCAGTTTTTTCTTCAAGGGTTTCGGCGGGGCGATATTCATATTTAAAGCGGTCATAGGGATACCGCATCAATTTCACAGAAAGCGCTGTGCTGACAGGTTTTCCTTGATAGTCGACGGCCTTAATATCGACGCCCATGGTCTGGCCTGTGGTGACAACATAATTTGTTGGTGTCACTGCTAGCAAAAAGTCGCCGGCGGTTTCAGTGAGCGAGCCGCTGCCCACAACCGATAGCCTGCTGATGTCAGTGACTTCAGCTTCGACTTTGAGTTTTTTGTCGGCGTATTCGCTGCCGGGAGGGCCAGCAGTAACTCCTGGAGCTGTGGTGTCAAATTCTACAATCGCTTCGCCATTAGCATCGGTAACGGCGAAACCTTCCGCGCTGAAATCACCGGCGCCTTCATAATAGTCGGCGTCATACCAGTCGTCGAAGAAGCTAAAGTATTCTGGTCTATCGGTTAAACGCCAGCGTGTATTCCAGTCGGTTGATGAATAGACGTTATATTTCACTCTGGCATTGGCCACAGGCCCGCCGAAGAAATAAGTGGCTCGTACTCTGGCTTTGCCTTTCTCGCCAGCAATGACGCGCTCGGTAATGGGCAATACTTCGACTTGATATTCGGGTTTGCGATATTGCGCAATTTCAAAGCCTTGATAGCTGGTGGTGCCATCAGCATATTTGACTTGCACCTGATAGCCGCCGGTTTTGCCATCGGCCGGTACTTCAACCAGGCCATGGAAAGTGCCATGAGCATTGGTTTTTACTTTGAAACTCTTGAGCTGATTATTGTCTGGATCTTCAATTGAAATATCTAGTTCTTCATTGGCACCAGGATTGTTGATACCATTTTCATCAACTGCACGGCACATGCCTTTGAAATAAACTGTCTGCCCGAGGCGGTAAACAGGTCTGTCGGTATAGAAATAAGTTTTGTGCGTGTCGCTGTCAGAGCGATAATAGCTAAAGCCGCTATATGCCTTGTTTGCGCCCATGGTGCCAAGTAGCACCAGATCATAGCTGAGGCGATCGCGAACATCTTTTGCCAGCACCAAACTGGCCATGCCATCAGCACCGGTTGTGGCATTGATTTTGCTATTAAGATCTATTTCTCCGTTGCTTCTTTGATAAATATTGAGATCAACGCCGGGCATTCCTTTTAGTGTATTTAAATTGACTGCCTTCACGAGCGTTTTATCTGGTGCGTGCTTGATGATTAAGCCCACGTCGCTGATTGAAAACCAGGTGAGAGCTTTAGCTGTGCTGCGACCAAACATATCTGTGACGCGGGCTACGGCAAAATAATCACCTGCCGGCAGTGGTCCATCCATTTTGAATTGAGCTGAAGACGAATCACTGTCGTCCATGGTCAAGTCGCGTTTAAAGCTGTGTACAGGCTTGTCGTGTTCAAATGGGCTGACAAATTTTTTCGACGAATCAACATAAATGCTGAAGTCTGATGAAAGCGACATGCCGGTTGTTTTTGACTGTTTCATCAAGCTAAGAAAATCTTTTTTGTAGATTTTCACATCAGCGCTAACTGCACCAGTGGCGTTGATCCAAAAATGTGGTGCCTCTTTGGTGGTGAAAACTCTGGTGTTGGATGCGATGTTGACGGTGGGATTGAGCAAAGACAATTCCACTGTTTTGGGAAGAGTCTGAGGTGGCCCCTGGGCCACGAATAAATTGTTGACGATGGCGGTAGAAAATCCGGGAGCACGGGCGCGCAAACTATATTCGCCCACCGGCAATTGTTCAATTTTAAAAGTGCCGTCTTTGTTCACCCAGGCGCCTCTTTCCACTGATGGACCTGAGCGCGGGCCGTTGACAAGTACAAAAACTTTATTCTGTTTCAGATCGTAAGTCTTGAGGTTAAAGCCTTTTTCTTCGAGAGCAATTTGCCCTGAAATCGAGCCCATAGGTTTGTCGAGCATCACAGCCGCCATGGCCAAAATCACTACCTGCAAACCGACAAATATCCAGGTGGCCAGCGGTGTGCGCCTGCCCTGGTTCTGCGATGAGAATTGCAAAGACCTGATTTCACCTGAAGACATGGGCTTTTATCCTATACATCTGGCACTGTTCAGTTGGGGTTATACCAGCTTTGACTTTGCACTGCATCACTTGATAATGGGCGTCGCTGGCCTCGCCAGGTAGCAGCACCGCAGCCTTTCCGCCACTTCTGACCATGAGCCCGTCGAGCATGGGGTGCAAACTGACGTTGCGCTCCACTGGTTCTATTTGGTCAATGACGGTCACCTGCGTTTTCAACTCGGGTAATTCTTGTTTCTTAATTGGTGGGAATCGATACTCTTTGGTTAACGCGTTCTCAGTAGTAAAAATGGTGGCCGCCACCAAATTTCTTTCAGTGCCGCTAATCTGCCCCCAACAGGCGCGGGTTTTGCCATGTTTGCTCAGTGTCACGAACAATCCTTTTGAATGCATATAAGAAGGATGGATATTTTTGCTCATAGCCTCCACAAGATTGCTCATACTTTTAGGATGGTCGCTGAAGTGATTGGCTACGGTGGTTTTTGCCACTTCCACCAGGGTGAGCGTTTTTTCGCTTTTCCCCAGCGCCGCAGCATTGAGACCCGCTGCCAGAGTAAGCGTCAATAAAAAAAGGCGTTGATGCACGCGTACCAGACCTCGTGAGGTGTACCGCTTTCTTATACTTCACCTATTATCGACCGTTGCTTCCAAATCGTCGCCCATGATGTGTCAGAATTGCATGAGCTAGAGGTCAAATGGTTGTCAACTGCGTGTAAGTTGAGACTGAAAAATCATGCCTGATATTGATAGACGTGGATTCATTCGCTCGCTGTTTGGTATTACCGGCGCGCTGCCGGTCGCCCAGCAAATGGCACACGCTCGCACCCAGGTTTCGTTTTTCTGGTGCAATCTAAACAACGGTCAGGTAGGCTTTCCTACTGGTTTAGTAGTTCCAAAAGAACGCCCGGGCTCAATCATGAAGCTCGTTGCCGCCGCGGCCTTGATTGACGAAGGTTTGTACTCTGGCAATGAAAAATATGAATGCACAGGCACATATACAGTGGGAAAAGAAGCGGTGCATTGTCAAAATGCCCACGGGAGAATTGATTTAACCCAGGCGATTGGAAAATCTTGCAATATATTTTTCGCTCAGGCGACCAAACATTTAACTGCTCGTGGTTTTTTAGATAAGGCCAAGCAGTTTGCTCTCGATAAACCTTGTGCAGGTACGCCTTCTGGAGCATTTCCGGCTGAACCAACGCAGACGGCTTCGCTGCATTACGTGCTGGGCCTGGCACCAGATTTAACACCATCAGCATTGCAGTTGATGCGCCTGGCTGCTCTTGTTGGTATCGCCCCTGGTGCCACGCTTGCCCCTTTGCACTCGGCTGAAAATTTAGATATGAAAGCAAAAGAACCGCTTTTTACCTCACCACTTACGGCGCAGTCGCATAAAGTTCTGGCAGAGGGCATGCGCCTTTCGGCTACATCTGGAACAGCAAAGAAAATAGATGTGGACGACAAGCTCAAGGTGGCAGCTAAGACCGGCACCACCCCACATGGTAATAAATTTCAATCTTATGTAGTTGGTTATTTTCCTTACGATAAACCAGCTCACGCATTTGTGCTTTTCGCGCCTTCAGGCACTTCGCAAGATTCAGCGGTGCCTAAAGCGCGAGATTTTCTTATGTCGACTACCTGGCCTTAGTTTCGTGGAAGTATGGCGTTCTAGCAGATGGCCTTGTTTAGCTTTTCTTTTTGTGGCAATCACCTTGCGTTCGCCTGCCGCTGAAGCCTTGCCTGCTGAAGTGCATGTTAATTTATTTCAGGCTAATCACGAGCTCTCTAGACTAGCTATTGACGGACCTCACAGTTTTGACTCTGTACACGGAAACCATAGCGAGCTTTTTGTCAACCGAAACAGCGTGGCATCAAAAGACCGGCAGGGCTTGCGCGTCTATGGCGGTCGCTGCGTGATTCGCCCAGATGGTGGGCCTCTGCTTTTATCTGACGGCAACAAAAAACGACATTATCGTGGACGCTTTGTTATCACAGTTGATCGCGGTAAATTGCGCGTGGTCAATATTGTGGACAGCAAGTCTTATATTACCAGTGTTGTTGGTAGTGAGAGCCTGCCTGATTTTCCACTAGAAGCGTTGAAGGCGCAGGCAGTTTTAGCTTCTACTGTTCTGGCAAAACATGCTGGTGTTGTTGGTGATACCACAGAAATTCAAGCTTACCTTGGCAGCGAGTACGAGCGCCCTCTGGCAAAACAAGCAACCGATGCGGTGTTTGGCCAAGAACTCAAGAACAAGAGCGGATTTACTGCCACCGTCTATTATTCGTCGACATGCGCTGGTGGTACTAGCGATGCTCGCGAGATATTTTCTGGAAAGAAGCAAAAAGATGCCAGGGTAAATCAGGTTACCTGTAATTTCTGCAAAAGTTCACCTTTTTTCAAAAGCCATGAGGTTACTTTGCCTGTGGCTACCGTAAAAGAAAAATTGGGCTATTTGCCCATTTCTATTGAAAGTTATGATGCGCAGAAGCGCCCACTGCAAGTTAAAGTGCAACGCGCTGACGGACGCAGTTTTCAAATTTCTGGCTACGACGTCTGGCTGCGAATTGGCCAAAGGCTTGGATGGGATGTCGCACCTGGCATGCGATATAACTTTGCAATCGACAAGCAAAATCAAAATTTTGTTTTGCGCTCAACCGGCGCCGGTCACGGAGCAGGTCTTTGCCAGTGGGGTGCTGCAGCAATGGCCCTGAGCGGAAAAACCTACAGAGAAATCCTGAAGTATTATTTCCCTGATTGTAGTTGTACGTTAGCGACCGATAAATGAGCTGGCCTAATCTGCAAGATGGGTTGGCCTGATGGGTCGGCCTGGTGGGTATATGAGTGTTGGATTAGTGTAAGGACAATTAATGGATACTTCGGTGGCTATCGTAGCCGTAGGCGCAATCGTATTTTTGGCCCATCTTTTCGCCGTCGGCTTTGAGAAAACGCGCATTCCTGATGTATTGCCTCTGGTAATTTTAGGTGTGCTGATTGGCCCGGTTTTTCACTTTGTTAAACCTGACGACTTTGGCCAGGTGGGCCAGGTCTTCACCACTCTCGCTCTAGTCATTATCTTGTTCTATTGCGGGCTCGAGCTTGACCTTAATTTGCTGGTGAAATCTTTTTTGCCGGCACTAAAATTGGGTCTGATAAATTTCACTGTCACTGTTGCCACTACCGTCTGGTTAGGCATGCAGGCTTTAGGTCTGGGAGCCACAGAAGGGTGCATCTTAGGCTGCATCGCTGCTGCCTGTTCGCCTCCTGTAGTCATTCCGATGTTGGCAAAGTTGCGCGCCACTGAACAAACGCGCACCATGTTGATTTTAGAGTCGACCATTTGTGAAGTGCTCGGTATTGTAGGCACTCTCGCTTTTATCAAAGTGGCCACGCAAAGCTCTGTACAACCGGTGGCAATGCTCGGTCACATTATTGCTTCATTCATCATGGCGGCCATTATTGGTCTGGCAGCCGGAGTGCTCTGGTCGAAATTGCTCACTGTGGTGCGTCACGTCGATGACAATATTTTTTGCACCCCGGCATTTGTTTGCATAGTTTTCGGCACCGCCGAATTGTTTGATTACAGCGGCCCGGTGGCTGCTCTGGTATTCGGTCTGGTACTGGGAAACATCAAAGAGTTGAAGTTCTTGAAGGGGCTGCGTGGCATCCACGGAGAAGCCGTAACTTTAACCTTGCAAGAAACTACATTTTTTGCCGCACTGGTGTTTTTGCTCAAGTCTTTGTTCTTTGTTTATGTTGGTCTATCAATGCAGTTCGATTCTGCGCGTCTGGCTGGCGCGGCCTTGATTCTTACTGTCTGGACACTGCTTGTGCGCCTGGTTGTGGTGCGCTTCACCACTAGCGATAAGCTTTCCATCTACGACCGCTCACTGGTATCGATAATGGTGCCCAAAGGATTAGCTGCCGCAGTACTGGCATCGTTGGTTTTACAATCGGGCGTAAATGGTGCCGCCACCATTCGCGAAGTAGCGTTCGGTGTGATTCTCTTCAGTATTGTGCTGGTGGCTTTCCTTGCGTTCTTTCTTGAGCAAGGCTGGCTTGATGCTTTCTTCACTTATGTGTTTGGTAAAAATGCCCCGCTCAAACCAGACCCTGCTCTGGTTGTCACCGGCACTTTTTCTCACGCGTCGGCTCTTGAGGCTGCTAGAAAAACTCTGGCTGATACCGAGGCCGGTTTAAAAGTGATCAAAGACGATGGTGCTGTTACGGAACCTTCAGACAGCGGTCATTAGTATGGTCGTTTGGCCTTTTCATCAGACAATACAAGACAAACTGCAAGCCCGGGCGATATCATGTATATGTCGTTAAGCAGAGGCAGGTAGGAAGGTATGCAGTCCACCCGTAAAGTCGCGTCCAACCGGGCAGATCAGTTTCAAGAGTCGGTTATACGCGAAATGTCGCGGCTCTCAGCGCAGCACAAGGCCGTTAACCTGGCCCAGGGGCTTCCTGACTTCCCCTGCCCACCTGAGCTAAAAGAAGCGGTCACTCGGGCGGTTTTAGACGATGTCAACCAGTATGCCATTACCTGGGGCGACAAATTTTTAAGGCAGGCACTGGCGGATCAATTTAAAAAATTCACGGGGCTCACAGTAGAACCTGAAACCGACATCACAGTTTGCTGTGGCGCTACAGAAGCCATGGTTGCTACCATGCTGGCACTGGTTGATGTTGATGACGAAGTAATTGTTTTCGAGCCCTTTTATGAAAACTATGGCCCTGACTCAATTTTGTGCGGTGCTAAGCCACGTTATGTGAAACTGCATGCACCTGATTGGACATTCGATGAAGCTGACCTGGCCAAAGCTTTCAACGATAAGACACGCGCCATTATCATCAATACTCCTCATAATCCTACGGGCAAAGTTTTTAGTTTGGAAGAGATGACTGCCATCGCCAAACTCTGTCAGAAACACAATGTGCTTGCATTCACTGACGAAATTTACGAACACATTTTGTATGATGGTGCCAAGCATGTCTCTATGGCCGCATTGCCAGGCATGGCTGATTTGACAGTGACAATCAACAGTTTATCGAAGACTTACAGCGTCACCGGATGGCGGGTGGGCTGGGCAATTGCCAACGCCGAACTGACTTTGCCCATTCGCAAAGTGCACGATTTTCTCACTGTCGGATCTCCAGCACCACTTCAACGGGCTGGTGTTACCGCCATCAACATGCCAGACAAATATTATGATGAGCTCAAGGCAAAATATACCGAGCGCCGCACCATGATGCTCGATATTCTTGATGGCGTAGGCATTCCTTACTTCAAGCCGCAAGGCGCCTATTATGCCTTTTGCGATATCAGCAAACTCGGTTTTAAATCAGACATGGATTTCACCAAACATCTTGTCAAAGACATTGGTGTAGCCGTGGTGCCTGGTGGTAGTTTCTTCGGTCCTGATGCTGAAACACGCCATAACTATGTGCGGTTTTGCTTCAGCCGCAAAGAAGAAACCATGCTGGCAGCGAAAGAAAGATTAGCTAAGCTAGGAAAATAATCGCCCTCAGGGTTATCCGAGGAGGCTGATTGCCGAGAAAAATTCCTGGCTTAACGCCATGGCGACTGAGTGTTTTCTGGATCTCATTTATCGTTTGTTTTTTGTTCGGAATTTTTGGCGGTCATTTAGAGGCGCTGCCATTTTTCTTTGCTCTGCAGTTTTTTCTAATTTGTCTCCCCGAGCTGATGGCTGTTTTTGCTTTGCCTTTTTGTCTCAGCGGACGACCGTTGCTGGCTTTGAAGATCAATAATGCCGCTCTTTTACTTGACGAGCATAATGTGCTGGCGCTCTGGTCAAAGTCATGCAGTTTGCTCTATAGCGGCGATCTTGAAGGTGCTCTCAATTCGTCTTCTGAGCTTATTAGCCTTGATCCAAAAGGTGTTCTAGGCTACAAAATTAGAGCACTCGTGCGCATGAATTATTGCGACTTCGCTGAAGGTGAAGAAGACTGCAAGGTGGTTCTCACCCGTGATCCCAAAGATTTCATCGCCTATCTCAACAGAGCATGTGCACGTTTACACATGGGCAAATTTGAAGAGTGTCTTGCCGATTGCGATAGCGTTTTGAAGTTCAAAAAGCTGCGCGAAAATGCTCATTTCGTTAGAAATGCCGCTTTGCTCGAGTTGCATCGAGTGGCCGAGGCTGAAGCCAGCCTGCAACAGCTAAATAAGATGGGCAGTAAAAGTTTTCTCGTGCCACTGACGACAGCTACTTACTATTGCCATTTTTATCGTTTTGAAGAAGCCTTGAGCATTTGCGCCAGCATTCCCCGAGACGTAAATGCCAAAGCCTTTCTCGGTATTCAGGCGGCATCATATATTGGCCTGAGCGAAGGAGAGCTGGCGGTGCAATGTGCCACCGCTCTGGTGACCGAATATCCCCATTTCTATTCTGGATATTTTTACCGCTCTACGCTTTTGACAGAAGCAAATTTTCTCGATCAAGCCATGATTGATTGTGATATGGTGCTGGCGTTGCAGCCTTATTTGAGCACGGTTAACACGCTGCGCGCGCGAATATATCTGGCTCAAGAGCAGTTCGATGATTGCTTGACTCAATGCGAGCAAGCCCTGATGAAAAACCAGTTCGACGTAGAAGCAATCGGTGTAAGAGGACGTTGTTTACTGGCTTTAGGCCGCCCTGCCGAAGCTGCATCTGAGTGCACGCGGGCTCTTGAAATCGACCACATCAACTGCAATTGTCTTGTTACTCTTGCCCTGGCCAAGGCAGAAGTTGAAGGTGCCGCCAGTGCGCTTGCTTTTCTTGAGCGCGCTATGGTCAACGATCCACATTCTCGTTTTGCTTATCAGAGTCGCAGCAAAATTTACGCACAATTAGGTGAAATGGAGCGCTCAAAATCAGATTTTGAGCGCTATGAGAGTATGCAGAAAGAGTTGGTATCGGGAGTGCAGCAGAAGTTGCTGATTATGCTTGAGGGTGGAATGCACTATACTGATTAGGTAGGTACAGGAATTGCTAATTGAGCTTTTTAAAGCACAGAAAAAATATTCCACTGCAGATTCTGATCGCCTTTTCTTTTTGTCATGTTTTTATCGCGACAGCTGCCGCTGCCCCACCGGCAAAACCTTCTGCTGACACTGTTCGAGTCAGCCGCGCCATTGACCTGATTTGCACAGGCCATGTGATGGAAGGTCGGCGAATGCTCATACCTTTTTGTCATCGACCTGAAACTACGGCACCAATGTACTTTTATTTGGCACGCAGTTATATCGAAGATCCTGAGATGGATTCGAAAATGAATAACGAAATCGTGCAAGATTTGAATATGGCAATTAAGCTTGAACCTGACAATGGTGAGTATTACCGCTATATGGCTAAATATCACAATATTCAAGGCCAGTGGGACGAAGCGTTAAAGTACGCAGAGAAAGCGCTTAAGGCAAAGAAAGTTGATCTTGCAGCATACCGCGAGCGCAGTGGCACATACGCCAGTTTAGGCCGTTATAACGAGGCTCTGGCGAACATGGATATTTTCATGTCCAAGGTTCCTCCAGGCGAGGGTGCATATTTCAATAAAGCGGTAATGCTGCAAGAATTGAAGCGATATGACGAGGCGGCAAAGTTCTATCGCCTATCAATTAGTCTGCGCAATCAAGATCGCACCATCATACAGTTGTCTCGCTGTCTTGATCTTGCGGGCAAGTATCAAGAAGCAATTGACGAATTGTCTAAGGTGATCAAAACCACTCCACAAGACGACGAATCGCTGGTGATGCGAGCACGACTGTATCGTAAAAATAAAAATCCGCAGCTTGCCCTGAACGATTTTACTAAAGCACTAGAAATTGAACCGTCAGCAAAAACCTACACCGAACGTGCTGCCGTGTATGCTCAGTTAGGGCAAAAAAGTGCTGAGGCTAAAGATCTGGCTAAAGCAAAAGAAATGCAGAGCATGCCTTTCTGAAATGAAGGCCAATTTCGATTTAGAAGATCGGCCAAATAATCGGCCAAAATGATTACTGTTTGTCCGTAATCCGTGTATAATGGCTGGGTTGTATAGTTAAAAGATCGGCCAAAGTGAGTGAAAATCCAAGTAGAATAGAACCGACGCGACTTGAGAATGTGTCTGAAGAAATTTCTGACGTGGTGGCAGAATTGTCCGCACGTTCAGCTGTTCTTGGAGCGACACTTCACCCTACCAGCGCTGCCAACTTAGCGGCGATAGTGCGGATGGTAAATACTCACTACAGCAATTTGATTGAGGGCCACGACACAAAACTAAGAGACATTGAGCGCGCACTCGCTGGCGACTTCGAGCGTGATTTGACACGTCGCAATTTACAAAAAGAGGCAGCTGCGCATCTGCGAGTTCAAGCGGAAATAGACAGGTTGTACGCACAAGAGGCTCTGCCCGAGCCAACATCAGGTGCCTTTATCTGTTGGGTTCATCGAGAGTTCTATGACGGAGCAGATGAAACAATGCTGACGGTGGTAGGTGAGAGCGATAAAATTGTTATGGTGCCAGGAGTGTGGCGGCACTCAATGCACAATGTGGTTGTTGGCAGACATCATCCTCCTTCTGGCGATACAGTTGACGACTTTATGCGTTATTTTGAAATGCGCTATGAGCTTGCTGCATTAGGCAAAGCCAGTCGCATCATGGCGGTTGCTGCTGCTCATCACCGCTTTAATTTCATTCACCCCTTTGCTGATGGAAACGGTCGTGTCAGTCGGTTGATGAGCCATGCTATGGCACTCAAGTCTGGTATTGGCGCTCATGGGCTCTGGTCTGTGTCGCGAGGCTTAGCCAGAGGCCTGGAAAGCGGCTCTGAATATAAGCTCATGATGGATCGTGCCGACTCTCCACGCGAAGGAGATTTCGATGGTCGGGGCAATCTCTCGCAAAATGCGCTGGCTGAATTTACGCTCTGGTTTTTAAAAGTTTGCCTCGACCAGGTGAATTTTATGTCTGCTTTATTTGACTTGAACAATCTTGAGCGCCGTCTCAAAAATTATGTCGACCAAAGTGACGTGCTGAAACCAGAATCGTTTCTGCTGCTGCGAGAAGCACTTGTGCGAGGAGTAGTTGAGCGAGGTGATGCGCCACGCATAACAGGGTTACCTGAGCGTTCAGCGAGAAGAATTTTAAAGGACGTGATTGATGTCGGACTATTGGCTTCCGAAACACCCAAATCGGCAGTGTCTTTGCGCTTCCCGGCCAACTCGCTAGATACGCTGTTTCCACGACTTTATGTCAACAGCTGATCTCGTTGCAAGTTTTAAAGCGGAATCGCAAAAGACAAGTTAGACATGATGATTACTTGAGTAACAATGCAAAGTATGAGAATCATTCCGGCAGGCATGAATTTTTTTGTTTTGATCAAACGCATGATAAACACTATATCTAGCAATGTAATCACGACCATGCCGCTTATCAGTGCTGCTTGCATGTTGACAAAGCCAATGGCAAAGCAAATATCTAGTGCCACTGAACTGGCCACGCCGGCGATTAAAGAAGCCTTACTCTTAGCTTTCTTGAAGCCAATAATGCCGCCCACCAGTACCAGGGTCGAAAGTATCATCAGGGAGTAGTGAGCAAGTTGCATCTTATGTTTTTCCTGTAAATTCGGGCTTCTATTTTTATAGTCTGTTTGTCTTTTAGTTTCGTTTTTTATTTTACTGCTGTTAACTATGTGATGGTTGGAAAACTCGCTCGATTTCCTCATCTTTTAAAACGAATTTTTCATCATCTTCCAGCTCGGTGCCGCCGTCTGCCCGTCGGGCGATCCATGTTCCAAGGCCGGCGCCTCCTCCTCCTGAAGTCGGTAGAATCCACCAGGTGCCAGATATTACGTTGCCGTCAGCGTTCATAGTACCGACGTATTCAACGGGGTCTAAGTTGCTTTTGAAATATTTTTTGGAGAAGCGCAAATCAGGATAGGTAAAAGTGCCGTTGACCACGGCTTCGCCAAGCTGACCGTCATCTAAAATGCTACCTTCTAAGTGAGGGCCAATTTCGATAAACACCGCTTCGAAGCTACCACCATCAGTGCGGCCGAAATAAAAATACTGACCCATCCAGCTGCCCGAGATGGAATGATTTGGTGCTCCACCGCTGCCGGAGCCAAAGCCAAAGTTGCTACCAGAGCCGCTCATTTGGTAACGACAAACTGATCGATGACTTTACCCTTGCTATTGATTTGTCTGACTGTGAGCGTTCTATCGTTGACATCCATGTCGGTATACGAATAATCGTTTGAGTCATATTTGAGAATAAAATCTGATGGCAGGCCCTGCATATATAGCCTTGCCCCGCCTGCACCGGTGACTATGTGAATTGTCCCTTTGGGTTTAGTATTGGTGACCCCATCGTAATCCGTGTCAGTGGTCAGCGCACCATTGACGGTGCCATTGGTATTAAGAGTGAAGTTTTTTTGACCGGCCTTAGGCAAAAACGTGAGCGGATAACTTCTTTCATAACAGTGAGCGTGACCGGCGTAGACCATATCAACTTTGTATTTTTTTAAAAGGTCACTAATCAGGCGCATACGTTGTTCGTTGCCGTGAGGCAAGTCAATACTGAAGGCAGGCTGGTGGAAAGTGACAAATCTCCAGGTGGCTTTTTGCGCGTTTCTTAAATCATCAGCTAGCCATTTGCGGGTTTTAGCGTTGGTCCAGTCCATGTAATAGTTGCCGTCGAGCACCGTCCAGTGAGAGTTGCCATAATCAAAAGAAAAGTTCGCCATGGGTGGATAGGCGTCACCGGCAGACCTCTTAAAGAGTTCAAGTTTGCGTTCTTCACCCACAATAGGAGGAGTATTTCTTGCACCGTATACGGTGCCTGGGCCGTTTAGCGGCTGGTTCCAGAAAATAAAGTAAGCCATGGCATCAGGATGTTTTTCGAAATTAGTGCCTTTGCCATCAAGAGCAATGTCGTGATTGCCAAGCACACCTACTGAAAGCGTTGAGCGCAACATTGGTACGCTGAGATTTTTGTTGGCATTTTTTTGCGAAGGGTCTTCAGCATCTTCGTTGTATACAGGAAAGAAGTTAGTCAAATACTGATTAAAGAGCCCGTGTTGATAGACAATATCGCCTGGAATTACAATCATGTCAGGCTTTGCTTTATAGACTTGTTGAGCGATGGCGCGCTGGCCGTCGGTGTTAGCTCCGCAGTCACCAAATATGGTTACTTTATATGGCTGGTCGGCCGATTTTTTGGCTGTGGCCGTGGCCGAAAAAACTTCGGTTCCACCAGTAGACAATTTATACGTAAAGCTGGCTCCAGGAGTCAGTCTGGTAAAGCGCGCGGTGTATTTCCTCACCGGCGTGGCCATTCCCGGTAAGGCCACCAATCTCTCTAAAACAGATGCCGCTGGCCTATAGTCCTGCGAATTGCCAGACTTAACTTCCACCCGCCATTTTTGCGGCTCTTGTTCAGCTTGGACCGCACCTTTTTTAGTGGCGCCCATGGTGCCGGTAAACCAGACAATGGTGGCTGTGGTGGCATCGGTTCGCGTTTCATAGCCGAGCTGCATATATGGTTTAACGAGAAAAGTCTCAGCAGCTTGCGCACTCAGGGCCGACTGCAAGCAAAGAGTGAGGAGCAAAGTGACGGCCGGATTGATCCATTTGCGCATGATCAACCTCGTTGGTTTTAATTTAAAAATGGTGCCGAGACGCAGAATTGAACTGCGGACACAAGGATTTTCAGTCCTTTGCTCTACCAACTGAGCTACCTCGGCAGAATCACGCGAAACTCAGCGCTGGACTGATTGAGAGTCGGCTCTAAGCGTGAAAAGCGTTGGATCAATATACCACAAGACTTTTCACGGTCAAATGTCATACATCACAATGCTGCGAATCTTTGCGCAAACTTTATTGCTGTTGCACTGGTGAGACGGCGCGGTTGAAGAATGCCGCCACTCGGCAGCCTTCGCCGGCTTTTTTGACGAGAAAATCCATTGTCAGTTGCTGGCTGGCTGGCGGCTGGCCTGACATTTGCATCACCAGAGTGCCCGTGACGGTCACAACCACGGAGCCATCAGGGTTGGTGGCCACCGGTTGAATCGAGACCGGCTGGAAAGAGCCTACAGTATTGCCTGAAGCGATTCCCTGCTGCACTCCGGCGTTCCAATACATATCTTCGAAAGCTTTTTTAGCCTCAGGAAGCATCCAGGCATCGGCCTCTTTGTGATTGGCAACGGCTGAGGCCATCTGGTAGTCCATGGCTTTGGTTATCCACCAGTGCACAAAATCTGCCGCCAGCTTGGGCGTCAGCGATGACTGAGCCGGTTGAGCGGCTGGATCAGCTGCTTTTTGCTCTGCAGGCTTGGTCGCGGCGGCTTTGGCCGGGTCATCTTCAGCCGCAGGCACTGGTTTGGTTTGAGTGCCGCGCCTGGAGCCGGTCTTTTCAGGGTTTTCTTGCATGCTAACCCCGCCGAAAAATATGCCCGCAATGCCTATCAGCACAATGGCCATGACGATTTTGTCGTGCATCAAACGTTGAATAAAAGCTCGAATAAGGTCTTGAATCATCTTTATTGCTGCGATCTACACTCTCTATCAAATAGCCTGGCGGCGGAAAAATCAACTGGCTACTAGTAATCTTCCCATTCTAAACCGCTTGCGCGTCGTTCGGCGCAGGTTACATGTACAATTGCATCGGTGTGCATGGGTGCTCCACAGGACTTTCAACTTGGAAGACAAGCGTTCGCAAAAGAAAAGTGACAACGAGCAAGCTGATAAAGCTGAGCACAAGGACGCGCCCGCTGATTTGGGCCAGCCCCATGCTGATTCAGAGAGCGACGCTGAAAGTACGTTTTCTTTTGAAGATGACGGGCCCCGCGAGATTATTCCAGGGTTCGCTGAAATGAAGGCTCTCGACACAGTCGCCGCCAACGCCGACATTTATTTGTCAGAGCAAATGCTTATGGGCAGCGCCAAAGGCAATTATGTGGCCTATACAATTAAACTTCCCGCTGATCAGCTGGCTGCTCTGCAGTCAATCTGGCTCGAGCTAAAGCGCCTTTACGGCACTCATTCGCCTGACAAAAGCGGCATGATTCAACAAGCGATTCAAGACTGGCTCAAGCGTTGGGACGGCCCCGATCGGCAGAAACTTTTGAATGAATTGCTCGAAATACGGCAGGACACCAGGCGTCGGCAGTATAAGAAATAGCACTTGCCAAATCGCAGAGAAATTTTGGGTAAATTTCTCTGCGTTTTTGTCAATCGTGTTTGAGGTGCCGCCAGAGGTACCAGCCGAAGCCGCCAACGCAGACGAGCACAATCACTAAATCAAATTTGTGCCAGATATCGCGGAACTGTTCCATGTTATCGCCGAACCAGATGCCGACGTAGGTGAGGAAGTAGCACCAGACTAGCGATCCGATGAATGTGTAAATCAAGAATTTGCCCAGCGGTGCGCGCAGCACCCCGGCGGGAAATGAGATGAAAGTGCGCACCACAGGCAGCATACGGCAGATGAAAAATGTCATGTCACCGTATTTGGTAACCCACTTGTCAGCCAGCTCCATATCTTTTTCTTTTAATAGGAAGTAGCGGCCGTATTTGGTGAGAAACGGTCTGCCGCCGAGCATACCGAGAAAATATGACGGGATGGAGCCCACAACGCAACCGACTGCACCAGCTAACGCTGCCAAGTGCACGTTCATTTTGCCTTCTTGAACCAAGAGGCCCGCGGTGGGCATGATTGCTTCACTGGGCAAGGGAATATTGGCTGATTCAATCGCCATCATAATCAAAACGGCCAGGTAGCCGCCTTGTTCGACGCCACTTTTGATCCAGAGCAAAATCGGATCGAGAAATTGATGAAGCACTTGATCTCCAGATAATTATTGGCTGCGAGTGACGATTCTACAGTGCTTTGTTGTTTTTTCCTTTTAGCAAACTCTCAGTATGCGCGATTGTTGGATAATAAAACTGATCTGATAGTCATTCGCCTGTCGAGGTGACATCGATCGCATATCTTTATTTTAAAATTTTGGAAATAGCATGCCACCTGTAATCACGACCTCTTATTGCACCATCGCCACTGCCGGTCACGTTGACCATGGTAAGACCTCTCTTATTAAAGCGCTGACGGGCATCAACCCCGACCGCTTGAAAGAAGAGCAAGAAAGAGAAATGACTACCGACCTCGGTTTTGCTCATTTAGATTTTGACCCACGTGAGAACAATAATAAATTTGTGCTCGGCTTTATTGATGTGCCAGGTCACGGCAAATTTCTGAAGAATATGTTAGCTGGAGTAGGCGGTATCGCCAGCGCACTACTGGTGGTTGCAGCCGATGAAGGCCCCATGCCGCAAACCTTGCAGCATGTGAAAATTTTGAGCTTACTGGGCGTGCAGCACTGCATTGTCGCCCTGACAAAAATTGATATTGCTTCAGAGCAAGAAATTGCGCAAGCTGAAAGCAAAGTGAAAGCATTGCTCGCTCAATACGACATTGAGCTTCTGGCACTGCAGCCGGTGTCAACAGTTTCATCGGTTGGCATTGAAGAGCTCAAAAATGTGCTTTTCACTCATTTAAGTGGAATGGCGCAAGACGAAGTCGAGTATATTCCAGCAGCGGCTGAGCATTTAAATGTCGTGGATGGCGAAGGAATTTCCGCATCAGCGGGAGCTGCCACCCAGCCAACAGTTGAGCCCGGAGCAAGTACAGCTACTCATAGCGCAGAAACGAAAAAGCCCAGTCTCTATCTACCGGTTGACCGCGCTTTCACCAAATCGGGCTACGGACTTGTGGTCACAGGCACCTTAGTGGAAGGGCAGATTGCCGTTGGTGATCAGATTGCCGTCGAGCCAGGTGGTGTTAAAGCCCGCGTGCGCGGTATGGAAAGCTTTGGCAAGCAAGTTGATAAAGCTACTGCTGGTCAACGTTTAGCTGTTAATTTAGCTGTTAAAGACGGTGGCGCAGTCGCTCGCGGACAATGTCTCGCCGGCGACGATCGCGTGGTTGTGCAGAATTTGATCGTAGCAATAACAGATCATGGCGGCCTTGATTTTGACGAACACAAAGTTGCCATTTCACCCCAACCAATCAAGCTTTATCATGGCACAGCCGAAGCCAAAGGCACCTTGCGTTGGCTCGAGAAAACAAAAACTGACGACGGCAAAATGTTTGGTCATATTCACTTAAGTGAACCGATTGTCGCCCGGCCGACTAATCGTTATATCGTGCGCTATGGTGACGATGGCATTGCTGGTGGTGCGATACTTATGATTGATCGTCCGCGCTGGCTGACGAGACAAACTCTGCATGATGTCAGCGCGCTGCTAATTGAAGGCAGTGCCGACGCTCAGCAAAAAGCTTTTACTCTAGTTGTGGCCGCTCATCCGCTTAAGGCAGTAAATCTATCGCAACTGCACTGGTTCTTGCCTTTTGTGCAACTGCAGGCTGCAGCCGAAAGCGCGCTAGCAAGTGGTGCTGTGGTCAGCATTGCTGATTTGTATATGGCGGTGTCAACCCGTGAGCAAATCGGCGAAAAAATTCTCGCACTACTTAAAACTTTGATGACCAATGAAGACAACGGACGTTTTGGTGTAAGCATCGAAACCATGCGCAAAAAGACTTTCAACACTCTAACGCGGCCGGTGATGCAGGCGATTATTAATGACCTCGCTGACAAAAAGCTGCTTTATCGCCAGGGCGATCGCATTTTTACTCGAGATGATGAAGCTGAAAAAGCGGCCCTGAAAGAAGCTAATGAAGCAGCTGCCGCTGCCAATGATCCTGCTTTTGTCGCTGCTAATCGCCTGCGCGATTCGGTAATGAGCATTTTAAATCAGCATCCGTGTTTAGAAATCGATGACCTGGCCAAGCAAGTCAATATTGATGGTAAGCGTATGCGGCTTGTGCTTGGTGAGATGGTCAAAAATAAGCAAGTGCAAATAGTCGATCACGATTTTGTCGCTACTGAAGGCAAACTTCGTGCGGCGCATTTGTTACTTTCAAAATTGTGGTTGAGTAAAAAAGAAATTTCTCCATCAGACTTTCGTGAAGGTCTGAGCACCACACGCAAATACGCCATGGCTTTGCTTTCTTATTTTGACGAAAACAATGTGACAAGGCGCATGGCTGGTAGTCGTGTCTTGCTCAAGCAAGTGGAGTAACCGGTCTTCAACTGTTGGCAGATTCTGGTGGCCTAGTGCTTTTTGCGCGCCTAAGAAATTTTACAACCCTTAAGTTGTATGTTTTAACAACCTAACAGTTGTAAAATTCCTTAGGAGTTTTAGAAGGAGTGTAGTCACCTAATGACCTTTCGCCGAACCACCATTTTACTCTTAACTCTTTTGACCCTGACAGCTCCCGCCCTCGCTCAAGAAGAAACCAGCACCTTCGAAGATGAGCCCGACAACGTGTCAGCCGCTCAGCCGGCTGCGCGCAATTTAAGTGAGTTGGCAGGCGTTGTTGAACAAAATATGAATCAGTATGTGGTGCCTGGTGCCGCTCTGGCTGTGGCATATAAAGGACGCCTGGTATACGCACGCGGTTTTGGTTTCGCTAATTTGCGCACCAGAGAACCCGCTACCGAAACCACTCTTTTTAATTTGGCCAGCTGCACTAAGGCGATTTCCATGTTTGGAGTGCTCCGCTTAGTAGATGCCGGACGATTGCAATTAGATCAGCCAGTTTACGATGTCATAGGTCGTCCGCCTTTGCCAATGCGGCGAGTCGATCCCCGGGTTCTTCAAATTACTGTTCGCCAACTGTTGCATCACTCAGGCGGTTGGAATGATGACTCGGGTTTCGTCACTGCCAGCAATGAAGTGCAGCGTCAGGCACCACAAGGCATGTCCTACAGCGAAGGCGTGCGCATTTTATTTATGACGCCTCTCGATTATGCGCCTGGAACGCAAGCGAAATATGCTAACGGCCAGTGGAATCTGGTCAAGTATGTAATTGAATGTGCGGCGCAGATGCCTTATGGTGACTTTATGAAGCGTGAGCTTGCGGCAATCGGCATTACCGATATGCGTGATGAGTCACGTGGGGCAACTCCCGGCGAAGCAATGCGTTACGCAGGCAATCCGCCACATGTAGTGCCTGGCGGCCCCAGTCAAACACCGTTGCAGCCTTCATTCGGCAACTGGATGGCCTCAGCTGTCGACATGGCGAAATATCTCACTGCCATTGATGCTTCTCGTGTGCCTGGTATTTCTCATGCATCTTACGATCAGATGATTGCTGAGCTGCCACCACCAATGGTGAACGAGGCTAAAGGCGCCCATTTTGGCCTTGGCATGGACACCGTTCGGCAGACACCTACCGGATTTTTCTATACTAAGAACGGCGGCAAGCCTGGAGTGCATGCGCAAATTGTCCATCTTGAAAATGGTGTCGATTATGTTCTGCTGATGAACGGCGGCGCCAATGCCGACGGCTCTAACTTCAATCCGCTGGGGCCCACCATGAAAGGCGTCAATCAAATTTTGCGCAATTGCAGCCAGTGGCCGCAAGAAGACCTGTTTCAGCGTTATCCGTAATTTGGCCTATAAGGGGTATATAGACTTTGGTCAGCCACGTGGGAAGCGGAGTCTAAATTGCCCCGACACCAACTCGAAATCGTTAATCGAGTCGCGCATGCGACATTTGTGCACAGCGAGAAGTTTTATCTGCTGGCCATGCTTGTCTGCTTCGGCGTCGGTGTGCTGATTGCCTCTAGCGGCCTTCTGGCATCCAGATTCGCCACTCCTCCAGTCTTCATTGGTTTGGCCCTGGCGATTTTGACGGTGGTGGGCTCATTCACAAAAGTCTATAGCGCAATGGGCAAAAATATGTGGGAGTGCTCATGTTCGCAACTTGAAGAAATCGAAGCCCTTCAAGTCTTTGACTTCTTCCGTTATCTGCTACTTATCACAGTCGTTGGTGCTTTGGCTTACTGTTTGCCGCATTTGCTTCAGAAATTTCTAGATAGAGAATTCGCCATATCCCTTTCCGTAGCGAGTTTTTTTATTGGCGCCGGGTTAGTGTTCTTCAGTGCGTATAGAGCAGATCTGATCGATAAGTTAGTCGCCAAATTACCATCAGAAGAAGAGTTTTTGCGTGCGCATTTTGAAGACACTGATGAAGTGCCTGAATATATAAAACTTCACGCGAAACTAAATGAAGAGTTATCTGAAGAAAAGCGTTTTAAACGAAAACCGGCTGAACAAAAACCGGAACAAAAAGAGCCGCCAGCAAATTAAGAATCTACCGCCACTACAATATGGTCGCTCGCCTGGCCACTGTTGCCGTCTTTAAAGCGGGGCCACAAGCGAATCTGATAAAGCCCTACACCCGGAAATTCATCGCGCTTCAGTTTAATGGTGCCAGCTTTACCATCGAAGTCTTTGTATGAAAGAGCGACTGCACTTTTTCGGCTGCAATTTTGTTCTTCGAACATCAGATTTGTTCTTGTGATTTCCATTTCTGCGCCCACTGCATCACCTTTGATCTTGCTGACGTCATAATCAAATTGGTCTGCTGTCTTGGTTTTAGAAAGATGTATGAAACCTTTGCTGCCGAGATATCCCGAATTCGAAAAACTGATCTTGGCAATGAGATCTTGCGCCGGCACGATGCGCACTTCTTCAATCGAGCAGTCACTGTGGTGAGGTAGTCGCAATTTGAGAATATGCGATCTGCCACCCAGGCACCATTCAGGCAAACTGCGCAAGGGGAAAATCAATGTCGCTTCGCCAATCTCAGACGGCATAGGGGTGGGTGTGCGGCTCTTGTTATTGAACTCTGTAATTACATCGTTGGTGTAAAGGAGGTCGGCACCTTCTTTTGCAGCGGCCTGCTTAAAGGCGTCGCTTGCGCTGTTAACTCTCAATTTCACAGCTACAAATTCAATGGCGTAGGCATTGCCTGAGCCCGCATCAAAAGTAACTTCCGGACGTCCTTTTTTCTCTGAATGAGGAGCTATAGGATGCTGCCCGTTTTCTATTACTTGACCAGGTATGACTTTTGTTTCAGTCACCGGATATTGATCAATGTCATCCAGAATGACCTTTTCAAAATCCCCTGCGCTGTTGTAGCGGTCTTTCCAGCGATAGACCAGAATTTTGTCGCGGTCTTTATACAGTGTGTCTTTCAAATAACCGAAAGGCATCATTGGCTCAAAGGGGTTGACCATGATGGCGTTGTAAACGTCGCGGTGTAGCTGTGGTGTGCGTGTCATGCCTTCCAGGGCATTGCGCGAGACGTAAGCACCGTGTATCTGGTCAGGCAATCCAACTATGAGTACTTGCGGATCTCCCGGCACCTGTTGATAAAGCTTACCGAGAGCAGCTCTGATGCTGTTAGCGCTATTGCCTGCGTCTATCCAGGCTGTGTTGTTGATACTAAGCACGTAAAAACACAGCGCTAAAAATCCGAGGGCCAATGAATTTCTAGACATCAATTGAATGCGGGCGTTTAGACCACGGCTAACTACCACGCCTGCTAGGGCGAACAGCAATGCTAGTGGAACAGTGGCTACATAAGCCAATCTGCTGCCTTGCAAATCGTGGCTGATAGCAAACACTTTATAGACTGGCACCAGAGATAGTACCAGCCATCCGCTTAAGAATAGAAAGAGACGGCCCAGCGCTGGTGTGAGAATCAAATTGATTAGAATGCCAATGCCAATCAATCCTAAATATAAATTCCAGAGTTTAGTAAATATATTGCCATGGCCAAAGAGCTCGCGGTTAAGCGGTTCGACGAACATTTTCAATCCGCTTAACCATGAGCTGATGAAGACTTTGATATTAGAAACGAAAAATAGCGAATTGTCATATCCGCCAACCAATGTGCCCAGTGCGAAAAAGCGCACCACAAAATAAACAACGATAAGAGCCCAAAAAATTGCAGTACTTTTCGCGGCCCGAACCCAGTAAACAGGGCTTAAAGCCCCTGCCAAAACTGTTCTTGGCGTATCTTGGGGCGAGGCATAAAGTAATTCCAGCAAAACGAAAATCGCTGGTAATGTGATTGCCATCTCTTTAGAAAGTAGCCCCAGGGTGAGCAAGACAAGTGAAGCAGCTACTGCTGTTTTTCGGCCTTTTGCCCCTGGCAATGTTCGTCTGGCTTTCAAATAAAACCAGAATGATGAGGTGATAAAAGCGGTGACAATGACGTCAACTCTGCCTGTGATCCAGGACACTGTTTCGATGTGCAGCGGGTAGAGACCGAAAATAGCAGCCGCAATAAATGGCCAGTAACGCGTTAAAGAAACAGGCAGGGCCTTAAATTTGTGCCTTTCTTTGGCGCCCTCTTCTTCTCTTATGGTGAGGGCCGCTAATTCGCGAGCAATGAAAAATATAAAAATCGTGCTGCTTATGTGGAAGAGCAAATTGGTGAGGTGAAAGCCAAAACCGTTGCCTTTCCAAATTAAGTAATCGGACACCATGAAAACAGATATGAGTGGGCGATAGAACTTAGTATTGGTGCCGTCTAGCCACGAACTGTGAAAGTTGCGCCAGATCATTTCAGGATTTCGCACTGCTTCTTTGAGCCATACCAGATGGCCAAAGTCGTCTCCGGCAAAAAAGTCGAAGAGAATTCCTTTATAGGCTACGAAGGTTAGTGCGGCGGCTAACAATACAAGTGCCAGCAAATATTTGCTTTCGAAACTTTTCAAGCCGGATTTCTCCAGGCCAGAATCTTTAGAAGATGCGCTGGTGTCTGGATTTAAGCTGGAATTAGCTTCGTTCAACTATGGCCTTAGGCTAAGTGCTCAACTAACTGAGAGCCGCAGCTGTCACCGGTGGTGCCACCACAACTGGAGTGGCAATTTCGCTTGCCATAATTTCAGTTATAACTTCGCCCACAGTTTTTACTTGTTCGTCAGTCAGTTCAGGATACATAGGCAATGACAGAACTTCTCTAGAAAGCTGTTCTGAAATTGGGAAATCACCCATCTTATAACCAAGATTTTCGAATGCTTTTTGCACATGCAATGGCACTGGGTAATAGCACATAGAGCCGATTCCACGCTCGGTCAGGCGAGCTACCAGTTTTTCTCTGTTTGGATTTTCGAGAGTCGGAGCCTGGTCTGAAGCAAGCACACGAACAGTGTACTGGTGATAGACGTGTTTCACAGTAGCTCTGGCACCGTCACGCACACCACCAGCCAGGCTTACGCTTGGGGTGACGAGGCCTGGGCAATTCTTCAGAGTGCTGTCGTAAATAGATGCAAGATGTGCGCGGCGATCATTCCACTGTTTGAGATAAGGCAGCTTGACCACGAGAGTGGCTGCTTGCAATTCGTCTAAGCGGCTGTTGACGCCAAGTTCATCATGATAATAACGACGTCTCATACCATGGGCACGAATGGCGCGAATGCGCTCGGCCGCTACGTCGTCTTTGCTCACGATCATTCCGGCATCACCGGCGGCACCAAGGTTTTTAGTGGGGTAAAAACTTGTGCAAGCAACATCACCAAAAGATCCGGTTGGTTGGCCGTTGTAAGTTGCACCAATACCTTGAGCGTTGTCTTCAATTACTTTCAAGCCGTGCTTTTTGGCGATGGCGCAAATTGGCTCCATATGTGATGGCAGGCCGTACAAGTGTACCGGCATGATTGCTTTGGTTTTGCTGGTGATGGCGGCTTCAATTAAAGCCGGGTCAATGTTGTAACTGTTGGCGTCGATATCGACGAAAACCGGGGTTGCTCCGCGCATCACGATTGCTTCAACTGTGGCGGCAAAAGTGAAAGGAGTGGTGATAACTTCGTCGCCTGGGCCGATGTCGAGGCCCCAGAGGGCCAGCATCAGAGCGTCGGTGCCGTTGGCTACGCCGATGCCGTGTGCCACGCCTGAGAGCTCTGCAACTTGTTTCTCAAGTGTGCCGACGTATTTGCCTAATATGTAGTTGCCGCTGCGAAGTACTTGAAGGACGGTTGACTCTAACTCTTCCTGGATCGTTTCGTACTGGG
Organism: Cyanobacteria bacterium auto_48_18; assembly: GCA_036170915.1. Taxonomy (GTDB): domain Bacteria; phylum Cyanobacteriota; class Vampirovibrionia; order Obscuribacterales; family Obscuribacteraceae. The sequence goes on from JAVHQC010000001.1 coordinate 80,358, forward strand.
CCTGAAGGTTGAGAATCGGAATGCTTTGGGTCATTTACTAGGTTCCTTTGGCGATGGCCTGCGAGCAGGCAACATACGACATCTTCTAGATTGCTCTCTGTCGGTTGTAATCAAGATGGTGAAAACTCGATGACATTTATCCGACAGAATGAGTCTAGCTGGTTGGCATGATGATTCAAAGGTGATGCAAATAAGGTTATCTTTTCTGGTAGCTGAGTGTTTGTTAATCTTCGCTGTGTACTTTGGGCCAGTTTGCCGCTCCCACGCTGCTCGCGACAATCAATCAATATTTTCCTCCGATTTTCTTTGTTGATTTCTGAAAATGCTCTCATCAATTAAATAGTTATGAGCAAAAAAAAGAGGAGGCGCAATGCCCCCTCTCCTTTTTTTAATTACGACTGGTCGATTATCTTTTCGATTTACCAGGCATTGCTACTGTTCTCGAAAGAGCATTAGTGACGAACAAGTTCAGGCTGACGCCTTCTTTTTCGGCTCTGTCTACGAGTGCTTGGTGCAGTGACTTAGGCAAACGTACGGTAAATTTACCGGAGAAGCTCATGTACTGGTCATCGCCGCCACGTGATGCTGTTGAAGCTTTGGCTTTAGTGGTGTGTTTAGGTGCTGCTGTCTTGCGAACAAGTTTGCGGGTACCGACTGCTTTTTTAGCTACATGTTTTGCAGCTGGTTTTGCGGATTTAGCAGCTTTAGGTTTTGCCTTGCCACCAGTTTTACGTACTGCCATTGGTTCACTCCTTCGTGATATTGGGTCAATCAGAAACCAGCCCGCGGGCGGCCCTTGGGGCTGCTTCGGGTTGCTAATCAGAGAAAAGAAATTTGGACATTTCTCTGTAGAGCGCTGCATGTTATTGCATCGCTCTAAATGTTCGGTGGGACTTAAATGGTTTCCACCGTTTAACGGTTACCACCACTCTAGGTGGCATAGGTATTGTACCAAACAAGTATGCGTTTATAACCTATTTGTATATAGAAATTTTCAAGCCTTGTGCCCCAAGGGTTTCGGGGATCTGATACCAGATTGGAGTGATACCAGGGGTGATTTTTTACGCTGACGACACTAGCACCATTCATAATGGCTGGTATCAAAGCAGGAGTTGTACAATCGGGTAAGCTTGGTGGCGCTGCTAACCCCCACTGGTGGAATGACTTGAGAGTTCTGATTGTAAAACTTAGCGCCATGGGTGATGTCGTTCATTGCTTACCTCTGGCAGCAAGAATCAAAGAAAGATTGCCCGAAGTGGAGTTGACATGGCTGGTCGAGCCGGCTGCTCAAGATCTCATCAAGGCCAACCCTGTGGTCGATAGAGTGTTGGTGCTACCACGCAAAAGCTGGCTAAAGGCATTGAAAAATCCTGCCACCATATTGCCTACCACCACCGAAGCCAGAAAGTATTTCAAAGAGTTGAAAGCTTACAATTTCAACCTGGCGATAGATGCTCAAGGATTGCTCAAGAGTGCCGTGCCTGCCTATTTATCGGGCGCACCACTGCGCGTCGGATTTGCCGACACCAGAGAATGGGCCCATAAGTTTTTGACTCACGCTTTAGAAGTGAATGACTATTTCGGACATGGCCGTCATGTAGTTGACCTCAATATTGCCCTGGCCGATTATGCGCTCGAGGTTCTAGCCCAAGAGCACGGTAGTTGCTTGCGACTTTCTTTCAGTGATCAGACCGTTCGTTTCCCGCTGCCAGACACGGCCTCGAGTGGTGCCGATGCGTCGGTTCTTAAGTTGCCTGGTCTAGACCGAGATTTTTGGGCCGGTGTCACCAGCGGTGAGGCACCGCCTACAGTTAGTTTGTCACCGTCTACCGATAGATTGGCACCGCTTACCAATAAGTTGGCACCATCCACAGAACTAGTATCAGGGGCGGGGCAAAAGCAAAATCCGCTGATTGCCATAATTCCAGGCACCACCTGGGTCACTAAAATCTGGCCGCAAGAGCACTGGATAGCCCTCGGACGTATGCTGGTAGAGCGTTTTGGGGCTCGTCTGCTTATCTGTGGTGGCCCAGGCGATGCCACCACAAATCAATCTATATATAAAGGAATACTTTCTACCGAATTTCCCGGCTCGGTAAAAAACCTCACTGGTGAAACCAGTTTAATGCAGCTGGTGGCACTCTTTAAAAAGTGCGATCTTGTAGTTGGTGCCGATACCGGCCCACTGCATTTAGCTGCCGCGGTGGCGCATCAAGCCGTGGTGGCAAAAAGCGAGGCGCTAGCTTCGGCACATGAGACTCTTGTCACCGCCGGTGAAGCGCCGGTGTTGCAGGGGGTCAAACCAAAGGTGGTGGCAATTCATGGTGCCACTCCGTGGTTGCGCAATGGACCGTACGGAAGTATGGGTAGTACCGTGCATCTCAATCTTCCTTGCCAACCTTGCTTCTCTAAAACCTGTCGCATCCAGACCCTGGCATGCTTAAAAGACCTCCCGGTGGGGGAGGTCTTCCAAGCGGTTGAGACGATTTTGCTCGAAGCTAACTCGTCATCTTAGTTGTCTAAATTATTCGCAAACCCATTTATCGATGGTGCGATTCCAGTTATTGACCAGTTCTTCTTCTTTGAAAAACAAACCTATCTCACGCGTGGCGCTCTCTGGGCCGTCAGATCCGTGCACCGCATTTCTGCCGATGTCGGTGGCCAGGTCACCCCGGATGGTGCCTTGAGCGGCAGCCGTCGGGTTGGTGGCACCAATGACATTGCGGGCTAAAGTGATGGCATTTTTGCCTTCCCAAACCATCGCTACAATTGGTCCGGAGGTAATAAATTTGACCAGGCCTTCAAAGAATGGCTTGCCTTTGTGCTCACCATAATGACGCTCAGCCAGCTCAACCGGGACCACCATCATCTTCATGCCAACCAGTTTGAGGCCACGACGCTCGAAGCGGCCGAGAATATCGCCAACCAGACCACGCTCAACGCCATCAGGCTTGACCGCGACAAAAGTTCTTTCCACTGCCACCTTGTGACCCCCTTGCTCAACTGAGACTAATCGCGTCTATGGTCTTACAAAGAGGATGCCATCAGGAGAGTTTTGTAAGTTTTGCAAACTTCGGATCAAGCAACTTATTGCCTTCGCCCTCGAAAGCCACGTTATACAGCTCTTTTTCGCCTTCGCCGATAACGGTGATTACTTTGCCGATGCCGAACTTGACATGTTGCACGGTGTCGCCCACTTGCAGCCTCTGGAATTGCGGAGGCATGCCTTTGGGGGTGCTGTCTTCAGGCGGCAACTTGCGCATGGCCCTTGGCTTGACACCCTCGGCGGCGCGAATAGCCTGAGGCCGCGAGGCGTTCTGTGACTGATAACCAGTTTGTCGGTTGTAGCCGCCGGCACTTTGAGTTTTATTCCAGCCCGAGCCACCACCTGACGCTGGTTTTTTGTAACCACCAGAGGTGCCGGTGGCGTAATCGTTGCCGCCATATTTAGAGTCGCCGAAGTTGCCCGGCTTTTTATTATTGCGGTCGTCCCATTCCTGGCTTTCGTTGGCTTTGTCGTCAAAGGCACCAAAGCTGCCACCACCACCAAAGTTTCCGCCAGAATTGCGTTTGAATTCTTCATCACCGCTTGGGTAGAAGCCTGAAACCAATCCAGGTGTGATTTCTTTTAAGAAGCGGCTGGGAATGGTGTAGGTCGACGAGAAGCCTGAGTTTGAAAATCCGCGGCCGATCATGGTGCGTTTGCGGGCGAGGGTCATGTGCAGAATGTCACCGGCCCTGGTGATGGCCACGTACATCAAGCGGCGTTCTTCTTCCATCTGTGTGGGCGAATCGAGAGAGCGCACATGGGGAAATAATCCTTCTTCGCAACCCATGATAAAGGCGCAAGGAAATTCGAGACCTTTAGAAGAGTGAATGGTCATCAGTTTGACCGTGTCTTCATCGAGGTTGGCTTTGTCGAGATCGCTTACCAGCGATATGCGTGTTAAGAATGAGTCTAAGTCTGGCTCATCTGCGCTGACTTCAAATTCTTTTGCCACCGCCACCAGTTCCATAACGTTGTCGATGCGACCGAGTGCCAGTTCGTCTTTTGCCGCTCTGGCGTCGTCTTCTAAGCGTGATATGTAACCGGTGCCTTTTAAAATTTGCTCGAGCAAATCAGATACTGGTATCACTTTTGATTGCTGATTTAGCGACACAATTAAGCGAGCAAAATCTTTCAAAGCAATAGCTGCTTTAGGTGAAAGATCCGCAATGCGATCGGCTTCTAGACAGGCTTCTAGTGGGCTTGAGTTTTTCAGCTCGGCGTAGGCGTTGACTCTATCAAGAGTGGTCTTGCCGAGGCCGCGTTTCGGAGTATTGATGACGCGATTAAATGCTTGACCGTCGCGCAGATTGTAGACAAGCTTCATGTAGGCGAGCATATCTTTGATTTCTTGACGGTCATAAAATCTGGTGCCGCCCACTACTATGTATGGAATATGGCTTCGCACAAGAATTTCTTCAATCGCTCGTGATTGAGAGTTGGTGCGGTAAAGCACAACACAATCGGCATATTTTTTGTTGCGCGCTTTCAAGCGTTTGATTTCTTCGGCCACATAATAGGCTTCGTCAATTTCGTCTTGCGCTTCGTAGCAATTGACTTTTCCACCCTTGCCGCGATTGCATCTCAGTTCTTTCTCGATGCGCTCAGTGTTGTTAGAAATAATGCTGTTGGCAGTTTCTAAAATGGTGGCAGTAGATCTGTAATTTTCTTCTAGCTTAATCAGCTCGCAGCCTGCGTAGTCTTTTTGGAAACCAAGAATGATGCGATAGTCGGCTTTGCGCCATGAATAAATTGATTGGTCAACGTCGCCCACAACTAGAAGGCTGCGCTCGCGCCACAGTTGTGCTGGTGTCAGTTCTTTGCCCGCTTCTTTGGCTTCACGCGTGAGGAAATGTTCAGAGCTATCAACTTTGGCAATCAATGAAATCAAATCGTATTGTGATTTGTTTGTATCTTGAAACTCGTCGCACAGCACGTGGCGATAACGGCGCTGCATGCGCTCGCGCACGTTTTGATTTTGCTGCATCAAATCGGTGAAAATCAAAATCAGATCGTCAAAATCTAGTGCGTTATTGCGCGCCAGTTCTGTTTGATAAGCAGTGAAGATTTCAGACAGTCTTCCTTCTCTATAATTTTTCGCTTCAGAGGCATAACTCTGGTGCGTGTAGCCGTCGTTTTTAAGCGACGAAATTGTGTGCCGCACTTCTTTAGGCACGAAGACTTTGTCGTCTAAATTAAGTTTGACTATTTGGCCTTTGACGAGACTCATGCTGTCGGTTTCGTCGTAGATGACAAAATTGTTATCCCATTTGAGCCCGTCTGCAGTCTTGTAGTTAGTGATTTCCTGGCGCAGCAAACGGGCGCAAATACTGTGGAAAGTGCCAATAGCAATGCGCTTGGCCTCGAATGGTCCCACGATTTTTTCGATACGCTGGCGCATTTCGCCCGCAGCTTTATTGGTGAAAGTGACAGCCAGAATCGATTCGGGCTCCTGGCGCAATTTGGAGATAATCCAGGCGATGCGTTTGGTCAAAACCGTGGTCTTGCCCGAACCGGCGCCGGCAATGATTAATGATGGTCCCCATTCTTGCGACACGCACTGGGCTTGCTCGGCGTTTAATCTATCTAGCAGCTTCACTTCCATGGCAGCCGCTTCGGCATCAGAAATGGGGGCGTATTCAGAGCGTCCGTAGCGCGGGCCAGGATCTGGCGGTACAAAGCTGCGTGCCGCCGGTGCTGGAGGCGCAACTGCCGGAGCTGGCGGGGCTGTAGACACGTAGCGCGATTGCACAAAAGCTTGGGCGCTGGCGGGCACAGCTGCAGCAGGTCCAGCTGCAGAAGGACCAGTGCTAACAGCATCAGCCTGCGCTTGGTCCTCTACCTTAAATTCCACCGTCAAATCTTCTTCGAGATCTTCAGGCTCAATGGCCAGGCTGCTGAGCTCCTCCACTTCCAACTCGGCCAGAGCCAGTTCGTCGGCGTCAGAGGGCTCAAGGTCGCTCGACCCGAATAAGCTCAATTGTTTGTCTTTGCCGGCCATAACTTGACTGTCTCTTCCCACGGCTTCTCCATCCATATTAAAAGTGATTGGGCAGGGCTCTTGCGCAGGCATGTGCCATTTTGCCGCAAAATTAATGATGTCAAGCTTGCTCCGCACCTGGGCGGATATCTGCTTGCTATGCTTAAGACTCCCTGGCGAATATCAATGAAACGCAGCGCCAGAGGCTCCTACAAGAGTAATTGTGCGTCATTGACGCCTCGCTGTTAATTAAAACTTGTAAACAGCAAGCACCTCGCTAGGGTAAAACCACCGGGAAGACTTGTAATCTTAATGATTAGCTAGCAGATTGTTGAGACCAGTAATGACTGCGTCTATATAAAAGGGATTGGATAGATATATATGAGTCGAATTGAACCCAGTGCCGCCACTATACCTACAGTCGATGAACTGGCCCAAGAGTTATTGCTCATCCAACAGTCTGGCCCGCGCAAAGTCGCCATCATCGGCACCCGCAACCTGCCACTCACACATCAGCAACTGGTAGAAATGCTTTCTTACGCGCTGGTGCTCTCAGGCAACCAGGTGGTCACCAGCGGTGGTGCTAACGGATGCAACATGGCAGTTATTCGCGGCGCGCAAAGAGCGAATCCTGATCGATTAAATATTATCTTGCCCCAAACAATCAGCCAACAGCCAGGCGAAGTTCAGGACCTTTTAATAGGTATCAAGAATATCGTTGAGTATCCTGAAAGACGTACCATGACGCTCGCCGATGCCAGTCGCATATGCAACCATGAAATAATCGATAGATGCCAGCAAATAATTTGTTTCCTCTATCACACGAGTCATACACTGCTTGAGTCGGTAAACTATGCCAAGGAACATCGTAAGATTGTGACTAGCTTCTACCTCGACTAACCAGCGGGAATCAAACAGTCAATTTAAACGGACACGCTGCGGCTTTATTTCCGCAGGGAACTTTGCTAGCAGCCTTGTACTCGCTAGTTTTGCCCTGTGTAATTGCGCTTGCCTTAACGTCAGCGTGCATGCCCTTCTACATAAAGTGGCTCAAGAGTCTGCAAATCAATCAGTTTTTGCGAGAAGAAGGCCCGGCCAGTCACGCACATAAAGCCAAGACCCCAACCATGGGTGGTCTGGTTTTTATCATCACCACATTCGCCACCACAATTGGCATCTCGTTCATCCCCGGCATGTCGCATGACCCGAGCTATTACGCTGTGATTATCACAGGGGTTTTGTGCGGAATAGTGGGGCTGATAGACGACTCAGCCAAGGTTATACAGAAAGCCAACAAAGGCATATCAGCATATGTGCGTTTAGGCACCGAGACTGTTTTTGGCGTGGTATTGGCCCTGGTGCTGGTGGCACTGAATGACAATCGCCTGATTGTGCCCTCCGCCCTTTATTCAATTTTGCACGGCCAGCTGGGCACCATGCCTGATATCACCCAGCCAGTGGCAATCATGATTTTGCCTGCCATTATTTTCATCGCCCTCAGCGCATTTCTTACAGCAGCCACCACCAACGCCGTTAATTTGCACGACGGCATGGACGGCCTGGCCGCCGGCACCGCCTGCCAGATTTTCGCCACCATGGCCGTGATTTTATTCGCCACCGGCAGCGACGCGCCGGTGCAATACGGCTATGCCACCATATCTGCCACCGTAGCCGGAGCACTGCTCGGGTTTCTTTTCTTCAACGCCAATCCGGCAAAAATTTTCATGGGCGACACCGGCTCGCTATTTATCGGCGGATTAATGGCCTGCATCGTTTTAGCCGGCGGCATCACAATCTGGTTTGTGCCGCTCTCGCTGATTTATATTCTCGAAGCTCTTTCGGTGATGGCCCAGGTGATTTATTTCAAGCTCACCAAGCCGTACACACCTGAAAAACCCATGAGCGCTCCCGCCTTAATTATGCTCAAATTGACCAAAAAGCTACCCGGCGAGGGCAAGCGGCTATTTCGCATGGCACCTTTACATCATCACTACGAAGCGGTCATGGCCGAAAAGGGCTGGGCGGAATGGCAAGTGGTGTTGGCTTTTTGGGGAGTGCAGTTTTTACTCTGCGCGGCTGTATTATTGAATTTCCACTACCGCTAAAATGCCAGGAGTCTCTGGGTGTCTGCCCAAATATCACAGTTAGTCTCTGATTTAGTCTCACAAGGCAAGTGGGAAGAGGCTTACGCCGCGCTTATTCGTTTCGGTCAGCAGAATCCAAGTGGAGTCAACGACCCCGACTTGCAATGCCAACTCGGCATCATCGCTTTCAACAGCGGCAAGTTGCCCGAGGCCGAACGCCATCTCAAAACCGCTCTCTCTATCGACTCGAGCCGCTCAGACGCGCACTATCAATTAGGTTTGGTGCTGCTCAAAGACGGCCGCCCGGCCGAAGCCATGCCCGCTTTTCGCGAAGCCTGCGAGCGCCGCCCCAACTATGCAGTAGGCCATTTGCACTGGGGAATGGCTCTGATGGCCAATGGCAGCTTCAGAGGAGCAATCGGACAATTTAATCAGGCCATAAAGATTGATGGAAAATTGAGCGCCGCGTACGTGCAGGGTGGCATGGCAAGCTTCCGCATGGGGCAATTTATGGAAGCGGCACAATATTTTCAAGCCGCCGCCAACAATGAACCAGACATTCCAGAACCCCTGGTCTGTCTCGGCATCGCACTCTCTGCCCTGGGCAACGATGTGGATGCCGGCAAATGTTTCATGCGCGCCTGGCAGGTAGACGGCAAAGACATCACTACCTTGCGTTACGCTGCATCTGCCATGGCCAACGCCGGAATGATCGACGACGCCGTGCGACTCTTCCAAGAGTCAGTGGGAATGGGCCACCGCGTGCTCACCGCCCGAGAGCGCGCCTTGATATATAACGACTGGGGCGTCTCACTATTCAAGGCCGGACGCGCCGAAGATTCTTCAGATAAATTACTCGAAGCATCCGACATGGATCCAACATGCTTAGAGCCAGTGATGAATCTCGGGCTGGTTTGCGTCGAGTTGGCAGAGTATGAGCGCGCCGCTGAAGCATTCGAAAAAGCCCTGGCTATTGATAAAACCAATAACGAAGTGCGCGTCTATCTGGCTGTCACTCTGATTTTGATGAATAGCTGCCAGGCTGCCATAAATGTTTTGCAGGAAAAAGAACAAGACGGCCGCTTTGATTTCTGGCTCGGCCACGCGTACTTAGGTATCGCCAACTATGATCGCGCCAAACAATATTTTGAACGCGTACTAAAAGAATCGCAAATCAACTATCAAGCCTTAGACGGCCTGGGTTGCGCTTTGATGTTGGGTGGGAATTATCCGGAAGCGGTAGAGAAATTTGAACAAGCAATCAGTATGCGCGAAGATTATGCGCTCGGGCATTTGCATTTAGCACGCGCTTTAGACGAACTTGGTCAGACAGAACTTGGTGCAAATCACTTGCGCATTGCTGTTAATTTAGATCCGCAATGTTTGAACCCGCAAAAAGAAGCCCTCGATAGATTAGTGAAAGCCGCTCGTTATGAGCTTGTTGAAGCGCAGTCGCTCAAGATTCTGGCAGCCAATCCACAAGATTCTGATGTGCGTGTTTCGCTTGCCCGTGCCTTCAAAGAACAACAACGTCTTGACGAAGCCGTCGATCTGGTGGCACTGGTGATTCAAGAAGATCCAAAAAATGCCACCGCTCGCATTGTCGCCGGCCAAATATTTTTACTGCAAGGACGTTTTGTCGAAGCCGACGAAATGTTTCGCGAGGCCGATGAAAACTCAGACGGCGACCCCGGTTTGTTTTACTACTGGGGCAAAACTTTGTCACTGCTCGGATTGCAAGAATTAGCACTAGAGAAATACGAGAAAGCTTCAGAGCTCGACCCTTATGACGCAGATGTTTATGATGCCTGGGGTTCAGCTCTAAAGTCGCTGGGAAGATTCGCCGATGCCGCCGAAGTGTATCGCAAGGCGTCGGAGTACATTTAGAAGCTCAGCTGCATCTAAGAACTCAGCCTTGCGCCTAGCCCGACAGCGTCTGCAAAACTGCTAGTTGAGCTATCGCATTCAACTCATCTGATACCGGATCTGGTGCCTAGTTTCGGCAAACCCGATCGGCGACAATGCTTAGAACGCAGTCAGACAGTGAGTATTCGTTTTCAAACATTAAAGTTGAGGGAAGCCCCTATATCTATTGGTTTTGTGCGGCACTACTATATATTTGTTCACAGTGAGCGCACCACCACACGGTACTTGAGAGGCGAAATTATGTTAGACAGTCAACCTTTAGAGCAAAATGCTGACGATGAAAGTACTGAAGTTATCTATACCTTAGAAGATTTAAGAGCTCTTCATACAACTTCCTCTGTAGAGCTAACGGCTGTTACAGAGCGCGAGCCCGAATACCGAACTCTAAATTTCTTTCGCGGAGGGGTTACTGAAGATAGGATAGTTCACGAAACAAGATCTCAGCATGGTGCCCTGGCACACTGGCGTCACAATGGCAGCAAGCAAAGTGAACATGATGGCGACATTCTCCGCAATGGTGTGGACCCCAGCAAGCGTTATGATCGCAACGCTCAACGCAACCTGCCTGGTTACAGTGTTAACACTGCGGGCATGGGTCTGGAGAATGAAAATCTTTACTCTTTTATCACACGCACTCGGCAAAATGTAATTCCAATTACGGCAAATGAAGGTGCAGAAGAGCCTGCGGCTGAGCCAGTTGTCGAAGAACCATCTGTAGAAGAGAATGATAAGCCAATTATTGAAGAGCCAGCGATTGATGAGACTGCACCGCATGCGATGCCTGAAGTGTTGCTTTCAGGAGCACCTGCCCCAGCGATTTTGTTCAAGTTTAGACGCATGAAGACTGCTACCTTTACCAACTTGCTGGCACGGGCACTTAATCAATAGGTCGTCAGACTTTAAAAAGTCTTTCGTCAAACTCGAAAGGGTTAGTTTTTAGCACTTTGACGTCTGTCATTCTAGGATGTAGAGGGTTGAGAATAATATTCTGTTCTACACAGATAACAGCTGATGGAACAACGAGATAAAGTGTACGGTTCTTGCTCAGCCATTGATCTCCGAAAGCGCTCGCCTCCGACTGGGTTGGCGTTTTTGCTTCAGAGAAGGTAGCACCTTCTTTCATTGGCAATTCTATTTTTAGCCACACTAGATCACTGGGAAAATCATTTAAGTCTAAGTGCACCAGCATTTCTAATACTGCAAGTGAAAGGTTTGATGAAGTGTAGACTGCAGGTCGACCTGGCGAATTCCATCTGCCGCCAAACAGCTTTGCTCCTTCACCATCTAATGCGATGTGACGACGAGCGCAAATTCGATACACGATCATTAGGAGTAGATTCCATGCTCGATTCGGCCCAGAATAGATTCTACGATTCGAGCACCATATTCTGATTTAAGCAAAGTCAGAGGAAGCTCTCCGTCGATTGCTCTGTTTGTTGTCCGCAGCCATCTAGACGCCTTTACATTGTCGCCGAACACTTCCACTGTGTAGTCATAAATGCGTGCCAATCTAGCCACGAGGTCGGACTCTTCTGGAGTCAGGCGTTTTTCGTTTTTTCTACGAGCTAGCGTGCGGGCTGGAATAAATTCTTTAAGCTCGGCTTCATCGATAATTCCGCGTTTTAAGAGGCTCTTTAACGCATCAACAGAAAATCCTTCATTGACAGCGTTCAGCATTTGAATGTCTGATGTTATCTTGGCAGTCCAGCTACCCTGCGCCGATAAAGCGCGAAGTATTCTATCGCGGTCCATAATTTACCTCTCGGCCATATGCCTACTATTGTAGTGCCAGTTGGCAGTTTGTGCAACGCTGTTTTACGGCCACGGCAGGTCTGTCCAGGGTGTTCAAAACTCAAGTAAAACTGCTTACAGAAAAACCTCAAGTTTTTCTGTAAGCAGTTTTGACAGCGAGAAAGAAGTACCGAGGCAACCGGTTTTGGTAGCTAAAGTTTACGGCGCATAAATATGGTCGCTTGCGGATTGTCGTTGTAGCGCTCGCAATGCTCATAACCATTTCGAATATAGAATTTTATGGCTGCCTGCAAGTCATCTTTAGTGTCCAAGTAACTCCACAGATAGTTCTCAGAAGCGGCATACTGGTGCAGTGATTGCAATAACTGTTCGGCGATTCCCTGGCCACGATAAGGCTGTTTGACATACAACCGTTTTACTTCGCACGAATTTTCTATCTGCGGCAGCGGACGCACAGCGATGCAGCCGACTAATTGATCATCAACTTGCGCTAGCCAAACACCAGAAGCTTTTTCGAAGTACTTTCCAAATTCTTGTTCGTTTTCGCGCACGGTTGCGTTAATTTCTTCGCAGTACTGTTGAACTATCGAATAGGCTTTTTTCAAGTCGCTGCTAGACGCCTTGTAGATCTTTGCTTCTTTGAGTTGGCCCTGTTGTGTCATTGTTAATTAGCGACCTTGTTGGGAAGCGCAATTATAATCTACCCTAAGACCTCTGTTTGATTTTGCCCTTTTGCAGCTTAGGCACACGAGGCAGTAACCTCTTAATTGCTGCAATCAATGCCGGAGCATCGAAGACCGGCATACTAATGAAAGCATCAGCCCCCATCAACTGGCCTGCTCTTTCTGTTGAAGCGTTGATTCGAGCCCCCATTGGACCAGGCTCTAGAGCCAGAATCATAAACATCGCTTCGGTATGTTCTGGATCTTTTCTCAACCGTTTTAGAAAATCAAAGAGCGATTCATTTTCTAAATAGGCTGCGCAAATGATAACGTCAGCGTGATCCGTTCCATTTAGAAAAGCAAATGCCTCATCAATGGTGTGAGCTCCCACAACTGAGTGTCCGGCATGTTTGCAAGCTTCTTTCAAAAGGTCGGCATGTTCGACACTGTCCATAATCAAAATTCGAAAAGTATCTTGGGCAGGCAACCTAGCATCAATGCTGGCCACCTCAACGAGTGGTTCTATAGTCATGGGCTGAACCTAAATTCTTTAGTAAATCAACGATGGCGACTGACAGAAATGCTCTTGGTTCCATTTATTTAACGTGCAGTTTGTGCTCGGTGTCCGAGAACGGCTTGAATCTGCTTACAGAAAAACTTCGAGTTTTTCTGTAAAGCACTTTTGCCGCCAAAAGACCTACTCGCCCATCCAGATATCTTTCGGCAAATAGGCATCAATGGCTATAGCCAAATCTTGATCTGACATTTGGACAGCATCGAGATAACACGTTGCACCGATGAGTTTCGCAGCTAGTGGAGCAGTCGATTCAAGATGCGCATTTCGTGTTGATTGCCGCAGGCAGATAAATGGTTTTGGTTTAAGTGATTTGTCTTGCTTGGTATGGCGAAGAAAGTCAAACATGCGCGATTCATCGAATTTTGTGCCGCAAACAATCATGTCAAAATGGCCGTTATTGAGCGCATTCTTAGCCGCGGCCAGAGTGCTGACTTCGACTATTTCGTGATGCTGACCGAGCACTTTGAGCAGCCTGTCTGCGGTGTGTTCTTCGTCAGCAAGTAAGATTCGTGCTCTATTATGTTTTTCGCGGGGCAAGTGAATAATTGCTTCTTCCAGGCCCTGAGCCAGTAATCCGAAGCGTGCCGCTGTTTTAGCCGCAATGAAAACGCGCATAAAGCAAAGAACAGCGAACATATCACCAGAGGGAAGTAGGCCTCCAAACCCAATTACGGTGCGAATTTTCTGAGGTACAACAAATTCATCTTGAGCAACAATAGACGGATCATTCAAAGCTTCTGGTATGTACATGACGTGATAGCTTTTTTGTTTCGGATTCAAAAACAATCCGGGGCTCGGCGTCACCACTTGTGCAATGTCGATGCCCAGACGCTTAATCAGCTGTGCCACCATTGGTGCCGCTTCAACAATTTTAGAACTGGTTAGGGGAATAACTTGATGGTTGCGCGATTGAAAGCGGTCGTTCCATTCTTTTTCACTACCGCGTGAAGCCAGTAAGGTCAGACAGTTAGTGTTAGGCGAAGGCTGCTCAGTGAGTATCTCATTGACGGTCTTTTTCAAGTGAGCAGTCAAGTCTTGATAAGGAATAGTGCGGAAAAATCTAATCAGCGCACAAGGGTCGTCTTCACCCTCACTCAGCTGATTGTAGAGAAAGTTGACAGTATCTTGGGCGAGCGCCTCCGTGGTCGACGATTTGTCGCCAAGCTCAATCAATTTCAGAGCACAGGGTTCTAAAACGCCTGCCTGCTCGATCTTCTGCATCCGCAGTACCATTTTTCAAGAGGTGATCTTTGCTAACTTTATCATGAACACTTGCGCTATGTGCAATATTGTACATAGATCAGCAAGCTCAATGGGTGGCCAGCAATGTGGGACAACATAATCTCGAAGCAATTGAAGCGCGGCAATACCAATGTGCTTGTCACAGGCATTTTTATGGCGCTTTTAAGTGTTTTGATGCTGGTTTTCACAGCGCGATCAAGCCTCAACGAAGTTCTTGGGCCGGTAACTATGACACCGGCCGAAGTTCTTGCCGTTAAAGATCCGAGTAAGCTTCTGCGTTATTACATCTGCACAAAAGGTTCCGCTGTTAGCCCAACCATTTGGCAAGACGGCTGGCTTAATACTGATCGCAAAACTGGTGCAAAAACGTTTACAGCCACCAGTGATATTCAGCTGCTGAAGCTGGATGACGGCTTGGTGCTAGTACGGCGTCACGTAAGCTCTCCCGACACAAGTATTGCCGGTGCACTGGTGAATGTTCCAAATGATCTGTCCGTTACGGTTGCACATATTAACGCCAGCGCATTGAGATCGAAATTTAGGCCCCTCTTGATTGATTCAACGCGTTTTAGCTGGGGAGGTCGCATTACCCTGGCCATTATGCTTCCGTTTCTGATCATGTCAGTGGTGTTCATCCGTAGAGCAATCACGCGTTTGTCCGACAAGTTTCAAAATCCCAGCATTCTCGCTCTCAAGCGCTTTGGCGACCCTCGGTCAGTGCTTTCTGAAATTGAGCAAGAGCTCAGAGACACTGACAATGTCTATCGTGACTCGATGTTATGGCTCACTAAAAACTGGTTGATTACCACAAATTTGGCTGGTATTGAAATCAGAAACGTCAAAGAGTTGGTCTGGGTTTATCCGCAGACAACCGCTCATAGCGTTAACTTCATACCCACCGGCAATTCGTATGGTTTGCTAATTTGCGATAGTGCTGGAAAGTACACGCAAGTATCGCTTCCCTCGCAGCATTTTGGCACCATACTCGATGTCTTCAGTGCACGCGCTCCGTGGGCATTTTATGGCTATGATCTGAATTATAGACAAATGTGGCAATCAAAAAAACGCGCTGAGATGATTGCACAAGTGGAAGAGCGCAGAGCGGCTATGGGGAAATAGGTCAAAGGTCACTTCACCAGGTTCGTTTGTGCTTAAAAGCAGCCTCAGTCTGATTTAGGAGCGCTTTCCAATTATCGTCGCGTGGTTGAATTCCAATTTCTTCGATGGCAAATCTGATCACATCTTCGAGAGCTACTCGGCCGGTAGGCAAATGCTTATCAACTAAATAATGATTGGTTAGGTGCATGTCATCTCTAACATGAAGATGAGATTCAAAACTATCATTTTTGCGGCGGTGATAGTGCCAATCGATTACGCGCTCGTTCTTTGCGGGCTGCCAGATTATGTAAAAGTATTTGAGCGTCGTTACTTTAAAGTCATGACCATCTAATATTTTGATTCGCTGATGAGCCTGAATTGCATAGCTCTCACGACCCTTTTTCATTTTGAGCATTGAAGATTTCGGATCACTACGATTGTGCGACACAAGCACATATTCATCTGCGCTAACTGAATACGATGATGTCCAAGCATGTGTTACGCAATTGAGAATTGTCCCGAATTGCGTTTGAAGGTCAATCAGCGACTGTTCGCGACTATTTGGCATGCCCGGTCAAAGGAAGTAAAAAGATAAGTGAGTCGTAGTGAGGGTCGCTCTTAAACTCTTCTTTTCTCTCTAAGAATTCAGTTGCTGTGATATTCAGGCAATCTTTTACCGTGGCATCAAAAACTTCCCACGCCTCTTCCTTCGTGAGCTGATAACTTTTATCGTTTCTTGAATTAACTTCGAGAGCCATATTTTCCCGTTAAAACCTACAAAGCGGTCTGTGGTACCCACCAGCAGTGATGATTCCATTATTGTCTAACATGGCCCGCAAAGCAACAGAATTTCTTTGCTAAAACTAACATCTCACCTTGCCGCGATTCGTTTCCGAGTATATAGTCAAAATTTGCTTTCCGAGATTTTACCGCCAAGATAATAGACCAAGGCATTTGAACGGAACGGTGCTGTAAAGTGGCTTTGTTGTCTTGACTGTAACTTTGTTCCACAACCCATAAGTTGTATTTTTCTACAACCTATAGGTTGAAAAAGAGGGTCTAGGCAGCAAAAAGGTATAATGGTTACCTCGCCGAGAAGGCCCATAAACCGGCCCAAACCCCCTCGGGCCCACAAACAACACCACCAAACAGAGCAACAATGACCGCGACCATCACCAATCGCGTCTCAAAACTAAAAACCAGAGAATCAGCCACTGAGCTCTTTCTCAAAAGCGAGCAATTACTTCGCTTTCGCATCGCCTTTGCTCTCGTCAGCCTCGTTCTATGTTTTGGTATCGGCAGCTTTGCCGGTTACGAATTTGATTTCCGCTCCACTGCCGCCATCATTGGTGGTGTCAGCATATATTCGTTTATCGGCCTGGCTTTCATCGTCCGCAAACTTAAGTACTCAACCCGCGCACTGCGCGCATTCAACATGGGCCTCATCTCTTTAGATGTGGTTGCCCTCACAGGCTTAGTGCATTACACCCGCGGCCTTGAGTCAGACTTATATGTTCTCTACCTCCTCCCCATTCTTCTATCAAGCTATACATTCAGCCGCCGCGGCATTTACTTCGCCGCATTGCTCGTCACTGTCGCTTACATCGGCCTCTTAGTTACAGAAAACGCCGAACTGCTTCCATACATATTTAATCGCGACGACGACAAAGGTTTAGCCGCAGCTTACTCAGGCAAATTATGGCGACGCATTTTAGGACGCGCTTTCTTCTTCGCATCAGTCGCCATGCTCTGGGCCCGCTTCTGTGATTACATGAGCCGTGTTGCCAGGCAAGGTGCCGAGCGCCTGTTAGAACAACTCGATGCCAACGAGCGACTTATCAGTGACAGCGACGAACGCGCTAAACGCGAACGGCTAATCAACTCAATCAACAAAGGTGTGCGCAGCACGCTTGAAGTCGACAAGATTTTCGAAACAGCTGTAGTTCAATTGGCCCAAGCTGTACAAACAGATCTGGTGGCATTAATATGTCCGACTCCTGGTCAAGCCGGTTCGCTGGTGCCACCAACGGTTGTTGAAGAAGCAAGAGAACACGGTGCTAAGCGTTATCTAAACGATAACTGCGCTCATTTCATTCTCGATTACAAAGCGCGTTACGAGCGTAACAGCGGTGGTGCCAAAGTCAAAACTTTTGTCTACAACAATCCGGCTGAGAACAAATTTTTCGCACCAATCGAAGCCGAACTCAAAGAACTAAATTTTGGCACTTTAGTTATTCAACCAATGATGTACGGCGAAGAAAGCCGCGGAGTCTTCATTCTCGCCGACAAATCTCCCGACCGCGCATTTAGCGAATCAGATTTAGTCTTAACCAAAGTGGTTGCCGGTCAAGTTGCCATCGCAATTGAGCACGCCAATTTAGTCGGTCAGCTCTCACGCAAAAACAAAGATCTGGTCACTAAAAACCTCAATCTTGATAGCAAAAACATCGAACTAAAAACAGTGCAGTCGCAACTTATTCACCAGGAAAAAATGGCGTCGCTAGGTCGACTTGTAGCCGGCATCGCTCACGAACTAAATAATCCCATCAACTTTGTGCACGGCAATTTGCCTTACCTCAAACAATATGTTGAAGAACTAAAAAAGGTCATAACCAAAGTTGCCGAACTTCCTGAAGAGCAGCGCAAACCCGTCGACGATCTCAAAAACAAACTCAAATATGATTTTTTAGTCGAAGACCTCGACAATATCATCGCCGATTTAAATGAGGGAGCCGAGCGCATTCGCCACATCATTCGCGACCTCAAAAGTTTCAGCCGCCTCGACGAAGCCGAACTTAAAGAAGCCTCCATTCAAGAAGGCCTCGAGTCCACCATGAAAATTCTTTCGCAATATTATGGTCGCGACAAAATTCCGGTGGAGGCCGATTACGCGGCCATTCCCCATGTACTTTGCTACCCTGGCCAGCTCAATCAAGTCTGGATGAACCTGTTAAGCAACGCCGCCCAGGCCATGAATACCGCCGCAGAATCCCTGCCGCCGGGCACGCCCACTCCTGCCCTGAAAATCAAGACCGAACTCACCGACGAGAGCGTTTTGGTATCGATAATTGACTGCGGGGCTGGTATTAAACAGGAGGTTCAGAGTAAAATCTTTGATCCTTTCTTCACTACGAAGGCCGTGGGCCAGGGAACGGGGTTAGGTCTGTCTATCTGTCACTCGATTATCGAGCGACATGGCGGTCAGATCTGGTTTGAAAGCGTGATGGGCAAAGGCACAACTTTCTATGTGCGCCTGCCGCTCAAAGCCACAGCCAGACCAGAGCCGGCAATGGTCAGTGAGCCAGATTAAGGCTGAGCGAGCCAGATTAAGACCGACCGACCCAGCGCAAAGTACAAGAAAGCCTGGCAAGAAAGGCCACAAGGGGATACAAGATGCGGCGCCACAAAATATTAGTAGTGGATGATGAGATACCCAATCTCCGCTTATTGAGGCGCGTACTTTCAGACGAACACGACATCATCGAGGCTCAAGGCGGCGCCGAAGCCATCGAAGTGCTGAAGAACGACTATATCAGCCTGATCATCACCGACCAGCGCATGCCCAGCATGACCGGAGTACAGCTGCTCGAGCACAGTATCGCCATCTGTCCGAACACAATCAAAATTTTGCTGACCGGATACACCGACGTGCAAGCGCTCGTAGACGCCATCAACGAAGGCAGCGTCTACAAATATATTGCCAAACCGTGGGACGCCGACGAGCTCAAGCTGACAGTGCGCCGCGCTTTAGAGGCATTCGAGCTCAAAGAAACTAATGACCAGCTGCTCTCAGAGTTGCAAATCGCCATCGCCGAACTCGAGTCTGTGTCAGTGGGAACGATTAGAGCTTTAGCCGACGCACTCGACGCCAAATGCGATTACACCGCAGGCCATTCGCTAAGAGTCAGTCGCATAGCCGTTTTAATCGGCCGCCAGATGAAATTGTCAGACTCTGAACTGCGCGACATCGAGCTGGGCGGCATTTTGCACGACATCGGCAAAATTGGCGTGCCCGAATCAATCTTGTGGAAAGCCGACAAGCTCACCCCCGAAGAACGCGAAATCATGTGCAAGCACCCGGTCAAGTCAGCCGAGATTATTGGCGACCTGCGCGGCCTGGTGCGAGCCCGCGAATACGTCAAACACCACCACGAATATTTCAACGGCGAAGGCTACCCTGACGGCCTGGCCGGCGAAGACATTCCCATTGGCGCCCGCATCATCATGGTCTCAGACGCCTACGACGCCATGACCACCGACCGCCCATACCGCAAATCAATTGGGCACGACAAAGCCATGGCCGAACTGACAAAGATGACCGGCGCACAATTCGACCCCAAAGTTGTCGAAGCTCTCTTCGCCATCATCGGCCCCGGCGGCCACGAACTTGATCGCGTCATCAGCGAACAGTTCCCCGACAGCTTTATCGGATTGACTCTGCCAGGAGCAAATCCATCGAAGAGCGGTAAACGTTTTCAGGACGAAGTCGAACGCCAAGCCCGTCTAGCAGCGACCGACGTGTAGCACTGGGGCCGGTATCTTCAGGTCTGTCGGCCAGCACTTTAAAGTTTGGCTGGTTGGGAATAAGTTTGGCAGGATCGGTGGGCCCAAACAAAGCGACAATACTCTTATTGAGACCCACGCCAATGTGCATGGGTGCTGAATCTACGCAGACGAGCAAATCGCACAAACTGGTGAGCGCCGCTAAGTCGGCGAGGCCTTTAGTTTTGCCGACTGCACTTATATATGGTTTTTGATCGCCGCTTTTAGCCATGGCTGCTTCGAGCCCGGCCACTACGTCTTTATCGTCTGGCCCACCAGCAAGTACAACCCGTGTTTGAAATGGCGCATCTTTTTGATTTTGCAAAAGTTGAATATAAGCAAGCCAGTTCTCACTCGACCAGTGCTTGATGATGCCCTTGCGCACTGCCATTTGAGATGTTCCGGGATGCACCAAAATCGTCTTCACCGGCCTGGTATCACCAGCAGTGGCGGTACTTTTCAGACCTTCCTCTAAAAATTCTTGCATAGAAGCGAGCGAATCTGGCTTAAGAGCTATCTTTGGCACTTGATAAGGTGAATCTTCTTCTCTTATAGATGCTTTAGCATCAGCCTTGCGGCGTAAATAATTCGCCATTCCTTTAGTAAGGTCATGATACATATCTGCCGCATATTGATCGCGCAAAAGCTTGACTGGGTGCGTGAGCAAACCTTTCCATGGGCCACCTGCGTCGTAACCGACACGCAGGGGAATGCCTGATAAAAATAAAAGCATTGCCACCATGGGTGAAGACCCAGATGAAATAACCATGTCATAGCCGCCCCTGCGAAGCAGCATGGCCAGCTGATAAAGGTCGATGGGGGTAAGCGGCCTTTTTTTAATATCAAAGGTAATTACCTTGTCAATTAAGTCAGTAACTTCGGCCACAGACTTTGACCGCGGCTCGACCAAAAGCGTCAACTCGCAGTCAGGAGCCAGTCTTTTGACCGTGGCCAGCGTTGGTAAAAAGAGAACCTCGTCTCCAATTCCCCCAAAATTTATAGCGAGCACTTTGCTCGGACCGCTCATCGAATTAGGTTTCCCGTTGTGAATCTCATGAACAAAAAATGCCAGCACGTATAATAACCAAGTTTGCAGGCATCCTCAGGTTAGATTGAAACCAAGCTACTGGCTATTTATTTTTATCTTCTGTGCCATAGCTGGCGTTGGCGTGGGCTATTTTGCCATGCTCGTCAAAAGCCCGCAGATGTTGCCGCCGGCCCTGCGCATCGCCAGCCTGCGTGAACCCACAACAGTGCTGCTTCTCGGAGTCGACGTGGTCTACACTGACATGGGCCGCCGTAAACAAAAGATAGATAAAGACGCTTTCACCGGCCGCTCAGACACCATTCTTGTGGCCCGTCTCGACCCCATCAGCAACTCGCTTAGAGTAATTTCAATTCCGCGCGACACCGAAGTGCGCATACCCGGCACCGGCCTCTCCAAAATCAACGCCGCCAACGCCATCGGCGGCATAAACCTGGCGCGGGAGACCGTTAGCGGCTTTTTGAACGACACCAAAATCGATCATTACGTGGTTTTAAACGTGCACGGTTTAGTCGACCTGGTGAACGAACTGGGCGGAATCACCGTCGAAGTTCCCAAGAAGATGCAATATATGGACTGGACAGCCAAGCTCAAAATCGACCTCGAGCCCGGCATGCACACCTTAACGGGAAATCAGGCAATGGGATTCGTGCGCTTCCGCCACGACGCCCTGGGCGATATCGGCCGCGTGCAAAGACAATCAATCTTCTTACGTGCAGTGCTGGACAAAGCGCTCAAACCCGAGTCTCTGGCGCATTTACCCAAGCTCATGGAAATCGCCCAACAATATATAAGTACAGACATGTCGGTTCAAGACATGATGGGAATGGCCAACTTTGCGCGCGGCGTGCCAAAGTCTAACCAGGTCTTAACAATGATGCCCGGGACCTTCTCGCCTAATGGTGACTGGGTGGTGGCAGCGTCTGATACACGCAGAATGGTGGCACGCTTGATGGGTGCAAACTTCGTCGAATCATCAAAAGACGACATTCGCATATCAGTCGAAAACTCAAGCTCCACCGAGGGTATGGGCTTTAAGGTGGCTAAACTTTTAGCCCTGCGCGGCTACAAAAATGTCAGCGTACAAAAAGCAAATTTAGAATTTGAAGACGGAGTTAAGCGCACGCGAATCATCGCTCAGAAAGCCAATCCGGAAGACGCCAGTTTGATTCGAACAGATTTGGGGAGTATAGGCGATATCGTCAATGCATCTGTTGGTAATATCGAAAGCTCGGTTACTGTCATAGTCGGCAATGATCTGGCCCAAAAGATATCAGAACAAGAAGCTGCAGTGACGACACCGGAAGTGGCTCCTAGAGACGCTTCTCATCACCGTATGACACGGCGCTAAGATCAATTGTTCAGAGAATGTTATGTTTCTCTTTGAAACAAGCGGGCGCACTTAGTATGTCATGATGTACATTTGAGTGAAACGCACTTACACTCGGATCGAAGAGAACATTGCAGTGTTCTCACAGAACAATGGTTCGTTGGTTATATCTCTCCAGGCATCTAACTGATTTTAGAAAGGCAGGCGGCATGATTCATTACGTTTATTCAACTCGCGGTGGCTATCTCTACCTTGTTGGCAAACACTCACAAGAGCCTAAAGTAGAGGAAGTAACCGACTTCGTTCTCTCAGTTCCAGACAAGACCTCACAAACCCAAATCGACACACTGGCTCACAAACGCTTTATGGACCATCTCAGACGCCCACGCAAAGTTGCGCACGATCGTCACGAGACCAAGACCGTTGTGAAAGAGCTCGTTACTGTTTAAGCACTCGGCCATTAGATTGACTCTCTTAAAAGGAGAATGTCGGTAGGCGATGTTGATGAACTTTTGTTAAGCCGCCAGAGCGTAATGCTCCGGCGGTTTTTCATTTGCTGAGCTGTTAGGTTGGGCCGTTTACTGGGCAATATTATTGATAGGGAATAGGCATGTGCGGGCGACGCTTGTCTATGGGGGTCTGATAACTCGAGCTGGTTCAGCAAGCGACGGCGAAAGTTGCGAGACTTATTGGGGCATTTTCTTTTAGTCGAGGGTCATAAACGATGTCAGTGAGAAAAATTACTGTGAGAAGGCGGCCCCAGCAGCGGTCTATGAGTGGTTTTACACTGATCGAGCTGCTGGTGGTGGTCATCATTATTGGCATTCTGGCCGCAATCGCGCTGCCGAACTTTATTGGCGCGCAGGATAAGGCGAAGGAAGCGTCGGTGAAGGGAAATATGCACACGGCGCAAGTGGCATGTGAAGCTTCGGCAACAGATGCTGGTGGCACTTATCCAATAGCCGTGGACACTGTTTATCTAAGTTATTTTCCAGGTGGTGGTAGTGATAGAACTACTGCAGCGGCAAGTGGACCAGTAAATCCGTTTACAAACGTTGCTGAGTTTCCTACTGCGGGCTCAATTAGCGGTACGGTGCAATCTGTGCGCACAAATCCCCCTGGTGCTAGTGGTGGCACACGGGGCCAAGTTGTTTTTTGCCCTTTAGCAGGTTCTTCTTACGCTATCCTCGGCACTAATAAGGACACCAAGGCTTTGAATGGAGCTTCGGGCGGTACACTGGTGCTTTCTAATCAATAGGTTGACGTGACAAATAGTTCTATACCAGCGACCAAGCACCGTCATGTTTGGACACCTGTAGAATTTGGCTTGGTTGTATTTTTTCTCGGCATGTTGCTGGCCATGATAGCGCCACGGTTTTTGAACGCCGAGTCCAAAGAGAAAAACGACAAAGTGTTGGTCAACATGCACATTGCGCAAATTGCGGTTGAATCGTATGCAGCTGATCATGGCAATATGTATCCGGCGGCAATTGATGACGCCCTGAAGAGCTACTATCCGGGTGGAAATGCAGACGGCTTGACGCCTGCGTCGCAAGGGACCATGAATCCGTATAGCAAAAGGCCGGAGTTTCCTGTGTTAGGAACACTCATTGCGACACCAACAGCAGTGCGCACGAATGAGCCTGCACCGACAGGTGGAGAGCCGGGACAGATAGTGTACATTCCACTGGATAACAATCACACCTATGCGATGCTTGGCACCGCTGGTAGTGGCCGTGCACTACCTGGAATTTTGCCGAAGACGGCTCTGGTTTATTCCAATCTCTGGTAATCGGGATGATGACTAGAGGCCGCGCTAATTTTTTGCAATGGTTACTGCTGGTATGTCTTCTACCTCTGACACTATTCTTGCATTCTCGCTTTGCCACTCTACTTCGCCATTCTGAAGTGCCGCAGACTTCTTTTATTCCCTCTGCACAAGCCGCGCGGTTAGTGTCTTTAGGCTACGATCAGCTAGTCGCTGACTTCTATTGGTTAGCCTTTATAAGCTATATTGGTGACACTGCTGCCCGAGCCAATGATCACTCGGCGATTGCCGACAAGTATCTGGATCTAATTACTGCACTGGATCCATACTTCGTACAGCCCTACTGGTTTTGTGCATTTACAGTGGGAGCAGAACAACATAGACCGTTGTTAGCAAACAAAATTATTCAGCGTGGTATCAAAGCCAATTTTGACAATTGGTATCTTTCTTACATTGCCGGCATCAATATGTATTTGTACGCGCACGATGAAGTTGCTGCTTCAAAATATTATGAAGCAGCTTCTAAGCTTCCGGGAGCACCTTCATGGATAGCGAGACAAGCTGTTCTTTTACGCGCTAAAATTCCTTCGACGATCAAGCAGATCAATGCTTGGGATTCAATTTACCGTGCTGAGAATTCGAAGTTGGTGAAGAGCAAGGCGCGCGATAAGTTGATTGCATTGTGGTCGCAGGTTTATTCGGGAAGTCCAGCGGGTCCGATTCGAGAGAAAGCGAAAAATGCGTTGCGAGAATTTGGAACTATTTTGTAGTTCGCTCATTGGCCGGTTAGGAAGCTAAGGCACGATGCTTCCATGAATTTCCTGCCAGGTGACAGCTTTATAGCCATGCAAAATAGGTTCGGGAGAATTGCCTATGCCATTAGAAGAGTATGCGAGACCGCCTGTTGGAGCGGAGTTTGCAGTTAAGTTTTGAAGTGCAGTATCGATGTAGAAGTTCCCAGTGCTATTAATGTTTAGCTTGTCGCCAACAATTGCCCCCTTAAAGTCTTTTGTGCCAGTAAAGGAAACAGGTGCGTTTGGTGCGTAAATAGTGCCGTTAAAGTTTGCATCTAAATTGATGTTTATTGCTCGTGTTCCGCTATACCAGATTTGTAAGTTTGAAGTGGCACCTTTGTTGTTGAGTGCACTCGCTTGAATGTCAGCTGCTGGATTTTGGAAAAAGGCACCCTTATCTTGGATGTACATCTGGACCGGCGAGTTTGCGTTGATAATGGCAGAATTTCCTGACGAACTAAATTGCAAGCTTGGTGCTGAATATTCGCCCGAAGGTAGAACACTTGAATTGAGATTGGAAGGAAGTGTAGAAGTATTTACTCCATTAGGTGTTGGAGCTGGAATAATAAAATCAGAATTGGATGATATGTTCGCAGGTTGTGAGAGGTTCGGATTGCCAGAGGCATCACTTCGGGCAGGACCTCCGCTTTGCAGATCCGCATTAGCGAGAACATTGTCTGGTGTTGGAAGCACAGTAGGCAAGGGCCCTGGACTAGCTTTATAAGTTAGTGCTGGAGCTGTATTTGTTGTTAGACGACCATCAATGACGAAGTTTGAGCCATTCGCTACTCCAGTCGTCATGCTAGGAGTCGGTGCACCATCAACGCCATTTGTGACTGCCACATTCCCTTGCACTTGAACTTGCTGTGAGACGCTCACACCGCCGGTTAGTTTCACTTCCTGATTGGATCTGACGGTTAACGGATATGCTCCGTCTTGGACTGTTTCACTTAGACTCAAAAAAGACAAAGGACCATTATTAGCCGAAATGTTCATGCCTGATTTTGTAAAAAAAGCATTCTTAAAGTAGGATGTACTAGGTCCGGTGCCCCCCGTTTCTCCGGCGAGAATATCAAAACGTGGTTCGAGTATAACTCGCACGCTGCGGCTGAATGGCCCTCGTTTAGCCGTGCTTTCAAGAACTCGCCAGTAATCACTTTGCACTCTGGTAGTGAATGGAGATACATACTTTTGAGCACTCATTGCTGGATTAGTGGGCGCGACAAAATTCGGATCTAGATAAACAGAATAAAGAGTACTGTATTTTCCTACCGCGTTCCAATCATCTGGTGTAAGTTGCTTTATCCTTGTCGTTACCGTCCCGCCTTCAAATCCTTGCAAATATTCAGGCGGAACACTCTGAGTCAACAGGGAGGGCACAGCCTGACCAGGGTTATTGACTGCTGTATCATTCAGTCGTCTAATCGCGTAGTCAATTCCAATTTCTGAGGCGGTCCTCAATTCGGAAGTGTACCGTCCAGAGCTTTCATTCCTAGCTATAGTGAGAGCAAGTGGGAATAGCGCCATAGCCATTGCGAGTGCCACTAGACCGATGGTGATAATAGCAATTAAGGCAAAGCCGCTTGACCGGTTTCGTTTGTTTCGCCTGTACTTCATGGTGGCACGACTGTCGAATTGTATAGCGGCATACCAATATTGTTACGCATGAATGACTCGGCATGAATTCCGACAAATTGAGGATAGTTACCATCCCCTTGCTGGGCTGTGAGACCTGTATTTTTGATTTGAAGATCGACCCCAACTCCTCTTATAGCATCGGGATTCACAGTAGATGGAGAAACGGACGTAAATGGCACGGATGATAGCTGTGGTGCGAGGTATGAAAAAACGGACGGAAGGCTTCCTGAGGCAGTCGTAGTAGGACCTGTAAGGCCTTTGAGTATTGTCTGTGGTGGATTAATCGCTGCAACGGCCTTCGAAGGCACTTGCCGAATTTGCTCGCCGGGAAATCGGGCAACCTGCAAGAGGAATTCGCCCAGTCTATCGGGATCAGGTACGATCTGATAGACCACAGTATCGAAATTTTCCATGTTGACCGGTGGAACACCCGCGCGAAAATGATCCATTGGCAGCATAAGCGGCATTCCATTAGCTAGATTCGAAGGATTGTTGGGGTCTTCGTATAACACAGGAATTTGTAACACCAATACCGAATCGCTCAGAGTCCAAGGGGGTGGCGGCCAATTTGTTCCAGCAGTTGGAGCTGTGCCGAACAGAGAGCCATACTTAGGATTGGTGACAGCTGGAAACCTAACGCGTTCTGCACCGGTTCCATAAGAGTCACCTACTGCTCGAGCTTGGCGAACATCTGAAGATATGCGGTTTATGGCAAATCTTGCAGCTGCTAAACCGTCAACCTTGTTTGTCGTTGTCACGCTCGCTCGCGTCATCAGAACTGCCATTTCGCTTAATGCGGCCATTGAGATCATAACAATGCTGAGAGTTACTAGTAGCTCTACCAGACTGATACCTCTACTTAACCTTGGCCTGAAAGCGCGTCTAGTCATGGCGCCCACTTATTTAAGCCTGATTTGGAAATAATCGTAGATGATGAGATCGTTCGGCCAGTGTAAGTTTTTCCGTCAGTCCAGGTGACGCTACAGGTGATTTCGAGAGCGTTTGGTATGGATGCCACCGGTTCAACTTGGTAAATGGCACTGCCTACAAATTTGGCAGACTTTACTTTGTCCGCCCATTTTTTGTTGACAAAGTCTAGGAGCACTGGTGTTGGCTTCATTGGTGGCGGCGAAATTGTCCCAGGATTGTTAGTGAAAAGAGGATATGTGGCGCCTTGATAGCCGGATAAGTAGTCGTAGCCTAAGGCTGACGTTGTTTCTAACATTTCTTGCGTAATCGCATTGGCACTTAGTTCATTTTGAGTTGAAGTGTTCGTTCGAACTAAGGCGCTATACATTTGCAGGGATGCACCGGTGATTATGGCGCCGATGACTATTGAAACCAGGGCTTCGACGATTGTGAAAGCGGTTGCTGAGCGGTGCCCGAAGAGAGAGGAAACGGCATGCTTTCTTCCTAATTTTGATTCCCTATAGTTCACTGTATTATCTTCATCGCGTTGCCTTCTACTCAATATGCCCGAAAGGCTAAGGATACTAGCAAGCCAGGGTTTTACCTCAGAAATAATTCCGCTGCGATTTTCTACAGCATTCGTTACGCATTATCCTTCCGTTCTGTCCCACTTAGATTTGATTCAGCTATTTAAAAAACACCATTCTTTGTTACCTATGTGATAGCCCCAATTGATCAGAGGCAATTAAAACTGCGGACCACGCACTCACGCTCAAACTAAGTGTTCGTCATCACCGATTTTTCCTTCAGCGGTAATCCTGCATATTCGCTTGGTATGCAGCCCTTTGCTTGCCGCGTATGATGTGGTTAACCGGCTGGATACTTATTCGCATGAATCGAGCCGGGCGTTCGCATTTCAACCGGCTGAAAGCTCTGCGAATATGCATTAGCTTCTCAATGGCACTGACTTATAAGGTAAGATGATGCGAATCAGTAATGTTGTTTTTTTGGGGGATATTATCAAATGGGCGAGGATAATAATCAGTCGATGAATCCGAAGATGCTCGAACTAATAGGTAAAATTGAAGAGATGACCGCTCTGGTGAATTTACAAGGCAAAGTTAGCCAGCTGGAACAGCCAGTATCTGAACGCCTGCAAGCTGTAATGTGGTGGACCCGCAACTCTGGACCGATTTATTAATTAGCTAAGATCGTCTCTGC
>JAVHQC010000002.1:0-7086 GCA_036170915.1 Cyanobacteria bacterium auto_48_18
GATAGCGCTTGATTTTCCTGTCAAATATCCATTAGCATCACCCTGAGCTAACTGCAGCTGTCCGGTGCCGTAATCGGTAACAGCCTTCGGTTGGCTGATCTGTAAGTCGTTGGCCTTTTTTTGCAAATCAGCCTGCTGCCCTTGCAGCCCGCTAACCTGGCCGTTAAATCCGTTCGTCCGGTGTAGTGCCCCAAGGTCAAAAGCTGCGTCCCCGGCTGTGTACGTAGGCCGCTGACCTCGGCTCACCAGCTGCTTGAGACCAGCATCATTCGCGAGGTTGCCGGAATCTGCAGCCGTGACGCTCGGAGCCTTAAAATCGGCTACGGGATTTATCGTAGACCGGTTTAAAAGACTGGTAACTGCTGAGCTCGGCGCTGCGTCACCACCTATCGCTTTGTCTATGTCGTCGTGGCCAATGCTGTAGCTCTGTCCGGCTTTGCCAGCCGTGACGTAGCTGTTAGCCGCGTCCTGTAAGCCCTGATCCGCGGTATGCAGCTGCTGCGATACCTGGCCCAGAGCCGCTGGGGACTGAGTCTTGTTCGCCGCAGCTCCGACAGCAGCACTGTCCGATGTCTGAAAATTGTTGAAAGCTGGCGCATGGCTCGATCCCGAGCTGCTACTACCGGCGCCGTTACTGCTACCGCCACCGCCCACAGAATCAGCGTCGGTCGAGGTGATCACCGGGTTCTGGCCCTGTTGACCTTGTCCCTGTTGCTGCCCGCCTTGGCCCTGCTGGCCTTGCTGGCCTTGCTGGAAAATATTCTGGTTCTGCGGCGATTGCTGCAGCAGATTATCAATTTGGCTGTACGCGTAGGCCATTAGGCAAACTCCCTCGGACGATCAAGCAAGTCGTGAGCTGGCTCTGCTGTCTTCGACGTAGCAAGCGCTGGCCGAGCGCCTGGAGGTCCTGCAATTGTGTTTTCTATGCCTGGGGGTGCACCGTGCGGTGGTCCGCCTGCTGGCGGTCCTGGAGGTGGTCCGGTTGGCGCTTGCTGCTGTGGTATCTCCGGCATTTTTCCGGTTCTTACCATTGCTGAAAGCTCGGGGTCTGTTGTCTTGGCTAGATTATAGTGTTCCATCATGTGATTTAAAATGTTTTGGACGCTGTGGCCGTTCGACCGCACGCTCATTTCGTTCAAAAGCCCAGCATGGGCCTGGATATGCGCCGGGTGATCGTCCGTAGCCAAGGCCTGCGCAGGCTCGCCGCGCATTAACGCGTCGTTCTCGGTCTGGATTAGATCTTCGGAGCTAAGCTGCGGCTGGTAAATTTCCTGTAGCGGGCGACCTTCGATAATCGATGTGTACTTCGGCCAGAACTCTTGCGGTATTTGCATCAGCTGTGTTGCAATTTCGACACGGCCCGAGATCGTCTGCATCATCGGGTTGGTCGCGATCATCTTGATCCCGCTAATCCCAGCTAGCTGTTCACCGGTAAAATTATCGTGCCGTACGCTGCCGTTACGGCCCTTGTAACTGATCTGCTGCGGAATCTTAGCCATGAGGCAGTAGGCATTAACCGCGTGCATCATCGTTTTTTCTAAGCAAATCGAATAAGCCTTGCCTGGACCGTCGTTTGACTCCAAAGCGTTGGCTGTCACCGTGGCGATAGCAGTTCCGCTGGTCACACCCGGAGGCGGATTGCCCTGCAGAATCCCACCGATACCGGACAGGTCCTGCTGGTTCTTGTCGATCATTTCGATAAATTTAAAAGTCTCAGGCGCTGATTGGGTCAGCTGCAGAGGCTCAGGCTTGCCGCCGCCAGGTACGTTCTGCGGCGTAAAAGCTATGAACCGCATACCGTTTAGCTCGTTAACGTTAACGTTTGAGCCGCGAGGTATCGTTACGCTCTGTACTGCAAACTGTGCCTGGTTCGTAGCGATAGCCGAGATCGAATTGTCGTACATTTCCTGGCTAGGCAGCAGGTTGCTAAGCAGCGGATAGCCGATAGCTGTGCCGAGCATGGTCTCGGGCATTAACGGCTCAACAGGTATCGTGCCGTAAATGTTTATACCATCGGTGTAGATAGTTCTTTCGTCGCCGTAGATCATCAGCCTGCCCTTAGGCAGCGCTGCACTCGGTCTCGCATAAAGCCGGTTTGAGTAAACCAGGTCGTCGTTGTCCAGGTTCCGGTCTAGCCAGCTCGAGGTCGAGTTGTACTCGCGAATACTAGGCAGCGCTAAAATTTCCGTCTCTAAGTGCGGAAACTGGGCAATGAGATCGTAGCGGTTGTCTATAACCCGCGTCTTACACCAGCTCATCGTCTCCCAGTACGGAGACAAGACGTCGTAAGTCACGTCAAAGATCGTCGGGGTCGTAATCTCGACGCCGCCGGTAAAAATCAAGTTCCCTTGCTGGTCTCGCGACCACGGCTGACCGCGATCCGTGCGCCAAATCGTTTCGAAAAACCCGCAGCCGGTTACCATGGCGCATTCGAGCGCCTGCCGTACCTTCAGGTCCATGCGCTGCGTGTCGATGATCTGGTCCGACAGCGCATTAGCCAGTTTTGCCGTCTCAACAACGTCTCCGCCTCGAGTTTGGCACATGGCCTGAAAAGCGAGACGCTGTTTTGTCAGGATTGAGACGGTCTTACTGATGTAAACCCGTGCTTTTGGGGTATACATTTTTATCAGCTCGCCCTGGACACCCTGAAACAGCAACGACGTATCCCAGCCGCTTTGGTTCACCAGTGGGCTGTAGTACGCGATGTAATTTCTGATCCAAGATTGCCGAAAAGTATTGCCCGACAGGCTGTACCAATTCGAGTCGTAGTCGGCCATGTAGGTCGCGACTTCGGCGCTGGATTTATGCAACCAATAGACGTCGTTAGCCATATTATCTGCTCACCCTCTGGCCATACGGCCTGACA
Organism: Cyanobacteria bacterium auto_48_18; assembly: GCA_036170915.1. Classification (GTDB taxonomy): domain Bacteria; phylum Cyanobacteriota; class Vampirovibrionia; order Obscuribacterales; family Obscuribacteraceae. The sequence continues at coordinate 2,867 of JAVHQC010000002.1, forward strand.
GCAAAACTGAGAGATTGAATATTTAGGGGTTCACCGGCTTCATTATGGACTAGGTATGGCTGAATGAACGTGTTTCGCGCCTGAAATTGCGGAACGTACGTGCGCATGATCGGCGCGGGAGTAGTGCCGATCGAAAGGTTAATGCCCTCTTGCTGCCCCCAAGGCTCAAAGCCCCAAGGGAAATAGCCCCAGCCCGAGTAATCGTTGAGTGCGACCCACTCGGTAATCTCGGAACTACCATACACAGCACCAGCAAACGTAATTGTCAGGGCCGACATACCCTGATCGCGCTGGTGCACCTGCATTTCCGCGAAGTGCTTCCACTTGCCGACCAGGCCAGCATGGAACGGAGCCGTTTTGATGATTGTCTGGTACTTGGAGTAAAGAATCGGGGTATCGGCGGGCAAAAGATTCGTCGCCTGCCGAAAAATGCAGGTATAAGTCGTGCCGCTCGATAAAACAGGCGGAAGAGAGATCCGGTTTATTACGTTCGCCTTAACTACGATGTCGCCTTTTTCAGGCGTGACACCGACAGGCATTTGAACGTCGGCTTGCTTAAGATCGGACGAAATAGCCGTAATTGTGACTGGGTAATTTTGCGCAGAGTAGTCTAAGTTGGTCTGCTTTTTTCGCTCTTTCCAAATCTCGTTTAGGGTCGTGATCACGTACAGCGTGTCATTCGGCCCGACGACGCCCTGCTTGAACAGCACGTCAAGCGTAGTCCAGGCGTCGCTTAGTATGTTGTAGGCATAGGTAACCGTAGCTGTGAGGTTGTTTGGGTCTGAGGTCGTGAGCAGGTAAAGCCGCTCGCTTTCGTACGCAACACCGCCGGTTACTGCACTTAGGTTCGTCTGGCCTAAAATCGGCTGAATTACTTCTTCGATCCGGCGGCTGATGATCTGCACCGTACTGTCCGTTACCAGGCAAATTCCCTGGTTCGACAAAAACACGCACTGATTGTTCAGCACGTCGGAGCTGCTCGAGGCGTTGATCGCAACCGTGCTGTCAAGCAGCGTCACGACAAAATTATTGATGCTGTCGCCTGTCACACGGTAAACGCCGTCCTCTTTCTCCAGGATCAACGAGTCCCGCAGAGCATGGCAGCGCAAAATCGCCTTGTTCTTAGCTCCGGCTAGGAAAAAGTTAACTAGCGGCACGGCCTCGGGCTCGTTCTGCTTAGCCACGAAAAACCCGTGCGGTAAACGGTCGTTGCTGCTCGTGACCTGTGGCCCTACGGAAAAACTAGTAGGAAGTACGGGCGAAAATGCCGTCCCAGCTAACGTCACGTTTGCCCGCAGCGAGATCGTCCCAGTGAACGCCTTGGCCTGCAGGCTGATATGGCCAGGGACCTGGCTAGCGCTGCTCGAGTACTGCGCATAAATCAGTGACGACGGGTCACGGTTGATTGCCTTAACTAGCCCGCTTGCAGTGTCCTGAAGCCGTATAGCCGCGTCTGCGTCGTCTGATAGGTAAAAGATCGGCCCTGTCCCGTCGGTGACGCCCTGGATCTGCACCTGCGTTTCGCCGCCGTAGGCAATTGCAGCGCCGCCGCTGGTCAACGAGATCTTGAAATTGTTGGTTGTCGCAGCGACTACGTAATAGGTGCCAACTGTTAGAGCCCCACCAGTTACCTGGCTGATGTAAACCGTAAAATTGTTCAGTAATTTATGCGCAGCATAAGTAATCAGCAGCCCAGCTGAGCTTGTAACCGGCGCCGTTACTGTGTTGTTAGACAAGCCGGAGTAAGCGCCATATCGCCTGGTTGTTGAGTCGACTTTAATTTCAACCCAGTCAACACCCGTCACAAGTGCCGTAGCATCGACAACCGCGAACGACAGAAAGTGCCTGGTCGTGCAGTTGGCGTAGATCACGTAGCCGTAAAAAAGCGCCATGTCGACGCACAGCGGTGCCCGGTAGTTAGCCTGTGCCTCGCCCTCGCGGCTGTTCTCGTTCGTGTAGAGTTCAGCCCCGCGCAGGAAATCGTCGGTGTCGTCGGTAAAGAACGCAACGTGCGCGCTCAGCTCACCAGCCGTTATATTGCGATGCTCGATTAGCTCATAGTCCGAGAGCACACCGACGCTGGTTTGCTGGATGCTGGAACGGTAGACCTCGAAGAACCAGGTAAAGTCTGCGGTAATTTCGGTCGGAATCGACAGCTCGAGCTCGACGGGCGTCTGGTACACGTATTTTACGGTCTGGGTTCCAGCTGCACCTGGGTCGACTACCACCGAGTAGGTAAACGCAGTCGCTGTGGTCACCGTGATCTGATACGTGCCTTCGATCGCAGTTGGTGCACCACCGCCAGCAGCAGCAAAGAAATCCAGCCACATGCCTGTAGCTAAGCCGTGCGGTGAGGTCGTCGTTACCGTGACGGTGTACGGACCGCCTCCAGACCTAGCCCAGGTCGAGCCTTCGATTACAGGGTTCGAAATCGTAGCAACGGAAGACGGCGCGCCGATAATTAAGTTGTCGTTCGCGTCTTGGTACCCAAACAGAATCCGGTAGCCGACGATTGCCGAAACTGGGACGCTCGCAGCCGTCAGCGAAAACCAGGTCGAGGCAGCCGCGCTAGGAACTATCATCGCAGACAGGTCTAGCCCTTGAGGCGCGCCGCTCTTGGCTATCAACGAGTTGTAAGCCGTGAGCTTCACAACGCCGTTATCTGTCGTCGCATAAAAGTTATTGTTGGACAGCACGCTGCGAGACACCCGGTCACCAGTGATGGCGATCGTTAGCCCAGACTGCGGGACTAGAGCAGTTTGGGTGCCTGTCTCGTTCGGGCTGGAGCCCGTGTCGGTGTAGTAGTTGAAAGATGCTGCATAAGCTGAGAGCAGCTTGCTTTGGTAGAAAAATAGCCGGTTCAAAACCGGAGCACCGGGCGAGTAATACGTGTAAAACCCGCGGCTCTTCGTTACGATCCCATCGCGACTAATTACCGCATTTTGCGCAACTTCAAGTGCTCCGTCAGGCGTAGCAAAGCTATTGCGCTGCAGGAACAAGCCCAAAAAGTTGCGAATCTCCGGGTATTCATAAGCCATTAGGTACCTGACCACCAAGAATATTGGGAAAGTATTCGGTTACGCGTAAGGCTGTATGGGTTGATGATCACCGTAGGCTCCCCGTCAATGCGAGGCTCTAGGATCATCTTCATTTGCTTTTCTTCGCGTTCCATGCGCTTTTCTAAACGGTCAGCGCCTTCGTAGTCGCTCTGCGCAACCAAAGCACGATGACAAGTCAAGGTCTCGAGGTACGAATAGACCTCGTTAGGAACAAAGTTAACAACCGGCGAATACCCTGCTGGCGCTATGTAATCGCCTGCAACAAGATCTGTTGGCACTTCGCCTGCAGTAAAAGTAATCGTAGTGCCGGATATGTTTTGTACCGTGATATCCATGCTGTAAATGCTGTTGCCGCTCTTACCCTGAATAAAGTCAACTTGTGACCCTACAGTAATACCAGGCGGAACACTTGTTACGACTACGTTTGGGGACGACACGCTCGCAACAGTTGCAGCACTTGTTACCTCAATTAGTTTAGAAGGTGGCAACCGATACCACACCTGCATAAACAAATTGTTAACTAAAGTATCTGGAACATCAGGAACAATATGAATTTTATCGCTAAGAAAGTGAAAACCGCACGTCAAACCGGTGAAAGCCGTATTAAAATACAGCTGCGTATCTTCCAGGTTTATGAGCGGCATATTGCTAATATTGCCGCTAGTATCGCGCATTTTAAGCTCGCGAAGAGCTCTCCCTAACGCGCGGTAAGGGATAGAATATTCTGACTGGCTAGCCACTAACGGAATCTCTGTTTTGTAAACAAAGTACTCCTGATTAGTGCTTTCCAGTAGGGTCACGATATCCGAAGAGATAATATCGTCAGCAAAAGCCAAGAGGTCTGTAGGCTGAAATAGGCTTTGGCTCGTCGGCATAACAATCCGGCGCTTAATGCCTGTTATCAGCTGGGACGAGGTAATAGCCATTATTTCTTAGCTTTCATTGCACCGTAAGATTTAGGCTTAGCAATACCAATCGCCATTGAACCCATCACGTGCGGTTTATGTTTCATGCCTGTTTTCATGAACCGCTTAAACTCTGCCATCTCATCTTCGTAGTTTTCGGCATGGCCCATGGCGTCTTCTGAGTCTTTTTCAGGCATACCCATGCGCTCTTCGACCATTACTTCTGGACCGTCTTCATCGTGTTTTTCGATGTCTA
>JAVHQC010000003.1:0-35759 GCA_036170915.1 Cyanobacteria bacterium auto_48_18
TATTATTATTATTATTATTATTATTATTATTATTATTATTATTATTATTATTATTGGCGCTGTAGTTAAACATAGATCTTTGAGGCCGTTTTCAATTCGTAAGTCTTTCATGCTAATCACAAACGTGCAAGCAGTCAATAGAAAGTAAATATTTGATTCGATAGAGTTGCCGCTATTGAGCGGGAGCAACAGTTTCTTTTTCTTCTAAGACAAGTTCTTTTTCGCCAGAAACAATTACTTTCTTCTCCGGTTCAATGGCGCTTAGATCCGTTTTCGCTTCGATGACTTGAGAATTTGATTTGGCCAGGTGACCTGAAATTTTGTCTGAATTTAAAATGTCTTTGATCATCCAATCAAAGATATCTTTTTGACCATCAGCCGGATTAAGCTCATCTCTAAACTGAGTGTTGACTTTGTTGATGATTGGATTCATCGGTCTGACACCGTCGATAAAGGTCAGGTGATCTACATTGCGGAATACTCTAGCTAGACCAACATCGGTTTTATCTCTGACTTTTTCAAAATCAGTTTCGCGGGCAAGAAATTGTGCGCGCTCCACCCCTGGTGGCAAGAAAATAGCGCTGGTCACAGGTGTTATGCCGTCATTGAGACCATAAACAAAGGGTGAACCCGCTTGCTTAGCTATTTTTTTCGAGACTTGCATATTGGTCATGTCTCGATTGATAAACTCTAAAACCGGATGCTCTCTGCCAAAGTGAGCAGGAAAAGAATTGTTCAAAAGGAAGGCAGGGTAAGATGCGGTTGTTTCAATATAACGTTTGAAGCCAGGTACCAGATATGGACTGGCAATATAACCGCCATAAGTAATCAGTTTTTTGCGATCGACAGGAGCACTATTTACTTTGCTCAAGCGCAAATTAATGGTATCGCCCACAGTGAGTATGCCTTTTGGTCCAAAAGGCAACTTTGATTTGAAAGGTCCGGCTTCTGGAATAGCTTCATCAAAGTTGTCCCAGGCCAGGTCTTGGCGCAGCATTGAGTTCTTAGTGAAATAAAGATGGTAAGCAAGATTGTGATCTATACGCGTCCAGGGCCAGGCGAGACGTTTGTAGACCGTGTAATTCATCCAGTCTTTGCAAAACAGCGGAGAACCGTGAAATGGAGTTCCCATGGTGAACAAAAGAGCGACCTTGGCGTCAATTGCGGGGTCTGTCAGAGCTTCATAAGCTATATTGCCGCCCATACTTAATGCCATCATCGATAGTGGTCGCTGTTTGGTCGCACTGTAAAGCGAGGTTAGGGCATCTTTAAATTTAGGTAGAACAACATCAAATCTATCGAGACTGGAATAACGAATTAGATAAATTTTGTACCTGGTGTTAAATTCTTCATTTTTTACCAGTTTCTCGGCAACTTTCTGCCAGCGGAAGTAAGGGTAATATTCACCCCTTAAACCGTGAACCAGTAAGAACGGGCGGCGCTCAGCGAGCGGTTTCTGGTCAAATTCGTAAATCTTGACATCGGTGGGTCTTTTGCGCTGCCTGGTGCCTGCGGGCACGTTGGCAAAGCGATCTGAAACTGAACCGTAGAGCACATTAGATTGTCGCTCCACGTCGGCAGGGGTAGCCAAGCGGGCGGGGTTGGCCAGGGCTTGAGAGCTGGCGCTGCTTATCAATACAGCCAATCCGAGAGCTAAAAATCTGGCTGCCGCCTTGGACGGAACGAAGCCAGTTTCAGAGTTTGACCGACTACGTGAGAGCCAACTTTGATGGTACATTATTATCTGAAATGACAGGGAATTTGAGGTCGCGCCTTTTTTGAGCAATGCTAGGCGATTTCATTCTATCAGAATAATTGCGCTACCTCTGGCTTTCAGCCCAATTGGTTGGTCCCAAACCGCACGGATGTACTCCTTTTGAATGGAAACAATAGTTCCTCTAAGACCAGACCAATTCGCATTGGGATGTTTTTCTCCGACACTGGCGGTGGACATCGCAGCGCTACTGAAGCCATCCAGGCAGCCATCCTCTTAGTTGCAGCTCAACGTTTTCCTGAGCGTCCGATAGAGATCACCATAGATAGCGTGGTTGAAAACACCCACCCGCTAAACCGACGTTTCGTCCAGCTCTACAATTACCTTTTGCGCCATCAGCAATCGGCAATGAAGTATTACTACTGGTTTATTGAAACCTTTAAACCGAATGACTCTGCACTTGGCTGGAAAATTGCCAAACCATATGTAGAGAAGACATTGCGTAGCATGGGTGCTGACGTGATCGTTTCAGTACATCCAATGTCAAACCAATATATTGCTCGCGCACTAAAAGAAACGGGCATGAAGTCGCACACAAAGCTTGTCACTGTGGTCACTGATCCCAATGGCGATTTCTGGAGTGGTTGGGCTTGTCAGGCTGCTGATTTGACCATCGCTCCCAACGACCTTGCTCACGGCCGGCTGGTGGAGCTCGGTGTTGAGCCTTCTAAAATTGCCACTATGGGAATGCCTGTACATCCGGCTTTTGTCAGCCCCCCTAATTGCACTACTGAAGAATTTTGTCAGTCTCTAGGCCTCAGCCCTGACTTGCCGACCATTTGTATCAATTCCGGTTGGGCTGGTGGTGGCAACATGCTTGCCATTTATCGCGCACTTAAGAACGTCAAACGCAAAATTCAGGTAGTTTTCCTTTGCGGCCACAATCTCAAGTTGTACGAAGCAATTAAACAAGAAGTAGGACGCTCTTTGATACCAACAGCGGTGCTACCTTTCCATGACAGTATGTCTGATTTAATGGCTGCCTGCGATCTTATGGTCACCAAAGCTGGTGGCTTAACTTCGTTCGAGTCTGTGGCCCGTCGTTTGCCTATGGCACTTGATATGATTACAACCCCGATGCCGCAAGAGCTAGGGACAGCAAGAATGTTGGTGGAACAGGGTTTGGCCACAGCCATTGAAAAACCTGAGCACATTATTGCCGTCGCTGAAAACATTGTTTGCCGTCGCGATATTGATGCCAAGCCTTTACCGGTTAAGCACCAACTCGATCAGGTAGACGCTGTCTTCAAAATTGCCAATACTCTGGTAGATATGGCGTGTGGCGATTATCAATCAACAGATTTGCAGACGACAGAATCGCAGGCGGCAGGTTCACATACTATAGCCTTGCAGGCGACACCTTTGCATTCGGTGCACACAAGCAGACCGCAGCCTTCTGTAGGGTACTAGTTTTCAGTTGTTATTGTCGATTCAGAAAAACGAACCTGTCAGTGGTGGCAACGATCAGTTGACTGACCTGATTTTTTTGCATGGCACCGGATCTGCCGGCGAAATGTGGAAACACCAGGTCGAGTTTTTTACTGCACGTGGATATCGCTGTTATGTAATTGATCTGCGCGGCCATGGTCTAACAGAAGATCCTGGTGAGCACACAGACCTTGCCGTTCACTTGAGCGATGTGGTGGAAACTTTAGAAGCATCCGACATCAAATTTCCGGCGGCATTCATCGGCCATTCCTTAGGGGCAATGATTAGCGTCACACTGGCGCAAAGTCGACCTGAGATGTTCAAGACAATACTGGCAGCCGGTCTGCCTGGTCGTGTGCTCAAGCCTGTTACTTATGTCTTCAAATTGTTCATGGAACATTCGTACGATCATGTCAAAAAATCGAATATGCACAAAAATTGGAACTGGCGCAATCGCACATTGATTGAAACCAACAAACATTCTCTCGAACAGATAGTGCTTAATTTCGGGGATCTTGATTTCGTGTCAAAAGTGCCCCAGCTAAATTGTCCTTTGCACATCGCTGCGGGCCGCTTTGATCCTGTAGCGCCCTGCCACTATGCTGTGCAGATCCATAAAAAAATTCCCAATTCCACCCTCAAGATTTTTGAATTGGGTGGTCACAACTTTATGGACAATTTTAGAGATTCATTCAATCAGTGGATTTTATCTGGCCTTAAATAGTTAAGGCATATGCAAAGTTTTTTTCAGCCAGCTGAAAAGCTTTTGGCTTTTTTCCATTAATGAATCGGTAACCGGTTCTTTATTGAAGTCTTTAAGTGCGGCAGGCTCAGTGCTATTCAAGGTTGGCCCCTTGCGTGCGTCGGCGGCAGCGGCAGCCGATGGCCCTTTATCAAATTCATTGTCTTCAAGAATAGCTTTGCGTGTAAAACTATTGTCGGCGTGTTCGTCGCTGACTTCGTTGTCATCCATCAGCTCACCAAGTGTGCCGCTGCTGTTTTCATTGTTGCTGTCAGCAGAGTGCTTGGAGGGTTTAGCTGGTAGCTCCACCGCCTCTTCGCCAAAAAGTTCTCTGTCTGTTTGTGCCTTGTCTTTTGCTTGTTCGCGTGCTGATGCTTTCTGCGCGTCATTGTCATTCAAATCGATCAGTGCGGATGGATCACCGCCAACAAGCTTGCCTAAGGTGGAGAGTTTGTATAGCAAATCTGCCGGAATGAGCATATCTGGACGCCTGGCTTTAACCAGTTCGTGCGTATCTTGAGGGGCCGAGATGATACGGCGAATGCGCCTGCCATCTGCCAGGAAAATTACAGCTTCGCCTGTTTCTTCTGAAAACATAAAAGCTTCGCCGGCCTTTAGACTGCCAGTACCGTTGACGCTCAGGTATTTCAGGCGCTTGGCCCAGGCATCATTTTCAAGTACGACTTTAGGTGTGACTTTGGCGGCCGATGCTTTCGCTTCGCTTTTGAGCTCGGTTCTAACGCTTTCTTTTGTACTGTCTTTGGTATTTTCTTTGGCGTTGGCGGCTGAGAAAACTAGAGCACTCTTGCCTGCTGGGCGCACCACTGTCGGTGCCCTTTCAGGGGTAGTAACTGCAGGTTTATCGGCCAGGCCCAGTGAGCGTGTTAATTCTTGAGCGGCGCCGCCGGTGTTGCCTGCTTCAAGGCGCACTGTGGCCAAAAGTATGCGGGCTTCGCGAAAGCTGGGATCTACTGCCAGGGCCTGACACAGGCTTGACTCTGCTAGTTTGGGATAACCCTTGCTGCGAAAAATTAATGCCTGTTCGTAAAATGCTCTGATGCACCGGGGGTTTTCTTTGATTGCTTGAAGAAATTCAATCAGAGCACGATTGACGTCGCCGCTTTTTTTGTAAGCAAGGCCTTGATCAAAATGCTTTGATAATGTGATTGAGGGCGTGGTGGGCTTCAGCCCGGGCACTACAGCTGGTGCCGGAGTTGACATTGACGAGAGGTAAACAGGCCGAGCTTTGCTCTCCGCCTCAGAGGGGCAGATTGAAGTTGTTGATAGCAGAATGATCAACGCCAGACTAAGCTTCAGTGAATCAGCTTTCAATCTCTTGATTTGCCTTAAGCAGGAGCCTGTCTATAGTACACCACTTCCTTGCAACTCCATCAGCGTTTGTCATACTCGACAGGGGAGTTGTTAGCGATTTTTAATTGCCTTTGATGAACACACGCTCAAGATTGCGAATTTGAGTTTTCCAGCGCGGCTCTTTTTGCGATTTGAGAATCTGCACCAGCACTGTTTTCATTCCTGCTCGATAGCCACCCCATATATCGGTCAGGGGGCGATCGCCGATGACGGCCACCTGGTGAGCTTCTAAGTGAAAATCGGTCATAAGCTTGTGAAAAGCTTTTCGGCTTGGTTTGGCCGCCCGGCCAACCACCGGAATGGTCAGAATGTTGCGAATCTGATCTAAATAAACCTCATTTTTATTATTACTGGCAATTGCCACGGCAAAGCGCTGGCAAGCCCGCTCAAGCCAGGCGCTGGCCTCGGGGGTGAGCTTGGCTGAATGGGGCTCAACCAGGGTGCTGTCGAGATCTAATATCAATCCTTTGATGCCCGCCTGAGCCAGCATTTCAATGTCTATATCTGTAATATCACCCTCAATCAGGTAATCTGGTTTCAGGAACACTTTGTTTTCTCTGGCGACGGGTACTTAAATAACTAGTCTAAAATACCAGGCTTTGCCACATGGCTTTGCAAAAGCTTCTTAGACATGGCCCTGAGCGCTAAAATGGCAAATAGTGAGTTTACGCGTGAAAGCCTTGCACCGCACAAAATTTTCCAAAACCAATAAAGCCGAACCAGCGACCCAATCTGACGCTGAAACTGCTCCGCTGGCCGCCTTGCCGGTGGACCATGTGGCCATTATTATGGACGGCAACAGGCGCTGGGCCGACAAACGCCATTTTCCCCGCTTGAAAGGCCATCAAGAAGGGGTCAAAAGTCTCAAGCGCCTGGTTAAGCATGTAGGAGCCATTGGCCTTAAGTATCTAACCGTCTACGCATTTTCATCTGAGAACTGGCAGCGCAGCTCCGACGAAGTCAATTATCTTTTTGACCTTTTCGGCCGGGCCCTGACGGAAGAATTTGATGAGCTTTCGAAAAATGGTGTCAGGCTGCGCTTCATCGGGCAGTTAGACAAAGTACCGGCCAATTTGCGCCGTTCCATGTTCGAGACCATGGAAAAAACTAAAAACAACACCGGCCTAAATTTGCAGGTGGCGGTCAATTATGGTGCTCGAGTAGAAATAACCGACGCTGTGCGCTCAATTGCTACGCTAGTGCAAAAGGGCGAATTGAAACCGGAAGAGATTACCGAGGAGCTGGTGGCCAGCCATCTTTATACAAGTGGCATTCCTGATCCTGGTCTATTGATTCGCACTGGTGGCGACATGCGCCTGAGCAATTATCTGTTGTGGCAAGCGGCATACACCGAAATTTTCGTTTCGCCTGTGCTCTGGCCTGAATTTCTACCCGAAGACTTTGATCAAGCTTTGCGTGATTTTGGCAGTCGCAGTAGACGTTGGGGCGGCGACTAACTAATTACTCTAATCATTCTAATTATTGGTGCGCCTAGTATTGAGGCTGCTGCTGATATTGGGGTGGTGGCTGATACTGGGGCTGGGCCTGGGGTTGATATTGAGGCTGCTGAGGATAACCTTGAGGCTGCTGCGGATAACCTTGAGGCTGCTGCGGCTGATATTGAGGCTGCTGAGGATAACCTTGAGGTTGCTGCGGATAGCCTTGAGGTGCTTGTTGATATTGTGGCTGCTGCGGCGGCGCATAATATGGAGCAACGGCGGCAGCGGCCGTTATTTGCATAGACTCGTCGAGCTGAACAGGCAACTGTGTTCCAGCCTTAAATACTACTTCTGAACCTTTGCGCACCCCGGCGCCAACCAGACCCACACCGGCACCAATGGCGGTGCCGAAGACCGCACCCATGCCCGTGGCGCGGCCCACCTGCCCGTTAGATGTGGCGCCGACAATGGCTCCCAGTCCTGTTCCTAGTGCGGCGCCGCCACCAGCACCAATGCCAGTCGTGAGCAAGCCTTTGCCCACTCTGCCGGCAGTGCTACCACCTGTGAGGCGCACTTCATTACCATCTACCGATGCTGAAAGATTAAAGCGTCTGCCATCAGGTGTTTGAATGGTGGTAAAGCGAATGTCTATTTTGCCGTTGGCGCCAAAGCGAAAACGCTTTGCTGAGACTACGTTGCTTACCTGGCCGATTAAGGTACTGCCTGCAGGCACCACTTCTACGCCACCTGAATAAATTGGCGATGGCAAAGTAGCTTCAACTGATTCGCCCGGAACAGTCGACCCTGAATCCATTGTATTTTTCAAAGAGGCCTGAAATTTAGTGCCGGCGCCCACAGTCATGACTCGCCCGGAGAGAGGCTGTTGGTAACCACCAGCCTGGCCATACTGAGGTGGATAGCCAGCAGGCGGCTGAGCATAAGCTTGTTGTGGCGGTTGTTGATATGGTTGCTGTGGTGGTGTGGCACCAAAAGATTCGGGTTGCCCTTCATGCTGAACACCACCCTGCCAGCCGCCTTGAGGTGGTGGTGTTTGCTGATAGTTTTGCCTTGGCGCTTGTTGATATTGCGTCGGTGGCGGCTGATATTGACCCTGAGGTTGAGTTTGGGGCTGCGCTTGAGGTTGAGCCATAATCGGGGTTTCAGCTTGGAATTGAGGCTGTTTTGGCTTGGGATTGGCCAGAGCCAGATTGACGGCCTGCCGTTTTTTGTAGTCACTAAGTTTGCTTAAAAGCGCAGCGGTGTCGCCACGAGAAGCGATGGCGCTGGCATCAATAGTAGTGTCACCGGTTTTGTCAACCAGAATGCCGGCCAGTTCAGCCTGGGCAATTCCTGCCGCCGCCCAATCAGGAATTTTGCTTTTGTCTGTAAACTTTGCCAGCGTTTTAGCTGTGGTGCCATCATCAGGAACGGTTGTGCCAAGAGTGCGCGAAATGATTGAAATCATCTCACCACGTTGCATAAACTGCTTTGGTCTGAAGCCGTCGGCATAACCGGCAATGTAATTATTTTGCACAATAATTTCTACTGGTTTGTAAAACCAGTCTGTGGGCTTCACGTCAGCAAATGTCTGTTTCTCAGGTACTGCCTGGTTTTCGATGCCTAAAACTTTTACCAACCAGCTGGCTAACTGTGCGCGTGTTACCGGATCAGCGGCACGAAATTTGCCGTCTGCTTCTGCGCTGATGACGCCTTGATCAGACAGGGCGTTGATGTATTTTTCGGTCCAGTTGCCGGTCAGGTCAATAAAGCGTGCAGCGTCGGCAGCTTGAGGAATGGCATAGAAAGCGAAAGCCGATAGAGCGATTGAAGAAGCAATCGCCACTGTAACCGTTTTCAATTTGACCAGTGTTCTAGTCGGCATTGAGCACCTGAAAAAGTTTAGCTCAGCATCCCTTCTAATGATCTACCCTGTTCTTCCACTGATCTAATCAATCCTTCCAGATTGATGCGTTGACCTTTAGCAGTCAGCACTACGAGAAAATGGCCAGCCGCCTCATAAAAATGCAGAATGCCTTGATCTGTGAGCAGAGTCATTTGAATTAGATTGCCTCTGTTCATGCGTTGAATGGAGACGTCGTTATTGGAAAACAATGTGGCTGAAAGGGCACCGATAGTGGATATGTCAACTTCTGCCGGTAGACTGCTCGACACTACGGAACCATCTCGACCAACCAGCAAGCAACCGAGAATGCCATGTTTGCCGTTAAGTGAATTAAGCAAAGTTTTGAGTTGGGCAGCCGATTCAGGTGTAACCATTGATCCTATTCCTTTTTACTTTCTTTTTTTTTGTTCAAGAGCTGCTTACTTGGTGCCGGCTTCAGCTGATGCTTTTTTCTCTTTATCATCAGCTGCCGCTTTAAGGCGTTTGACTTTCAAAACATCAATCCATGGTTCGTCAAGTGGAATGGCAAACACTTTGCCTGTGATCTCAAGCTGATCGCCATCTTTCAATTCACTCAAAAGTTTGGCCTGGGGAGATTTGTCATCTTCTTTAGGAATCGGCATGGCCAACTTCATTTCAGAGAGAGGAACTTTGCTGTTATTGCGCATCACTAGAAAAGACAAATATGTTTTGGCCGGGCGCAAGGCCGGTTTGTAGTCAAGGGCGATTGAGCTGTAAGAGTGGAAATTGGAGATAAAACGGACGTTTTTATTGAGATATTCACTGGCATGATCAACCAGTGTTTCGGCGGGCACGTTGATTACATTTTCAATAACCACTTCAGGTACCGGTTTGGTCTCTTTTTTGTCTGTAGTCTTAGCTAAATCTTTTTTGTCGGTGGTGGATGCAGCGTCACCTTTAGCCGGCTCTTTTTTGTCAGCTGGCGCTTTGGAATCTTTAGCCTTGTCCGCGGCCTTGTCTGGAGCCTTGCCCGGGGCCTTGTCTGGTGCTTTTTCAGCAGGCTTGTCAACTGCTTTGACGGTTTTTTGCTGACCGTCGACATGAGCGTCTGTGGCCATTTTGGCGCTGGGGCTGGCTGGAGCGGCGGAGGCCTGGTCGGCCGCCAGAGTTAAACTCAGTGCCAGAATGCAGCTCAGAGCAGCAATAATCTGGGGCTGGCGTTCGCGCTTGCGCATGTTAATTACCGTCGTATACATAGGGATATAGCTATTTAGTTAGCCATATTACCAGAAGCTTAATAACTTAGCCGCGCTTCAACGGTAATATTGGTTGCTGACGCAAAGTCAATTGACGAGGGTGCTGAAACAAGTGACCGCCAGTCTAGAAAGTGAAAAGGCCCCAGATTCTTCAAAAGATTCTGCGCAAGATTCTGTCAAGGAGTCGCCGCAAGAGCTGAAAGAACCTTTGAAAGAAGCTTTGAAAGAACCAAAGGAAGCCGCCAAGAGTACTGGCATGATGCGCCAGTACTGGGACATCAAATCTCAGTATCCCGACGCTTTGCTTTTCTTTAGAGTGGGCGATTTCTATGAAACATTTGACAGTGACGCTCAAGTAGCCGCCCGTGAGCTTGACATCACTTTGACTGGTCGACCTGAGTCAAGCCATCCTGCCGGTCGCGTGCCAATGGCCGGAGTGCCGGTGCGTTCGTACGAACTTTACGTCAGCAAACTTCTGGCCAAAGGGTATTCAGTAGCGGTTTGCGAACAAGTTGGTGAAGTGGGGGCCTCTAAAGGCCCCGTAGAGCGTCAAGTGCGTCGCGTGCTGACACCAGGTACGGTGCTGGAATCACATCTGCTTCCGGCTCGCGACAACAATTATCTTGCTGCCATAGTTAAAGCCGGCCGCTCCTCAGCCGCCGGCGAAGAGCTCTGGGGGCTCGGTTACGTGGACGCTTCTTGCGGCGAATTTTTTGTCACTCAATTGACGGAAGAAAATCTAATTTTAGAACTCGGTCGTTTGCGGCCGGCCGAAATTATTGCCCCCTTGCGTCTTGTAAAGCCGGGTGTAGACGAAGTTGTTGCTCGCGAAGTACTTGAGGTACCGGAACTTATTGCCGGACAATATCGCTTTAGCGGCCGACCAGCAATGTTTTTCCAGACGGAGCCAGCGCAGAGAAGAATTTTGCAAAGCTTTGAAGTAAGCACTCTAGAAGGATTTGGCTGTCAGGAAATGCCACTGGCCATCGGTGCTGCTGGTGCAATTCTTGAATATTTGGATCGCACGCAGGGTGGGCAGAAGCCATACTTTGCCGGCATTTCTACCTATGCTGTAGACGGTTATCTGGTGCTTGACGCCAATACCCGCAAAAATCTGGAGCTGACCGAAACGTCGAGAGATCGTAGTTTTAATGGCTCACTGTTGTGGGCCATTGATCAAACGCAAACTGCCATGGGCAGTCGCATGTTGCGCAAATGGCTGCTCAAGCCACTGCTATCGGTAGACGGCATTCGCGCCCGGCAAGAAGCAATTAAAGAACTGCTTTTGCCCATGACCAGACGTGACTTGATTGAAGCGGTTATTGGTCGTCTTTCTGATCTGGAAAGATTGGCAGTGCGGATGTCGTCGCAATCTATTAATCCTAAAGAGCTGGCTGCCGTGGCCGCTTCTCTTGAAGTATTGCCCGAGCTTTTCGCACTATTGCAGACTGCCTCAAGCCCATATTTGACCGCACTTAAAACCACTCCTCATGCTCTGGTGGAATTGTGCGATAAGCTACGCGGTGCCCTTTGCCCGGAGCCGCCACGGGAACTCACTGATGGTGGCATTTTTGCTCAAGGTTTCAGCGCTGAGTTAGACGAAATTCGCTCGCTGCTCGGCGGCGGCAAACAATGGATTGAAGATTTTCAACGCAAAGAACAAGATCGCACGGGCATCAAAAGTCTCAAGGTCAGTTTCAATCGTAATTTCGGTTATTTCATTGAAATCACCAATGCCAATCAGGGGGCCGTTCCTTCTGATTATATTCGCAAGCAAACACTGACTAACGCTGAGCGCTACATTACTCCAGATTTAAAGGAGTATGAGGCGAAAATTCTCAACGCTGAAAAAAATCAGTCTGATGTGGAGCACAAACTATTTGTGGAGTTACGCCAGTCTGTTGCCGCCACTGGTACCGAACTGCATAAAATGGCTAATCAATTGGCCAATCTTGACGCCCTGCTCTCACTGGCCAAAGTGGCGCAAGAGCGCAAATTTGTTTGCCCCTTTGTAGATGACGGTAAAAATCTGTTGATCAAACAAGGGCGTCATCCGGTTTTAGAAAAAATTCTGCCCATGGGCAAATATGTCTCTAATGATGTGCGTTTGTGCGGCGAGAGCGAAGAAAATCAACTAGTGATTCTCACCGGCCCAAACATGGCTGGTAAATCAAGTTATTTGAGACAGGTAGCTTTAATTGTTATTCTGGCGCAAATGGGTTCTTTCGTTCCTGCTAAAGAGGCGCATGTCGGCCTGGTAGACAGAGTGTTTACGCGTATTGGAGCGGTGGACGATTTGACCCAAGGTCAGTCTACTTTCTTAGTAGAAATGTCTGAGACTACCCAATGTTGTTTGTCTGCCACCAGCAGGTCTTTGATTTTATTAGATGAAGTTGGTCGCGGCACCAGTACTTATGATGGCGTGTCGATTGCCTGGTCAGTGGCTGAATATCTTGCTCGCGAAGTGCGCGCGCGCACAATTTTTGCCACTCACTATCACGAGCTCAACGGCCTGGCCAACTTCTTTCCGCAAATTGCAAATTATCAGGTGTTGGTTAAAGAACAAGACGGCAAAGTCGAATTTATTCGCTCGGTGGTGCCAGGTGGAGCCAGTCGCAGCTTTGGTGTGCAAGTGGCGCGCATGGCCGGTCTACCCATGCAGATTATTGACCGCGCTCTATATTTGATTAATCAGATGGAGAAGAAAGGTGTGGCCGCCAAAATTTTGGACGGGCCGCGTCTGCGAAATATTCCTATGGATGAAGTGATGCAGCTTTCTATTTTTGAAGCATCAAAAAATACAGTAAAGTAAAAACTGAAATTATAATTAGGGCAGAGAACGATTAAATGAGAGAGAAAGCAAAAGTGAATTATCGCGATCAAAGAAAGAAAATTGCCGGTATCACCCGTAGTGCAATTTTATTGGCTGCTTCACTAAATTTGTCGCTGCTAAGTTCGACAAGCGCGGCATTTTCCGCCTCTCGCGATATTGTCATCGATAATCGCCGCCCCACAACTGTGATTGACACTACAACACCGAATGCAACAACGACTACAACAACAAATACAACAACAAATACCACAAACAGTCGAACTGCCGGCGTAAAAAAAGCTGCTGCTTTTGAGCTCGTCGCCAATCAATCTTTAGATGAGAACAGTTTGCATTTGATCAACACCGGCGACTGGAAAGGCCTGATCGATAAACTCAATAAGTTGCTCGGCACCGATAAAAGTAAAGGTGCTGAAGCTGATTTGAGGCGTTCTTATCGCCAGGGCTGGCTGGCATTTGCTTACATGTTCAACGCCAAACCTGAGCAGTCGCAAGCCTTAAGCGATCAAGTAGACCGGGAGCGTACCGCACTGGCTGACATTAAAAATGACACTGAGCGCAGGCTTTACGGCAACGCTTTAGTTGTGCGGGCTTTCAATCAACTGGCCCAGGGCAAAAATGATGCAGCTGAAGCCAGTTTGCTTTCTGTGCCTGATATTAATCGCAACGACGCTCTTTATAATTTCGCCTTTGCCGCCGTCTGCGGCAAAAAGGGTCAAGCGGCTCGGGCCATTGATTTTTCCATCAAAACTACTGAAGCTGATCCTCGATTAGCCTGGGCATATCGCACCATTGGTTTTCTGCGCTTGCGCTGGCTTAAAGACAACGCTGGTGCTGAGCAAGCCTTGCTTAAAGCCTTAGAAATCGAGCCGCAATCATCTGAAGCGCGCGATATGCTGATTGATATTAAATTGAGTCGCAATGATTTTGATGGTGCCATTGATGTGGCCCGAGCCGGAATTTTAATTGACCCTAAAAATGGTGCCAGTCATTTTCGCCTGGGACAAATTTATATTCAGCAGTGGAGGCTGACAGAAGCGCTCGAACAGCTTAACTTAGCCATTGCCGATGATGCCAGCAGTGCTAAATATTTCCGCAATCGTGCTTCGGTGAAAAAATTGCGTGGTGATATTGAATCAGCCATTGCAGACCAGCAAGTAGCGGTGCAACTTGGCAAAGACAAAGCTTTTGAACTGACCGAGCTGGCTAATATGAATGTACTGGCCGGCAACATGAATAAAGCGGTAGACAATTTTAAGCAAGCTCTGGCTGTAGATCCTGAAAATCAGGCGGCCCGCGAAAGACTGTTTAAAATTCTGCTGCAAGAAAAGCGCTATGACGATGTTTCGCAACAGTATCAAGAGCAAATCGCCAGAGATCCTAAAAGAGCTGATCTTCACCTCGGCTACGCCAATGTTCTGCTTATGCTCAATCAATCTGACAAAGCAATTGCAGAATTTAAGGAAGCGGCCAATCTCAATCAGAGTGACCCTACCGCCCACCGCTCTCTTGGTGCCTATTACATCACGCGCAAAGAATACAGTCTGGCGGCTAAAGAATATACGCGCGCACTTAATATCATGCCTTCCTCAGTGAAAGACCTGGTGGCAGTTGGTTTTTGTTATGCCGAAAATGACGAGTATATGAAAGCGGAAGCTGCTTTTGTCACAGCTCTGGCTTTACAACAACTGGCACCCAATAGCTCGCCGGACGAACCCAGCCGTCTTGACGTAATGCGCTCACTGGCTTGTTTACTTTACGATGAAGGTCGTTACGCCGACGCCGCTGCGCAGTTTGAAAATCTGGTCACTATCTACCGTGATAAAGGCGCCAGTAAAGACGACCAGTTGCTTTTAGCCAAAAGTAAAATGATGAGAGATTTGAGCGCGGCTTCTACTAAAGTGCTGACTAATGCACTGGAAGAACTGCCTGACGAGCGCCGTAGTGCTTTTCGCTATGGCGTTATTGAAGCTATGCTTGATGCCGGAAAAACCCCAGAGGCCCGTGCCCTGCTAGATAAAATTCCGGCAGAAGAACGTCAAGATAATTTGTCATACGCCCTTTATAACGGCACTGCACTGCGTCTTTCTGGAGACCTCAAAGGCGCCCTCGATGCGGTATCGCAGGCGGTGCCCTTAGCTGAGGCCAACAAGGTAGATAGTCCAGCTGTGGCATCTCGTTTGCTTTGTGAAAAGGCTCGCATTGAGCTCGCTCAGGGCAACCTTGAAGCTGCTACCGCTTCAGCCAATGCTGCTCTGGCATTGTATGAACAGTGCTACCCTGCTTACCTTTGTCTGGCTCAAATTGCCTTGGCCAAAGGTGACAATACTGCTGCTCTAGAAGCTTCCCATAAAGCGCTTATACTCAATCCATATTATTCGCCGGCTTACCTGGCTCAAGGTGCGGCTCAGCAGAAAACCGGGGCCTTGAAACCGGCTCTAGAGAGTTACAAGAAAGCCACCGAACTTTATCCGGGTTGGATAGAAGCGCATAAAGCTTTGCTCAGTGGTTACGAGAAGCTGGCATTGACTCAAGAAGCAGAAAAAGAAGCCGCACAAATTGCTCAGATGGAAGGTCTGTTGCGCACCGGCCGCCCTTAATATTCCCTTGACAAGCCTTGGGCTGAGCAGGTAAGTTAGGAAAAGAGCTTCTCTTTCCTACGGTTTCTGTTGGCGCACATTGGCCTGTGCGGTTTCGCTGTTCTTAATGCTAACGGCATGAGGCGAGGAAAGTTTTGCATCCTCTTAAGTTAAAAGATAACACGCCGATTTTCGAGCGTGAGTCATTCGCCAGCCAGCATTGGCCGCTGGCCTGGATTGCTTTATTGCTTGCGCTGATGGTCTGGTTAGGCAGCGTTTTGCTTGGTTCAGTCAATGACACACTTGGCACAGCGATTAAGAACCAGTCCAATCAAGTAATGGTTGCTTTTTCTAAAGAGTATGATTCTTCTACTGCCACGCTGCCTCGCGGTGAGCTTTCACTATTGCAAAGGCATAATGTTCGCTCTGCCAGAGATCATGGCACTCAGCTGGATGCCTGGCGCGATACTTTTCGCGTGCTCAGTGTGGACCTTTCGAATGTTGGTCGTTTAACTAAATCTCCGCAGGAAAGGCAATACGTAGAGTGGCAGTTACACCGGCAAACTGCTTTCGCCGCCCTGCGCGCCGAGAATTTAGCCCGGGCGAGGAGCGAATTTGAAATCTGCCTGTCATTAGCTAATGCGCTTGGTCGGGAAGAACCAATGGTGGTGCAAAGCCAACTTGATTTAGCCTGGATCAATCTGCGCACTCTGCTCGAATACGAACATCGTGCCAGCGTGCTACAAGCAATTTTATTGCCCTGCTTTTCACTGGTGGCGGCCTTTTTACCTTTTCTCTTAATAGTCAGATTTTTGCGTCGTCGTCGTGTTAGTGGTCAATTTAACGAGAGCGTAGAAGAGAATTTTTCTGAAATTCTCTGGGTGAAATTGCTTACAGCTGCCAGTTGGTGCATGGCTATTGCTGGCGCCTGGGTAGCAGTGCGCAATTATGCATTTGGTGTTGATGATGTCGTTCTCAGTGGTGCCGTCAATGCCACCATTTTTTCTCTGGTGGCAATGGCACTGGGCCTCTGTCTGCTTTTGCGTTATATGCCACCAACTCGTAATCTGACTATGCGTGCCATGATTATTCAATGCGGATTCGGCGGTCTGCTTCTCAGTCTTAAAGCTGCCGGAATTTATATGGCACTCTGCCTGGCTCTGGCGAGCCATCCTGGCGTCAACCAGTTTTTATTCTTAAGCAACACTCGCGAGTCTTTGCGCAAAGAAATGCATCTACTGGTGCAAGCTGCTGAACGTAATAATCGTGCCATTCCAAACATCTATAACCGTGTATTTAAAGCTCAAATCTATAATTTAAAGCTTTTATCGCAGCGTGAAGCTTTAGATACTTATGTTAAAGACTTACCCGAGAAAATGACACTATTTCCCCGGGTGGCAGCCCTGACAAAGTTGAAGAAGGATGCTGCAATCAAGTTTGAAAGAGCGCTTACACTGCGCTTCACGAGCCGAAATATTGCCAACAACATTATGGACGGTGCTGTACCTAACGAAATGTTTGCAGGCGATATTGCCAAAGTCAAAAGAGTAGATAATCGAACAGCGCTGCTCTGGCTAATTTTTGAGCTTTGTTGTCTGTTTACAGCTATCGTTTATCCAGAAGCTCTGGCTTATCTTTTCTCGCTGGCCAGAAAACCAGATTCGGCTTTCAGGTGGTTTGAAAGAGCGATCAGAATTAAAACTTATATACTGGGCGAAAACCACTGGCACATCGCTTCTATGCGCATGACTTTCGGCAGAGTGCTCACTGCTGATTATCATAAACAGAGCCTTGACAAAGAAGGTGAGTTGCAAATGAAAGAGGCCATAGCCATCTATGAAATTTCTTGCGGGCGTCACGCTGAAGAAACGCTGGCGGCCAAATTGATTTTGGCCAACTACTATCAAAAGCGCGGCAACAGTATCGAGGCAGAAAAAATACTATTGGAAGCCAGGCAAGACGCTGGTTCAAATCTTGATCTGGTGCCTTATTGCCGCTTGCTTAGCCAATTAGGAGCAATCTATTTAGCTGAGCAGAATTTGGCCAGGGCTAAATCTATCTATCGCGAACAAATTGATTTGCTCACTAAGGCGCTGGCTGCTTCTCCTCCGCAGCATGGCTTCTGGGCAATGTTCCGCTCAACTTATTTGTCGCAGTCAAGCTGGCAGATTGAGGTGGCATTGACCTTAGCGCAATTGGGGCTGGCCGAAGTATATGAAAGAATGCGTTATGAAGGTGAAGTTGAACGTCTGATTGCTGATGCCATTGCGTTAGTAAAGCCCTACGAGATGTTTTTAGGCTATTACGAAGAATTGACCAGTGCTTATGTCAAAGCGCATGCGGCCCAGGCTAATTTGTTTATGCGCCAGGGCAGAATTGATCAGGCTTTGAAAAGCGCAAGCGATTGTCTGAGTAAGTTAGAGAAAACCAATTACATCTCACGTCCTTTTGGCGTGGAGCTACTCGAATTGACAAATCGTCTGCGTCTTCAAAAAATGGCCAATTGCAGCAGCATGGAAAAGAAAGCCGAGCAGCGTTTGGCCAGACAAACTTTTGACCTCTTGCTTGCAGCTAAATATTCTAATTCTATGTTTATGTCGAGTGAGTGCAGCAGCGAAAGGAAAAAATTCGAAGAACAGCTAGCTTTACTCTGCCCACAGAATTTGACAGGTTCTGAGGCTGCGGTTAGTAGCATTCAAACTTTTGAAAGTTCGTGGGATCAAAGCAGTGATCATGGTTTCTCAATCAAGTATGATCACAGGGTTGAAGAGGCAATTCCCATTCGCGTTCGTAAATGAAATATTCGTTTAACATTCAAGCTGGCGACGGCAAACAAGAAATAACTGAAAAACTTGTAGTTGGTGCTTTCAATAATGAGTCGGGCGATCACATTGCTCTTAAATTGCTTGCTTATTTGATGTTTTTCAAAAAGCGTCCACGCATTGATGAAGATGCGGGCTGGCATTTTGTGCCTGACCTGGTAGCGCGCGATGACGGCGGCAATATAATTTTGTGGATCGACTGCGGCAGCGTTTCCGCTAAAAAAGCTGACACTATCGCTACTAAAGTGCGAGACAGTATCGACTTTTATGTTTTTCGCAAAACAGAAAGAGAGATGGATCAGTTTTATAAACAGATTCAAGACAAAGTGAAGCATCTGCAAAACGTCAATTGCATTAGCTTTGATGATGGCTTTATTGAAGGGATTGGTGGAAGTCTCGATCGCACTAATAATCTGGAAGCCTACTTAAGTGATGAAATGGTCACTGTTACCATCAACAATACTTTCGGCAAGCATGAAGCTTATTCTACGATTCACCGCATCGTCGGCGAGCGCTGAGTTGCAGGTGGGCAGGTGGGGCCTAAAGCTTGTGCGACGCCGCTGCTAGTTTAGCGCCTGCTCTGGCTTTCTTGCGTTCTTTTTGTTCGGCTCTGCTATGACAATCAATAATTTCATCGCTATGTTCTTGTGCCCACTGCTCGAGGCTATTTAAAACGGGCACGAGGGTCTGACCCAGGGGAGTAAGTGAATATTCAACACGCGGCGGTACTTCGGCATAGATTTTGCGGGCTACCAAACCGTCATCTTCAAGCTCGCGCAATTGACTGGTTAATACTTTTTGGCTGACACCTTGTAAGGAGCGCATTAGTTCGTTAAAGCGCATGGTACCAGGACGCAATTGGCAGACAATTAATACTTTCCATTTATTAGAAATCATGGCCATTGTGGTCATAATTCGGCATTCAAATTTGCTTACCATCTGGCTCTAATCTCCGCACTGGTTTGATAATCTGATAGTTTCCAAAAAGATACTATAGAACATTTGGGTTGTTAGCCAACTATTTGGTGTCTTCTTGCGAATGTATACCGTCCATTCTATGCTTGACACATCGAAGTTGCAAGCTAGATATGAGATGAGATTTGCAACGGGCGTATCAAATTAAAAGATTGGAGAAATGAAATGAGTATTGAAACACTGACTAAAGAACAAACTAAAGCAATTGAATTTTTTGAACAAAAACTTGCTTTCGAAATCGGACCGATTGCTCTCAAGTACGCACTGGCTGCTAAAGAACCAATTACGGTAGTCGATTTGCGTACACCTGATTTGTTTGCCAAAAGCCACATTCCTGGCGCGATCAATTTATCTTATGAAGAGTTGGAAAAAAGCACAAGCGCATTGAACAAAGATAAAACCACAGTTCTTCACTGTTATGGAATCACTTGTGCATTAGGTGCTAAAGCGGCTTTGCTGTTGGCTAAGAAAGGCTATCCGGTTAAAGAATTGTTTGGCGGTTTTGATGAATATGCTGCCAACAATCTTCCTTTGGAAGGCACCGAAGTTAAAGCTGGTACTTGCGGAACTTCCTGCGCATAGTCAGCGCAAGATTCATATGCACCAGATTTAGATAGCAAAAGAGAAGCGAGCACTTGCAGATGCTCGCTTCCTTTTTTACGTCCCAGCGAATTGAACTTATTTAGCTAACGCTTAACGGTTAACGCTTATCTTGGGTGGCGTCGAGAATGCCTTTGAGAAGCAGTGCTCCGCCGGCTCCGGCTGCAGCGCCTTTAACTTCGTCGCCTTTTTTTGATACACCTGCTCCGAGCACGGCGCCACCGATGACCATTTCCAGCCCACTATTATCTTGTCTTGGAAGGGGGCGGTCATAGATTCCTCTTGGTGGGTGTGGATCATGACGATGATCTCTATCACGATCTCTATCGCGATCTCTATCAATAATAATTACATCTGGCTGGCGACGTGGTGGCTCGTGGCGAGGTCTTTCGACGATCACCACAGGTGGTAGAGGAACAATACGGCAAGCCTCTTCTACTGGGATGCGCCCGGCATTGTAACGTCTGCCGTCACGGCCGTGAAGAACTACATCACCATCACGTTGAATGTGCAGATCTGCAAGTCCGCCGTTGTCTTCCATGCGTGCTGTCTTTAGCACCAAGCTGGTGAACTGCCCTGGGGTCATATCTTGGCAGTTTTGTCTCAGTATATTGGCTGTTCTTTGTGGATCGATGCAATCTACGGCGTTAGCTACGAATTTTGCTTCTCGTTCGATGAAGTTGTCGGGCATGTGTATCTACCTCGGGTTTCGCTGGGTGGGTCGTGCATTTACTTTGCTGCACAAATGTGAAACCACTGTGAAATCTTTCTAGAGCAAGGAAAGCGAGGTCAGAGAAAGGGAATAAAGTGCGCCGCTGCCTGCGAAGTAATGGCGTGATTCAACTTAATCAAGTCTTCGCCCACAGGTAGCGCGGCAATCATGGCGTCAAGCTCATCTGCATAACAGCCGCTCACAGCACCACCCATGCGGTGTACGGCGCGTTCAACCAGAAGCTGACTGCTTTGCATAGACTCGTGGCTATTGGCATAAACAGTAATGTACATTCCGACTTTAGTGGCCGCCATCTCTGTCTGGCAGAAGGCTTGAATTTTAGCCAGATGCTCTGGTGGTGTTACTGGTCCGTGGTTTTTAACGGTGGTGCCGAGATGATAATTGAGGCGAGCTTTTTGTTTAAGAGCTGGAAGATTGCAGCGCGAGAAATAAACCGAGAATGCTGAATCGCAATCAATATCAAGGATTTTGTTGAACAAACCAAAATTGGCTTCCATGGGCAAATTAGATAGGTGCAGGGTGGAGACGAATTTGCCGTCAATTAATACATAGTTGAGTTTGTGTTCAAAGCCAGCTTCGCACAATGACAAAAGATCTTCACCATGGGTGATGGCATCATTTTCAATCTCGGCCTGCCAGTGTGAGGGGCTTAACTGGCCATATAAAAGTTGGCGCAGTTGCCTTTTATCAATTGCTGCTGTTGCCAGGCCGAGCTTTGTCATTCTCCTGGCCAATCTTTCTGAGCGCATTTGCTTTTGTTTAGCTGGCAAAGAATCGTCAGACCCGAGCTCTGCTGAAGTCTCTTTTGTAATGATATAAAAGTCTCTGTCTTCGCCTTTCTGCATCCATTGCGGCGGAGAATAGATCTGCACTGGTGCATAATGATCGCTTGCAAAGTCAATCAGCAAATCTGCTATTTTCAAACGCTGCACGGCGTCTAATTTTTGCAAGTGATCATTATCAATTTTCAGGCAGGAGCATATTGTATTTTTGCCTGCCAGAGGTGAAGACTGATTTTGCACCGCCAATTTCCCTTCAAGATCAAATTCAGGTAAATAGAGGGGCAATGGACCACGCAGGTGTTGAATGCGTTTCACCCACCACTTCAAAGGTTTCAGCTCAAGCGCTTTTACATTGGCAGCAATAATCGAAAAGAAAGCAATGAATACAATAATGCTGCAGGGCAGATTGCCGAATCTATATGATGGATGGATAAAGAGTGAAAGCTTCAAAGCCACCAGGCTGGCTGCAATTAAACACAGCAAGGGCAAGGGTTTGAAATCAAAAATGCGAATCGGCCTGTCTAAAATCACCACGGGATATCTATCCATGAATTCACTCATGCTTTAGTAATGGCGTGCCAAATGCGTTGTTCGACCTTAACATCAGGTCGTCGGCTAAAACATGGGGTTAAGGATAGTGTTTCCAAGTGTCACTGGTGGAACTTAATCACCGGCTTCGCGTCTCACCGTCGACCCAGCTAAGGAGAAAGTTTTTATGGCTACTAATGTCACCGGCAATACGGTGGAACAAATCAATGGTTTGCTCAGAGGTGAACTGAGCGCGCTTGAGACTTACAGACAGGCTCTAGAAAAAGTTGAAGACAGAACCGCTAAAAATGTCCTCAAAGAATGCCATATGTGTCATTCAAAAAGAGTAGACAGCATTGTTGAGAAAATCGTCGCGCTTGGCGGTAAGCCAGTAGAGGATTCAGGCGTTTGGGGCTCTTTCGCTAAACTGATGGAAGGCGGCGCCGCGGCGTTTGGCGATAAATCTGCCATTGCTATGTTAGAGGAAGGGGAAGACAAAGGCTTGCGCGACTATAAAAAGTTGCTCGAAGAAACAAATCCACACGTAAGGGAACTGGCTTCCAGCTTGGTCTCGGCCCAAGAAGGCACTCATGGCAAAATGCGTAATGTGAAACTGTTGCTGAAATAGATTTTCAAATGCCGATTGCTCAAATGGTCGAGTCTTGTTTATCAAGGCTCGACTGTTTGTCTTTTTGCTTCCGGCTGCCGCTGAGCAGGCAGTAGAGAACAGGCAGAACCAAAAGGGTGAGCAAGGTTGAGCTTACCAACCCACCAATTACAACTGTGGCTAAGGGCCTCTGCACTTCAGCTCCTGAGCTAGTGGAAAGCGCCATGGGTAAGAAGCCCAGAGCTGCCACCATGGCAGTCATAATTACTGGTCGAAAGCGAGCTTTGACACCTTGCCTCACAGCCTCTTCCACCTCGACACCGGCGCCCACAAGGCGGTTGATATGACTGACTAGCACGACGCCGTTGAGGACCGCCACGCCGAATAGAGCAATGAAACCAATGGCTGCCGGCACAGAGAGGTACAAATGGCGCAAGTAAAGCGCTACCACTCCACCGATTAAGGCGAAAGGTACATTGAGCAGAACTAAAAGAGCATGGTTGATGTTGCCAAATGTCAGAGTCAACAGCAGAAAAATAATGACAATGGAAAGTGGCACTAATATGGCCAGTTTGCCCATGGCCCTCTCTTGATTTTCAAATTGTCCACCCCAGGCCATATGCGTGCCTGGGCTTAACTTTACTGCCTGATTGATTTTGCTCTGACACTCTTTGACAAAACTGCCGATGTCACGGCCGCGTACATTGCATTGCACCACAATGCGCCGCTGGCCCTGTTCGCGGTTGACAAGCTCAAGGCCTGACTCAAGCTTCACTTGTGCCACTTGCGATAACGGCACGCGCTTGTTTGATTTGCCAGATTGTGTCTCTACTAATAATTCACCAACCGCCTCCGGTTCCATGTTGATGCCGAGCGGCAGCCGCACGCGCAGGTCGAATCTTTTGCGCCCGTCTAAAATTTGTGAAACCGAAGTGCCCATGATTGCTGTTTCGGCAATGGTTTTAATATCCTCGACGTTCACTCCATAGCGGGCCATGCGCACTCGGTCTGGAATAATCAAAAGTTGTTCGCCGCCTTGCAATTTTTCTACCTGCAAATCGGCAGCACCAGGGATAGTGGCAATGACTTTCTCCACTTCTTTAGCGCGTGCTTGCAGGTCGTCCACATTTTCGCCAAAAATTTTCACAGCCACGTCGGCTCTTACGCCTGAAACCAGCTCATCTACCCGCATAGCAATCGGTTGGGTAAAATTGAACTGGGCGCCGGCAATATTTTTGCTCAGCATTTCTCTGATCTCTTGGGTCAATTGATCTTTGGTCAGACCTGGTCGCCATTTGCTGCGTTCTTTCAGCATGACAAAGCAATCTGTGCCGTAGACGCCCATAGGATCTGTGGCCAAGTCTGGTCGCCCTGTGCGTGAGACTACGGTTTTGACCTCGGGCACTGATTTTATTAAGGTCTCAACGTCAGAACATATTTTTAAAGCATATGGCAATGAAATGCTGGGAATGTTTTTTACTTCAATTAGTATGTCGCCTTCATCTAAGCGAGGCACGAACTCAGTGCCGAGAAATGGCAGCAGTGAGAGGGCTGACATAAAGATGGTGGTAGCACAAATTAGCGTCATTATTTTATGTCGCATCGCCAGTGTGAATGCCACCAGATATGGTTTGTAGAGCAGCTTAATTAAAAAGTTGTCGCTATGTTTTGGTGCTTTCTTGATAATCAAAATTGTCAGCACCGGCACGAGCAACAGTGAAACGAAAAGCGAGCCGAGCAGAGCCGACGAGACAGTCACCACCATGGGTGAAAAGAGCTTATATTCCATGCCTTCAAGACCAAGAATGGGCATGTAGACAACAGTAATGATCGCCACTCCAAAAAGGATAGGGCGGAATACTTCACGCGCAGAGGCCTCAATTATGCTGGTTGATGAAGGCTGAGGAACTTCCGGATGCAACTGCGCTTGCTCTTGAGCCTCGCTTAAATGTCTGAGCGAGTTTTCCACCATGACGATAGCGCCGTCAACAATCATGCCAAAATCAATGGCACCCAGGCTCATGATATTGGCTGTAACACCAAGCAAGCGCATACCGATGAATGAAAACATCATCGAAAGAGGAATAGCCGATGCACAGATCAAAGCGGCCGGTAAGCTATCTACAGTCAGTAAAAGTACGATTACGACCAGTGCCCCACCTTTAAGCAAATTGTCTTTGACTGTTTCAATCGTTTCGCCTACCAGGCCTGACTGATCATAAAACGGCTCAAGGAAGACCCCTTCAGGTAGTGTTTTGCTTATTTCTTTCAGCTTTTCAGTTACGCGCTCAATAACAGCCTTGCTGTTTTCTCCCTTTAACATCATCACCATACCAAGCACCACTTCACCCTGGCCGTTGCGTGTGGCTGCTCCCTGACGCAGTGCGCTACCATGGTAAACTCTGCCGATATTTTTGATTATGATTGGCACCCCATCAACGGTGCGCACGACAATATTCTCAATGTCCGCCAGCGAATTGGCTCTGCCCAGGCCGCGCACCACGAACTGCTCGTTTTCGTGATTAATCAAGCCTGCGCCGAAATTGTCATTGTTTTTTTCTATGGCGGCAAAGACATCTCTCATGGTCAAGCCGTATTGTTGCAAGGTTGTTGGTTTTACTTCCACCTCGTATTCGTCAGTCAAACCGCCCCAGGTATTAACCTCTGCCACACCAGGGACGGTGCGCAGTCGATATTTAATATCCCAATCTTGAATGGTTTTTATTTCAGTGGCTGAATAGCCGCGGCCGCTCAAGACATATTGATAAATTTCACCCATAGCTGTAGAAATTGGCCCTAGCTGTGGATTAACGTTAGCCGGTAGTCTCCCTCGAGCACTCTGCAATCTTTCCAAAACCAGTTGCCTGGCAAAATATGTATCGACTTTGTCTTTGAAAATAACAGAGACAACAGAAAGACCATATTTTGAAATGGAACGGGTTTCGTCTACATTGGGCAAGCCACTCATGACCGATTCGAGCGGGATAGTGACCAGTTCTTCTACTTCTACAGGGCCTAAGCCGGGAGATTCAGTGAGAATTTGTACTTGATTATTGGCCAGATCGGGAAAAGCATCGATAGGTAGGCTAAGCAAACAGATGATACCGGCTACGGTGACGGCAAAAAAGAGCGTCAAAACGAGAAGCCGCTGTCTGATTAAGCCTGCCAGAAAGTTTTCCAACTGTACCTCTCAGTGCTAGTCTTCGGAAGCGCCGTTGATTTTTCGCAGAAATTCGGCTTTGAGAGTGAGGCCGCCGTTGTTTACCACAGCAGCCCCGCTACTGATGCCTGATTTAACTAAGTGGCCGTCCAGTAAACGTTCTCCCAGTTCAATTGAGCATTTTTGATATTTACCGCCACCCATATCGGCAAAAACAAAGACGTCTTTGCCATAACGTTGAATGGCATTGTCGGCTACGTAAGGCAGCGTTTCTTTGCGGTTGGTATGAATGGTGGCGTTGCCGAACATGCCTGGTTTAAGCAGCAAGCCGCGATTAGGCAGTACTGCCCGAGCCAGAAATGTGCGGGTGTCACCAGCCAGAGGCTGTATATAGCTAATCTTGCCGTCAAATTTGTGACCGGGCAGGCTATCGCTGACAAAGGTAACGGCCTGCCCTATTTTGATTTGCGCCAGATCTTTATCGTAAATAGTGATATCAAGCCAGATGTCGGAAAGGTCAGCCACTACATATAGTGGCTCAGTCGTACTGACCACGTCACCCAGAGTTATTGTTTTTTTTATGATTATGCCTGCTCGCGGCGCAGTTAGCGGGCTATCACTGTCGATTTTATGACTGTCATAATTGCGCAGATGCTTGCCGTAAGCTGAAAGCATCGCTTCTGTTTCTGAAGTCAGGTGAATGTCGTGTTCTTTAACACCCTTGAGTTCGATGGTAAGTTGGTCTACTGCATTGCGAGCGGTCAACACGTCTTTTTGCGGCGCAATGCCTTCGTCGGCCAGTTTATTCAGGCGCTCGAGATTTTTGTTGGCCAGCTCTAAACGCGAATTTAGCTGACTGGCCAGAATTTCATTAGAATGTTTCTGGTGAATGTATTCGCCAATTAGTTTTGTCACTTCGAGATTTTGCACCACTGCCAGTGTCTGACCTTGATGAATCAAATCGCCTAAATTGACTTTGTCTTCAGTTACTCGGCCGCCCACCATGGAGTTGATGTGGAAAACATGATTTTCGTCAGCTTTCAGTTCGCCGGTGGTTTTAATATCGCTGGTATAGCTCATTTCTTTTAAAGGCTGACTTTTAATTTCAGCATTGGCAGCAGCCTGCGGGCTCAAGGTAATAATGTCTTGATTGCTCGGGGCGTCCGTTTTCTTTATAACGCTGACATTGGTGCCGCCACCGCCCTGAGTAATTGTGTTTGAATTGCAGGCACTAAGTAGTGTGGTGCTCAAAATTCCGACAAAAAGTATTTGATTGACATTCACACTAAGCGCTTGCTTTAAGAATGGCCTGGGCACACACTCGCATATGTTCGGCCTCGGCTTCGCGGTATGTAGCCGAAAGCAAGTCGGCATAGCCGTCCAGTGAGCGAGCCACATCTGGATGATTAGGGCCAAGGCATTTGGTGCGAATATCAAGGGCGCGTTTGTAATTCTTCTCAGCCAGATCATAACGGCCGTCGAAACGCATAATTTCAGCCAGATAATGCAGGCATGCTGCCACATCAGGATGATCCAGGCCAAGATTCATTTCTCTCAGCTCAGTCAATTGTTTAAGCAGCGCCTCTGCTTCTTTATATTTGGTCTGCTGCAGATAACAAATGATCAAGCTATCAATGCAAGCCTGAGTATCAGGATGTGCCATGCCCAGCTTGCGCTCGCGCAAATCCATGAGCCGTTTCCAGTAAGGCTCAGCTTTCTGATAGCGATTGTGATTGTGATACAGACAGGCGAGATCCCATAGCCGTGCTTCTACTTCAGGGCTTTCGGCACTGCGGGCCGCTTCCGTAATGCTCAGCGCTTCTTTGTATAGGTTTTCTGCCAGCAAATATTTATTGTCTGACTGATGCACAAAAGCGATGCTGGCAAGAATTTCGGCTACTTCGGCACTGTGTCTGCCGAGAGCGCGCTCGCGAATCGACAAAGCGCGCTTGTAGAGACGTTCGGCGTCAGCGAACCGACCTTCAAATAAATGTGATCCAGCTAAATTGGTGATGCATGCCACCACTTCAGGATGGTTGGGGCCAAGCGCGATTTCATTTACTCCCAGAAGTTTTTCCAGGTGTTTGCTGGCTGCTTTGTGGTGCCCGTTGGCCTGGCAGACTGCGGCGAGATTGACAAGCACAGGCATCAAATCGGCGTGATCATCGCCAATAGTGTCGGAGAGAATGGTCACTGCTTCTGTGAGAAGCGGCTCGGCTTCAATAAAACGATCTTGCGACCAGTAAACATTAGCCAGATTGTGCAGAATATCGCCCACTTCAGGATGGCTGCGACCGAGAGCTTTTTCTTTGACGTCAAGGGCCCGCTTAAAAAGCTCTTCGGCCAAACGGTTTTTGCCCTGAGCAGCATAAATAAGAGCTAGATTGTTAACTGAAGTTGCCACTTCAGGATTATCAGCACCAAGTGCTTGCTCATATATCTCAGTTAAGCGCTTGCAGGGGACCTCGGCTTTTTCATGATTGCCCTGGAAAAAATAGAGGGCCGAAAGATTATTGAGCGCAGCCACAACCAGGTCGTCGTGCGGCTTTAGCAGCTTGTCGCGCACCTTCAGGGTGTGGTTGAAATGCGGCTCAGCCTCGTCATAGCGCTCGAGTTCGAATAATAACTCGCCCAGCCGCTCAGAACAGTTGGCAGTGCCAAGCTCGTCACCTTGTTTTTCGGAGTCGGCTAGCGCTGCCTTAAAATAAGACTCTGCTTGCTCAAGGTTGCCCTTTTCGAAAGCGTCATTGCCCTGTTCAAAAAACTTTTCCCAATCTTTGCTCATCTAAAGTCGTATGGATCCTGGTTATTGTGGCTTAGCCGGCGGTAATGTCAAGAAAGACTGGTTAATAGTCTCAATGCTTTATTCTACCCGCCTTTGAATCTGTTCTAATGATTGCAATTACCTTTATAAATTCGCGAAGGTCGCCATGAAGAGAGAAATATTTATCGCCCGGTCGCGCTTCCATGCCACATCTGACCAGGTCTTCGACTGGCACGAGCGGCCCGGCGCTTTTGAGAGGCTGTCGCCTCCCTGGGTCAATGTTAAGTGCGTAGAGCGCTCCGGGGGAATTCAAGACGGTTCCAGAGTGGTGCTCTTGCTGGAAAAGGGCCCAGTGCGCATGCCCTGGGTGCTGGCCCACAAAGATTACGTTAAGGGCAAGCGTTTCGTCGATTATCAAATTGCCGGGCCTTTTGACTACTGGCAACAGAACCACGAACTCGAAGACGACGGCCCTGGTCATTGTTATCTGACCGATCGCGTGGAGTATTCTCTGCCCATGGGTCTGGCCGGACGCATTGCCGCTTCCGCTTTTATCAGATCAGAGTTAAGCCGCTTGTTTCGATATCGTCACGCTTTGACTGCCCGCGACATGGCGCTTCTCAAGCGTTACGGTCAGAAACCGCTGAAGATACTGGTCAGTGGAGCCACCGGGCTCGTGGGTGAGCGGCTGGTGTCTTTGCTTGCAACTCAAGGGCATGAGGTGATACGCCTCAGCCGCCGCGCGCCAGCAGGTGAAAGTGCTAAAAGCAGCGGCAGCGAGATTTTCTGGAATCCTCTGGCAGGCACTATCGAATCAAACCTACCTGACGACCTTGATGCCGTGGTGCATCTGTCAGGTCGTAATGTCACTGCCGGCCGTTGGTCAGTGGAAGAAAAGCAGATGATTTATCAAAGCCGCGTGCAAAGCACCCAATATCTGTGCCAATTGCTTGCCGCTTTAGATAAAAAGCCCGAGGTTTTAGTCTGCGCCTCAGCCATTGGTTTTTATGGAGAACGCGGTTCTGAGCCCGTCACTGAAGATTCTAAAGCAGGCACCGGATTTCTCGCCGAAGTCTGTATCGACTGGGAAGCGGCAGCGGAACAAGCTCGCGCTGCCGGAATTCGGGTTGTGCTGGCGCGTATCGGGGCTGTACTTAGCCCCAGAGCCGGTGCGCTGGCTAAGTTACTGCCGATTTTCAGCTCTGGCGCCGGCGGTAAAATCGGCGACGGCAAACAATATTTTAGCTGGGTCTCAATCGATGATGTTTGCACCGCCATTTATCATGCCATTGCCACAAAAGAAGTTGAAGGACCACTCAATGTGGTGGCACCAAATTGTGCCACCAACGCTGAGTTCACTCGCGCTCTTGGTCGGGCACTTTTTCGTCCCACACTATTTCCTGTGCCTCCACGGGTTTTACGCGTGGCTTTTGGCGAAATGGCCGACGCTTTACTTATGGCAAGCGTACGCGTTCTGCCGCAAAAATTGAAGCAAACCGGTTACGAATTTCAAGACCCCGATTTGCTTGACGCCATAAAATTTCTCATTGGCCGGGGAGCCGGTCATCAATAATTAGTTCAAATTTCAATCTGGATTAAAAGGCATAATTTTTATCAGTGGCGGCGAAGAGTAAGCTGCCATCTGCGCGGGGCTTATGGGCGGATGTTTAAGACAAGCCGTAAACAACGCGTCTTTGCACCACTTTTTGCGATCAGTATGACACCAGTACGCAGCGATAAAAAGTTGCAGATATTTTCGACTGACAGAGTGAAATATCCCATGGGCAAATTCTACAATTTGCTCAATTTGATTTTGAATTGTTTCTTCGCTGGCACCATGCAGGTTTTCTTTCAAGGAACTTTGCGCTGATTCATCAATTCGTACAATTTTCCCATCATCTTTTTGCTTTGCGAAATTCCCGAGTTCAAGCATCGTGAGATTACTATAGAACTCGCCAAAAGGCATTGAGAGCTTCTGATACAGCGCATCCACTGAAACAGGGGTTTTAGATAGATGCTCTAGAATGTTTTTTTGCTTTTCCGAGAGCTCTGAAAGCTCTGAATCTATATGTTGAGCAGAATCGGGCTGTACAAGTTCGTGCTCCCTTTCGATTAAGGTCTGCTCTTCGTAGGCGTGCATGCTAGCCGGTGTGTTGGCACTCCGCCTGGAAATAATTTTTTTGAAGCGTTGAGCCGAAACGAGTAGTGCCTCCTCTGGCATTTCACTTGCAATCACTATAAGTATTTTTTTGATGATCGAATCGGCGCAGCTAGGAGTGATCAGGAACATGCGTGAAAGCCTGTGAGCGCTTATAGCTAAACCTTGCTCCATTAGTCTTATAGCCGCTATCCAGGCTAAAAGTTGAGTTGAATATTCCATCACTGTATCTTTGGTAGTCATGACTATCATTTTGCAAATGTTACATTGAGCCTGTCGACCGTCTGCGCTCAGAATAAATTGGGCTGATCTGCATTTGCACTTGAAGTGGCCAAGGCTAAGTCTCTTTTGGAAAATTTGTGAGGCTGCTTGTTGATTGTTAGGAGTGGTGGCGCAAATTATTGATGATGCTGTAGCGACTTTAAAATCATATTCAAAGGTTTTCTGATCTTTCATAACGTTACCCCCGTGTAAATGATCAAACGGATTTTGGAGGTAGAAAGTTCAAATTTAGAATATTAAATGCTTGCGGTATGTGTATCGCCAACTGAACCGTGCACGTTTCAGTTGGCGAAAGATTAAAGACACCCGGTTCAGTTTGGTAATCGAGTCACAAACGTGCTCATCGCGGCTAGCAAAAAGTTAACCGTGCACGCTACAGTTTTAAAAACACTCCCCGGTAGACCACCGACAATTTGCCAGTGAAACAAAAGCACCACTAGTGGTGCAAGAACATAAAAGCTCCAGCGACAGCCAACACCAACAACATAACTATGCTGGCAATTAAAACAGGGCTTAAGCCTGTCTGAGGCCGGGCATCAGTGCTCACTACTTGCTCTGCTCTGTCTGCTTTAGCCGATTTGCGAGCTAATTTCTCTTCAGCTACTTCTGCTTCGCTAGGCAGCTCGCTGCCTTCATAGGACCGCATGCGTGACATTCCTGTGCCGCCCGCGCCGGCCAGTTCGTCGAGGGTGGAAGGCAAATCAGGCAAAGCATTGACTAACTGATTGACTCGAATTTTCAATCCTTCTTCCAGATGCGCTGCATCGGCTGGAGAATTACTGCAATCCAACAATGAATAACTGCCATGTTGAATTTTTAGCATGGCGAATAGAGCCGGATAGCCAACCATTTCATCATTGAGCAGCCTGGCGCCCTGCACGTTAGTACTTTTAGTAATCAGAAATTCGCCATCGACTACGCCATCTTCCGACGCCATGCGAGCAATGGCATAGTCAGCTTTTTTGCTTTTAAAAATGGCAAGCAGCACTTCTTTGGTAGAACGATTCTCCCAAATTTTCCCTGACTCAATAGTAGGCAGATTATTTAGAGACTTTAAAGATGAGTGTTCCGCCGACTCTGTCGCAAACTGATCGGAATCATCGTTTGCAGATTCATCATTTATAGATTCAGGCATGGGCTGCTCCCACAAACTAGCTAGGTATGTAGTTCCAAAGTCACCGGACAATGATCTGAGCCGTGGACGTTGTTGAGGATACCAGCATTGACAACGTTCTCGGTCAATTTGCTCGAGGTAAAGAAGTAATCAATGCGCCAACCGACATTGCGCTCCCGCGCCCCTGAGCCCATGTGCCACCAACTGTAATTGTGGGGTTCTTTGTTGTACATGCGAAATGTATCGCTGTATCCCGCGGCTACAAGTTTGTCCAGCCATTCTCTTTCGGCGGGCATGAAACCGGAGACTGTTTCGTTGGCTTTTGGTCGAGCTAAATCGATAGCCATGTGGGCAGTGTTAAAGTCACCACACACGGCCAGCTTTTTCCCTTCTTTGGTCAGTTGGTCGGCCCACTGGTAAAAGGCGTCGTAAAACTCCATTTTGTAGAGCAAGCGCTCAGGGCTCTGCGCTCCGTTGGGGAAATAGATATTGGCCATGACAAAATCGCCGAAGTCGGCCACAAGCGTGCGGCCTTCGCAGTCAAAACGCTGCACGCCGAAGCCTTCTCGAATTGATATGGGCTCGTGGCGTGTATATATTGCCACACCACTATAACCACGCCTTTCGGCATGGGAGAAAAAGCATTTGTAGCCTTTCCGTTCCATAATTTCAGGAGTAAGTTGGTCCGCTGAAATTTTGGTTTCTTGCAAACCGACAATGTCTGGTTGCAGACCTTCCATCCAGTCGTAAAGGCCTTTTTTAGCGGCGGCACGAATACCGTTTATGTTCCAAGAAACCAGTTTTAGTTTTGACAATGACGGTTTGCCTTCCTACTTCTCTACTTCTTAATTCTCTACTACTTAAAAACAGGCGCACGGGCTATTAAGCTAGTGCGCCTGTTTATTTTAAACTCTAAGGAAAATTATTTCTTAGAACCGACTGGTGTTTTAGCTGCATTAACCGCTTCAAGCACACCTGCGTGAACAATTTCGCCCTGGTGAATATTTACGCCGAGGTGCAAAGCTGGATCATCTAAGCAAGCTTGATAGCCGAATTTAGCCAATTTAGAAGCATAGGCCATGGTGGCATTGGTTAATGCGCGAGTGGATGTCCATGGAACAGCTCCAGGAATATTGGCCACGCCGTAGTGCACCACTCCATCAACTTCGTAAACGGGTTGGGAGTGAGTGGTGGCGTGAATTGTTTCGATACATCCACCCTGGTCAATGGCTACGTCTACAATGACTGAGCCCTTTTTCATCTTGCTCACCATTTCTCTGGTGACAATTCTTGGCGCTTGTTTGCCTGGAATGAGCACCGCTCCGATGACCAGATCAGCGCTAGGCAAGAGGCTTTCCAGGTAGTGGCCCACTGAGAAGACTGTGCGCACTTGGCCGCCGAACACGTCGTCGAGATAACGCAATCTATCCAGTGAGAGATCGAAGATTGTTACGCGAGCGCCCAGTCCTACGCCAATTTTCGCAGCGTTGATGCCGACTACACCACCACCAATAATGATGATTTCGCCTGGTTCGACACCAGGTACGCCGCCCAGAAGAACGCCCCGGCCGCCCATAGGACGCTCGAGATACTGAGCACCGATTTGTGTTGCCAGACGTCCGGCAATTTCAGACATCGGTGTGAGCAATGGCAGTTGGCCATTGGCTGTTTGCACTGTTTCAT
Source organism: Cyanobacteria bacterium auto_48_18 (assembly GCA_036170915.1). Lineage (GTDB taxonomy): Bacteria > Cyanobacteriota > Vampirovibrionia > Obscuribacterales > Obscuribacteraceae. Next base: position 33,492 of record JAVHQC010000003.1, read on the forward strand.
AAGCAATACAGGTAGCGCCGCTTTTGGCCAGATCTTCAGCCAGTTTTGGAGCAGCAGCCAGGTGCAGATATGTGAAAAGCAGTTGGCCTTTTTTGAGCATGGCCACTTCTTGAGCTTGAGGCTCTTTCACTTTTAGAATCAAATCAGATTCGCCAAAAACCGAAGCAGCATCGGGGAGAATCTTGGCGCCCACAGCCTTGTACTCATCGTCACTCATACCAGAGCCTACGCCGGCATTTTTCTCGATGTAGACTGTATGACCTTCGGTTACCAGTGTTTTAACACCAGCAAGCGTGATGGCAACGCGGTATTCGTTGTCTTTAATTTCTTTCGGCACTCCAACCTTAGCCAAGGTCTCACCCTCCAATATTGCGAACCTAATCTCTAGATACTTCAGATACTTTTATTGAAGTGATCTACGAGAAGATAAAATTCTATCCCGCAATATGTCGTTACTATATTCTCTTGATAGATGTTTTATGATTGGCGGCTCTTGACAGCCCGCCTGCTAGAATCTGGATCAGAATTCAGAACAAACAGACAAATTGAAAGAGCATAAAAATGAACGACATAGTGATCGTAAACGGCGCACGCACGGCATTTGGCGCTTATGGCGGGGGGCTTGCTTCTAAAACTGCCACTGATTTAGCGGTTGAAGCCACACTTGGTGCCATCGAAAGAGCTGGTGTTGAGAAAGAATCAGTCGATTCAGTGATTATGGGCAATGTTATTCAAACCAGTAAAGACGCCATCTATTTGGCAAGACACGTGGCTCTGCGAGCCGGTTTGAAAGAAAACACCCCTGGTTTAATACTTAATTTGCTCTGCGGCTCTGGAGTCTATGCCGTGGCCAACGCCGCCATGCAAATCGACAACGGCATGGCTAAGACTGTGATTGCCGGTGGCACCGATCATTTGTCCAGCACGCCTTACAGCAGCTGGAGTACCCGCTGGGGTGGTCGTATGGGACACATGGAATTGTGGGATGGTCTTGATATCCGCGATACTTACGCTAAAGCATCCATGGGCGAAACAGCAGAGAATCTGCAAGAGAAATATAAAATCAGTCGCGAAGAGCAAGACCAGTTTGCTTTGCGCAGCCAGCAACTGGCGAAAGCAGCTGCTGAGAGTGGGCGCTTAAAAGAAGAGATTCGCGCCATTGAGATTGCTTCGAAAAAAGGTCCGATTGTTATCGACCGCGATGAGCATGCCAGGCCTGACACCACTATTGAAGCTCTGGCTAAGTTGAAGCCGGCCTTCCGTAAAGATGGCAGTGTCACGCCAGGAAATGCTTGCGGTATCGTAGATGGTGCCGCCGCGCTGGTGGTGACCAGCTTAAAGACTGCCGAGAAGAGCAAACTCAAGCCACTCAGCCGAGTGGTGTCGTGGGCGGTTACCGGCGTACCGCCGGAAATCATGGGAATCGGCCCTGTGCCTGCCATTCCTATGGCTCTGGAAAAAGCCGGTTTGAAAATGGACGATATCGACTTGTTTGAAATTAACGAAGCTTTTGCTGTGCAATATCTGGCATGCGAAAAAGAATTAGAGCTCGATCGCGATAAAGTTAACGTAAACGGCGGTTCCATTGCCCTTGGACACCCTTTTGGTGCCACCGGTGCAAGATTACTGCTCTCTATATCAATGGAGCTACAGAAGCGCAAGAAACGCTATGGTTGCGTCAGTCTGTGCGTCGGCGGCGGCATGGGTATCGCCATGATTGTAGAGCGAATTTGAGCGAATTTGAGCGAATTTGAGCGAATTTGAGCGAATTTGAGCGAATTTAGTTGTAGAAGCTCACGCCTTTACGGCTGGCTGAAGGTTTGATGATGTGCGAAGTAGGCCCATATTCTTTGACATATACGGGCTTTACTGCGGCTGGTTCGCCGGACTCAGTGGTTTCGGCAGTTGGCACCACTTCTCTGGTGTAAGCAATCAAACCGTTATTTCTAGCAGAGGCAGGCAGAATGGAAGGGGCATATGCTGGTGGCGGTGGCACCAGGTAAGCACCACGATGGCCTTTACCTTTAGCTTCTACACTGGATGGACTAATGTTGATGCAGCACGCCAGAAGGGCAGCTGTTGATAACAAGAAAATCGATTTTCTCAACACTATAGAAACCCCGCTGAAAATAAAATTAGCAAATAAGACAGGCCCTGAGGCATGTCCTAATTTTTACTAAAAGAATCATACCACCGAGGTTCGCTCTCCAAACCCTCTGAGTAGCTTCTCCCGTTTTCTGTAAAGAATCAGCTGTTAAACCATTTAGA
>JAVHQC010000004.1:0-101932 GCA_036170915.1 Cyanobacteria bacterium auto_48_18
CAAATTTCTTTGAATTCTTTGACTTGACTTTCAAGACACTATCTATAGGTTGAAATTTAGGGTCTAGGCAGCATTTTTAACAACCCTCACCCCGGCCAACAAAACGGCAAATTCATCTCATCTTTAATTTGCCATCAGCACCAGAAGTGAGACTGAGGAAAGTTTTGTCTTTTTTCAGTGAGTCGAAAACATTATCAACTCTTGCTTCCATCATTTCTTTAGAGCGTACGGCCTCGTAACGTTCATATTCGAAAAAGTGACGTCGCAAAAGTTGCAGAGCTTTCTCCTTATTGCCTGATTGAGCGTAGATGGCTGCCAGATTATAGCTGCCGCACATCAGCTTTTCGTTCTCACGAGCTACTTTTAGCGCTTCTTCTTTCTTGCCGCTGGCTGCCATGAATACAGCCGCAAAGACCAAATTGAAAGGGTCTGTTGGTGCCATCGCCATCGCCTTTTGCGTGTAGGCATAGGCTTTTTTGCTGTCGCCTTCGCTGTTCCAGTAAACTGCCAGATTGCGATAGGCCAGAGCGAGTGGATAAATTTGCACCGATTGTTCCATCAGTGAGAGACCTTTTTTGAAGTTGCCCTCATGAATAGTCATTTTACCCAGACCATGAAGGGCCACAGCGCGACTGAGCGGGTCACACGGCATGGCCAATACTTGTTCAAACAGACGGCGCGCTTCTACCCAGTCGCCAATATCGTGGCGGTAAAGCTCGCCCAAATAGCGCAGGGGCACCGGATCATTTTTATCAAGTTTGTGCGCTTCGAGATAAAGCTTTTTTGCTTCCATATAACGATCGCTAAGTTCGGCTTTGAGTCCGGCGGCCATAAGCGCAGTAACTTTTGTGCTCACGTTTTTATCTAAAGACGCTTCTTGTGGTGGTGCTTGAACAGTGACACCAAGGTTCTTTAATTGTTGAGCAGCGTCTTTGCAAAGCTTAGGCAAAAGACATTTCTGTTTCAATAGAGTCTGGTAAATGGCAATGGCACCTGCTTTGTCACCAGCTTTTACTTTCGCGGCAGCAGCAGTCATTTGAGCTTGAAATGCACTCTGCCGTTTTTTAATTTCAGCGGTGAGCAACTGTTCTACTTTTTCTACCTTAAGAACTCCCACAGTATTGTCGGCTTTACTGATCATGCTGCCGTCCGGTGCCATTAGTATTGCCACAGGCAATTTGATACCAGCTGCCAGCTTTTGACTCAGGGCAGTGCCAGGTGATACCACGGCCAAACTGACGCACCGTGCGGCATAGAGCGACAGCATGCGCGATACCAGCAAACTTGATATTTGTTGCTCTGCCGCTGTGGCCGGCAGCCAGTACAAAATCAGGCCATCCTTAATCGACACCGGCTCAGTTACTTCTTGCCAGGGAACATCATAAACTTCTTCGTCCGCGTCCATTCCACCAGTGCCGCCACCACCACCACCACCACATGTAGCCAGGGCGCCTGATAGCATCACTGTAGGTGTCAGACAGGTCGTAGTGGCCAACAGAATGGCGGCAGCTGTCCATGAGCGCAAAGTGCCGAACAGTGTTGGACCAATGGAATATTTTTCAGTCATCTTGATTACCTTGGCAGTGGCCTGATCGTACCAAATGAAGAGGCCGGCATCTAGTTAAGCAGCGATTTGCGCTTTTCTGTTGACAAACCCCAGTCAAGATTCGCAAAATTCTATCTATGAACTTATTGAGCATGATTGCTTCACTGCGCAAGTTCGGCAATTTTGTCGTCGGCTTGTTTCCTGTGGTGGGCACTATCGTCACCCTTTTGTTGTCGCCTTTTGCTAGAGCAGTCAAGGGTAATAATGCTCTAAGTGGAAAAATTGACTTAGCCAGAGACAAACTCAATCAAGTCGGCCAGATCAAGGCTGTTAAGGCGGCCACTCCTGCCATAAGGCGCTTTTACTGGAAAGATTATGGTCAAGATCGGCTTGACATAACAACATTGCCTCCAGGCAGTTTGACTGTGTTGCGACCGCTGTTTCTTGTCACGGTGGCCCTTTGCATTTTAATGCCCGTGCTCTCCTTGTGGACAAAGCCCGCCATTACTTTGACCACTTTAGCTGGTGCTACCAGTAGTGCCCCGGCCTGGTCTGCATGGCTCTGGCTCATTGCCGCCGCACTCGGTTGGGGCTGCCTATTGGCTGGGTCGGCAATTTGCAACCGTGTGATTTTTTGTTTCGTTGCTGTTATCTATATCACCCTTTTTGGCGCCTGCGCACTTTTCATTCCCCGCTCATATGGCAACAGTCTTTTGCCTTTAACAGTATTTCTGGCCCTCGCTTTTAGTGCCATCAATCTCAAGCCGCCGCAAATTTGTTTTGCCGACACCTCAGTGAGAAGCTGGCGTGATCGCTTTATGACTTATTTGGCAGCGCTTGTGGTGGGAGTTCCTGCTGGTATTTATCTAGTGGCACTGACGCCCATGCAGCCATTCTTTAAACCGTTTGTGTGGCAATGGGGCGCTACTATTGGTGCACTGCTGGCGGTGAGCATCACTGATTTTGCTAGACGTCGCGCTAGCTTTAGTGGTGCGCGGCTTGCTGATATTTTTCGTCGGCCCGTGCCAGTTGGTGTTAGTGCCTGGGTGCTTTCACTTTTAACTTTGCTGTTTTTGTTCACTCTTGTGTGGCGCAGTTCACTCAGCACTCTGGCCGGCCAGTTCATTTCTGAAATGAATCTCTGGAACGGTTATCTATGGCCCGTTTGGTATTTCGTTGGTATCGGCATTGTCTTTAAAATGTTGAAGAACACCAAGGTAATGGCAAAGTCAATTAAAGATGCTTTGCCTTTGCCGCTCTACCATTGTGCCGTAGTGACGCTTGTGCTCATTGGTGCTGCTCTCACCTGGCGCACCACTCTAGTAGATTTTGCCCTCTCCACTCATATGCTTGAACCTGCCGCGACCTGGTTCTATCAAAATACAGGCTGGTACTGGCGTGAGCCTATTAATTCATTTTCTGCCGAGGTGCTCAAATGGATTTTTCTTTTTGATGTCATTGCTATTTTCTGGCTGATGATCAAAAGAAAATGGAACACTGAGACTGCCGGTTCTATTCTTTATTTTTCGGCTTTGAGCTGGTTTGCTGTTGTCGAATATATGTTTCAATGGCTCTCGTTTGGCCGCTCACCGGCGCACTCTTTTATTTTACTGATGACTTTTGCTATGTGGCTGATCTGGCTTTTGCACACGGTTGGCCTCGAAATGAGTTTGCAAAACTCGCGCACTTTTCCCTCGTCAGGACGGCTTTCAATTTACGGTAGCATTGTGGTTTTTGCTTTGCTTGAAATTCATGCCCGGTGTGCCATTCGCGATTTTGGCGTGATGAATGAAATATTTCTCTATATGTTTCGCGGCATTATTGACGTTGGTTTACCCTATTTTCTTTATGTCTTTGCCTGTCGTCGCTTTGGCGAATTACCTCTAGGCGTTGCCCGAATCTTTAAAATCTTTTGTCTGGGAGCGCTGCTCACTTATCCTCTCAATATTCTTGATAAACTGGCTCTAGGTGGCTGGACACTAAATGGTCTGCAATCTGTCTGGACAGACGAGGTCACTACATTTAGTACTAAGGGTTATATTTGTGTAGAGGAGCCGAATTTAGCTCTCGTTTCTATTGCCCTGCGTGCCGCAGCTTTTGTTCTTGCCCTGGCCATGGTTGTAAGGGCTGTTCTCGCTGATGGCGACGATAAACGTTTGCCCGGAGCGGCAGAAAAACACAGCGGCAGTGCTGCTATCTTTGCCGCTTTGGCTTTTGCCAGCGGATTTGCTTCTTTTTCTAAAGCTACAGTTGATTTGCCTCTGCCTGATCATTGGCGAATTTTGGTGGCACCATTTCACACCAGTCTCTTTTTTGACTACCATTTGATGGCTCTTTATCTCTCCGCCGGAATTGCCGCGCTGGCGCTGGCTCTTATTCTTGTGGGTAGAGGTGACAAGTTCAGGCCTTCTACTGCCAGGTGGCTCGTCGCTATATTTGCCGCTTTTATTATCGATTTATTTATTTCTTGGGCCTGGCCAGGTCAGCAAGTTTGGTTGCGTGCCAGCGGTGTGATTGCCACAGGCACCGCAATTGGTGGCGCCATTCTCATTTATCTTATTATTATTTCGGTGAGAGTAATCGAAGACTGGTCTGGTTCTAGTTCTGGCTCTAGTTTTAGTTCTAGTTTTAGTTCTAGTTTTAGTTCTAGTTCTAGTTTTAGTTCTAGTCAGGCGCAGCGGCTGGTCTCTAAGCGTGAAATCAATCTTGCCTTAGCGATGGCTTTAAGTGTCCTTGGGTGGATTGCTTACGGCCAGATTGGTCAATCACGTATGCGTGCTCAGCCACTCAAAACAATGCCATCGCTGCAAGTGCCGGCGCGGATGGGTCAACCTAAATTAGATGCTCAAGGCAATTCCGCCTTTTTCACCTGGCCTGATCAAAACGGTTTGTCTACTCTTTCGATTACTCAACTACCAACTCTAGGGCAGACCCTTAAGGACGTGCTCATGAATCTGGTAAAGAAAACAATAGACAATCATTACTTGCCTGATTTTACGGTGGTGCGGGCGGAAGACTGGAGTAAATATGCTCCTGGTGCCATTGCCCTCGATTTTAACTACAGCATGACAACGAAAGCCGGCGACAAAATCGCCATGACCGGCACCACCGTGCTCGCACCCTCTAATGACCCAGCCAGTGCCTCTTATTACTGTATTTGCGCCACGCCGGTAGATATGGAGGCGCGACGGTTTGACCTGATTCGCATAGTGCAGGCGTCACATTATTAGCTCGCCAAATTAGCTGGCCAATTTAGCGCGCCAGAGCCTGGAGCATACCACCAAGATTGGCTTCCATTAAAGTTAGCTGCAAATTAACCAGGCGAGCATCAAAACTGTTGGCGTCAAATTCACAGCCCACCCAGCTCAGTCGCTCTTCGATTTCTTCGTTTTCCGGATCTTCTACAATTTCAATAAAGCGGCGATAGCCTTCGGTGCCACCCACATCTTCTGGTGGGCAGGCCCGTTTGCCCATGATGCAACGCGCTGTTTGCGGGCCGTTTTCGATTTCGACGATGCGCTCAACGCGAGCTGTATGTTTCCATGAATCGCTCAGGTCGTATTCATACACAAACTCGTCTCCGTCTTCGGTCAAAAGATCAGATAGTTTGACTTTGGTTTGATCTTTTACTTTTTTGCTTTCAGCATCGGTCAGGTCACCATATATGGTGTTGCCGAAGTGAAATTGGTGAATGTGATAGCCCGACCAACCCATGGTCAATTGCAATATTTCATGCAATTGATCTAGTCTGACATCGGCATTGACCAGTAAACGTCGCCAGATGGGCAGCGGCGCATCATTAAGATCGATGCGCAATTGAATAAATTTGTTGCCACTGCTCTTCTTTCGCGAAACCATTTGTTTTCCTCTGTTTATAGTAAGTATTACAGCGATTCAGGCCCGAACGAGTCAGGCAGCAGGCCGTCTAGCGTCCATTTGCAGATATCGCTATTTTGATTTTGAATAGAGAGAATAATTAGCTCAAGGCCGCCAAATTCGCGTAGCACCTGGCGGCACATGCCGCAAGGTGAGCCACCAGGCTTAGTGGCGGCGACAACAGCGATACGCAAAAATTTAGTATAGCCCTCTGACACAGCTTTGACTGCCGCAGTGCGTTCAGCGCATATGGCCCCGCCGTAGCTGGCGTTCTCTACATTGCATCCGCCGAAGCACTTAATTGCACCTTCTTGATTTTGCGCCTCAATTACAGCGCCGACGTAAAACTTCGAATAGGGTGCGTACGCAATTTTTGCTGCATCCCATGCACCATTGACCAGGTCTTTTTCTGACTGGTCTAAATCGGTAAATTTGGTCAGAGCGGGCTTCGGCATTTTTCTTTTTTCTCTCTATTTACGAATTGTCTTGTGCACTGCCGGTAGTGTCAACAACTTCTGACTGCAATCTTGCTTGCAGAGTCTTAATCACCGCCAGCCGCTTTTTCAATTCTTCCACCAAAATTTCAGCCGCAGCGCTGGCCTCGATAGTGGTCTTTATGCATAATGTTTCGAGCAGGGCCGCTTTGATGCCCAGCACAAAATTACAAGATTGAAGCACGGCAGCCACCGGTTCTTCACGCTCTTGCCCCTTACTAAGGGCTAAACCGGCCTCCAGCGATGAAAGGGCGTCTTTCTGCACATGGTCCAGCAAACTGACGCCATAATCTTTCTGATTGTCTATTCCTTTGACCAGCTCGCAGAAGTTTAGCAACTCACGCTCAGTGCGCGTAGAAAGCCTCGAAACTCCCTGTCTGGCGGTTTCCATCCAGATAGCGCGAGTGACTTCAAGTTGGCTGGCTGCGGCAGCCAGCCGCTGCAAAGCGGTAATTTTGTCGAGCTCGCCGGCGCGCCACTGTTTGAAGGTGTTTTGCGCTAAAGCCAGGTTCGATTGGGTTTCTTCGCTAGGATCGTCGAAGGCATTCATGGAATTATTGTGGGCTCTCCGGCCAAATAGTATACAGGGTAGATATAGAGCACAGCTCCACCTCCTTAGATCTTCTACCGTACGGAGGTGCTGCCCTATCAGCTTGTCGCGAAAGTTGAGATTAAACTCTAAATTGTAGCGCTACAGTGCCTTTCCGAAATTGGATTATAAAGTCTTCTTTTGCAGGCCGGAGCTATTTTTATCTTGTGGGGCAGGTGACGCGCTAGGGACATGAGGCTGCACTGCAGGTGGCTTGGCTGCGCCTTTACCATCGTCGAAATAGTTACGTATATATAGGTTAGTGCCTACAGGGCTGAGCTTTGGTGAGCCGATGGTCTTTTTTTCATCCAGTAAAGTTTGCAAATTGTCTGCACTCTTCTGAATTTCTTGGGCGTGACTGTTGCCCCTTTCGAGCGATGTGCGCTGGTTCTCCAGCTCCTTTTTCATTTGCTCGAGCATCTTTAGCGACTCTTTATTGCCTTTGCCTTTAGCAATGCGGTCCTCCAGCTCTTTTTGGGTTTTCGCCAGAGCCTCACTTTGTATTCGGGCCATTTCCAGGGCCTCGCGTTCTCGCTGACTACGCACGCCGTTCTTTGCTTGCTCAACTTGAGCCTTAAATGTATTTCGGGCGCTTTCGATGGCTTTATCTTTAGGAGTGAGGGGCACAACAGGTGCTTTGGTTTCAGTTTTTGGCGGCTTAACAGCGGCTTCTGAATCGACACCAAGATAGCCTAAAGCTTGTTTTGAAAGCTTCCCTACTTCTTGATCTGGGGCGAGGGCAAAGGCAATGCGAAATTCTTGAATGGCCAAGTCTTTTTTGTTGACGTGAATATATGTATTGGCTAGATAGTAGTGGAATTTTGGATTGCTAAATTCGGCCTGACGAGCGAGGCCAAAATTATTTTCAGCCGATTTGTAGTCTCCATTTTTAAAGTCGATCACGCCCTCGGTCATTTCTTTGCTTTCCGCCATAGCGGGTGGTGTCAGAAAGATGGTACCGGCCAGCAAGCAAAAGGCAGTGACCAGCCATTTAGTTGTCTTCAATGCATTAGTGCTGGTGAAATGGCTAATCATGGCTTACTGGAGAAATAAAGTTGAGTCAGGCGTACAACGTACAAGTCACCCACGGCCTTGTTGAAACCGGTGCCTGGTTGCCAATGCATGACACCGGTATTGGTGGCATAGGGTTGAGGTGTGCCGCCAGGGCTCTGGTCGGCGTGAGCATACTGATCAGTAGTAGTGGGTTCAGTTACCAGGGCATCACCCCTGATACCATCAAGGTTGGGGTCGCTTGTGCCTTCCCACTTCTTAGGATCAATCCACGGTGGCAAGGCGCCATTGTCAGGTACCATTTGAATATTGGGATCAGTATGGTCGGCGCTCTGGTCAGCTGCGAAAATATAGTAACGTTGCACTTTGGGATCGTATTGCTGCTGATCAAAGAGCTTAATCAATCTGGCTTTTGTAAATTTGGGATCCATGCATTGAATGCGTTGCAAAAGTTTTTTCAGAGCTGGATTAATATCAGCTTTGAGGGCGTTGAGAATGGCATTAATGCTGTTTCCACCCTGATATTCCGCACCGATGGTACCAAAGCAATTAATAACTCGAGTGGGCGTTTGAAAATCTTTCAAACCATGCACTCTTTGCTGCTTAAACTCGTAAGAAATCATTTTCACGGGTTTCTTATCCACATTCCAAATAGATAAATTATTGACGTGAATGGTTATGTATGACTGCGGAATAGCCATATCGTATGTGCGAATAGGATTAGCCACAGCACTGGCGATGGCCGACACTCCGGTCTGACCGTTGCTGGCTTCGGCAAACTGGCGGAAGGCATTGGGAATGACAGTGCCTTTGTCATCAATGGGAGCTTTGTCAGCGCGATTGCTCTCAAAAACAGTATCTGAAATTAAGTGGGGCTGCTCGCCTTCATGAAACGATGTGAAAGTAAATTTCTTGTTGTTGGCAGTCATGGGTACATAACCCTGCATATAACTTTTGCTGCCCTTATCGACTTTTCCAGCGGCTACGCCGTCTGGAATTTGAGTGGGTTGCATGGTCAAATTGCTTTCATCACCGCGGTCTACCAGGGCAATGGGGCAGCTTCCTGTCTTGGTTCTGTCGATTCCCATACCAGGATTGATTAAGTTGGCGGTGCGGCGACCAGCCATCTGGTGAAAATAAACATCTTGATTTTTAGGATCGGCCAGTTCTGCAAATAACTGGTCGTTGAGTGTTTGAGCAATCTGATAAGCGGTGTCGCCATTACCACTGGCGGCGGGGCCGGCGCGACCACTTTTTTGCATCTCTTCCAGGTTGGCGTTGATTAGATATGCCTTGCCCCAGAGCCTGTTGATGTTGCTCATACCAAACTTGCCATTGGTGTCGGCGACATCAGCATATTTTGGATCTGCCGGAACCCGAATTTCCATCATTTTTTTCGACACATTGAGGGCGCCGGCATCTACCGCATTGCGCACTTGACGCGACCCGCCCATGATCATGGTTAGTTGAAAGAGACCATAAATTAATAGCACAAGGCCGAAAGCACACGCGATAATCAGCAACAAAGAAGCGCCTGATTGACTGCGTCTGGCTCTCTTGCTTTTTTTATAGTGAGACAAAATTGACATAGCTTATTGTTGCGCCGGAGTAGCAAGCAGAGGTTGTATAGCACTGGCTCTGCATTCGAAACGATTCATCAGAGGCATGGGAATGGGCATGTTTACTTGCATCACAGTGCTGACAGTAACCTGACCGTTGACCTCATCAAATTTGACTTTATCCATTTCAACTGAGCTGATGATATTGGTCGGCTTGAAGCGAGTCAGCGATTTTTTTGCCATGTTGCTGGCCATACTTTCGCAAGTGCAACTGCCTGCTGCACGGGCAGCAGTTTCAGCCCATTGTTCGTTTGTTTGAGTAGCGCTCATCAGTGTCACTACATCAACAGCAGCCAGACCAATGGGTATCAGTATGATAAAACCAAACATTGCCTCAATCAAAGTTTGACCAGAGCGCGAGCGCCTGGCGATTCTTTTCTTGGCTGTTCGGGGCTTACTGCACTGCATACATCGGATTCTCAAGCACGCGACTGTTGGACACTGTAAATGAGGCTGGTTCTCCGAGGCCCGGCACCTTATAGAAAAACGGAATGGTGAGGAAAGGGCGCACTTTCACCGTAGTGGAGACGGTTACATACATATTCCCCGTACTGGCATCATAATCGACTTTAGTTACAGGTTGTTCGGCCAGACCTGACACCCCACCAAGCACTGTCTGCATCCATTTGTCTGGTATGGTCATCATTACCGGCCCTTTGGCATTGGTGGCAAGGCTTTTGGGTATTTTGGCCGCTTCACGCAATTGAATATCATTGAGCGAAGAGCAAGACATATAGCCAAAGCTAAGGGCAATGATGTCTACCACCGGAAAGACAGCAAAAATGAAAATGAAAAACAAAGCAGGGCCAAACTCGCTCATAGCAGAGCCTTTGCCGCTGCGCGTCAAAGCTCGCTTGATTTTGGTGTGGTGCTGCTGAGATCTCATATATATTAAGTAATATACCAGATCTGTGCCTTTGAGCGTTCAGGCTTCATAGGGCTGAGACGCTCACAGGCTAATGATTTAGAGCTCTTACCGCGTCTGCCGCCGCTGCCAGCAAAAGCAAATCCTGATTTTTGCCACCAATTAATGAAATTCCGGAGGCTAAGGGCCGACTACTTTTCGTCAGCCCGTTCTGCTGCCCATATTGCCGCTCATATTGGTTCAAGAAGACGGGAATTGTCACCTGTGGTAAGCCAGCAAAAGAGGCAATTGAGCAAAGCTGCATATTGGCCAGCCGATTTTCTTGCAGCTGGTCGGCAGGTGATATCTTCAGTGGTGGCAAGCCAACCGTGGTGGGAAGGCAGAAGAATGTATGATCACCTAAAATCTCCGCTAAAAATTGCTGTAAGTGCTTTTGCACCATGCGCGCTTTGTTGGCATCACCTGCAGTGGCATTGCGGCAAAGCAGAAAGCGACTTTTAATGCTTTCAGCCATATCAGGATTGACTGATTCAATCCACTGACCATGGCACTGCCAGGCCTCATAGCCACGAATGGCGGCGAAATTCTCCACTATTTCCTCAAGGGTCTTGGGCATTTTTGCATCGTGCTGGGGCAGGAGAGTTTGCACTGTGGTGACTTTTTCAAAACACGATTTAAGCCTCTGCAATGCCGCCATCATATCTGGTGCAAGATTTGCGCTGAGCATTTGAAAACATTCGTCTAAAATAATCAATTTTTTTCTGGCGGCGATTGTGCTTCTCTCTTGCTCATTTCGATCATAAAGCAGGCAGGAAGCTACTTTGGTCAGTATTTCAATGTCTGATGCCAGAATGCCAACCGTGTCAAAAGATGGCCCCAGAGGTAGGAAACTATCACTATTAATGGCGTCAAAAGTAGGCCGCAGGCTGTAAATGCCGCAGTAACTGGCAGGCACGCGAATTGATCCGGCAGTATCAGTGCCGATACCAAAATCAACCAGCCCTGCTGCCACCATCGATGCCGGGCCGCTGGAAGAACCGCCTGGAATGCGCTCGGGCCATTGAGGGTTGACCGGCGTGCCGAAATGCACGTTGATGCCATCAAGGCTTAAAGCCAATTCATCGCTACAGGCTTTTGCCACTAGACGCGCGCCCTGTTCTAGAAGCAAATCGATCACTGGTGCGTTTGTTTTCTCCACCTCGTGGGTGGCTTGCCAGTCTATATTACCAAAGCCTGTGGTTTCACCGGCGATGGCACAAATATCCTTAACGGCAAAGCTAAGACCTTGCAACTTATGGCCCTGAGGCTGGCTCAGAGCTATATCGAGGGGCTTGACGATACCATCGAAGGCCTGCAGTGGATTGTTGAGCGCCATTAACTAAATTAGTAGTGACTAAATCAATAGACGCGCGCTGGTCTACCTGTAACCTTAACCGTTTCGATTTTTCCAGCTACGGGCTCACGACCAAATGATGTGCCGAGACTCTCATAGAGAGCCACGTCTTCTGGGCTGACGAAGCGTTGTTTAATGGCGTCGGCTACATCCATATATTCAATTTTGCCGGCCTGATAAGAAACCACAGTGACACCAAATGTGCCTTGTGATATCAGTTCGACGGCAGCTGAACCTACTTCCAAACCAAAATTGGCATCTACCGGTGTGGCGAACCCGCAGCGCACTAAGTGCCCTGGTCGCAAATCACGCACTTCGGGAATCTCATAAACGCCTTCCACAAATTGTCCTGTGCGTTTCATGAATGCTTTGATTTCAGGGTCGGCCTTAATGCGGTCGCTCAATTGTTTGACCACATAGGTACCTGCGCCGATTAATTTGCGGTGGCCAAACGAATCTGGCTGCGAGTTCATGTCGACCAGTTCGTTACCTGACGAATCGCGCAAACCTTCCGCCACCACAATCATTACCGTCCCTGCAAAAACGTCGCTTTCTTCCACGCGTTTGATGAACAGGCCTTTGACGTGTTTGTAGAGCACGTCGAAGTCCACAGGTATTTCAGGAATGAGAATAGCGTCGGCGTCCGCCGCCACCCCTCCACGGAAGGCCGTGTGGCCGGCATAGCGGCCGAAAACTTCCATCACCAAAATGCGATTGTGAGTGCGGCCGGTGGTGTGCAAATCGCGCACCTGCTCAGCAATGCGATTGATTGTAGAGTCACCACCCACGCTATAGGGCATCAGGTCGAGGTCCATGGTCTTGGGCGCGTGCACGCAGGGAATGCCTTGCGCTGACAGGTCGACCACCACGCTACCGGTATCGTCGCCGCCGGCAATCACCAGTGCGTCAAGATTGAACTTTTTCAGGCCGTCTTTAATGCGCTCATATTTGTTGTCATCTTTAATTTTTGAGACTTTGACGCGCGAGTTGCCCGCTTCAGACCCTGCCAGGAAGACGTCGATTTCGGCCACGCGCTCTCGAGTAAGTTTGGTCAGCGCTTTCATGTCGACCAGGTTGTAGAGGCCGGCGTATCCATTGGGAATGATCCAGGCAGTCATACCTTTACTTAAGGCCGAGAGTGCCGCCCCTTTAATGACGCCGTTTAATCCGCCGCAATCCCCGCCAGAGGTGATAATTCCGATGTTTTTCACGCGGCCTCCATATATGCCAGACAATCTTCTTTAGTCTTTTAAACCAAGTAACTGCTTGTATTTAGCATGTCGGCAGCCCCCATTAAGTCTTGACTGCTCGAAGGTTCAAGCACGGTAACAAAATTTAAGCTTTCAAATTGAACTTTTTCAGTACTAAATACGTAAACCCTTTAAGAAGGACTATTTAAAGAGTCAAAAACTGCCCCATTTGGAGAAAAATTCTATGAAACGGCAGATTCAGGCTTTATCTCTCAGCTTTAGCCTGCTAGCCCCCATTTTTTGTCAGGGGCCGGCTCAATATGCCTGGGCTAAACCGCTGCAAGTGGCGGCTACTACCCCGGTGCGCGCAGACGCTGACGATCAAGTGGTGCAAGTATTAAACCGGCTCACTCTTGGTGCTGCTCCTGGAGATTTTGACAGGGTAAAAGCCATGGGGGTTAAAGCGTATATACAAAGTCAGCTGCATCCAGAGTCTATTGCTGAAGCGGAGATTGTAGACAATCAGGTGCGCTCCGCCGACATTATCCATATGAAATCGAGCGATTTAATTCAGAAATATCGCATGGCCCTTCAGCAACAAAAAGCTCTCAAAAAACAGCAAGCTCAGGCCCAGGACGCTGCCGATGGCAGTGAGAAAAAAGATGCGATGATGGCCGACGCAAATACTGCCGGCAATAATCTGCGCAATGCCGTTGGCAGTGGCAAGATTGGCAAAGGCAAGATCGGCAATGGCAAAAATGGCCAGAACATCAAAGGCAATAATCAGAAAAAAACATACGTTCGAGATACTGCTGAGGCCATCATCAAGACTCGTCTAGTGAGGGCAATCTACAGCCAGCGCCAGCTGCAAGAAGTGATGGTCGATTTCTGGTTCAATCATTTCAATATCAGCATTAACAAAGGCCTAGACCGTGTGCTTGTGGGCCCATACGAAGAACAAGCCATTCGACCCAATGTGCTGGGAAAATTCCGCGATATTCTCGGGGCAACTTGTTATCACCCGGCTATGCTCTTTTATCTCGATAATGCTCAAAACGCAGCCGCCGGAACTCCCGGGCCGAAAGGCAAAAAAATTGGCTTGAACGAAAACTATGCCAGAGAACTGATGGAGTTGCACACACTTGGTGTTGATGGCGGCTACAGTCAAAAAGACGTCATTGAGTTGGCCCGTGTGCTTACCGGCTTAAGCATTCCGCTGCCAGGGTTGCGTCGCATGGCCGCAGAAAATAATAGTGCTTCGGCTGGATACTTTGGGCAGTTTTATCCAGCCAGACATGATCGTGGCGAAAAAGTAATTCTGGGCCACAAAATTGCCGCTAGTGGTGCTAAAGAAATTGAAGAAGCATTAGATTTACTTGCTCGCCATCCTTCTACTGCTAAACATATCAGTTATAAACTGGCCCAATATTTTGTCGCCGACGAGCCGCCACCCGCCCTGGTGCAGCGCCTGGCGCAAAAGTTTACCGAGAGTGATGGTGATATAAAATCGGTTTTGACCACATTGTTTGACAGTCCAGAATTTTTCGATAATCGCAATTTAAACGCTAAATATAAGAGCCCATACCGTTATGCCATATCAGCTTTGCGGGCTACAGGCGCTCAACCTGCGCGCTACGAGCTCGTGGCCAATTTCCTCAAAATGCAGGGTCAGCCTTTGTACGGTTGTCTTACACCTGATGGATACAAAAATACCAAAGCGGCCTGGCTCAACTCAGATGCCTTGCTGAAGCGCATAAATTTTGCCACTGCTCTTGGTAGTGGTGCTATGCCGCAAATAGGGGGCATCGTTAGTTATGACCAAATCGCCGATACCGTCAATGGTGGCAAGTTAAACGCCAAAACCGAAGCCGTGATCGCAAAAACTCCCCCTCCGTTAAAGGCGGCAATTTTGCTTGGTAGCCCAGACTTCATGAGTTATTAGCTTCTTAAATTGGCTCTTAATCAGCTTACTTACTTACTTACTTACTTACTTACTTACTTACTTACTTACTTACTTACTTAGTCAGCCTCCTCTATCGTCTTCCATTCTACTCAGGTGCAAAATTATGAATCGTCGTGAATTTCTTCGATTGGCTGCGGCCTCTACATTAACAGCGATGTTGCCTTCCCATGGTTGGGCATACAGCAATGTCGATGGTGCAAACCATAAAAAGCTAATCGTGATTTTGCTGCGGGGCGGCATGGACGGTTTGAACGTGATTGCCCCTTACGGCGACAATCAATATCAAACTATCAGGCCCACCATTGCTCTGCAAAAAGCCAACGGCCTGATTGATCTTGATGGCTATTTTGGTATGCACCCAGCACTTGCGCCCTTGCAGCCACTCTATCAAAACAAGTCTCTGGCCTTTGTGCACGCTTGTGGCTCACCTGACCCGACTCGTTCGCATTTTGATGCACAAGACTATATGGAATCGGGAGTGCCTGGACGTAAATCTGTCAGCTCCGGTTGGGTCAATAGACTGATTTCAGAGTTGCCTACTAAACATTCGCCCATCAGAGCAATCAGCATTGGGCCTGTCTTACCTCGCATTTGCGCGGGTCCGGCCTCTGTGGCCACTGTGATGAAAAACATCAAGCAATCAAGAGGTGCTCTGGATCGCCCGCGGGTAGAAAACGCCTTTACCGATCTTTATTCTGGCCTCAACAATGATATTGGTGGTGCCTTTGCTGAAGGAATGGCGGCTCACAAAACTGTCAACAATATTCTTGCCATGCCGCAACCTAGCACCACGGGCAGTATGATGTCGATGGACAAAGAACAGATTGCCGCTAACCGCGGCGCGCTTGCGCCCAATGCTTTTCCTAATTTCGGTAAGCAACTGGCCACTTTGTTCAGGCAAGATCCTACAGTGCAAGTAGCCTTTGTCGATTTTGGTGGTTGGGACACTCATGTGCGCCAGGGAGCAGAAGTGGGTCAGCTGGCCGGACATTTGACGCCGCTAGCCAAGGGTCTGGCCGATCTTGTCACTGGCCTGGGGCCGCTCTATAAAGACACCAGTATTGTGGTAATGTCTGAATTTGGCCGCACCGCTCGCGAAAATGGCAATGGTGGCACTGATCACGGCCACGGCAACGTTATGTGGCTTCTTGGTGGTGGCGTCACCGGTGGCAAGGTTTATGGCCGCTTTGGTGGGTTGACCCAGAATAATCTTTATGAAAATAGAGATGTACCGGCTACCACTGATTTTCGCACGGTAATTGCCAGCGTACTCGGTGATCAAATGAACGTGTCAAAAGGCTCTTTGCTTAAGGTCTTTCCTGGTTTCCAAATGACAGGTTCAGCTTTCGTCTCTTAACTTAGCTTTCGTCTCTTAACTTAGGACTCAGCTAGCTCTGGCTAGCAGGTTTAGGCAATTCAAATTTATAGCCCACGCCATATACTGTTTGAATAAACGATTCTTGATTTTCGCTGTCGATTTTCTTTCGCAGTCTTTTTACGCAAGTAGTGAGCGCGTTACTGGTGGCATCTGATTGCGATGACCAAACTCTGTCGAGCAGCGCTTCCTGGGTAAAAACCTGATTTGGGTGGCGCATGAGAAATTCCAGTAAGGCATATTCTGTCGGCAATAGCTTAATTTCGGCACCACCTTTGGTGACTTTATAAGTGCCGCGATCCACAAAAAGATCGCCAAAATTGAGCACTTCATCCACAAGAGTGCTGGGTCGCCTCAACAGTGCCCTTAGCCTTGCGCTCAATTCTTTCATGTGGAAAGGTTTTGTTAGATAGTCGTCAGCTCCGGCATCAAAACCTTCTTCTTTATCAACAATGGTGTGGCGGCCAGTGAGCATTATTACTGGAGTATCTACGCCCAGTTTGCGCATTTCGTGCAGCACTTCGATACCGCTCATTTCTGGCAAGGTCCAGTCGAGAATGACCAGATCATATTTGTAAAAGCGCAATTTTTCCAAACCGTCTTTGCCGTCTGGAGCCATCTCTAACTGGTGATGTTCAAGCAAAAGCCAGTCTCGAATCATCCGAGACAAACCAGCGTCGTCTTCTACCAGCAGAATCTTTGCCATCACGCTCCCTTTCGCGGCAGTTTGAACCAGAATGTGCTGCCTTTGCTGTCAGCCTCAGGGCCGTCGTCTACACCTATTGTGCCACCGTGTTCTTCAATTAATGCGCGGCAGATGGCAAGCCCTAAACCAGACCCGCCTTTGGCCGAACTGTCGCCGGCTTCTACCTGACGGAAACGCTCAAAGATCGCTTCTCTTTGATTTTTAGGCACGCCCCTGCCCCGGTCGACGATGTCTACTTCAATTTCACTGCCGACTTTTAGCATAACGGCAATGCTGCCACCTTTTTCTGAAAATTTTATGGCATTGGCGAGTAAATTGACCACTACTTGAGTCAGCCGCTCAGGGTCGCCGTCAACATCAGGCTTCAGTGAGTCCTGGCTGGTAGCACCGGAATATGTAATTGCCACTCCTTGTTGTTTAGCAAAACCAGTGACCGATTCAATGGATCTGATAATTACAGAATTTAGGTCAACTGTTTCCATCTCAAAAGTGAGCATGCCTGATTCAAGTTTTTCAATATCGAGAATATCGTTCACCAGGTGCACCACTCTGTCGATATTCATTTCAGCCAACTCTAGACTTTCAGTGCCAGATTGTGAAAGCGCACCGTAAGCGTTGGCCCGCAAAAGATCTAGAAAGCCCTGTACCGAAGTCAGTGGTGTGCGCAAATCATGGGAAATCATAGCTACGAAATCTTGCTTTAGATTTTCGATTTTTTTGCGTTCGGTAACATCATGGGCGACGCAAAAAAGCGTCTTCTCCTGGGCTGACCACTGGGCGGTCCACACCATATCAACGAGGGTGCCGTTCTTATGTTTGATTTTGTTTTCAAAAGTGCCTTCGCCTTGCGCAGAAATAATCGCTGCAACGGTTTCTAAAGTCTCTTGAATATCAGGGCCATAAAGTAATTGACTGAATCTAAGGCCGATTAATTCATCGGCATTGTAACCCCAGACCTTTAGAGAGGCCGTGTTCATGCGGGCTATGCGGCTGTCACCATCAATGGAGCAAATCACTTCTACTGCATTTTCAACCACTGCCCGTTCTTTGCGCAATGCTTCAGCTAGAGCACCAGCCATGGTGCGAAAGGTGCGATCAAGAAGGGCAATTTCGTCATTGTCGCCTTTGATGGGTGGATTTAACGGCTGGTCGGCCGCCAACTTTTTTGTATTGTCTACCAGCGCCGTTAGCCTTCTTGTGGTGCCGCGATTGTAGTAAGCAACCAGTAATAATGCCAATAGAATATTGAAGACCACAGCAGCGAATATCAGAGCTTTGACACCATTGCGATATTGTACCTGTGCCTCTTTTTTCGCCAGCTGAACTGCCTGTTGCTCTTCCACCAGCTGGTCTACAAGTTTGAAAATGCGATTGAGTGTGCGCTGCACATTCACCCATTTTTTCATCAGTTCAATTTTGTCGCCCGTGACCATGGGCTCATGCGTGCTGTTTAAGTCAACGATGGCGACCTGGTTGAGATTTTCTAGTTTGGCAAAAATTTCTCTTTCATGATCGTTGTTGCGCACCAGATATTTAAGCTGTTTTGCTTCGCTGTTGAAGACATCGATTAAATGGCGATAGCGGCTATGCTGACTTTCTGATTCGGTCAAATAGGTGAGAATACTTGAAATCCCTGCGTCCAAAAGTAAACGCAAAAGCCCGTTGGCGTGCGTGGCGACGTCGCGGGCGTGAGCTTCGCGTGCTCGCTCTTGCTCGGCTTGCTCTAAGAGCGTGACTAGCCCAGCCACAAACAGCAGTTCAAACACGAGCGGCACTGAGACAAGAATAATTGCCTTGCGCGAAAGAGTTAAATTGAAACGACTAGACATACACTTACTCAAGTGCGACCGGTCAATAGTAACTCACATTAGAGCTTGAGCGCTATGTTCGCGATGGGAGGGCTTAAGCTACCGGCGGCGTGAAAGCCCAAACCTGCTCGCCGAAGCGATTGGGGCTGAATGCTCTGGTTGAAGTTGAATGCGTCCAACGGCCGCTTTTTGAGACGTTGGCGTAAACCATTAACTTACCGTCGTCACGGCCATCTACGATACCTACATGGGCATTACCGCCACCTCTCATGGCGTTGGTGCCAGGTTTGACGCCATAAATTACATCACCCGGTTTGGCCGTGGACAATGGCACCTTGTCCCAGCCGCGGCGCTCCAGCTGAGCTACTAAAGCTCCTGCGGACAATTCTTTTTTGATATCAAGACCTGCCCTTTCAAGCACTTTTGACGTGGATATGGCACAGCCAAGGCGGCCATTATTAGTGGCTGTTGCATGGTCGGTCCACAGCTTGCGGCCCTCTAATGCTCGCGCACTGGCTACAATGTTTTCTGCTACTGGTGATTCATTGCCCTTCTGTCCGTCGGTTACCCCGCTGAGTTTATTCAGGCAAGCGACCATGGCACTGTCGCTTTTGGCTATATTACCTTTGCCGCTGCCTGAGCCGGGCATAATTAGAAACTCGATTTCTTTCTTGTCTGTGCCCCCGCTATTTGGATTACCGCTCAATCCCAGTGCTCGGCACAAGGCTTGCGAACCCTCTCCGATTTTATTTTTTGGACCATGGTCACCAAATATTGCCGGCACCATTTTTCCGGTGCGTATATTGCGTACGAATGCCATATCGCCCAGTTTGATGCCCAATTTCTTGTACTCGTCGGTCATGGGTAGAACAAAATAATTGATGTCAGTGGCGTCTAAACTACTACCGTCGCTGTGTGTCAAGCTGGTGAAGGCCTGGCCAAAAGGATCGTTACGCCAATCTGGCCCACCATCAGCATCAACGGCCAATTTTGAGCGCAGATAAACCATGCCGTTTGGCAACATTGTTAATTTGTCGGCGGGCAAATTTTTTGCCTGGTCTAAGATCTGCCTGGCATTGCTCTCCGAGACACCAGACGGCGCGCGACTGCGAACAAAATTTTCGCTGTTGTCGTCAGAAGATCGGTTATTTCTGGTTTCGCTATTTCTTTGCCTGGGTCTTGCAGTCGATTCATGGTCATCACTGGATGCTCTGCGTAAGCGACTGTGATGCCCTCTGTTATTTTCTGAGTGCTCTAAGCGAGGAGCTTGAACTTCCATTGCTTTTTGAGCTTCTTTCGGTTTAGACAGTTCATATTTGCCATTTTTGTCAACGGTGCCATCGAGGCAGAGTCTGGCTTTTTTACCCTCTATTTCTAAAACCGCAATGCGTGTTTTGTTCTCAGTTGGTTTTTCTACAATTTCAAAATGACGTGTTTTGCCTTTGTCGTCTACTTGCGACAATTTTCTGTGATTGGCAGTGTATAGTTTGTGAGCCGCTTCCAGCCGCTCTTCAGGCTTGTGCCCTTTTTCAAAAAGTGTTTTTTGTAATGCTTTGTGGTCGACAATTTCTACTTTCGGCAAATGCTTTTTTTCTTCATGATTATCATTTGCTTTGGCTGGTACATGGTTGCGCTTGCTGGAGAATAGGCTGTCATGCGCCAGGGCGTGGCTCGGCTGATCATGCGCTTTATCTTTATTAGATTGGGCGTCGCTAACGTGTTTCTTCTCGGCCGGCATTGTTTGATACCATTAACATTGTGGTGTGATAACTTTTAGTCTCGTAGAACCATATTAGGAAGACATTTTGTCAAACTTTTGGCAGCCGAAATTTTTGCTAAGTGCCGCGCTAGCGGTAGCTCTCGCTATATGCACGGCATTTTCATTCGCCGTCGGCCCCATTGAAGCAAAGGCTCCTGAGCCTCGAACAAATGCAATTAGAGTCGTCTTTCCTAATGATGTCAGCTTAGGCAATCTCACCTTGCTCGATAAAAACTGGACCAATGGCGATGCGCATCCACGGGGGCCATCATTTGGCCAGGCCCGCGGCTCGTTGATTTTGCCGCCTGATAAAAGCTTGATGATCAGATTTTTCGACACTATAGAAGAGCATCTTGATGGCCTCAACAATCTGCCTAAAGACTCTGTGTCATGCCTTGATTTTGAAGGAACCGGCGTGGGCGACAAAGTTGTCAGCGCTATTCAGAAAGTAAAAAGTTTAGAAAGCGTACGCAGGATCATTTTGCAAGACACTGAAGTCACAGATAAGAGCGTGACGATGCTGGCAAACTTTAAGAATCTGGAAACTTTGAATTTGCAAAGCACTAATGTGCGTGGCACCACTATTAGTGCGTTACTGCCTTTACCTAAGTTTTTTGCTTTCGATATCGGATGTAATGATCTTGAGAAAAAGTCGTTTGATGCGCTATCTGAGCTGACACGCCTGGTTCAGCTAAATCTCTGTCGCACCGGATTTGATGATGCTGCTGCTTTGAAAATCGTCAAACTAAAAAACTTAAGTCGCCTCATCGTCAGTGACAATCTCAAATTTACCGACAAGGGTTTGGCTTACCTGCAAGCTCTTCCTCGTTTAACTCATATAGATTTGCGAAATACGGGGGTAACTGCGGCGGGAATAATGAAGTGGAAGAATAGTAAAACCTTACGCACAATTACATTTAATAGAGGGCAGTTCAGCACTGCTGCTGAGCGTGAATTTAGTCGCGGAATGAATTCAGTAAGATTTAGAATCGAAGATCGACGTGAACAATCACCTGAAGGTTTATTCGCGCCATTGAAGTAAGATCTTTATGTGGAGATAGGGTGATCGACAGAGTCTTATGGGCGTTAACAGTTCTCAAAATTGCTTTTAAAAATAGCTAACGCCCATAATATCCGCCCCGTCGAGAAAACCTATTTAGATGCTGCGATTTCGCGGCCTTTTGCAATTAGTTCAATTGGAACGCCTGACAGCTTTTGTCTGCGTGCAGAATATTGATAGCCGTCATGTCCAGAGCGTCCAATCACCTGGCCTGCTTTAATGGTGTCGCCTGTGGTAGCGCTGGCAAGGTCAAGGCCGGCATAAATTTGGAAGCGACTACCTTTAGCTTTCTTGTCATAACATTCCATCACTACTAGATCTTCACCCGGGTTGGCGGCCTTGTAGCGCTCGACTACAGCCAGATCGGCTGCGCTCAATTGCATACTGGGAATGCCCTGGTTGTGATTTCTATCGTTATGATTGAGGCTATAGACAACGCGTCCGTCTTGCATCGCTGTAACAGCGCTGTCTTTTTTGTGAATGTTGGCAAAGATGTCTCCTTTGCTGTACACCACATCAACGTCAGCGCCTGGTACATCAAGCAAAGCTGATTTGGTTACGCCTTTTTCTACCTTAAATTGCACATGCGATTTGCCGTCTGCATTTTCTACCAGCATACCGTCGGCGAAGTTATCAACTTTGCGGCCGTTTTTGTCTATGGTAGAAGTAATGCCTTTGTCAACGGTGACAATGGTGCCGTCTTTGCTGTGGCTAACTTTTTTGCCGGATAAATCGGTGTACGAATAGGTGCCGCTTTCTTTGTCAACTTCTACTTTACCGTACCAACTTTTGTGGCTTTGTTGATTGATCCAGCGGTCGTTGCCCTGGCGTGTCCAGGTACCCTCGCCATTCGTCAATTTTTGCGGTTGGCCGCGATCATCGTAGTCACTGAAGGTGAATTTTTGACCTGCGGCATCACGCATTGAACTCAGTTGTCCTTTGGCGTCGAAAGCAAGCAGCGAGTTTTCTTTCAGGTCGCGAATGGCAGTGCGGCCATCTGGAGCGCTATAGCGCACTTTGCCGGCACGCAGGTCTTCATCAGCGATATTGCCCTGGCTATCGACTCTGTGACGTGATACCACTTCATCATTGCCACCAAAGCGCTCTACTGATTTTGTACCGCCTGAAGTGTAGATTGTGCGCTCGTTGCCACTTCTAAATGAATAGCCTTTTTCGTCAACTCTAATCTCGCCTTTCCATCTGGCACCATCATCAGTTTTCCACTCATCGCTATAGCGACCGTGGTGTTTTTGTCTATTCCAGGTGCCGCTTTCGTTGCTCACTTGAGTAAGATCATTGCGATCGTATTTGAAAGCGAAGACGCGATTAGATGCATCTCTAAGTTTGGTGACGCGGTCTAACTCGTCAAATGTTACCTGGCTGCCATCTTTGTTAATGTGAGTTTGCGATTGAAATTCGGGATAAGGCGATTTGCAACTCATGCCTTTGTCTGACTGACAATTGGCGAGTTCGCGGCTATTGCTATTGGCGCTGATGTTGGCGCGGTTGCTGTTTGCAAAGGTGTGAGTAAACAGGTCACTGCGACTGTCTGAACGGTCGTGATTGTTGAACTGGTCGCCTAATGGCTCGTTAAGAGCTCTGCTATCGGCGAAATCAGCTTGTCTAGTGCCCATATATGGAACCTCCAAAAGTTATCAAAATGCCCGGGGGTGGGGTATTCGAAGCGCTGCTCCGTGTTAACCACAATAGGGTCGAATTTTGTCAAACTTTTGGCAGGGTAAAAAAGATTTTGCGGGCTTAAATAACCGGTCCGGCTTTGATCAGCACTTCATTGCGCCGCAGGAAAGGCAGTGTCCATGGTGGATTGTAATAAGCAAAGACAGCTTCGCCCATGCTTTTCATATTGTGTTTGATCAAAAAAGTTTCAAGCTCTTCAGCTTTCTTTTCCATGTCTTTTGGTGTGGCCACTCCGGAGAAGCGTATTGCAGCAATGCGCTCACCAGGCACTTCGAAGAGCTTTATGCGGTCATCCTTAGGCTTGGGCAGTGTAGGCAGGCTGTACTGGCTTGGCATGGTAAAGCGTATCTTCCACACGCTACCGCTTGCTTCTGCAGTTACTGGTGCAGTCATAGGAATTTTTTCGCTTTTGGTTTGCGATACGGGAGCGGTCATGGAAATTTTTGCGCTGGTAAAGGTCTGATTTGATTGGTTTTTGCCAAAGATATAGCCGGCAAGAACGCGGAAGCCAGCCTCTAAAGCCGTCTTTTGATCGCCGGCAATTTCTACTTCTGCTACGACCGTAGGTTCGTACTGTCTCAGTTCTATTTGGTCGTAATTTTCGAGCACACTATATTTAGGTTGCTCGACTTTCGAAGCTGCTTCATTCTGGGCCAGAGCTGCTACCGCCGCTGCACCAATAAGTCCGAAAAATATTAGTCGTTTTTTCATGTACATACTATATCAAAAAAAACGGCCCTGGAATGTGACTGTTGGGCTTGGGTGCTTGATGTGGTGTTGCGGAGGCTTATGGGTTTTGCTCGCCTAAGAAATTTTACAACCTCTGGGTTGTATATTTTCACAACCTATGGGTTGTATTTTTCTTAGGCGCTGAGTTAGGGATCCCATGTTACGGTTTAAGTGAACACCACATAAGGTGGCAGCTGAAAGTGCGAGGTCTAAAAATTGGTGCTGTCTACCGGCTCCAGGATGGTTGCCTAATTTCTTTTGTCGTGTTCACTGGGTGCGGTCTGTGTAGGAGCAGGAGCCGATTTCATAGCATTGAGCTCAGAGCTTACAGCGCTGAATGCTTTGCTGACGGCTGAAGTCAGGGCCCCTTGAGTTATGCCGCTGAATGTGGCCAATAGAAAAGTCCATAATACTGCTATAAAAATTACCCGCGTGCGAAACCAGTGACTGCTAAAGAGAAGAAAGACTACTGGACCGAAAAAAATAGCGTTAAATAAGTAAGGAATATAGGAAGCATTGCCTGCAAGAGCGGCCAGGAAAATGCATAAAAATAAAATTGGATATACGGCGAGAGGATATATCCAACAGAGGGTTCCAAACCAATCTGGTGGTTTGTCTAAGAATGCATACATGGCGTCAAGGCGACTCATCTAACCATTGTCGCAGATATCCCGAATAATTGGTCGATGCTCGAAATCAAAGCTGACTCTGGCTTGGGGGTTGTTTCAGAAACTAAAACGTATACGCTCTAGTTTATTTGACAAGGCCAGCCCTCGGCAATGGTGCTGCTTTACAGACTAAACCCCTTGCTTTCTGTAAATATTTTCAACGGCCAGTAAGTGCCTTTGCCGGGCTCAGTGAAACAATTTTCACACCTCAACAGTACCTTTCTGATACCTTGAATAGTGGTAAGACCCTGTATGGAGCCACTTAGTGACCGCGCCGCTAAAAATCGCATTGATGATTTTTGTGCTCGCACTATGTCAGCAGTCGGCGTTTGCAGCGGTCAAATTGCCCGGCGTCTTTTCCGATCACATGGTAATTCAACGTGATGTGCCCATCAAAGTCTGGGGCACAGCTAAACCAGCCGAAAAAATTACCGTTTCCTTCGCCAGCCAGAGAGTTAATTGCGTCGCTAATAAGCACGGAAACTGGAACGCGATTTTGGAAGAAATTCAAACCGGCCATACCGGCGAGTTGAAAATTCAAGGCGAAAACACTGTCGTTATCAAAGACGTCGTTGCCGGTGATGTATTCCTTTGCGCGGGCCAGACCGAGTTTATGCCAGCTCTCAAACAGCTGCCTGCTACCGCTGCTAAACATCAACCAAACAGCAAGTTGCGAATATTTGTGGTGCCTAAACGTGCGTCGGCGATTCCCCTCGGTACGTTGGTTGGAAATTGGGTACCTGCCGACAAAGCAGTGCCGGCAGATTGCTCAGCACTTAGCTACAGGCTTGGTCGCGATTTGCAATATAATTTGAAAGTGCCGGTTGGTGTAATCGACTGTACATTTGATGATACGCCCATTGCTGCCTGGATCTCGAAAGATCGTTTGATGCAGGTTGATTCTTTTAAAGCGATTTTGATAAACCCCGCTGCCGCCACCACTGGTGGTATTGGAAAACCTCAACCAACGAGTGTTTACAATGGCATGATTGCACCACTTATTGGTTACGGTGTCAAAACAGTTTGTTGGTATCAAGGATTTTCTGATCTTGGCTTTGCCAGTAGTTATCGCAAATTATTGCCCATTCTGATTCGCGATTGGCGCGGCCGCTGGGCTCAAGAGCCGGAGCTGCCTTTTGTATTTGTACAGCTGCCCAGTAGCTCTTTCCGCCCAGTTAAGGCGCCGCCCAACTGGTGGGCAGAAATACGCGACGCTCAGGCTTCAGCTTTAGCGCTGGGTTCTACGACTATGGTCGTTACTAATGATTTTGCCGACGATAGTCAGCTCCAGGCTAAATCAGGCCTTCCCAGCCGTCTGGCCGCCGCCATTCGTCATTGTCTCTATGAAGATAAGTTGGCTCCGGTTGGACCATCATTCGAATCGTACGGCAATGAATCTTCTAAAATTGTGCTGCGCTTTAAGCATGCTGATAAAGGGCTTGTCTTGAATCATTCGAAAGACAACGTCAGCGGTTTTGAAATTGTTGACATTAAGGGTCGTGTTTTTCCTGCGGAAGCCAAAGTTGTTGAATCACATGTTGTCGTCTGGAGCCCACAGGTAGTTAATCCAATAGAAGTGCGTTATGACTGGAAAGACGCGGCCCACGCCACTCTCTTCAATGGAGAGCACCTGCCGGCCGCGCCTTTCAAAATTAGTATCAGACTCTAATCGGCAAATTAGTGTTTGCGACTTCTGTATGCTCGACCTTCATCGTGAATCCAGACATTCAATAATTGTGCCAATTGGCTTGTAAATTGACCCTCTTCCAAAAGCAAATGTTCGCCACCGCCAACTATCCAGAGAAGCTTATCTTGGCTGGATAGAGCGTTGAATAATTCGACGGTGCCTTCTGGTTTAACGAGTTTGTCTTTAAATCCGGCCATCATCAAAACTGGCTGTCTTTCGATCAGATGGGCACTGTCATAATTGCCCTTCATAAAGGTATCGAATTGCTTCAATTCTTTTGGTGTTAGTTCCAGACGATTGAGTGAATTGGCTTCCATTTCTTTGCGAAGGCGAGCGTTATCAGTTATTTTGTCGATAATTTCGGGATTCATTTTTTTGTCTGGGTCTTCCAGATAATGAGCACCAACCACAATTGCGCCGCCCATTTTAAAGAAGCGATCGCTTGATGGTACTGACGATACCAGGCCGTCTACCAACTCCGGATGACGAGCTGTTGTGGCCATGGCAATAGCACCACCCATAGATTCGCCCACCATGAAGATTGGCACTCCAGGATAAGCCTTGCGCAAAGATCTAAGGGCTTGCTCGATGTCGTCTAAACAAGCTTCAAAGTTGACGGTGTCCTGGCCTTTGCGCTTTGCCCATTGACCAAAACCGCGCACATCTACTGCATAAACGGCATAACCGTGACCGGCCATTGCGCGGCCGAATTCGCCATAAGAGGCGCTGCTAAAACCAAGACCGTGGACACAAAGAAGAACCTCTTTTGGTTGATTGAGAGGCAACCAGGCACGATAAGGAACTGTAATTTTCGAGGCCCAGCCAGGCAGTTTTCTGGTTGTGGTTGTTGTGACTGTTTTAGTCACTTTCTTCACTTGCGCCTGAGCGGCCACAGACACGGTTGTCAACGTGAACAGTGAAAGTAATAGAGCCGCCGCAGATTTGTGTGACATAGATGGAAGATCCTTTTAGATTTGCTATGTTGTGTTTTAGAATCGTGAGTTAGAAAGTACTAGTATTAGTTCTAGAAAGTATTAGTTCTCGAAAGTATTAGTACTATTGCACATACTGACTTCAACTCGCAGGTCATTTGAATCTTTGACTGAAAGTTTAGCCAACATTGAGCCTACAACCATTACAGATGCGGCTTTAAGCGATCTGGTCTTTACATTGCTTGAGCCGCACGGATTTTCGCAATTCGAAAATAGATTTGTCAAGCATACTGACGAAACCGATCTGCTGATAACTCTGCAAAAGTCGTGCTGCAGCAGTGTGCACAATCTCAATCTAGCGGTAGTAATTAATCAGCTCCTTGGCCCGGATGCTCTTGATGAAACCCCCGCCTGGGGGCATCTGCAAACAAGGCTATGTATTTTGGCTGAGAACGATTTGATGCTGGCTTTAGATTCAATGGAGCCCATGACCACAGGCGCCCGCCGAGATATTATTGCAGAGGCCTGGTCTGAGCATGGCTTACCGTGGTTACTCAAACTCGGCACTCTTGATGGTATACGCACGGCGATTAAGGCTGGCGAAATTAATCCAAAGCATCATCCGCTGGGCTCAGAAGATTATGCCTTTTTGCTATGAGAAATTTGCACATTGATTTCTGCTAGAACCATATGTGGTGTTATTGCTGCCATGCAATTTTCTGCCTCAGATACTTGGCAATATTCTCGTTGGAATTTTAAATTGACATTTAAATTGGCAGCAGCGGCGTAGTCAGGTTTTGGAACTTTGATCGGCTGGCATTTTGGTGAGCAGACATTACCTTCAAACACCGTGACATTGGCGGCGCTGCGGTGATGGATATTACGCGGATGCACAAATGCGCAGGTAGGCACACCTTGTTGCACGGCAATGTGCATGAGACCGGTATCAACAGAAACTACTGCCAGGCAATTGCTAATTAGATCGATGGCATCGTCTATGGTGGCAGTGGGCAACCATTCTAGACCGGCGGCAATAAGTGCTTCCAGTGCCATTGAGTGATTAGCTTCGCCAAGCACCGCAATCTTATGGCCTTCTGCTTTCAATGCTGATGCTAAAAAAAGCCAGTTAGCTGTGGGCCAATGTTTGTAAAATCCGTCACTGGCCGGTACAAATAATATGGTGTCTTTGAGGGCCGGCATGGGCTTGAATTGAAGCTTAACCAGATTTTGGTAGTCTGTAACGATGCCAAAATCTAAGGCTATTTTTTCGATTATTTGTTCGATACGCGGCAAGCCAAAATATTCTTGAAATTCAGCAGAGGCCCAGTTGTGGTCAGTTTGCAGTGGATGGGCGCGCAGATTGATAAAGCGATCATCAGGGCCGATACATAAATTGGCCTCGGCTATTTCACCTTTAATGCCGACAATACGATTGCTCAAACCAATCTGTCTGAAAGAACGAGCCACCAGATAAACGTCTTCGCCTGCGTCAATCAGAGCCTGAAAAACAGGCAGCGAAATGAAGAGGTCTCCCATGCCCAAATCAATTGGTGCGACAAATGTGGACAAGAAAAAACCACCGTTTGTTAAACAGTAGCAGCATACCCCATTACCGACTGTAAGTGAGTATTGACGCGCAGCTTTAGTTCAGCCTGTACCACTGGTGTGACGGCAAAGTCTGAGGCGCCGGCTTCAAAAATGTTGTGCCTGGTTACAGCTGTTAGCGTTTCAGTCAACATAATCACCGGCAGCTTTTGCCAGCGTGAATTGCAGCGAATCATACGGCACATATCCATTCCGCTTAAACCCGGCATTGCCATTTGCAAAAGCACTACGTCTGGTTGAAAATCATCCATCACCGAAAAGGCTTCCATGGCGCCACTTACGGAGCGCACGATAATATTTTCAGCTTCAAGTACTGAAGTTATCGCGGTAGTATTCTCAAGAGAATAATCGACAATCAGAACGCGGGGCGCGGTTAATCTCGCACTGGGAGTCGAATCATGCAAATAAGTCTCAAACGTTGAAGGAATGATTGCGGCTATTTCTTCAGCCACATAATGCTTGCAGCTATCAATATCTACTGAATTATCGACTAGATTTTGCTGTCCTCCTTGAAGCTCGTTGCGAGTCCAGATTGACGCCTGGTCTACGATCAAACTGATGGATTGCCATTTTTCATTTTTGTCAGTCAATTCTTCGTTGATCAAATCGTTAATCAGACATTCTAATTTGCCACCGAATTCACTGAGTTCGGTAAAACCGAGTGAACCTGCCGTGCCTCGAATCTGGTGCGCTCGATTTGAGGCGATCGCCAGTAGACTAGCGTCTTTTTGCGCAGCAGCCATAATCATTTCCAGTCTCAATTGATCGAGAGTGTCAGGCAGTTCTGCGAGATACAGGGCGGCCAATTCAGCTATTGCATCGTCAGTTTCCTGTAGTGCCGAATCAGCACAAATACTTCTCTCGACGTTTTCTTGCACAAATTCGCATGAGCTGTTTTGAAAATCGGCCTCCGCTTCTTGCAAGTCAGCAAGCCTCTGCTCTTCGTCGGCAATTTGCTGTTCGTCAGGGAGGTTAGGCAAAAGTTCGGCAATAAGCTGTATAAAGCTGTCTTGCTGAATTGGTTTTTTGATAATCAAATCTACTTGGTAGACATTGCGCATTGAAGCAAATGTTTTTTGATCAATGCCTGAGCCTGAGCAAAATACAATCGGAAGTTTGTAGCCCTGTTCGCGCAAATTTTTAATGAATGAAGCACCGTCAACTCCAGGCATACGATAGTCAATTATTGCCAAGTCAGGACCCTGTGCCAGTGCCGAAATGGCGTCGGGAACGGTACGTGCTTCCAGTACTCGATAGCCTAATGGAGTTAAAAGACGAACAACCAGCGAGCGAAAGAACGCGTCATCATCGACAACGAGGATTGTTTGTTGCGCCTTGTACATTTGTTTATATTACCTGTCTTTTGTCGCTACCTACTTTCATCTTGACCGCTCGGCTATCAGCGCGCTATCCACCGGGTGAGCGACATTAGATAATGTCTCTCACCCGGCCGCACTCGTTTGGGGGATGGCCGTGTTACGTCCTATTAAACCAGGCCGCTGCGCAATGCCTTGACTGCTGCTTGCGTGCGATCTGAAACCGCTAGCTTTTCCATCAGGTGACGCATGTGGGTCTTAACTGTTTCGGTGCTGAGCACGAGCTTTTGGGCGATTTCATTATTTGAGAGGCCTTCAACCACCAGTGTAAGCACCTCCAACTCGCGTTCAGAGAGTAAGGAATCGTTGGTGGGCGCTGGTATGGCTGGTTTTTGATCGACGAAAGCGCGAATGACACGTTTGGCAATACTCGGATCGAGCCAGATGCCTCCGCTATTAACTGTACGGATAGCATTAACTATTTGGCCGGCATCAGCCCCTTTTAAACAGTAGCCATCACAATTTGCCGCTAGAGAAGCCAATACATCTTCATCATTGCTATGGGAAGTGACCATAATTACTCTAATGGCCGGAGATGTGGCCTTAATGGCTATGGCGGCGTCAATGCCGCTGATGCCGGGCAAATCGATATCCATCAAAATTACGTTAGGTTTTTCACGCAAGGCCATTGTCACAGCAACTTTGCCGTCATCAGCCTCGGCAATCACCGCTATGTCATCAATTTCACATAGAGCAAAACGCAAACCCAGCCGTGTTATATGGTGATCTTCAACCAGCATCACTGTGATTGCACCATCTTTCGAATTTTGATTTTGCTGCTCGGCCTCGGGCATGTTACTCGTTCCATAGGAGGATGGGACTTTTGTCGAGTCCCCCTTATTCTACTGACTAATCACTCTCTGGTGGTCGTTTTAATCACAAAGGGGGATAGCCGACCTATCGAGCTCGAGCTATGTTGGAAAAGACGGCAGTGAAATGCAGTCGGGGGGAAGGGAATCAGGGGGATTAAACTAAATGTCACTAGACTTGAAAAAGTTACGCACAACAGATAGCAATCTGCCAAAGAGTTTTTTATTCTTTGAGCGTTTGAAGTTTAATTTGTTGAACAAGCTCGCTTCAGAGTCAGACTTTGGAAAAGTTGAAACAGTAACTATTACACCAGCAGCCACTGCCGGTAGTGACGCACAAGCTGTTGCGGTTAAAGCGGAAAAATCAATGGGCCGCGCGCGTGTGACCGCCACGAGGCTGGTCGCTTTAAAAACCTATTTAGACGAGCCTGCTTGAGTACCTTTTTTTGCGCGTGATTCCATTTTTGTTGCTTCGTCAGTCAGTCCGGTTTTGCGTAAAAGCACCGCATAGGCTTTTAAACATCCTGCCAGAGCTGCCGGATCGCTTTTGGCATTTGCTTCGCGAATCGCTAAAGCTTGTTTGTATTCTGATTGCGCCTTTTTATATTTGCCGAGTTTAGTTTGTAAGTCGGCCAGGCCCTCCCGGGCGGTGGCAACTTTGGGGTCGCCTGGGCCGGCTGAACTTTCTCTGGCAGTCACTAGTTTTTCGTAGACTGGCACGGCCATTTCTAATTTGTTGTTAGCTACAAATGCAGCTGCCAAATTTTCTAGTGACTTTGCTGTTTTAGGATGGTTCGACCCGAGCGCTTTTTGTCTGATGTCTAGCACTCTTGTGTAAATAGGTACTGCGTCCGCATTTTTACCGGATTTTCGATAAACGTCTGCCAGGCTGTTTAAAGTGTCGGCTAAATCAGGGGTGTCGGCGGCTACTTTTTCTCTGATTTTCATCGCTCTAATCAAGAGTGGCTCAGCTTCGCTGTAGCGTTTATTGTGGCGATAGAGATCGCCTAAACCATGCAGCGCTGAAGCGACTTGAATAGCCTCGGCACCATACGATTTTTCGTAAATGGCTAAGGCTTCTTTGTAGTATTTTTCCGACTGGACCAGATTATTTTTCTTGTCATAGAGCAAACCGAGGTCAAGCAAAGTGGTGGCATAGTTACCGTAACGATTGCCGCTTTTCTCAGCCTTGGCTTTAGCAGCGGTGAGCGATTTTTCGGCCAGGGCGTAATCGCCGTCGTGCAAAGCGGCCACAGCGGTTTTGTGCAAATCGTCCCAGCTTTCGGCCAGCGCGGCTGGTGAAAGCAAGAAAAAGACCGTAAGTAAAAGCCAGAAATGCATTGTTATTTATCTCGATCACCGAAGAGCTAAAATTATCGTCTATTGGCTTGGTTTTAAGTAAAATTGTTCGTTCAAATTGACTTATTGGTCAGGTAGCTTAATGGAGCATTATGACTGAACTGGTAAAAGGCTTGCATCCACTGGTGGACGCGGCGTTGAAGGATCGCGGTATTGTCTACGAGGTTTTCGACTGTGACCCTGACTTTGCCGACACAGCCTTGTTTTGCCAACAGTACGGTTTTCTGCCCGAACAATCTGCCAACGCCATAATCGCGGCCACAAAGGTTGAACCGATTAAATTTGCTTGCTGCATCGTGCTTGCCAATACTAAATTAGATGTCAATAAAAAGGTGTCGAAATTATTGGGCGCGAAAAAAGTTTCTTTTGCATCAGCAGAGCAAACTATGCAGTTGACAGGAATGCAGATTGGCGGGGTCACACCTTTCGGTTTGCCGCAACTGCCGATTTATATAGATGCGAAGGTGATGGCAAG
The DNA here is from genome assembly GCA_036170915.1 of Cyanobacteria bacterium auto_48_18. Taxonomy (GTDB): domain Bacteria; phylum Cyanobacteriota; class Vampirovibrionia; order Obscuribacterales; family Obscuribacteraceae. The sequence continues at coordinate 32,593 of JAVHQC010000004.1, forward strand.
CCCGCATAAAGTAGTTCTAGGTGGTGGAAACCGGGTCAGCAAGGTGGTTTTACCGGCTCAAGAACTATTGAAATTAGCAAACGTAGAAGTGATAGACGACTTGGCTATCTCAAAGTAACTTGTCAGGTCATTACAAAACGAAACTGTCAACAATTGATTTGGAACTTCTCACAGATGACTCAGTCTCCGTGACTGACTGAGTGAAAATTTTATTCACTCTGCAAGGTTTCAAGGTCTGAAAGCATTTACATGGAGAGAGTCAACATGCGTCGCACGCAAGCATACATTTACACATTACTGGCTGGCTGTTTAGCATTATCAGGCTCACTTGCCGTTAATGCCGACACCACACAAATTACAACTACCACTACAACTCGCAACAACCTTCCAGCATATGTATTTGCTCCAAGCAGTTCATATTTTGTTGTTGACCCAATTACCGGCGTGACCCAGGGCAATTACGATCTTACGAGTCATCTTGTCAATGGCCAGCCTTTGAGAAATGGCTGGGTAATTGTTGATAACAACACTCGCGCAATGGTCGCTACCGTAGATTCTTACGGCAATATCGTCGATGTCTCTTTAGCTCCTGCTGATCAAACTATGCTGGTCACCTTTGACTCACGTAGAAAAGATTTGGAATTGCAAATCGCCGAAGCGCAAGCAAAAGGCCGTCTGGCTGCTGCTCAAGCCGAAGCACTGCGTCTGCAGTTGTCTGCCGTTCCTGTATATGATCCTTCCAGCACAGTTACGTACAGCCGTGCCATCCAATATGGTTCCGGTCTAAATGCAGTGTCAAGCCGCTTGATGCCACTGACGCAGAAGAATTACAGCAGTGTTATTGCACCGCAATTTGTCACCATTGACGGCAAACTTACAGTTGCAGACGATATGACCTACAAGAAAGTTCAATTAACCCGTCGCATCGAAGACGAATACGGATATGGCCGCATCAGCAAAGAGCAGATGGAGAGATTCAAATCTGATTTGGATTCTACGACTGCTTTGAACGACATCAATAATCTGCAAGTCAGACTTGATAGCGCCATTGTCATCAAATAGGCATTGACCACGACTTATGAGGAATCAGTTATGAATCGATTAATCGTGATCTGTACCATGCTGTTGTGCAGCTTATTTTTAAACGCTTTTACCGGCGGTGTCATGGCGCAAACAACGCCTGAAATCGCTAAAGGAAATTGTGATTCGTGCGCAAACTTCTGCGCTAAGACTCTCAATTATTGCGTTAAGAAAAAGGGCAACTTCGGCAAGGTTTCTGTAACCAATGCTTTGAAAGATTGCATCACCGCTTGCAAATCAGCTTCCGAATTTATCGGCCGAAATAGCTCTTATCAAAAGAAAGCTGCTGCTCTGGCAATAGAAGCTTGCAATGAGTGCATCAAGGCTTGCGGAGGAACACAAGTAAGCGCTGATGTCAACATGAAGGCTTGTGCTGATGAATGTCGAAAATGTGCAGGAAACCTTGAGAAAGTAGCTAAGGCTGAGTAATTAGCTGTGGCTGACTAATTAGCTCATAGTTCAACATGTCAATGGATGGATACTTAGTGGTGAAGAATTTTTTCTTCCCACTAATTTCCATCCATTTGTCGTTTAGGAATTATGAAACACACAAAAATAGCTTTGCTTGGACTTTTTTCTATAGTTTCGCTTTCTGCGTGTGATGGCGACCAGCATATAACTTGGACTCCGGACGGCAAACGCATGGCGGTGACAGGCTCGTCACTAAGAGTCGCTGATGCCGATGGCGCACTGTCTAAAAGTTTGATGCCTGGTGTGGATTCTTGTCAGTGGTTCGCCGACGGTCATCATGCTTTATTGAAGCGACATCGAGCAGAGAAAAATTGGACTGCTCTGGCTCCATTGCTTTCACCAGCCGAGCGCAAGCAAGCAATTTTATTAGCGGAACGGCTGCGTACAGGCCACGGCACCATCAAAAGTTTCGAAAAGCAAAACCCACATGCGGATAACAGTGGCGGTGCCGCATTAGTTTATATCAATACCAAATACGGTGCCAAGGCACTCTCAGCCACTTTTCGTAACTGGCAAATTCCTCCAAAAGATTCAAAATTTTCAGGAGAAGAAATAACGACCCTTCAAATTGTGGACATTGCTGGCGGCGACGATTTGAGTAATTGCAAACTTACGCCTGGTAAGGTCATTTTTGAAAGTCGTAAATGGGCTATTGATAAGGTCATGCTTTCACCTGACGGTAAGTTTGTTGCTTTTACAAGATCAATTGGTGCAAAACACCAAACCGAGGTCATGTCGGTCAACAGTGGTGTCGTGGCAAAACTAGTTCTACTAGAGCGCGATGCTTTTCCCGCGGCCTGGTCCAATGACAGCAAGTCGCTAGTAGTGGTGGAACTTCCAGACTCCAAGAACATGTTGCCCTCGTCCCATTACTATCCGTTATCAGCTTTAGACAAAGTCAAAGTTGTCGATGACAATGGCAAGATGTTACCGGCCTTAAAAATTGATAGCGGAATTTGCACTATGTTTCTTACTAATGGTGTGCACGTTGATACAATGCCCGATGGCAAAATACTGTTCTGCGGAATAGCCATCACGTTTCCATCTGTGGGTATGGGCAACCGCGGCAAAGAATCATTATTCATACTTGATGCCGTGAGAAAAACCATTGAAACAGTTCCTTTAGAAGACGCTAGTCTAGCTGATAGTCTACATACTTTTGTTCTCAATCAAGACGGCACCAAGGTCGCGGTGGTGACCGAAAAGAAAGCAATCTATGTACTTGATTTGCCTTCAGGCAAATCTACCTTAATAGAAAAACCCAACGAAGCTGGCTTAGCCTTCCAACCCAATTGGCGCAGCGCCACCGAGCTTTGTCATCCGCTGCATTACAGCGCATCTGAAAAGCAGAGCAATGGTAATGACCACGATTATGCGGTGGCCTTAACTAAAGTGCCCTCTGATTTGTCTACATCACCATCAGATGCTGTTCCGCTAAGTGCAAAGTGGCCAGCTAGTGAGATTGATTTTTTAAGGGGAAGAAAAGACAGTTACATGCCGACCAAAAAGCAGAGGTGAAATACCTAGCGTGCGGCCAGCTTTCTATTTTTCGATTTTGCTATTGCTCGTGTTGTCTGTTACACGTCCGGCACTCGCTGCCGAAAGTAATGCAGAAGAGCACCTCTCCCTGGACGATGCGCGCCAGTATATGCTCACTCTGATAAACCGAGATCGCGCTGCTCACAATTTAGCACCGGTGGTTCTAGATCCGATCGCCTCGCAAGCTGGTCAAGTGCATACCGAAGATATGGTGCTCAACAATCACTCCGGGCATTATGATGTGAACGGCAAAAAACCATGGCAACGTTATACCGAGGCTGGCGGTTCTGGTTATGTATCAGAGAATGCCTTTTGGTCGTGGTTTACCGAAAATGACGATGGCAGGCCTGAGAGTGGGAATACAGAAAAAGTCTTTGCACTACCAGCGGTGCAAAGCTTTAATAAAGGCGCGTTTGAAGAAGCTGAATCTTCTTATTATAACGAGGTGCCTCCTAATGATGGCCACCGACTCAATATTCTTGACCCGGGACATACTGGCGTTGGCATTGCCTTTACCATGGGCAGCGATGGGAGCAGATTTCGCTTTGCCAATACTCAAGAATTTACCGACAATTATGGCCGCTATACCAATTTGCCAGCAGATTTAAATCGGCCATTTTATGTAGGGGGAGTGCTTGCGGACGGCTGGGCCGTGCAGTGTATTTCCATTTTGTGGGAGCGCGCACCTGAGCCATTAATGCCTGAAGCGATTGAAAAAAATGGAGTCATACAAGCACCCCGGCAAATCGCTCGGCGATTACTTCGCTGTGGCGTGGGCTAAACAGCCGATTGAGGTCAGGACGATCAATGGCAGCCAGCAACAATTTCGTGTACTGATTACGCCCCAGAAAAACTGGAAGCCGGGTCTCTACTATGTCGACGTTCGCGCCCAGCGTAATGGTCAAAAACCAGTCTTAATTTCACGCAGGACTATAAGTTGTAAATAGCGCGCCAGGCGTCCTTTGGGTCGTAAATGGAACTCAGATTGATATCAATCTAGTTATGAAGTTGGAAAATCAGATTGATATCAATCTAGTTTTTATTCGAACCCCTGCCGCCTCACTGGGTCAGCCTCTAAGCCCTTCCAGCCCAACGAAAAGTCCCGAATGTCAAATTCGAGACTTTATATAGTCTAAAAACACACTTTTCGTTCGGTTGCAAGGAATCAGATTTAAGACGTAGCCTCTATGGCATCTCGGGTGAGATTGGCCCTTTGTTCTACTGTTGCCGCTTCGTCCGTTTTATCTTGCCCGGCTAAAGCAGCTGCCAGTTTGTGTCGAGCGGAAGCAACCTCGGCATGATCGGCTCCCAGCAGATTTTCAAGGCCCGAAATCAATATTCTGTAGTGGTTTTCAGCTTCTTCAAAAGACCCCTGTAAGAGTAATTCGTCGGCTGTTTCCAGTACGCTCTTTACGGCTTTAAGTGTCCTCTCGGCGCGGTCAACAATATATGGATTCTCATCGTTTTTGAGCGATTCTAAAATTTCAAGCGGCGTGTTGGCATTGCCAGCCAGTTCAAATCTCACATCTGGATGCTCGTCGTGAGCCAGCGCATCTAGAACTTCACCTGGTGTATTTGGATTTTTTGAGACCGCTGAACGAACTTCATGGGCGTTGTGGGTTGCTAGTTTTTGCAGTGTGCTTACAGGTACTTGGGCGTTTTCTGCCACGCGGGCAGTTACATCTGTATTGCCCCTGTCGGCCAACTTTTCCAGCACTGCGGGTTTAGCGTCAGGATTAGAGGCTAATCTCTGCTTAGCTTGCGTATGGGCACCTGGTTTGCTGCACTCTTCTGCATTCTGATGACCGCAAGCATTTTCTTCATCTGGCATAACTTTTCTCCCGTATTTCTTGCATCGACGGGAGGGCAGATTAAAGGTTCCAACTCTACTGTAAACAATTATTCATCGACTATTTCAGCGTCTACCACTGTCAGGTCAGTTTTCTTTTCTTTGTCACTAACAATCATAGGGACGTTGCCATCCACGACTATTTTGGGCTGCTTATCGCCGATTAACTTTGTATCGGTCATTTTGGCTTTGAGGGCTGCCAGTTCGTCGTCCAGATCAAGACCTTTGGCGGCATCGTCGAAATGCTTTTCTGTTGTCGTGCCGCTCATTTCTTTCAATGCTTCGTTTTTAAATTCCTTCTCGCGAATTTTGTCTTCCCATTTGTCCATGCTCGAGCCACCACCAGCAGGGCCGCCATTAATTAGTTCATTGGCTTTAGCCACACCGTCGGCTGCTTTTGTTCTAGCCAACATAGATTGTTTTTTGATTTTAAAATCTCGATATTCTTCTTCGAGCTCATTCATTCTTTGTTTGAGGGCGGTGGTGGCTTTTTTCTGCTCACTAATCTGTACTGTGAGCGTGTCCACATTCTCTTTAAAATCTTTTTTCTTAGCAATGCACTGGCGTGCCAGGTCGTCATTATTCTGCTCCACGGCCATAACCGCTCGCTTTTCCCACATTGCTAGTTCGTCGCTGTTTTTTTGCAGCTGACCTTCCATCATTTTTTCATTGGTCAGAGCAGCGGTCACGGCTTCTTTAACTTTCTTAAGGCCGCTTTCCAACTCCATCTGTGCTTGCTCGGCCAGAATGGTTGGCGTCTCCATTTTGCTCACACCCTGGTTGAGCATGCCTTTGATTACGTTTTTCAATCGGTCAAGCATTTTTAATTCCTACCTTAGCGGCGCCTGTTAGCTGCCCACCCATAATACCCCCGGAGCTCCAGTTTGTAACCGACCGGCCCAGTTAATCAAGCAGTCGGTCAGCGCTATCCGTGCCTGTTGGTAAGAGAAAATTGAAGGAGGCACCGCCCTCGGCGCCGTTATCAACCCAGATTTTGCCCCCGGCGCGCTCGACTATGGTTTTACACACGCTGAGCCCCAGGCCTGTAGATGGTGTGGATGTTTTTGAATTATCAAGCTGCTTAAACGGTGCGAAAATTTCTTGGCGAGATTGAGCCGGAATGCCACTACCCTGATCCAGAACTGAAAAGATTACTTGATTGCCTTGAGGCAAAAAACTGTTTACTTTGTAGGGTCGCGAAGCTACTTCAATACGGCTGCCCTCCGGAGTAAATTTAATAGCGTTAGAGATCAAATTGATTAAGACCCGCTCTAATTCTGACTCTGTGCCGCGCACCATTGACCAATCGACCTTCGAGACTATTTGTACGCCTTTGGCCTGTGCCAGGCTGCGCACGGCCTCGATAGAGCGACTGATAACTGTTTTATTTGAGCACATCCCTTGCGAGACGGCAATTTCAAGTTTGGTCGGGTCGGTGGATTGATCAAGTTGATTGAGAAGATTGCTCAATCGCTCAACATTAGAGGCAATGACGGCCAGTTGTTTATTGCTCCAGGTATCTTGAGCCGGTTTGGTTGCCGCAATTTGTTTTGCCTGGCTGATTAAGGAGGATATAGTTTTGAGCGGTGAACCCAGCTCTAGAGTAAGGTAGCGACTGATTTGATCCCGTAAGCGCTCAACATTAGTTGAGTCGGTAATGTCGTGTGCCACGCAAAAATATGACTGGGATTGTTCATTCCAGTTTACTGTCCACTGAGTGTGGTCAGGCACACTCAGGAGGTTTTGCGTATCGAGTTGAAATACTTTTCTTGCACCGGTCTCACGAGCCATTTCAACTTGGCTCTCCAGACGCAAACGCACAGTGCCACTGAAAAAACCAAATAAATTTTGATCGATTAAGTCAGGCATGCCCTGGGCAAGCCAGTTTGATACTGTGATGTTCCCTTTAACAATTTTTCCGCTGGGTGAAACTTCAAGCAAAAAGGCTGGTGATAGTTCATACAAATTATGCTGACGCGAGCTGGCGGTGGCCAGCGTTGAGGCAATATGCAAAAGAGCGCTGTCGATTTCTAGAAGCTCTTGTGGCGCTAACTGTAGCGGAACCAATTTTCTTTGGGCTGCCATTGCCCTAGCGTTTTGAAGAATGTGATAAATGGGTTTGTAAGCCAGCTGCCCCACAAGCCAGGCCAAACAAATACCACCAATAGAAGAAATTGCCAGGCCGGTGATCAAAAACTGTTTTACAGCAGCCAGAATGATTACGGTATCACCAGAGGTGCCCCGGGCGCGCTCAATAACTTCATTGGCGACCATATTAATGTCGGCAAAGATTTGAACGGTAGCCTTTTGTACTTCTGCATTTGCGTCTTTCTGTGAGTCAGAAAAAGATAGTTGTTTCATATCTTCTTCCAGTTTTTTTTGATGGGCCAGAATACTCTGCAGTCTTTTTCTGGCCTCTGGTGAAAGAGATTGATATTGAAAAACCTTGCGAGTAGTTCTGTCTATTGTAGAAGTAGTGGTGGCCTCGGCAAACAGGCTGGTGCTATTTTTCTCGAGCCTCACGGCCAGAAGTTTTTCCAGCATTGCTGTCACTAACTTTTGCAAATCAATAGTGTATCCACGAGCGGCAATTTCAGCTTTTACTGCTGATTCGGCGTTCCTTACTTGCCAGTAAAGTACTGTAGAAAAAATTATCTGGCAAACTAATGGAATGCACAGTACGAAAATACCAAGCCATTTAAGGGAGATTGAATATTTCATTCCATTTCCTTCGATTGTGGCAATGAAACTGTGGCTTGCTGCACGAAGCCCTTGTCAAGAATCAGTGAAATACTGCCGCCGTGACTGCGAATAATGTTGTCAACCAGGTAGAAAGACATGGGTAAATTCAACTCCATGATTGAGTCGCTGTCTATGGTTATGGCTGCTGGTGAATTGGAAAAGTCACCGTCATTGGTGGCTTCTGGCAGGTAGCCGACAAAAGTGGTTTTGCCAAACGCTTCGCTTATGATCAGATTAAACTGCTGGGCGCGCACCACTCTTTCGATCAAAATCTCAAAAATCGAAATTAGTGAACGTGTCAGTAATTCTTTGTCACCGCTGATAGTGCTCTTGCGTTCACTAATGATGTCGGTGCTCACAACCGGATAAAGCGTCTCCAGCCGTTCTGCCACTGCTGCCGCCAGCTCTAGAGCTGGTATTTTACTTTCAGTAATGCCGATATTGCCCGATTCGATTTTTTTCCAGTCGAGCACATCGGTCACCAGTTTAGTCAGCTTTTGCGATAATTGGCTCGCGTCTTTTAATAGAGATGCTTCGCGCGGAGTATTTTTTTCGGCGTTCTTCATCGCCAGTAACTCTATACTTGTAGACATCGACATTAATGGTGTGCGCATGTCGTGACTTAGAGTTGAACAAATATTTTCGCGCAAACTTTGCATCTGGTGCTTCTGGGTAATGTCATGACAGACGCAGAGAAATTCTTTTTCGGCTGCTACCCAGTGAATAGTCCAGAGGAAAAAAGTCTCGATGCCGCTTACATCTAAATGCTGGCATTCTACTGATCGCGAGCCACCTTCAAGTTTGGCCCGATTAAGTGTCTTGAGCATAGGTGCTACAAAGGGCTCAGCGATTAAATTTTCAACGCTGGTTCCAATTAGACTGTCTGCCGGATAACCCCAGAATACTTCACATGATTTATTCACTCTGGTAATCAAACCGTTTGCATTTAATGAGCAGAGCACATCACCAGAATATTGAACGATAGCTAATTCTGATTGGTGCAAATTACTAATTTCAATAAAAGCCGTCTGAATTTCTTTAGCGAGCTGAACTATTTCATTGTTCGTGTGCCTGCTGCGCTCCAGATAAGCAGCGGTTCTTCGAGCATGAGCGTCTAGCTCATCATCATCATCATCACCAGCATAATCATAATCGTCTTCATTAGAGGACGATGGAATTTCTTCCGGGCGCCCAGTTTCGATTTGTTTCTTCAGTCGGTTTAGTGGGGCAATGATTTGTCCATTGAAAATACTGATGGATAGCCAGGTCACCGCAAGGCTGAGAGCATTGCTGAGCAGAAGAAAAGGCAAGAACAACAATTCCTGGCGGTGCAAGTTGGCCAGAGAATTATGTTGCAACCAGTCTTCAGCCTCTTCGCGAGCACCAAATAATGTTCTTGAAGCCAGTCCGATTGAGAAGAAGCCCATTCTCATCTGTTTTAGTTCTTTTGGACCAATGGGTTTCTTTAGTAGTAACCTTGTCTTTTCCGCTACGGCTACGAAGTTGTCGCAGAGTTCAATGGTCTCATCGTTGTACAGCGCCAAGCGCGGATTCTCGCGCACCGCGGCAGGAAAGTCCGCTCGCATGGTTTTAAGAGCGGCAATTACCATGGTGGCAAAGCGTTGTCCTTCTTCCGAATTTGCATTGGAATCGGTGCTTAGAAGCGTAAAAAGCATGCACAATTTTTCTTCAAAAGCGAGTACCATGCGCACTCTTTCAATAGAGTGTTTGTGAACGATATACTCGAACTGCAATTGGTTGAGGGCGTATGTGGCAATGACAATGCTAATCAGGCCGCTGCAAACGGGCAGCAGCATGAGCAGTATACATTTCAAGCGGATGGACATATTGTACTTAGGTACTTAGTGTTGTTGACCGGGCAAGGGCAGGAGCTGTGAGCCACTTCCGGTTACCCAGCTGGTGTACAGGGTATGTTTGCTACCGGCCAACTGCTCGAGCCAGATTGGGGCCGTCCACATTCTATCTAAATTGGCAGTGATCGGATCTTTTCTGTGCACTTCAACAAAATATGCCGAGTTGTGACCAACTTTGCCGGTAATCGGATCAAAGGCCACTGTTTTAGACGTTTGCAATAAATCGGCACCAGTCAAGACTCTTTCTTGTAGTACCGTGGCCAATTTGCCGTCACCGATTTTGGTATCACCCCAGAGTTTGACTGTGTAGGCTGCAGCTGGGTCTACCACGCCGTCTATTTTCATTTTTAGAGCCAGGCTTGGCACCACACTTTGGTCAACAATGCTGCCCATGACAAACTTGTCGTTGGCGATCATCACTCCACTGAGATTTTTAGAGCTGGTTGTGGCAATTGTGCGACGTTCACGCATGGCTTCAAGAATGCTCGGTTTGTCTAAAGCTTTGGCATAAAATCCTGTTGCGCCTGGGTTTCCAACGGGCTCGCCAAAATGGAAATCGCGTCCAAAAGTAGGGCTGGCGTGGACTTTTTTGTCAATGTAGCCGGCAAAGCTGGTGGGATCCAGGTCGCCGGGAGCGACTTTGTCCACCGGATTTTCTTTCATGGCGCCGCCCTTAATCAACTCAATTTGTCTGACGTACTTATCGGCAAATCGCTCCAGCCATTCCTTTTGACTTTTGAATGATTTCTGACCGTAGTCGCGACCTCTCGCCCAGGCCGCAGTGGTGGGATTTTCATCAGCCAGGTAGCGGGGGTGATTGAGTTGAATGATTGGTGTGTTACCGGTCTTGTCCACAATTTTGTCTAGATGAGTGACCATGGCCTTATAATCACCGTCGTTATATTTAATAACGTCTGGCACCGTCACCACCGGTTCTGGTTCTTTACCCATAGTTCTCATGATGAAGCTGCGCAAGCCGGTTCTAGGTTCTCGAATGGCCTCAAAAAAAGTAGGCACTTCAAAAAGATTGATGTGGTTGACTCCACCCAGGTGATCGGCTTCGTTAGATTCGTGGCGTGCTTTCTTTAGATCAAATAATCCGGCTACTGTTTTTGCTTCGCCCACACTCTCTGCGTTTACCATGCCGTGAGTGTGCCCGTGTTCCGCACCGGTTTTACCGATGGTACCCATTTCGGTGCCAACAAGAGAAACATGCTTGCCATTAACAGTGGTGGCAGCAGCATCGGCAAAAGTCTGAGAATATGAGATGGGGTTTTCAGTATTGATGGGGGTACCGGCTTGATCTTTGACTCTGGCGTCACCAGCGTGTATACCACCTCTGGCCGCGGCATGATTGTGGTCGGTAATGGTGGTGACGTGTTGGCCTTGAGCGGCAGCTTTGGCATATAAGTCTTTGGGCAGCCCCATACCGTCTGAATAACGTGAGTGGCCGTGCAGCGATCCGAAATACATTTGCATGCCATTGCTTTCGCCGGCCGTGCCACCATCTAAGGTGCGCTCGATATTTTTGTTGACGAAACTATATTGCTCTAAGCGTCTGGTTAAGGCGCCGGGTTTGAAGATACCTTTTTCTAGAGGTGTGAGGATTGCCCCCGCTTCAGCCTCTTTGGCATTGGCAAGCACGTTAATTTTGCCAACATTTGCTGTGGGCGTTTCGCCAAAGCTATTTTTTAACCTTGCCAAAGCTACCAGAGCTTCATTTTCGCCTTTTTGAATAAGTTTCTGGCTGATTTGGCCAAAGCTACCGATGGCAGATTCATGCCTGGCCAGTTTGGAGCCGAGTTCTGTACCGCCGACGCCGCCCACCAGGCTGATGCCTAAATCAAAGCCACCGACAACGGCTTCGCCAGCCAGTTTCTTTGAAACATCGTCCATGCTGACGCCTGATTTAATCTGGTTGCGGGCTTCTTCAACACGTCCGTAACCGCTTACAATTACTGGTATCGTGAAGGCGGCACCAATCACCATGGCTGCTGGCCCTCTGGCCGGTAGCACGTAGCCTAGAGCTGCACCCATCGCGGCTGAAGACACTAAAGTCGTACCCACATGCAGTAGCGCTTCTGCTGGTTTTTCATAAAGCTCTTTGGCAAAGGCGACACTGGCATCAGGAATATGCTGAGCCGTCTCCTGTAGCAGTTCCACAGTCGACACATCGGTGCCGTTGCTGTTATTTGAATTTATTGCGCTGGACGCACTTTTGGAGACAAGGGGCATCTTCACCACCCGTTAGTGGCACTACTCTAAGGCCGAGGGTAGCGCGGGCCATTGGGGAAAATACTGCTTCATGGGCAAATTACGAAAGAATTTAATGCTTGTCCGGAGAAACTCTTTACGAGCGCTGACTGCGATTGCGAATGGAAGAAAGAATAGCAATGGCAATTCTGCTGCCGTCAGCCTTATCTTTAATCAGATAGTTGTCTGCTCCGCTCTGTAACGCTTCGGCAAGGAGATCGCGATCCTCCATTCCCGTAACGATGATAATAGGCGTGTTATTGGCCTGAGCTCTCATGTCCAGATAGGTTGAGAGGCCATTCGAATCAGGTAAATTCAAATCAAGAATAATGCACTCGTGTGTTTCTTTGCCATACTTTGTAATTGCTTCATCTAAGGTTTGCACATGGTCTAAGGTGTGAGGAAATTCCACCACTTCCAAAAGCATTTGAGTCATGAGCATAGCGTCTGAAGGACTATCTTCCACCAGCAAAACAGAAGTTGGCTTGATCTCAGTCATTCCGACCGCCGTTAGGTGGAACAGTGGCGACAACAAAATAAAAGTTTTGAATATCTTTGACTATACTGATGAACTTTTCAAAGTCTACCGGTTTCGTAATGTAGGCGCTGGCTTGCAGGTTGTACGATTCGAGCACGTCTCTTTCACTTTCTGATGTGGTCAAAATAATTACAGGAATTCGCTTGAGCAGAGGGTCTTGTTTGATTTCTGCCAATATCGAGTGACCATTTTTTACAGGCAAATTTAAATCGAGCAAGATCAAGTCAGGCACCTGAGCATCGCTGTATTTGCCTTTCCTTTGTAAATACTCCATGGCATCGCCGCCATTGTCGATAATCGTCAGGGTGTTCATCACGCGGCTTTGTTTGAAGGCTTCCACTGCCAGTTCGGCGTCTGATGGACTATCCTCCACCATCAAAATCTGAATATCTTTGACATTCATTACGCTACTATCTCCTCTACTTTTTGTACTTTGATGGCGCCGGTGTTAATGGGCAATTTAATCATAAATTTCGAACCACTACCAACGGTTGAAATAGCAGTAATGGTGCCGCGATGCCTCTCAACAATGCGGCGACAGAGAGCCAAACCAATGCCTGTGCCTTCATATTGACTGCGTGAATGCAGGCGCTGGAAGAGCACAAATATTTTGTCTTGATGTTGCATGTCAAAACCGATGCCGTTGTCTTCAACGCATATTTGCCAGTTGGGAGTTATTTGCAAGGCGCTAATTTCTATTTTAGGAGTTCTATCGCCACGGTATTTGATTGCGTTATTAATCAAATTGACAAAAAGCAGGCGCAACTGGCTGGCATCACCTTGCAAGGTAGGCAAAGACTGATCGACTTTAATTTCTGCTGCAGTTTCAGCAATAAGAAGGCTCAAATCTTTGAGAGCGTCTTTAACTACCACGTTCAAGTCAATTGCTTCCATCTGACCACCGCGCGATTCTACTCGAGCATACTGCAGCAAACCGTTAATCAGCGCACGCATGCGTTCAGCACCCGACACAGTCTGTTCAATCCATCCGTCTGCTTGTTCGCTCAGTTGACCCTTGTAGGTTTTGGCCAGTAAGGTTGTAAAACCTTGCACTGCCCGTAGTGGCTCTTGTAAATCGTGAGAGGCGACATATGCAAACTGTTGCAGATCTTGATTTGAGCGGGCTAAATATTCGCTAGCTTCACGCAAAGACTGTTCAGTGGCCAGGCGCAATTTTATTTCGGCTTCAAGTGCTTCGGTGCGTTTTCTTTGATCTTCAGCAAAAGCATTGTTCAGTTTGTAGGTATAAATTAGTGATGCTGCTTCCAATAAGGTGAAGACGGCGATCAATGCGCCTACTGAAACTTGTAAGGAGGCCACCGCAGCTTCGCGTTTCTTCAGCAGCTGATTTTGCCACATGTCTGATTCAGCAATTAAATTGCGAATTCTATCCATGATCAGTTTGCCTTTATAGGTTTTGATTATTGCGATGGCCTCATCAGGTGACCTTGAATAAGACTTTATTATGGAATCGATAAAATCAAGTTTGTTTTTGACTTCTCCTCTGATTTTCTGCATGCGCGCAGTCTCAACCTCGTCATCGGCAGTCAAATTTTGCAGCCTATCGGCAATTTCGCCTGCTCGATGGCGTGATTTGTTGAGAGGCTCGAGAAAAGTAGCATCACCAGTGGCCATGTATCCTCGTTGACCAGTTTCGCAGTCGAGGCAGACCAATAGTAGTTCTTTGCAACCGCTGATTACTTGATGACTGTGAGAAACCCATTGTTGAGCTACGCGCAATTGAGCGATTGCCCATCCGGTGGCGGCCAGGGCGAGCAAAAACAGACACCCGGCAATAGCCAGGGCGTAAGCCGTTTTCTTGTTGACACTCTGCGACAAATCCGCCTCACGTAGCACACGGCTTATTATTGCAGCTTAGCTGGACAGTCACCTTAGTGAAAAGGAATTCGCGGTCTAAACACGAATTCCCTTTCTTCTGCAGCTCAAAAATCATGGAGCTGCAAAGTTTTGTTTGTAATTTACTCAGCCAGTCTCGGCATAATGGGCTGGTCTATGATGTGAATCACACCGTTAGAACACTGAATATCAGCCTCTTTAATACGAGCCTTGTCTACATAAAGTTCTTTTTTATTGTCTTCAGTCTTGCTTGAAACATTGATTTTGTGTTTGAGGTCCATTGGTTGCAATGTTCTTTGCATAGCGATGGCGTCAGAATTGATTCTTTGGTCTTTGAGAACGTGATAGCTCAGTACTTCCGACACACGTTTTGGATTGTTGAAAAGTGACGTCTGGTCTTCACCTGGCATTTTGCCCCAGGCTTTGTCGTCTGGTGCAAAGAATGTGAATGGTCCTCGTCCTTTCAATTGATTGTCCATGTTGTAGGCAATGGAAAGGCCGTCGAGAGTTTTATGGAAAGAACCACGTCGTTTCAGCTCATTGACGATATCGAGCTTATCAGAGGTGGATCCTTTACCAATGACAGCTGGGTCTTTGGCAATACTTGGGGATTGAGCCAGGGCTGTTAAGGCTATTGCTGACAGAGCTGTGCATAGCCATTTGTTACTAGATGATTGCATGAATTTTCTCCGTTGGGCTGTTTGGCACCGAATATGGTGCGGTTGCATTGATGTTTAGTTATTAGATGTTTATTTCTGGATAGTCATATCCGGGATTGAATTGTTTTAGTTTTTGAATTGCCGATCGCTCCTCCTTCGACTGACCTGCCGTCGAAAAGTTTCTTTCTGAACAAATTATTCTTTGCTGAGCAAGCTAAGTAGGCATGAGAGGAGGAACTTCCGCGGCGTGCTATGGTCTATGACTCCACCGCAGGAAGCTGGAGTCTGGAGCGTGTTGCCTGGGCAATATGGGCAAAACGCGTCAAGAGGTAGTCTTTGGCCATTTCGACATATGAAGTACCTGAACAAAAGGCCATAGGGGATACTCCTCTGCGGGCCGAATTGTTCAGTGCCGGGCAGATGGAGCAACATGGTTATGCCCTGGCCCGCCAACACGTGCTTGGTTCGGGCACGGGTGGTGATCGGCTGCTTGACCGACTGGCAGAAAATGAAGAGATTTTGCTGCAAGCCGTGCGCATTCTCACGGTTACAGTCAAAGCAAATAGCCGTGTCAGCCCAGCCGGTGAATGGCTGCTTGATAACTTTTATTTAGTCGAAGAACAAGTGCGCATAGCCAAAAGCCACTTGCCAAAAGGATACAGCCGTCAATTACCTCGCTTGTTGGGAGGCATAAACGCTAATTTTCCTCGCGTCTATGACATTGCTCTTGAAATCATTTCGCACGGTGACGGCAGATTGGATCCTGAAAGTCTCAGTCGCCTGATCACTGCCTATCAGACTATTACACCGCTAACTCTCGGCGAACTCTGGGCTATTCCCATTATGTTGCGCATGGCTCTAATTGAAAACTTGCGGCGCGTAGCCGCTCGCATTGCCTCAGATAGCCAGGAACGAGATTTTGCTGTGAGCTGGGCGGCTCAAATGATCGAGACGGCTGAAAAAGATCCAAAGAATTTAATTCTCACATTGGCCGATATGGCTCGCTCAGGGCCCCCACGGGCCAGTGCTTTTGTTGCTGAGTTAACCAGATTATTGCGCGGTCAGGGGCCTGCACTGGCCCTTCCGATTTCATGGATTGAGCAATGGTTGTCAGAGGTGGGTTTAACCACTGAGCAACTTATACAAGCTGAAAGCCAGCTACAAGCTCAAGATCAAGTTTCAATTTCGAATACCATCTCCAGCTTGCGCTCTCTGGCATCTTTTAACTGGCGTGATTTTGTTGAAAGCCATAGCTTAGTTGAACAGATTTTACGCGAAGATCCTGAAGGCATCTATACCCGGATGGATTTTGCTACCCGCGACCACTATCGCCACGTGGTGGAAAAATTAGCCAAGTTGACGCACCTGTCTGAAAGTGAAGTGGCCAGACAAGCCATTAGTCGCGCTCGTGAAGCGGCTCAAGCCAATAGTGGCCCGCAGCTCAGTCACGTTGGATATTATCTAGTCGACAAAGGTTATCCGCAGTTAGAAAAAATCGTTGAAGTAGATCTTTCGCTTGTGGATCACTTCCGGCGGGCTGCTAAACGCTATCCGCAGATAATCTATTTTGGCACCATGGCTGTCATCACTTTGTCGGTCACCATATTTTCTATCTGGCGATTCTATCAACTCAATCATCTTTCAAAAGTTGCCTGGGCCGGCGTAATTTTTCTACTGTTGTTGGCTGCCAGTCAGTTTGCCGTTGCTCTGGTTAACTGGCTTTCCACTACATTCGCTAAAGCTTATCCTCTGCCTAAAATGGATTATTCCAAAGGCATACCGGTGGAAGACTCGGCACTGGTAGTGGTGCCAACCATGCTCGGCAGCTTAAATGGTGTTGAAGACATGGTGGAGGCCTTAGAAGTTAGATATCTGGCGAATCAGGACGACAATGTTTTCTTCGCCTTGCTTACCGATTTTACTGATTCCCCTAACCAAGCACAGCCTCAAGATGCACAGCTGGTCAACCTTGTGGCTAAGCGGGTGCAAGAGCTCAATATCAAATACGGCGACGGCAAAGATGTATTTTATCTCTTTCACCGCCCCCGTCTCTGGAATTCTCTCGATAGTATATGGATGGGTCACGAGCGTAAGCGTGGCAAACTGGGCGACCTCAATTGCTTGTTACGCGGCGGTAAAAATCATTTCTCCACAGTGGTGGGCGACGTCGCTGCTCTTGCTGACGTGCGCTACGTCATTACACTTGACGCTGATACGCAGTTACCACTCGAAGCTGCTAAGCAATTTGTCGGTGCTATTGCCCACCCACTTAATCGCGCTCGTTATGACGAGGCTAAGCAGCGAGTGGTAGAAGGTTATGGTATTTTGCAGCCTAGAGTTGATGTGAGCCTTTCGCCTCTCACTCATCGTTCGCCTTACGCCAAACTTTATGGTGCCGGTGTTGGTATTGACCCATACACGCGCACCGTATCTGATGTCTATCAAGACTTATTCCATGAGGGTTCCTTTGTCGGCAAAGGCATTTACGAAATCGATGCTTTCGAACGCGCCCTGCGCGATCGCTTTTGCGAAAATCAAATTCTCAGTCACGACCTTCTTGAAGGCTGTTATGTCAGGTCTGGCCTGCTCAGCGACGCTCAGCTATACGAAGAATATCCCACCAGTTATAGTTTTGATGTGGCCAGACGCTCCCGCTGGATTCGTGGTGACTGGCAGCTTTTACCCTGGCTTTTGCCTTTTTCCAGGAATGGCGATCAGCGCAGAAGCAAGCCATTGTCTTTGCTTTCACGCTGGAAAATATTTGACAATTTGCGCCGCAGTTTGGTGGCAGCTGCACAAGTAGCGCTTTTCATACTCGGATGGACAGTGCTTGCCCCCCATCCCTTCTGCACCATATTGCTAGTCGCTATGATGTTTCTGCCGGCGGCAGTGGCTGTGTTTAGCGAACTAATTCGCAAGCCGGAAGAACTTGAGCTGACACAACACCTGACGACTGTAGCCGATTCTTGTCGCATACATTTTGCCCAGGTGCTTTTCTCCCTTATATGTTTGCCTTATGAGGCTTTCTATAGTCTATCGGCTGTTTTGCGCACACTTTTCCGCATGTACGTGACTCACCGCAAATTACTCGAATGGCGCACGGCAGGGGAAACGAGCGTCAGCAGCAACATGCTCTCGTTCTTCTGCTCAATGTGGATTGGCCCGTTTATAGCAATCGTTTGTTTGAGCTATTTATTTGTCAATGATCAAAAGACACTTGCTTATGCCATGCCGGTGCTGTTGTTCTGGTTGCTTTCGCCGGCGGTGGCATGTTGGTTCAGCCGGTCGTCACCAGTGGTGGTGGCAGAGCTTACCGTTGAGCAAAATTTATTCTTGCGTCAGATGGCACGCAAGACCTGGCAATTTTTCAAGGCACTTGTGGGGCCTGAAGACAACTGGCTGCCCCCCGACAATTACCAAGAAGAGCCTGTGGAGCGCACTGCTCACCGTACTTCGCCTACCAATATTGGTATGGCCTTGCTGGCTAATCTGGCTGCTTACGATTTCGGCTATATCCACACCACCGAATTGATTGAACGCACGCACTCGACTCTCACCACACTGAATCGGCTGGAGCGATATCGCGGGCATTTTTATAACTGGTATGACACCATCAGTCTGGCACCATTGCATCCGCGCTATGTTTCTACTGTTGACAGCGGAAATCTAGCCGGGCACTTATTAACCTTAAGACCTGGTTTAATCGGTCTGGTGGAATGTCCGGTTTTGCCGCCACATCTTTTTGATGCCATCGCTGATACTTGCAGATTGCTGCAGCTGGCGCTCGGTAGTAATAGCAATCAGTTAAATAGTTTTGAGACCATGTTAGAGGGAGTGCGGCGCAAACCGGCTACTAATCTCTCTTCCATACGCACAGATTTACTCGGCCTGGAGAAAGCGGCCATAAGCTTTAATGCCGGCCTGATTTTGATGTGTGATCCTAGAGTGCGCACCGATAGCTCCATTGAAGTGGAAATTTGGTCTGCCGCCTTGCTGGATCAATGCCAGGCGGCCTTAAATGAATTGAATTTGCTCACGCCCTGGGTGCAAGAAGAAGCGCTGACAAAACTGTTGCCTCTACTGCCGGTGCTCGACGGAGTACCAACATTGCGATTGCTTGCAGGTTACGACGACCTGGTGGATCAAGTTGATCTTGCTACTCTTGTTCAGTTAGCAGACTCAGACGTAGATCGCGAAAAAATTGATAACGTTCTAGAACTGGTTCGGCAGGCCAGTGTGCGCGCTCAGGAACTGATCATTACGATTGAGAATTTAGCCTCGTCGGTAGGTAAACTGGCGCAGATTCCATTTGATTTTCTCTATGACGAAAGGCGCCGCCTGCTCTCTATTGGTTACAACGTAGAAGACCACAGGCTCGACGCCAGCTTCTATGACTTACTTGCCTCGGAGGCCCGGCTCGGTAATTTTGTCGCCATCGCTCAGGGCAAACTACCTAAAGAAAGTTGGTTCTCCCTCGGTCGCCTGCTCACACGTGCTGCTGGAGAATCAGTTTTGTTCTCCTGGAGCGGCTCAATGTTCGAATACTTGATGCCACTGCTGGTGATGCCCTCGTATGACGACACGCTTTTAGCACAGACTTATCGGGTCTGTGTGGCCAGGCAGATTGAATACGGTAAGCAGCGCGGTGTGCCCTGGGGTGTTTCAGAGTCTGGATACAACAGTGTCGACGTGCACCTCAACTATCAATATAGAGCATTTGGTGTACCTGGTCTCGGTTTAAAACGCGGTTTAGTTGAAGATTTGGTCATCGCGCCTTATGCGTGCGTGATGGGGCTGATGGTGGCACCGGAAGAGTCTGTGGCCAATTTGCAGAAAATGCACGCCAGCGGATTTTCAGGTAAGTATGGATTTTACGAAGCGGTTGATTACACTGCTGCTCGGGTACCTCGCGGTCAGACTTATGTTCTTGTCAAATCGTTCATGGTGCACCACCTTGGTATGAGTCTGCTTTCCATGGCTTATCATCTGCTTGATAGGCCTATGCAAAAACGGTTTATGGCCGACCCATCTTTTCAGGCCACTGAGCTCTTGTTGCAAGAGAGAGTGCCCAAGGTCAGACCTGTGCAATCGCTGACCTCAGAAATTGCCGACTTGCGCACCACCCCTGATAATTCCGAATCATCTCTGCGGGTTCTCACCAGCCCAGACACTCCGTCGCCAGAATTGCAACTCTTGTCGAATGGTCGTTATCATGTGATGGTGACTAACTCTGGTGGTGGCTATTCCAGATGGAAAGACATGGCCATTACGCGCTGGCGTGAAGACACTACGGCCGACAACTTTGGTAGCTTCTGCTATGTGCGCGATCGCGAAAGTGGTGACTTCTTCTCCACTACCTATCAGCCGACTTTAGAAGTACCAGATGGTTTTGAGGCAATTTTCTCCGAAACAAAAGTAGAATTCAAACGCCGCGACGGCGACTTTGATACACACTGCGAAATTGTAGTCTCGCCTGAAGACGACGTAGAAGTGAGGCGCGTGCAGCTGACTAATCGCTCACGTACACGCAGAGTGATTGACATTACAAGCTACGGCGAGGTGGTTATCACTTCGCAAAATGCCGATCTTGCCCACACTACTTTCAGCAATTTGTTTGTCCAAACCGAAATCGACAAAGAGCGTCAGGCCATTCTTTGCCACCGCCGTGCGCGTTCTGAAAATGAAGCCATTCCTTATATGTTCCACCTCATGGCAGTGCACGGGGCAGAGCCTGGTGAAGTTTCTTACGAAACTGATCGATCGCGCTTTATCGGTCGTGGTAACACTGTGGCCGATCCTCTGGCAATGAAGCGTCTTTCGGCATTGTCGAATACCCAGGGTAGTGTGCTTGATCCAATCGTTTCAATGCGCCACCGCATTGTCATTGAGGCTGAAGCTAATGTCACTATCAATATCGTTTCTGGTATTCATGAGACAAAAGAAGGCTGTCTGGCTCTGGTTGATAAATATCGCGATCGTGGACTGGCCGAGCGCGTTTTCGATCTGGCCTGGACTCACGGTCAGGTTGTTTTAAGGCAGCTCAATGCTAATGAGGGTGATGCGCAGCTCTATAATCGCCTGGCCAGTTCCATTATCTATCCGAGCAAAGCGCTGCGGGCCGATGCCGATATTCTTTTGAAGAACAACCGCGGCCAGTCAGCTTTGTGGGGCTATACGGTTTCAGGCGATGTGCCTATCGTGCTTTTACAGATCAAAGAGCAAGCTAACAGCGAGCTGGTGCGCCAGCTGGTGCAGGCGCATGCTTACTGGCGATTGAAGGGTTTGACTTGTGATCTGGTGATATGGAATGAAGACCAGGCCGGTTACCGGCAAGTATTGCAAGAAGAAATTGTCGGCATCATTGCTTCGGGTTTCGAAGCCACCATGGGTGATGGCCCGGGTGGAATTTTTGTGCGCCCAGCAGAACAAATATCGGCCGAAGATAGAATTTTGTTCCAGGCCGTGGCTAGGGTTATAATCACCGACTCAAAAGGCAGTTTGCTCGAACAAGTTGCCGGTTATGGCTTGCGTGAAAAGCGGCCGCCGCGGCTCGTTGCTACGCGTATCTATAAACCTGATGTGGGGAAAGGTGTAAGTGAACTGAGATCTGATTTGATTCTCGTTAATGGTCTGGGAGGCTTCACCAGCGACGGCCGTGAATATGTAATTTCTACTGATCAAAATCAAGTGACACCGGCACCCTGGTCGAATGTTTTGGCAAATCGTAATTTCGGCACAGTGGTGACCGAAAGTGGTTCGGTTTACACCTGGGCGGAAAACGCACACGAATTTCGTTTGACCCCATGGAACAACGACCCTATTAGTGATTCCAGTGGTGAAGCTTTTTATATACGAGACGAAGAAACGGCCAACTTCTGGTCACCATCGCCGCTGCCGGCGCGGGGTTCCGCGCCCTATACCAGCCGTCACGGGTTTGGTTATAGCGTCTTTGAGCACACCGAATCTGGTATCGAATCTGAACTGCTGGTTTTTGTCGCTTTAGATGATAACGTCAAATTTTCAGTACTTAAGGTGAAGAATCGCTCCGGGCGACCACGAAAACTTTCAGCTACCGGTTATGTGGAATGGATACTGGGTGATTTGAAATCAAAAACCAGCATGCACGTGGCCACTGAGCTTGATGCCAAAACAGGAGCGCTTCTGGCTCGCAATGCCTACAACTCAGAGTTTGCCGGTCGAGTCGCTTTCTTTGATGTTAGTGACACCACACGCACAATCACAGGCGATCGCACTGAATTTTTAGGGCGCAATGGTAGCCTCGCTTCTCCTGCGGCAATGAGACGGGTGCGCCTCTCAGGCAAATTCGGAGCAGGACTTGATCCCTGTGCCGCCATTCAAATTCCATTTGAGCTGGCCGATGGTGAAGAGCGCGAAATTGTCTTCAGACTTGGTGTCGGTAACGATATTAATCATGCTCGCGGCATTATTAATCGCTTCCGCGGCCTGGCTGCAAAACGTGATGCTTACGAGAATATCTGCCATTACTGGAAGCATACATTGGGTGCAGTCAATGTTGAAACTCCAGATGCATCTATTAATATGCTTATTAATGGTTGGCTCTTGTATCAAACCATCGGCTGTCGCATTTGGGGTAGAACTGGCTATTACCAGTCTGGTGGTGCCTTTGGTTTTAGAGACCAGTTGCAAGATTGCATGGCCCTGGTGCACTGCGAGCCCTTGATTTTGCGTGATCAGTTGCTTAAGAGTGCATCGCGCCAGTTTGTTGAAGGTGACGCACAACACTGGTGGCATCCTCCTAGTGGCCGCGGCGTGCGCACCCATTGTTCAGACGATTATTTGTGGCTGCCTTTTGCCGCTCATCGCTATGTCACATGCACAGGAGACACTGGCATCCTCGACGAGAAAGTATCGTTTTTAACCGGACGCCTGCTCAATGCCGACGAAGAGTCGTATTATGATCAGCCGCAGATTTCGGATCAAAGTGCATCTTTGTATGAGCACTGTCTTCGCGCGATCAAACATGGTTTGCGCATGGGTGAACATGGCCTACCGCTTATTGGCGCCGGAGACTGGAACGATGGTATGAACCTCGTTGGTGAACACGGCAAAGGCGAAAGTATCTGGTTGGCCTTCTTCCTTTATGATGTCTTATGTCGGTTTTCTGAACTGGCCGCTAAACGCGAAGATCAAGAAACAGTAGATTTATGCGCTACCGAGGCGGCAAAGCTCAAAGAAAATGTGGCTGCACATGGCTGGGACGGCGAGTGGTATCGCCGTGCTTACTTTGACGACGGTACGCCGCTTGGTACCTCCAATGGCAGTGAATGCCAGATTGATTCTATTGCCCAGAGCTGGTCGGTGCTCTCAGGTGGTGGTGATCATGCCCGTTGTAAGCAAGCCATGGGTAGTCTCAATAAACGCCTCGTGCGTAGAGAACATGCATTGATTCAACTTCTTGACCCACCATTTGATCAAGGCACCCTTAACCCGGGTTATATCAAAGGCTATGTGCCTGGTGTGCGCGAGAATGGTGGACAATATACTCACAGCGCTGTGTGGGCGGCAATGGCTTTCGCCAAACTGGGCGACAGCAGGCTAGCCTGGGAATTGACCACCATGATCAACCCCGTTAACCACGGCAATTCTCCCGAGAAGGTTGCTCTCTATAAAGTCGAGCCTTATGTCATTGCAGCTGATGTATACGGTGTGACGCCGCACACCGGCCGTGGTGGCTGGACCTGGTACACAGGCTCGGCCGGCTGGTTCTATCGCTTATTAGTTGAGTCGCTATTGGGCTTAAGGCTCGACATCGACAAACTCTACTTCACGCCGTGTTTGCCTGCAGACTGGAATTCTTATAAGTTGCACTATCGCTACCGCGAAACTGTATTCCATATCACGGTGACTCAACAAGATCAGCTCGAACGTGAGGTGATGATTAAGTTGGATGGCGTTGATTGCGGCGAAAGCTTGCCACTTTCAGCTGATCGCAAAGATCATTTTGTAGAAGTGCAAGTCAGGCGCCAGCGGTTAGGTTGAGAAAATACGTTCGAACTTATTGTTCATAGAAAGAGAGCAGGGCATTAGCCCTGCTCTTTATTTCCTGTGCGCTTATGCGAAAGCTTAAAATCCGAATTGAATTATTTGAGATAACGGTTCGGCGTCTATTTGTTTCTTGCACTTCAGGAATGTACAGAACATAGGACTAAATGCATGCCCTTTAGTTCCATTTCTTTTGAAAGATTTTTTTGAATTTAAAGAGAGGCAACTCAACGGTATTTTGGAACCAATAGCGCCGGTGGCAGTCTATGCCTGTGTCAGAGAATGACACTTGAAGAAACCCATTTGGAGACATTGAAATGATAAATACATTGATTTCGCTGCTTATTTTATTCTGGATTGTCGGTCTCGTGTCACACATTGGCGGCGACTTCATTCACACACTTTTGGTGTTGGCCGTTGCTGTCTTCATTTTCAATATCGTCACGGGCCGTGGCGCTCGAGTTTAAATTATTTGCTTGCGCCGGCCCGTCATAATCATCACAAGGAGTGATCAATGAGAAATTTACCTGTGTTTTTAGCAGGTGTAATACTTGCAGGTACTGTTGCTATGCCCGCCCTGGCAGATGAAATCACCACTGTAAGAACTACTACAACCACCACAGACAGTGCTCCAGCAGCTGTAGTTACCCTCACCCCCGGCGGCAATTACATGGTAGTTGACCCGGTTACTGGCGTCATGAAGGGCGTTTATGATCCCGCTCGAGGTCTGGTTGGTTCGTCTATAGCACCAGGCCTTGTTGTTATCGACAACACTTCAAATCGCGTGGTTGCAACATTTGACTCTGGCGGCCGAGTTATTGCTTTAACCAATGCACCTGCCTATGACAGTCTTGTTGTATCAATTGATGCACGTCGTGCTGAATTAGAAAAAATGATCGCAGCTGGTCGACCGCTCATGAGCGACGCTGTTGCAGCTGTATTGCGTGAAGAACTAACCAGCATCGCTTCTCAAGAATCGGCATACAGACAGTCAGGCCGGCCGCTCAACTATGAAGAAGCGCTTTCTTTAGCCCAGCGCCTTAACTCTTTGAGTGATCGCGTGGTGCCTTATGTAAAAGGTGTCACCTTTAGACCGCTGATTGGAAGCAGCTTTGTCACCACTTCTGGCAGTCTGGTGATGGTTGACGAGTATTCATCGCGCAATCTCAGAATGCAAAGGCGGATTGATGATGAATATGCAGCCGGAAGATTGTCTAATGACAATGTGGCAAGACTTAAAAGTAGCTTGAATGAAGTAGCTTCACTGCAGACCAAATATACAAAAAATGGTCGGCTTAATCCAAGTAGAACTAAGACTATAGCCACTCGATTAGACAAAGTGCAATCAAGTATGGATCGCGACATCGCCGATATCAACGCTAAACGTGCTCGTATTGGTATCAAGGTTAATTAGCCGATAAGGCTGAGACCAAGCTGACAGAAAAGGCCATAAAGAGGCTAAATAGCCCACTGGTGAGGCGTTGGGTTCTAGAAAAATAACTAGATTGATATCAATCTAGTTATTTTCCAGAATCAGATTGATATCAATCTAAGATCGAAGCTGACTGCCTAAAGTCATAATTTAAAAAGCTTGAACGACCCGACCAACGGTTCATTCAGGCTTTTTATACAGTTTCAGTAGAACTAGTCTAAAGCTTCTGGATCCGGTACAGGGGCCGGCTTAAGCTCAGGAATCTTAGGCATGGGCGGCTTCGGTTCTTCTGGCTTAGGTGCGGGTTGGCCAGGGACCGGATTGGGCGACGGTGCGGGGTTTGGCCCTGGGCTTGGCTGACCAGGCATGGGGTTTGGCACCGGCACTGGAATAGGGCTTGGAACAGGTACTGGAATGGAAGGCTCAGCCCGACGCAAGTGACCAGGCGAGCCCTGAGGCGCTTCGCGTTTTGGTAAATTGGCACCCGGCGGGTGGTTCGGCATGATAACCGCCAGTGCTGGGGCCAAAAATGCTGCCTGAGCCTGACACATAGTCTGGCAAACAAGGGCTAAAATCAGATATTTTTGCTTCGCAGACATTTGCTTATACCAGTGTTTCTACTATCCAGGTTTCTACAACCCGCCACAATGACATAGAAATCAAGCACTGGTTCCCAAATGTAATGTTTTTTTAGCAGATGTCATGTTACAGGTTGCGCCAGGGTATTTAACTGGCCCTTTCCTGAACGCTGGAATCAATGATTTCGATGTTGTCAATCTGTTCAATTGTTTCCATTACATTCAACTTTTCCTGCCCATCTAATGCTGTGTTCTCGTAATTGATTTGATCAAAGATGGCGGGTGGCACTAGAACGTATACGGCATTCGGAATCACTGTGACACGCATGGGTGTTGTACCTGCTTCTTCGCCATCAATCATGGCTGTCACGGCGTTATTTCGTGGGCTTAAAGCGCTGCCGGCGCTGGTCAAAACTGACCTTGCTTTTTTTGCCACATTTTGAAAAGCTGAGCGAAGTCCGCGTCGAGGCACCACGTCGATCACTGCTTCTTTTACCTTCAACACGATGTGAGGTGCCTCTCCATCAATCTGGCCACCAGCAAAGCGGAAACCAATTTTCACATAATCGTTGAATCTTTTAGGGTTCAATATATGCAGTTCCATAAGGCCGTCGTATAGCATGCTGGTATCAGCAGTTTTCCCCAGGCCGAGATCTTCTACATTGCCGACAAACACTCCAGAGGCTTGCACCTTGAAGGTTTGACCGCCAGTGGTGATTTTGAATATTACTGGTCTTTCAGCGATTGTATTTATCATTGCTACGGCATATGCCATCATCTTGAACTTAGTTTTTAGTTGCCTGGCAGGAAAGACAAAGGCGTCTGAAAGTGGCCCTGCGCCTGCCATGCCAGCGAAAAATTCGCCATTCATCATGCCCATATCAATGCGCATAGGCTTGCCGTTTTTGATCACCTCAAGCGCGTTTTCGAGCGGATCGGCGAAAAACTTTTCGGCCACGATACCTAAATTGCGAGCTAACACGTTACCTGTACCGAGTGGCATAATCGCGGCAGGAATATTTGACTTGGCTTCAGCCAGCGCTGCCAGGGCAAATCGTATAGTGCCATCACCGCCAGCGGCAATGACGAGGTCTAGTGGTGGCTTTAATAGTGGCACAAGATGCTGGGCTGTGGTTTCTATTGACGTTGGATATAAAGTAACTAGAAACTCGCCGTCTTTAGTTAGTTCGGTAACAAACTGTCCGAGCCAAGCTTCGGCGTGAGTTTGCGAACGGGCAGAAGGGTTGTAAACGAGCAAGACATTTTTTGGCATATTGTTATTTTAGTTGTGGGGTTCCATACTGTTTCGTTCTACTAGTGTCGCTGAAACACCCCAGATTGTTCCATTTTTATTGTCGCGTTATCTGGAACTCTTTATTGGCTTCACCGTCTCAGACTTTGAATCTCATAATTGGTGCTTCTAATATGAACAGTGAGTCCACAGAGATGCCCGCAGCGTCTGAACCGAAGGTTAACTCAAAATCAGACTCGGGTGTCGTTAATCGCAGTAATAGCAAATTAGTAGCGATATTAGTTGTACTTACTATCTGTGGAATTTTGTCTTATTTGGTTTTCGATGGTATGAAAACCAATTCGGCGAATAACCAACTTTTTGTCAGCGGTCGCATTGAGGCACCCGAAACATATATTTCATCGGCCACAGCAACAAGAGTGCAATCGGTCAATATAAAAGAAGGCGATCACGTGCGCAAAGGCCAGCTGATTTTGACATTAGACGCCTCGTCTGTTGAAAACAAACTGGATGCTTCGGGTTCAGCCATCGCTCTGGCACAGAGTGCGAAAGCCAAGGCCAATGCGCAAATTGCTGCTACTCAGAGTGAAATCAACACGGCCAAGAAAAAGTCTAAAGGTTTTTTCGCCAAGATTTTTACCAGCAAAAAGAAAAAGGCTGAGGTAACTGCTCATTTTAAACAAGAGATGACCGAAGCTCAGATGCTGCTGCAAAAGACTCAGGAGGCAGAATTGCGCGCAAGAGCCATGCGCGCCGAAGCATCGTCAAAGCTTTCATATTTTTATTTGAAGAGTCCTATTGATGGTGTCTGCACCATTCGTAGTGTTCAACCAGGCGAACTGGTGGCAGCCGGACAGATACTTCTGACCATCAGCAATCCCAAATCAGCTTTTATGAAAGGATACATTCCTGAAGGTAAGGTAGGCGAAATCAAGGTTGGGCAGCCTGCCATTATTACCCTCGATTCCAACCACCAACTGAAAGCGCATATCACCGCCATTGATACCACGCCCTCTTTTACTCCGGAGAATGTCTATTTTAAGGAAGACCGAGTACGTCAGGTTTTTGGGTTGAAGCTGGCCATCGACCAGAATGACGGCAGTGCTAAAGCCGGAATGCCTGCCGAAGCAGAAATATTGCGCCCAGGCCAGACAACCAGCAGTCTTAAACAAAAGCCGAAAACTCCGGAGCTTTCTAAATGAGTGTGGACGCGCCTTCTCCCCTGGTCAAGTCCACAACCGAAACGGTGATTGGCACCACCGGTCTGACCAAAATCTACAAAGGAAAAGTTAAGGCTCTGGACGGCTTCAATTTAGAAGTCAATCACGGCGATCTTTTTGGCCTGGTGGGGCCTGACGGCGCCGGTAAGTCTACAGCTTTGAAAATTCTAGCTGGCATTATGGAAGCAAGCAGTGGCGATGCCACAGTCTTTGGTCAGAAACCCTCTGCTGTGAGAGGTTCCATTGGTTATGTACCGCAAAATTGCGCTCTTTATCCAGAACTTACTGTAGACGAAAGTCTGCAATACGAAGCTGGTTTGCACAATGTAGACCAGGCCACTTTCGAAAAGTTGCGTGCCACCCATCTCGAGCGCATGGGCCTGGCAAAATTTGGATCGCGCTTGACGTCGAAGTTGTCTGGTGGCATGCGGCAAAATCTGGCCTTGTGTTGTGCCCTAGTCTCGCAGCCCAAGCTGATTTTGCTCGACGAGCCCACCACCGGCCTTGACCCTATTGCCCGCCGTGAATTGTGGCAGACATTGATTGCATTAACCGCTGAGGGTGTGACAACGGTTATCGCTACTCCCTTTCTCGATGAAGCTGAAAGGTGCACTCGCATAGCATTAATGTATGAGGGGAAAATACACCAGAGCGGCTCACCGGAAGAATTACAGAACGCTCTTGGTGTGAGACGTTTAGAGATACTGGTGAGAGGCGCAGATAGCCAATCGGTGTCAGCGCTGAGTGAGAAACTCTCGAACCATTCTGAAAACATCGTAGACCTCTACCCGTTCGGCGACCATCTGGAGATTCTTGCTAAAGACGGAAAAGCCGCACAGACAGAGGTGGAAGCTGCCTTTGCTGGAGATGCAAACAACCTTGTTAGCCACGAAACTACGCCGAGCATGGAAAATGTATTCGTCATGCGCTTACGCGAATTAGGCCTGACTGAAATTCAGCCGCCAGCGTTTCCTTCATTAGATGACGGTCAGAAAAGAGCTGCTAAAGCTACTTCTGCCATTGCTGCTAAAAACCTGGTTAAGACTTTTGGCGCGTTTAAAGCTGTAGACGACTTGAGCGTTGATATCAAATATGGTGAGATTTATGGCCTTCTGGGCGCTAACGGTGCGGGAAAGACCACTACCATTAAGATGCTTTGCGGCCTGCTTTCTCCCACTTCCGGACAGGTGACACTGGCTGGCGAAAGTGGTAGTTTGCGCAGCCGCGACGTGCGGCGCAAGATTGGCTATATGAGCCAAAAATTCACTTTGTATGATGGTCTGACTGTTTTTGAAAATTTGCAATTTTATGCTGGCATCTATGAGCTGCCTTTGTCAAAGCGTAAGCAACAGCTTGACTGGGCTCTAGCCGCTTGTGGTCTGGCAGAAACCAGAGATGTGGTGGTGGGCAGTTTACCTTTAGGCTGGAAACAACGCATCGCATTTGGTGCGGCTGTCATGCATGATCCGCAAGTAATTTTTCTAGACGAACCGACAGCCGGGGTTGATCCCCTGGCGCGCAGGCAATTGTGGCGCATGATTAGAGAGTTTTCTGCGCGGGGAGCGGCGATTTTAGTCACCACCCATTACCTTGATGAAGCAGAATATTGCAACCGTCTCAGTTTTGTTTCTGCCAGCCGTATGATCGCTGAGGGTACTCCAAGTGAAATCAAGACGATTGGAGACGGTGAACTCTTTGAAGTAATCTGCCATCAGCCGCAAGAGGCTTTCACGGCTCTGGCTAACACTCTTGAACCCTGGCGCATTTCTATTTTTGGCAAAGCCCTGCATATATTTCTTGATCATCCTGAAACGGATCTACCGCCGGTGAAGGCACTTTTAGAAAAAGCTGATCTGGTCAAGCAAGAAATTCGCTCCATTCCTTTTTCTCTTGAAGACGCCTTCATTGCTCGTGTTCAACACGGCAAAAAAGGATCAGGTGCAGGCTAATGAAACGAATTTGGGCACAAGCAGTTAAGGAGTGGCAAGAATTTCGGCGCGATCGCCTCAGTTTGGCGCTGGCCTTTTTATTGCCCTTATTTTCATTGCTTCTATTTGGTTATGGCATCAGACTGGAATCGAAAAATATTCCCATTGTGGTGCAAGACAATGATCAGACCTCATTTAGTCGCGAATATGTTGAAAGACTTTATGCCACCAATATTCTTTCTCGCGCCAATATTGCAGGCGCCAAATCGCCGCGCGATGCCATCGATCGCGGGTTGGCAAAAGTATCTATCACCATTCCTGAGGGGTTTACACAAAAAGTTTTGCGCCGTGAAACTTCATCTCTCGATGTGCTGATCGACGGCACTGACATCGCCAACACTCAAATTGTCTCTAACAGCATCAAAGCAGCGAATATTTATTTTGTTGCCATGCTTAAGGCATCCAAGACTGCCGGCGATCCTAACGATTTAAAAGTGGTGGCACCACAGGTGCGCGTCTGGTACAACCCGGGCCGGCTCGAGCCTTTGTTTATTGTGCCGGGTGCCATCGGCATCATACTCTGGATGTATCCGGCACTTCTGGCTGCCGTGGCCGCTTCACGCGAGAAAGAACAAGAGACGATTATCAGGGTCTATTCTTCGTCTATCAAACCGCTCGAGTTTTTGTTGGGCAAGGCTCTGGTTTATTTTCTAGTGGGAATGGTAATGGCACTACTGGTAATAACACTAGGTTGGATTTTATTTGCAGTAAAAATTGTGGGTGATCCCACTCCGCTACTCGTTTGTATACCAATTTATGTATTTGCTGCAGTTCTATTCGGTCTGATGCTTGGTACCTTTGCCAATTCGCAAACCGTTGCTGTGCAGGCCACCTCTACTGCGGGATTTTTCCCTTGCCTTCTGCTTTCGGGCTTTGTTTATCCGATTTATAACATTCCCATGCCGCTCAATTTACTTACGTTGGTTGTGCCGGCACGTTATTTCATTCAACTCACTCGTGACACCTTTGTGCGCGGAATGGGTTGGCCTGCAGTCTGGTTTGTGCCCCTGATTTTACTGGTTTTCTGCCTGGCATACCTGGCGCTCAGTTGGCTCAATTTGCGCCGCATGCAATTAAAAGATTAGAGGTGAAGTAACATGGCAGAGCCGATGGCAAAAAATCACTCCGGACCTTTCGATTTTATTATTGGCAGCAGGCTCTGGGCGCTCGTAGCAAAAGAATGTCGGGAAATTTTGCGCAATAAGTATTTGCTTTTTCTGATTCTCTTTCCGCCAATTATTCAGCTATTAATTTTAGGCGGCGCTTTAGATCCGCAAGTGCGCAATTTGGCTTTGGGCATTGTCGATCGCTCCGACAGCACTCAGAGCCATCTGCTCATTGATAGTTTGCTCAAAGACGATGTCTTCAAGAAAGCTCAGCATTTTAAAGATGAAGAGACCATGTGTCGCGCTCTTGATTTGGGCAAGTTAGCTGTGGCCATTGTCATTCCTAAAGAATTTGCGCCAAATTTGCAGAATGGTAAACCAGCACCTGTGCAGGTTCTGGTCGATGGAGCAGACGCCTACAGTGCGGGAGTGGCCAGCGCTTTTGTCAAACGCACTATGAGTCGCTTTGACCCAGGCGGTTTGAAGAAAAAATATGTTGATCCAGACTCTATTGTCGACCCGAAAATGCAGATTCTTTATAATCCTGAGCAGTTAAGCAGCTGGTATTTTGTGCCTGGAGTGCTGGGCGCTTGCCTCACTTTAGTTTCCACCTTGATTGCCTCAGCTACGATCTTGAAAGAGCGTGAAAATGGCACCATGGAGCAACTACTGATGACTCCTGCTGAGCCCTGGGAAATTTTACTGGCGAAAATTATCCCCCTGGTGGCATTTTTGCTCGCCGACGTTTGCATCGCCATCGCCCTGGCGCATGTGGTGTTCGGGCTGCCCTTCCGCGGCAATTTTCTTGTCTTTCTGTTTGCTTCTGCACTTTATGCCTTTGTCGGCATTGGCTTTGGCATGCTACTAGGCTCTGTTTGTCAGAGTCAGAGGCAAGCGCAGCTTACATCTTTCTTTATCAATATTCCCCTCATTCTATTGTCTGGCACAGTGGTGCCATTTGACACAATGCCCCAAGCCATGCAAGCGGTGGCTATTTTCGACCCTCTGCGCTACTACACTCTGGTGGCCCGGGGTATCATTCTTAAAGGAGCGACTCTGGAGATGCTCTGGCCGGACATCGCTCTTTTGGTGGTCTTTGCCATTCTGTTATTGTGGCTTAGTGCTAGCCGCTTCCGCCGTCAGCTGATTTAAAGGGTTCTTTTGTGGATAATTTTATGGAAGTGCCAATCAGCAATTTTCACAAGGTTGACGATGTTCTTTATCGAGGCGGACAGCCAAAGGAGCTGGGTCTGGTGGCGCTCAGTGAGATGAAAATCAAAAGCGTTGTGTCTTTACGTTGGCGCAAGCAGAGAATTGAAGCCGAACGCGCTCTGGTTGAAGGCTTAGGACTTAAGTTTTTCAGCATTCCCCTAAATTATTGGACTTTGCCTAAGCAAAAGGATGTTAGGGCGCTTTTGGCAGTTGTTGACGATGAAGCTAATCAGCCTGTTTTTGTGCATTGTTTCCATGGGGCCGATCGAACAGGCGTGCTGGTAGCAATGTACCGCATCTTGCGCAATGATTGGAGCCTGCAGGAGGCATACAAAGAGATGCGCGAATGCGGTCATCATCGTATCAGCACACACCATTTTAAATTAGCACTCTGGCGCCTGGCCCATGAAGCGGCAAAAACTGTGTAACCACATTTGGTGGCGCGGATATTTTGTGATTTAATGGAACTAGTTATCAAGCTCAACGTCACTCGCTCAATAGTGAACAGAGGATCGGTTAATGGGCAGAATCAACGTAGCCACAAGCGCAAAACTAAACCTCACAGCTTTATGTTTGGGTGCTACCCTGGCCTTCTATCCGTCCATAGTTTCTGCTTTTTCCGTGGCCGTGTATGCTCCACCGATTAAGAACAACGGACCGCAGCCAAATCCAGTGGCCGTAAATAAGTCTCAGCTCGCGGCATTGAAAAACTATGATGTGATCGTCTTTATTGACGCAAGCAATTCAATGAAGGTTGGAGATTGTGATCAAGGCCGCAGCACTCGCTGGCAGTGGTGTCAGCAGCAAACTACGGCACTGCGCAACACGTTAGGCACTTCGATGAATGGACATCTTAAGATAGTCGCCTTTAGCGATCATTTCAAAGTTTATCCAAATGTCGAAATGGACAGCATCCCAAGTTTTTTTGCCGAGCATAAACCTTCGGGCAGCACTGATACCACCCGCGCAATTAAAAGCCAGCTAAATCAGTATTTCGCCAGTCGCAAAGCCGACAAGACAACTAGGCCACTGCTAGTCGCAATGATTACCGACGGTTTGCCTGATAGACCCCAATCGCTCAGCGACGTTATTGTTCAGGCCACTCAGCAAATGGAAGATCCCAAAGAAATTGCCATTACCTTTTTGCAAGTAGGTACCGACAGCAAAGCGACAAAATATTTGCAAGAGCTCGATGAATGCCTCATTAGCCGAAAAGCTCGATACGACATCGTCACCACTAAAACCTATGACCAGCTAAGTGCTGGTCTGGCCAGTGCTCTGTTGCAGCTGGTTAGCCCCGAGACAGTTGCTTTGAAATAGTGTTCGCCGAAAGGCGGCTTGCTCTATCTGTTCTATCTACGTAATCGGCATCTTCAGTAAATGCGGTGAAACATAGTTGATCAATGCGCTTCGGCCAAGTGGCGGCTGATCTAGAAAAGCCGAGAGTAGTACTCCTTCTTTCCAGGTTTTTTGATCAACGCAATACCAAAAAATGGCCAAATAGAGCTGCAGGCATTTTCGAGAAACACCTTGAAAATATTTTCGAATGAAGGTGATGGCTGCGCCTATGATTTCAGAGGTCGGAGTCGATACTCCGCGCAAGATTGTGCCCGGCTCTTTTTGTACAGTTCTTATGTAGCGCCCACCAGGCATATCTTGAATTAAGCCATCCAGTGCCAGCATCACCACAGTGCTTCCCAAAATTCCTGCTGGTTGTCCCGTCATGTCACAAAGATCATCAATTGAAATTGGAGTGTCGCCTATAAACTCGAGTACTTGTTTTTGCAAGGAACTGAGATTTGTTAGAGCGTCGCTTATAGGGAAGTTAGACATTTCCTGGGCCGCAGAACTGTCGCTGCTTTCTAATGAGTCGTTTGCACTGTATTTTTCTGCCAACTCTTTTTCGACTTCATCTTGTTCTGCTTGAGGGTGCAATCGTGCCGGAGTTTCGCTACTACGCCTGAATATTATTTGCAGTAGTTCACCGCCAATCAGCACTGGTGCTGATTCATCAATGCTACCGGCAACAATCATGGCAGCTCTTAGTAGGCAGTTGCGCGCTGTGGCGAAAGCAACTTTAGCAATCTTTGAAAACCCCAACGCGCTTATTGCAATATTGTTTTCGGCAAAGTGAATTGCTCCCAGCCAGGCTTGAAGGCGGCTCACGTCTTCAAAGGCTGTTCCTACAGTAAAGTAGGTTCGCAGTTTGCAGAGTCGGCAAATGAAAAAGCGCGACCCTTCGTGCCGATTTAGATTACTTGATCCGCAACAGCAGACTATTCGTCCTTTTGCTTCAAGAGCCTTAAAAATAGTGTCGGCCGCTGCATCGTCTGACGGTACCTTGCGGATAAAGAGCTTCCATTGGGCTTTCGCCACGCTGTATTTGTCGTTCCTCTCGTTTTTGCGTTTCACCATGAGTAAGTCCTCCATGTGTCAGGAAATATAACTCAGGAGATTGCAAACGGTTCAACTAATCGGCAAAAGTGCGCAAACATTTGGATTGTTTTGCTGTTTTTTCTAGTATTTAAAGACTTAGAATTTTACTGTAGTTGCTTTGCCAGTGGTTGGCTGGTTGGTAGTGTAAGGATTGGATTTTAGATTGATATCAATCTAGCTTTTAAGAGAATTGCAGATTGATATCAATCTGCAATTCTTTCCAGGCATCGAACCCCCTCCGGTGCGCAAAAATTGCTGATAGAACTCATTTCGTATTCGACATTCAAAGTTGGAACTTTTAACTTATCCCAAATGTCATAGACAACATAGATTTCTCGGTGGAACAAAGGAGAGCTCACCTTTGAAATGCCCCGAGGTGATGAGCAGCTAATTTACATTAGCTGCTTTGTCGCTTTAAGGTTTTTCAGTCTTAAAATCTAGATAGTGCTCCACCATTTCGCGCATTCGTGGATGCTCACCTTTTATGGTCTTGATCCACGGCTCAAATGGCGGAACTGGTTCACTGACACGGAAAAGGAAATAGTACACGCTCATTTCACCAATAAATCTAAAGCGCTTCTGTATGTCTGCGCTTAGATCTTCATAACTGCCGAACGAGCGCAAATAATTTTGGAAGCTTCCGAAAGCGCGGTTAAGTTCTAAAATTGCTTTTGTATTGTCTATGGTTGCGACTATCTTTTTCTCGCTGTGCACAATTCCTGGCGTAGTTAGTAAGCGGGAAATGTCTTTTCTATTGAATTTCGCCACAACCCGCGGTTCAAATTGAGCAAAGGCATTCCTGAAGTCTTCCCATTTGCCTTGAATTTGGGCCCAGCTGACTCCCGCTTGAAATACGGCCATTGTAACTACATCTAGGTAATCGCCCAGTGCAGGAGCTGAAATTCTCTCTGGAATATAAGACTGTTTGGCACCAGTTGCACCAGTTGCATCAGGGCGACCAATCGCATTAGATGCAACCTTTTCAGCCACCACCGCCTTGTTTTTCTTGCCCTTCTTGCTTAGTGATGTAAGCAGCACAATTTTCTTCATGCCAGATTTCAGGGAAGTCTTATGGTTTTGACCTAGCCAAATCTTTTAATTCGTCTTTAGCCACTTGAGCGTTGCGATCGACAACTTTTTTAGCAATCTCTTCTTGTTTGTCTAAGTTTTTCTTTGCTACTTCAGTGCTTTCCTTGACGTTCGACTTTTGGGCGTCAATATTGCTTTTCTCAATGTCTAGTTGCTTTTTAGTTGCTTCGAGAGTTTGTAGACTGTGGTCTTTTTGGCGCTCAACGTCTTGCTTCAATTCTTCAGTTGTCTTTTCGACTACTTTCATCTGTACTTCTTTTTGCTTGTCAATGTCTTTTTCGCGCTCTGCTAACTCGTGCTGCGTATTGCTGCAAGCGCTGGTGCTAAGAGTGACGAAGGCAAAGGCAAGAAGAATTTTGCCAGCTTGACTTAAACTCTTACTACTGGTCGAACTAGAAATCATTAATATAACCCTCATTAATCGGTCCGTAGAGCTAGACCGTTATTTTGCAGTTTGGTTCCTTCTTGCGCGAAATCAGCTACAAGGTCGGAAATCTCAAAATGGGTTTGCGCGCCGAGTCGCCTAGAGACAGAGGTCCACATTAAGCCTCGCGCCGGTCTAGGTCAATGTGCGCAACAGAATTTCCGTAACCATAAAGAACAGTTGTGAAAGTATCGCACCAGAGTTGGAGCGGATTGGCTTGCAATGATTGCTTTAGTTTTTTCGTGCGGCGGTAACGTTGAGCTTTTGGCATATTCAAACAGCGTAAGGTTGCTGCCGCCATTGCAGAAATATTT
This sequence comes from Cyanobacteria bacterium auto_48_18, assembly GCA_036170915.1. Taxonomy (GTDB): domain Bacteria; phylum Cyanobacteriota; class Vampirovibrionia; order Obscuribacterales; family Obscuribacteraceae. Next base: position 69,530 of record JAVHQC010000004.1, read on the forward strand.
CCGGGCTCAAAGGTAATGGCATGCGGTGAGAATTCTTCGGCCACACCGGCTCCTGTGGAGAGGGCTAGAATACCGGGCCGCTCTTCTGTTTGGCAAGCAATGAATTCCTTGGCCGTCAGATTTAAGCCATCCCGCACAGGGCTAACAAGCATCACTGTCGCTCTTCTATAAAGATAGGTCAGTTCATCGCTGTTCAGTGATTGCGTTATAGAAACAACTGGCTTCCAGCTGTTTGTGCCGTATTTCTGCTGCAGATAATCTATTTGTTCCTGGCAGTCTTTCCAATAATTGTCATAAGCTTTGATACCAGGTCTGGTGCGCCCACAAATTTGCACAAAAGTTACTGCTTCGCGTAATTCCGGATTGCGCTCGAACAGCAGGTCGATAGCCTTAAGCCGGTCAACCACACCTTTTGTATAGTCGGCGCGCTCTACAGATAGTACGAAAGGAGTTGTTTCTAGCTGCTCGGTGATACTGCAATGTTTTCCTTCATTGTGCTCAGTCCAGTGGTCAAGGTCGATTCCCAACGGAGCTGCTACAACTTCTGCCACAGGACCAAATGCGCGGGAGGTGCCGAAAAACGGCAGGTGTTGCTCAACAAAATTATTGAAATTGTCCACGTACTCTTGAGTATGGAAACCGATGGCTTTGGCTGTGAGCATTGCCTGCGCCAGGTCAACAATGGGCGCGACGAATTCTTGGGGTACTGACTTCGGCCAGGGAATATGCCAGAAAATGGCTGAGTCGCGCCCTTGACGCTTGAGTAATTTGGGCAACAGGGCCAGTTGATAATCTTGCACGAAGTATGGGTCGTGACTCTGTTGTCTGCCAATTTGTGCTGCGAAAATTGCGTTGAAGCGGCTATATAAGAAGTAGTCTTCTTCTTTGTAAATGGCGTGTTCCGGTAAATCGTGCATGATCGGCCAAATGAATTCATTGCAAAACCGATAATGCGCATCGCATAGTTGCGATGGCATCTTTTCGCCGTTATACAGACGAACAGCGCTCTTTGACTGCGCTTTCACCTGGTCTTGATCCAGGTACCACCAAGACTGACTGCGTCCACCAGATTTACATAGACGATCCAGGGCTGTGGATACACCACCAGACATCCCTGGTCCTCTGTACGAAACAATGTTCATCTTTGAACTCCGTGTCTCTTCTGTTGCAACGCTTTTGACTACTGAGTCTCCATGAAGTTCCCGACCAGCTCCCTTCTTGGTTAGTGATTTAATCTGGAACTAATTGGCCGGCTTGCCGTCCGCTTCACCGTGCAATAAATGAATAGATGAGCCAAAGTGAGGCGAGCGAGAAACATGAAAAGCGAGATGCGGTCGCAAGGTTTAATTGTGTTCAGTGGTGCACTGATTTGTTCGCTGCTGATTCTGCTTCTATATATGGCTGCCCCTGGTCAGTTTTCGCAAATGCACCATACTACAGTAACTGAATTTTATTCCAACTCGGCACCACCCTCGATACCAAAATGGGCCAGCAGTCGAGCGGCACGGGGTGTGACCTTGATTCAGCCCGCCGTGGCGTCCGACGCTCCAGTGCTTACTAGTAACTCAGGTGCGAAGCAATAGCAGTGGTGATTTTTAAAGCTAAATAGTAGTAATATCCATTGATATATGGACTCAGTTTATCCAATCTTTTGTGATGCCGCCCGGGTAGCCGGAGCATTTAGTTCGCCTCCTGCCTTAATCGGGCTTGACCGGGATGGTACCCTGGTACCTTACGCAGAGCGTCCTGAGGAAGCTGTGGTGGATGAGCCTTTGCGTCAATTGCTCAGAGACGTTTCTTTAATAGAAGATACTTTCGTAGCGGTGGTCAGTGCACGCAGCCTGGCCCAGTTGAAACTTGATTTCGGCGGTATCGACAATATCATTCTGGCTGGCAACTACGGCATGGAAATTCTGTATCCTGATGGCGAGGCTATAATCAGTTCTGAGGCCACTTTGCTCAGGCCCCAGCTGCGGGCGGCTGTGCAGACAATTGCTCCGCTGGCAAACAAATTGACTAATTGTATTCTCGAAGATCATGGCCTCAGTGCGTGTTTGCATTTTCAACACTCACCCGATTATGAGCTACCTAAGGTTCATGCGGTGGCGGCTGATATTTCTACTCAGTTTGAATCTTTGCAAGTGCGGCGGCAACCCACCAGCTACGAATTTCTGCCCAAATTTTCTCACGGTAAAGGTGACGCTCTAGCAGCCATCGAAGCCGCTGTATTGGGTTTGGAGCACAGTCGGCCTGTGTTTTTCGCAGGCGACACTGAAGGTGATGAAAGCGCGTTTGCCTGGGTCAATGCTCGCTCTGGTGTCAGTGTCAAAGTTGGGAAACATGTTGAGCCGTCCTGTGCCCAGTTTCAATTGGCGGCTCCTCCCGATTTGCGCCAGGTTTTAGCTTTGATGCAGAAGCGATTTGCTGCTTCATCAAAATGAGAAATTGTTCATAAAATTGTTCTCAAAAAAGGGAACTTTTAGAAAGTGCCCTGGTCTTTCAATGGCCGAGCTAGATGTCTGATGTCAACAGAAGCTTGGCAACGATTTAGACTTTCGCGCACTGTAATAGCAACGTTAATAGCTAGAGATCTATAGACCATTAATGACCAGAGATCGCCAAAATCGAATACGCAGACCCAAGGAGATGTGACAATGGCCACCGCCACTACCGCCACCGCTGATAGTGCATTTCTTGTAGATGCTCGGCCGCTTTTAAAAGCGTTGAGGAGCATGAAACGAGGAGACTTCTCGGTGCGCATGCCACTTGATGGTATTGGCGTCGACGGAGAAATTGCAGAAGCGTTCAATGACGTTGTGGAGCTAAACGAGAGGCTGTTAAACGAGCTGCAGCGCATCGGCAATATTGTTGGTCGCGAGGGCAAAATCACTCACCGGGCGCAGTTAGGCGATGCCGCCGGTTCGTGGGCGAAAGCGATTACCGCGGTCAACACTTTAGTGGGTGACCTGGTGCGGCCAACCACCGAGGTGGCCCGAGTGATCGGTTCTGTAGCGAAAGGTGACCTCAGTCAGACAATGGCGCTTGAGATGGAGGGTGGTCCGCTCAAGGGTGAATTTTTACGCACAGCAAAAACCATTAACACCATGGTTGAGCAGCTCAGTTCGTTTGCATCAGAAGTAACACGGGTGGCTCGCGAAGTAGGTACGGAAGGAAAGCTCGGTGGTCAGGCGCAAGTAAAAGGTGTGTCTGGTACCTGGAAAGATTTGACAGACTCAGTTAACTCGATGGCATCCAACCTTACAGCTCAGGTGCGAAATATTGCAGAAGTGACGACGGCTGTGGCGACTGGTGACCTGTCTAAGAAAATTACTGTAGATGTTAAAGGCGAAATTTTAGAACTGAAAAATACGATCAACACCATGGTTGACCAGCTCGGATCGTTCGCCTCAGAAGTAACCCGGGTAGCCCGTGAAGTAGGTACGGAAGGGAAGCTCGGAGGTCAGGCGCAAGTAAAAGGCGTCTCTGGTACGTGGAAAGATTTGACCGATAACGTCAATTCGATGGCGGGCAACCTGACAGCCCAGGTGCGGAATATTGCTGATGTGACCACAGCTGTAGCCAACGGTGACCTCGGTAAGAAAATTACGGTAGACGTAAAGGGCGAAATTCTCGAGCTGAAAATTACAATCAACACCATGGTTGACCAGCTCGGATCCTTCGCCTCAGAAGTAACTCGCGTAGCAAGAGAGGTTGGTACTGACGGGAAACTCGGTGGTCAGGCAAACGTAAAAGGCGTGGCTGGTACCTGGAAGGATTTAACAGACTCGGTAAATTACATGGCCTCAAACCTGACATCACAGGTAAGAAACATCGCCGAAGTAACGACAGCGGTGGCCAACGGCGATCTGTCTAAGAAGATTACGGTAGACGTAAAAGGCGAAATTTCGGAGCTGAAAAATACAATCAATACCATGGTTGATCAGCTTAGTTCCTTTGCATCAGAAGTAACGCGCGTGGCCCGTGAAGTAGGTACGGAAGGGAATCTTGGAGGTCAGGCGCAAGTAAAAGGCGTCTCTGGCACGTGGAAAGACTTAACCGATAACGTAAATTCAATGGCCGGTAATCTTACTGACCAGGTGCGAAACATCGCAGATGTGACCACGGCTGTTGCTCGAGGTGACCTTTCTAAGAAGATTACGGTAGACGTTAAAGGCGAGATCCTAGAGCTGAAAAATACGATCAACACAATGGTGGATCAGCTCAGCTCATTTGCAGCTGAAGTCACCCGCGTAGCAAGAGAGGTTGGAAGCGAAGGGAAACTAGGTGGTCAAGCTTATGTAAAAGGTGTTTCCGGTACGTGGAAGGACTTAACCGATAACGTCAACTCGATGGCCGGAAACCTCACAGGTCAGGTGCGAAACATTGCTGAGGTGACGACGGCTGTTGCTAACGGCGATCTTTCGAAGAAAATTACAGTAGACGTTAAAGGCGAAATCTTAGAGCTGAAAAATACGATCAACACCATGGTTGACCAGCTCAGTTCATTCGCATCAGAAGTAACCCGGGTGGCCCGCGAAGTAGGTACTGAAGGAAAGCTCGGTGGACAGGCGCAAGTGATTGGTGTCGGCGGTATTTGGAAAGACCTTACCGATAACGTGAACTTCATGGCCGGCAACCTGACAGGACAGGTGCGTGGTATCGCGGTGGTTGTTACGGCGGTAGCCAATGGCGATCTCAATCGCAAACTGGTCTTGCAAGCGAAAGGTGAAATAGCGGCGCTGTCTGACACCATTAACGAGATGATCGACACACTGGCCACATTCGCCGACCAGGTGACTACGGTGGCCAGAGAAGTAGGGGTGGAAGGTAAGTTGGGAGGCCAGGCGAAGGTGCCTGGTGCGGCCGGAACGTGGAGAGACTTAACCGACAACGTAAACCAGCTGGCTGCCAACTTAACTACTCAGGTACGAGCCATCGCCGACGTAGCAACAGCGGTGACAAAAGGCGACTTGACGCGAACAATTTCGGTTGAAGCTTTAGGCGAAGTTGCGGCGCTCAAAGACAACATCAACGAGATGATTTTCAACCTCAAAGATACGACGCGTAAAAACACTGAGCAAGACTGGCTCAAGACCAACCTCACCAAGTTCACTCGAATGCTGCAAGGCCAAAGAGATTTGCTCACTGTAGCAAATTTGATTTTGTCTGAGGTATCACCCCTGGTGCAGGCACAACACGGTGTGTTCTATATATGTGATGGTGAAGCTGGCGATGAGACTCTAAAGCTGATAGGCAGTTACGCCTATCAGACTCGCAAGAATTTGGGCGATCGTTTCCGCTTAGGTGAAAGTTTGGTTGGCCAATGCGCGCTTGAGAAACAAAGAATACTGGTTCAACAGGTGCCCGCAGATTATGTGCGCATCACCTCCGGCCTTGGTGAGTGCACACCACGCAACATCATTGTGTTGCCGGTGCTCTTTGAAGGTCAGGTGCGAGCTGTAATTGAATTGGCTTCAATGCAGGACTTTAACGACACTCACTTAAACCTGCTTGATCAGTTGACTGAATCTATTGGTATCGTGCTTAACACCATTGAAGCCAACACTCGCACAGAGAACCTTCTCAAACAATCACAATCACTGGCCCACGAATTGCAAAGTCAGCAGCAAGAACTTACCGAAACCAACAGAAGATTGGAGCAACAAGCCAATACTCTGCGGGAGTCAGAAGTCTTGCTTACTCAGCAACAAGAAAAATTGCGTCAGACCAACCAGCAGTTGCAAGAAAAAGCAGAGCTCTTGGCTATACAAAACAAAGAGGTGGAGCAAAACAATCGCGAAATTGAAACCGCGAGAATATCAGTGGAAGAAAAAGCTAAGCAATTGGCTCTTACTTCAAAATATAAATCTGAGTTCCTCGCCAATATGTCTCACGAATTGAGAACTCCGTTAAACAGTTTGCTCATTCTCTCTAGATTGCTGGCTGAAAACGACGAAGGCAACTTGACTGCAGATCAAGTTGAGTACGCTGAAACCGTTCACGCTGCCGGCTCAGAACTGCTTCTGCTCATCAACGACATTCTTGACCTGTCGAAAATTGAGTCTGGAAACATGACTCTTGACCTAGGCGAGATGTTGCTTACTGATATCAAAGAAGACATGGAACGAGGCTTCAAGCACGTGGCAGAGAATAAAAATCTCTCCTTTGCCGTTGAACTCGAACCCGGTTTGCCGGTTTCTCTATACACTGACGGCAAGCGACTGAGTCAGATTTTGAAAAATCTGCTTTCTAACGCTTTCAAGTTTACTGAACATGGTGGCGTTACTTTGACGCTGAAACCCAGTAGCGGACGCGAGCTGGCCTTCGTTGTCACTGATACCGGAATCGGTATCAGCAAAGACAAACAGCAACTGATATTTGAAGCCTTCCAGCAGGCGGATGGCACCACCAGCCGCAAGTATGGCGGCACCGGTCTTGGCCTGGCCATCAGTCGTGAAATTGCCGCTTTACTGGGCGGCCGTTTAATTGTTGACAGTGCACCAGGTGAAGGCAGTTCATTCACTTTCTTCATTCCGCTTTCTCGCTCACTGGTTCCTCCTGAAGAAATCGTCAGAGAGGATTACGAACAGCGCCGTCGGTCAGTGCTTGAGCGGCAGGTGGGAAGGATGTCGGCGGTAGAAGATACCTTAACTGACGATCGCACATCTATTAATCCTGGCGATAAAGTGGTTTTGATTATTGAAGATGATTTGCAATTTGCAAAACTCTTGAGTCAACTGGCGTCGGTACAGAATCTGAAAACCATCACCACCGCCCATGGTGAGGAAGGTGTGCTATTAGCCAGTCAATATAAACCGCTGGCGATAACGCTTGATTTGCATCTACTGGACGGTTCAGGCTGGACGGTACTTGATCAGCTTAAGCACAATCTGGCCACTAAAAATATTCCGGTGCATTTGATTTCGGTTGATCCCGAAGACAAACGAGCTTTGCGCCTTGGCGCCCAGAGCTTCATTCAAAAGCCTGTCACTAGAGAAATTCTGGAATCCATGCTGGCTACCATTTCTGATAAGCAAACGCAAGTTGATAAGCATGTTTTGATCGTAGATCCAGACCCTGAACATCAGCGTTCGCTTTTAGAGATGCTCGGCTCCACAAAAGATGTGTCTATACATAGTGCTGCTACCGCAGCTGAAGCGCTGGATAAAATAAAATCGGAGCCCATTGATTATGTAGTAACTTCTTTGTCTTTGCCTGATATGTCGGGCTTTGAATTCATCAAAGAAACACGTAAATCACGGCCACTACCCATAGTGGTCCATAGCCCTGAGCAGCTCACCGAGGAACAGGCTAGTGAGTTGAGAAGTCTCCACAGCCAAGACGCTCTAGAAGCGGTGCTGACTATGGATCAAGTCTGCCAGACTTTACTGCGCAACTTGCAGATTCAAACAAATGGCTCAGGCAATGGCGGCTCCAGCGCTACCGCTGCAAAAGCTATGCCCCAATCGGCCAGCGGACGCAGTGCTGTTGTCTACGATAATACGCTGTCTAATCGCACTATATTGATTGTGGACGACGATCCGCGCAATATCATGGCGATGAAATCAATGTTGGCCAAGCAAAATTTGAAGATTTTGCATGCTGAAGACGGCCGCAAAGGCATTGAGATGCTCGAGGCCAATCCTGATGTGGAATGTGTCTTGATGGATATCATGATGCCTAATTTGAACGGCTATGAGGCCATGAGAGAGATTCGCCGTAAAGACAAGTTTGTCAATTTGCCCATTATTGCTTTGACTGCTAAAGCAATGAAAGGCGACCGGGAAAAATGTCTTGATGCCGGTGCATCTGACTACATTGCTAAGCCCGTGGATTACGATCGCTTACTCTCGCTCTTGAGAGTCTGGCTATACAAATAAATGGGAACCGGCAGGTTCATTTTGCGTCAAATCATCCGTGAAGTTCCAAAAAAGCTTTGAAGGAGACGAAGAGACAATGAACATGCAACAAGTCGGAAGTGACGACAAAAATTCTGATAATAGCTGTCCATTGAAATTGCTAATTGGCGGCGCTGCTTCGGTGGCTGAAATCAACGTTATAGAATTTCCTGCTGCCAACGTGATTGAATTTACAGAATTGGAAAGTGAAGCTCGTTGTCAGAACGGCGTCTGTAGCTTGAACTGGAAGCCCAAACGCAACGTTGCTTAATTCTTGAAATCGTCAGTTGTAGAAGTGCGGTTTGCCAGGCAAACCGCACTCTGTCTTAGTTTTAGTATTTCGTCAGTGTCGAGAAAAATGTTTGGTAACCGATGGAACTTTGTGATAAGTTATCTTTTCCTTCTATACTAAGCTTGATTGAGAAGGCCTTTCCACAGTATTTCGGTGCTGTTTAAGATTTACAGAAGCAGATTTTTTAGTTACAAGGACCACAGCAATGAATACAGCTGAAGAGATTCATACGCCGGAAAGACCACTAGTGCTGCTGGTTGAAGACAATTTGCTCAACCAAAAAGTAGCCGCTATCTTGTTGCAAAGACTGGGTTTAACGGTGCAAATTGCCAACAATGGCAAGGAAGCCCTGGATGCCGTTGCCGAAGACAAATTTGCCTTGATCTTGATGGACTGCCACATGCCTGAAATGGATGGCTTTGAAGCAGCCGTGGGCATTAGAAAGCTGGAAGCTCTTTCAGGAACCTATACTCCAATCATCGCTGTCACGGCTCTGGCTATGGGCGGAGACCGTGAGCGTTGTATCGCTGCCGGCATGGATGATTACATCTCTAAGCCCATTGACAAGGATCTTCTCAAACTCAAGATCAATCACTGGTTGCGAACTGACGTGGTGTACGAAAGCCATAAATTGCGTCGCAAGTATTTACGTCCAAACTCGACTTTGACTCTTGTAGACGGCAAACCAATCGATCTGGACGAGCTGGAAGAATTCTACGGCGCTGAGCAGATGAATCAGATGATGAGCATGTTCATTGCCGACACTGACGATATGCTCAAGCGCATTCGCCCCCAAATGTTTGAACGCCATGCGCGTGGAATTGCCGGATTGGCCCACGAAGTTAAAGCCTCATGTGCTTCCATTGGCGCTAAGCAGCTGGCTCGCCTTTGCCTCTATCTAGAACAGGCTGTCGGCCAGCAGGATTGGATTGAGGCTGAACAAACCTTGACCTCACTCGAGCGCTCTTTTGAGAGCTTGAAAAATTACGTTGAAGGTCAGATTCAAGAACAGTCGCCAATTTCGCATAATAGCTAAGTTAGGGTAACTAGACCTATTTAGAGTTCTAAGCCTATCTTCTATATATAGGTAGGTTTGAGCGCGATCAGTTTTGTCTGTTCGGCAAATAGTGTGCAATCGTGTTGACGTCAAGTCACAAGTGACTGTTTTTCGCTCTGCATTCAACCTACACTCAGCCCTGCCAAGATGAGCGCTCGAATTGTTGAAATTCAGCCGAGTTCGTCAAAATGCCCGCAGGTTCAGGCTGTTAGTGATAATTGTGTAGCTGTTACGCTACACCGCAAAAGTTCCCAGTTGAGCTCGGAAATTACAACTATTATGGAAAACCCCTAGTGGTGCCCCTTTAATTATTGTGTAGATATTGTAATAAGTCGCTACAGGACTGCTTTGTGCTCGATAACTGCGAGTGGAATCAAAAAGTTTGCCTTAGGGGTTTTTCCAATTGTGTTGGTAAGTGGCTTCTGCAAGAATAGCAATATCGACAAATCGAACGCGGTGTTCTAACTAAACAAATCGAGTGACGTGCAGGCTGCACGTCTAGCTGACGCCTGCGATTAATACCTTTTCTCTGGGAGATTAGATAAATGAATTCTCTGTCTATCGTCAAAAAGTCTGCTCCTGTCCTGCGTGTTGTAGAGCAACCTAAAAATTATGCAGATATGACAGATGCTGAACTTGTAATTGCCTGCCAACAAAACGACCAGCAAGCTATGACAACACTTCTTGCTCGTCATGAAAGAACTGTAATTGCCATGTTCTATAAACTCGCTCCAGACTGGAGAGATAACTCCGACATGGTTCAAGAAGCAATGATTCGCATGTGGCGCTCAGTGCCTAAGTTGAAAAATCCCTACGCTTTTAAAACCTGGTTGAATCAGATCGTGAACAACCTCTTTTATGATGAATTGCGCAAACGTCCTCGTGACACTCAGTTCGTTTCACTCGATGAAAGATTGACTTCAGATACTGGATCCGACATGGGTACACGCGAAATTGCCGCAACTGCTCCACAGCCAGAAGACAGACTGCTCACAAACGAATTGTCTGATGTTCTTGAAAAAGCAATGGCAAAAATGCCTGCTCGTTTCCGCAAAGTAGCAATGCTGCGTGATGTAGAAGGTTATTCGTACGAGCAAATCGCTCAAATAACTGACACTGAGCTTGGTACTGTTAAATCACGTATCGCTCGCGCTAGAGCAAAAATGCAACGTACCATCAATGTGTATTTGCAAGACGCTGCTTAGTTCGAACAATCTGTAGTCTTGAGGCCCTCCGATTTTCGGAGGGCCTTTTTCTTTTCTTGGTCACAGTTGGTCATTGGTTAACAGCCGTTCGCTCTCACCAGGAAAGCCTCTTGGTCGTGCGACTTCCTATAAATTGGATTCTAGATTGATATCAATCTAGTTTTTGCTTTTGAACCAGATTGATATCAATCTGATTTTGATTTGCTGGCCTGATGTAGTTCTGATGACATTTGAGGGATTGTCTAGTGCGGCCAGGACTCTAAAACGCAAAGTATATATAGTAAAAAACTCCCGAATGTAATTCGAGAGTTTTTTTACGTAGACTATGCTTCGCTCCAGCCAACAATTCTAAGCAGCTTTGGAAGAATTATTGTTAGCGGAAACGATTGAAAGGTGACGTGATTTAGATTTGGCAGGTTCCTTAACAAGAGCGGTTAGTAGACCACCATCTCGGCCGAACTTTTGAAACCATTCTAGTTGGTGTTCAAGATCATGCTTAAGTGCAAGTGTTAGTCTATTGATGCTTTCATCGTCGCAGACAGCCATCGAAATTGGCAGTGATGGCGGCGCATAGCTTTCGGTTCGTTTGATCAATATTGGCATGAACGAAAGGTTGTTATTTTGGCTAGCCGGAGCGTCATTCTCCATAACAATCATGTCGCTGGGTAAGAAGATAAGGGCGCTAATTTTCTTGCCGGCACTCGCAAGTTTTTGTCCCAGTTCTACCAAGTCAGACCTTAAATCTCTGATTGTGTTGACCAGCAGAGATGAAAGTCTTTTTTCAATGCGCTTTATTTGTTTCGTGGCATTGTCGAAGGCATCAGCACTCGCAGTACATTGATGTAGATTGAGAGCACGGGCTAATTGCCTGTCGTAGAGATCTTGTTCGCTCGCTGTCATTTTATTGTCCTCTCATGTGCTCTACAAAACTAGAGACTGCACTACCCTCGAGTTAGTTCCCAAAAAAGAAAAAAGAGACCGCGGGAAGCGGCCTCTTTACAAGGTCTTGAGACTTTAGTGTTTTGATTTCGAAGACTACAGTTGTATATACCTTAGAGTGTCTTGCAGAAATCGTCCAATTCTTTTTCAGCTTGTTCTTTTGCCAGGCCATAACGTTCTTGGATGCGGCCGGCCAATTCGTCTCTTTTACCTTCAACTGTGGTCATGTCGTCGTCAGTGAGTTTGCCCCACTGAGCTTTCACTTTGCCTTGCAATTGTTTCCAGTCGCCTTTGATTTGATCCATATTCATTGTTATATTCTCCTTTAACGGTTGTTCTGTACTTTTTCTTCATTGACACAACTAATGTCGTGGGCGCCATTGTCCTGGCATATCTGTGTGGCACGACGAGCAAGTTCGGCATTTTCCGTGTGAATGGAAACCAGCAGATTACCTTCTCTCAGTTTGCCTTCATATTGTTTGGCCTCGTACTCAGGCACGCCTAAACCAATCAGTCCGCCGGCGATACCACCTACGGTGCCACCGACGGCAGCTCCGCTCAGTCCTGCCATAATCGGACCGGCGGCAACGAACGGTCCAAGACCTGGAATGGCCAGCGCACCAATGCCGGCTAGAACACCGACAGCACCGCCAATTAGCGCTCCAGACGCAAGACCTGTTGTGGCACCTTCAGGTGCTTTACTGTGTTTTTCATAGCCCATATCTCGAATACCGGTTTCATCCGGCATTAGAACTGAGATATCGCTGTTGCTGAAGCCTTCGTTTTTCAAATGACCAACAAGGCTGTCGGCTTGCGAAAATGTATTTACAAGGCAGATTACGGCTTGCATCGTTAGCCCTCCTTCTTTCGCTCGTGGAGACGGGCAAGCGCTACATTAGTTCCAAATCTGCAAAAAAGAAGCTGCTCTCACTGAGCAGCCTCTTTTTCAATTCTGTGGTTGAGCTTATACAGTGCTAGTGCTTCGGGTAAACATAGCGACCATAAAGATCACCAACCCTGAACCAATAATGGCAGGTACCACAGCCACACCTTCTAAAACTGGACCAAAACTACCCATTAGACTGGAGCCGACCCAGGCGCCGATGATACCAAATACGGCGGCAGTGAAGAAACCACCAGGCACACGTCCAGGCACTATTGATGCCGCAATCCAGGCACATGCGGCGGCAACGAATAAGTAAATAATAAAACCTAAAATAGACATGATCCATACCCCTCAATTTGTAGCTAGTTAGCGCTTTGCGCTGTTGGAAATTTTTCACTCAAACGTTTTACATTTGATTCAAAACGATCAATATCAGGGAAGCTTAGTGAACCGTTTCAACTTAGTGTTTCTGCTGCTCTTAACGATCTCTCTTTACGTAAATCTTCGACTTTTATGACGGTCAATCTCTCTCGTTGTTCCGCATCTTTTCATAACCACCGGAAAAATATTTAGCCATACCTTATTGCTTTCAGTTGGCGATTTATATGACTGAGAGTCAATCTAGTGGTTCCATTTATTCCATGCGCAACTAACCTTCCAGGGGTGTAATTTGTGCTGTCAGTATCGACAGCTGCTCGTCGTCTCCGGCAATTTCGCAAGCCTCAAGATCGTGATTGGCGGGGCCATCCAGCACTTTGCCACAGGAGTCAAAACGTGAGCCGTGAGCTGGGCAGTCCCAACTTTTTTCTAGAGAATTCCAGCGCACTACGGCTTTCATGTGCGGACAAATAGCGGTACAGCTAATAGCTGAACCATTCTCGGCGCGAAAAACGGCTACCTTATGCAATCCTTTTGAAATTACTTCACCTTCACCAGGGGCTATATCATTAAGCTCAGCTGCAGCGCTGCCGAAATGCTCAAAATACTGACTAGCAGTGCTGATATTTTCCTTCAAGAATTCTCCAGCCGCACCAATAGTAACTCTGGTAGGTTCGTATATTGATTTTAAGACGTTTTCTTTGCCGGCAATTAAATCACTGAGTAGAAGGGCTGCTAGGGCGCTTTCTGAGATGCCGACTCCAGACATACCGGTGGCCACGTAAACGTTTTTAGTGTGCCCCGGATCGTGACCTATATACGGCATGCCGTCGACAGTTTCGTAGACTTGACCTGACCACTGATATTCCAACGGCCCCAGGTCAGGAATAAGGCTGCGAGCCCATTTTTCCAATTTGTCAAAACGCGATTGATAATCGTTTTCCTGGCCGGTGCGATGATCTTCACCACCAACGATAATGTAGTTTTTGTCGTCAATCTTCTGGCATCGTATATAGTGATATGGTTCTTCAGTGTCCCAAAATAAGCCGTCAGTCATTTCGCCACATTGGGCAGCGAAAGCATAGGTGCGGTACGCCGAAACTTTAGAGTGAATTGCAAGCCAGTTGCTGATTGGGCTATTCGTAGCTACTACAACACTGGCGGCTTCAATGGTGCGTCCATTGTTCGTAAGTAGGCTTACTTTATCGCCGTCTTTGATTTCGGTTATGTGACAGTGATTGAATATTTTTCCACCCATACTATTTATGCCATGCGCCACACCAGTTAAAAACTCAAGTATGTGAAATTGCGCCTGGTTTTGTAGTTTGATACCTGTGACTTGAGTACCGGATCTAGCCAAAGCATTTACTACAATTGCCCCATCCAATCCTACCCTTGCAAGAGCAGCAAGTTCTTTTTCCAGTTCTTCATGCTTTTCTTTGAATTTGGCTGCATCACTATTTGGGTCAATAAATAGGTAGCCTGGCAGACGAGAAAACTGGCAGGAGATTTGTTCGCGTTCGATAATTTCTTCGAGCCAGTCAATGGCCGAGCTGTGGCTTTGAGCCACCAGGCGAGCGTTGTCCGTACCGTGCATAGCTTCCAACTCATAATAGCGACTGTCGAGCATTGCTGTAATGTGTGCGGTGGTTCGTTGAGTTTGTGCTCCGGTAATCTTGCCGTCATCAACTACTACAACGTTCAGGCCGTCTTGTAGAAGTTTGTAGGCAGTGAGTAGACCGGCTACACCAGCACCAATCACGGCAACATCACAGCAAAGATTTTCAGTTACTTCAGAAAAAATCGGCGTCTCATGGCCCATCCATATTGATTGAGTTGGTCGATTAATGTCCATTGCTTTACCTTATTTACGCAGTGCTCAGGGTGATTTTTATGGCGCCTGTGGGCCTTAAAAGTTCCATTGGGCAAATGGAACTAAAGTGTTTGCCCTACCGTCGAGATTGGGGCAATGTAGCCAGTACTGTGGAGAGACCAAATGGACGTATTTAAGTATTTGAAAGATGACGGCGAAGCTATTGCGCATCGTCTTAACGAGACGGTAGCCGAGTTTGCTCAATGGCCACAGGACCGTTTATTCGAAGAAAGCAAAAAGGCGTTTACTTCACTGGAAGCGCATTTCGAGAAAGAAGAAATGATTGTCAACAATATTAATGACAGCGAAGTAATTGTGCCCTTAAGTGAGAAAGCTGGCGCGCAAATCAAAGATATGAAAGAAGCGATTGACAGCATTATTATGATTCACATCGATGAACCGGGTTATCTTAATGCATTGAAAAATTTAGCTGTGAAGATGAATGAGCATTTACGATTCTGTCTTGAGGAGTATTATCCTGCGCTGGCTTCAGGTCTGTCGGCTAAGGATAAAGAGAACGTCAATTCGCAATTTGAAAATATGGTTTTGAGCTAGTTTTGTGAGGAATCAGTATGAAAGCTAAGATGCCCAACAAGCCGGCGGAACCGGCCACTTACTCTTGCAACAAGTGCAGTAAGCAATTCAAATTTGAGCAGGGAGCTCTGATTTGCCCCAATTGTCAGAATACCAACAAAGGTGATCTGGTGGTTATTTCCATGAAAGACAGTCCCGAAGAAAATCAACTTTATACCGATGACGATTTTCCCGGCGGTTAGTTGACTTTCAGATAAATGAAAAAAGAGGCAACAGTTGCCTCTTTTTTTTTATGCTTCAGCCAATCTAGTTATGCTCAATTATCTAGTTTTTGATGGCTGCAGCAGTTGCTCATAAACGCCGAGATAGTTTTCAATCATGGCTTGATTGCTGAACTTTAGCGCTTGCTGTCGGCATTTGCTGCGGTCAAATTTTTGCAATTCAGGATAGCGCTGCACCAGCTCGTCAACGGTATTACCAATGATGGCATTTTCACCGTCTATTAGAAGCTCTCTGACCGAGCCGCGGTCGAAAGCCATAAGTGGTGTGTTGGTGGCAAGCGCTTCGGCCATAACTAGTCCGAATGGCTCTTCGAAATTAATTGGATAGACAACCGCAAGAGCTTCAGCATATAAAGCCAGCTTTTGCTCAGGACCTACTTCGCCTATATATTCAATCAAAGTCGGCTTTAGCCGCGGCTTGACTTGAGTGTCAAAATATTCCTTGTCTAGTGCGTCCACCTTGCCGGCAATTTTAAGCGGTAAATTTAGTTTTTCGGCAATTTCAATTGCCTCTTTGGTACCTTTATCGCGGCAGACGCGGCCGAGAAACAGCAAATATTTGCGCTCTTTTTCTTGGGGCACAAAAGCATCCACATCAATGCCATTGTATATAGTGGCAACATAGTTAAGTAAATCGCCATAATTAAAGCGCCGGTAAGCGTTGCTTATAGAGACGTACGGTAGCGTGCTGTAAGCTTTGAAGATTGGTGCGCAATAAGTCTTGATGCCGTTATGGAGAGTTGTCACCACTGCACAATCCAGATCTGCCAAATATGGTAAAGCCTGATAGCCCATATGGTTGTGAATTAAGTCAAACTCTGATGCCATATCTCGAACTTTCATCATCATTTGAATATCGAAGGCCTGCCACTGTGTAGTGCGATATTGTTCATTGGTGCGCAGAGCTGTTGATGTCACCGAAACCAGGCGAGCACTTGTTTGTGAGTCGCCTGTAGCAAATAGAGTAACGTCATGACCAGCCCGGGTGAACCCTTCAGTGAGATAGTGCACAATCAATTCTGTGCCGCCATAACCGACTGGTGGCACACATTCAACATTGGTGGCAAGCTGAGCTATTCTCATTATTATGACTCCATAATTACTTTTACGATGCCGCTTTTATTTATCACGCGGCAAGCGGTCATGCCTCCGATGTGCGTAAATCCTAGTTCGAGTGAGGCGGCGCCCACCTTTAAACCCTTGATTGAAACTTCTGGTAGCCATGGTGGCAACTGTGGGTCTACAATTCTCAAAGTTTTATTGGCTGCATCTGCTTGTAGATTTAGGCAAGCTGTAAGCAATTGGAAGATTGTGCCCGATGCCCATGCCTGAGGTGAGCATGCAACTGGGTAATCTATCGGCTTTTCTGCTTGATGGCGTTCAAACCCGCAGATGAGTTCAGGTAGTCTGAACTCTGGCTCGGCCTTTGTCACTTGCAAAAGGCTCTGCAAAATTTGGTGTACGCCATCAACGCGACCAATTTTGCGCATGCCTTGGGCGATGATGGCATTGTCGTGGGGCCATACTGTGCCATTGTGATAACTCATAGGATTATAAGCCTTTGCTTGACTCGACAAAGTGCGCACGCCCCACCCTGAGAATAACTCGGCAGAGAGCAAACGACTGGCCACCAAATCTGCTTTCTGATGATCGAGAATACCGGTAAAAAGAAGATGCCCGGGGTTCGATGAAATCACGTTGATTTGCTTGCCGTCACCATCCAAACCAAGTGCGATAAATTGCTCGTTTTCCATCCAAAAATCTTTTTGAAAACGTTGTTTGAGCTGGCCAGCCAAATACGATAAATTGCGCGCAAGATCGAATTTGCCCAGACTGTCAGCCAAGCGAGCTACCTCTAACCAGCATGTATAGAGATAACCCTGTGGTTCGCAAAGAGCAATAGGACCTTTCGCCAGGGCACCATTGTCGTACATGATGCAATCGTTAGAGTCTTTCCAGCCCTGGTTGGGCAAACCTTGTGTAGAGCGACACTGATAAGCCAGGTAACCGCTTTCAAGATTAGTTTCAAGCCAGTGCAACGCACTTTCAACATTGGGCCACAGGCGTTCGGCTGTTTCAAGGTCACCTGACCAATCTACATATTGGCATAATAGATAGAGCCATAATTGAGTCGAGTCAATGCTGCCATAATATGGTGAGTGAGGTATTTGTTTTGAGCGCGCCAGCTCACCCAGCCTCAATTCGTGAATGATGCGACCGGCATTTTCTTCGGTAAAGTCGTCATCTTTTTTGCCTTGATAAGCTGCCAGCACATCAACGCATTCTTTACCTATTTGCGGAATGAAGGGTAAAACTTGCCATGCGGTAATGGCGCTATCTCTGCCAAAAAGTGTGCTGTACCAGGGTACACCAGCCGCCATGCCGATTCCTTTAGGTGTAGGTTGCCGCAAAATATACAAATCTCGCATGGCACCACTGATGGTTAAATCGAGTAGCTTGTCAGCTGTGAGAATTTTGCATCCATTATCGCTCCAGCTTTTAAATTCATTGTCAGCAGCATTGCGCGCCGCCCAGTATGAATTGTGATTATGCACCAGGTCAGGCACTTTGCCTTCCCAACGCGATGAGATGCAAAATTGCATATCAATCACTTGATGTGGTGCCAGTTCGATATGGAATATTGCTTCGCCGTCTGTGAAATTTAACACGTTGGGCACAAGGCCGACAAATTTAATTTCGGTTTCAACCAGAATGTTATCAACGCCGCGATAAGCAAGAAACAAACTCTTATTTTGCTTATCTGTGAGAGGCAACATATGTTTGCCCCGCTCAGGGCGGTTCAGGCCCCTGACTTCAAACATGTCTGCAAAGTCAGACTGAAACGTAAACTTGAGGGCAAACTTAGCCGTGTGATTGTGATAATTCTGAATCGTGAAATTTTCCCAGAGCAAATCGCTCAGCACCATGTCGCGCTGAATCATCAGTGTTTGCTGAGGCAGACTACCTGTTTCAGAATTAGTATAAAGAAAACTGCCGGCATAACCGGCATCAACTGAGGCTGCCAGCAGTGATGGTGCCACATCGTCGAGAGTCAGCTCCCAGCGGCTTATGTGTCTGGTGTCATAACGATAGTAACCGTAGCCTAGAGTGTTGCAGCCGGGAATCATTCCGGTTTGATCCATTACTAAAAAATGACTGCCACGCTTTAAGATCAAACGCGGATGTGCAGGATCGGTGAGAACAAATTGCATACCAGAACAGAGCGGCCTATCATCAACTTGATATTCAGCTGAGTCTGGATAAACGTCATTTTCTTCTAGCATGCTGTCTTTTTTCTCAAGGCTGTGAGCAAAGATTGTGTTCTTTTTTGACCCGGCAACAAGGTTTTTACAACGAGGTTACGGGAATGATCGTCAAGATTTGGCAGCCGTCTCAAGTAGTCTTGCACACTTCTAATTTCTTCTTCTTCCAGAGCAATTATTGCAACTTTTTCGCCGGCTGTTGAAAAAACGCTCTCGATAATTTTTCCGATGGTATCAAAATGAGAGCTGCCGTGATCAGGTTCGCCGCCTAATTCAGTCACTCTGGCTTCGAGCAATTGGGCCCTCTGTTGGTGAGCCTGACTGGCCACGGTCAACTCCTGCTTAATATACCAATCTGGAGCCGCCGAGAGAGCCTGTTTATAGACTCGACTGGCCGACCACTCGGTTTTCAACAGAAAATTCAAATCTTCCACCGCATTCTGTTTGTTGAACATCAGAAAGACTCCAGTCAAGCGTCATATAACCCGCACTAGCTCTTCCGACGGAACCACGGCCTTCTGGTTCCAGTTTGCCACTTTATATAGGAATGGGCTGTGCTAAAACCGCCACAAGTCAATAGCTTGAACTTTTAACCTCAGCAATTGAAGCGGAACAGGAACTAATGGCGTTTGTAATAGTCGTCCGAATTCGTGCTCGATCTCCTAGCGGGAAGAGTCAGTGAAGGAGGATTGTTATGGGTAATATGGATTGTTCGAGCTCTGGCAGCCAATCGTGTTCAAGCGCTATTGAATTGCTGCAAGGTGAACAGAAGGCAGTGAGAAAGCTGTTTAATGATTATGACCAAGCTAAAGACTTTAAAGGTAAAGAAGATGTTGTCGGCGCTCTGTCTTTAGCGCTGTCACTCTATTGCAGCCTTGAAACCGAAATTATTTACCCTGCTATGAAGGCTAATGGCTCATGTTCTGAAGAAGCAGAACCGTGTCAGGGTGAAGAAAACCATCATCAAGCCAAGCTTTTGATCGATCAATTGCAAAGATTAACAGCTGACGTTGACGGCGAAAAATATGATGCTGCAGTAAAGGAACTGAAAGTTGTGGTGGAAAAACATTTCTCGGAAGAGGAGAAAACACTTATTCCAGAGATGAAGAAGTCAGGAAACAACTTTGAAAAATTGAGCGCTCACATCGAAAATTTCAAAGCTGAACATAAAGCTCAATTGGTTTAATTGCATATATAAGGAGTGGAGAATGAAGAAGATTAGTTTATTGGCATTAGCTGTTCTTGCCAGTGGCTGTACAGGTTTGACTGCTGCCATGGCCGAAGATGCTGCGAAAAGCGAACAGAAGTTCGAAGAATCGCAGCAAAAGGGGCCCGATAACACCGGAAAAAATACACGGGACCAAAAACTTGGTAAACCCACAGCACAGAATCAATCCAATCAAAAGAAAGATGTGGACATTACACGTGAATTGCGCAAATCCATTATGGAAGCAAAAGGTCTTTCAGTGGATGCTCAAAACATAAAAATCATTACCCAGAAAGGCAAAGTGACTTTGCGCGGACCGGTTGAGAGCGAAAGCGAGAAAAAGATGATTGACGATCTGGTGAAAAATTGCGGCAACGTTGCTAGCTACACCAACCAATTAGAAGTAAAAAAGAATAACTAAGACGGAGGGTGCCACTGTCAGTCGACGGTGGCACCCGATGCTCATTAGCCCGAAGTGGGAGGTCGAATATTATGTCTGGCGATATAACAGTCAACTGTCGTTCTTGTTTCAAAAGATTTGTCTTTTCTATTGAAGAGCAGGAATTTTTCAACAGTTGCGGCCTCACCAACTCACCTAAGCGCTGCCACAATTGCCGCCTGGTTTCACGGGTGCAACGAGTCTCAGGAAGTACCGAACATACCTCAGCTGTACAGTGTGCTGAATGTGGAACGCGCACTGTTGTGCCATTTATACCGAAAAACGGGAAGCCTATCTACTGTAATCAATGCTTCCGTAACAAGCGGTCTGAATCTCTGGCGGTCTAGAAGAATTTAGAAAATTTTTGGAACTTATGGGACCTCCTCTAGTCTGAAGCGGCACAAGATTAGAGGGTTGTCAGATGGCAATTTTAAGACAAGTTCAGAGCGATAAGCGAATGTGCCTGGTGTGCCAACTAGCCTTTGTTGGTACGACTAAAAAATGCCCCAACGACGGCACACCTCTAGTGCTGATCAGTGACCCTTTAATAGGAAGCTTTTTAGACCAGGGTTATCAAATAATCGAGCAGGTGGGCCGTGGTGCTATGGGCTCGGTCTACAAAGCCAATGGTGAAGACGGCGAAATTGTGGCGGTGAAAGTGCTGCATAAATCGCTTGTTGGAGAGCTTGAGCCGGTGCGCCGCTTTCAGATGGAGGCAGAGCTGACTAGCCGTCTGTCACATCGCAACATTATTACTGTGGATGATTTTGGCGTGCTCGAGGATGGCCGCCCATACATGATTATGGATTACATCGAAGGCGAATGTATTAACGACATCGTGGACGCGTATGGCCCTCTATCCTTGCAAGAAGCACTACCCATCTTTATACAGGTAGCGCAGGCACTCGGTTATGCGCACGAACAAAATATTATTCATCGAGATGTAAAACTGAGCAATATTATGCTCATCAATTTGCCGCATCAGCGCAATGTGGTCAAGCTGGTTGATTTTGGTATTGCCAAGCAACTCACTTCTGATTGCTCCTTTGAAGATCAAAACGGTTTAACTGATGCTGGTCAGGTAGTTGGTAGCCCACTATACATGAGCCCAGAACAATGCATGGGCCAGGCTCTTGATCACCGCACAGACATTTATTCTCTTGGTTGTGTTATGTATTACGCGCTTACTGGTAGACCGGTGTTCACTGCCGAGAGCATTATGCAGTTGATGCGTCACCAAATTGCGCGCCCACCTCAACCTTTACGCACATTGACCAGCTCTGTATCAGAAGAAGTGGAAAAAATTGTGCTCAAAGCTTTGGCAAAGCGGCCTGAAGATCGTTATCAGTCCATGAATGAGATGGTAGCGGACCTTGAACAAGCTCTTGACCGAGTATCTCCGCTGCATATTGTTGCCGCCTAATTGGTTTGATTTACATAATTAGCTCGGCAAATGTGGAACTAAAAAGTCTTCTGTTAGTCAACTCTAGCGTGAGGCTATGCTGTGGTTTACAGCTGTCGATCAACCATTCGAGGTGTGACTGATGAATTATCGCATTACACAACAAGTAGAAGACTTTCTCCCTAATATCGTGGAATTTATTACAGATCCCACCATTAAAGGTGACGTGGTCGGCGAGGAAGGAAAGCTAACTCTTTATTCCTTTACTGATGACGACGCCATTCTCGGCGAGCTTGTGTTTTCACACAGCAATTGGCGCGGTTCAGTTTCTATTAATGGCGAAGTGTCCATTGGTGAGTGGGACGATCAAACCAAAAGTTTATTTATTGCCGCCAACGGTGGCTCCTGCCAGGTCAGGGGCGAACAAATGGTAGTAGAAATCACAAGCCCGGTAATCTAGCTTGTCCAAGTTGAGCAAAGCTGGCGACACCATTTATGGAGCAGATAATGTTATTCAATTTACGCCTGACACGATTTTTGCCGCTTATGCTCGCATGCAGTGTCACTATGCCCGCTCTAGCGGCCGACAAGGCAGAGCCACCTGTAGGTGGTCCTAACCTCGAGGCTCGCATTAAGGCGGAGAACAAGAAGCCAGACAAAGCTGAGAAACTTCCGGTTGGCAGAAAGGAAAAGGGCGACAAAGCCACCATTACAGTCAAGGCTGACCTGGCCAAAAAAGATTCCACAGCGAAAGAAGAAAAAGACGCTAAGGCAGTGCAGGCCAATCGTGATTTGCAACCGGGCTCCAGCAGCGATCCTACAGATTCTGACGATCCGCCGATTAAAGGTTTCCACCCAATTAAACGTGCACTGGCCCCGGTGGTACGTTTAGAGAAAAATAGCCGACAGTTGCAAAAACAGATTGTCAAATTGGAAAAGCCCATTAGTAATTTGCAGCCGGCCATGAATGGTCTGCACGAAAAAATGGACGGTGTTGATAAGAGCCTGAAAACAATGGACAGCCACCTCACCACTATGGATGGCCATGTCACCACTGTTGGTGCCCAAGTGACTGGCGTGCGCGGCGATTTGAGCGCTATGCGCAAAGATCTTGCAGCTCTCCAATCACCCCTGCGCGCCCTGCTTGAACCATTGCATAATGTGGCTACTCCGCTTGAACAAGTGCGCAAAGAATTGGCCGACATGCGCGCGCTATTAGCTACAGTACTTGGAGCCATCGTTGTTGCCACGATTGGTATTGCCATCGGCACTCCACTTGCTGCAATTCTGATTTTTAAGAATAGACGCAAAATCTTCCCCAAAATGGATGAGAAAGATTTTCCTGGCACTCAGGCAGCGGCGGCGGATGGGCAGGTCAATGAATCAGCGACGGAGCCGGTCAAAGAACCTGTCAAAGTGGCAAAATAAATACGATCGAACGTTGTCGAGTTAAGACAGCATCCTGGAGGTTATTATGAAAGAGTCTGTATATTGTTCCGTGGCCCGCCACGAAGAATTGAATAAACTAGTTGATTCGCTTAAGGCAGCTGGTTTCAAGCCTGAAGATATTTCAGTGATCTTAGATGACAAACCAGGCACATGGGACGCAGACAGTGGACGCGCGCCTGAAGGCACCGTTATTGGTGCCGGCACCGGAGCCGCTGTTGGTGGAGCTTTGGGTTTAATGGCAGCGCTAGGCTTGGTGGCAGTGCCTATAGCTGGTCCATTTCTGGCAGCTGGGCCTCTTCTCGCAGCCTTAGGGGGTGCAGTGGCAGGAACGGCTGTTGGTGGCTTAACTGGTGCTTTTGTCGGCATGGGCATTCCTAAGGAACAAGCCGAGAAATTTGAAGGACGCATTTTGGAAGGTAGTGCAGTGGTGGCAGTTCACACTCCAAGCGCTACTAGTATGGATAAAGCTGTAGAGCTATGCGAAAGTGTCGGCGCCATTGATATAACTCGTGTTGAAGGGCCTGAAGTGCTAGCCGCGTCTAAGACCACTGTGTCCTAATTCCGTATTCTAAGAATGGAACTTTGCTCGCAAGGTTCCGTCACGAGCCCCAGAGGTGTCTCGTGGAAACTACGCATACACAAAAAGCTGTACTTCGCCTGCATGATTATCCAGCAGTATTAATCATTGAAGACGATCTGTTACAACGAAAGCTATACAAACTCATTGCCACCCAAGTGCAGATGAAGCCTACGATTGTGGGCGACGCGGCCGCGGCGGTTATAGCAGCCGGCCAGTCTGATTTTGCCCTTGTGATTATGGATTTGCAGATGCCTGATTCTGATGGTTTTCTTTGCGCTCAAAGTTTGCGTCAGTTGCCTCGGATTTCTGGTAACGGCACGCCCATAATCGCTGTCACCGCTCATGCCATGCAGGGTGATCGGGAGCGTTGCCTGGCAGCAGGTATGGATGACTATTTAAGTAAACCGTTCACTTTGCTCGAGCTGCGTACCAAGATTGCCCAGTGGACAGGCGCCCGCACTTAGTTCGGGCCGGCTCTGCGCCTCACCTATAGATTGAGCTTTTTCTTCAAGTCATTGCGGTGTTGCAAAATACCCGCCCAGATATCACCTTTCGTTGCTAGCCTTTCAGGCATGGTGAAAACTGTGAAATCAGTGGGATAGACATGGCCCAGCTCTTTCCAGTCGAGGGGTGTTGATGCTGATGCCTCCACTGCAGAACGCAGTGAATATGGCACAGGCAGTGTCTTACCTCTGGCGTTCATATTGTGATCAAAGAAAATTTTACCTGGCCTTTTTTTGATACTCCATTCCATGGTGATGTCTTCAGGATGAGCGGCCAGCAGGTGGCGGCCTAGAATCTCGCAGCAGCTGCGCACTGCGTCATAGGGAATATTGCGCTCAATAGGAATATAAATATGCAAACCGGTTTTGCCAGACGTTTTCACAAATGCCTCTAGCTTGAGACCATCTAGTATTTCTTTAAGCCAGAGCGCGCTTTCGCAAGTTTTATCGAAACCCTTTTGATGTAATTGTGGCTCTTCTTTGTGCTTTTCTTTGCCGCTATAAATATAGGGATCGAGATCGAGCACGAGATAATCTGGGTGATTAGCTACGCTGTTTTCAACATTTTTCAGCGATCCGGTAGTTTTACCCGGCAGATTTTTTTCGGGCGCAATGCGAGTGTGCGAGGCATGCAGCTCCAGACCCCCCATTTGACCGCACCAGACAAGGGTAGCCAGATTGTTGCACAATAAAAATTCGCCGTCGCCATCGCTATGTTCAGAATAATAGTCAACAGTTTCTAAAAATGGTGGCACAGTGTTCTTCTGATGCTTCTGGAAAAAACGCTGACCATTGATACCATCCGGCATTCTGATCATAGTGAATGGCCTATCTTTTAAATGCTGCAAAATATAGGGCGAGGCTTGCAGCAAGTAACGGATGTAATCACGTTTGGTTACGGCGTCTGTGCTCTCAGAAGCTGGCCAGAATATTTTGTTTAGATGACTGAGTTTGACTTCGTAATCTTCAACTTTGAAAAGACCATTTTCAGGTGCACTGTCGAGACGCTCAATTAATTCAGCGATTTCAGGGCTGCTGTTAGCGCTTTTTGTTCTTTTGGCAGGAGACTTGCTGAGGGCTTTAGCGCCTGTTTTTTTTGTCGCTACTTTAATTGTCTTCTTTTCGCTTTTGACTGTTTTCTTTTCGTCGACCACAACCACCGCCTCAGGTACAATTTTCACAGGATCAATATCTGCTCGCAAGTGCATAAAGACTGGTGCGCGTAATAAACCCTGTTTTGTCTTTTCTGAATATTTTATTTCGGCTACAAGCTCGGGTTTGACCCAGGTAACGTCCTTGCTTGCATATTCTTTGGGTACTGTTACCGGTGACTTCGCTACTTTAATAGTCTTAAGTTGTTTGGTCAATTCCTTAAGCAGTCTGGTATTAAATCCAGTGCCAACTTTTCCAGCGTATTGTAGACTGCCGTCTTTGTTGCGCTCGGCGATAATTAGTGCTCCGAGTAAGCCATTTCGTGCTCCACCACCTGCTGAAAAACCGCAGACAACAAATTCTGAGCTTTTGTTGCCTTTTACTTTCAACCAGTTGGCACTGCGCTTACCTGGTGTATAGACGCTATCGAGTGACTTAGCGACAATACCTTCCATACCTTCCTCCATAGCTTTCTGAAAGGCTTTCTTACCATCGCCAGTATAGGCCTCAACTACTAAAACGTTTTTGTTGCTCTTTCTGCTTACATGTTTTTTTAGCAGCGGCAGCCTGGCTGAAAGTGGTTCATTGAGCAAGCTAGCAGTATCGGCTTGCAAAATATCAAACACGTAAAAGCGAATAAGTGGACCACTGGCTGTTTTGCCCTTCGACTTAAACATTGACCTCGCCTGCAACAATTCAAAGGACGGCACACCTTTATCGTTAATGGCGACAATCTCACCATCGATGATCATGTTGGTGGTCAATTTTGTTAGTTGATCGACAATTTGTGGAAACTTGTCGGTAATATCGATGCCATTGCGAGAGAGCATTTTCACCTGGCCTTTGAAAATGTAGGCAATGGCGCGAATGCCGTCAAATTTTGGTTCGTAAATCCAGTTAGTGGTGGAGAATGGCTGTGATGCCAGAGAAGCCAGCATTGGCTCAATCAACTTAGGCGGCTTGGCCGCGGCAGCTGAAACGGTCTTTTTAGAAATTGTGGATTTTGCTACTGCAGCTTTTGTTGGTGTGGATTTTGCTCGAGTTGATTTTGCTTTAGTAGATTTTGCTGGAGATGCGGCTTCAGGGTCCTTTAAAGTTTTTTTTGACAGCACTGACCTGATATCATCGGTAATTTCTTGATCACTACCAGTCTTGGCAAATTCGTCATCTCCTTTAACTAGCAACCAGTTTTTCTCTGCGCCAGGTCGGCTTAGTTGAATCAAAGTAAAGGCGCCGTTCAATTTTTTGCCATGCATAATGATGGTCAATTTGCCTTTGGCAATGCCTCTAAGAACAGCTTTGCCCATCTCGTCCTTGGTGGCCGTTGCCGGCAACCCTTCAACCCTAAAAGTGCCGATGTCCCAGACAATTACATCACCACCACCATACTCACCTTGAGGAATGGACCCCTCAAAACTGGCATAACCAATCGGATGATCTTCAACATGAACAGCCAGCCTTTTTTGACCGGGATCTAAAGACGGCCCCTTTGGCACGGCCCACGAGACTAAAACACCTTGAGCTTCTAGTCGAAAATCATAGTGTAAATGGCTGGCAGCGTGCTTTTGCACACAGAACAGCAGTTGCTTCTTGCTGGCTTTCACATTTTCAGCGCCGGAAGGCTCGCTGGTTTTTTTGAAGTCGCGTTTATTTTGGTAGGTTTTCAGGGCCGTACTCATTGCTTCAACCTTTTCAGTGACATCTTGCTGTCTCGACCTCACTAATATTGAATTGTTCCCTTTGGTTGAGCTTGGTGGAACTTTGGCAACGCGGTGCCGTCTCAACACCTGCCTCAAAGGAGATTATGGCAATGGCGCATGCAATGTGGACTGGCACGATTAGTTTCGGCCTGGTTTCTATCCCTGTAAGACTGATGGCAGCTACCAGTCGTAAAGGCGTTTCTTTTAACCTCTTGCATAAAGAATGTCACAACCGTATTCAAGAGAAACGCTGGTGCCCCGAGTGCGATAAAGAAATTACCTGGGATGACGTGGAGAAAGGCTATCAGTATGCCAAAGACGAGTATGTTTCCTTTTCTCCTGAAGATTTTGAATCGCTCCCTCTACCCAGCAAAAATATTTTAGAAGTAGAGTCATTTGTGGAAATCGACGAGATTGATCCTATTTATTTTGACAGCAGTTATTTTTTGCAGCCAGATAAGAAAGGAAATAATTCCTATAATCTTTTGCGCACCGCTCTTGAGAAAAAGAAGATGGTGGCAGTGGGTAAAATTGCCCTGCGAACTAAAGAACGTCTTTGCATTGTGAGGGTTTATGGTTCGCATCTTGTGGTGGAGACTTTGTTGTATCCTGATGAAATCAATATGCAAGATGAAGAAATCGCTAAAACCGCGCCTTCAAAACAAGAATTGAGTATTGCTGAGCATTTGGTTGATTTGATGACCAGCCCCTTTGATCCTGAGCAATACAAAGATAATTATCGCGAGGCTTTAGAAGAACTAGTTGAAGCCAAAGTTAGCGGCAGTGGCATCAAAGCACCAGCCAAGAAAGCCACCACCGGTAAGGTGCTTGATCTCATGGAAGCTTTGCGTGAAAGCGTATTGTCAGCCAAAAAAGGCGGCAGCAGTAGCAAGCGTTCTGCCGGCAGAGCAGGAGCTGAAGACGATGTAGCTGACTCTGAAAAAGTAAAGGCGGCACCAAGAAAGAAATTGGCGACTGTTAAAAAGCCAGCTGCAACCACACGCCGCACCGCAGCTCCAGCTAAGAAGGCTGCTGCACGCGCCAAAGAAACTGCCGCTAAGAAGAAAGTCAGTCCGATTCAGCGCAAGAGAAAAGCCAGCTAATAACTAGCTGGCTTCTCGAGTCTTGTGAGTGATAGCCTAAAGTTTTTTAGCCTATTTTCTCTTGCAGGGCTTTCACAATGCGCTGCGTTTCTTCTTGCTGCGTGAGCAGCTGGGTCGCAAGTGTTTGAATGGCCGGATCAGCTTTCGTTGTTTCAACAAGCTCGCGATATTGTTGAATACCACGTTCTTCGCCTTCTTCAAGCAGAGCAACTGCCATTTTGTCGGTCACTACTTCGCCGCCGGCATCTAATGCCCTTGAGGTCTTACCCCATATTCCTGACGATTCGGTGGGGCTGCCACCAAGTGCGTAGAGTGTGCCGGCAAGGGTATCTACCCGTTTTACGTGACAATCACGAGCAATTTCTAACTGCTGTATATCGTCTTCGTGGTGAAACGATTCTATTGCTTGATTGTAGGTCTCAACGGCAGACATTTCTGCGCAAAGAAGTTTTGTCAGGTCGCTGGTGGCCGTCATCCGGTATTCCTCACGTTGTTTAGTTTACTCTTTTCGAAAGAGCCTTCCGATGAAGGCGATTGCTTAGATCATTCAGTCTGCTCTCGATCTTGTTAATATCGGCGTAACTAAGTCTGCCACCGTTTTTCATTCTCATTTTCTGCTCATTCTCGCGAATGCTTCTATTTTGGTTGCGTAAGTCATTTGCTTCGCGAAGTGTCAGTTCACCGCTGCGTTGAGCACGATTGATTTTCGCCAGAAGAGCGCTGTGCCGCTGGTCGATGGTCAGGCGATGCGACCGGGCATCTGCTGCATTAACGTTAACGCTGCTGAATGCAAGCGGCAGTATAAAAGATATGGCGAGAACAACGGGTCTGATTTTTCTCATTGAAATTTTCCTAGTTTGACATGTTACAGATTTATGAGTGCTTACACCTCGGCGAAGACGTCGGCACAGTGCGATAGTTCCAAAAAACATTTTGGAACAACCTGTTGGTGGGTTCCGTCAATTGCCGCAGAAACAAAGACCCAATCAATGTGAAAAGCATGGAGAAGTGATGAAAGAAGTTGAAACTACCGTAGTACGGACTACTGATGGCGTTCCGGTACGAGTTGAAGACACGTCGTCGAACTGGACTGTGGGCTTCTTGATACTGGCCGCGATTGCCCTTGTTATTGGTGCAGTCACTATGTACAACAATGGTGCTTCGACCAGTTTAAGACAACAAACAATTGAGTCGCAACAAACATCACTTCAGCAACAGCAAAGTGAGACCCAAAGATTGCAAGATATGACTGCTGCTCAACAAGCTTCTATGAATCAGATGCCCAAGTCAACGACTACTAATGTAGTTATAACTGACGGATTGAACGGCGGCGCCGGACCTGGTTCGAAAACAGTTGCTACACCCCCCACGCTTCAGGTAATTGAGACCCATTCGCCAGCTCCAGCAGCCCCTCCTGCACCTGCGACACCTTCCGAACCCATTGAATCCACTACCGTTAATCCTTAACTAACTAATTCCTTTTTTCATAGTCCGGGTAAATAGTCTGGCAGTATCATTGATGCTGCCAGATTATTATTTGATGGTCTATTGAGTTGAGGGAATATGGACGCAGTTATCGAAACGAAATTTGGTCAGAAAGCACTTCATGTTTGCAAAGACGGCAGCGCTGAGAACACCGATTGGATAGCAATTTATGAAGAGGCATTTCCGCCCGACCAGAGGCAAGACCTCGATGATCTCAAGGCACAGTTACAAGCGGGATCGATGGAGCTGGATGAAACCCGCGATCAAGATAACAATATATTGTGCATGACCATTACTGAGGTTTTTCGCGATCCGCCAATGCTACCGACTTTTCTACTTGCCTGTTATACGGCAGTGGTGCCTGACATGAGGGGAATCGGCATCGGTTCCATTCACCGCAGTAAACTAGATGCGCTGCTCGCTCAAGAATATCCAAACTTCATTGGCATCGTCAGCGAGATCGAGTCAACATTTGAAGAAGGAGTTTCTCCTGAAGCAATGCATATAAGAGTTAAACGCAAAGCTTTCTTTATGAAACTTGGGCTGGTGCCACTTGCCATTGACTATTATTTCCCTAGTTATGCCGCAGGTGAGAAGCCCATTCCAGGCGAACTTCTCTGGGTGCCGTTTAATGACACCGTAGTAGATAAAGACACGCTGGCCGGAGTGGTGACAAGAATTTATACAGAAGGCTACAGACTAGACAGCGGTGATCCTTTAATTGAAAAAGTAATTAAATCAATTAGGTAGTTTTTTCATATCAATCTTTTGGCGGGTAGCTTACTCCATGATGCATTTTCTTGCGGCAATGGCTCCGTGGCCTTTGTGCCACCTATTTCTATATCCAGCGCTAATCCGCCGCTATAAAAACTGCGGCGCGGTTGCAAGAATAGTGTGTTGCCATCGAATGTTTTGAACAAACCAAAGTTTGGATCGTTGATTGCTTCGTCGGGTTGAGCCGTGCCACGTGGGTCGACCACTGTTAAATGTGTGCCCATGCGACCCTTACCTAGAGCAATAGCAACGTGTTCATCTCCGCCATATTCAGGTAGCTCGCACCAGTTGAGCGGATAGCCTGTAAGCGGCTGACCACAATGCTTTCCTCCTTTGGCAAGACTGAGATTTTTGACGTCGTTTCTAAATATTATTATCGGTGTAATTCCACCTTGCAGTGTTGTGTCGGCAATAGTTGAAAACTGATTTTCGGAGGTGACACTAATTGGAAATGGATCTTTGGCAATAATTCTTCTTGAGATACCACCATTGCGTTTAAATTCGTAAGCATAAATTTCAGCCGGTCCAGATTGAAAAGGTTCATCCAACATGGCTAGCACTGCGTCTAGTTTGGGCTGCGTGTGACCATTGCGCAACCAGTAATAAAAATGTTCGGCGAATTGCTGTGCAGTGTTCGGCAAAACTTCCGGAAAGTTTTGCACCATTCTGGCTTCTTTGTCGGTAGGATAATCTCCGTCGGCCACATCGTATGTGGTGACTTTGTTGTCGTGAAAAGTGCCGGCGTTTAAAAAATCTTTCCAGCAACGCAGGCCATGCACTCTGCCACCAGTAAAGCGCAAAGTAAGTAAGCCTTTGGGACCGTTGTCGGCCATAGAGTAAGGTTGGCCGCAGGCTGCACCGTAAATATTGCAGAGCTGATCTTCTTTGAATGGAATTTTGACGAGACCGAAATTGTCAATTTTCAGAACACATTCTATTTTCACTATTGAGCAGATGTGCTTTGTGTCTGCGGTACGAAAAGCTGATTGGCTTACAAGCGACGACTTCGCACCAACACCGGCAAAATTGAAATTGCGATGATTGGCAGGAATATTAACGAAGGCTCGGTAAGTGCCGTTCCGCTCAGTGCCTGGCTTTATTTGTGCCATTACGGCAGGTTCCGGTACAGCGATGGTGGTTTCACCTTCACCATCGAGCCAACCGTTTACAAGTTTGACTGACGTCACATGTATGTTATCTGGCAAATTCGCCTGCAGAAAAACTTTCACATCTTGTAAGGGGTTAACGGTGTTTCCTTGAATATCAAAGAACTTTGCTTTCCCGTCTCCTTCCAGTGCTTTACTTATGGTCGTGTTTAAATTTTTAATGGTGTCATCCAGTGCCTCTCGATCTTTGTCGACCAGGTTTGTCAAAGTAGAATTTTCCATTTCTTGCGCCAGAATGGTGTTTTGCCTTAGGGTAGCCACCAGAGTATTTATGCCTATTACGGGTCGGGGCTCACCATCTGGGGCACAAGTGCCCTTGCCGATGGGCGGATAATTGCTGAGCGATACCAGACCAAAATCATCGTCTTCTACAATTATTTTTGAGAGGTCATTTGCTGCTACCAGGCAAGCAGCTTCAATAATTGACTGGGCGCGTGTGCGCGCAATTATTTGCAAACATGATTCGCACAAAATAATTAGGACCGGCACCACTACAAAACAAATGCAAGCGAACACCATCAAAAGTATGTTGCCCCTGGCAGATCGTCTTTTCATTCCTCACCTCCAATATTCGATCATGGGTGCGGCTGTCCCATTGAAGCCGCACTCATGGACCGAGTTGTAGTCCTCAGTTATCGGCGAAACAACCCTTGTAAAAATCGCACTAGCGCGGTTATTCCAGCTTGCACATTAGGAGGCAAACTGCGAAACATCTGTTGAGGCGTTGGTCTAGGTCTAGGAGTTGGAGTAGGCGTAGGAGTTGGAGTAGGAGTAGGCGTAGGAGTAGGTGTAGGAGTAGGTGTAGGAGTAGGCGTAGGAGTAGGCGTAGGAGTAGGA
>JAVHQC010000005.1:0-100650 GCA_036170915.1 Cyanobacteria bacterium auto_48_18
AGAGACGATCTTAGCTAATTAATAAATCGGTCCAGAGTTGCGGGTCCACCACAAAGGTCTCTTTTGCCACCACACTTGCATCGGTCGCTCAGGCAATCGATATGGTCTTGCAGAGTCTGATGTCCGCCAATCAAAAAGGCCGAGCGCAATAGTGCATCTTTTCTGTGCATGGTGACGATGCCGTTATCCCAACGCACAATCATGTCGTTATCTTGATCGTGAAAGGCGATAGTGCCTCCGACATTGGCGGGCACACTACTATTTTTGAATTTTGACCAGATTCTGCGACCGCGAAGATTTTGCACACCAGCCGGAGACAAAGTATCAACGCTAGTCGTCATCCCTTTTGAAGAGACTGGAAACTTTGTATGTAACCACTGGTGATGGCTGATTGTTGAACTCATTTTCGGTTGACCTTAGTAAAAGACATTGCCCTGGAATAAAAAAACCGAGAAAAACATTTCCTTGTTTGCGAGAACGATTCTCATCTATATGGAAAAGTTCGCCCTCACGATTGTTGTTTAGTTCAAGTGCCATAGATTGCTCCTATCGCTAGCAGGAAGATCTTGCTCGGGGGATTTTCGCCGGTTACGCCGCTGTCTGGGCGCGATAGTCACTTGGAAAAGCTGTCGGCCTATCTGTTAACTGCCGCATTGTGAGAACTATTCTCAATTACTATTCTAACATCATAATATAAGTGCGAATACATTCAAGGCTTGGCCGTGCGAATTAATGCGAGGTGCACCTAATTTCGTTGTATTTACGCGGTTGACAAGTCTATCACGCTTGAAATGTTTCGCAATAAATTTGCATTAAGCAGTAGAGCTAAGCTAGCTCGGCCAAAGCGGATGTCAGGATGTGCTAAATGCGCGAGCTTTGACCTGGGCTTATTGCGACAAGGTTGCAATAACCTAATTGACAGAATTTGCGATGTTTTTGAGAAAGGTCCACAATGGCTGCAATTTGCATCCAATCGGTTAGTCAGCCGGCGTTGAATCACTATATTCAAGAGCACTAAGCTGTAAGAACACACTTTCTTTCAATTAATCCCGGAATCCCAAACCAACAGCACATCTATCAAAATTCCACTACTAGAAATCTGTCCTCTGAAATCTGACAGAATCGAAATAGTGAAAATGACATTCATTGTCGTCTTTGATTCAGGTGTGCTCTTGGTTTGCGAGGCTCCACTAGTTTCACAAATCTCAAGCTCGGGCGATTGCATCAACAGTTAACGGTTCGTGGATCGCATTGGTTTGCGAGCAACCGTTAACGGTTGATGGATCTTGTCGAGCAAGGCGAAGAACGCCAAGGAGAACAATAATGAGAATCGCATTTTTGGGCAAAGGTGGATCCGGAAAGACCACCACTGCCGCAAGTTTCATTCGCCATGCCGCGAAAAAGAATCCCTTTGTTCTTGCATTCGATGCAGACGTCAACGCTCACCTGGCTGGTGCCCTTTCGGTCGAAGGTGATATCCAGCATCTCGGTCAGCTGTTCGGTCCAGTGACCAATCACCTCAAAGGCAAGCGTGTCGACCTGGGTACTAAACCCATGATCATGACTACGCCGCCTTCGCTTTTGTCCAACTTCGTTCGCTGCGACTTTGATGACCCGCTGATCAAGAAATACGGCCGTCGTCTTGACTCAATCGCCTTGCTCACTGTGGGTAAGTATGAACAAAGCGACGTGGGCTCTGCCTGTTACCACAGCAAACTCTCAGGCGCCATCAGCGTTCTGCATCACTTGCTCGATGGCCCGACCGACATAGTGGTCTCTGACAACACTGCCGGCACTGATGCGGTTGCTACCTCCCTCTGGTTTGCGTACGACATGCATGTTTTTGTAGTTGAACCGACTCAGAAGTCAGTGCAGGTCTACAAAGACTTCATTGCTCTGATGCCCGCTCTGGCTGCGAAAACTTATGTTGTCGGCAACAAGGTAGAAGGAGAGGAAGACGAGCAGTTTATCGCCGCACAAGTGGCGCCGGAGAAATTGCTCGGATTCGTTCCCCTTTCGAAGCATCTGAAGCGCTTTGAACAGGGTCACAAAGACGCTCTCGAGAAGTTTCAGCTTGAGCAGGCTGTGGTGTTCGACAAGATTTTGGCCACTCTCATGGCTCAAACTCGCGATTGGGATCTCTACTTGCAGCGCCTGCGCGAGACACACGTTCGTCTTTGCCACGAGTGGTACAACGACTACCACGGAATGGTGCTCGAAGATGGACTCGATACGGCCTTTACCTACCAGGCTGTGTTTGCTCCTATCGCAGCGCCCAAGACTGTGGTGGAGACAGTTGAAGTTGTTGTCGCCGAAACACCGGGCGATGCAGTAGTCGAGCCAGCAGTCGAGTCAGCCACGCCTGTACCCATACCTGAAGCTGTACCGACAACCGGTTCCTAATCACTGAACTGGTCTTTCTCTTTCTAGAACAACGAATCGCCAAGTGGCTGTCCATCTCAACTTCGAAAGGAGTTGATGGGCAGCCTCAGGCATAAAAGAAAAGACAAGAATATGTCTGACAAAATCAAAATTTTCGTTTGCACCAAGGGAAAGAAGTGCCCGAAGAAAGGAAGTGAGGCTGTTTTAGCCGCTTTCGATTCGGCTATCTCAACCTTAGGCTGCAGCGACACCGTCACCACCAAAGGCTGCAAATGCATGGATCTCTGCAAAAAGGGACCCGTGGTTGTGGTCATGCCTGACAAAGTCAAATACGGACGCGTTTCAGAGGCTGATGCCACTGAAATCGTCACTGGTCTTGTTAGCGGCGCGAAGCCTGTGGAGCGCCTCCGCCTCAAAAAATAAACCAGAAATTTCACCCGCGTTCAAACACTGCTCAAACCAAAGGATCAAAATTATGTGTAACACCACCAACACCACGCCCGGCACCACTGGTCAGGGCAACTCGCCATGTCTCAAGTGTCAGGGCAAGGGAAAAGGCAATTGCGGCGCCAAGAAACTGGCCCGTGATGCCTCCAAAGTCGAGAAGCCCAAGGCCATCGATTCGGACCAGAATCCGCCCAATCCGATTCCGGATACAGAGCCGACGGCGACCCCTGCGCCTGCAGAGACACCGGCGCCCGAACCCACGAAGTAAGCACACCGCCTACTTCGTCGCGTCCATCGCAACGAAACCGAAAGAATAATTCTATGTTCGATAGACTGAAAAACATCAAGACGCCTCATGGAAATCCCATGAAGCACATGCGTAACCTGTTCGGCTACTTTTTGGCCGCAACTCTGGTAGTGGCTTTCGCTGGCATCGGCGCCGAGGTTGCAGGCTCGATCTGGCTGGCCATCGCTGCATCTGCGGTTGTTGCCTCAATCGCACTGGTGGGCGGAATTTTCGTCACCATGATTTTCCGCACCTTGTTCAAGCTGGTTCAAACCGGTCGTATCCTGCAGTATGCCGGATTCTGGCTGACCAGTTTTCTCGGGCTCAAGGCAGCAGCCTCGCTGTTCGCTACAGCTCTTTTCGTGACCAATCCGCTATTGGCCAGCTTCGTGCTTTTCGCCCTGGCTTTCGGCTCTGCCACCATCTGTGGTGAAGTGCCAATGCGTGGTCGCACCTGGTTGCCCGTGAAGTCTAAGCGCTAACAAACGCTTAGCGGTGCGGCGCTGACAAAAAAAAGGAGACCAATAAAATGTCACTACTCTCACCCAAGGCCCGCGTACGTCTAGCCTTGCAAGATTGCCTGCTGAGCGTGAAAGCCTCGATAGAGAGTGCTTTTGGTCGCAAGCTCCAGAGCCGGCAGACTTTGCAAAGCTTACTGACTTTGCGACAGAGCTACCTTCCGCTCGACCACAAAGCCCGTGCCTCCGTGCAAATAGCGCTGGCTGAAACCTATCTCGATGGCAACATCGTCGATTGGATGCAGGCTGACGCTTTGCTGTCGGAAGCTCAGATGATCTTGATCAAGCACAACGGCGCTATGCATAAGCAGGTGGCTAAAGTGTTGCAAATGCGCGGCCGGCTGCACACTGGCATGGCCGACAAAAATCGCGCCCATACCTTCCATCAGGCCGCTGAAACCGTATACGAGCGCATTCGTCCACTGAGCTTCGAGCGAGTGGCAAACTTGCGTGAATTGGCTCTTGCCCAGAATGCCGTTGGTTTGCACACCGAAGCCAAGAGAACGCGCAAAACTGCTGAAGAGCTCAACCGAATTTTGCTTCTGCAGAGCGTGCGACGTCGCTACTGAGATCATCAACCGTTAACGGTTGAATAGCGAAAACTGAAGAGTGGGAACTGCGCTGCAATTTTTTGCAGTTCCCACTCTCTTTTTTTCTTGCAAAAAATGTCCTTTATACTATAACGCGTAGTTTTAACGTGTGGTCTAGTCAGCGAGTTGTCAGTTGAAAAATGATCACTCAACCGTTAACGGTTCGTGATCAACAAGCTCTTCAGTGTTAACTGTGCACTTAAAACCACCACTAACTTCAGTATCTGCTTCTTCAAACCAATCAGTTAGAAATTGACTAAGCTCATCAGCGGTTGTGGGTTTGCGCAAATAACCATTCATTCCGGCTTCCAAGCATTGAGACTCGGTGGCCCCTGCTGTCATAGCAACAATCGGAGTAGGCGCAATACTTTTCAGGTCTTGAAATTCAGCAATGCTGCGGGCTGCTTCTATGCCTCCCAAGACCGGCATAAAGATATCCATCAGAATCAGGGCATATTCGTTTTCTGTTGCCAACTTGATGGCGTCCTGGCCGTCAACGGCAGAATCTGCTATGAATCCAAGCGCACTAACGGTTTCGCTCAGGTATTGCCTGTTAGCCTCACTATCATCAACTATAAGAATTTTCCGGCTCACGGTGCACGCCTACTTCTTTTTCATTGGACCGAGTACTACTTTTGCTACCAAAATCCATATTTTCAGATTACTAAATTGTAGGGACCCTCAAATGACTTTTTTGTTCCAATTTGAAACATTCATTTTCCTTGTGTTGCCCACTGGACTTAGCACGGCACATCGAGCTCAATAATTAATCAGCAGCTGACCAAAACAATAGGAAACCAATCATGATTCACTACGTCGAGCACTCTGGTAAGGAGAACGACCATGGATGAAAAAAAAGCCGCTCATAATCACCTGTATAAATGCCTCGCCGAGGTAGTTAGCTCAAAACGGAAGAGTCTTCATATGACTCAGCAAGAGCT
Organism: Cyanobacteria bacterium auto_48_18; assembly: GCA_036170915.1. GTDB lineage: Bacteria > Cyanobacteriota > Vampirovibrionia > Obscuribacterales > Obscuribacteraceae. The sequence goes on from JAVHQC010000005.1 coordinate 5,165, forward strand.
GGCAAAGGCGTCTGGCATTGATAGGGTCTTTATTAGCAATGTCGAGCAGGGTAAACGAAAGCCGAGTTTCGGTTCAGTTTCCAGCATCGCCAGAGGTCTCAACCTTCGTTATTCAAAATTAGTTGGCGAATGCGAAAAGTGCATGAGCCAGAAAGTTAAAGAAGATTTGCCACCTGAGCCAGAATCAGCTTAGAAACTGTAAAATTGATGTCAATGTTTACTGCCACCGCTATGATAAGTGCGCGGCGAGCAATTAATGGTGGCTGTTAATTTGAAATTCAAAGATCAATTTTTGGCATATGGTCTGTGTCTATTAGCCTTTGCCAGTTTTATTATTGAACCTTCAGAACGATGCGGTCAGGCCTGGGCTCAGCCGGCTGGTGCTGGTGTTTCTTCGGGCGACGCTGGTACGAACGCTAATATGAGTGACACCGTGGTCTCGAACAGCAGCGGTCCGGCCCACGAGTGGACTCAAGAAGAAATGCTTCTGGCACGTCCGATGCCGATGTCCCAAGAAGAGCGCGATTTCGCCTTTAAAAATAAGGCTCCCGAAAGTATCCGCAGTTGGACATTGGGGGCTTTTCAGGAGTTTACTCGTTCGCCCCTCGGGCGCAAAGAGTTAATAAATGAAGGCACACGCTGGGTAGCCATTCGCAAAACATTGCGGCAACAAGTGGCTTACGGAAAGGCTTTCTTTGCTAATCCTAAGAATTTTCAGACGGGTAAAAAGTCAAAGTCAGGCGAGTCCAAAGTGCCCAAAATAGATGCGTCTGCACATTCTGACACTGAAGTTTTCGATGATGGGTCATTTGAAGCAGGAGAAAGCGCTGCAACTTTCGATCGCTTGAAAGTCTGCCGGCAAGATATTTCTGACCTTTGTCAGGCCATCGACGATATGAAAAAATTGGCCATCAGGCGTGGCCGTTTAGAAGAGTTTGAGCACGCTCTAACTATTGTTGAGTAAGATTAGCCCTTCGAATGGCTTAAGAGTCAGTGCGGCATTAACTTCGCCCGCCTGCATTGTGGTGGAAGCGAGTATTTTGCCATTGTCAGTTTTGTCGTTTTCGCAATTGATAGTTCGCGACTCACTTGTAAAATTTAGATAGACAGTAATTTTTTGATCATCGCTTGCTCTAGTGTATGCAAAAATTCCTTCATCACAATTTTTACTTGCATAGCTTCCTGACCTTAAAGCCTGATATTCTTTGCGCAGGCGCAACAGATACTTAACCAGATTAAGCATTGAATCTTTTTGTTGCTCTTGCCTTTGCACATTGCACTCTACATAGTCACTGTTAACCGGTAGCCACGTATCAACAGTGCTGAAGCCACTATAGGCAGTATCATTCCATTGCATCGGCGTACGTTCCGGATCCCGTTGTTCTGAGATTACGTCAGGCTGTCTGAGGCCGCGTGGATCGACAATTTTGTCTGGCGGAATTACCCCGTTTACCATGCCGATTTCGTCGCCGTAATACCAGGTGGGTGAGCCAGGTAGTGTGAGCAAAAGCATGGTTGCTATGCGTGCTTGTTCACTGCCAATGCGGCTCTTGAAGCGAAATTGATCATGATTACCCAGTACCCAGTTGGCGCTTTCTCCCGCTGGTAAAATCGCCATATATTCGTCCACCACTTTGCGCACGGTGGCGGCGTTCCAGTTGTCCAGAGCCTCTGTGATTAAATGGAAATTGAAAGGCAAATGACATTCCGGTTTTTCTTTTGTACCGTAATAGGTGATTAGCTGTTCGTAGGGTAGATAAATTTCGCCGATCATCATACGTTCAAAACCCGGGCTGCTGAACTGATCTAGCACTTGCCGCATTTTTTGAATTACTTCGTGAGTTTCTGGTTGGTCTTCGATTTTTGTGTGAATTGTGCGGGCGCGTTCAATCAAATTTTTATGCCAGTGCACATTTTCTGGCTCGTCGCCAAAGTCGGCTGCTTCAACCAGCAGCCAGATTACATCAACGCGAAAGCCGTCAATGCCGCGTTTGAGCCAGAAGCGCATCACTTCAAGCATGGCTTCTATTACTTGTGGATTGCGGAAATTTAAATCGGGTTGTTCCGGTAGAAACTGGTGCAGAAAATATTGCCCCGAGGCAGCATCGAGTGTCCAGGCTGGGCCACCAAAGTAACTGGGCCAGTTGTTTGGCACTCCACCATCTGCTGCGGCATCTCGCCAAACATACCAGTCGCGTTTTGCACTTGTGGGCCCTTGTTTTGCTTCTTGAAACCAGGGATGCTGATCTGAAGTATGGTTGGGCACCAGATCGACAATTACTTTTAGTGAGCGTTTGTGCGCCTCTGCCACGAGTTTGTCGAAGTCAGCCATGGTGCCGAACAATGGATCGACGTCGCAATAATCACTGATGTCATAGCCAAAATCTTTGTTCGGTGAAGGATAAAATGGGCTGAGCCAAATGCAGTCTATGCCCAGGTCTTGGAGATAGTCGAGGCGGTCAATGATTCCCGGAATATCACCGGTGCCGTCGCCGTTGCTATCTTGAAATGAGCGGGGATAAATTTGATAAATTGCCGCGTTGCGCCACCACTCCATTTATTTTTCCTTTCTCCTTGGTCTCCCAGTTTACGAGACTAAGTTATCATTTATAAGTGTCTGAGGTTTTTTATGAATGAACCGGTGAGTACGGATAATCCACAACAGCGGCTCACTGCTGCTGAAATTGATGATTTACGGCTCTGTGTGCAATCAGAACTGTCAGAAGATACAAGGCTCGCTCTTGAGAACAATTTTCCGGCTGAGCAGTTGCAGCCATGGAAACAGGTGCAAGAAGGCCTGAGCACCGGCTGGATGAATTTGCACGAATTGCGCAGCAAAAGCAGCAACACCCTTTTGTCCGCTCGCCTGATGGTGGTTTATCACGCCCGTAAACGCGGCGAACATGATTTCATTCTTGTGGCCTGGGTTGTTACTCCTGACCCGGCTCAAAACAGCAGGCAAGGTAAGGGTCGCGGATACGGGTCATATTTGCGCCCACTTTCTTATCAGATCAGCAAATCTCAAAATCCGCATGCCCTGGGCCTTGTGGCTGAGCGTGAAGCGCCTGACGGCAGTGCCGCTGGCCAATCAGTCAAGAGAGCTAGCTGGATGAAACGCATTGGCTTATTGCGTATCGCTGATCTTAATTATGAAATTCCACCATACATGACTGTGGAAGAACGAGGCGGCGCCTATGTTCCTGTGGAAAATCGTCAAAAACGAGCCAAATTAGCCGACCTTTTATTGACTCGCTTTGATGAGCAACGCACCGTAGCCGGCAAGGTGGTGTATTCGCTGGTAGAGCGCATGTACACTGAAGGTTACGCTGTGCGGGCGGACGATCCTTATTTGAGAATGCGTTTAGATTTGATTGATCAAAACAAAGTTTATGATCTGGTGGAGAATTAAGCATTAGAGTCCTCCTCCCAGGGCACCACAATTGTTGATCATGAATGTACCAATCAAGTGCACTACCATGGTGGCAGCGAGAACGGTGCCCGTCGCCTTGGCATAGACGTTCCAGGTTTTTACCTTTTTACCTTTGACAAAAATCACGCCCACGGTTGTGGAGATCAAAAAGGCTATGGCTGTAAGCAATCGGCATAAATCGCGAAGAGAGTCATAGCCATAATCGGCAAGCTGCCCAACTTCGTTCGATTGGCCATAGCGCGGATCAACAGGCGCACCAACTAAACCTCCACCCCAAACTATCGAAGCTGCACGACCAAGCGCTTCCTGATAGGCCGCAGAACCGCGTTTGCGGCCCCTGTAATCGCGGTCATTTTGTAGCACAACCGCACCTGTCACCGGTGTGACCAAGTGATAGTTGATGGCCATCAGTTGTGCGCCCGACTGGTGACCACTGGCTAGAAGTTTTGCCACTTCTGCGCCCGCCCAGAGGCCTGTCGTCTGTGCCGACGCCAGTGGATCTGAAATGATTACGCACGGAGGCTTGGTGAGAGAAAGCGAGCGTTGCACCACCAGACTTGTGGCACCGTCTTTAGTGGCGGCATCTTTATTCCAGATTGTCGCCACTGTTTGTAAACTACTGGCGGATGAATCAGCGCTTAGATGTTCATAAGCAATTAGACCAGAGACATCTTCCGTCTGGAGCGCTGGCAATATTGAGTTTGGTCCGGCTTCTATTTGCAAATCGTACAAACTGACACGATGCACAAGATCAAGCACCGCAGAATCTGCCATTTTTGGCGCTGTTGGCTGCGGTCCGTGAATCCAGAGCACAGCGCTGTTTGCCTGTTCAGCAGCTGTTTCCAATGTTCCTCTGAGTGTAAGCCAGTTGTCTTGGCCACCGCTAAAAGCATTGGCGTTAATTAGAGCTTGGGCCGATTTACCAGCAAAACAGACAACAGGTTTGAGGTTAGCAGGAATGGCAGCCACAGCCTCTTTTAATTCTTGCGCGTGACTTTTTAGTGCTGCTGAGGAGTCAATCACAACATACAGGCGTTTAACAGTTGGTCTGCTGATTTCTTTCAGATTCTGAACGATGTAACGTGTCTTCGAGACAGACGTGTCGAGTGTGGCGAAAGTAGTGGGGTTGTCTGAACGCTGCACCATCAGACTTTCACCGGCCTTGCCAGTCTGAGTTTTTATTACACCACTCAAGCTGTAACCACCGGCATTCTTTTCAATTAAAAGCCCCGGTAGGTTTGCTAGAGGTAAATCGGTTGACGCCAAATTGAGACGCTGGCGTTTCGATTGAATAAAATTAGTGGCCACTAAATGCGGAAGTTTGAGTGAGCAGGTTTTACGATCGCTGGTTTCAAGCGGCAGCTTAAAGCCCAGGCGCACTTTCATCTCACCACCGCTGGCACGCAAAGGGTAGCACTGAACGAGAATTCGGCCTGGAGTGGGCATCGTCACCAGCAAAGGCTCAAGATTTTGCTGTTGGGCCTGGTCTAATCGCAGAGTTGCCGGCGAAGTAAACGTGCCCTCGCGAGCTTCACCGTTAAACCACACTGTGGCGCGCGATAGCACCGCGTGTTTTGGCAGGGCTAGCTCGCAGCGACCTTCTTGTGGTGTAGAAGATGAATTGTGCAGGATCAGTGTCCAGTCAATTGAGCTGGACAAAGTGGTGGCATCTATGTTGCCTGTGATCTGAGACCGTGCAAGTGAGAGCCCAGGAATTTTTTCACCAACCACAGGACTGATTTGCTCTTGTTCTATGGGTTTGCCTTTTTTCTCTCCTAAGGTCGAAAACGGTTTGCCAGTTACTTTGAAGTACAGTTCAGTGTCAGCGTCACTGCCAGACTCAAGGCCGCGGTTGGGAATCAGTAAAGCCGCCAGAGCAAAACCACCCACTGGATACTTCGACGGCCGTAGATCTTCATCGGTGGCAAAAGAACGTAAGTCTGCGGCGGCGGCTTCTTGTTCTTCAATAGACGCCAGCCGCGCATTGTTTATGAGCGACTGCATAAAGGACACGCGGGCCAGAGGCGCTAAAACAAACAAAAGTGAAAGAGAAAGGCCTAAAACGGAGAATGTTGCTGCCACGCGACGGATATTTTTTTCTGTTTTATTCCACAAATCTAGCCCGAGACAAGATGCGGCAAAAAGTAAGAATGGTGCGGTGCAAAGTAGCAACATCCATCCTAGTTTGCACGATGGATTGCTGTGACCGAACATCACCGTGATGGCCCATATGGTAGACCACGCAGCTGATAGGCCAAAGGCGAAGCCATTCATCAGGCCGATCAAACGTGGCCGCACCAGGTATCTTTTACGCACAGCGGACCAGACTACAAAATTGAAAAATGGTACCGCCAGTAATAGAGCCAACTTGGCAAATTCTTCGGCAACGTTTGCATTTTGCGCTGTGAACAGCGAGTAGAGACCATAAGATAGAAGACTCACGCCGGGAATAATTGCCCCGAGTGTGAGGACAAAAATTCCTTCAAGTGGTGCGGCGAAGACCTGATGTTCTTTGTTTGATCTAAAGAGAAAGCGCTCGGCCATAATGTGGAAAACCACGGCCAGTGCCGACATTAGCCCCAGTGATAACCAGAAAAATATGGGAGTTTTACTGAAGCATACTGCGGTGGCGATGAACACGATCGCGATTGAGAGATAAAGAGACGGTTCTTTCAGAAGAGGCTTAGCACCGTTTTCGAAGCCATTGATTATCGGCTCTGTGTATGCAGAGACGTCAGACCCTTGCGCTAAATCTACTGCTGGAGCCAGATCCGGCGGTACTTGTTCAATGGTGTTCATGGCAGTTACCTCAATAAAGAAAATATGCGGCCACAAAGTGGTGCCACAGTGGGAAATGCAAACTAGCGAAATTGAACGACAAGATGACAGCAGCGATACTGCGCATGTGAATGTGCGCAGACGGCAGATGAGCAATCGGTTTAATTCGTTAAGGCATTATCATACTCGGCGAAACCCTTTGCAATAGGGCATCTTTGCTGCGGGGAGGGAGTTCCCCCATTGCATCGCACTGGCAAATGACGAGATCAAATATTTGATCTATGACTAAGACGTCAATTTCTCAACGCCATTCAGATAACGCATAACGATTGCCACCACGCAAATCAGCACAATAATTCCAGAAATCAAATTGGTTTTGTCGCGTTGCTTTTTATACTTCCACCCATATGTGCCGCCCAGTATGCCAAGGCCAAACAATGCCAGGGGAAAATAAATGTGCTTTGAAATATGCAAAGTTTGAGTAGACTCTGAAAACGAAAAAGCGATCAACAAGAAAACCCAACCTGTCCAGTCTGATACGCTGGCAATAATTTTTTCGCTTTCGCCACTATCTGTGGTTCTACTTAGCTTGCGCATAGAAATAACAATCAGTACGCAAATAGCTAGTGCCAGACCGGCATAGCTTACAACCATAGTTTGTGCCGTGTCCCAGAGTAGAACACTTTCAGAATAGTACAGCCACCACTGGACGAGCATTAATGTTGGCGCCACGATAATCGTAATTACAATCAGTGTAATTATAGTTCTCAAAGGTGGCGGCAAATTATTTGGCTCTGCACCCATTTCTATGCCACCAGTGAACAACAGGCGCGACACTTTTTGGCCGCTACTGGAATGGTCTCAAGGCATTCACCACATTGCTTTGTGGGGTCGGCTGCAACTTCTGGCTCTTTGGGCAAAATCATTTTAGTAATGCCAAAAACAACTGCGGCGATAATTAAGAAGTCTACAACCGAACCGACGAAGTGGCCATATTTGATGGCACTGACTGTGGTTTTTCCGGTGGCGTCAGTGGCCTTAGATAAAACTATTTGAGCCTCGCGCCAATCGCCTGCAGGCATGATCATTGAGATTGGCGGCATGAGCAAATCATCGACTACGGCCGAAACTACTTTGCCTGTGGAGGCACCAATGATGACACCAATAGCTAGGGCCAGGGCATTGGTTTTCAGTAGAAATTTCTTAAAGTCGCCAATCATAAGTTTCTCCAAATCAATTTTAATTTTATTCGTATAGCTGCTCTAAATTATCATGCTTCAATCAGGTGCGGTACAAATAGACAATGCATGCCGGTTGTAATTGGGCTCAAGTCAGCGCGAATGCCTATACCGCAGGCGTTACCGGCAATTACCCAGCTGCCCAAGAGCACGTGATAGTCGCCGTGTTTTGGCAATGGATGCAAGGCTTGAACAACAAATCCTTCTTTGCCATATACTCCCGGATTGACGATGGATTTTTCGGGCTCGCCAGGATAGACAATTGAAATGCTGCCGCCTTCTCTGCCGCATAGCGGTTTCTTAACGTGTGGTTTGTTCTTTAAAGCTGCGGCTTGTCCATCATTTTCAAAATATGTTTCAAGCAGGTATGGGCACTCTGGAGCCATTTCCCAGAGTATCGGTAAGATTCCTTTGTTAGCCAGAATAGTTTTCCAGATTGGTTCGATAAACGCAGTGCCACCACTTTCAATTAATGGTGCCAAAATTGATTGACCATTGTTTTTCACTATTTGATTATCGTCTTCAAATAAATATTCCCACGGATACAACTTAAAAAGATGCGTAATCACATGGCCATCGGTGTCTATCAGCTGGCCTCTTTCGTCATATCCAAGTTCATGCATGTGCAAAAACTTAGTGTTAAGACCGGCCAGCATGGCGCAAGACATCAAATATTTTGTTGTATCTTCATCTTCTTCAGCATCTTTTACACTGGTGAAGTGAATTTGTTTTCCGCCATCATCTAATGTCGCAAATGTTTTCAGTAGAGTCTCATGAATTACATTGAACTGGTCGCTGCTGGCATCAATTTGCCCCTGTGCGCGCAGATCTTCCAACCACACCAGTTGGAAAATAGAGGCCTCGTAAAGTGATATGGCGGTGTCAAAGTTCATCTCCAGCAGCTTTAATTTACCGTCATTGTATGAGTAATCAAAGCGGCCGTAGATTGAGTGGTCACGGCGATTCCACGACTCTCTGATCGGGTCTCTAAAAATCGGTGGAATTTGCAATTTGGTGAAAAGGTCTTCTGAGTTGACACCAGAGCATACTTCTTCCACAGCAAGTAACGCCAGAGCCGACAGTTCTCTCGTGGCAGGCTCAATAATGTCTTCGATTTCGGATGCAGTAAAAGTGGCGCAAAATGGCTCCGGCAGTGCTTCAACCCAGTATGGTGGATCGTCGAAAAGTGCCGCCATGTAGCCCAACTGTTGCGCGCGCTGCTTCCAGTCAACTCTCGCTGGCACTGGTTTAAATTCCACTGGGGGTCCTCTCCTCTGCAGGCAGATTGGTTTTTTGTTTTCTTTGTTCGGCATCAAATAAGGCATATTCAAGCATTGTGATGGCAGTGCTCCGGTGCACCGCTAGCGGAAAGAGCTCTTCTACAACGCAGGACATAACCAGCTTGTGCATCATTCCAGCCAACATTTCAGCCAGCGCGATTGGATCGTAAGGCCGAATGGTGCCGTTATCCATTAATACTTTCAACAAGGCAGCCGCGCGTACCGCAAACTCTTTGCGCACTTCTTTGCCCTTGCCGGCTTTTTCAAAAGTCTCCATGCGCGAAATCGAGAGCACGGGCATTTCTTCGCGGGCTATTTCCACCACCGAGTCAATATAGTTGGCCAGGCCGTTGGCGTCGGCAATTCGCGGTACGCATTCGTCGATTAAAAGGCCGCATCGCTTGAAGAAATCTTCAGACATGGCATTAGAGAGCGCTTCTTTTGAGCTGAAGTAAAGATACAAGGTACCGGCGGCCACACCTGCTTCGCGGGCAATGTCTGACATTTTTGCCGCTTTATAGCCGTCACGAGTAAAAACTTTGCGCGCGGCGCTCATAATTGCAGATTTTTTTTGTGGGTCGAGAGCGCGGGCCATTACTTACTCCGTGGGCTTCAATTCAACTGACAGCATAACGCTTTGCCTCCATTTTTGAAGCCTGTGGGAACTTCAGAGGAGCGCAGGTCGTCATGATTTTAATAGGCATGTGTCCAGCCAATTGAAGCTAGGCGTAGGTTTCACAGATTTGTACCCTTTTAATTTGGGCAACGTGAATTAATGAATGAATTCATTCAGTTAAGTGCTAGAATCAGACTATTAGAGTCAGGTGATGTGAATCAGCTGCGGAACTATCAGGAAACTTGACCAGGATGGACAAAATGTTGAAAACACTCGAAGCCAACCTAGAGCAAACAGAGCGCACAGCCGTTAAAGATGCTCAGCCTCAGCTTGCGCTCGTCAAGCCAAATTCATATCTTCCACACGCTGTAAAAAAGAAAGGTCTGATCTTAGCTGGCACGCTAATACTTGCTGCCGCGTCGACTATGGCTTATTTGCATTTTTCTAAGGGAGCGCCTGCTGCTACCCAGGCTGTCACAGCTGCACCACCAGTGGTGACAGTAACCACTCAATCTGCAGCTCTGGGCAAAGTCGACTCAACTTTACTTGTTACCGGTTCAGTTTCGGCCATTGACCCCCTAACCGTTAGTTCGCAAGCCTCAGGCTTGAGCATTGTGCAGGTACTGGCTGAAGAAGGCGACTATGTGCAGAAAGGCCAGGTTCTTTGCATTCTTGATTCGTCGGTTTTGCAGGCTCAACTAAAAGGTATGGAAGCGCGCATGGTTGGCTCACGAGCCACTGCCGTAAAAGCTGAGCAACCTAACCGAGTGGAAGACATCGCCGGTTTGCAAGCAGCTCATCAGCAGGCAATGGCCGATGTGCAGCAGCGGCAGGCTATGGTAGCTCAGAGTGAAGCGGCCCTGATCAATGCACGCAGTAATGCCAAACGCTATCGCGATCTTTTAAGAGAAGGGGCTATTTCTCAACAAGAAGCCGACAATCGTGCTACTGATGAAATTACGGCGTCTACTAATTTGCAAGCGGCTAAAGAACAGCTCTCAGCCATGCGCTTTGCTGCTGAGCAGACCAGCAAAAAGATGCAGATGGCCCAAAGTGGCGGCCGTCGCGAAGATATTATCGTATCGCGTGCCAGTGCCGATGAAACAGCGGCTTCTGTTCAACAACTGCGCGCACAAATCAGTCAGACGATTGTTCGCGCGCCAGACGAGGGCCTGATCACCAAGCGTAATGCTCACATTGGCGACGTCGCTTCTAATGGTGAAGCCATGTTTGAAATGATTCGCAAAGGTGAATTGGAGCTGCGGGCACAAGTTACTCAAAGCGATTTAAATCGCCTAAAGCCTGGCATTACTGCCGATCTTTCTGATTCTGTGAGGGCTATAAAAGGCAAAATTTTCCAAATTTCGCCCACCGTAGATAGTGCCACGCGTTTGGGTACTGTGCGCATTGCCATTCCCAAAGAGTCAGGTTTTAGACCGGGAATGTTTGTGCAGGGCTCTGTCAAAACCGGACAGTCAGCCGCATTGCTGGTAGCCAACAGCGCCGTGTTGGCCGATGGCAGCGAATACTATGTTTTTCTTTATCAGAATGGAAAAGCGAAAAAGCAGATTGTTACAGTGGGCAATCGCAACAGTGAGAAAGCCGAAATTAAAAGTGGTATCACTTCCGGTGACAAAGTAATTGTGTCAGGCGCAGGATTTTTGGAAGACAATGATCCCGTTGCTCTAGCTGAAGTAGAGCTGTAGAGGGCATTACCGTGAACTGGAATATTTCAGCCTGGTCAATTAAACAGCCCATACCATCGATTTTGCTTTTCATGATTTTAAGCATCGTCGGCGTCATGTCTTATTTAAGTTTGGGCATTGACGAGAATCCAAACATTGACATGCCCACGGTAACAATCTCTGTGACCGAGTCTGGGGCGGCGCCTTCTGAGCTCGAAACCCAGGTGACCAGGCGGGTTGAAGATGCGGTGGCCGGTATCGGCAATATCAAGCACATTTCGTCGACCATTAACGAAGGCACATCGCAAACTACAATTGAGTTTGAATTAGGAACTAGCGTCGACCGTGCCGTCAATGACGTTCGTGATGCCATTACCCGCATTCGCACGCAGTTGCCGCTCACCATTGACGAGCCGCAAATTAAAAGACTCGATTTTTCCGGCGCCCCCTTCGCTACCTATACTGTTTCTTCAGACAAGCGCTCACTCAACGATTTGAGTTGGTTGATTGACGACCAGATTTCTCGCGTTTTGCTTGCTGTGTCTGGAGTTGGCCAGGTGCAAAGATCTGGTGGCGTCGATAGACAGATACGCATAGATCTTGACCCGACTAAACTGGAAGCGCTGGGTGTGACAGCCGACACAGTCAATGCCCAGATTCGCTTGATGAACCTCAACTTGCCTGGTGGCCGCGGCTATGTAGGCGTACAGGAACAATCGATACGCACGTTAGGCAGCATGAAATCTATTGATGATTTGAAGAACATGCGCATCTATTTGCTGAACGGCAACTGGTCTACTCTGGCAAATTTAGGCACTGTCACCGATGGCGTAGCCGAGTCTCGGCAATCGGCCATGCTCAACGGCAAAGATGTGGTGGCATTTTCGGTAGTGCGTTCTACGGGCAGCAGTCTGGCTACAGCTGGTATTGGCGTAGACAAAGCAATTGAAACTTTAAAGAAAACATTGCCACCTGATATTCACATCACAAAGATTCGTTCGACCCTTGGCTATACGATGGATTCTTACCATGCCACCGTCGATTCGCTGGTAATTGGCGCACTGCTTGCCGTGGTGGTGATCTGGCTATTTCTTAAAGACTGGCGCGCCGCAGGCATTTCAGCTGTTGCCATGCCTTTGTCTATGCTGCCGACTTTTGCCGTGATGAAAATGCTCGGTTTTACACTGAACAATATGTCACTTCTGGGTCTGGCTCTTGTGATTGGTATTCTTGTAGACGACGCCATTGTTGAAATTGAGAACATCGTCCGTCACATTCGCATGGGTAAATCTCCTTATCAGGCTGCTCTAGAGGCGGCAGACGAGATTGGCCTGGCGGTGATGGCCACCACAATGAGTATTATTGTGGTATTTCTGCCGGTGGCATTTATGGGTGGAATTCCGGGGCAATTTTTCAAACAATTTGGCGTAACAGTGGCTGTAGCGGTATTCTTTTCGCTAGTGGTGGCACGTTTGCTAACTCCCATGATGGCGGCCTTCTGGCTCAATACCCCGGCTGATGAAGACAAAGGTGGCAAGCTCGTTGCCGTCTACGATCGTATGCTTCGCTGGGCCTTGCAAAATCGCGGTAATACGGTGATTGGCGCGCTAGTATTTTTTGTGGTCAGTATGGCGATGATGACTTCATTGCCCACTTCTCTTGTGCCTGCAGTGGACCGTGGCGAAACGTTGCTCAGTGTCACTCTGCCGCCTGGTGCGCAGTTGTCTGGCACTAATCAGGTGAGCCGGGAGCTTACTGATATTCTGCTCAAGCATAGCGAAGTCGATCAAGTTTTTGCTTCCGTAGGTACTCCGTCTAGTGGCCGGGCCGGCGCATCTGGTGCTGCCGGAGAAGTGAACAAATCAAGTCTTTACGTTATGCTCAAGCCTCGCGACAAACGCAAAATTTCGCAGCAACAGTTTGAAGATCTGGTGCGTCCGGAGCTTGTTAAAGTGCCCGGAGTGCGGGCCACTTTTTCTGCCACCATGGGCCTTGGCGGCAAGGTGCAAATTACACTTGTTGGCAATGACCAGGCAGCCCTCAAAGCAACCTCTGATAAACTGACTTCACAGATGCGCTCAGTGCCCGGCTTGTTTGACGTTTCATCATCAGCGGCATTGCGTCGTCCCGAAATTCAGGTGACACCAGATACGGCGGCAGCTGCTGATCAGGGCGTCTCCGTGCAGCAAATTGCCCGTACCGCTACCATGGCCACCGTAGGTGATAACAGTGCTAACTTGGCGAAGTTTGATCTGCCCGACAGACAGATTGGCATACTGGTGCAAATAGACCCGAAATATCGCAAAGACCTCGAATCTATCGGCAATTTACGAGTGATGGCACAATCTAAATCTATTCCCCTCAGACAAGTGGCAAAAGTTGAGTTTGGTAGCGGTGCAGCTGAAATTAGCCGCTATGATCGCAGCCGCAAAGTGACCATTACCGCCAGTCTTGCCCGCGGCGGAACCCTTGGTCAGGCCCTGGCTGAAGTGCATAAATTGCCGGTGTTTAAGAACATGCCTGCCTCTGTGCACGAGATGGCCAGCGGAGATGTGGAAATTCAAAGAGACATCTTTAGCGGCTTCGGTATGGCAATCGCCACTGCTGTAGTTTTGATTTTTGCTGTACTGGTCTTACTCTTCAATGACTTTTTACAGCCCCTCACTATTATGATGTCACTACCTATGGCCGTGGGTGGCGCAGCGCTGGGTCTGATTGCCTCGAACCAGCCCATTGGTTTGTATGCACTGATTGGTATTGTCATGCTCATGGGCCTGGTGACAAAGAACGCTATTCTTTTAGTGGAATATGCTCTTGTGAGCATAAAGGAAGGCCTGGGCAGAGACGCGGCCTTAATTAAGGCTGGTGAGGCCAGACTGCGACCAATTCTGATGACCACAGTGGCAATGGTGGCGGGAATGGTGCCAATTGCTCTGGGCCTTGGTGCAGGATCAGAAGTGCGTGCTTCTATGGCCGCTGCGGTAATTGGTGGTTTGATAACATCGACGCTCTTGACTTTGGTGGTCGTACCTGTAGTTTTCACATACATTGATGATTTTGAGCATCGTTTCATAAAGAGCAAAAAGCCCAGCCGACGGGCATTGCATGAAGAAGCTGAGAAAGCTGACGTACTGGTGTAATTACGTATCACGACTATTTCACGGCTCACGTTTTACTCTTCACCTATAAACAGGGGAGAGAATATGGTTACCGCAAATGGCGTGCAAGCTTTATTAGTGAATAAACCCATAGCTTTAAGCAAACCGAAGAATATCAACGCTATGGAGATTGATAAACGGTTGGGGCAGGTATTGCATTTTGTCCGCCCTAAAGATCTTGCTGCAGAACGCGATGTGCAGCGGCTCTTTCTTGGTCAGAAGAAGCAAGCATCGACAATCGTCTGGTCATCGGTGGCCTTCATTCTGGCATTACGCTTACTATTTTTCGTTGATGCTCTGCCAATGATTGGTATCATCGGCGCCTTCGCCGTGTTCGGCTGGCACAAATATCGACAGCTCTGCAAATGCCCAAACTGCACTGTGTCGCTGGTGCCCGGAAACAATACCTGGCGCACACCCACGGCCGGTTTTGCATCAGCGGCTTGCCCGCGCTGCGAGACCTTACTGGCTATTCCAGAATGCGACAGACGTAAGAGAATTTAGTGCACGCCCAGTTGATAAGACGGATTATCTAGCTGAGCAGTGTGGTCAAACGAGTAATCAACTGCTTGCGGTTGTGTGCAACCTTTTGGTAGAGGTGTAAATGGCGCTGCTCTCAAAATCGCATGACGAGCGGCTTTATCTGTTGCAGCAGAGCCTGACGATTTAGTAATCAGTAAATTTGCTACTGCACCATTTGGCATCACTAGAAAGCTCACACCCACAGATTTATTCTCGTGCCGCGCCGGTGGAGACCAGCCGGCTTTGATACGGCGACTGACTTCAGCCATATAGGCTTTCATCTCGATTTTGTCGACGTTTTCAGTTTTGTCAGCTTCGCTTTTCATGCGCTTAGAAACATACTGATCTGGAGTGCTCGGCGCGCCGGGTTTTTCGCTTTCAAGCTTGATATCAGTGTGTACTTCGGCGTGAGGTTCTTTGTTGTTGTTGTTGTTGTTGTTGTCTGCGCTGACAGACTTGTGCCCCGATGGCACGTTGCGAAACTTGCTGTATTCTTCAAGCTCGGGCGAATACTCTTCGGGTGTACTGACGTGATCGTTTTTGCCGGTTTCGATGATGCGTTTGCGGTGCGACTTCATGCGTGCCCGATGACGCTCTTGAGCTTCCAGCTTTGTTTGCGATGCTTGCTCGACATCACCCTCTTTCAAAGTCTGCCCTGTGTGCGGATCTACTTGAGCGAGAGCCATATGGCCCGGTAGAAAATTGACGCCGCTCGCCAGCAGAAAGCACGACGTGGCAATTAGAATTTTAGAGGCATTGAACAAAATACACCCCGGGTTGAACCTATGAACATTTGAACGTTTGCACGTTTGCGCTTTTGCGCGTTTGCAAGTTTATACTTACACGTATTCTACGACCATCGCGATTATAATGTAGCCCGTTCAAGAGGGGAGTTTCAGCGCGTGAAAACCAATGCCGTCAGAATGCTCGACAATTTAGGCATAAGCTATGAACTGCGGGAATATCAAGTAGATCCTGATGATCTGACGGCAGAAACCGTGGCTGCCAAAATCGGATTTCCCACGGAGCAGGTGTTCAAAACACTGGTTGCCCGCGGCGATCGCAATGGCGTCTGTCTGGCCGTGGTGGCGGGTAATGCTCAACTTGATTTAAAGGCGCTGGCAAAACTGAGCGGCGACCGCAAAAGTGAAGTGGTGGCATTGAAAGAAGTGCAGCCGCTTACCGGTTACATTCGTGGTGGTGTTACTGCTCTTGCGTGCAAGAAAGAGTATCCGGTTTATGTTGACGAAAACATTTATTTGTTTGAGCAGGTTTCAGTATCAGCCGGCATGCGTGGCACCCAAATAATAGTGGCACCCGACGATTATATTAAAGCGACCAAGGCGGTTGTCGGCGTCATTGCCGGCTAATCAGGTACTAATCGCGGGCCCCAACCAGAAAGATTAGAGCAGGCTACTGCCGCGATATTGCAGCTCGAGAACATTTGTGCGGCTCGGCGCAACTCGGGCGGCATTGAAATAAGATGTGAGCTGCATCTGCGTTTCGGCAAATGCCACTGGATTAGCGCGCTCACTCAGGCTATTAAGTTGAATTTCGAACTGCTTGCTGCTGCGTAGTAAAGCTGCCATTTCGTTGACTTCTGCGGAGAAAGAAGTTTGACTATACATTTTTACCTCCAATAAAATTGACTGACAGTATATAGACGCGCTGAGGCAATTTTTGGACAAAACATTGCCATTCTTATGTATTTGTCTTTGCCCTTAAAATGTCACAAAAACGCCCATAATTTGCCCGTCTTGGCCGCTTACAATTAAACCGTCAGGGTAAAATAAATGCAGAAGCTTGAGGATTAGCCGTGGAAGACCTTACTAAATCAGCAGAAAAACGTGTTGAGACGCCCGCATCGCTTCTTCAAGAAGAGTCTTTAGATCGCAAGGCCTTAAACGGTAAGGTTGGCAATACTGCTGCTAAAGTGCCTGAGGCCTTCGGCAGTGATAACTCTGATGTGCAGATTGTTAATCAGGCCGATCAGATTGCCGCCATCACTGAACACTACAGAAAACAATTGAATCCTGAGCAACTGGCCCGGGCAGAAAAAGCCGCTGATGTTTATCGCTACATTCAAGGACCCGGTAAAGACGGCAAGTTTCCTGAAGTGTCCGATTATGTGAAGTCGCAAAAGCCGATTCCGATGGAAAAGCAAGCTGACGTCAAACGCTGGATTATTGAAGCGGCCAAAATCGATGAACGCAATGGCGTCATTGCCAAGCCTGGCGACACCTATTGGGGAGTGGCTCATAGCGTAGTTTCTAAACGCGAAGGTCGCGAGGCCCTCGGCGGCGAGGTTAAAGCCATGGTTAAAGAAATGGCAGTGCTAAACGGTAAAACTGAAGCAGAAACCGGCACATTGCTTGTTGGTGAAAGAATCAAACTGCCGCCACCGAAGCGCAAAACTGTTTAAATCGATTTATGCTTTTTTGAATTTAGCTCTGGTGTTATGTACCGGAGCCCTGGTCGTAGGTTTCAATACCAGGCAGTGATTGAGCCTGTGCTTTAAGTTCGACCGGCAGACCTTTGGCGCTGGCTGCTGCGTGGTTAACTCCACTTGCCGAGGCTGTATGAGCTGTGTGTGAAGGAGCGGCATGAGCCACGTGCGGATGATGTGCTGGAGCTGCGTGCGATACGTGATGAGCGCCGTTGTGGCTGATTGAAGACGTATTGTGATGAGCGGCGTGAGATGCACCATGGGCGGTGCCTGCGTGGCTATCGGCTAAATGACTGCCGCCACCGTGCTCTGCGCCAGACATACTCAGATGCTGTCCGGGATGAATTAGATCAGGATTTTGGCCCACAACGTCGGCGTTATTGTGGAACAGCTCTTTCCAGTGTTCACCGCCGCCAAGATTATCTTTGGCGATGTCCCAAAGATTGTCACCAGGCTTGACGGTATAGTCAGCGGCTGAGGCTAAATGGTCAGCACCTCCAGGCAATTGCAACTCAGTGCCGGGCATAATCAAGCTTGGATTCGCGCCTATCACTCCCTCATTTAATTTGTATAGTTCGCCCCACTTGGCACTGTCGCCAAGATGTTTGCCTGCGATGTCCCAGAGGTTGTCACCTTCTTTGACTGTATAGGTGGCATTTTCGGCAGGGGCGTCACTTCCGGCCGCTTGAGAACCGTCTGTAGCAGCATTGGTTGCATCTGTTGCTGTACCGTTAACGGTTGATGGATCTCCGCCTACATTATCTCCTGCGGCGGCGTCAAACCCTGACGGGCGCCCAAAGTCCTGGCCGCCCTGAATGGAATTCAAATTAAGATTGCTGGCTGGCATCTGACCAGACGTAGCCGGTCCAACGGTTGAACCAAAACTACTGCCGTTAGGGTCAACGGCAAGCAAGTCATTTTCGCCGAATGATTTGCCTGGAGCAAAGTTCAGTTGACCACCCTGCTCGAACATAGGTTTACCGAAGCTATTGCCTTCGCCACCAACATTGAGGTCGCGTGCATTAGCAAAACTGCTTTCAAGTGAATCGCCGGATACTTCTAATGGTTCTGACGAGTTGAACGACAATGCGTTATTACTGCGCACTACATCAATTTCGGCACCGTCACCTAAAGTCGACAGCAGGCCGTCGTCGCCACCATCAGCCATAAGGTCCAAGTCTAGGCCGAGATGTTCGCCAATGCCGTCTACCATTCCCTGAATGCCATCAGTTAGCCCATCAACCATTCCCATCATGTCAGGGCCGCCGAAAAAGCTACCTAAGAATTCAAAGAAAGAAGAAGCCAGGCCTATTCCGCCTGGCATTTTCATAATCATGTTTATAAGGGGCGACATTTGCTCTGCGCCAGGCATAGGCATGCCCAATCCCGCTTCTAATCCTGGTGGTGGAGCCATAGCCGTGGCTTCAAGCCCAGTAGGGGCTGACATGCTTGGCAGGAATGATTCGGCACCTTGAGGCTTGAAAAAATTGCTGGCGGCGGAAATGTCTTTAGGAATACTAAGTTGGGTCTGAATGTCTGGCCGTACAGCAGTGAGCGACTCCGTAAATTGCGGAGCCTCATGGATACCGTCTAACGGTAGGGCTTTGTCTGTTGGCATTTATTAGTAAGGGGGCGGAGGAATTTGCCATTATTATGGCGAAGCCCGGAGATTGTCAAGTGAAAGTGTTGTTTAGGCTACAAAACTCACGAACATTGACCGTTTGGCGGTTTGCGGTGGGGGATCTACGAGTTAAAGGTACTTGTCAAGATAGGTTTTAGGGCAGATACTATATCTCGTGAACACCACATTAGTTCTCTTGGCGGAGGACTATCTGATCGAAAAATGGAGGGCACTCGATCGGTAAACACCATTGGCGATGGCACCAATTGTTTTGACCACAATTGGCTAAAAGGCGGGGTAATAAATGCGAGGCAGGAGATTATCTATCTCTGTCGGATGCTCTCATCGAGAGAATTCGGCTGGCACTGGAAGAACAACTGATTTACTGTTCGACTATTCGGAGAAGGTATTGGCTAACGGCTATCGAGCTTATCTGCGTGGAGATAGGTTGGAAGGTCGCGTCGATCACTTCATGGAGCAAACGAAGAGTCGCAAAGTACTTCAGATGCGCTGTAGTCGCCCGATGGCGGTTTCACGTCTTCGCAATCTGGAAGGCCGATTTGCGTGGGTCCTGACCCTGCGCGAAAACGTCACTCACTACGTGCTAAGCGCTTGTAGAATCACCCACTATAATCGCTTACGAGATCATCGGAATCCGTTGAGCAGACCACACAGCTGACCTGACAGCTAGTGTATCGTTGACCCTATTGAGCGGCAAAGCGCAAGCTTTGCCGCTCAAACTTGGATCAAGTAATATTTGGTGATTCGTGCGCGAGTGGTTGGTTGCTGATACCGTATGTGGTGCTAAGGATCGCAGGCGGACGATGCAAAAAGCAAAACTGTTAACTAGTTGAAATGCTTGGGAGAAGTTACATTCTCTTTAAGACTGCGGCAGACCTTGTTGGCACTTTGAGCTTAGACAGGATGCACTCGACGTGTTTTTCCACTGTGCGAACTTTCATCTCTAGCTCTCGGGCAATATCTTCATTACTGAGTTCCAATCGCAGTAAGACAGCTGCTTCACGATCGGTCAGATCGCATGAGGGCAATCTTGTCGAGGGAGGGCTTGTCACTGCCTGTACGATTTTAGGGTCAGAGTATTTTCCAACTTGAATGAGTTGTAATACCGCTTCTAAAACGATTCTTGACCCCGAATTTTTCAAGCAAAATCCGTGAGCGCCGGCGCGAGAAAGCTGATTGTAATGCTTGGTAGCGTTGTACAAATCCGTATAAACAAGAAACCTTGACTTAGGCAGTGCCATCGCAACTCTACGGCAAATCTCAATCGAGTTTATTGCCTCGCCCGGCTCCCAAATAATCAAGCTTGGCTTTATAGCAGATAAGGTCGCTATCACGTTTTCAGCATCAACTGCGTGGCCTACTATCGTCACATGGGGTTGAAGAAGTTCCATCAAGACCTGGCGATCCGATTCATTAAGAGTGACAATCATTGTTCGCGGACGGCGCGGAAAGTCATTTCCTCCATCTACAGGTCCACCGGTATTAATCGCACCGTTGCCCTTTCGACCGGAACCACCAGGACCCGTTTCCAGCTGTGTCTCGGGTTCTGAATTTTCACAATTTGAATCAGACACGAGAAAACCGCCAAAGAGATTGAATTACTTGCAATGTGCCACATTCTTCATGTTTTGCAGCAACAGAACCCTTCCCTGTAAACTAAAGAGAGACCCCAGGTAAATTGATGCACAATAAATATTTGCACTTCATTCTGTTTTGTATTGTTTCGGAGTGATTAGTGGCAAAAAAAAAATGTTCACCTGCAAGCGCAATGCTTTGCTCACATTGGCTGTGAGCTTGACTCTTACTATTCAACCCGCGTCGGCCGCCAACCAGTGGGAGCTGCTAAACAATGCAGGTCTCAAAGCACAAGAATCACAGAATTACGACAAGGCTGAAAAGCATTACTTGGCCGCACTTAAGATTGCTCAGAGTCCAGAGAATGCTGCTAAATCTCATTTGGCAGACACTCTTATAGCTCTAGGCGCCCTAAATATGGAACAGGGGAAAGACGCTGAGGCTGAGCAGTATTATAAAAAAGCCTTAGTTTTGCTTGAAAAACAACTTGGAGCAAAGAGCACCAAAGTCGCTTACGTTCTTGAGCGACTGGGGTATCTGGCTGGTATTTTGCATAGATCAAATTATGCTCAGCTTTACGCAAGGGCTGAGCAGATTAGGAAAGCGGCCATTGATGCAGATTTAAAAAAATTCGGACCTGACAGTCGTGAACTGGCCGTCAATCTAAGAGGTCTAGCATCTCAGTATTTAACGCATGCACGTTCGCCAGATGCAGAAATACTCTATCGAAAAGCTATTGCAATTCGAACGAAAATAGCTGGGCCTAGCGACCCTAACCTGTCTGAAGATCTCCAAGGCTTAGTCAGCTCTCTGCTTCTGCAATCCCGCCATTATCACAAGAACAAATATGCTGACGCAGAGATTTATAGTAAGCAGCTGCTCGCCATAGACGAGAAAAAGTATGGACCTGATCATGTCCAAGTTTTATATGATTTGCGCCAACTCGCAAGCATTTATCAAGAAACAGAAAACTTCAAAGGTGCCATTGATATTTTTCAGCGCTTGTTGGCACATGATGAAAAGAAATTTGGAGCTACCAGCTTAGATGTAGCCGAAGATCTTAATGAAATTGGCACCACATATGAAGTCGATGGTGATCCAACCCAAGCCGATTTGTATTTTGCTCGAGCTGATGCGATTAAGAAAAAGCAACCAAGCGTCGAATTCGAAGATCATTCTCTAGGCGTTCAGGCGAGTGATTTTGAACGACAGAAAAAATTAGCTATGGCTGTGGCTTACTACAAGCGTGCGCTTCTGATTCAAAAGCGTCTTTATGGCGAAGACCATCAAAATACCTACTCGACAATGTCTTCATTGGCTCGGATTCGGAAATCTCAAGGGCGATTTGCCGATGCTGAGTTATACGAGTTGACTGTACTTGCTCTCGATAAGAAGACAGCTTTTCCTATCAGGCACGTTATTGAGTCTGATTTAAAGAGTCTTGCTTACCTTTGCTGGCGGCAAAATAAATTTGCGGAGGCCGAATGGTACTATTTAAGAGCATTAGCAACAAATGAAAGTCTGTTAAAAAGGGGCGATGAGGTTCGATTAACCGGCGTTCTAAATTCACTTGCCCTGTTGTACCGCGATCTTGGTCGCTATTCGGAAGCAGAGTTGCTTTTGAAAAAGTCGCTGGAGTTTGACGAGAAGGCGGTTGTAGAATTTAGTACTGCTGGTCCTAATATTGGAATTGCGCACACCATGAACGCGCTTGGATCAGTTTATCTAGCACAGAAAAAGTTTGAAGCAGCAGAGGCCGCGTATTTGCGCGCAATTGCTTTGTATAAGGTTATTAATGGTATTGAGCACCCCGAGACTGCTCATAGCATCAATGGTTTGGCTATTGTTTATTTCGACCAAGGACGTTATGCCGAAGCAAAAACTTTGTTCGACCAGGCCAGAAAGTCCACTGTTATAACAGAGTATTTGCCGTATGCAGAAGTAATGGGCGATTTGGTTGGCCTAGCGAGGTTCTCGGAGTACAACGGCGATATCAATGAAGCTGAGAAATTGTACAAGCGCGCCATTGAAGTTAACAGTATGGAAATTATTCCAGACCACAGAGCCTTAGTCGCTGCGCTGAATAACTACGCGGGCCTGCTGAAGAAATCGAATAAATCACAAGCTGCCGACGATCTGCTTAAGCAGTCACAGAATATTCAATCGCTTTATTCTGCTTACAGTGCCGATCTGCTTTTAAAAGCGAACAACACAAGTTCAGAAAAACCTGAGTTTACTGTGACGCATCCACTTTTGAAAATTCAAGCAAACCGGCCGCTTGGTTCTGTTGAATTGGCACCGATTTACAAGAAACTCATCAGTTTTACAATTCCAGGTCTCGGTGACAAATTATATTCAAGATCACACGGGCTGGAAGGCGAATGGTATGAATACTTCGGCACTGCAGAATCAGATGCTTCTAAGCAATTAGGTACATCGGCAAAAGGAATGTCAAAAGCTCAACTAACCGAAATGCTCGGTCCTCCTTTTCTAAAAATGGGCCAAATTGATTGCTGGAAGCCGGCACCTGCTAGCCCAGATAATTGGATTTACCAAGTTGGTGGAAGCAAGATACTTCTTTGTCTATCGTTTGTAGATTCTCAATGTGTCGATTTCAAAGTCTGTTCTCGGCAAGAGAGCTTCGATTTCGAGTATTGGAGAGCGAAGAAACTCTGTGCTTCAGCCGTGGGCAAAACTGTGGCACAGATTATCACCGAGAATGGTCAGCCCGACTATTGTACAAGCCTAGAAAATAGAAAAAAGGTACTAGATATTACCAGTGCAGATTCTTGCCTAAGCTATTCGATAAGCAAATCTTGTTTTGTGGATTTGACAATAAAACAGGGAGTTTGTGTCAAGGCTGACGAGCTATACATTGCACACTAATTGAATAATGTTGGCGTCTACAGATACTTCGCAATTAAAGCGCTCTGGTATTCTTGCAGGGCCGCAACACCAAGACTGACTTTGTCTTCGATCTCCCGGCGGGCAATTGCAGCTGCCTCTACCACCTCGTCTGTGCTGACTATTTCGCAGGCATTGTGGGCGGTTCGCTTAACTAAAGTGCGAATGTCTGGACCTTCGTTTGCATCAGGGTCGATGCTCATGGGAGTGAGAATCATGAATTGCCCATCTTCGGTAATCCACGAAATATCGTAGCTAGGGTGATGCGCCGCTTGCTCATGATTGATCGTGATCTGCGAACTATTGCGGCCGATGCCGCGACGGTGAAACATTACCGTTGCTCCCTTCGCCAGGTTGCTTAACGGAGCCTCTAGCGAAGATCTAACTTGCTCGCCCATGATGATTGATAAATTTATGATAGTTGCCACCATTTGAATTTAGACCTCATTGTATCTCTAAAACCAGACTGCTGTTACCAAGCGTCACTTTGTCATTGCGTTCGATGCGCACCCAGTTAGGTTTGTTCGAATCCGACGAAAACGCAATCTTTTTTCCGTTGACAAAGGTGCCGTTTGTCGAGCCAAGGTCAGCTATATAAGTGTTTCCATTTAAATCTGTGAACACTGCCGCGTGCTCTCGACTGACGGTCTCGGCGCCCGCAGTTATTTTGATCTGAGCATCATTGCTGCGTCCGACCAGAATAACTTTATTGACCTCGTAGCTTTGCCCATTGATGCTGGCGCGGCCCACAATTTTAGTGGACGTAGACTTTTCAGCAAGTTGCTGCAGTAATAAGGCTTCGTTCACTGGATCAATGTCGTAACGTTCATAAAGTTTGTAGAGCGCAGGGCGATCAGTGAGGTTGCCTACCTCGCGGCCTGATTTGGCTTCAGTGACATAGACACCCGAAGGAGAATAATCATGGTGATCGCCCTTACCTGCACTGACACGCATTGAAAGCTTTCCGTTGCTGTCGTAGAACATAATTGGCGGATTTTCTTCGCGGATGCCAACTTTTTTCATAACGCTATTAAGCTCGTCTGTGGTCAGCTGTTTTCCTTTGCCAAACTCGCTTTCAATTGACTTCGAAAGTTTGGAATCTAGATTGATTACGGGTTCGTATTTTTTCGAATCGACCGATTGAGTAAATGTATCTCGAACCATTCCTACTCGGTTTGATTCGCCCGAGATCTTAAACACGTTGCCGGAATTCGGCGGTGCTTCCAGCCCCAGTCCGGCATTTTTAAGGGCTTCGTCTACTTTTTTCTGAATAGCAATTGCATCAGCAGGGTTATCGCAATAAAGGGTGAATACCTTTGCGTTTTGCCCCATCAGATTTTCGCTGCCGCCAGCCCTGGCGTTAGCTGGGTTCGTAGTCTTCCAGCCTAACAATCTTGGTGGTGCGAAGGCTGGTTCTTTTTCGAGCAGTGGAATTAAGTATTCCTGAACCTTGCGCGCGTCGTCTAAATTGACCGCCGTGACATCAACTTTGACCGAGCCCATTTTCTGAGCGTCAATGAACGGCCGCTTTGCTGGCACGTACCAGCCTTCAAGATTTCGCCATATGTCGACAGTTTCGCCCTTAACACCAAATTCGTATCCAGAAAATTTCGAGTTGATGCCGGCCAACTGAATTTCTTTCTCCACGAATTCGACCGGATTTTTTTCGCTTACAGGCGATACTTCCGGGGTCGATGTGAGCTTTAAGTCGGGTGTCTCTAAGGCGGGTTTTTCCGCTATCGGTTCAGAAACTTTCACCTTGCTGCGTGACACCACTTGGAATTCTGTTTCCGGAAACAGCAGCGGATTTTCTCCTTCCGCTTTGGAGAACACATTGCCCTTAACGTCGCGCAGGTATTCTTTGCCATTAATGCGAATAGGTTGATACTTCGTGCCCAGGTCGCCTTCTTTCATGCGTGGGAATGTCGCCGCATTGCCGCGTCCTCGTCCTTCTTGGTAGACAATCACGTCGCTGCTTTGATTGTCAAAACCAGCTACCTGATAGTTCTCATCGCCTACTTTGATCGAGTCTCCTTTCTTAAAAGGCGGGCGCACCGGCGTCAATGAGCCACCACTGCCGGTGCTATTGAGTTCGAGCGGTGCTGGCCTGTCTATTTGCCAGTTAATATCTTTGGCTGGAAATTTTTTGAGTGCTGGTGTTTCAAACATCAGCACTTTGCCGTCTGGCTGGACGCTGACCATACATGCTTTGCCTTTGCGCACGTAGAGTTCAGGGGTAGACGAGACCCAACCGGCTTCTTCTAGTGATTTTACTGAATCGTATACGGTAACTTTGGGCACGAAACCAGTTCGCGACTCGTAGACAATTGCTTCTCCGGTGTGAGGGTCAAACCCTTTCATCTGAAATAGTTTGTCGCCTTGCGATTCGACCTTAATCGCATCAGGCATTCCTGCGATGACGGCTTTTTGTCCAGGCACATGAGTCGTTCCGAGCCGAACAAGCATCTGGTCGTAGGTTTCGCCGAAAACTACCTGCCGCGGATCGTAAATTTTGGGTGCATCACCAGGTTTGAACTTAAACTCAGTCCAGGCATGATTGAGGTTAGGATTACTTCCAGCAGCCACTCGATAGCCCTCGGTTTTAGCCGAAATGCCGCCAACAAGTGAAACCTGCCAGTCTTTATGTTGATCGCCTAGTAATTTGAGAAAGAGTGATTCCTCAAAACAGACTCCGCTATTGAGCTTGGCAAAATCACCGAGATATGGCTGCTCTCCACGTGTGATGTCGCGTAGATTACGAGCATAGACTTGGGCTATACCCTCAGATTCTTGTTGAAACGCGGTCTTAGCAAAACGAGTGTAGGCCTCTGCGCGCAGGTCAGGGGGCAGATGGCCGTATTTTGCCTTTGCGTAGGTGAGCAAGTCTCTAATTAAAGGCTCATTTTTGTCCACAGTGACACCATTGATGACGGCACCATCAAGAATTTTGCCGTCCAAGCGCATGGTTTTTTGAAACTGCAAATTTTGCTGATCAAGTAGATTTTGATTGGCACGCGGTTCGACATTAACATGCAAGTCTTTGTACTTCGTCCGCAGGGCCTGTATTGCGTCGCCATCTTCTTTCAGATTTGCGACGCTGCTAACGTTTTCTCTGGTGACCGGCAATTTTGAAACAGAATCTTTGGGACTGATTGCCAGTTCTTCATTTTTTGGCGTTTTTATTTTTTGTTTGGCGCGTGCAATGACTTCGATTTCGCTGCTGTAATTGTCGCTAAGTTGCTTGATTAGTTTCTCTTCTTGCCCCTCTCTTGCATATTTTGCTATGACGGTTTTCAGCGCCGCTTCTTGTTCTGTGGCATTGGCGCCTTTGTTTAGTGCGATTTTCAATTCTGATGCGAATTGCTCTTCTTTGACTCCATCTTTGAGCAATGTGGTGACGGTGGGCGATTTGAACAAACGGGCAACAGCATATGGAGCCAGGTTTAGTGCCAGGTTGAGGCCTAAGTTGACGCCGTCCTGCATGGCTTTGTCGTTTGAATACTTACCGCCCTCAATCAGCCGGCGCGATACCACTTCACCAACTCCTGCGGCTATACAAACCGAAACCAGTGCCGCAGTGACGGGTGCAGAGACGGGAAACATCAGCACTGCGCCTGCAGCCATGGCCACCCGCAAGGCTGCTCTTTCCACCTTGGCCACAGACTCTTTCTTGGCATGATCAACGTTGTTAACTGCTCTTTCAAGATTAGTTATTGCATTGTCAATGTCGGCACGTTGCTCAGGAGTAGCTTTATCTAATGCCTTCTGCACCGTTCGCGAAATTGCAGTGGTGTTGGCAGCTTGCTGATTGGCAGCCGAAAATGTGTCGCCGCCGGTCAATGCATTGGTGAAAAACTGTCCGGCGTCGCCAACATTGGTTACAATCGAGTTTGCTCGAAGATTGTTGCTAACTACACCGACCACGGTTTTGGGGGTTGGAGAGAGCAACTGGCGAATGCGCTCGCCGTCCAGGTCGCTAGTGGCCACCTTGGTGAGCGAATCTTTGGCTTGCACTCCGTATTTGTCGGCATAAGCTTTAAGCATTTGCAGCTTGTCCACTTCTTTCATGTCACCGACGATGGCAGCCACATCTTTTGACGCAACAGAGCCTTTTAAAGCCAACAGGCGTAAGCGATCTTCCTGTTTAACGTCTTCTTGACCATCGATGTTGTTTGCGATTTTTCGTTGCTCCGCATTCAACCCGGACATGTCCATTTGTTTTGCGTCAGAATAAGGTAGCAGCGCAAACATGTCTTCGCTATTCGTCTTTGTCTCTGGTGGAGCGCTAGTAGGCATGCCGGTTTTTGGATTGATTTTTACTTCGCGGTAACTGGTCAATTTGAACAAGTCATCTGAACTGAGCGGCTTTTTAGTCAGAATCTTTTCAGCAATGTCGTCGGAGCCGGTTGCGTTCTTGAGATACTTCAGCACTAGCGTGCCACGCTCATCGCTTTTCAGCGACGAAGTCAATGCTGGATTCGCTTTGATGGCAGCACCAACATGAGCGATGACCGAAGCTCTTGATGCATGTGAATACTGCATTTTTAAAACTTCAATTGTGAGGTTGTCGACTGCGTCACGCTGGCGTCCCGATTTGTACATATTAATTTGGTAAGTGACCAGTTCGCGCTCTGGAGAATTGGCTTCAGTATTGGCGTTAGCGCGCGCCTGCAAGCGCTTCAGGTATTCAGGGTCTTTGCGTATACGGTCGATGGCCTGGCTGTCGGCATTATCTATAGAGTCGGCCACACCAGGCGGATTCTTATAGTTTTGATCGAGCATAGAGTACAGTTTGTCTGCGCCATACTTGCTGGCGTCTTTATAATTTGGCTTCGCTTCAATATCATTAAGCAGGTTGTGCGACCGAAAGTTTTCTGTACCGTTGACGTCGAAATAAGTGCTATTAAGCGCGGTTCGCACCTGCGCTTTATATTTCTTGTCGTAGCGGAACCGATTAAAGTCATCCTCGCTCATATTCATGATCGCATCACGAACTTGCTCAAAGTTGCCGTTGGCTTTTGTAATTTTTGAAATCAATCCATTTTCATTGCCAAACTGAATCTGATCGGTCAGGCCGTAATAGACGCGCAGGTTTTGATTAGCGCTATTAATATTGCGAGTGATAAAGCCGTCACTGAGCGCAGAAGATTTGCGCATTGCGGTGTCTAAATTTTGGTAAAAGTCAACGGCGCTCTGCTCTTCGGAGGTCAAGCCCTCCTTGCGCCCGCTGTTAGCAATGTCACGGCCGGTGAGATATTTTTGTCGGTCTTCAACGGGCATTGACGAGATGTACTGGCGCAGGCTGTTTTCGTTGACTCCCAACCAGCTCTCTGCATCTCTGTTTATTTTGGTCACAGCCGAAACTCTGCCATTTTGAAGGATGTCTTTCGACTGGTTTAGCTCTGCACCTTCGCCAAAGACATCCAGCAGTCGCTTTTCGCCGCCCTGATCCATGAAGAGCTTGCGCGCTTCGATTTGGTTTTGATCGGCACCACCTATAGTGGCTTGCAAAAGGGCAACCTTATCTTCGTGTTGGTTGTAGAACCATTTGCCGTCGTCTACCGAGAGGGCTAGTTTAGCCAGGTCACAGATTTGTTGCGCAGTGCGCTCTTGCGCCCCTGTGGAAATAATGTTCTGCAAATAAGTGTTCATTGGCTGAGTGATATAGCCATCTCGAGCAAGCGCGCTAACGTCGTCACCGAGGGTTCGTCCTGTGCGGTTTTGATATTGGAGCGCCAGTTGTTGCAGCTTGTCGGGCGACATTTGTAGAAGTTCGAGTGCCAGAGTTGCAGCGCCATTGCGCGAGTTGCCTTCGCGCAAATCGCCAATTGTCTGGGCAAAGTTGTCGGCAATTTGTGGTAAGTCTGCGTAAGATGCGACGCTCATATCGCGCATCATTTCTTTGGTAACGGCACCAGGAAATCGGTTTACGATTTTCCCACTTTCGTCTGTTTGAATAAAACAGTTTTGCCAGCGTTTTGAGTCGAAGGGGACGCCATTCTCATTTTTCCATTGCCATTGTCCATCGCTGAGGCTGCGCTTCGAGTCATATTCAAGTACGTGACCATTGGTTGATAACACCCGCTGCAGGTTGTCGCCGTTCCATTCCACGACATAGAGTTTATCTTTGACTTCCCAGCCCATAAGGTCGCCGTTCTTGTCGTAATAGGCAGTGCGATCTCCATCTTTGCGTTGATCACAGTCTTTAACGCGTGCACGCAGGTCGTCGTTATTCTTGCTCTCGCTACCCGCTGAATTGGCATCATCGAGCATCAACTCTAGCTTAGGAATTAAGCTTTGGGACAACACACGGTCTTGGCGCTGCTGCTGTTGCTGCTGCAGATTGACGGCTTGTACGTCCTTCAGGCTAGACGAGGCAAGATCCCATTTGCTGTTCTTATTATCTGTAACCGACGCGCTTGTTTCTGCTGGTTGGTCGGCCGCTTTTGTACCCATGTATTACACCTTTTGGTTGAAGTCCGAGTCAAGCTCGATGCCGTCTAATAAAGAGTCGGCATCAGTCTTATCGGTTGTTAGTAAGGGGCGTAATCACCACACTAAAGCCCAATCGTTACCAAGATGTTAATGACCGAGCCTCTTATTGCCATAGAATGAAAGCTGCAAACACATACCAGCATTACTTGCTAGACTGTGGGCAGTGAATTTGTATTGGCTCGATGCCGTGGAGACCTGATGAAAATTATCAACGCTGTGATTTCTAGCTTATTGAGCGCTGGCGCTTGCCTGAGCATTGCTTCTTCGGCTTTAGCGCAAGCTGCATTGCCACAGACAGGCGTGTATTTCGTCTCCAGTCTGGCCAGCGGCGAGGCCTTAGAGCCGCTAGGACCAACGCAAGGAAATAATGTATTTCTTGCTCCGTATAACCATGGCGGAATGCAGAAGTGGATCTTCACCCGTCAGGTAGATCCCAAAACTCAGAAGCCCACAGACCGCTACTTAATTAGGCTGCAAAACGAAGACACCGGTTTGGTCTTGCAACCCTACTACGTGCCCAACCACACGTCTCTGATCGGCACTGGCAAGTCGTTGTTTCAATTAAAACCGTCCGCTGACGGCAACGGTATGATTTTAAAGAGCGTGAAGCTCAACGGTGATGCCATGTGTGCCTTTCATGCAGACGATTCCTCCCGCACTGAAGTACGCTTCGGCCCAGACGATGGCTCAGCTAAATTTCGCTGGAAACTTGAGGCTGCGTCTGATTAGTTAGCTAGTGATAAAACCGCAATAAATTGTGTTCGCGATCAACTTTATAGCGCCAGCCGTCCATCAGATCTTGACCAAGAGCGCAACCTGCTTGACCGCCAATCAAAACAGGAAATCCTTCCCTCATCATGCCACCAATTCTTATTGTTACGTAGGCCTTTTGCATCGTAACATCGCCGCCCACTCCTGACATATGAACTACTTCGCCGGTGGGTTGCACGCCAAGACGCGCAGCATCACTGGCGCCGATGATGGTGTTGGCCGCACCGGTATCGATGAATGCTCGGGCTGCCAGGCCATTGATTGTGAAAGTTATGTAGTCGTCTTTGCCCTGCTTAGTCAACGGTATGTCATACAGTGGGTTGATATCACTTTTTTTCACTACTAGTGTCTTTTTTAAGTCTACGCGACAACCTTTGTCATCGATTTCATATTGATAGCCCCTAACAAGATCTTGTCCGATCAAATTATTGCCAAAGTGAGTGGTGCTCTCTTGCATTGTGATGTTAAGACGACGAGTCAAGGTGCCCAGCTTGACCTCGGCTGGAATTATCGATGTTTCTACCGTTACTCCGGCCCAGCCTCTGGCGCCCCGCCCGGCTTTCGCTGCGTTTAAATCGAGCCCGGCTTCTTTCAATTGATCCCGGTAGAAAAAGGCGGTGGCGCCGGTATCGAACAACGCTTTGACCGGGTGCCCGTTGACCATGAGATCAACTTCCATGTGCCCTTGCGGGCCCTTTTTGTAATAGAAATGAGCAGTGTCTGGAAGACTTGCTAGCTCTTTGGCCAATTGTGCCTTCGCTGCGGCGCTGGCTAATTTGTCATCATCATCGTCGTCGTCAGCGGCAGCAGGTTTGCTGACAATACCAGGGCTTCCACCTTTAGAATCTGGTCCTGAGCCACTCGCGCTCTGTGCGCTTGCACCAGCCGCCCCAGTGTTTGCGCTAGCAGTCTGCGGCATGACGAAAGTAGGATCGATGCTTTTGAGCGCTGCGGCAGCTCTTTTTCCAGCTTCGGTTGAAGGGAAGTACTGTGCGATAGTTTTGTAGCGACTTTTGGCCATAGCCCAGTTTTTTAGTTGGTGAAAACAGAGGGCATCGTAATACCAAAGCATCGGGTCCTTCTGTGTTTTCTTCAAGGCCTCTTCGAAGTGAAGGGAGGCTTTGGCGTAATCGCCTTTTTTATATGATTGCAGGCCGAGTTCGTATGACGTTTCTGCTGCTTGGGCACTATTTGCAGAAAAAACAACAACTGCGAGAATACTCAAAATGGAAATTTTCAAAGCGGTCTTAGTCACTTTTAGCTGGGGATGGTTGAAGTATACTTTACTCAATCAGTCGCCAGTAGCGCAGTGAATAATCGTTACTGCCAGTGATAGCATTTTCTCCATCGGAGCTGAAAGCTAGACCGAACATGCCGTAGGCATTTAAGTTGAAGAGGCAGGTTTCGATGCCCCGGTCTGCACTCCAAATACGGAAGGTCTTATCTAGACTACCGCTGGCAATTTTGCTGTCTGCTTTGATAAAACGAGCATTGCAAATCCAGTCGCCATGACCTGTGAATTGTTGAAGTTCGTTGCCGCTGCCCACATCCCAGGTGCGGATGGTAAGGTCGCGGCTGCCCGAGAGCAGCCTGCTGCCATCTGACGAGAAGCTTACGGTGGTAATGTCACCTTTGTGGCCGGTAAAGTGACGGATGAACGAGCCATCGCGCACCCGCCAGAGGCTTATTACTTTGTCGGTGCCACCACAAGCAACTTGCTCGCCATCTGGGCTGAAGGCGACACAGCGCATGGTGCCCTGACCCTGACACTCTTGCAATTGTTTACCAGTAGAAACATCCCATACGCGCACGGTGCCGTCATAACCGCACGAAGCGGCCTTGTTTCCTGCTGGTGAAAAAGTACAGGCCGAAACTATGTTGCCGTGACCAATTAATTTCTTCAGTTCAACTCCAGAATCAAGATCCCATATACGTACTGAAGAATCGGTGCTGGCCGATATAGCAATGTTGCTGCTGGGAGACAAAGCCACGCAGTTGACGTTGTCTGTGTGACCTTCCATTTTTTTCAGTTCTTTGCCGCTGCTTAAATCCCATAAGCGAATGGTATCGTCGTCACTTCCAGATAGCGCCCGCGTGCCGTCAGCAGAAATCGCCAGGCCTTTTGTCCAGTTGAAGTGGCCGGTCATTTTGAGCAACTCTTCGGCTTTTTTGACTCGAGGACATGCTTTCTGATCGCCTGGCATGCCGCCAATAGAAGCTATTCGCTCAGTAAAACTAGAACTGGTATTGGCACTCGTGCCGGAATTACTATTGAAGCTGCTATTGGCGCTGGGGGTGGAATTGCTGCTAGTGTTCTGGGTGGAGCTGCTGGTCGTGCTCAAGCTTGATTTGCCATCAGATTTGGTGCGCACCAGTGACTTAGCTTCATCACTATCGTCGTCATCATCGTCGTTGTTATTATTGGTTTTACTCTTTATCGGTGCAGCAGCGGCAGCAGCTGCTGCAACTTCTGCCGACGGAATTTCAGTTCCCCTGTCCATGGCCTCTAACCGTGCCGTCACAACGTCTGCCTTAGCCGAGTTGCCTTGAGCTTGATAGACCTTACGCAATAGCTCCAGGCTAGTTTTCAACTCAGAGCCCTGAGCATCGATTTTTTCAGCTTCTTTAATGGCGTTTAGTAAACTTTGCTCGGCCTTCTGGTAATCATGATCGTTGAAGAATTTGCTGCCACTTTCGTTAAACGCTTTCCAGATAATTTCTTCCGCATTTGCCGGCAGAGTAGAACTGAAGGAGAAAGCTGCTGCCAAGGCAATCATTTTGAGAGATAAATACTTTGTTGAGCGTCGTGTCGATACTGGCTGGTCTGTCATTTGCGACTTGCTCCGCTGTGTCTGGTTCCATTTCCGGCATATCCAGAAGGTGCCGCGGCTTTGGCGCGACCGCCGGTAGATTTGCCACTGCTGGCAGTGCCAGGCTTACTTGATGAATCCACAGAGTCCGGCAACTCAATTGGCCCCAAGCCAGGTGATGGTGCGGCGGGCCTGACGCCAAGAATCAAATCGTTACCGCGCCATTTGCTGCGCATCACCGGTGTTTGCAGCAGTCCGCGATCTCTCAAAACTTCTCTTTGTACTTCAGTCTCCATGAAGCTATAGGCATCGCCAAGCTTTGTCATAGAGCCATTTTTACGCAAGCCATCAATTAGATAACGAGTAAAGACACTGCCTTCATATCTTTGAGATTCCCACGAGCGTTGATCTGGTTTACTCGATGAAATCACCAGTTGTCCTGTACCTTGCACAATTGGCTCCACATCTACATTGCCTGGTCGAGCCATCGCTTTACTTGCGGTCGGTGCGGTAACACCGCTATGGCAAGCGTCAAGCACAACCATCACCCGGTCGCTATGAACACGGTCTTTGATGATGCGTGCAAGGTCTTGCATGGCGATGCCAGTGGCATAAAGATCTTGGGGGTCTGTATCGTGTGCCACCAAATAATTGACTCCACCAACATCCAAGCTAGAGGCACTACCATGGGTTGAAAAATAAATTACAACCAGGTCATCTTTCTCTGCCACCCGCGGCAACCATTTGTTGCCTAGCAAAGAGAGAATATTGGCTCTGGTAGCTGCCTCGTTTGTGAGCAGCTGCACATGATCTGGTGCGAAGTTTCTCTCTTTGATCAAAAACTCGCTAAAATCTTGAGCGTCTTTAGCAGCGTATTTTAAATTGATTGAAGGGTCTTTAAACCGCCCGGTGCCAATGATCAGAGCCCATTTATCGCGAATTGGTCGATTAATTTCTATTTGCGAACTGTCCACAGCTTCGTTATTCGCGTTCTGATCAGAGGCATTGGAAGATCCAGATGCAGGCTGATGTGCGCTACTAGCGGCAGCCATGCGCACCAGGTCTTCTTGACGATCATCCTTGCGCTTTTGTTTAAAGGCTTCCACCGCTTGCTCAGCTCGCTTTGACACTTCCAGTGGCATGGCATATTCGGTCCAATTATGGCTGGCTCGCAGCATGCGAGTATCAGAGAAAATTGAGCCAGCTTCCTCAAGTTTAGAGCTAAGCATCAATTGCTTAGCACATTTCTCGAGCGCGAAAACTGCATATTTCTGGTTGCCATCACCCGATTGGCCCAACTTGGTTAGGGCTGTTCTAAACATGGCTTCGGCTTCAACTAGTGAATTTTTCTTCAAATAAATATGACCGAGCAGCAAAAGATTGTTAGCGCCGCTTTTAACACCTCCGCCCTTATTTTTATCGAGCTTAATTACCTGTCTGACGATACGCTCAGCTGAGTTAAAATCGCCAAGAGAAAGGTCAAAAAGGGCCAGACGACTATAGTTTGTGGCTTGGTCGACACTGTCACTGCCAGCAGCCGAGCTACTTGAAGCAGAACCTTTTTCAACCTTTGCTGCAAGTTCTTTGCGCTTAGTTTCCATCAAGGCGGCGTTCGCTTTATTCGCTTCAGCTAAATCGTCTGCGGCGCCACCAATATCTCCAAGCGATAGTGAAACCATAGCGCGGGCGTAAAGGCCTTCGGCATTGCGAGTGATTTGCAAGGCACGATCAAGATCGGCTTTGCTTTCTTCGTAGTGTCCCTGACTTGCCTTGATAGTGGCACGATCGACCAGGGCCGCTTGCATTCGAGGATTGATTTTCAGAGCCTCATCCAGATGCGTGAGTGCTTGCGCCGATTGGCCTTTGGCCAGCTGCAGGTGACCTAGTTTAAATTGAGCATTGGCGTTTCCCGGCAGCATTCGCGCAGCATTTTCTAAATCACTAAGGGCTTTGTCGGTTTGCGAGAGCTGGTAATAGGCCATGCCGCGATAGTAGTAATCTAAGCCTTTCTTTTGCGATTTGGCAATGCTTTTTGAAAAGTAAGCTATCGCTTGGTTAAAGTGGTCGGTGGCGCCGGTGGTATCACCCTTGGCTTGCAATGCTTCGCCCCATTCATAGTGAACATCAAATTCTTTGCTGCCACCTTTTTTGAGAATGTACTGGTAGTCGGCGACGGCGTCATTATAAGCACCAAGTTGCAATTTGCAATCAGCTCTTTCTCTGCGCGCAGAAAGATCGCTCCCTTCCGATTTGAGATAGGTGTCGTAATCTCTGGCAGCTCCTGCGAAATCGCCGTTAAGTTTCAGGGCCTGACCTCTCAACAGCAAGGCTCTGGTATTTTTAGGATCAAGGCGCAAAACCTCGCCATAATCGCGGACGGCCGCTTCCTCTTCGCCCAGGCTGGCTTGCAGCTCGCCGCGCTGCAGATAAATTTCAACGGCGTTTGGGTTGGCCTTAATTGCCTGCTCATAGTCAGCCATAGCGCCTTCATTGTCTCTCAGCTGGCTGCGAGCGGCAGCTCGTTTAAGATAGGCCTCGTAAGCCCCAGGGTGTTCCCGGAGAAGTTTAGTAAAGGTGGCTACAGCGTTCTCATATTCCTTCTTTTCAAGGTAGCGTTCGCCCTTTTCGAGAGGCTTGCTGTAGTCGTCGTCATCTGAGGCAAAGGCTGGAGGAGTGAAGACTGAACTGGTGGCCGGAATTAGCACGATAGCCAGACTTAAGGCAGTTCTGTTCGCATACCTGAAAGCACGCTTAGCAAATTTCACTGTCATTTCTCCATGCTCAGAACACCGCCGCTTGAGTGAAGCTCTAGTTTGACATATACAGCTATACCCTCCCTTTTTAGGAAAACGCCGCCGGAATATTAATATGGTCTCTGAATTAAACCGCAAACCCTTGCGCGGAAGCAATCAGCGGCAGATGAAACTTACAAGCTTCTCCGAACTGGTCTAATATAGGAAGTGTCCTACGGGTCAGCGCTCAAGATTATTCTGGAGTTTAAATGTCGCTCGCTCATGCAATTCTTGGTTTTCTTCGTCGTGGCTCACAAACGGGATACACTCTGAAAAATGAGCATTTCGATAAAAGTGTGGCCTATTTCTGGCCGGGCGATCAGACGCAGATTTATAAAACTCTCGACAAACTCGTAGAGCAGGGATTTGCCACAAGTGAAGTTGAAATTCAGCTAGATAGGCCAAATCGCAAAGTCTATTCAATTACAAAAAGCGGCAAAGTCGAATTAGAAAAGTGGCTCAGTGCGCCTGTTGAGCCTCCCGTATACCGCGATCCATTGCTCGTGCAAGTATTCTTTAGCGATTTCGTTGACTCAGAATCTATATTAGAAGTGTTGGCCAGTACTCGAGAAAAACATGCTGCGATATTGCAGCAACTACAAGCTATCAAAATTCCCAAATCTGGAAAGTGTTCAAATCGCGAAGAATTGTCCGGCCGTCTCACTTTAGACTTGGGTTTGAAGTCTAAGCAAGCTTATATAGACTGGATTGACGAGGCTACAGAAGCAATCAAGTCGTTAGACAAGCGGCAGAACCGACGGTCAAAGTAATTCAAGTACTTGATGTAGCCTGGCAAATGTGAAAACTTTGCAATTTTGGTGTGGCCGGCTATTGTATTTTGCAGATATAGGAGTAGTCTTATATCGGTTGGATCGGTTTTAACGTCAGTGAGGATTCAAAAGATGGCTACCAGTGAAAAAGTTCTAGAACAAAGTTCGACAAATGCGTTTCTACGAGCCAATTTTGCTCCGGTAACAGACGAAAATGTCATCTTTGATTTACCTGTCAGCGGTTCAATTCCGCTCGAGTTAAACGGGCGTTTCCTTAGAGTAGGGCCAAATCCCGTTGGCAAAGTCAGTGCTAAAAACTATCACTGGTTCGTGGGCGCAGGCATGGTGCATGGTCTTCGATTAACTCAAGGCAAAGCTGAGTGGTATCGCAATAATTATGTGCTCAGTAACAACGTCGCAAAAGAACTTAAAAGAAAGCCGTTGCCCAAATTGCGCAACAGGCGTGGTGGCAGTGTCAATACAAATGTTTTAAGTATCGCAGGCGATCTTTACGCCCTAGTTGAGGCTGGAGATTTGCCCATCAGGCTAGACAAAGATTTGCAGAGTGTCGCCAATAGTGATTTTGGCGGCACCCTTGAGGGCGGATTCAGCGCTCATCCTCGTCGCGATCCTTCAACGGGCGATCTGCATGTAATTACGTACGAACCGGGCAAGAGATCTGTAGATTATCTAGTGGTGGACGCTGCTGGTCGCTCTCGCAAAGCTGCTGAGATTGCAGCGCCTCATATGCCCATGATTCACGACACCGCTATCACGCCGTCGTATCTGGTGGTGCTCGATTTGCCCTTCACTTTCGACCTGGTTACTGCACTTGGCGGCAGTCTGCCGTATGCCTTTAATTCCAAGAGACAGGGTCGCATAGGGCTTTTGCCACGCTCGGGTGATGTCGGCGCTACAAAGTGGTTTGAAACACCACTTTGCTACGTTTATCACATTCTCAATGCCTACGAAGACGCAGATAAGGTTGTGGTTGATGTAGTGAAAAATTCAACTAGTTTTGATGCCTCGATTTTGAAGCGCTCAATTCAGGCACCGATGCTGGTGCGCTGGATTCTCGACTTAGCCAGCGGCAGATTAGTCGAAACACAGCTCAGTGAGCGAGCCGTAGAGTTTCCACGTTTGAACGATAAGCTAGTAGGGCAAAACTATCGCTATGGCTATACCGCCGAGTTTACCGCTAACCTTGAGTTTGGTAGCGCGTTCAAGCATGATTTGCTCAAGTCTGAAACCATCGAACACAACTACGGAGACGGTCGAGTGACAATGGAACCTGTGTTCGTGGCTAAAGAGAATGCTTCAGCCGAAGATGAAGGCTGGCTGTTGTCCTACGTTTTTGACAAAAACACAAATAAATCAGATGTGGTCATTCTTGATGCTCAGAATTTTGACGGCGATCCTGTGGCAACCATCCATTTACCCGTGCGCGTGCCTTTTGGTTTTCACGGTAACTGGGTTAAGGATAGTGAATTGAAGGCAAGTCACTAATCATTTCGCAACACAATTGCCATATTTTCAAAATAATCGTTGACAAAGATGCGAGCCGCAGTTAACCTTCAATTCGTCACTGCTTTGGAATGCAATCTGCAATGCCAGTTATCACCACTGCCGCCAACCGCCGCCGCCGCGAGTTCTCACCGAACCCGGGGCATCGACTTGCATAGCTAAAAAGCAAAACAAGATTTGAAGCAACCCTGGGTCAAGCGCCCGGGGTTTTTTTTCGTATTAAATTCACGACCATTCAATTAGGAACAACGATGACTCAAATCAATATAGCAATTAAAGAAGACTCCCCTCCAGGCGGCATCTCTCAGTTTAAAACCGCTAAACCGCAGCGTATGGCTAACCCTGAAGGTGTTTCACCGCTAGCATTTGTTCTTGAAGAACACAGCATGAGGGGTAAAGATATCATCGGCATCGAGCAGCTCAATGCCACCGAAATCAATTTGATTCTTGAAGTTGCCGCTAAATTGAAGGCGCACAAATTTGACGCCACCCAGACGCTTTTTGCTAAAGGTCAAACTTTGACAATGCTTTTTGAAAAGCCTTCACTGCGCACAAGAGTGACATTCGAAGCTGGTATGACGCAGCTCGGCGGTCACGCCATCAACATCGAAACCAAACTTGGTGAGCGCGAAACAATTTCTGATGTGGGCAAAAATCTAGAGCGCTGGGTAGACGGCATCATGGCTCGTACTTTCGAGCATTCCACCATTGAGGCTCTGGCTGCCAATGCCAACGTTCCTGTAATCAATGGCCTATCTGACAAAGAGCATCCGTGTCAGGCGCTGGCCGACTTCCAAACTCTTATTGAACACAAAGCTAAAGCGGGCAGTTTAAAAGGAATAAAATTGGCATATATCGGCGATTCCAATAATGTTTCCAACTCACTTTTGCTCACGGCGGCTACTCTCGGCGTCGACTTCAGCATCGGTTGTCCTCACAAGTATGAGCCCCAGGCCTCAATCTGGATGAAAGCTCTGGAGCTGGCCAAGATATCCGGTGCCACAATTACTTTATCGAACGACCCGCATGTGGCGGTGGCCGGTGCCGACGCAGTTTACACAGACGTGTGGACATCAATGGGTCAAGAGGCCGAAGCAAAAGAACGAGAAAAAATATTTGCACCCTATCAGCTCAACGCCGCTCTTATGAAAAGTGCCAAAGCTGATGCCATCATCATGCACTGCTTACCTGCTCATCGCGGTTTAGAAATTACAGACGAAGTGATAGACAGCCCAAATTCAGTGGTTTTCGACCAGGCCGAGAATAGATTACACGCGCAAAAAGCAATACTTGCTCTAGTGCTTTAAGGAGATAACAAATGAAAAAAATATTGCTGGCCTACTCTGGTGGGCTCGACACCTCATGCATTTTGACCTGGTTAAAAGAGAAATATAATGTGCCAATCGTGGCTTATTGCGCCAATGTCGGCCAGGACGAAGATTTTGATGCCGTACACGCTAAGGCATTGATAACCGGTGCTGAAAAATGCATCATTGACGATTTGAAGAACGAGTTTGTTAAAGACTTCATCTTCCCATCTATTCAAGCTAATGCTGTTTACGAAGCCGTCTATTTGCTTGGCACCTCGCTCGCCCGGCCCTGCATCGCTCAAGGCATGGTTGAAGCTGCGCTGCGTGAAGGATGCGATTACATCGCCCATGGTGCCACTGGTAAAGGTAATGACCAGGTGCGTTTTGAATTAGCAGTCAAATCGCTGGCCCCACAACTTAGCGTCATTGCTCCCTGGCGTGAATGGGAGTATCAAAG
Source organism: Cyanobacteria bacterium auto_48_18 (assembly GCA_036170915.1). Taxonomy (GTDB): domain Bacteria; phylum Cyanobacteriota; class Vampirovibrionia; order Obscuribacterales; family Obscuribacteraceae. The sequence goes on from JAVHQC010000005.1 coordinate 45,368, forward strand.
CCGCACAGATCTCTTTGCTTATGCTGAAAAGCACGGCATCCCTCTGCCGATCACGAAAGAGAAACCTTATTCCATGGACGCTAATTTGATGCACATTAGCTATGAGGGTGGCATTTTAGAAAATCCGTGGCAGGAAGCGCCGGAAAACATTTACTTGTGGACCAAGAATCCTGAAGAGGCACCAGACAAAGCTCAGTTTGTTGAAATTGAATTTGAGCAAGGCGTGCCGGTTGCCATTGACGGTGTGAAAATGGGCCCTGTGGCATTGATGGAAAAGGCCAACGAAATTGCCGCCGCCCATGGTGTCGGTCGCATTGACTTGGTGGAGAATCGTTATATTGGTATCAAGTCTAGAGGCGTGTACGAAACTCCCGGCGTCACCATTCTGATGCAGGCTCACCAGGCCGTTGAATCGCTTACTTTAGACAAAGAAGTAGCGCATCTAAAGCAGTCGTTGGTCAGCAAAATTGCCGAGTTAACATATAACGGATTCTGGTTTGCCCCTGAAACACAACTGCTGCACAATTTCATCAAAGATTCGCAAACTTGTGTCAGTGGCGTGGCCAAGATCAAGCTCTATAAGGGCAGCTCTATGGTGGTGGCAAGAAAATCTGAACTCTCACTTTACAGTGAAAAAATGACAAGCTTCGAAAATATGTCGAGCTTCAACCCCGCTGATTCAGGCGGTTTCATCAATATTAACGGTCTTAGACTCTCTGCCTGGAGCCAGAAAAATGCAAGTATTAAGAAAAGCGTTCACGCAACAGCTTGATCAGTCGGTCACTGCTTTTATCAATTCGGTTGATGCCGATCAGGCTTTAATCGAGGTTGATATTCAGGGCAGTATCGCCCACGCCACCATGCTTTGTCAGCAGGGCCTGCTTACCCAGGCCCAGGCGGCGAATATTGTCAGCGGTTTGCAGGCCATTTTGAGCGAGTACCACGCTGGTGCCTTTGTGCTCAACCCTGTGTTTGAAGACGTGCATATGAATGTAGAGAAACGTCTCGAACAACTCATTGGTCAAGACGCTCTGCGGCTTCACACCGCGCGCAGCAGAAATGATCAAGTCGCACTTGACTTGCGGCTTTTTGTAATCGGGCAAATCGCTCAGCACAAAGCGCAAATTGCAGCACTGAAAGCAGCGATCAACAAGTCTGCCACAGAGAATATTGACGCTGTCATGCCGGGCTATACACACCTGCAACGGGCACAGCCTGTGCTTTTCGCCCACGCTATGCATGCCTTCATAGAAATGCTCGCTAGAGATTACGGTCGCTTTGAAGATCTCGAAAAACGGGTGGCGATTTCACCACTAGGGGCTGGTGCCCAGGCTGGTACCGGGCTTCCAATCGATCCGCATTTGAGCGCCAAATTGCTTGGTATGCAGGGCTGTTTCAATAATTCGATTGATGCCGTTAGCGATCGTGATTTTGCCGCTGAGTATTTATTTGCAGCGTCAATGTGCTCGGTGCACTTAAGTCAGATGGCCGAAACATTTGTGATTTGGGCCTCGCGCGAGTTTGGCTTTGTCACTTTTAGTGACGCTGTGACCACGGCATCGAGTTTGATGCCGCAAAAGAAAAATCCTGATCCCGTTGAAATTGTGCGCGGAAAAACTGGTGGCATGATTGGTGCGTTAGTAAATATACTTTCCACCTTAAAGGGTCTGCCGCTTGGTTATAATCGCGATTTGCAAGAGACCAAAGAGCCGGTTATTAAGGTCAGCCACGAACTGAGTGGCAGCCTAAATGTCATGGCAATTGCCATTGCCAGCATGACCGTCAACTGCGAGACAACGCTGAAAGCCGCTTCTGACCCAGATATGATTACTACCGACCTGGTGGAATACCTTGTAAATAAGTCGGTGCCATTTCGACGAGCCCACGAAGAAGTGTCGGCTCTCGTGGTTTTCGCACGGGAGAAAGCTGTCTCTCTTTCGGCTTTAACACTGGCCGAGCTGCAGAATTTCAGCAAAGAATATGAAACTGACGCTCTCGCTCTGTTCGATCCCGTCGTTTCGGTGACCGCCAAAACATCTCACGGTAGTACCGGCGCAGCCAAAGTCAAAGAGGTGGCGCATTCGTTTAAATGATTGAGAAAACTTGACTGCAAACAGGGTTATATAGATTAGAATGGTCGTTCTAACCTATTTATGCAGTAACAGGCTTTCAAAATGGCGTCAACAAAACAGAAAGCATTGCCTAAAGACAAACGCCAGATGATTGTTGAAACTATGCTCGATCTCGTTGTTGAGCGTGGTTTTCACAACTCACCAATGTCTCTTCTGGCGAAGAGAGCTGGCGCTAGCGCCGGCGTTATTTACCATTATTTTGCCAGCAAAGAAGATGTTATTCACGCTGTTTATTTGCACGTCAAATCTGTAAAAGTGAAATTTATTCTTGATGGGCAACCGACTAGCAATTCAATAGAAGAGTTGTTTTTACTTTCTTTTGTCAAAGTCTATAATTTCTATCGCACGCATTTGCGCGAAACACTTTTTCTCGACCTGTATGAAAATTCTACTTTTTGTTCTACTGCGTCCGACCACGCAGCACAGGCAGATCCTGCTCTACAGGCATTCATGAACGCCTTTCGCCCTAAGAAAGATGGCGGCCTGTTGAAAGATCTTCCTCCTGAGGCGATCCACGAGTTTTCGTTTGGATTAGCCAGGCGTCTTGCCAAAAATGAAATGGCTTTACCACCAGCTTCCTTGAAGAAAATCGCCAAAGCGTCCTGGCAAGCAATTGCAGCCCAGTAACTTTTAATTTACCGGCACTAGAATGAACGTTCGGTCTATGATTCAATATTAGGCAAGCGCTGGCAATTAGAGATTTCTGATTGGGCCGCTTAAGTAGTTGAGGAAATCACATATGGAATATAGAACTCTCGGCAATACCGGCTTACTGGTCTCGACCCTTTGCTTTGGTGCTATGACTTTTGACGGCGGTAAAGGCATTTTCAAAATGCTGGGCGGCTCTAATCAGGCTCAGGCGGATGAACTCGTCAAGGCTTGCATAGCGGAGGGTGTCAATTTCTTTGATACCGCCGATATCTATTCTGAAGGCGGCAGCGAGGAGATGCTTGGTCAATCCTTCAAGAATCTTGGTATAGCCCGAAAAGATGTTGTCATCGCCACAAAGTGCTTTGGCCGCATGGGTGACGGCCGCAACGATGTCGGTGCATCGCGCGGGCATATCATGGACGCTGTAGACGCCAGCCTGCGCCGCTTGCAAACCGATTACATTGACCTTTATCAGATTCACGGCAGCGACAGCGTTACTCCCATTGAAGAGACCTTGCGCGCTTTAGATACTCTCGTTAATTCCGGCAAGGTTCGCTATATAGGATGCTCAAATTGGCAAGCGTGGAAATTGGCTAAAGCATTGGGAATTTCTGAATACAAAAATTTGGCTCGCTTTGATAGTTTGCAGGCCTATTATTCACTCGCCGGTCGCGATTTAGAGCGCGAACTGGTGCCTCTTCTGGAAGCTGAAAAAACAGGACTGCTTGTATGGAGCCCACTTGCAGGTGGATTGCTTTCAGGCAAATTTAGTCGCGAGAATCAAAAACCTGAGAATTCGCGCCGCTCTGAATTTGATTTTCCACTTGTTGATAAAGAGCGCACATGGAATATTCTCGAAGCGATCGCACCTATTGCAGAAGCGCATGGCTGTAGCGCAGCGCAGATTTCTTTAGCATGGCTTTTGTCGAAATCAGTTGTTACTTCAGTGATTATTGGTGCTAGAAATATGCAACAGTTGAAAGACAATTTGAGTTCGGTGCACGTTAAATTGAGCGACAGTGAAATTGCAATTCTCGATGAAGTAAGCCAATTGCCGCCGGAATATCCGGGCTGGATGGTGCCCTTTCAAAACATGGATCGCCTTGCGCCCGTCGACCACTTTGAAGCCATGAAGGAACTGGTGAAAAAATAGTTTCGGTTGGTCGAGCTAAAGGCTAAAAAGCCAAGTTGAATGCTTTCCACATGCTTGTTTGGGTGGTGGTGGTGTTAGGTGCTAGGAAGCCACCACCATACAAGCGGGGAGTAGAAAAGGCGGGAGCATAAAACGGTGCCGGGGAAACCGGATAGCCATAAGGATAAGCCGGCACCGAGCCAATCGCCGCCTGGAATTTACCGATGTTGAGTGTCACTGCCGGTCGTGTGTAACCGTATGCGCCACCATATCCGCCACCATAACCAAACGGATTATAGGCATTGCCGCCAAATAAACCGGCCGCCGGGTTGCCAAAAAGATTGCCGCCGCTAAAGCTGCCGTAGTTGTTCCACGGATTGTATCCGCCTCCATAAGCGTTATATCCGCCGTACAAGCCGCCATAGTATGGATTCCCATAACCGCCAAATCCACCGTAGCCGCCGTAACCGCCATAACCCGGATAAAACCCATTACCAATCACACCATTAGGATAAATTGGCCGCGGATTTAAACTGGGATTGATATAACCGGGAGCGTTGTATCCGGGCACGTAAGGACGATAACCGTAAGGAGTGTAGCCGTATCCTGGGCCACCGAAGACAAATGGCTGGGGCAAAGCCTGAAAAGTGTTTTCGATATTATTGACGAAAGGTTTAACGCCAGTGCCTGCCCACGGGTCTGTGGCAGAGTCTTTAATAGGCACTATGTTGCCGTGCGGATCGACTGATACTCCCACTCGGCTTAAATCAATAGGAATTTTGGGCAGCTTGGGTTTTGGTTTGCTGTCGACAACTTCTTCCATAAAAAGATTGCCGTTGTCATCTTCAAAGGCTTCACCAGCAGGTTTATTCTGCGCCGCTGGTGTTGTTGCCAGTGCTTGATTGATTGGCGCAAAATTGAAGAAACTACCAACGCTCAGGCAGAGGCAAAAAGCTAAAGGAATAGTCTTACTGAGCATCTGGTAGAGGGCTTCCTGGTGGGTTATCGGGGCTGACGGTTGTGGTGGACTCAGTGCCACTATTACTTGCCGGAACAACTTCGCCTGCCGGCATGGCACCACTGTTGATGGCGTTTTTAATCAGACTTATATCAATATTGCTGCCGTCACCACCATTATTAAACACACTCTTTACTTTGCCAATTAAAGCCATGACTGGTTGATAAATTTGATCAGGTAATTTGCTCGAAATTGATTGAGAGATTCCCATTTTTTCGCCCGTGACTTCGGCGATTGGTTGTTGCTCATCGTTTTTATGTAAGCGTGATGCGATCACATTGACCCAAAACTGCACATGAACTTTAAGACCGGTAATGCGGTCAATGCGAATTTCACCTTCATTAGGTTCGCTCAATTCGAAAGTGATGGTTTTATCGAAACCAATTTCCGATACGCCTTTTTGTCCTATGGCTTTGACATATTTATCAGCCAGTAAAATTTCAATATGATGGCCGGTGTTGGTTTTGGAAACGGCAATTTTCTCTGCGCCCACCTCTTTGAAAGCGCTGGCAACATCCGCCCCAAAGGTAGCCGGATCCACCAACCGATAACTGTTCGACAACAAGCTCAGATCTTTCTCTAACTCCGGATCGCCACCCGCGGCCAGTTTCTGGGCCTGATGGAAGCATTCGGATGCAAAGGCATAGCTCTTTAATTGCAGAGCGCATTCGCCAATTTGTCGTAAAGTGCGCTCTTCGATCGCTTGCACTTGAGCCTTATCTTGGTCCGATAATTCTTCAGCATTCTTGCCGAGCTCATCTCTCAAGCGCTCCCACTGCGATTGCGCTCTTTTAAAGTCGCCTTCTTCGAAAGCTCGCTTGGCTGAACTGTCATATTTGTCTATTTTGCCGCTCAGAGCGTGCGCTTCGCCCAGGCTGAACGAGCATGCTAACAAAAGAGCGAGAGCAAAATTACTGCTGTTTTTCATCTGATGCTTGGCTTCTCCATCGCCTGTCTTTAAGAGTCAAAATCGACCACACACTAATTAAACTGAATCTTCCATCAATCTGTCATCTCGCGCTGTGCGAGAATCTCATGCCATAGCGGCGCACCGCTGAGAATACTGTTTTTTTCACCACAGGCCAGGCTTTGACTTCTAACGGCAACCGAAATAACGAAGAAATTAGGGAGAATCAAAACCCCATAGCTGTCAAAACTGCTTCCCGACTCGAAATCTGGTCGTGGGCCATGTTTGATTTCGCTAATTCTAGCTATACCACAGTAGTCACCACTGCAATCTTCAATGCTTATTTTGTCAAAACCGTGGCCAGCGCCGTGGAGCTCTCTACGGCCACTCTGTATCTAACTTGTTCGCTTGGTTTAGCCAACCTGCTGGTGGTATTGACCGCCCCTGTGGTTGGAGCAATTGCCGACGCCTTCGCCATCAAGAAGCGGTTTTTGATGGTCTCAACTTTCTTTTGTGTCATCTGCACCGCCGGCTTATCGCTGGTGCATCAAGGCGATGTGGCGCTGGCCATGACTTTGCTCGTGCTTTCTAATTTTGCCTTTGGCACTTCAGAAGACCTGATTGCCGCATTCTTGCCCGAAATTGCCACACCCGAAAAAATGGGTCGCATCTCAGCCTTTGGCTGGACACTTGGCTATATCGGCGGCATTGCAGTGCTTGGCACCTGTCTGGCCTACGTTACCTGGGCGCAAAAAGCCGGACAGGCACCTGTTCAATTTGTGCCAGTGACCATGCTGTTTGTCGCCGTAATTTTCATGATGGCTTCTGCACCAACATTTATTTGGTTGAAGGAAAGAGCGCACAAATCAACGGATCAATCAAAGGTTAGTACCATTGCCGCAGGGGCTTTTCGCCAGGTGTTGAACACTATTGGCGACGCCAAAAAACATCGTGACCTCTTCACGTTTTTATTGTCGCTGCTTTGCTACAGTTGCGGCTCTACTACGGTAGTGGCTCTGGCAGCTGTTTACGCTGAGCAGGTGATGGGTTTTAAAACCAATGAATCGATTATTCTTATTATAGTAGTGAACATTACCGCCGCCGTCGGAGCATTCATCTTTGGATTTATTCAAGATAAAGTTGGCTCTGTGCGCACGCTGGCAGTGACGCTGGTACTGTGGGCGGTGGCAATATTTATTGCTTATGCCACCACTGATAAAAACGGATTTTGGTGTGCCGCCAACATCATGGGTATCGCCATGGGCGCCAGTGCATCAGCCGGTCGCGCCCTGGTGGGCCAACTTTCGCCCGCTGGACGTTCGGCAGAATTCTTTGGCCTATGGGGTTTATCTGTCAAATTGTCAGCAATTATTGGGCCCATGACTTACGGGCTCGTTACTTATTTGAGCGGATCCAACTATCGGCTGGCCCTGCTTTCAACTCTCATGTTTTTCATACTCGGCCTGATTGTGGTTTTATTCGTCGACGAAAAACGCGGACGCGGTCAGGCGTTGGCCGAGTCTAATTAACAAACTTTTGTCGGTTACTTCTGTAAATCATTGGCCATGCTTATGGGCAGTTTGAATCGGGCTGACACTTCGCCCTCGTACTCTTTTAAATGCCACTCTTTGATCTTGCGTGAACTTTTGCCTGACTTGTGACCAATGCTGCCAAACCGCTCTAAGCCTTCCGCCATTGCTTCGCGATCACACTGACTGTATTCGGTAGAATTAGCCGCACTGGTCAGTTCGCCACGCCTTATGCGAGTATCTCCACCCGAAATGGTGCGGAAGTTTCTTTCTATTGTCTCTCTGATATCGCGGGCTATGCGCATTTCTTCAGGGAAAGATCGGGCTGATTGATTCAGCAAAGCCAGGTCGTTTTTTGTGATGCCGTCATTTTCAAAGAACCATTCATCATTGCTGAGGCTCTGAATTTGGTCAATATTCTTGGCTAAAGTTGCGCCAAACTTTTTGTCTGGTGCTTGATTAAGCTCGGTTGGAGTCAAGAAACCATCTTTATCTTTATCTATCTGATCAAACTTATTGACTGTTGCGGAAATAGATTTCTGAAGTGCTTCAGAGCTAAGCTTGTCGTGCGCGTTCAACTTCGCATCGCTTGTCTGTACTTCATTTAAGGCGCCGCGGTCACAAGTCATACAGCTAATTCTCCGTTGCGTTCCGGCTACCGTGCCATGATTGTTTTCGAATCTAACAGCAGCGCATATTCGAAACAATGGTGGAAATCCCACAAACCATATGGTTTGGACCCGTGTATCCAATTTACATTGGAACTAACCTCGTCAGTGACAGTCGTAGGAGTCAAATACCGACGGAGTTAGGCAGCATGCATTCAAGATCAAACGAACCCATGGAAGAGACGACTAATAACCCAGCTCTTGATGGACCCGAACGCGTTGCAGCGGATCAACATGCCTATGAGCAAGCTCTGGTTGAGCAAAAGCTTCGCGAAGAGATGCCTAAAGAAGAAGTTGTAGACATGCCCTCGACTTATGTTGGCAATTGGAGTATGTCAGGACCAATCATGGCTTGTCTTCTAGTCATTGCCTTTATGGTCGTTGCGGTTGTGGCATCAAGGTCGCTTAATAACTGGATTCCTGCCAATAAACCGGCGCCGACTTCTGGAGTAGTAGTTCAGCAAACTGTTTCAACGCCTGAAGCAATACCGGCCTATCCAACAGTCTACGTCCAGCGTTCAGCTGATCCAACTATGACACCGAGCCCTTTGCCCCCAGCTCAAGAAAAGAAAAAGGGCTTTTTCGGTCTGGGTAGATAGAGCATCAATTAATTCGACGCTTCCAAAAACCGTCTTTCAATCTCGGCGGATCGAATTCAATATCAACGGTATCAGGCATCGCCAACAGATCAACAATGCTTGGTTGGTGACCCACAAGGTTGCGGTAATCTTCAATAGTTAAGAGGACGTGCGTGGGTTGCCCGTCGTTGGTAATCATGATCGGACCGTTTCGGGCTGCCTTCATAGCTCGATCAGGATTTTGATTGAAATTGAGACTTGTCATCTCTTTTATCGCCATATCAGCCTCTAATTCAATATAAGTATGTTACTGCTTGACCTTTGGGGATGTAAAGGTAGGCCCTAGCCTTAACTACTCGTTAATAACGTTAAGCCACAATGACCTGAAGTTACTTCTCAGGATTGTCTAATGCAAACAATTTCTATTCCAGGCCAGTTGGGACGCCTGTCAGACGATGACACTCTGATGGTGGGATTTGTGGAATTTCGTGGACCATACTTTGATTCGTCAAGCTGCTTCAACACTCCTGGCTTGCTTGCCGTATTGAAAATTTTGAATGATGAAATCGAAATGGTAAATCTATATTCGAGCTTAGATCTGCGCGCTTCTGCCCAAGCAGAGTTTGATAAGACAAATTCATCGACACCTATTCGCGTGGCCGTTTATGAAGCACCATATCTGACACTGCAAGAACTTGACAGTCTTGCAACTTTGACCCTGGCCGAGTTCGAAAATTAGAAACGTATCTTCTTCCAATCTTCTATACTGCCCCTGAATCTTTTAGTGGCAACAGCTGAATTGGGACGAAGCATGCGAGCAAGAAAAATCATTAGTACTCTTTTGGCCGCCGTGGCCTTCAACTTTTCACTATTGCCGACGCAGGCATGCACCGACTTTTTGGTACAACCGAAAGATGGTTCCAAAATTGTTGGTCGCTCTATGGAATGGGGTGCTGACCTTCAATCTCATGTCTGGAAGTATCCGCGAGGACAGTCGCGCAACTCGCAAACTCCTGATGGTAAGCCCGGTTTGACCTGGAAGTCAAAATTTGGTTACGTTGCCCTTGATGCCAACAACATGCAGCTGGCGGTGGACGGTTTAAACGAAAAAGGCCTGTCTGTCGGCCTTCTCTGGATGCCTGGCACCAAATATCAGCAAGTAGATTCAAGTCACGCTGACGAGGCTGTCAGCATTGTCGATCTCGATCACTGGCTGCTCGGTAATTTTTCTACTGTTGCAGAAGTAAAAGCTGCGATTGCTAAAGTAAAAGTGTGGGCTCCGCAGATGGCTGACTGGGGAGGCATTCCTACAGCACATTTGGCTATCCATGACGCTTCAGGTAACAGTGCTGTGATCGAATTTATCGACGGTGAGCAGAAAATTTATGACAATTTGGCAGGAGTGCTAACTAACGCACCCACTTTCGATTGGCATCGCACCAACCTGAGTAACTATTTAAATTTGTCAGCGGCCAATGCGCAACCGGTTAAAATTCGCGGTACGGTTTTGTCACCACCAGGCCAGGGCGGTGGATTTCTAGGTATTCCCGGCGATTGGACACCACCTTCGCGCTTCGTACGCGCCAACGCTATGCTTGCCTTTGCCAAGCCTGTATCCACATCCTCTGCTGGCGTCAATCTGGCATTGCACATTCTAAATGCCGTCGACATACCGCTTGGAGATGTGCGCCCACAAGATAATTCTCTTGACCACAGCGATTACACGCAGTGGATTGTGGTTAAAGATTTGACCAACAATATTCTTTATTTTCGCTCGTATGACAATTTGACTTTGCGTTCTATCGATTTGAAAAAGCTTGATTTTGCAGAGACCTCCAAAGTGGAGAAATTGAGCGACATTGCTGGTGGTAAGGCTGTTGTCGAGCTGAATTAGAGCCATCAATCAATCAACCAGTACTTTGAGCGACGACCACAATTAGCCAAACTTTTTTTGCTCTAATAGCCAGAGCGTTAATGGTGGGTCTTACATGGCTAAGCAAATTATGTTACCTGAGCAGCTTTTTGCCGAAGGTACTGAGGCCGAGCAATCTGGCAATTATCGTACAGCGATTAAAAAGTATCTTGAATTTACTGCGCGCACAAACGCTGATCCTAGTGTTTTGCTGGCAGTGGGCAAACTCTATGAGAAAGTAAAAGACGATTTTAAGGCGAGTGAGTGCTATCAACACGTTGTCGCGTTAAAGGCAGGGGCTGCCGCCGAAGCTGTGCGAGACGCATATCTGCACTTAATTGGGTTAGAGAATCGGCTTCTCCGTCATCAGGTGGCAGTTGAGTATTGCGACCTGGCTTTAGAATTTGCACCTCATGATATGGAGCTGTTGTTGGAAAAACTCAACGCTTTGTATGAGCTGACATTGAGCTCAACTGCTTCAGCTGCCACTCCTGAGAGAAAAGCTCAGTTTGAGCAGACCGCTGAACTGGCATTGTCGCTAGACCCAGAGAACTATTTGGCTAATTGCTTTTTTGGCCGGGCCAAGACTCTAGTTAGCGACCAGTATGACCAGGCTTTGATGGCCTTTGAAAAGGCAAGACAAATAGATTCGGGGCGTCCGTTTGCCAGTTATCTCGAAGGTCTTCTGCATGTTCGTCGCCGAGATCATGATCTTGCATGTGTCGCTTTCGACAAAGCCGCTGCTTGTGCATGCGATTTAACTATAGTTGCTGAAGCCAGGCGCTATGCCGATCAGTTTAGAGCAGACGCTAAGAATGACAGCCGGCGCCGCCGGTTCTGGCACACTTCGCTTGAAGAACAGCTCGCTGTTTTGAGCAAATACGGCATCAAGCTAAACTCTGATTTTACGTTAGAGAGAGTTTTTGCTGTGCGTCAAAACAGAGTGGAGTACGAAGAGAAGGAACCGTTTTTGCGAGCGTTAGTCAGTGTCGGCTGCAACGATTTAGCGGCCAATGTACGCACTTTCAATTTTAAAGTTCCCTATGAAGAAATTGCCATGCACTGTCGCGATATCGCTGAAGGTGATTTTGATCTGGAAGATGTGCAAGATTACTTTTATGGCGATGATGATGGCAAGGCTGCTGCATGGATGTCATTTAGGTTGGCCGGAAAAAAATATAAGTGGAAATTGAAATGCAACGGCTCGTTTTTTGATCTCAATGTGCTTTACAAGATGGCTGACTTGTTGCGTAAAACACACAGCAGCAAGCGCTTTGTGGTGGTTTCTCAGCCCGGTAGCATTTCTATGTTGTGTCTGACAGAGGCGCAAACAGAAGCTTTAGCCGCACATACCGGATTGGATTTGGAGTATTTGTAAGACGCTCAGTGGAATTCAAAATATTCGTTTGCCCCTGTGCATTTATTGTCTTCAAGGGTCAACTCGAGGGTTACTCGTCGCATTAGGCCATAGTACATACTTCGATTGCTGGGTTTTATTTCAAGCCCATTACGTAGTTCTTCATTGTGCTGCTGTTGCACCAGTCCTCGAGCTGCAGCAAAACTGACATCGCCGTTCTTGTCGTTGAGAAGTACGAGATAATCTAAGGCATGGGTGCTTTTGAATACCTCTTCGCGCGATTTGCCTGTAGCAAGGTCTTGTATAAACTTTCTGTGCCTTCTCATTGCAATAAACATATTTTCAAGGTTCCCATCAACGCTGGCGCTGATGCACTTGTTTTCGTAGAAAGTTAAATCAAGCATTACGATTTCAAAACCAAGAAAGTAAACCCAGTGCGAGCAGCCTGTGCGCGAGGGCGCTGCGTAGCCTTCAGCGCCAGTCTTCACCTCGGGGTTACCTAATTCACATGCAATTTGATCTTGAGATTTTCCTGTGAGTTTGGAGGCCAATTTTTCGACAAACTCAATTTCCAAGGGCTTGAGTGAATAGAGTCTCCACATTCTCTGTTCTGGATAATCCGGCGGCAGTTTGAGAGCTCTAAGCTTGCTCAGAACTTCTCTTTCAAAGCATTCGTTATTGATCTCACCTGATGCAGTGCGTGTAATAAATGGATGGACCAGTACTGGCTTCTGCTGTGAAGCAGCGCTCAACGTGGTTTCGGCGCAGTTCGCGCTACCGATAACGGTGATTATGCTTGCCGAAACTGCGAGAAACCCTGCTGCAAGAAGTTTTGTTCTGTGTGCAAAAAATAGGCTCAAAATCTTTTCCGGCTTTAATTCGATATCTCGCTGCATCCGGTAGTATCGCGCATTCTGGATCGATTAGATTCATGAATACATGCTGGGTTGAAAACTTTTCGAAATTTCATAAAGAGCGACAATGCTAAACTTATCGCCTGATGAATTCACCAGTTAAAAAAATCAATTTACTCGTGGCCTGCTCACTGATTGTGGCCACCACAGTTGTGCCTCTCAATGCCCGTGAAGTCAGTAACGCTGTAGACACTCCTCAGCCATCACCCAGCATCATAATTATCGGCGAAAGTTTGATCGGTGAAGAAAGCAGTGCTATTTGCCTGCAAGAACTGGTGGACGCTTTAAAGACTAAGCCAAACGATGCAAAGCTTTTGGTCCTAAAGGCTGCTGTTGAAAATTATGAATGTCAATATTCGAAAGCCATCGCCGACGCTTCTGCGGCCATTAAGGCCAGCCCAAACTATGAGCGAGCGTATGCTCTCAGGGCCGAAGCCGAATTGCGCTCTGGCCTTTTTGACGCAGCTCGCAAAGACATGCTTAAAGCTGGCAGCCTTTCGAAACCGAAGTTCTACGAACAACGCTCAGCAGAAGTTGATGACCTTGAATATGATTTCAAACACCAGGAGAAGCAGCCGGCCAGGCGCCTGGCGTTGGCGTGCACAGCCGTACTTTTCACACAGAACCGGCAGGGCTGTTCTAGTTTAGCCGGCGCCGAGCCCAATGAGAATCTTAAGTCTGAGCAAAAAGATTTGTTAGTGCAGTGGTGGGATGTTCATGATCGTGACGAGCTGCTGGATACACTCAAACACCAGCTTTGTGTGGGCCATAACACCCGCTGGCAGCGCATGCAAAAGGAGATAGAGGCCAATCGACCGCTTGATAGTTTCAAGGGTGGCTGGAATCTGCCTCAAGATTTTGAAGCAGCAATTCAACTGGTGAAAAAGTACGGCAAGCAATTTGGCAGCAGAGGTTTGTTGGCCTGGGATCACTGCCGTTGTGTGGCACTATGCAGGTGGGGCTATCAGGCCGGTTATCTTACTGAGGCCGAGGCCTGGGAATTAATAATGCCTGTGGCCGCGAGAATTCAAAAGCAGTCTAAAAATTGGCAGCAATTGGCTACTGATTATTTGATTGGACGTAATTTCTGGTGCGATAGCATCTATCAGGAAGGGGCGGTTTCATCTAAGAAGATACAGCACCGATTGCTTCATGACCCAAACAGTCCATGGGTCAAATTGCCTCTGCAAAGCATTCCCATTGTGTGCAAGTCAGACGATGCCACTATAGTCGCCATTATTGAGCGCTTGCGCAATGGTAGGAAAGTTCAGCGTTCGGCTAATTAATCTGTTCCGTGCCTCTACCGTGCTTTTCGCCATAATAACTATGATTGACGGCAAGGCAATGACAGTTAAGACGGTTGATAGAATTGCGCATTCGCATCACTGATAAATTTTGCGGAGCGTCGACATGTCACGATCGCTCAGCTTAATCAAAGGCGATTTGAAATACATCACATCAAGGCCAGACGGCGAGTGTCCATCAATACCTAAAGCATGGCCAGTTTCGTGCAATGCTAAATTGAATAGTTTTTCTTTAGCCCTTGGGCTCATGTCTTTGCTGCCATAAGTTGCCGCGCTCAAATTTACGACACTTCGATTGATGATTTGTCGCGATGAATGTGCCGCAGTTTGACCATTTGCGCCAATGCCGATTTGGGTGCCGCCATCAGCTCGATGAACAACAATGTTGGCACCGGCGATGGTGCTCGTCAGTTGCATGCGTACTGGCGAGCCGCTAAATGTGCACCACAAATTCATGGCTTGAAAAATCAAATCACGCAAATCTTGAGCGAAACCTGTTTTCATGGTGGTATCAATATAAACGGTAATGGTTTGGCCGGGCGCGAACCTTTTACAGTGCACACTTTCGCAATAGTCGCATGTATTAGGATTCTGAGCCGCTCGCCAATCAAGGATTTCACTCAACTCATCTCTGTAAGCGGTGGCGAAAGGCACGTTCACTCCGGCCTTATTACCTTGCAAACATTTGGCATAATTGTCCCGCGCTGCCTGCCAGTCGCATGTAGCGCGCTGATATTGGCCTGTGACATCATTGGCCACGGCCCTGGCGTAATAAAGATCCGCCATCTTTTGGGCGGCGTCGTATGGCAAAAGGCTGAGCGCTTTGCTGTACGCTGTGACCGCCGCCGAAAAGTTTTTGTCGTCGAAAGCGATTTCGCCCTGTTCTTTATATTTGGCGGCTTGTTGGGCGGCATCATTTGATAGGGCCCAGGCGCAATCACCAAGATGAAATATCGAAATGGTTGCAAGCGCAACGAGTGCTGGGCCACGTGCGCAGCGTTTCAGTTGACCTGGTTCATTTTTAGCCAATGCTCAAGTACCGTTCAGTGAGTCAAAGTCTACAATTAATTACACGCGCTTACCAGGTTGAGTGACAATTCTGGGCGGTTCTGGGCATATAAATTTGTACAGGAGCCAAGCTTGTTTAAAGAAACCTCTAAGCTGAAAGAGTCCATAGATTTAGTCGTGGCTGCTGATAGCTACAGCGAAACTCTAGTGTGCTCTGAAAATCAGGTGGAAGATTCACCCGTCACAACCCCTGCTTCACCACCACTAACGGCTTCAGCATCAGTTTCGAACCCATCCGCCCCGCGACGTGTAGTTGTTGGCTGCGGTATGCCTTTCATGTATGGCCCCCGTCAGGCTGACATTTCTGAACCCAAACGCCCCTTCTGGCACGCTACTGGCCAGCGCGTGGCTATTACGTCAATGGTTTTAGCGTCAATGATGTCGTATTTTATGCTTCATCTTTTGTCTGGTCATTTTTTCTGGCATTTCAGTGGTGTACAGACCACGGCTTACATGCACTCTACTATTGATGCATCGACTATCGGTGTTGTGGTTACCATGTTTTGCTACGCAGAATTCTTATACAGTTTCTTGCGCTTCAAACACACTTCTATTTCTGTTTTCATTGGTTGCCTAGTGGCTAGCCTGGTCACTTTAACTGGTTTTGCCAACGGTGGTGTGGGTGGTGCCATTACTGCGCTGATTTGCTGCACTCTTTGTTTAGCAGTTGGTAAACTGGCTAGTCTTGCACGCATGGCAATTCCGCCAACATTTCGCGCAGGTCGGGCCGTGCTAGTTGCCGCTGCTGCGTCAATACCGGCTACGCTTGTAACTTTGACAGCTTTCTATCAGGTTTTCACACATCCTCGCCCGGCGAATTATTACAGTGTCTATGGTGATAGTTCTTGCGGTGATGAAATTACTGCAGCCGTAGCGTTATTCTTCTTTCTTGCAATTCCTGCTTATGCTTTTGTTCGTTGCGCCCGCACCAGTGAAGCCAAGCCGCTGGTGGCCTTAGGACTTTTGCAAATGAGCCCGCTGGTTGCAGGTTTTTTGGCCCAGCTCGCCCTTCTTGCTCCGCGTGGTGATGGCTTAGCGATGACTGCGTCAGGTTTAATCACACTCAGTATTGCTTGCGCTCTTGTCGCTACTGGATCAGCTTTGGGCGCATTAGTTAATGGTGCCAAACATCGTCGTAAGATGGCTAAGGCTGGAATCTAATATTTTATCTGTACAAGAGTGACAACTGGCGACATTCTTGGACGCAACCTTAACTTGGCTTAATGTGCTGGAACGACTGCCTAGTTTTCGCGTCCATTCTCGCATGAAAAATGCAAAAGAACCCGAAATCGAATTAGCAAATGCTGACGTAAGGCTGGCAGCTAAGGATACTTTCAGAATTTTATTTCTGGATAGTGTCGCCCACACCTTGCAGTTAAAAGCTGCCTGCCAGGCCGCTG
This sequence comes from Cyanobacteria bacterium auto_48_18, assembly GCA_036170915.1. GTDB lineage: Bacteria > Cyanobacteriota > Vampirovibrionia > Obscuribacterales > Obscuribacteraceae. Next base: position 61,938 of record JAVHQC010000005.1, read on the forward strand.
GACACTCAGTAGTTTCTGCGCATACCATCGCCGATGCCTTTGCTTTTTTAAATGGAACCAATCACGCAGACGTCGTTGTTTGTGCCGCGTATTTGGAAGATGAATCAGTCTTTGAATTCCTTAAAGCGTTGCGCAAAGACCCACTGCACAAGAGCACCATGTTTATGACACTGGCTCTAGAACCCAGCGCCATTGGTGCTAAAGCAAACGCCTCAACAGAGAAGACGGGTCGACTATTAGGAGCAGACGCTTTTGTCAGCATGCCTGTGTTTGATGCAGTTCGTTTAATTGCTGAAATTAAAAGGCTACTACCGGCGGTGCCGGCGTTGGAGCAAGGAAGACTTGATAAGTTGGCCTCTGATCAAGCTGCGATGCGTTCTTTCGTTGAGTAATCCTATTTCAAACTTGCAAGGAAAGTTTTTACCGCTTTGCTGTAGGCGGGTGAGGATTGCATCACATCATCTCCATGATAGGCGCCATCTACTCGCACATATTGTTTCGGTTCGGCTATAGCTTCGTACAACTCGTCTGACTGTTCGATTCTTGTGATCATATCGGCGGTGCCTGCCACCATTAAAACGGGTGGGTGTTTTTTGCCCAGAACTAGAGCGTTGTTCAAGGCTTTGCAATTTTCTGACCAGGCCCAATCTGGATACAATTTTAGAAAAGGCAGGGTGTCGCAACCGACTCTTTGAACTGAATAAAGCGGACACTCTAGAATAGCACCGGCACAGTAACAAGATGCTGCCAACTTACCGGCCACCACTGTGCCCAATGATTCACCAAAGAGGATAATTTGTTCCGGTCCATAATATTCGTGATTGATTAAGTATTTATAGGCACCGTGTCCATCATCGTAAAGGCCACCCAGTGAAGGTTTTCCTTCGCTGCGGCCGTAACCTGAATAGTCGTATGTAAATACTGACGTGCCGGCTTTAAGTAAACGTTCCACAAGATAAGCTTTGTATGAAACATTGCCAAAATTGCCATGACTAAAAAGCATAATTTTCTTGGCGCCTGGAAGCTTATACATCAGCCCGTGGAGCGTATTTCCGTTGTCTGATCTAAAGTAAATATTTTCTGGTTGAATGTTGTTCGCGTTGACTTCTTCATAGTATCCGCCTGGAAATTTAACCGGATAAAACAGTAAGTAATTGTAGAGCGGTTGACCGACAATAGGCGCGAAAGTCAGTACCAATGCTGCTGCTATGGTACTACTGGCAATAAATAAAGTGCGCAGGGCGCGCTGCCATTTTTTAGAGACTGGCAAGAAAATTTTTCAATCCCTCTTTGTATTTCGGTGATTTCATCATCACTGCATCACCATGCTGGGCGCCTTCAATTCGAATGTATGCTTTCGGTGCCGCCACAGCTGCATACAGTTCGTCAGCTTGTTTAATTTGTGTGAGATTGTCTAATGTACCGGCAATCAGCAACACTGGCGATCGCTTTTGATGCAAAGCCCGTGAGTTATCTAACTGTTTGCATGAATTACTCCAGGCCCAATCTGGATACCAGCTCAAAAAAGAAAATTTGTCGCAGCTGGTTCGTCGCAAAGAATAGAGTGGGCACTCTAAAATTATTGCTGCGCATTGCACTGACTCTGCCAGTTTGCCGGTAACAAGCGTGCCCAGCGATTCGCCGAATAAGATAATTTCTTCGGGGCGCAGATGCTTTACTTTAGTCAAATAGTCATAAGCACTTTGGCCATCTTGGCAGAGTGTTTCAAGAGTCGTTTTTCCCTCACTGCGACCGAAGCCTGCGTAGTCATAAACAAAAACAGAAACTCCATCTTTTAGAAGTACGTCAACAATATGGCCGCGCTGCGAGATATTTCCTGAGTTGCCGTGACTCAGCAGTACTACATGTTTAGCCAGAGGCAGAGAATAGAGCAGGCCGTGCAGCTTAATGCCGTCTTGCGAACGAAAGAATATTTCTTCTGGTTTGATGCCTTTAACGGTGAGCTTTTGATATGTACCTTTGGGATATTTGAGCGGCTGAAAAAGTATGCGATCGTAAATGGGTTGGCCCACTGCGGGAGCCAGAGCCACCGCAATCGCCAGTGGCAATAACAAAAGTAGGCCAACCAGCGACAGCGCCGTGCCGCACAATACAAAGGCCCAGTTTAAATTGACGAGTTTTTTCGGCAGAAATTTTGCAGCCATTTGAGTGCCGCCCGGAGCTTGCCCACACTTTTTAAGCTTACCAAGCAGGCTTGAGGTGGCCCAGAGCAACCAACACTTTGCCAAGTGTTTGCTGTCTTAATGCGAAACAGTCATTATATATAGACCATGGCAGAGACCAATGTCGATAAAACACGGGCAAAAAGAACCAACTTTCGTGTTGGTTTGGCCCTCGCTTGCACCGTGCTGGTGGTTGCGATTTTTGTTGTTGTAGAGAAGCTCAATACACCGAAAGACGAGCCAGCACAGGTTTCGCAGCCCCATTTGAAGTTGGCTAATCTGCCGGCTAATTTTAAACCGGAGGCATCTGCCAGCGTTTACGTGCCGATTTATTCCACAATTTCTTATGAAAATCGACTGCGCACCATTGATTTGGCCGCGACTTTAAGCGTGCGCAATACAGATTTGAAACAATCTATTATTTTGCGCAATGTAGATTATTTTGGCACTGAAGGCCAGTTAATCAAAAAGTATTTGAGCGAGCCTGTGGAGCTACCGCCCATGTCGTCCGCCGACTTTGTAGTCGATCGTACCGATGTTCGTGGTGGTGTCGGCGCAAATTTTCTGGTCGACTGGATGGCGGCTAAAAAAGTAAACTTACCCATCGCTGAAGCCGTAATGGTGAGCACTGGCTCATCTCACAGCATTTCATTTGTCAGTCGCGGTGTAACCATCGTGACACCTGAGAAACAGGCCGAAGAAAAATAATTAGTCGGCGCCTTCAGCAAGGCTGCGGTCGTTTGGATTGAATGAGTCAGCAGGAATAGCGAAGCCTCTTTTAGTTTGGCTTTTTACTTTTCTTTCTTCCGGCTTTGTTTCTATTGTTTCTTGCTTTTCCATTTTGATTGCTCCTGTTGGCGGTGCTGCAACGAGTTCTATAATGCACCATAAATGCTAAGGACAGATTAAGTTGGCCTCGTTTGTAACTGGTTGTCAATGAGAGTTGCTACATCTGCGCGCAACATCGCTTAAAATTTCAGGCAATAAATGCCGAAAAGTTTAAGCGATGCGAACCACATATAGTGGCAGAGGCAGAAGCTTATTTAGCGGTCGATCTGAGCCAATAGTGGCTGTTCATAACGTTCGCCGGCAGTCTTGAGAGCAAGCCCGCTCAAAGCAGCCAGATCTTCGTCTTCCAGATCAAGTCTAAATGAAACTGTATTCTCTTCTAAATAACGCACATGTTTCGTGCCAGGAATCGGCACAATATCTATGCCTTGATGCAGCAACCAGGCGATGGCAACTTGAGCTGGTGTGGCGCCGTAACGGTCGGCCACTTCATTGACTTCATCAACTAAAAGCAAATTGCGATTGAAGTTTTCGCCCTGATAACGAGGGTCACTGCGGCGATAATCACCTTCAGGAAGATCGTCGAAGCTCTTAATTTCGCCAGTCAGAATGCCGCGACCGATAGGGCAATATGCCACCAGGCCGATTTTTAGTTCGCGCAAAACAGGCATGATTACTGGCTCTAGATTGCGTTCCCACAAAGAGTATTCAGACTGCAGAGCAGAAATAGGATGCACAGCATGAGCTTTGCGAATAGTTTGTTCACCGGCTTCAGAGAGGCCGAGGTAACGCACTTTGCCTTCTTTCACCAGTTCGGCCATAGCGCCCACTGTTTCTTCGATAGGCACGTTAGGATCGACTCGGTGCTGATAATAGAGATCGATGACATCGATTCCGAGTCTCTTCATCGAAGCTTCAGCTACACGCTTAACTGTTTTAGGGCTGCTGTCCAAACCGGTAGATTTACCGGCGGTGTCATAGCTGAAACCAAATTTGGTGGCAATGACTGCTTGATCGCGTTTGCCTTTAATGGCTTTGCCGATCAGCTCTTCATTTTTGTATGGGCCGTAGCGTTCGGCTGTATCAAGGAAGTTCACTCCCAGCTCCAGCGCCCGGTGGATAACCTTAATCGCTTCGCCTTCGTCGGCTGAGCCGTAAGCAAAGCTCATACCCATGCAGCCGAGGCCGATGGCAGATGTTGTGAGCCCCTGGTTGCCCAGTTTACGTGTGTTGATGATGCCCATAGTGACGTCGAATTCCATACTCAGTGACAATCAAACCCTATCACGGCAGCAGGCCCTTTACATGATGCTTTTTCGAGAGAACTATTGCTGAGTTGCTCCACTCGGTGGCATTACGCCATGTATAGATAGTTCAATCAACATTAAGATTGTAGAACTCAAGCCTGTTGCCACTTTCGCAACTGTTCGAGGCTAAATTTTTTTGATGGGCGGAATATTGAGATAATAGAACCCTCACAAATTCGCTTTAATAATCTGTTTCAACAATCGCTCGAGAATTCATTTATGCCGGTTCATGCCTCCAACACATCCAACGGCCGCGCTTTGATAGTCATTGATATGCAGCAAGGCTTCGACGACCCTTACTGGGGTGAGCGTAACAACCCTCAGTGCGAGGCCAACGTGGCCGCCTTGATCGCCGCATACAGGCAAGCCCATCTGCCGGTCATTCACGTACAACATATGTCTGACGAAGCCCAGTCACCGCTGCGTCCTGGCCAGAGCGGAAATGATTTTAAAGCTGAAGCGCTGCCATTGGCCGCTGAGAAAATCTTCCAGAAGTCAGTAAACAGTGCGTTCATTGGCACAGATCTGGAATCATTTTTGCGCGCGGCAAATATTGACAGCCTGGTATTGTGCGGTCTAACTACCGATCACTGTGTTTCCACCACTACCAGAATGGCCGGTAATCTTGGTTTTACCGTAATTTTGGTCAGTGACGCTACCGCTACTTTTAATCGCACTGGCATCGACGGTCGATTGTGGTCGGCCGAGGATATTCATCAAAGTGCTCTGGCCAGCCTGAATCAAGAATTCGCTCAAGTAGTAACTCTTGAGCAAGCGATCGCACTTCTTCCGCCAGGCACCGGGTCTTAAAGGCTTAATTTGTAGGCGGACCCAGCGAGCTGAGCATGCGCTCAAAGATGCGCCTGACTCGGTCGTTTTGAATGTCTTCGATATTCATACGCACAAGATGAAAATTCAAAAGTTCACCGTTTCGTCGCACCACAATATCAACTGGTGTGCCTGCCCTGCCTGCTACGGTGCGCCAGTAACTGCGTTGATCATCTTGAGCAGTAAAAACGTGGCCATTGGCCGAAATCTCGACGTCGCCTCTTTGAAGACCAGCTAGAGCCGCCGGGCAACCGGGCAGCACTTCTGTAATTGTGTAAAAGCGACTGAAAACATTCTTTTGAGCGACGATGCCGAGCACACCATATTCGAGTTTGCGATATTGCTCAGATGTCCACGGTTTGCTGTTAAAGCCAAAAAGCGTTCTACGAGGAAAAGCACTACGGTCAAGAGCAGGTTGCTGACCGGCCAAATTTTGTTCGCCGGCGGCAGCCGATGAGTTTAGCGGATTATTTGACGCGCTGGCTGCAGCTTCTTCTAAAAGAATGCCACCCTGCAAGGCGCTGTTTTGGTTAGTTGTCGGCATTACCGGAGTGTTGTCTTCGCGTGCCGTATGAGGGGCAATGGCTTGCAGGGTCACGTCTGTGTTGGCACCCGCCGCCGATGGCCCATTTTGTGCCTGTGCCGGCATTGTCATGAATGGAAGTAATGCCATGACAGTTAAGGTAATGGACTTTTTGATATTAAGGCCTGCAGTGCTTTTAGATTTCATGTCTGTTAGCCGTTATTTTTGGAGAGGACAGAGATGATTACGAGCGTCATTCTTTTTTTAGGAGGCATATCGCAAGGCACCACCGCCGGTATCATTGATTTTAATGCCCTTTGGCTTTGATATATTTGAGCATTTCTACAGCATTGAAATTTTCAGGATAACATTTAACAGCTTTCTCGGCGTAAGTTCGGGCGCTTTTATAGTCGCTCTCAAGCAAGTAGCTGTTGCCTAGATTGAGCCAGGCGTTAGAAGAATCGGGATTAATAGCAAGCGCCTTTTTGGCGGCTTCTCTCGCCAATATTGGTTTCTTTTGCACTAAATAAATAGTGCTCAAGCTATTGAGTGGGCTTTCATACTTTGGATATTTAGCTGCACACTGTTTAAATATAACAATTGCCTGGCTGTGGTGATTTTGTGCCATCTGAGTGTAACCCTGGTTATTCAGTTTATTGGCGTCGTTCGAAACCGTGTAGCGAGGTAACTCAGATTTGAGCATGGTGAGGGCGCGATTTTTATCAGTGTTGTTTTTGGCGGCTTTGATGGCCAGGCCAAGCGTGGCTTTCGCTTTTTCGGGCTCTCCCATATTTTTATATGTGAGCGCCAGTGTTATATAGCGCTGTGAGCTCCAGCCCGCAGGAGGATTTTCAGGTATGATCACCAGCGTTTCGTCGGCAGCCCAGCCTGGAAGACTTAAGATCTGCCATACAGCCGCAAAGAAGAAAACGGCTACTGCCTTTCTAATTGCAGAACTGTTCAAGCCATCCATCTTTATGAAAGTTTTTCGCGAATGAAATCGATTACGATTGGCGCTGCTAGAAAACCAATTGTGGCTGCCATTTTAGCTCTGGTGCCACCACAACGGTAGGCTAGATAGGTCAAACCACCTGTGATACCAACGTCTGAGGCCACCATAAACGTATTCTGCAAGCTCGGACGGTTATACAAATTTGCAAAATCTTGAGCTTCGTCAGCTAGACCGCGAACAAATGGATTTTTGCCCAGCAATTGCCTTTCGGTTTGAGCCCGATTCACAACAGCTGGATTGCCCGTGCGATCAAATTTCAGATCAACGTTAAACTGATCTGGTGAGAACAATACTGTGCGCATCCAGTCGGGTAGCGGGTTTTCCATGGTGGCACGATAGATGCGTCCGTCTACACCGTTTGGACCAACCGGCAATTCTGTAATATTTTGGATTTTACTATCGAGATTGTAGCCTGCTACTTGTGCGTGCAATGTGATGCCGCTAATATTTTTCAACTCTGGATAACCGTTTGCTTTGGCCAGATCAAACGATGTTTTACCAATTTCTATTGACTTGAGAATGCCAACGCCAAATTTCACATCTAATGGAATGTCAGCATTCATTTTGCGGTCAATCGTGATCGTGTCACGATTCTTCGAAATCAAAGTAGTATTTTGAATAAACTTATTTACTGGATCGTTAAAAGCTACGTGGGTTGAGCGGCTTATCTTATCGTACATTTTCGATGGGCTAATTGAACCGTCTGAAATTGTGCGGGCAGCATCAAAAATGTTATCTACATCTTGCTGAATTCCTGCCACACCGCGTTTCTTTATGGCAGCTCGCAATTGCTTGACTGTGGTCAATTCTTCGACAGGCAGACTGGTTCTTATCTCATTATTGTCGCTGGGTTTGGGAGGGGCGACACGAGGATGCGCTTCGAAAAAGTCCCAAACCTGCTGCAATCTGTGTGCTGGATTATCGAGGAAATGACCAACTCCACTTAGAGTGATGTGTTCCACCGCTGTTCCATTTTGAAGATTGTTCGATGTTTCAATAGTTTCAATGCCTCTTTTCACAACTGTTGGTTTAGTGGTGATACCGTTTAACTTGCGGTAATAATCAGTGCCAAAGTGCGCGGGCTGAAACAGCGGCACGCCGACATCAGTCAAAACTGTGGGTGTATTGGTCATACCTTCATAAGGAATAATCTTGTCAGCAGTGCCGTGGATATTAATCATTGAAAGCGGTGCTTTTGGCGTCGGCTCTTTGCCGTTCATTGTCGAACTCAAAATGCCGATGCCGGCAAGTGTGCCCGATAAAGCTGCGGCCGTCGAATAGGTCAGCATGCCGCCATTAGACAAGCCCGCCATGTAAATGCGCTGAGGATCTACATTTACTTGTTTCTTAGTGGCTGCAATGATATCGCCCATAAATTTGACATCGCCGGCCTTCTGCCCCGGCAGCACCAGCCCGTTGCCTGATTCCCAGGTGCGTAAGTCTTTTACGTCAAACCAGTTAACTGAATCAGGATAGACAGCAATAAAGCCTTCTTTGTCTGCCAGCTTGTTGGCTTGAAACATCTCCTCAACATCTTTGCCGGTTTGCGACATGCCCGATGCGAGAATCATCATGGGCATTGGTTTTGTGGCATCATAACTTGGTGGCACATGCACGGTAAAGGTACGTTTGCGGCCTTCTATCTGCATGGTCTCGACATAATCGCCGGGCCCTTTGATTTTGAAAGTTGAAGCATCAGTGGAAGGAAGTTCTTTGGCTTTTGGCTGCGGCTGGTCTAATTTGCCCTGAGCGCTTTTGTCAGGCTGAACACTATTCAGCACAACGCCAGGATCGAAATCGCTTTTTAAATAGGTGCCGAATCTAGACATAAACGGCGCCATAATATTTTTAACCCAGGGGCCATTATTCTGGTTAAATTCAGCCACGTCGCCAGCATCGTTAAGGGCGTCTTTCAGCACTAGACCAGGCAAGGTAGTACCGGCGCTGTTAGAAAGCGTACGCAATACTTCGCTGTCACTGGGATAGGCAACTTTGCCCTTTGCGTTGACGAAAATATTCAGCGGAATTGTACTTGGAGTATTGAAGACTTTTTCCACTTCAGGAGGCAGCGGATTGTCTACCTGGAGCTGAAAGCGAGTGCTGCCATTGGCTTCTTTGCTTATTGCAATACTTCTAACCGCCAAGGTCTCTTCGCGGCCAAAAGTGTGGAAGTTTAGCTTGATACCGCTGACATCGGTCAAATTCTGACTGCCGTCGGCCGCTGTGGTCTTTTTGAAAGTTGGATTCTTCGCTTCCAACGACTTCAAAACCAACTCTTCATTTAGATACGAGTGATTGAGAGAAATGGTGAATTTTTCGCCGACAATAGAGGGCAGCTTAAGCTTTGCGCCGTCTGCTGTCTCCGCGATGCCTGTCAAAAATCGAGACATAGTATGCTGTTGCGCATGCGGCCCGCGAGTGCGAGCGTCAATATTGGCGACACGGTCTGCAGTGCGGCTCGAATGAGTGTCGTCAAACGGTCTGTTTTCCGACTTCTCTAAGCCAGGCTTTTTCGATGATGTCTGTACTTGGTCCAAATTAACTCACAAGGTGGGGGCTTGTTGATTCAAGATTTTGCGTGATCTTGCAGAATAAAGCTCTGTGGTATCTACGTACCCGCAAGTTAATTTTGAGGGCTGTTGGCGTTCATAATTCCTTTACAACAATTCGATAGGCTAAAAACATCAATGGTGGTAAGTCGCTCAGTTAGAGGAGATTTTATGAAATTCCCAATTTTTCTGGCGCTGTTTTTAACTGTGCTTATGCCTTCGGCCATTGCCGCTGATCAGGGCATCGGTTGGATTCCCACATGGCAGCAGGCGCTTGTTGAGGCCAGACAAACGAACAAACCAATCATGCTCATGGCGGGAGCGCCTGCCTGTGCGGGAGTGCCAGGCACCTGGTGACCGGGCAAGCAAGCCTCAGACATGAGTTACATGTCTCAACCGGAAGTAATCACAGCCTCGAGAAACTTTGTTTGCGTCAGAATGATGACTTACGAAAATGCTGCGGAAGCCGAAGTTCTGAAATCTTTGTGGAGGCCAGGGGCGCCTTTAGAAAATACCCTTTTTGCCATTCTTGATCCTAGCGGCCGGCCGCTCACCAGAGGCGTTCGTTCACCGGGCTCTTTGTATAACGATGCTCACGCGCTCGCCGCCGCACTCAACGATGTTTCCAGTCATTATTCAGGCAGGGCAAATCCAAGGGCATTGCCTGTGATTGCCACAGTGCGCCTGGGTTTAAATGTCGCAGCTTGTGACAGAAGGCCACTGACTGTTGTCGTGGCCGATAGTGAACAGGACAGGCGCACTCTAGAGGCGACTCTTGCTCCTCTGGCGTGGAGCCCAGATTTGATTGGAAAAATGTGTTATGCATCGGGGGGCAGAAACGACTTGCGCGGCATCTCCGGGGCGAATTTATCCAGGGGCTTTTTGTTTGTCGCTCCCAACGAATTTGGCACCACCGGCAGCATCATTGCCCAGTTGCCACCAACCGCATCAGCAGCCGAAATGAAAAATGCGCTACAACTTGCTGTTGATCGGTATCGGCCATCGTATATGGATCATCATGATCACGTGCGCAAGGGCCGCGAGCAAGGAATTCACTGGGACACAGCAATTCCGGTTACAGACCAACAAGCGCTTAGGGCTGAGCAAGGTAGATAAGCAAGACCTTAATGGCTGATGCTTGGCAATTTTATTTTAAAAGTGTACGCTAACAATGTACGTTTTCTTGTTGGTTTCAATCATGTCAAATTTGAAAGACAGTCAGAAAAAAGCGGCTACTCTTATGGGTTTTACTCAAAAATCCATGGGTAAAACGCAGGCTCGTAGAGAGTTTTTCCCTTTGGTTGATTCTTTGAGTACCACTTCTTCGATTGTCGAAATTTCTGACCACAACAAGCCTGTTGCTGTCCTCCTCAGCTATGAAAATTATGCAGCACTTACGGCCAAACTGTGTATGTTGGCAAATGCTGCAAATCAGCACCCTATGCCGAATTTAATGGGTTCGATCAAAATTGTGACAGACGATCTAGATGAAGCAAGCAAACGTATCTCTGAAAAATTTGAGAAATCAGTCAAGCAGAGTGTCAAAAAATTGTGACAGACAGATTGTTGGTGACGGATACTCATCCAATTATTTATTACTTCTGTGGGCGAGACAAGCGACTGGGCAAGAAAGCTTTAGCGGCCTTCAATGAAGCAACTACTTCTGCTAAGACTTCTATCTTTGTACCAACACCTGTGGTCTGGGAACTGGCAATATTAGTCGAAGAGGGAGCAATTAAGCTAGATAAACCGTTCCCACAATGGATTGACACTCTGTTCCAGTATCCCGCGATTAACCCAGTGGCGTTTGACGTTGATATAGCTAAAACTTGTTTCGATGTCCGGTTTCATGCGGATCCATTTGACCGTGCAATTGTGGCTACAGCAATTCAAATGGATCTTCCTCTGATCTCCAACGATCGAAAAATGCACCTTCATCTTCCGTGCAAACTTTTTTGGGACTAACACTTGAATTTTTCAGTATCGCTATTAGTCTGAAGGCAAAATAGACCAGAGTGCCGGCCTGCCGGCGTTACAGTGAACGGCGCGTCCCAACAAGCCAAGGCCGGCGATAGAGAGCCAAACAGCGTAGCGAGCAAGATTCCAGGCACCGAATGCGGTGGTACCATCAAGCGCCACCGCGCGGCGAGCTGGTGTGGGAATAGGATGGAAAATTAGCTGTACAGCATTTGTGCGCTCGGCTTCGTCTTCCATCATTGCGTCTATTCCACCAATAGTTTGCAAAAGCAGATCTCGCGGAACGCCTTTGGTTAGCGCGCGCTGGTCGGCTTCAATCACTCCTTGCTGACTGGCGAAGGGCAGAACGAGAAGGCCTACAAATGACCAGAGAGTAAAGACAATTGATGTGCTGATTACCCCTGCGGATGTGGAGAGTGACAATCCAAGCAGAGAGTTAACAATGGCCGACGCCACTATCGTTCCGCATACAGTGAATATCAGCGCCCACATCACCCCTCTGCTGCGGCTGCCTGAGCTGATCGCTACATTCCTGCGAGTGATTTCAGTCCACAGTTCGCGTTCCGACAATTTCTCCAGCCATCTTGCTGGAATGACGATATCTTCGGCACCAGGGAAGCCAATGATTCCCCCTGTGAAGCCTTTTTCTGGCGTCTGTGCGATGACGATGCCTACAGAGCTCGCGCGGTTTTGAACAAATTTAGACCTGAGATTTTGGTCTGGTTCTTCAAATATCACGCCAGATAAAAATCGCGCTGCCTCGCCCTGCTTCCAAATCAAGAATATAGAAAGCAATGTAACCAGCGCAGTTGACGCCGCGATTCCCCCTGCATTGACCGCGCAACTGTAGAAGACCATGCAAGCGACCAAGAGCATGCCATGCTTAAACGCGGCTTGGCACCAAGTAGACATATAACTGAGTAGCGACTCTCTCGTTTTTCGGTAAAGGCGTTCGATGCGAAAACCAATCAAATCGAACGGCAGACTGAGTAATTCGAAAGCCAGAGTAAAGGCCAGTATGTTGCGAAACCAGTGGTATGCCGACTGGTCAGTCTCTCCACACAACCGAACTGCCAGGCCTGACGCGAGTGCATAACATGAAAAACTGACAATTGCTCCAACATAGCATATGCCAAGGCGCCGTCTGGCTGTGGCATAGGGCAATGAAATTCTCTTCCCGGTGAAAGATTCGTTTTGGCTATTACTGCTAAGGTGTAAGTTCATGTCTTGAAGATATCTGGTTCAGATGATTTTCGTGTGAACTCACTGAAAACTTTGTAGAAGATGTTCACGGTTTTTTCACCAGCATAATAGATGATTGCAGTCTAGAGCAGAATGTGAGGGCAATGACTAATCTGAAAAACTCGAGAACGAGAGTGGCCATAGTGGGTGCTGGCATGTCAGGTCTTGTTTGCGCACAGGCTCTACTGGAGGCCGAAATCGAGGTCACGGTTTTCGACAAAGGTCGGTTTGCCGGGGGGCGGTTGGCATCACGTCAGCGCGACCAATTTTCTTTTGACTATGGTGCTCAGTACTTCTCGGCGCGAGATGTGCGGTTTAGAAAGTTTGTCGCCGGCCTGATTCGCCATAAGAGTGTACGCAAATGGAAAGGCAAATTCGCGAAATTCTCGCAGGGGCATTTAGCTGCACAAAATTCCAGTCATGCGCGTTATGTGGGTGTTCCGCTCATGCGCGCTATTGTGGAGGATCTTTCTGCATCTCTCAACTGCCAAATGCAACATCGCGTCACCAGTGTCTCTCGTGAAAATGGACTTTGGTCTATTGATGGTATCAACGAGGTCGTGGGCGAGTCATTCGTCAGTGAGGGTTTTGATTTTCTGGTTCTTAATATGCCGCCGCAACAAGCTTCAGCCCTATGGCCAAATTCGCAGCTTGCCGATATTCGCTTGCTACCTTGTATTGCTGTACTCTTAGCTTTTGAAGAGCGAATCGCAATTGAGTTTGATGGTATCAGTCTTGATGATTCTCAGCTCTCTTGGGTCGCACGAGATTCTAGTAAACCTGGCAGAAGCGAAGGTGAGCGCTGGGTGTTGCATGCCAGCGCTGCTTGGTCTCAAGTGAATCTGCAAAGTGATGATGTGGCGTTGGCACAGATGATGACCGAACGGTTTGCCACGACATTTAAGTTAGACTTGCCTGCGATAAAATTTTCGAAAGTGCATAAGTGGAAGTACGCTTTGCCTGATAACCCTGTAGCAGTCGGTTGCCTTGTTGACGCACCGGAGTCAGTAATTTACTGCGGCGATTGGTGCGAAGCGCCTCGCGTGGAGGGTGCTTTTCTGAGTGGTATTGCTGCAGCTGAACAAATCTTGGAAGCCTTCGGCGCAATTAAGAAGTTATAGACCGCCTTTATCTTTCGTTTTTTGACTCAACCAGGCTGAGAATAATGGCAGCAACTTCACTTGCAGTGGAGCTATAGAAAGCAGCCTGGACGTTAGGCCGGGATGGCTGTCTCTACCGAGAACAGCAATAGTTCGACCCGAAAGTTCGACAACGAGCCTGACGCCCATCTCTGAGAGTGTGGAGTGAAGGAACTTGAGCGAAGGCTGATGGAATTGAACCTTTTGATTTAGCGCCGAAAGCTCAGTCTTGAAAGTCTGCGGTAACGAAACAGTTATTTCTCCGCCATCAGCCTTAACGACCAGTTCAGCGGTGTCTGAAGAGATAGTTAGAATACCGAAGACGTCGCTTTGTGCCCGACCAAGTCGAGAGTTACTTGCCATTGCCCACGGTGTCACGAGTTTTTATGCTCAAAATGCCGTTTACTTTCCACTTAGCATGCTCTGCGTCTGAACCAGTTTTACTAGGTACCCAAATTTCCAAATCTTTGAAGTCGTAGCTAATCTCAGCTCCCCGCCCTGTTAGCTTGTCATACAACCCAATCGCCAAGTCAGGCCAATTCTTCGTGTGGTGCGATTCTTCTGCCATCGGATTTTCCCCTGTATGTAATTCGAGTTTAATTCGTTTAGCTGAACGTTGAGTGAACAACTTTATGGGTAAAGCTAGTGAAGCGCAGACAGTAGCCTGCGCTTCACTAAGCGACTGACGCCGAAACTATTTGGGCATAATCACTGTATCGATAACGTGAATAACGCCATTGCTTGTTTCAATATCGGTTGCCGTAATCTTCGCATCATTAATGGAAGCTCCGCCCTCGGTTTTAATTGCAGCGTCTTGACCTTGTACGGTCTTGACTGACGATAATTTGACGACGTCAGCAGCTAGATGTTTACCAGCGACCACGTGATAAGTCAAAATAGATGTGAGTTTTGCCTTGTCTTTGAGCAATTGTGCGAGAGCATCTGCGGGTATTTTGGCAAATGCTTCATCGCTTGGAGCGAATACTGTAAATGGTCCTGGACCTGAAAGAGTATCCACTAAACCAGCTTCGGTCACAGCAGCAACTAGGGTCTTGAAAGTTCCGGCACTGACGGCAGTTTCTACGATATTTGGCATTTAATTTCCTCTGTAGTTTTTTTCAGGCCTGACATCACAATTGATCGACCTGATGAGGAAAGCCTAGCAGCTAAAAACTGACAATTTTTCTTGTTTACGATTAAGTGACAATGCAAAATAAATGGGGCGAAATGTCTGTTTTGCCTCTAGTCACTAAGCAGTTATTTTTGCTGCTTACAGTGGGGAAGTTACCAAGGTATTTCAGAGGTACAAATTATGAGCATAGAATCTAGTGACCGAGTCACGCCTTCGAGATCAGAAGTCAGTCAAGATCCATGGTCGCAAATTGCAAGCCAAGCGTACGAAAGAGATAGCAGAGACAGCGGAATACAGCTGGCTGCCAGTGCCTGCAATCCTAAACTCGGTATTCCAATTACTCCAGTAGAGCGGTTACTTGCTCCGATTGAGCCCCTGAGTACACATATCCCTAGTTGGCGCATGGGTGATGGCTGTCGCCAAATACCAAGAAGACCCGGCGCTGCGTAGAGGTCGGGTGTCCGCAACATCTTAAGCTCGCGAACATCGGTGTGGCTCTTAGTATAATATTTCCTGAGTTTGGTAATTTTGATGACTTTAGGAAATTTGGGAAATGAAAGTTTTAATAGTACATGCGCATCCTGAGTCGCAAAGCTTTAATGGCGCCCTGACTCGTGCCGCGGTCGCCTCTCTGGTAGAAGCGGGTCACGAAGTAAAAGTGTCCGATCTTTATGAGATGGGATGGCAGCCGGTTTCAGGTAGAGATAATTTCACAACTGTAAAAGATCCATCGTACTTTAAACAACAACTTGAAGAAGCCTATGCCTCTGAACAGAATGGTTTCTCGCCTGACATACAAGCGGAACTTGAAAAATTAGATTGGTGCGATGTTCTGATCTTCCAGTTTCCGCTATGGTGGTTCGGTTTGCCTGCAATCCTCAAGGGCTGGGTCGACCGCGTCTTTGTTATGGGGAAAATTTATGGTGGCGGCGTTTGGTATGACAATGGTTATTTCAAGGGCAAGCGTGCATTTTGTTCTGTCACGATTGGCGGTCCCGCTGACGTGTACAGCGAAAACGGGTTAAACGGAGACATCAATCAAATCTTGTTTCCTATTAATCATGGCATCTTTTATTTCGTTGGCTTTGACGTATTGCCACCGTATTTGGTGCATAGTCCTGTTAGGCTTAGCGATTCGGAACGTCAAGCCAAAATCGCTGAGTATGCTCAGTACGTTCTAGGCACTGACTCAAGAAAGCCCATCGAGTATAAACGTCTGGCTGATTACAATGCGAATTTTGTCGCTAACCAGAAATGAGAGTTTCGTACTGCTAGGCAACTTCTTTGCTAGGATCTTTTTGAGTTTGCCACGACGCAACAAAGGATAAAAAATGACCACAGAATTATTGACTAGTTCGCCAATTGAAGCTCTAGCCTGGCGCTATGCCACAAAACAGTTTGACTCTCAAAAGAAAATTCCCGAGAGTGATTGGCAGATTTTGGAAGAAGCACTTCGGCTGACGCCATCCAGTTTTGGCATGCAGCCATATCGATTCGTCGTCGTCACTGATCAAAAGACCAAAGATCAGTTAGCTCCCGTTTGCTGGAATCAAGCTCAGGTTTCGCAATGTTCTCATTTTGTTGTTTTTGCCCGCAAAAATGAGGTGACACTAGATACAGTGGCAGAGTATGTGCAACTAATGGCCACTGTTCGTGAAGTGTCGGTGGAATCGCTAAAGGTCTTTCATGGAATGATGAACGGATTTGTTTCAGGTTCTACGCCTGAAAAATTGGCTGAGTGGGCGGCCAGGCAGACTTATATTGCTCTCGGTAATTTGATGACAGCCGCATCTTTGCTTAAGATAGATAACTGTCCTATGGAAGGCATTGTTGCGCCAGACGTTGATCGTATTTTGAATTTGCCGGCACAAGGTTGTCACAGTGTTGTTGCTTGCGCGCTGGGATATAGAGCAGCGGATGACAAATATGCAGAACTGAAAAAGGTTCGTTTTCCAAGCGAAGAGCTATTTATCAAGGTCTAAAGCTGGAAGGTCATATTTCAAGCCTACGGCTCCTGGGCTGCAAGCTATTAGTTGAATTAATAGGTGACCGTATTGACACGTGACTAAATAGTCACTAATATTGTCCTCATGGACGCTGTATTTAGGGCTTTGAATGATGCGCATCGCCGCCGCATTCTTGATTTACTTCATGAGTGTGATGGCCAGAGCTTGCTGGAGATTGAGGCTAACTTTGATCAGATGACGCGTTTTGGTGTCATGAAACATCTCAAAATTCTAGAGTCAGCGTCCCTTGTTACAACGCGCAAAAGCGGGCGCTTTAAATATCACTACTTAAATACCGTTCCACTGCAGGAGATATCTGACCGCTGGATATCGCGCTTTGCTGCACCGTGGTCGGCTGCGCTGGCTGATCTGAAGACCAATTTGGAAATGCCAAAGGAAAATGAAAGAAGTATGGAAAACTCAATGGTGAAAACAAAACCACAGCATGTATTCGTTACTGTAATTAAAACAACCCCAGAGAAGCTTTGGTCGGCACTAACCGATGGAAAGATTACGCCAGGCTATTATTATGGTGCCACTCTTCAGGGTGAAATGAAGAAGGGTGCTCATTATTCGTATATTGGACCTGATGGGAAGAATTTCCTGACTGGCGAGATTCTAGAGGCTGTTAAGCCAGAAAAGTTGGTGATGACTTTCAAAGGCGAGTGGATGCCAGGCATGCTAGATGACAAACCAAGTCGAGTTACTTACGAGATTTTGCAGCAGGGAGATTGTTGTCGGCTCACCTTGGTTCATGATCAGTTTGAAGATGAAACAGAGACTTTCAAGAATTGTGGCGGAGGATGGCCTGGTATTGTTTCGGGGCTCAAGACTCTGCTGGAAACTGGTCAACCATTAAACTACAACCCCATGGGCGGTTAGATAAATTGGCGTAGCTGGTTTTCAAAAGCGTGGTCTGGAGCAATACTCCAGGCCACTTTCTTATCTTAGTGGCTGATAACTTGCTTGCCTTGCTTTAGCTAACTCTTCTGGGTGATTGTGCTGTCGAGTATCGAGAGGTAGGCTGGAAGAGAGAGGGCACAAGGCTATGAGTAAGTCACATATCAACTACTGGGAAGACCTTAGTCGATGGTTTTCGTTTGCTGTGCATCGCCTTATTTTTGTCCCAGTGTGCTGCATTCAAGCTATTGAGAGTGAACTAACAACAAAGCACGCCGAGTTCAAAATATCACATAGTCTGCCAGAACATAATAAGGGCGGCGAAACAGACAATTTGGAAACCCTAATGAATACGCTAAATATTCCAGAAAAGAAAGCGCTTATAGACCATCCTCACATCTGTAGAGGCTGCGGCCATGACATCATCTCTCGGGCACACTCTAGCGTTGTTCATGAGCATACAAAACTCGACCATGAAATTTTTCACAATTGGTTGTCTAATGATCAACCACGTCTCGACGTTTACCAAGCACTGCCCCACGCTAGTGGCTATGAGCAAAATCTGGACGGCTTCACCGATGAACACCTTCAGCGCGTTGAGAAATACTGGGCAGAACATCAGCTAGTAAGTCCGACCTGCACAAATTCAGCCAGACTCGCAACAACAGCCGAGTGGGAAAGAACTAAGAAAATGGCTCTTGAAGCTGCGCACCGCGATATCTAGAGAAAACGAATAGGTCGCGTACCGCGCTCAGTTGGCTTATATTAAGGAACTTTGGCATGCGGCATAACGTCACTGCGGGCCTGATGTCTTCTCCACGAACTGCAAAAGAGCGAAGGTATAATGATAATCACAAAATTATGAGTAAGTCTCAGACCAACTACTGGGACGACCTCACGCAATGGTTTTCCTTTGGAATGCATCGTCTTCTCTACATTCCAGCATGCTGCATTCGAGCCATTGAAAATGAATTAACAATGAAGCACGGCGAGTCTAAAGTATTACATCGACCGCCAGATCATTTGGGCCACAATACTGCTAATTTCCAAACAGCAAACTATCCCCTAGCTGTTCCTGAAACACATGGATTTATAGACCATCCTCACATCTGTAGAGGTTGCGACCACGACATAGTCTCTCGGGCAAAGTCTAGTCTTGTTCATGAGCATACAAGACACGACAATGAAAGTTTTCACAATTGGTTGTCTAATGACGAACCTCGTCTCGACGTCTACAAGGCGTTGCCTCGCGCTAGTGGTTATGAACAAAATCTAGCTGGCTTTTCAGATGAACACCTTCAGCGTGTGGAGAAATATTGGGCGGAACATCAACTTGTAAGCCCAAATTGCACAGGTTCAGCCAAGCTCGCAACCTCAGCCGATTGGGAAAGAACTAAGCAACTGATTTCTGAATCTGGGCCCAGCGCTATCTAGATAAGACTGTATTGGTACGACCTGCCGCCGCAATGGCACCGAATCTTGCGCGCCGGTGGCAGCTGCTGTTAGTATTCCAGTTTTAACTTATTGAAGTATAAGTTTTACGCGGACAACAGCAATGCCACGCGATCGCACAAAAGAAATAGACGTGTCAAATCTGCGCAGAAAGTATCGCAAGCGCATCCGCAAGGTTGAGAAGCTCGTACTCTCTCGCACTCATCCTACCGTTGCGGCCCAGTGGCATCCGAAAAAGAACAAAGGTTTGGGACCTGAAGATGTCACTTATGGATCGCACATTAAGTTATGGTGGCTTTGCGATGTACATCCGTCACACGAGTGGGAAGCCGCGCCACATAGCCGCTGTGGTGCCAATGGTAAGCTTAGAAGCGGGTGTCCATGTTGTTCTGGAAACAAAGCCTGCGTTACGAATTCCCTGGCAACATTGTTTCCTAAAATTGCATCGGACTGGCATCCATCAAAGAATACTGGCTTGACACCAGAACACTTTACCGGCAGCAGCAATTACAGTGCCTGGTGGCAGTGCAAGATCAATAAAACACATGTCTGGCAAGCCGCAATTGGTTGGCGAACAAGAGATGACACCGGCTGCCCATTTTGTAGCAACAAAAAAGTATCAAAAACAAATTCGCTGGCGGCGCTTTACCCGAAGCTCGCGTCTGAATTTCATTCTAGCAAAAATGGCAATCTTACCGCGCGAGAAGTTATAGCAAACAGTCACACTATATATTGGTGGGAATGCCGCCAGCACCATGAATGGCAGACATCACCAAAGAGTAGAATTGCCGACAAAACGAGATGTCCCTACTGTGTCGGACGAATTGCTGATGACGAGAATAATCTCGCTGTACTT
The DNA here is from genome assembly GCA_036170915.1 of Cyanobacteria bacterium auto_48_18. Taxonomy (GTDB): domain Bacteria; phylum Cyanobacteriota; class Vampirovibrionia; order Obscuribacterales; family Obscuribacteraceae. Next base: position 81,833 of record JAVHQC010000005.1, read on the forward strand.
TATCCGGATATTGCAAGTGAGTGGCACCCGATTGCAAATGGCAAATTGTCACCGTGGACGGTATTGCCAGGTGGTCACAGAAAAATTTACTGGCGATGTAGCAAAGATCAAACACATATTTGGCAGGCAAAATTGGTTTCTCGCACCAGAAATGGCTCGGGCTGCCCAGAATGTGCTCTAGTCAAAAGATCAAATAAACGTCCGAGGGCGTCTAAGACCAATAACCTCTCGAAAACTTTTCCACAGCTCGCGAAGCAATGGCATCCGACTCTTAACGGCGATTTACGACCAACCGATGTCACCGCTGGTAGTAATAAGTTTGTATGGTGGAAATGCGCAAAAGCATCAGATCATGTCTGGTCTACCCAGGTAGCGTCGAGAGTGACATCAAAAACTGGTTGTCCATTTTGCTCCGGTCGAAAAGTTTCCACAACAAACTGTCTGGCCAAAACGTTTCCTGAAGTTGCGGCGCAATGGCACCCGACAAAAAACGGCGCACTGTCGCCAGCTCTAGTTACCAACACGAGTAAGCTTAAAGTGTGGTGGCAATGTTCAGCAAGCAAAAAGCATGCCTGGCAAGCAACAGTCAGGTATCGCACCCAGAGGGGCCAGACCTGCCCAAAATGTTGATTGTAACGCCCTTGCCAATGACCTTCCGGTCACAAGTTGGTCACAGGAAAGTCACCACTCGGTTTAAGTGCGCCTTTATTGTTGAAGCATGTTCGAACTGGAAAGTTCACATTTACTAGTCGGTCGAATCAGCGGCAGAACATGACCGGCATTTTCTTTGAGGGCAGCGCGACATGTTAGACAATACAAACACGAGTGACAATGTTGTTGCACCATTAGAACAAGCCACAGACAGTTCTGTGCGACTACAAGATGAAGCAGGCGATATAACGTCTTATAGCACTCCAGCCGATATCGCCATAAGTACACAAAAAATGGTCGATGCTGGCCAGGTTCCCTCCCTCGAGATTGATTTTTCTGGTAACGACGAATCTTTTAACAGTATGATCTCGACCAATGGCCTTAAGGTATTTAATTCACCCGGTCGCGGTCAGATTGATTATTTCTCTCAAGTTGATGGTATGGATGACCCTGGCTTCTTCTATAACGGTGAAGATGGCGCAATCACTAAAAGCGGCATAGACAGCTATGTTGCTCAAAACGATAGCACGGCACCTCGGCGATCTACTAATCCTAGAAAAGACGAATTTGTAGACTCGCTAAAACAAATTTCTGAAAATTGGGACAGCCCTGAAATGGCACCATACAAAGAATCTGAAGCTTCTATGACGAGAGAATCTTTCGCAGCCGGCTTAGAGTCTTTACCCGCGCGGCAAGAACAGGCTGCCGCAGATGAAGCACAAATTCCAACAGAAAATACGCCAGTCGAGGTTTTGCCTAAGGCTCCGGAAGATGTTGCTGTTGATGCTCCTGTTGATGTTTCTGTCGATGCTCCTGTTGATGTTTCTGTCGATGCTCCTGTCGATGCTCCCGTAGATGCTCCGGTAGACGAGCCGCTTGACGAACCTGCGGCGACTTTGACACTAGCTGATGAAGTAACTGAGCTTTCACTTGTTCGTCCAGGCGAAGGACCTTACCAAGTCGCTGAGCGTGTACTTTCCTCAGGTGAGAGTGCCGCCAGCCATGACGAAGTGATGGCTTTGACGCGGGCCATGCAAGAACAGTATCGCGAAGAATATCCAGAAGATCCGAGTTTGGTTGGCCTAAAGGTCAATCATCAGTTTCTCTCCCCAGAGAAAGTTGACGCACTCTTGAACTCAATTTCTGACCCGAGTTTGAAAGAGAGTATTGCAGCAAAGTTATTCAAGACAGCTGAAAGCGCCACCGACACTGCCACCACCGACTCCGACAGTACCGACTCCAAGACCGCCACAGATAGCACTTCAGTAAGCACTTTCGACACCATGATTGCGACTGACGGTCTTACGGTCTTCGCTCCACCTGCCAGTGGTGAGGCTGACTTTTTTAGTGAAGTTGACGGGATGAATAATGAGGGAACTATAGAAGAAGGAAATGACGGAGCTATAAGCAAATTTGATATAGACAGCTTCCTCAGTGCCAGTGTTGCTAACAATGATATGTCAGAAAGCTCCGGCGACCCGTTAAGAGATAAGTTTGTTGATTCAATCAAGTCGATCTCTGAAAATTGGGATCGTCCAGAAATGGCTGCCTACAAAGATTCTAATGGTGCAATGACAAGAGAATCATTTGCTGCCGGCGTGGAATCTTTGCCGCAAACCCAGGAAGCCATAGCGGAGACTGTCGATGCCGGCCAACCAACTTCACCTTTAGTTCTGAGTGAAACAGCTGCTGAGCTATCTCAGATTCGTAGTGGAGAAGGGCCATACCAAGTGGCTGCTCGAATACTCACCTCTGGGGGGAATTCTGCTAGTAATTCAGAAGTCACTGCACTTATGCGTGCCATGCAAGCTCAGTACCGTCAAGAAAATCCCGATGATGCAACCATGGCAGGTCTAAAAGCAGGTACTCGATTACTTACTGAAGAGAGCGCAGCTGCCGTACTGGAGAGCATAGCGGATCCACTACTGAGAGCCAGTATTGAAGCTAAAATCCGCCGACAAGATAGCTGATTTTCACACGTTTGTATCGACCCGATATCCAAAGCCTCGCATATTCTTGATTATCATTCCTTTGGGATCTATCTTCTGACGCAATCGCTTAACGGTCTGTTTAACTGCCTGCGGATCAGGCTCTTCACATGCGCCCCACACGTGATGCACAAGGCTCTCAGAGGAATGACTTTTGTTGGGATGCAATATTAAGTACTCGAGTAATCTATGCTCAATTGGAGCAAGAAGAATCTCAGTGCCATTGAGATAGAAGCAATTTTTGTCAAGATCTAGAACTATAGGACCGGCTTGTATCATGCCTTGAACGGCTCCGGCTCCGCGTCGAATCAAAACTTTCGCGCGCAGAAGCAACTCTTGGAGATGAAACGGTTTGCAAAGGTAATCGTCAGCGCCCGATTGAAAACCCGCCACTTTATCAACTAGATCGTTTCTGCCGGTGAGAAACAGAACCGGCATCTGGCCTCCGCGACTTTTGTAATACCGGCATATTTCCGGCCCCAACATGTCCGGTAAATTGTAGTCCAGAATACACAGATCGTAGTCTGAAACAGACAAAAGGGTTTTAGCATCCTGACCGCTTGCCGCAACATCAACCAGATAGCTTTCAGCCACTAGGTGCTCTTCTAGCAGGGCCAGCAGTTCTTTATCATCATCAACCAAAAGTACTTTCGACATAAAAGCTCTTATTCCCTGTCGACAAGGCACCTCTAACCCAGCGCAAAACATAAATGGGAGCAAGCACCACCGACGTTACCAAGATGACACCAAAGCAGTCCTATTATTCTCAAACCGCCGAACAAGAGCGGGTAACCGGTGCAAAATTTTTACTAGGAGAAACGAAAATGAGCAGAGTTGATATTCAGGCAGAGACTTCAGAAAGAACACAACCATCTGAAAAGACCGAACCGCCCAAGGTGCAGGAAGAGGCCTTACAATTACTAGGCGAGAAGCCACAAAACAATCTATCTTCTGAAGCCCCAAGCCTACCTGGTCTGGTTTTGGTTGATTCTACCTCAGCCGCCAAGCTTCCTGATTTTGCTCAGCCCAAAGATGCCAGCGAGGGGCGCCAAGCCGCATCACTGATGGACTCACAAGGACCCAACGCCCCTGGCGCAAGTAGCGTCACACAAGAAGCCAGAGCACTTCTGAACAGTAATGCAAGTGCTAACGAGCGTTCCCAAACACAGCAAGCATTCAACGCTCAGAGCCGATACTATGTCGCGGTCCAGGGTACCGGCGTCAATGGTCCAATACTGACCATTCGCGCAGACAATAACAATGACGGAAGAGCAGATTGATTAGCCGTTAGTCGGGCACCACATTCGTAAAAAAGAAACTATTGCTAAATCAATTGAAGGAGCCTTGCTCAAAGCAGGCTCCTTTGCACAATATAAGTATCTAAGCCTCTTCCAAAGAGAAACTGAAACGGCTTCCCTGACCTTCCTCGCTGTCGACTATCAAGTCGCTTTCGTGCAACCTTACGATCTGCCTGGCTATAGAAAGTCCCAGGCCGAAGCCGCGATTAGCGTCCGATAAGTTGACTTGTCTATAGCTATCAAAAATCAATTCTCGTGAGGCCTCGGGAATGCCAGGACCGTGGTCTTCCACAAAGAACTCGACTTGATTTCCCCGCCCTACAGAGCCAATCTTGACCACCGAGTCACGCGAAGAAAATTTGATGGCATTCGACAGCAGGTTGATGAGCACTTGCTGTACGCGGTCAAAATCAGCGTATACCTCGGCATCTGATCGAACCACGTTAATTGATACCCCTTCATGCTGAGCAAACTCGGCCAAACTTTCGACTGCACGCTTTACGATGGAGTCGGCATCGCAGGCTCTTATCTCGACCTTAAGAGCGCCAGCTTCATTACGTGAAAAATCAAGAATATTGGAGACTAACCTGATCATCGAATCAATATTTCGAGCTGTTCGCTCTGCTCGTTCCTGAACCTTAACCGGAACGCCGTCGTAGCCGCCAGTTGCTAGCGCGGTGAGAAAAACTTGGGTGGAGGCAAGCGGTGCCCTGATATCATGACTGACGATATCCATAAAGCGAGCCTTAGAGCGCTCCAGCTCCAGCCTATCGCTAATATCGGTAGTCGACAAAATAAAGAAATCGCGTTCTCCTTGCTCGATTCTGATCAACGAGCAGGTAACATCTACGACTCCGTCATCTATGCGCCGGAGCTTAGTCTCGAAAGGGCGCCCAGTAGAGATCTCTTCTAGCTTGGTGTCTGCCAAAGCCTCAATGAACTGAGACAGGCTGCCATTATGCAGTTCCTGTTCGGTATGTCCAAGCATTTCTAGGAAACGGTCATTACATGATATCAACTGGCCTTCCGGTGTGAGCAAGACAATTCCTACAGGGGCGCTATCAATTATCAGCCTTACATGCTGTTCACTATCCTGCAATCGTTGAATCAAGCCTTCTACCGTGAAAGCCATTTGATGGAAAGACCGGTCAAGAAAAGCAATCTCGTCCTTTCCTGCCATCGCCGGAATTAGCTTTTTGCCGTCAGCAAAGAGCTTCGAATTAGTGGTTAGAATTCTCAGCTTCGAAACCACAGCCTTTACGAAAAAGAATAACAATCCGCCGGAAATCACTAAATTGACCAATTCTCCTAATACGAGAATTTGAAGCATCGACTTCTTTCTCTTGAGCGAAGAGTCCGAAGTTTCTCTAAGAAGCAACTTCTTAGAGTTAATCAGTTCCTTCATGCAGCCAAAAAGACGGCGCACTTTCTCGCGCCCCATATTGAAAGCAACAAACTTTTCTACTTCGATCTGTTCATCAAGCTTGACTCTATCCACAAATGAAACCACTAGGCCTTCCAGTTCTCTAGCTATCGAACTAGCTTTAGCCAAAGTTTTCACCGAGCCAGGATCGGCCCCGAGCTTAGGACCAAGAGACTTTAACTCTCTCCGAAACGATGCCACCTCCGATTTCAGACGCAATGCCGTCTCGTCATCTGGATGAGCCACGTAAAGTGCGCTCAGGCGTTCTGCATCGAAGAATCTGTTGATGAGAGTCTGCATCTCATCAATTGTCACTCGAGCATCGCGTTCGATTCTTGTATCTTCCATCGAATCAAGAATTAAGCCATATAACGAGGACGCCAGAAGCAGCTGTACCAAAACCGTAAAGCTGATGAACACGCTCGCTCTTTGGGTGAGTGTCATTTTTAGTCACATCAATTAGAACAGTTTGTTAATGCAACTAGTCTGATGTGTAGATTGCTTCAAAGCAAGACATGACAACACCGGAACCACCTAGACATCTAGCCTTCAGCAAAGGCAGGGAGCTGAAACAATATCACTGCTCCGCCGCTCTCGGCGTTCTCTGCCCTGATAGAGCCACAGTGCCTCTCGATGATTGTTCTACAAACACTCAGCCCCAAGCCCGTGGATGGCACCGTATTCTGCGATTGATTGTCAGCCTGCTGGTAAGCTGTGAAAATCGTGGCCAAGGCCTTTTCGGGTATTCCAGCTCCGCTATCGCTAATGGAAAAACTGACAACGTTCTTGAGCAACTTAGACTCAACTTTGATGGTGCCATTTTCAGGAGTAAACTTAATAGCATTAGAGAGCAAATTGATGATTACCCGCTCTAATTCCCACCTGTTGCAAGCTATCATCGCAAATTCTGGTCGTGCAACTATAGTAATTTGTTTCTTCCAAGCTAGATTGCGAACCGCATCAACAGCGTCACCTATAACTGCCTGATTAATACAGAAATCAAGATCAAGACCACCTTCAGCCGTATCACAATCGGCCTGATTAAGTTGATTTAGCAAAATAGCCAATCGCTCTACATTGCCCTTAATTGACAAAACATGCTTGTTCTCGGCGGCACCAGGACCTTCAAGTGATGACAGCGAAGCACTAGCTTCCTTCACCATAGCTAAGGGCACGCCTAGCTCAGTAGTCAAATAAGCGCCCATCTGCTCACGCACTAGAGACATGTTGGTGGCATCTGTTACGTCCATGACCAGAGTAAAGTAAGACTGATGTTGTTCGCTCCAATTAACGGTCCAACTAGTGTGCAGGGGCATAGCTTTGTGGTTTACCAGTGTCAGCTTGGTGGTCATTTTCTTTTGCTCATCTCTGGCCCGCTCAAAAACGGTCTCCAGGCGCAAACGAACAACATCATCAAATAGAGTAAAGAAAACTATTTTGTCGAGTTTGGAAGATTGAGGATCGATCTGCAGCCAGCGCAAAGCCGACTGATTGGCCATCAGTATGCGACCGTCTGCATCTAAACGACAGATTAAGGCTGGTGAAAGCTCATAAAGTTGCTTCTGCTCTGCATAGGCAGCAGTCAGTTCAGAGCTTATTTGGTGCAAGCAGTCATCAACAGCCTCGATTTCTGCCGGTGCTTGTACTGGCAAATTAAGCGCTTGGCCATGGCCTAACCTTCTGGCATTATCAAGGATGATCGAGAGCGGCCTGTAAACCAGTCGAAAAATTAGCAATGTCATTGCCACTAAAGATAGTGTCAGACCTAGCCAGCCAACATGCAAGTAATTGCGCAATCTTTCACTTCCAGCCAGGTTGTCGAACTCAATCTGATTGCGCTCATGATTTACTTCGCGGGCAGCGCCCAGTAGTATCTCAAACAAATACACTGATTGCTCAGCAACGGTTTTTGTAGTTATAGAAGAAGGTCCGCTAGCATATTGACGCAAACGTTCAGCATTCTTTTTTGCTTGTTCCAATTGCTGCCTTTTGGTCTGTGAAAGCACAGGCAAGCTTAAGATATTGCTGATGCGACCACTCAATTCTGAGGGCAACGACAACTCTTGCAGCGTTGAAACTAACCTCGGATTATCGACTTGGAATTTGACAAAGAACATATACTCAAGCAAATCAATGATTAGCTTATTTATTCGCTTCGAGCATTCCTCTGCCTCAAGTTCACGTTTAATTGAAGCTTCAGCAAGTACCAACTGATAATTTATCAAAGCCAAAAATGACAGCTGACAAAGCAAAGGCAGGGCAAAAAGAATAAGACCAGCCAAGGAAAGTGAAAGTTTCTTCTTCATGGCGATTGACCCGCTTTGTTTGGAGCAGTCGCAAATAAAATAGTAGCCTCGCTGTATGTATTGTCTGATTTCAGCAAGGTCAGAGTAGCGAAATGTTTGCGCAGAACAGATTCGACAAGATAAAACGACATAGGCAAAGAGAGCATCGCTATTAGATCTTGGCTGATTTCTTGGCTGACCGGCTCACTAAGCTTCTCAGCCGGCTGCGGCGCCGACGCCAAGGCTAGATTTGCAGATTGCAGTTTGAGGTTGAGCGCCAAATCATTGCCGCTGGAATTAAGGGTCGCGGTGAATAGATCGCCAGGCAAAGAACTCTGCAGCAAAAAGCAAAAGAGAATTTCTAAAACTTTCTGCAACTGAAGAGCATCACCATTTAGAAATTGCGGTGCTCCAATAATCTCGAGCTCAACTTCATCGTAACTTTTTGAGGCTCGATCAAGAGCCTGCACTGTCACTTCAAGCAAATCTATTTGACTTGCAGCCAAACCCAAATTGCCTGATTCTAGCTTTTTCCAATCGAGCACGTCAGTAATAAGATCAGTCAACTTGATACTCTGAGCCAACCCGCTACTAAGGCTGCTCTTTTCATGATCATTCATTTGAGCAGCCTTTGTCGCCTGCAATAATTGAAAAGCTGTTGAAATGGACATCAATGGTGTGCGCATATCATGATTGAGCGAAGCAATAATGTCCTCGCGAAATCTTTCGATGCGCTTTGCTTTGGTAATGTCATGCGAAATGCAAAAATACTCTTGTGTATTGGAGTTCCATTTGACGATCCACAAGAAGTAAGCATCAATGCCACTGGGGTCACGATGTCTAAGCTCCACCGTACATGGAAAATCTGCTAATTTCGCCTGAGTCAAGCAATTCTGCAACAACTCTTCCGAGCCATCATCAAGAATGTCTGCAATGCAGCTCCCGATAAGATAGCTACTGGGATAGCCCCAGAATATTTCAGATAACTGATTTACCGCTAGGAGCTTGCCGTCAGCAGTTAAAGAGCAAAGCACATCTCCAGAATATTGCAGAACTGCTAGCTGCTGCCTATGAAGTTGATCAAGAGCAGAAATAGCCGCAGCAACGCTTGCATCTAATGCAGCTATCTCATCGCCGCCCGTTAACGACTTTAACTTTTGACCAGAGCTGAATAGCTTTATGCGTTCAGGCAGCTGCTTCAAGCGACTTACCAATAGCCGATTGAATGCGAGCAAAGACAAACAAAAAATTAGAACCGCTAGAAGTATGCCGCTTGCATTGAGCGCGGCAATCGTTTGCGACTCTTTAGCCAACGCCTCGCGAGCCAACGTTTGCATCGAATCTTCAGCAGCAAGACCGTGGTTTAGCAAAGTTCTAGCCGATACAGCAACCAAGTAAACTTCAAATCTTGTGCTCTTTTCGCGGCCAATTGAATCTACTTTTGAAATCTGCTGATAAAGCCCCGTCAAGCGGTCGCCCAGTTCAGTGAACTCTTCAGCAATAACCTTCATGCTAGGGTTCTTAGCTACAGCCTTATCAAGGTCGGTTTGCGACTTCTGCATAAGCTGCATAGTACCGGCGAGAAGTGTCTGCGCCTGAGGACTGAATATTTGTCCCTTACCAATCGAGCTATTCATGCCCTGAAGCAAAGCTACTTCAAATTGCTGCAAACCCACAAGTGCAGCAACTGATACTCGATGCTTCAAATATTCCTCTTCAAGTCGGGCAAGCGATAATGAGGCCCCGCCGACAATGATCAATGCACTGATGATCGACGGCACGAGCAGCAGCAATATTTTCAGTCGCAGTGAATATGTGAATAGCACAGCAGAAATGCTACCACTAGTCAGCTAAATGGTTTGCCGATAAACTTGCCTAAAGCAGTCAAGGAAACCTTGAATTTACAGGAATATTTTCGGCATGGCCAAGATTCTGCTGGTTGAAGATGAATTGCAAGCAGCAACTATGGTGCAAGAATGGATGCAGATGCAAGGCCATTTAGTTGAAATGGTGACCACTGCTGAAGACGCGCTGCAACTTCTCGCCAATTTTGAATATGACATTATCCTTTTAGACTGGAACCTTCCAGGAATATCTGGACTAGAAATGTGCAAACGGCACCGCTTACAGGGTGGCCAAACTGCCATTCTTTTCTTAACCGGAAAAGGCGATATTGACGATCGGGCTGAAGGCCTCGATACCGGTGCTGATGATTACTTGGTTAAGCCATTTGATGTTCGTGAGTTAGCAGCGCGGGTGCGGGGGCTCTTACGCCGCCCGGCAGCAGTCGAAAGCAAAGTTCTAACGGCCCAGGGTTTAGTATTGAACACTGCCAACAAAAGCATCACATCTGGCGAAAAGTTTGAAATTCTGCGCGCCAAAGAGTGCGAAGTTCTTGAGCTGCTTCTCGTCAATCGAGGCAGTGCCTTCACCTCTAAACAACTAATTGCTGCTCTCTGGCCAGTTGAATCGAACTCGTCTACCAATACGGTCAGACAAGTAATTAACACCCTGCGCCAGAAGCTCACTAGCGTTGGCCACGACCAACTTATCATCACCGCAGCAGGCAGCGGATACACCATTCCATCTGACCAGTGAAGCAGGGCTGAAATCTTCAGAATCCTTGTATGGCGATGTACTCTCCAGGAATTTTTTGCGCTTTTTTAGGCGTTATTTTGTTTCACGTTGATTTGACCCCCCTGCGCTTTATCTTGTTGTCATGAAGCAGGCGCGGCCAACGAGCCTTTACTAGCAATCACCAGGAGAAGAACAATGAAACATGCAGAATCTGATTTTAGAGAAGTACGCAATAACACCCAAGTTAGCGAGCAAGCTGCTGCTCAAATAGTTGCCGTTGGTCGAATGGCAGATGAGCTCTATGCTAGCGGTGTGGGAAAGAAGCCTATGATTGGCGGCCAAAGCAAATGTACAGGTGAGTCAGCGATTAAAAAATGCTTGCCCCAAATGGGCGGGGGTAATGATGACCACTCTATGGGTAGAGATAGCGATGAAGATGATGACATGAACCGCGATGGCGAACATGGCGACGATGAAGATTTTGACGGCGACGAGGATGACAGCGAAGACGACATGAGTCGCGATGGCGAAGATGACGGCGATGAAGATTTTGACGGCGACGTCAAGGGTGGCAAAGGTAAAGAAGATTACCGCTGCAAAGATGGCGGCCAGCACAATGAGAACGAAAAGGGCGAACTGAAGAAAAACTTCAACGGTCAAGATCTACAGGGTGCCGTCGGAGATGGCAGCGTAAGAGGTGAACTCAAGCAAAACTTCAACGGGAATGATCGTCCCGTCGAAGGCGATAGAGAAAACCGAGATCACAATTCAGGCAGTCGAAATTGGCCACGCAGCTTCAGAGACAATGACGAATCACTGCCGCCTTCACTCTATATGGACAGTCCTTATCAGACATTCACTGCCTAGTTTTAGACTGACACAAACAAAAATGCTGGCTGAGACTTAGTCTTGGTCAGCATTTTTGTATCATGAGCCCGTGGCAATCAGAGAGACTTGAGCGACAGAGATTGACACCACTACCTTCCAAAATTAAGGAATTGTTGCCTTGATTGAACGATGTGAATTGCAACTTCATTGGGTACATGGTGATTTAGGTTGCCTTTACTAGCTAATTTTGGGGACACTAGCCGCCGGTTTCCGGTTGGAGGTTTTATTTGGGCAACGGCGATTTGAAAAAGAGCATGAGCCGTCTCTTCTGGCTCAGTTTCGTGCTCCTTTTTGCCGAAATTTTGTGTATACGCTGGCTCGGTTTTGAACTTATTATTGTTCGCATCTTCCCGAACTTGATAGTCATGGCTGCTCTTGTCTCGACGTCGACAGGGTTGATCGCTCAGGCACGGGAAAAAACCACCGGTATCAAAAAGAGACTCTGGATTGACAATGACATTGCTCTGGCAATTGCAGCCTGTCTACTTCTTTCTAGTGCCATTTTTTCCGTGCCCTGGCATTTGACTGATCTGAGTGTTCGTTTTGAAACCGCCAGCCCCACCACTATCGCTGCCGCGGTTACTGCCATCTTTTCTGTTATCGGTTGCGTCTATATTCTCTTTCGACGCATCGGTTATCTTCTCGGCGGTGAGTTCGAGAAACATGAGCCTCTCAAGGCATATTCGGTAAATTTGTTGGGCAGTATAGTGGGAACTCTCGCTATCGGAATTGTGTCGTGGTTCAGCCTGCCACCATCGGTGGCACTACTTGTGCTGGCTGCTGCCGTTTTTTCTCTTGCTGATCAGAAAAAGGTAAAAGCTTTGTGTCTTGGCGTTGGCTTGGTATTTTCGGTGCTGGCTTTCGTGCAGTACAAAGACGTCTACTGGTCGCCCTACAGCAAGCTCACAGTTACTCCGGTGAAATCAGATAAGAATACCGTAGTCGGTCCCGGTAGCTTCGTTCTCAATTCCAACAATGCTTACTTCCATACCGGAATGCGAATTCTGCCAAAGGAGAAAGAGGCAGAGTTCCTTGCCAAGAAACCAATCTCTGAGCAAGACAAGACGATTCTCTGGTACTACAGTCGCAATAAAACTCCTTTCGAGTGTGCGCCACGGTTGGACGATGTTCTCGTGCTCGGAGCCGGCTCTGGCAATGATGTAGCCTATGGCCTTATGCGCGGTGTTAAGAAAATCGACGGTGTCGAAATCGATCCGGTCATTGCTACATTCGGCAAAATAATTCACCCCAACAAGCCCTGGGCCGATCCTCGCGCCACGGTTCACAACGAAGATGCAAGAACTTATTTGCGATATTCAGACCGCAAGTATGACCTCGTGTTGTTCGCGAATTTGGATCCTGGTGCCACTATTAACACAGCGTCGTTTCTTCGCGTCGATAACTTCGTTTATACAGTTGAATCGATGCGGTCGGCTTTGCGCATGCTCAAACCCGACGGATTGATTGCGCTCTCGTTCGCCACTGGTCCTGATAGCATCATCACCGATCGTCTTTACAAGACCATTGAAACCGCCAGCGGTGCCAAGCCAATGGCGTTCGTCGATGAAGAGTGGGATTCTGTTTTGTTCTTGTTCGGACCAGGAGCTGCCACTGTCGATGCTGCCAAAGTCCTGGCTCTGGAGCCGGCCCTGAAACCCTGGCCGCCTGCGGACAGGAATACCGACACGCGTGCCTGCACAGACGACTGGCCGTTTCTCTATACCAACTTTCATATGGAAGGCATGGTTCTCTATTTTTCAGTATTGCTGGTGGCGGTAGTGGTGCCTGCTCTGCTTACCATTCTGGGTACGCCGCAGGGTTCGTCGATATCTCCCGGGGAATGGGGCAACATGTTCTTCCTTGGGCAGGCGTTCATGCTTGTCGAGACAAAGTCAATAACACAGTTGTCGTTGCTCTTCGGGGCCACATGGTTAGTAAGCTCGATCGTCATTTTGACTATCTTGATACTGGCATGGTTGGCTAATCTTGTCGTCATGAAACTTCCCAAGGCACCGCTAGCGGTGCTGTACGCTGGTCTTTTTCTTTGTTTGCTGGCAGACTTTTTCTTCACGGTTCCCGAGACTACCAACTTGCCTCCCCTGGCACTGGGTGCGATGGCATCACTCTTTGCCTGCTGTCCGATTTTATTTGGTAGCATGACGTTCTCCCGCTGCTTCAAAGATACCAAGCGACCACTGGAGCTTCTTTCGGCCAATTTGCTCGGAGTTGCTTTTGGTGGCCTGACTGAGAATCTGTGCCTGTGGTTTGGCATTAAGGGGCTACCGATTATTGGAATGGTTCTCTACGGCCTATCTGGCGTTTGTCTGCTTATTCATCAAAGGCGCAAGAAAGACCAGAGTTCATAATGAGGATGCTGGGGTGAAGTACGGACTGCTCATACTTATGCTACTTATCACCTTCGGTCTCAGAGCCTATGCAGAACCCTTGCCAGCGCCCAGGCAGCTCACTCCGGGCGTGTACGCGGCACCGCTGCGACTGCCCGCCTCCCTTGAACCACGTCGCGCAGAATTTGAGGGAGACTTGCTCGAAGCACAGCGGCGGCTTGTCGCGTTTGCCCGGAAGCACGGTTGGACCGACTTAACTTCGACGCCTTTGATGAAGAGTGCTGAAATTTACGACAAGAAATCTGACTATGATGAGCACCTGTACGAACTTCAGCCGACTCTGCGGGGGAAGGCAATTCCGAAGACGTTCGTCGCTGGAATAGAGCATGACGTATTTTTTGCCGTCTCACCAGAAATCGTCGATGAGGTGCTCCCCCAAGGACGCGAAAAAGACAGTTACGTAAAATTGATTCTTCACGAGCTTGTTCACCGTCTACACGTCCGCATTGTGAAAGGCAACGAGGAGCGCATGGGCCCGGTCTGGTTCTACGAAGGTTTCGCTGTGTACGGTGCAGATCAATATGCCGCGGCCTCGCCCCAATTGACTGACGACGAGATCTGGAAAATCGTGGCCGCGCCAGAGCGTGGTTCGTACTTCAAGTACCGCACAGTCGTCATGCATTTCCTAAAACGCCGCAAGCTGCAAGCGTTGCTTGACCACGCTGGCGATGCCGATTTCGCGGTGTGGCTAAAGAAGTAGCATTTCGAACGAAATATACGTGATTTTTGCTTAGTATGGCGTGATCACCTCGGCTGGCGAGTTTTCGGGGCCGTAGATGTAGATTGCTTTAGATGATCTAGCGCTGCTTTTAACTGGCTGTCTGCTGCAGAGTTCATTTCGGCGCCTGCGGTTAAGGGCACCAACTGGTGAGGGGTCAAGCCAATTTTGTTAGACCCAGCGTCGCCGACCCAGGTTCCGTTCGGAGTAAAGTATTTGAACGTAGTAACTTTCAGCCAACTATCTTCAGGCAATCCAGTGCGAATTGTAGTCTGACCTATGCCTTTGCCGTAAGTTTTTGTACCGATGACGTGGGCCTCGTTATTGTCCTTGAAGGCTCCAGTCAAAAGTTCTGATGCCGAGGCCGAGTTTTCATTGACTAGAATGACCACAGGTTTGTCGACCATGTCGGCATGCCTTTCTATGGTCTGCCCTAGCCCCTTCTGCAAAGTAGGCATATCCTCGTATACGGTTTTTAGCTTTATGGCGTCGGCTTCAAGTTGATAAGTCGTCTTGTCGAAGCTTATCTCGCCGTCAACATCTTCACGACTTCTGGTCGATAACATTAGCCCCGATGACATGAAGAGAGAGCCGGTCTGTAAGGCCTCGTGCACGAAACCACCAGGATTGTTGCGCAAGTCTAGAATGTATCCGTTGGCATTAGGATGGGCTTTCAACGCCGCTTCAACTTCTTCGGAGACATCTGTCTGGGAAAAAGTCATAACCGATAAGTGAAGGAAGCCATCACGCATTTCGCTTTTGACGGCTGGAACGTCAATGACCTCGCGGGTAATCTCGACTTGTCTTTCTTTGCCGTCTCGTTCGACGGTAAGACGAACTTTCGTATCGACATCACCGCGAATTAGTTTGGCGGTCTCATCGACAGATTCAGTGTCAATCACTGATTCGTCTACTTTAACGATCCGGTCGCCGGCAGCCAATCCAGCGCGCTGCGCAGGTGAGCTTTCTGTGACTTTGCCGATGACGATGGGCACATTCGCAGATTCACCGGGAGCTTCGCCGCCGGGTGACGCCAAATTTTGCGGGACAGCCTTTATTTCTACGCCAATGCCTGTGACTTCACCACGTTCGGCTCGCTCTATCTCTCGGGCTTCGGCTGCCGTAATAACATCAGTGTAGGTATCGCCGAAATCTTTCACCGCCTCATTGGCGAACTTTACTGCATCGGCATCTGATTTTATTAGACAGTTATATTTCGAGCGCAAAGCGTTGATCTGAGTTTCATTCAGCCGCTCTGGTTCGTAAAAGCGATTAATTGCACCGTTGACCAGTTTGAGGTAAGCCCTTGACTCAGGGCATGCGGCAGTAGTGCTCTCGGCCGGTTTAGGCTCGTTGACACGCTGTGATAAGTCGGCGTCGCCGTAGAGTAAATCGCGAGCATTATTTTGCACAGATTGGGAACTTTCGTTCCTAGACTCAAACCTTTCTGAACTGTCTTGTGCCGTGCTTCGGTTTGTCACTTATCTTGCCCCGGGAGAGAAGACTACAGTAGTCCCGATTGTCTCGCTTGACAATTGGTAACATTCCCATTGCTTCGTAGATCTACGAGCAGTGTATTTACACGTTTATGCGCCATCAGTGAAGCGCACATCGGGAAGCTGGAAGGTGCCAACTTCAAGACGGTTTGGTCAGAGCATGCAAGCCGTTAAAAGATCAGCCTGGCGCAGAACTGCCCAAAGGTAAAATATGGCCACCGTGAAGTAATGAGTAGCAAGTAAGTTAGTCACGCTTCGGTCACTAATCTGCCACCGCTTAGTCACCCTGTCTCACTAAGATGTTTTCATGCAGACGAAACAGAGGCAACAACTCCTCTCAAGCGTTTGCAGAAAGCACCACCCACTCTGTTTAAAACAAACACTGGAGCGAGCGATGGCTACCACCAATATGGAAAGCACTGATATTGTCGCCGACAATTCAAGCATTGGGCCAGAAGGTGCAAGCCACGCTGCAAATGAAGCTTACGAGCGCTCGGCCCAAACTACTTTCAACAGCCGAGCAAGCGGCCATGACAGCGGCCTAGATTGGCTACCATCCACTCAGTTCTTCGATTCGACAGCCCCGACAACTGCACCGACCAAAGATGCCACAACCTGGCCAGTAAGCCAATCTGAAACACAAGAAGCCGCGGCAGCCGTGCAAAGCGCAATGTATGACAGCTGGATTCCTAGCCTCACTTCAAAGACTGGTTGGACATACGATTTTGATTCTGCATGGCGCGTATTAGAAAACAAGACACCAGATGAAGTACAAGCAATTGATCAAGAAATTAGCAACACCATCGGTCAAGACTTGTCACAAAATGGCGAGAGATTTGGCCTAAGAGAACTCATTGCGTACAGTGCCGATGATGAACAACTTAGCCGCTTCGACGCATTGATGCAAGAAAAAGAACAAAGTGATGTACCGCATGAGTTTCGCACAACCGGCGATACACTAATTAAACCGGGCAGCGAATTAACCCCCGGCGAAGTATCTAGAGTCGAACTCGGCGACCGTCACTATCAAATTTATGTGCCTAAAAACGCCGACAGCAGAGCACCAGTCGTAGTGGCTATGCACGGCGCCGCTGCCGGTAACGGCGAGAACTTAGCACTCGACGAAATGGGCATGATTGCAGCCGCTGAGCGCACTGGCAGCATCGTTATTTTTGCCGAGCCAAAAGTAAGAAACTTTGACATGGGGACAGTTTCAAACACCCTAGGCTTAAATGAAGGAGTGGCCTGGAATGTACCTGGCTACCAAAACCTACCAGCTGAAACAGATAACTCGTACAGCGACGTCGACTATCTAAACAATGTCATTAGTGATGTTCGTCAAAACGTTAACATAGGTGATACCGTTGGCCTAGCTGGATTCAGCGATGGCGCGCGCATGGCTCAAGTTTACGCTTCGCTCTATCCAGACCAAGTATCAGCTGTGTACAGTGGCCATGGCACCTGGATGGAAGGAGATCCACTACCCACATCACCTGTGCCAATGAAAATTGTTATGGGCACAGGAGACCAGACATTGCCCATGGCAGGCGGCCTAGGTAGCGTAAGCGGATGGATGGACTGGGCAGTCGATACAAACCTGGCGAAGTCACGACCACTCGAACAAATCGGTGTCTGGACCGCAGCCAATGATTGTGATGGTGCCACAAACGCCTCGTTCGAACCAGGCGTAACTAGAGTTGATTACGAATGCCAAGGCGCACCAGTAGAAGTCGACGTATTCGAGAATGCCGCTCATGCCTGGCACGACTTCGGCAATATGGGATCACAATCAGTGCAATGGGCACTAGGAGCAGCCGACCGCACCCGCAACATGGGCTTGGACGCTCAGGCCTTTTTGATCACCAATTTGGACTAATTAGCCTCGGCTCAATGCGCCAATTTGATGAAAGTTGCCTCGCTGTGCTTGAAGAATTAGGGCCCAAGCAAATCAAGGCATTGTGCGAAAGTTACCATATTAGCCAACCCGTATTTGCTCGCTATCTAAATACCAGCGAAAGCACGGTAGAAAAATGGGAGTTTCGACGAAAACCGCAAGGGGCTGCCTTAAAACTTCTATGCGTAGCAAAAAAAACACGGTCTTGAAATACTAACCTAGATCTAAAAACAGTTTCGATTAGCGATAGCTTCTGACGTAATTGTTGACGTTAACTTGTTCAGGAACCTGCGCATACGGACTCTCTGAGCGGCGTTCTTGAAAAAATAACTAGCTTGCTGCTGTTCTACAGTCGGGCCTGAATAAGCAGTTGAGTAAACCCGGCTTCCGCCGCGATCACTCCTAAGCGAATGCCACCACTCAGAGCACTGTAGTGGCTTCAGTGGTGGCATCCTTTTCTCCTATTTTCGACCTTTAAAGCACAAAAAGTATTGGAAATCGTGAGCGTTCTTCAACTCGCCCGCCAGACATGAATATTCCGCCGAACCGCCCTGTACGGACCCGTACGCACGGTGGTGTAACAGGGAAAGCTTGCGAAAGCCTACCTATGCAAATCGACTAAAAATCGAGCCTGCGGTCACTGATCAGTCACAGCTATCCTCTATATTGCAATTGTTCACCTTAATACACCTTCCAATCTCAAGAAAAAGGGGATTACCAAATGAGTAAATTTGAAGTCGCAGATAATGACAGAAACTCAGATAATGTTAGTAGAGACGGACGCATAAGCGAGTCAATACGTCGACAACTGATGGACGAAGACTTCAAGAAACATGTCGTGATCAGAATCAAGCCAGATGCTTGCATTCGTGACCAAGATGGTTTCATTGCCTGTGGACCAATTGTTGGTTATGAGCGACCTGAGCTCCCAACACTCAAACCACGCTTCGGTCAACCGAATGACATAGAAAAGTTTCCCAGCAAACCAATGCAAGAACGCTCACCCAAAGACATTGTCCCGCACAAAGGCTACTAAATAGCCTGAGCAGCACTGAAAAAAATAGGTAATGTAAGTCAGTCCCTGGCTTAGCTTCAATGGCTTGAGGCTCAAGTGCATCGAGTTTATGCTTGCTACAGCTAGGTGATGGCGGTCAAATTAAATAAACTGGCGGTCAATTAGGAATGAGCTGTTTGC
>JAVHQC010000006.1:0-265986 GCA_036170915.1 Cyanobacteria bacterium auto_48_18
CACCAGGACCAGCAGGACCACCAGGGCCACCAGGACCACCAGGACCAGCAGGACCACCAGGACCTTGAGGACCACCAGGACCGTTAGGACCTAAAGGACCAAGAGGACCACCAGGACCGATTGGTCCGGTGGGGCCGGCGTTAGTGGCACCAGGCGGGTTGGTTGCACCACCAGTAGCACCAATAGAAATTGGACCAGCAGTGTTTGTGATTGGATAGGTATACAAACTTTGGAAACGAATTAAACCGTTGCCAACGCCCTGGTTAACCGAAGCATCATTGCCCATGTTGACTGAGAAGAAAACAATTGGAGCAGGAATGCGTGCTACCAGAGTAGTACGTACACTAGCGAAAGGACCAGGAGTACCTGTGCTGGGTGGAGGTACGACACCATTGGCAGTTGGGTTACCAGTTGATGTTGTACCAATTGGCCCGTTTGTACCAGTAGTTGTCGGCGCACCAGCGCCCCCGCCGGCTCCGAAGTCTTCATATGTTATCAATTGCGCGTCGAGAGACTGAATTACCGTGCCGTCGAAAGGGTGGGTGCCTATTGCTGCTTGCATTGCAGCGACGGCCTGACCCACGGTACCTTGCTGACCGGCGGCTCTCGCACAGTCTTTACATGCTCTGTCGCACATATCGGCCGCAAACACGAGAACGGTAATGTTAAGAGCCAGTGCGCAGATAACAATTAAAATTGAAACTACAGCACCAAGCTCGATGGCAGTAATACCCTTAAGCCGCTCTCTGAGCAACTTTCGGCTTGAAGGTACTGATTTTGGTTTATTAACCACGAACCGCCTCCTGAAAAGGATGGTTACACGTATACATTTACTACCTTACCTGTCGTGCGTGAAGTGAGGGTGAATAAACTAAAAGCCGGTCTAAAAGATTTAGACCGGCTTTTAAGTTTTTCGTATGTCTCAGCTGTTTAACGCTGACCTTGTGTCAATCGTCTGGCAACAGCAGAGAACGCGTCTTTCACGGTACCAGCACTGGCGCAAGGGAAGAACTTGCCACCGTTACCTCCTGCACCGGCAAGACCGGTACTAGAGTTGCCCAGGAACACAGGCTGCTGGGCTTGCAGTACAGGGTTGCCTGTAACGTCAAGACCAATTGTGAAGACTGCGATACCGTCGTTCTTACAGGCCTGAGCAACAGTCAGAGATTGTGTTGCTTCGGTGCTGGCGATACCACCTGTAGGGATACCGTCTGTGAAGAACACGATGGCGTGTTTTCCAGCAGGGCGGTTATTGGACAGAGTGGCGATATCGTAGTTAGTGCCGTTGTGGAACATGGCACGAGCTGTAGTCAGCGCTTCAGCTGTATCGGTCTGGTCAAGTGGACGACCATTCTCGAGACCGTTAGCCTGTGTGTTACTAGATAGTGCAGACCAAGGTGCGTTGTAAGCACCATTCAGAGTGACGCTGGACATACCACCAACGACAGCACCGAACGATACAGCCTGAGTATCAGCTTTGCGCAGCACTCGTCTCGGTTGCCTGAAACCTGAACCTGCTCCACCCGCGATAGCGGTGTTGTTCTCCGGACCGGCTGTGACCTGAGAGGTGAACATACATCTGATATTGCGGTTCGGCGCTCCAGCAAAGGAGGCGTCAATGTAGTAGCTGTTGTTAGAGTCAGATGCAGTTCCGTGAGCCGAACCATTGGTCTGGAAGTTAGGACCTGATGGTGAACTCATGGCTTGTGCAGCGTTGGAGAAACCAACGAAACCAAAGCGGCAGTCGGTAAGTGAGTTGATCTTCTGGAAGAAACCGCCGTTAGCTCCGTCCATGGCTGTGGCGATCGGTTGCGAGTACAACATGGCCAGACGCTGGTAGGCGCGCTGGTAGTTAGCAGCACAATGGCCGCTGGTCAGTGCGGTGCTGACCTTGCTGGCAGCAGGGAAGATGGTGGTGTAAACACTACCTCTGTCAAGCAGAGCGTCATTGAAGTTGGTTGCACTGTCAAGGTTGCCGCGAGCTGCTTCGACTAATACTCCGAGATTTTCAAAACGGAAAGTCTGGCCAGCAAGAAGGCTATCTGGTTCTTGCGAAGGGAATGTAATGTCACCTGTGTCAACAAACGATTGAGGACCATTGAGGGGCTGAGTGTATGGCCAACCGCCAGGGTTGGCAATGTTGACCACAAGGTCTGTGAAGACGTGGGCATCAGCACCAGTGTTGACCTGCGCTTGATAGGTAATCACACCACTAGTGGTGGCAGGGTGCTCAGCTGGTTTGAAGGTAACACGGTTAGTATCATAAGCAGCATTGCCGTTGATACTACCATCATTGACTCTCATACCTGGCAAACTTTCGTTCCAGTAAGAACCATAACCGCCGTAAGCATTACCGTTACCCTGTGCAAGGGTACAGTTGCCTGGTGGTGTACCGAAATCTCTCTGCCATTTACTCGGTACTGGGCCGTTCGATATCGGACCGGTCACGCCTACACCAGCGAAAGGCAGTGTGTTGACACGCAAGTTTTTGTCGAGCACATATTTGTTTCCGACTTGCGAGTCAGTGTTGTCGGCAGTGGCCAAACTCATAGGAGGAAGCACATTTAAAATCAAACCGTTAGGGTTGTTTGTGTAATTGTGGTTCAAGTAATCAGAAAGTCTATGGCTAGTGGCTGAAGGTGGTGGCACTTCAATGTAGTGCACAACACCATGGGCGGAGTCCTGAGCCTGGCCACTGTTCAGTGGAGCCATAGGAGCAGCAACGTTGTTGCTGTAGTTCGTGATATTTGCGCCACCGGTTTTGAGGACCGTTGAGTCCCATGTGCGTCTGACGAATGTGACGTTAGTAGCGTCGTCCATGGAGCCTGAATTATCGAATACAAGCACTGCGTCAACTTGTGGCAAGCCACCACCTGAAGCCGCATTCAGACCAACTTTCTGAATACCAACAATGCCGAGAAATACTGGCTGATAGGTATAACCGGCATAACACATAATCGCCCGACCGTTGATGCAGTCTGGGAATGTAGGTGCCACACCTACGTACTGGTTCAACGGGTCGGCCAGGGCAATCATAACGTTGCAACTTGCCGGCGCACCCACAACACCAACCGCGCTGAGCGGGGTGACTACGGTGGCACTGGCAAGGGATCTGCCAAGCATATTGCCCGCTCTAAACATGTTTGTGGCATAACCGCATGCCTGCGTCTGAGCCGCCCTTAGCTTGCTCGCCGTTGCATCGTCATTGTCAATCGGTGCACTGGTAAGCATCGCGGTTCCCGCTAAAGAAGCGGCATCGCAAGTGGCCGTAAGTTCTCGCTGGGCCATCTGCAATCGACTTGAGTCGAAGGCAAAGAAGCCAATCAGCATAATAAACATAAAGAGTGCCAATACAAGGCCCGTAACGGCCGCACCCTTTTGATTTCTTATCCTTCGCTCATTCATTTTTTTATCATCCCTGTGGCGTTTAATCAGCTTGCAAGCAAAAAACTGTTTTTAGAATTGAAGTCCAGGTGGATTTTCAAACTGGGCTTCCGAACTCACCCGCATGAACATCGGGCTGGTGAGACCTTGGATGTTGAACCATGGTACTGGTATAAGTGGGTCTACCTGACCATTGATGGTGACTCTCAGACTGCAGACATATTGGTCGACGTCTGGAATATTGCCCATACCCAATGGTGTTGGTCCAATCACGTCAGGCAATGCCGGCGCTCCAGAGCCAGGAATAACTGCTCGAATAATGCGCACTTCAGGATTGGTGGGCGTGGTTGTCCAGTTAACCCCAGGGAACATGCCTCTGACCTGGGCGGCACGAGCTTGAGCAGTGGCAAATGCACCAGGGTATGGTGTTCCTGATGGCTCAGGGACATAAACCAGAGTGTTAAACGTTTTGGCTTTAGCTGCCAGCATGGTGGCCTGGTTGCAAGCGAACCACAAGAAAAAGGCACGCATGCCGCAGGCGCCTAAATTAAGCACCGGGAAAAATATAAAAAGGAAGAGCACATACATTGTCGCGACGTATTCCGCCGCCATGGCCCCTTTAGTCTTTCTCCGCCCTGATCTCGATTTGACCATCACAATCTACCGTCCGTTAGCTGTTTGCTGCATGGCTACCCAATTACCTTCTATACAATGTGCCCTTGGTAAGCTGATATCTATCTCTCACGGCAAGATTGCGGTCAGAGTAGAGGAGTGAACCTTATCTATAACGTAGCATGCCAAAAAAGAGCCTGTCAACTGGACAGAAACCTCACAGATTGGCAATTTCACCCAATTGTCAAGTAGCCTTATGATTACCCGAAAAGTTAGTAGTTTTCCTATGGAGCCCCAGGGGTGATTAAGATTGGCTTGTGACCGACTTCATCCGTGGCTTGCTGGCTAACTCCTTCTGTGCTGCCTCCCCTGAAAGCTTCTCTTCTATAAAGCTCAGCATCAATTACACCTTGTTTAAGAGCGGCGTAGTATTTCTTTACAACCTTGTCTTTGGTTTGAGCATTTCCTAAATCAACTTGCTCCATGGCTTTGCTGAACTGCCCCATTTCGGCCAGGCACTTCACCGCACCACCACGGGCAGCGTCATAGCCTGGTGACTGCGCTAAAGATTGCTGATAACAGCTCAGGGCGTGATTGGCAGCGCCTGCACCAAAATAAGCGTCTCCAAAAATGTACCAGTCAAAAGGGCTCGGTTCAGTCAGCTTGTTCAGTTCTTGCATCTGTTTCAACGCCGAAGTATAGGCACGAGATCTAACCATGGCATAGGCCAGATAACGCCTTGCAGTAATCGATTCTGGATCTATTTGCAAGGCTCTGTTCAAAACCTTAATTGCCTTGTCGCTCTCGCCTCGAGCTAAAGCAGTGTAGCCTTCGTTAATCAGGGGCAGTATTTTTTCGTTAACCATTTTTACTGCCGGTTGACCTTCGGCAGAGGTGACCACGGGCTGCTCTGCAGGTTCATCTGCTTTCGCGCTCTGGCAAATAAATAAAGGCACCAGACATAAGCCGGCTAATAAAATAGCTTTGGACAAACCCATCTTCTACTCCGTATCTATTTGCTACCTGATGGTGTGAAAGCACTACCGGCGCGATTTTAGCATTTTAGCTTGAGAGTTGGTTGGCATCGTTAATTTGGGTAGAGTTAGATAGGGAACAGATATCTGTGGGGAGCTGCTGCACCTGAAATTTGGCAATATTCGAAGACTGACAGTGTTCTACTGGCTGATTGCGGTGACTGTATTGTCATGGTCTTTCTGCATGCTTTACATCTACTCATGGAAGTACAACTGGGCCGGTAAAACCGGTGAGGAAGCCACAGCCAAAAGAGAAGAAAAAGCGCTGCGGGCAAATATTCAAGCTCTAGAAGAAATGGATGCCCCTGAAGACGATATTTTGAATGCGCGCATCAAGCTTTCGAACAGATTATTGCAGTCAGAAAAATACATGGAAGCCCGCGATGTCCTTTGCGACGGCGAGGTTAGACTAATCAAGCAGGCAGCAGTCAATGACGCTTCCCAATCACTTTTGCTTAAACGTGTTGAGCTTCAGAGATTGACTGCTATAGCTCATCGGCAGGCATTAAATTATCCGGCAGCGGCTGAGAAATATGAGCAAGCTGCAAAAGTTCTGTCTACTGCCGACCAGGACGACGACAATGTCAAATTTACTAAACTGGCCCTGCTTAATGATCAGGCGGTGCTGGAATACATTTGGGCCAATGCGTCAAAAGAAGCAAGCGCAAGAAAGGCGCACTTTGTCGCTGCCGAAGGAAAATTTCAAAAGTGTCTGGCCGAGTGCCGATTTCGCTTGAGCGAAACTGCGGGCGGTGAACAAGACTATTTGAGATATAAGAGATTAGCCAAGTTGAGCGCCAATAACTGGGCGGAATTATTGAAAGACCTTGATCGCGGCGACGAAATTGAGGCCATTCATAACATGGCCGATGAAGTGATCAAGATTAAGCGCGGTGCCTGAATTTGTTGCGCATAGAAGTTAGTAGTCGCGCCAGATCTTGATTATCGATGAAAAGCACGTAGCTTACTATCATCAGCCACTCAAACAAAGGAATATTCATTGACCAATCTATGGTGATATGAAAAATCACAGCCATAGCAATGACCCAGTAGCGAAATTCCTTGATCCAGATTAGCGTCCAGAGAGAGCATTCGAGAATCAGAGTAGACCAGCTTAGAAACGCGACAGTAAATCGGTTTTCGAAAATAAATGGAATTGGCAGTCTTCGTAAATCTTCCAGACGAGAAGAGGTGAAGACTGCGGTGCCGTCCATCCATGGGCCTCCGACAATTTTACAGAAGAAGGCATGGCAATAAACCGTGCATAGTTGCAGCTGCAGCAGGCGCAAAGGCCAGATGGAGACTGGTTTGTAATTATCAAAATTGGCTTCTTCGTTGCGTCTTTTTTTCAGGCCGTCAATTGCTAGCGCGTCTCCCGAAGCAGAAAAAATCAGCCAGAAAGTTGATACGCGCAAATAGGTATCGCCAGAGTTGAATATAAAAGGATCACGGTGATATAGAGTGGTCAAACAAATGAAACAAGCTGCTGCAGCCAGTCTTGTTTTGTATCCGAGAGTGAGAGCCACTGCCGCCAGGAAAAAAAAGCAGTGAAATGCCACCAGAAATTTGTCGTTGTCGGGAAAAAAGGACAAAACATTGAGGAAAACCGCTCTGCCGTTTACCCAGTCGGCAACTGCCTGGTTGGAACAGATGCCCTGAGAACCGAAGTAGACAAAAAGGTCTGGAATTAGAAGCAGCACAAATATGATGGTGATCAGGCCGAGTAAAATGCGGTAGATTGCCACTGATAGCGGTGAAGTTTCGCTGTACCAGAATTCGTTCCAGGCAGCTAAAATGACACTCAGTCTCATTTTACTTTCACCCCGGTCAGATCTTCCGGTTTAACGGTGTAAACAATCAAAGACTTGGCTTCAGATTGGGGCAAATTGGGCTTGCCCAGGCCTTGTTCCATAGGTAGCACCTTTGAGTGAAAACGAATCAGTGAAACAAGCATAGGTGGATTATTGGGATCGTCGTAACTAATGCGCGCCACATATTTGGCAATTTCCGGCCAGAGTAGTGGAGTGCCCCAGCCGTTATCGTTGAAAAATTTGCGATAGCGTTCTTTGGCAATTTTGGTGAAAAAGTCGAGCCTTTCCATGCGCGGATAAGTCCACAGTCTGGTAGTACCGTCTGTATAGGTGATGATAGCCGTCAGGTGGGAATTAGTTTCGCGTGGGCCTGGGGCAAAGACATTCCAGGACTGCTCTAACCCAAGAAAAGTATAGTAACCAAAAAAAAAGTGGTTGATATTGTTTATATAAGGATGGTTATTGAAGAGGTAACAGTAATTGAGAACACCATGAAAAATGATGAACGTGTTGATAATCGGCTTTCTGATACGCGCCCACTCTTGCGGACTGAGAAGTTCGCTTAAAAGTGACTGATTGGAGCGCTTTTCTGAATTATCGTGATTAGGCAATTACAACACTGCCTTTAAGACAGGATTATTTATGGGCGTCTTCGAGTGCTTTAACATCGGCCTTAACGACTTTGATTTCGCCAAACTTCTTCTCAAATGTCAGCGTGTCGATCAGCTGGTAATAACACAAGCGATGCCAATTCCAGTCTACCTGACCGGCTGGCGCGCCGGCCGCAATATTAATTGCTTTGCGCAGTTGTTTTTCCGCTTCGGGGAAGTTGCGCAGTGCCTTATAGCCCAGGCCTTGGTGCAAATGCACGTTGAAGAAGAGCATTGGCAAAGGCCGCTTTTCAGGCGGCTGTTTATAGAAAATATGGCTGGCGATGATGGCATATTTCATGGCTTCAGTCTCTTTGCCTTGCATGTGAAGACAATTATTGAGACGTACACAATACTGGCCAAGTCTGGTTTCACCGGCGGCAGATTTAACTGCTTCATCTAATTTAGACTTTAAGACCTTTTCGCCCTCAGCAGGTTTGAGCAGATCTCTGAGCTTTTTGCCTTTGACAAATTCTTCTTCGGGAAATTTGACTGAAGTGTCAGGCGTGCCATCTACAAATCTCTTTTCTTCTTCAGGAGTGACAAAAGACTCCTCACCTTTAAATTTGACACCAGGAACGCTGGCTGGACTTGTCTTTGAGCCGGTAGTTGTGCTGGTGGTGCCACCAGGAGTAGATGAAGGCTCCGAACATCCGGTGAGGCCAAGGGGAATGCTTACAGCCATGAGGCATAGTAAAAACGGCAGTGCTTTTTGGGCTCGATCTTTGCGAAGACGCATCTATTCCCCTACTTTCTAATTAGCCTAAGGACGCCATTAGGTAAATATCTTATTTTAGAATCTAGAAAATCATAACTCATATTGTGGCTTATTACGGCCAATATTTTGGGCGGTTGCAAGTAGCCGCCTGCAGGCCGGTTACGGCCGATGCCAGAGCCTTGATCTTGGCGGCAAAAAATCGCATGTGCTTATCAAGTGTATATGTGTTCGCTATTTGGGTGACTTCAATTTGTCATTTAGATTCAAAAGCAAGCCACGCAATAGATCAAATTCGCGCTGGTTGGGTCGCATTTTTTGCAGGGCACCACGTATTTGCACCTTTACCTTTTCACTATTAAAGCGGCGCGAAAAATCGGCTTTATCCATAAGTTCGGCCAGCAGCTCCATGAGCTCATCTTCGCTTTCGCCTGGGGGTAAAATTTCAGCTTCAGCAGCTGAAGATGCGGCGGTCGAATGCCTAACGCCTTCCGTTCTGCTTAACTCGTATGCCACTATACCCAGTGCCTGAGCCAGATTGAGACTAACAAAAGTTTCTTCAGTGGGAATGGTTATCAGTTCGTGGCAGCGGGCAATTTCGTCACTGGTAAGACCATTTCTTTCGTTACCAAAGACAAAAGCAATTTTGTTAGCAACGGTGTAGTTGCGCTCTTCAACTTCTTCCACCACTGTGGCTAGAGGTTTGGGAATATCTTTGCGTTGCTGGCAAGACGATGTTGAAAAGGCCAGGTTGACGTCGGTGAGGGCGGCCGACAGGCTGTCTTCAACTCTGGCTTTCTTCAATACGTCAAAAGCGTCTACCGCCATTTTTCGCGCTTCGGCATCGAGATAATTGCGTGGTGGATTAACCAGACGCAAATTGTTGAAACCAAAATTCTTCATCACCCTGGCGGTCGAACCGATATTACCTAAAAAGCTGGGTCTGACCAGCACAAAAATAACGTTCTCTTTGAGCATGCTATTTTCTTAAAACCAGAGGAGCGATCAAAATTGAAATTACTGTGAGACCGGCGCCCAGTAAATTCAGTTCTTTGAGGAAATAAAGGCTCGACACCACTGCCAAAGTTTGTTCAATAGGAATGCTGCAGAGGGCATAGACCAGCACAAGGACCGTATCTTTAGCCGCTAAAAAGTGCGGCAATTGGCGCAACGAAAGGTGCGTGAGCAAGTGGTGATACCAGTCAGGCAAAATTAGCCCGGCAATAGCAGCCATCGCGGTGAGGGTGGTGCAGCAGATAACTGAGCTGTGTGACCAGGCCCCGACGAAGTACAATGTCAGGGCTACCAGAGCAACTACCTGTAAAATGATGCGCTTGCGTGCCAGTTTGTTGAGAAAGACTGAGAGCAGAGCGCCCACGCCGCAAGCTAAGCTCAAATTGGCGCTGAGCGTACTGATTATTAGAGTGCCGGCTTGATTGCATTCAATCGAGAAAAGCAAGCTGATAAAGATCGGCGCAAACAAAGGCAAATAAAGAGCCACAGTGGCAAGTAAAAATCTGGCCAGTTGCCATGGTCGCATTTCTGCTATCGAAACTGTTAGGGCAAGTATTTCTGACCTGTTATCGGTAGTATCCGAGTTTGGCATGATGGCCAGCCGAGCCAGATCTTCTTTGTCTTTAAAATCTTGCAGACATTTAAATCCAAGATAAGCCAGAGCAGTTGCCACAACATATATGCCGCACAAAAGCAGGTTGAAATATTCTCCGGGTGGCTGTGATACCAGGTATGGTGCCAGGTGAAGGGCTGACCATTGGCCGAAAAAAAATCCACATGTGAGCGCGCACAGGTAGGGCAATGGCCGGCTGGCCGTGGCGCGTAACTGCACAAAAGTAGTGGCCAAAGTCAGTTGGCCCAGTAAAAATATTCCAGACAGGGTCATGCCAACAGCGGGCTGGGAGCCGCACAATAGCTCGCGGGCCACAGGAATTGCAGAAGTCAGTGGAATCAGGGCACGCAATAAGATGGTGGCAGCAAGCCAGTGCAGCCGATTTTTACCTAACAAGAAAGGCGATGCAGCCAGGCTTAGTGGCAAAGCAAAAATCACTAGTGGTAAGAATATAAATGCTGCCCCGAGGCCGAGACTTTCGCCGCCAGGGCCTAGAAAAACGGTGGTGGCGCCCACGTTTATGGCAATGATGCGATCGCAGAGTGTGACAGCAAAGACGAAAAGAGCTAGCAAAACCACTGCCTGCCAGTCAGATCGCGCTGCCAATTGTATGGCCGCCAGATCTCGACCAGCCGAGTTAGAATCGGCCGTGGCAGAAGGTGTGTAGGTGATTGTCGATTTCAGTGTATCGATCCGATTGAGATTGTCGCTCTCTTAGATATAAAAGCGCCAAGTAAGGCTAACAAAGGTTCTGATATTCAATTTTCTATTATTGTGGCCCAGAATTGGGGCGAATCTAGTGCGAAATAATGCGCTGGTGGGTTAAGAGACTCTTAGTTGACAAACTTTCTTCAAACCGTTCTTCAAAGCTTTTCTTCAGGGCTTTACCTCCATATCATTTCTATATTCTTTTCTATTCTATGTTTGAGCGATTGTGCGAGAATATTAGCTCTACGAGAGAAATTTTCACCAATCATCAGGAAGTCAGTGAGCCAGCTAAGCAAGCTTTTAATCGCAGTACTGGCAAGTCAATTTTGTTGCTTACCGCTAATTCCGTCACCTGTAAGCGCGCAAGTGCAGAATAACTCTCAACAGAAAATCTCCGGGCAGAAAGCCTCCCGGCCGAAAATCTCCCGGCAAAAAACGCGCACATCTGCTCGCACAACCTATCTGAGACAACTAGGACGACACGACCGTAAAGTGAACCTTGGTTTGGCTTACTGGATAGAGCTTAATCGCGGCGGCAAGTACTACAAGACCAATAATAAGGCCCGCTTCCGCTCAGGAGACCAGGTGTGGTTTCATCTGGTGCCTAATGCCGACGCATATGCATATATTATTCTGCGCCAGGGCACTAAAGGCACCAAAACTGTGCTCTTTCCCCTCGAAATTACAGGCATGGACAATCTGGTCAAGCGTGGCCGTGACTGTGTGGTGCCCACTGAAAATACATTGCAGTTCGATGATACGCCAGGTGTGGAAAACGTGGCTCTTTTGCTGAGCCGAAAAAAAATCGACCCTGCCCTTTTTCTCGATTATCCCGTGCGGCTCACAGCCTACGTCTCAGGCCCAGCAGATCATGCTGGCGTTGTTCAGGAGCCGGCACAACCGGTGCACAAATTGCCAGAACGCACCAAGGTTTCTGTAGAAGGTTCTGCTAATGGTGAGCTGGCCAAAGTAAATTTGCCAGCGGCAAAAGCAGACGGCGAGCCTGGTCAGCCCATCGCATCTCGTTCTCAGGTGAAAGTTGATTTGCTGGACCGCGAAGGTAAAAGACGGGGTCGTCAGCTCTGGCGCACTGCGGCAGCCTCACTGCGAGACTCGAATATGATCGTTGTAGTTGGTGAAGACCCTGATGCTGTAGTGTCAGTCAACATTTCGCTTATTCATGACAAGTAGATGAGCAATGACTTATTTAGCGTAAGTCACCATTCGACGGCGCGCATGTCTTAAACTATTACTTGTCTTCTCAGCCGCAGGTCATATAAGTGGGCGCGCCATTGTCACAGATAGAAAAAACATCAGTTGTGCACAATCGAAGCTTGCCTTTATTAGAAGGTGGCATCTTCGATATTTTAGTTGAAGGCATGATCGCCCATGCAAATTCTAAGGTTTTAAGCCACGGCGGCGTAGAGTTCACATACAAACAAGCAATGGCTCGCACTCTTCATTTGGTTGAAGTGTTGACCAGCTATGGTATCAGCCGCGGTGACCGAGTCGGTCTTTATTTTCCCAACCATTTTGATTTTCTTGCGGCCTTTTTCTCGATCAGCGCTCTGGGAGCTACTGTTGTTCCTATCAACCCATTACTCAAGGCTGAAGAAATTGGTCATGTGCTCGCCGACTCTCAGGCAGTCGCTTTAATATCCCACTCCAAATTTTTAAGTGGTGACAGCAAGTCGGCGTCTGATGCCGAGAAAGAAGTAAGGGCTACCTTAAATTCGCTAACAAGTTTGAAGACCCTATTTTTGCTCTGCGCGCCAACAGAACAAATCGCAAATAATGATGCTTACAGAACCGTCAGTCTGACCGAGCAATCTTTAGATCACGGCATGCGGGGCTGGCTGCCCTTGCTAGACAAAAGTCAGCTATCTAAAGATACAATTTTTAGTCAACTAGCACAGCCTCAGCCTGGTGCCAACTCAAACTTAGAACCAGGCCAAGAGCTGGCCTTGATCGTTTATACCTCAGGCACTACTGGTAAACCAAAAGGGGCGATGCTTTCTTTCGCCAATATTCTTACGGCAGTAACTGTTTATCCCAAACGTTTAGACGTTAATCGGCATGACAGAATCGCTGCGGTGCTGCCCCTCTGTCACTTATATGGGTTGATTGTTGTTTTACTGGGCACCATTAAACAAGGTGCCACCATGGTGATGTTGGAACAGTTCGAAGCGACCAAGTTAGCAGCACTGATTGAAAATGAAAAAATAACGGTATTGCCTGCGGTGCCGACCATGTATCAGTTTCTTTCCCTTGAACTCGATAAAGCACCACGCTCGCTAGCTTCGTTACGGTTGGGTATGTGCGGCGGATCTGCCATGCCGGTTGAATTGATGAAAAAGCTCGAAAGTCAGCTCAACATACCGATACTGGAAGGATGGGCGCTGACTGAATGTTCCGTCATTGCCACGCTTAATCCCGTTGAATTGCGTAAATACGGCTCTGTAGGTATACCGTTACCTGGTTTAGAGGTAGCGGTGTTAGATAAAGACGGTCTGCCCATGCCTGCAGGCAGTGATAATATCGGCGAACTTTGTTGTCGCGGTAGGAATGTGATGCAGGGTTATCTGGGTAAGGCAGAAGCTACCGCAGAGACCATTAAAGACAATTGGCTTCATACAGGTGATCTTGGCTACAGCGATAGCGATGGTTATTTATATGTTGTTGGTCGTAGCAAAGAAATGATCATTCGTGGCGGCATGAACATTTATCCGCGTGAAGTAGAATCAGTGCTGTTGCGGCATCACTCTGTGCGCGAAGCAGCTGTGATTGGCGTACCTGACCAGTATATGGGTGAGAGAGTGAAAGCATTTGTCGTTCTCAAAGAAAATGTCACTGCTTCTGAAGAGGACCTGAAGGCCTTTTGCTCGAAGCACATGGCCGACTACAAGGTGCCGCGCCTGGTGGAGTTTGTGGAAAGCATTCCGAAAAATTCCACAGGCAAAGTGCTTAAGCGATTACTCTCTTAAGTCATTTATTTGCGCTGAGATAATGCATTTCTTCAAGGCGCTTGATGCGCTCGGCCATAGGCGGATGGGTGGAAAAAAGATTCATGATCCAGCTGGCCTGCTGTGTTCGTGCAATGTAGAGCGATGAAAGTGCAGGATTTGCTGCAGTCATCGGTCGCATCTGGCTGAGCTGATCAATCTTGTTTAGTGCCGATGCCAGTGCCAGAGGCCTGCCGCATAAATGAGCACCAGTAACATCAGCTTCGTATTCTCTTGAGCGGCTAATGCCCAAGTTAATAAGGCTGGCTGCAATGGGTGCCAGTATCATCATC
Organism: Cyanobacteria bacterium auto_48_18; assembly: GCA_036170915.1. Lineage (GTDB taxonomy): Bacteria > Cyanobacteriota > Vampirovibrionia > Obscuribacterales > Obscuribacteraceae. Next base: position 13,837 of record JAVHQC010000006.1, read on the forward strand.
AATAGAACAAAAATAGGATTTGGCGCCGGCCGGTCATCATTTCTGTAGCCGGAACCCATGTACATTCCATAATGGGCAATAGTTGTGACAACACCGGCCAAGACAGCGGCAATAGTTGAAATCAAAATATCGCGATTTTTTACGTGGCCAAGTTCGTGAGCGAGAACTGCTTCAAGCTCTTCAGTATTGAGCAATTGCAAAATGCCGCGAGTGACTGCAATGGCCGAATGGGCAGGGTCGCGGCCCGTGGCGAAAGCGTTGGGAGAGTCGTCAGGAATAAAGTAAACAGTGGGCATGGGAATTTTTGCTTCTTGAGCTAGACGACCGACCATTTCGTATAGCTCTGGAGCTTCAGCTTGACTAATGGGTTGCGCGTGCGACATAGAGAGAGCCATGGGAGCTGAAAACCAATAGCTGAGTACATTAGTAACCACGGCAAAGACAAATGCCATAATCACGCCGTCTCGGCCACCCATCACGCCGCCCACTGCCACAATCAAAGTGGTCAGTACACCCATTAATACGATAGTTTTTAACGTGTTCATAATTAGACTCTAGTAGAGTGCAACGGTAGCCGCTTGAAAGTATGCAATTTTTTAAGCTTCGTTTTTAGTGAGATAAGGAGCTGATATGCCGGAGCAAGTAGAAACCAGAGTCGAGCGTGACTCTATGGGAGCAATGGATGTTCCTGCTCATGCCTATTATGGTGCCAGTACACAAAGAGCAGTTTTGAATTTTCCCATTTCAACATTGCGATTTCAGCGCTCTTTCATTCGCGCACTAGGTCTAGTTAAACTTTATGCTGCTGAAGTAAATAAAGAGTTTGGCGATGTCGACGCTAAAGTTGCCGATGCCATTATTGCCGCCGCAAAAGAAGTGGTGGCCGGAAAATTAGACGAGCATTTTGTGGTGGATATTTTCCAAACCGGCTCTGGTACTTCTACAAATATGAATGCTAATGAAGTTATCGCCAACCGTGCCATAGAAATAATGGGTGGTATGCGTGGCGACAGAAATCTTGTGCATCCCAATGACCATGTCAATAATGGCATGTCATCAAATGATGCTATTCCGACCGCTATACACATTGCTGCATTAATTGCCATCAAAGAAAGTCTGGTGCCAGCACTCAACGAGCTTCATGTCAGTCTCGAAGCCAAATCACAAGAGTTTATGCCCGTCATTAAAACCGGGCGCACTCATCTGCAAGACGCTACTCCAATACGATTAGGTCAAGAATTCACAGGATACAGCGGCCAGATTGAACGCGCCCTGGAGCGGCTTGAATATGCGCAGTTGAGGCTCTCGCAAGTGGCCCTGGGGGGCACTGCAGTTGGCACTGGAATAAATACTCGGCCGGAATTTGCCGGTAAAGTTTTGACGAAAATTTCTCAAGATATTGCTATTACATTGAGCGAAACTACTAATCATTTTCAGGCGCAAAGTACTCTTGACGAAATTGTGGATACTTCTGGAATATTGAAGACCATAGCCGTGAGTTTGATTAAAATTGCCAACGATATTCGCTGGCTGGGCAGCGGCCCGCGCGCTGGTTTTGGCGAAATTGCTTTACCTGAAGTGCAGCCGGGCTCTTCAATTATGCCGGCTAAAGTCAACCCTGTTATTGCCGAGTCTCTGTGCATGGTTACCGCTCAAGTGATTGGTAACGATGCCACCATTGCCATGGCCGGTGCTTCCGGCAATTTTGAATTGAATGTGATGATGCCTGTGGCCGCATTTAATTTAATTCAATCAATTGATCTGTTAGCCGCTGCGGTGTCCAATTTCACCAGACAATGCATTAACGGCCTCAAAGCCACAGATAAAGGTCCAGAGCTCGTTGAGCGCGGTCTGGCACTTTGTACCGCTCTGGTGCCTGCAGTCGGCTACGACCAGGCGGCCGGTATTGCCCATGATGCCTATAGTTCAGGCCGAACGGTTCGCGATGTGGCGCGAGAAAAAACAAAACTGTCAGAAAAAGAACTGACTGATTTACTTGATGCCAGCAGAATGACCGGGACTCACGAATGAGCTAATCTTATAGAATTTAGTGCCACGCCTAATTGTTGAGCACTGGCAAAACGCTCTTCTGGTTTTTTTGTCAGGCAAGTAAAAATAATTTCTTCCAGATCTTTGCTCACTTGCGGTGCGTCTTTGAGTTTCTGAAAAAGTGGTGGCATCTCGTAGAGGTGCATAGCAAAAGTATGCATTGCATTGCTGCCGCGTAGAGGTGGGCTGCCTGTAAGCATTTCATAGAACATACAACCAAGCGAATAAATATCTGAGCGGGCATCGAGGTCGGCGCCCATGCACTGTTCTGGGCTCATATAGAGCGGGCTACCGAAAATATAGCCTGGTTGGGTTAGCTTTTGCGAAACTTTGTCATTATCACTATCGTTATATTTGTCGTCGTGAAGAGACTGGCATTTGGCAATACCAAAATCAAGCAATTTGACATTTACACTTACACTTTCACTTTCACCTTTAATGAAGGCCGCATCGTGGTCAGAGAGCTGGTCTACAAGCATGACATTGCTTGGCTTAATGTCACGGTGCACAATGCCTAAGTCATGGGCGAAAGCCAGACCTTCGACAATAGCTTTAACGATTTCTAGAGCCTTTACTTCTTTAATGCGAATTTCACGATCGAGTACATCATCAAGTCCGCATCCCTTTAGATGTTCCAACACCAAATAAGGCCTGGGGCTCTTTAACTTGATCGTGTCTTGCTCTTTGATATTGGCAGCATCGTTATTCTGATCTTCGTACCAACTCGATTTATGCACTTCTCCACTTAGAACTCCGTGCGAGATCATGTGCACTATATTGTGATGATTGAGAGCATTGATGATGATTGCTTCGCGTTTAAAGCGTTCAATGCTTTCGGTGGTGTTCGAAAAGTGTGTATGTAGAATCTTAACCGCCACAGTCAGATCAACTCGGTTATGCTTGGCCAAGTAAACCGTGCTGATGCCGCCTCGCCCGAGCACGCTCTGAAGAATAAAACGATTTTCAATCAGTGATCCAACCAGAGCCCGATCGGCAAATTCTTCTGAGGGCATGATCGTCCTTTTTTGTAATCCTACGTTCTGTTTGTATACTAACCTACGTGCACCCTGGGTCGCTGACTGCGGTCGCTTTCTGCATGACGTAGAATTTCGCGGGTGACCGGCGCGGTTTCACCCTGTCCGAGAAATATAAATCGGAACACATACAGTAGCGGATTTCCTTCTGTCCACCCGAGATAGATATGCGCGTGTCTGGAATGTTTAGCGGTGTGATCTCTAACATAAAGCAATATGGCGGCAATTGCGTTAGGAACAGCAGGGCTGGTGCACTTTAGAATACGGAATCCGTCACGTTCTTCTCCGTAGACCTCGAGCTTTTTAAAGTTAAATTCGGAGACGTCGCCTAACGATATTTCTACAAATACTAGATATTTGCCGGCTAAATTATGAACCTCGCGAGCGTTTCTATCCGCTTCCACCAGGTCGCCTCCGGGTCTGTGGGCAACCAGGCGAAATTCGGCATCGGGATTATCAGCAATAAATTTTTTCGCCAGATCGTCGAAGACCACTTCCTTAACGCGCAGTTCGGTTGAACGTGCCGACCTCGAAATTATTGAAGTGAGCAAAATGGCGCCGATAAAAAAAGCAGCAATGTGCAAACCATCAGGGCGCTCACGGATATTTTGCAGTGTGGTGTAGAGAAAAATTAGAGTAATGGTGGCGTATGAAAAGCGCGCCACAGGTTTGGTCTCCCATGCCTTCAGCGTCACTGCCAGAGCGGCTGACGTAATCAATACCAACACGCCCGTTGCGTAGGCGCCTGCCTGGGCGTCGACATTGGCCCTGAAAATAATCGTCACTGCCAGCGCTATAGCTGTGAGAAAAATTACTAGCGGATTCTTGGCGCTGGCCCAGTCAGGTGCCATGCCATAACGAGGTAAATAGCGCGGCACCAGATTTAACAGACCGGCCATAGCTGAAGCACCGGCAAACCACAAAATCGAAATGCTGCTCAGATCGTAAACTGTTCCCACTGTAGCTCCGAGCAAGTGATGGCACAGGTAAGACAGGGCTCGCCCATTGGCTTTGCCACCATCAGCAAATTCTGCCTCTGGAATAAGCATGGTGGTGGCAAATGAGCTGGCCATAAGAAAGACGCTCATGATCAAAGCTGAGGTCAATAGAAGTTTCTTTGTGTTGGCAATTCTGGCTGATAAATCTTGGCCTGAATTTATTGAACCTTCTGAATTTATTGAACCCTTTGAATTTATTGAACTTTCTGAATTTATTGAACCTTTTACCAGAGGCATCACCGCTACGCCTGTTTCAAATCCAGACAGCCCCAGGGCCAGTTTAGGAAAGAGAATCATCGATAAGCCGAGCATGCTCCACCAATTGTGGTGTTGCTTAAAAAGTTCGGCGCTCCAATTGCCGAAGTGCTCGGGATGGTGACTTAGTTCCACTGCAGAGGCCGTGATAATGGCAAAATTTAGCAGCAAGTAAATGCTCACCAGCACTACTGAAAGACCTATGGCTTCATCAAAACCTTTTATAAAAATCGCACCCAGACAGAGAATAAGAATAATGGTCAGTGCCATTTGACCAAAAGGCAAAACGTGGCTGAGCATGCTATTGGCGGTTATGTGCGCAGCTGCGTCGGCGGCAGATAATGTGATAGTGATAATAAAATCGGTGGCAGCAAATCCGAGCAGACAAAGCACCAGAGTTTTACCCTGCCAACTAGGCAGCAACTTTTCGAGCATAGCAAGGCTGCCCTGGCCGTATGGCGAGTGTTTGGCAACCTGGTAATACACTGGCAGTGCGCCAAACAATGTAAGCAGCACAAGAATTGCAGTGGCAACTGGTGAGAGCAGACCTGCTGCTAAAAAAGCGATACCTGGTTGATAACCCAGGGTTGAGAAGTAGTCAACTCCGGTAAGGCACATGACTTTCCACCATGGCCCCTGATGTTGTTCGGTTTGAGCCTTCAAATTTTCTCCAACAATGTCTTAAGCTTATTAGTTGTGCCCACTGTTCAGCTATTTCATCTGGCGGCTCTATACAGTGCTGGGTTATCAGTGCGGCAGAACGGGTAGGCTATTGGCAGATGTAACTAGCGAAGCAGGTCGGCAATGAAATGGGCGTCTGTTCTTGAACTGACAGAAGGAAATGCTTCCTCGAGTGCTGGTGCGACTAAAGGCAACTGGCCTAAAGTCGTGAGCGCCCTGGCGGATGATTTGCAAAATCAGTTAGATGGAAAGACACCAGATTTGCTGGTGGCATTTATTTCGCCTGATTATAAAAAATATTTTGAAGAAATCGCTGAGCTTCTGCGAGAGATACTCAAGCCAGGCTCGTTTATCGGCTGCACCGCCGGCGGCTTGATTGGTGGTGGCCAGGAAGTTGAGCAACAATCGGCACTGGCTCTAACAGGAGCGATTTTGCCTGGGGTAAAGGTCAACACTTTTCACATTGCCAACGATTCAATGCCTGATCTTGATGACGCTCCGGCCAGCTGGGAGAAATTGATGGCAGTAGAAAGCAGCGACGAGCCCGCTTTCCTTCTGTTGAGCGACCCTTTTAGTTTTAAAATCGATAGTTTTGTGCAAGGCCTTGATTACGCTTATCCGCGTTCAATAAAGTTGGGCGGGCTCGCTTCAGGCGGTCACAAGGCCGGTGAAAATCGCATGATTGCCGACGCGGAGATATTTCGCTCTGGTCTGGTTGGTGTATCACTGGCAGGAAATATTCATGTAGATTCAGTGGTGGCACAAGGGTGTCGCGCTATCGGTAAAGCCAGTCGAGTGACCAAGTGTGATCGCAATTTACTTTATGAACTAGATGGCAAACCGGCTGTGACTGTTTTACGCGAGGCCATCGAACGCTTGTCTGATCGCGATCAGAAACTGGCCAAGGACGCCATTTTTCTTGGTGTAGCGATGGACGAATTTCAAGACAAATTTGCCAACGGTGACTTTCTCGTGCGCACAATTTTTGGCATCGAACCTATGAGTGGTGCCTTGCTGGTGGGCGAAGTATTGCGTCCGGAGCGGACAGTGCAATTTCACTTGCGCGACGCCACATCGTCAGCCGAAGATTTAAGAAATATGCTCAAGCGTTATACCGATGCTAATGGTGGTGCCGCCCGCGGTGCCCTGCTTTTTTCGTGTCTCGGCCGCGGCCAATATCTCTATGGTCAGGCAAACCATGATAGTGACTGTTTTCGCGAGTTTTTCGGCGAAATTCCCATTGGCGGCTTCTTTTGCAACGGTGAAATTGGGCCTGTGGGTAATTCTACATATTTACATGGATACACATCTTCATTTGGTATTTTTAGAGAAAGAGACTAATCATGACAATGATGCAAAGAAAAATTCAAATCTTCAGTCTGGCTATATTCTTAGCCAGTGTGGGAACTATTTCACTCGATCAACTTGCCTCAAGCGCTCCGGCGCGTGGCGGCCGACCAGCCGTGCGGTCTCGACCGGTCATTATGCGACCAGCGGGTGATGCTTCTGCCGGGCGTGAGTATAGCGCAAGGTTATGGAATCGCATTCTAAATCAGTGGGATTACCCCAACGGTACCAATCATGTCACTCTTGCAGCCACCCTTGCAGCCGACGGCAATGTGGAAAGTGTGCAGCTATCTAGCTCACCGAAGAATGCAGAGGCCGAAGCCAGCGCACAGTCTGCTTTTGATAAGGTCAGGCCACTGGATGCTTTGCCCAGAGGTATGAATTCTGCCAAGTTGACGATTCTATTTGACTCTAAATCCGATCCGCATGGTGACTCCAGCTCTGGTGGCAGCGTGCGCCTTGATCCAATCAATAGCGTTAGAGCCCCGGTGGTGCAAGAGGCCAGACCTGAAGTTAAGCAAGAAGCGCCAGCGCCAAGATCTGAGGTTAAAACAGAGGTTAAAACTGAGGTCAAAACGGAGACTAAAGTAGAACCAAAGCCCGAACCAAAGCCCGAATCTGAGCCAGTGACTGAAATTAAAGTCGAGCCGAAAATAGAACCAGAACCAGAAATTAAAACAGAAACTAAAACTAAAACAGAAACAGATACAAAAGTCGAACCGAAAACAGAAGATGAGTTCGGCAGCGGTGCCGGTAGCACAGGCAAATAGCTCCAGAGTTGGTAGATATGTTTGGTACGAGCAAAAGGCCGCTCAAGTTTGCAGGCACCTGGTATGCCTCAAACGCAACTTGGCTGGCCAATCAAATCGACGAATTTATCACTTGTGCCCAGGCAAAAATTGATAATCAGCAAACTGCACTGACGAGCCGTAAAATCTTAGCTCTCATAGCACCGCATGCCGGTTATATGTATTCAGGACAAACCGCAGCTACCAGTTATCTGGCGGCGGCAGGCGCCGGTGTAAAACGTGTTTTTCTATTTGGCCCGTCTCACTACGGCGGTTTTCGCGGCGCTGTCTTACCACCATATAAAAGTTTTGCCACGGTTTTTGGTGACTTGAGTGTCGACACCACAGTGGTGGCAGAACTCAGGCACTGTCTGCTTTTCGATCAAAGAGCCGATTTGCATTTACAAGAACATTCGCTTGAGTTGCAACTGGCTTTTATTCGCAAGATATTCGGCAACATTAAAATTGTTCCTATTCTCTTTGGCAAATCAGAAGAACTTTTTGAGAGCCAATTTATGGCCAGTAAAATTGCTGAACATTTGACCGACGATGACCTAATTGTTGTCAGCTCTGATTTTACCCACATTGGCCCCAGGTATGGTTATACACCCTTCCATATTTCTAGCCGCGATCAGCTTGAGAAGCTCGATATGGAGGCATTCAGTTGCTTGCAAAAGCCAAGTCTTGAGGCTTTTCTCTCGTTTTTCGAGCGCACAGGAGACACTATATGTGGTGTCTATGCCATTGCTGCCTTGCTTGGCCTTTTGCCGTCTGATAGTGCCGGCGTTCTGCTCGATTACTCTACATCGCAAGAACAAGCGCCTGAAGAAAAAGAAAATTCAGTCTCTTACCTGTCCATTGCTTTTACCTCTGAGCGCAGCTGGAGCCAGATTCGGGCTGCTAGTGAGGTGAGCATACAGACAGGCTTGACAGATGGAGAGAAAGAGTCGCTGCTAAATGTGGCCAGAATCACCCTGGAAAGCTATGTACGTGAAGGCCGAGTACCCGCGATGGACGAGCTATTTTCAAAGAATGTGGCGCTCACCGATAAGCTTGTAAGCCCACATGGTGCTTTTGTCACTTTATACAAAAAAGACGTGGTGCTGCAAGAGTCTAAGTTAAGAGGTTGTATCGGCAATATTTTGCCAACCAAACCCCTCTATAAAGCTGTGATTGATAATACCGTGGCCTCTTGCTCTCGCGACTATCGCTTTGATCCGGTGCATCCATCTGAACTGGGAAATCTTGAGCTAGAAATTAGTGTGCTCACACCACCCAAACGAGTAGACTCGGCGAAAGACATCAAATTAGGCGAAGACGGAATTTTATTACATGTGGGCGACTGTCAATCGGTTTTCCTTCCTCAAGTGGCCACAGAATATGGCTGGACCCTGGAAGAAACTTTAGAGCAGCTCTCACTTAAGGCAGGGCTGGATAGGTCTGCGTGGAAGCGAAACGCCCGTTTTGAAGTTTTTCAAGCAGAATCTCTGCACGAGTAGCATTACGGAAAATACGCTTGACAAGGGTAGGCCTTGTGGTAGTGTTTATTTCGTTCACCACCTTCTAGCAATGCCAAAATAGATTGATTTTTTGGAGTTTCATCGTCGATTTTTAGATCGGTACGACATTGCTGGATTTTTCTTTTGGTCTGATTGGACGCACAACTTGCTCTGAATTAAACGTCTGCCGGCTGGTGGATGCTGGTTCTCAGTGGCAATGCTTAGAAATCAGATTTTGCTGTTGTAACCCATGAATGCGCGACAATATTTTGGAGTGATCAATCATGTACTTGCCTGTTCGATTCGCTAAAGCAGCTGCAGCTGTATTTTTATCCAGTCTGTTTTTAAATTGTGCTCCTGTTTTTGCTCAAGATGCATTTGGCTCTGGTAGTCAGAACGCTCTAAATTCATTAGGAGCTACTGGTGTGCAGAGTCGTCAAAACTATACTACCGGAACTCAGACTCAAGAAGTTAGTAGCGGCGCTTCACCAATGCTGCAGGGTGCTACCAATGGCACTGTGGCGCCTCAAGGCATTGAGGCTACTGTGGTGCAAGGGGTCAATACTGCTGGCACTGTCCGGGTGAACAACCTGGCGAACCTGGAAGCATTGTTGAACATAATTGCCAATGGCATGGAAATTTTGGGCATTGCTTGGGGTGGGCCAACAATGATTTGGGGCTTCATGCACCTCGCCGCAGGCACTCATGATGGTAAGAAGAAAGTTTTGTACGGTGCATGTGGTGTAACTGGTGGCTTAGCCACGCCTGGATTGATCAACTGGCTCGTAGCCTCGGCTCGCGATGCTGCTCTGTTCAGTTAATGCATCTGCAAAAAGTAAACCAGCAGGTTCTGAATCATCACCTGAAAGCCGGCAAACATCAAAAAAATCAATGTATTGTCTTGACTGGCAAAGCGTGTCAGTTCAGCTTCAATACTTGGGGCAATAGTTTTTTCGACATTGCCATCAAGTGCTTGAGTAGACATTATCAGGCGGGGATTGCTGCGCCATAGGCCATAGCTGAACATTTCATCGACACTGTCGTCAACCACGGCCAGTTTGAGCCCAGGTAAAGATAGCTTTTCGCACTGCGATGAAAGTATTAAGGCGAGCTCTGGATTGTCTTGGGCAACTTCTTCAAGAGCCATAAAACGTGCTTTGAAATAGCGGCTCTCGGCCCAGTCGAGTACCAGCGGCAAGAGCATTACGAAGATCACGTTCCAGGAAAGAATTATGAGAGCAGCACCGCGCACACCAACATCTTCAGTAGTAACCCATTTTGCTATCTGAAAAGTCATGGCCAAGCCGGCGCAGAAAGTCAGTGCGTAATATGCCTTCAGTACTCGCGATGGTGTGACCATTTTTGTATCCGCTTAACTGTCGTACGACCTAACACTGGTTAGCACCAAGCTTAGAGCTCGGCTAAATGCATCTTGCATAGATGTTGTTATTTCTTCTATTCCACTGTGGCAGCAAGGCGAAACCGCCCACGCGCTGCTTGACAATTGACCGCTTTGGCTTCATATATGATGAGGCCATGAATAAGACTGATTTGCCGCTCAAAATATCCGAATATAAATTGTTGCTGGTGAAGCTGGTGCGCGACCAGGAAACCAAAAAAGCACAGGGTGATGTTCAAAAGTTGATTGAACTAGCCGAATGCGACGACGACTTTTTATTGAAGAAATGGGGCCTGATTTTTTTCATTATCGGCGGACCTGCAGTATTTATCGGCCTGCCTTTAATCTTGTCTCTTTTTGGTTTGTTTTTGCCGCCGTTCTTAATGAACGTGCTCTGGATTTTCACTAAGGGTTTAATGTTGGTTTTTCTGATTTTGTTCAGCGCCACAGCTTTCTTCACTTTGAGATCGAAGCAATCTTGAAAAGCTGGGCAGCTGGGCTTTGCATTTTAAAATTTCATCAACCGCCCTGCGATTTAAGGGAATATCCGATTATTAGTCGGCTATAACTTTAGACCCCTACACAGGACACGGTCTAATGAACAAGAAGTCGAATTGCAGTCTTCAGGAAGTCCCAGGGCAGATTTTGCCTGATTCAGTGGCCGAAGCCATAGACCGTGTTGCTTTGTTAGCTCGTGGCGAAAAAATTGACAATGCCGGCGCTGCTGCCATTGTCGAAAGACTGTTGGCTCGTCTGGCTGAAAATTCAACGAGCCAGCAAGCTGATGCCTGTTGCGTGGACGCCAAAATGTTTGATCCCATTGCGGGGCCGTAGTTAGCTGCACTGTTGGTGGTGGCTAAGTGTGTGTAGAAAAAATACCTCCGGAGGTATTTTTTCTGCATTACGGACTGCGCATTAGTTTAATGAAAAGCAGACCAAGCTGCATAATAAATTGACACCCATTCAAATAAAAAGCCGCTGCGTAAACAGCGGCTTTTTCAATTTATTTCAGCAACCGAGTCAATTACATCAATTCGGCCATAACCGCATCTAAAGCACTTTTCGGTGGGCGAGTGACCGACTCTGGTAGTGTTGCCAGAGGAGCATCGCCAACGTTCATGATTGTTGTGAAATCTTCTTTGGTTTCGTTGATATAGAGCAACCCTGTCAGGAACTCTTTATTAGCGTGAGCCTTCTTAATTGTCACCACAGCGTTGATTTCGTCGGTTGGATCGTAATCACGTTCAGTTTTCTTCAATCTGATTTTTGAGCCGTCATGCATTTCTACTTCTTGCACAGAGCCCGGTTCATAATCAACACTAATCTGTTCGAAGAATGGCACATAGCCAAGTTCGTGCAAAGGTGTTTCCATTTCTTTGGCGTACTTATAGCTCTTGGTAGAACCTTCATGGTTGTTGAAAGTCACACAAGGACTGATCACGTCAATGACTGCGGTCCCTCTGTGTGAGCCAGCTGCTTTCAGCAGTGCCACCAGTTGCTTAGGATCGCCGGCAAATGAACGGCCGACAAAACTGCAACCAAGTTCAATGGCCAGGCCGCAAAGGTCAATTGGCGGCAATTCATTCATAACGCCGCTTTTAGCTTTAGAGCCAAGGTCAGCTGTGGCTGAGAATTGTCCTTTCGTCAGGCCATACACACCATTGTTTTCTACAATATAAATCATCGGCACGTTGCGTCTGACTAAATGGCAGAACTGGCCGAGACCGATTGACGCTGTATCGCCATCGCCGCTGACACCAATCATGGTCAAATTGTGATTGGCCATACTGACGCCGGTGGCTACTGATGGCATTCTTCCGTGTACTGAATTGAAGCCGTGTGAACGGTTCAAAAAATAAGCGGGAGTTTTTGATGAGCAGCCGATGCCGCTCAATTTTGCCACCATGTGTGGTTCTGTGCCTAATTCGTAAAAGGCCTTGATGATTTGAGCGGTAATGGCGTCGTGTCCGCAACCATCGCAAAGCGTTGATGGTGCGCCTTTGTAATCATTTAAGCTCAAACCAATACGGTTAGTTGGAGGTGCTGCTGTCATTTTATCTCTCCTGCTCCATGATTGCGTCGGTGACAAATCTAGCGTCGATCGGCAAACCATCATAGTGTCTGACCGAGCGAATTTTCATCGCCATGTCGGGTAGTTCTAAGCGAATCAGATCACGCATTTGACCGTCTCTGTTTTGTTCAACTACATACACATGATCATGATTTTCCACAAATTTGCGCAGGTCGGCAGTGAATGGCAGCGCTTTAACACGCAAGTAGCTGGTGGCAATGTTGGCCACTTTCAGCTGGTCGCGAGCTTCTTCAACAGCGAAGTCAGAAGAACCATAAGCAATGATGCCGATTTTGGCGCCGTTCTCAATTGATACCACCGGCACTGGCACAAAATTGCGAGCCGTTTGATATTTTCTTTCGAGGCGGTCCATTAAGTACAGGTAGTCTTCAGGTTTTTCACTATATCCGGCTTTTTCGTTGTGACCCGAGCCGCGAGTGAAGTATGCACCTTGAGGATGGTCAGTGCCAGGTAGTGTGCGGTACGGAATGCCGTCACCGTCTACGTCGCGGTAACGTTCGAAGACACCGGCTTTGGTGATGTCGTCGGCAGTCAACACTTTGCCGCGGCTGATTGGTTTAGTTGGATAGACGAAAGGATCGCTCATCCAGTTGTTCATGCCGAGATCAAGGTCTGTCAATACGAAAACAGGAGTTTGGAATTTCTCAGCCAGTTCGAATGCGTCACCAGCCATTTCATAACACTCAGTTACAGAACCTGGCAGAAGGACAATGTGTTTGGTATCACCATGAGAAAGTGTATATGCACTAATCAAATCGGCTTGTGATGTGCGCGTCGGTAGACCAGTTGATGGGCCTACGCGCTGAACATCAACTATTACCACCGGAATTTCGGTGAAATAACCATAACCGGTGAACTCGGCCATCAATGAAATGCCGGGTCCAGACGTTGAAGTCATAGAGCGCGCTCCAGCCCAACCTGCACCAAGAGCCATTCCGATGGCAGCCAGTTCGTCTTCAGCTTGAATGACGGCGAAGCTTGCTTTGCCTGTTTCTTTGTCAACTCGATGGTCTTTCAAAAAATCGATTAACTGTTCGCAAACGCTGGATGATGGTGTGATTGGATACCAGGTGACAACTGTAACACCGGCGAAAAGTGCACCAAGAGCTGTGGCGGCGTTACCATCGATGATGATTTTGCCCTGAGTCTTGTTCATGGGCTCGACTGAGTAAGGATCTTGTTTTTTGAGATTCTCTTTGGCCCAATCGCGGCCGATTTTAACGGCATTTAAATTCAGATCGATAGCTTTCGTTTTGCCTTCAAACTGTTTGCTAATGCTGTTTTCAATTTGAGCATGTTCGATATTCAAAAGCTCGGCAACAATGCCAACATAAAGCATGTTGGTCAGCAGTTTGCGCAACTTCATGTTTTCGCTGGCTTTAGCGGCCAATTCACTGAACGGCACCTGGTAGTGCAAAACGTCAGTGCGAATTGCTTCTAAACGAAGCTCGACCGGTGAAATGCAAACTGCGCCTGAAGACAAACTTTTGACGTCTTCGATTGCTGTCTGCGGATTCATGGCGATCAGAATCTCTGTTTCCGCTTTTCTGGCGATGTATCCGTCTTTATTGACGCGAATGGTAAACCAGGTAGGCAAGCCGGCGATGTTTGATGGAAAGAGGTTCTTTCCACTGACCGGAATACCCATTTGGAAAATCGAGCGCATTAAGACGCTGTTTGAAGATTGGCTTCCTGAGCCATTTACGGTTGCAATCTGGATAGAAAAGTCATTGACGACTCGACCTTGCTCCAGTTTTTCTTTGCTACCCTCAGCTAGTGTGTTCACTTTGCTAATATCCTATTGAAAGAGCTCTGTGGCTGTGTACCGTCAATAGTCTAGCAACGCTCACGCCGAAACGCCCGCAAATACCAAATTGCCTAAGCTTTTCGAGATGCTTTGAAACGTCAGCTCTTATTCCTGAATGCGAGCATCAATCAAAAATGGTCCTGTACTCTCGAACATGTTCTCCAGAGCCGATTCCAGCTGTCCCATGGTGGTGACTTTGAGAGCCGGCACACGCATAGCTTGTGATAATTCAGGGAAATATATCTCCGGTCTGTCGAGAGGAAATTTATTTTCGCTCACTCCTAAGTGTAAGTTAAGGCTGTCGGAGCCGCGAGTGTTGACGACTACAAATTTGGTATTAAGACCATAGTGTGCAGCAGTCCACAGAGCCTGAGGCGCTTGCAGCAGTGATTGGTCAGAAGTGATGCACACAACCGGACTTTCAGGCGAAGCCCACTGAGCGCCAAGAGCCGCACCAATAGCGTATCCATCAATTCCCGAATTTGAAGCGAAATAGGCGGAGCTGCCTTCAAGGCTCATCACTACTGACGGATCTGTGACAGTGCCGACAATGTCGGTGACCACAATCGAGTTAGTGCTGCGGGCACCGTCAAGGCTGCGCAATAACCAGAACAGCGAAATGGCATCACTGGCTCCTGGATAAACCAGCATCTCTTCCAGCTTCTGCCGTGTATTAGCTACATGCTGGATGGTTTCTTGTGCTCTGCGCTTGGCCAGGTTTAGCCACTTGGCATCGGCGATTAATTGCACTTCTGCTCGCAAACGCGACATTGATTCGGCAATATCCGCTGTAGCTGCGGCGATGCACGGCAGACTTTTACCTGAAAGTGTGGGGTCTACATTGATCTGAATCACAGAAGTACGCGGTGAGATCACCGCAGCTTGATCTGAGGTTTCGGGCAGGCGGGTTTGCATTCCAAGGGCGAGCACCAGATCGTGGCCCTTTAAACTCTCGCGTGCCAGGCCGATCTCAGTAGACAACACTCCTGCAAATTGAGGATGGCGGTTGGGGAAATTGACGCCGGTGGGCATGGGTTCGCTGTAAACGCGGCAACCCATCACTTCTGCCAGAGTTGCGGTTTCTTTCCTTGAGCGAAATTGACTGACTTCATTTCCGGCAATAATGCAGGGGTTGCCCGCCGAAACTAGAGAGCGAGCTGTTTTTAAAATGAAATTGTGATCGGCGGCGCCCAGTGGGCTCGTATGTGGAGGTGTGATCGGCATGCCTTCTGCCGCTTGAGTCAAGATGTCAACCGGAATAGAGACGAGCACCGGACCTTTCGGCGGAGAAAAAGCTTCGGTAAAAGCGCGGCGAATCAGGCGCGGAATTTCACCCGGGCTGCGCGCCTCGGCCACCCATTTGCAAACTGGGCGGCTGATGCTGAGTAAATCGACTGTGAGTGCCGGATCGTCGTTAAGAATCTGGGTGCTTTGTTGATCGCAAATTATGATCATGGGAATGTGAATGCGGCTGGCAGTGTAGATTGCTGCCAGAGAACTGACAAGACCCTGACCGGCGGAAAGCAAAAGTACGGCAGCCTTTGATGACGCTTGGGCGTAACCGATGCTCATGAATGCAGCAGTCTGCTCACTGGCCGTATTAACCTGGCGAAACCCTTTGGCTTCAGATAAGGCCAGGGCAATAGGTGAGCTAGACGAGCGGGGAGCCATAAATATTTGGCTGGCACCTTCAGTCAATAGCTGCTGTAGAAGCAAATCGCTGGTAAGTTTTGATTGGGATTTAGTCATTTATTAAAGATGATCAAGTTCCATTAATGGGCAGGGGAAATTTTCAAACCATTGCTCCACTTCAATGTCAAGCGGCATCAGCATAGCCCGACCCCAGTCTCTCTCAGAGTAGTGGATTTGTCCCTTAAATTCAGCCTGGAAATTTTCCTGGCCAAGAAAGACTTTTAGGTTAAACCCTGGGGATAGCTCACGTAAATTACCTTCCCATCCCCGCAGCTTGCGAATCTGCAAAGCGGTGGCCTGTGTTAGTACAGCACTCCAGAGGTTTTGCACACCAATGCCGCTGTCAGCAAGCTCGAGGATGCGCATAGTCGATCCACCTACTTCGTATATACAGTAGCCGCCACCGTTACCGCACTCATCAATCTTAAGCAGCTGCAAACGAGGCCATGCAAGCTGAGAATTTTGATGCAGATAAAGTTCTTTCGCAATCTTGTAGTGCCAGTATTGGCCGTCTCGAATGATGCCAAACGGCCTGCGACTTAGCCACCGCTGATGGTTGCGCTGAAGATAATCGCAGTGACTTTGATCAAGTGGTTCTATGGTGTAATCGGGTATTTCAGCCTTGTTAATTCCACCTTGACTAATTCCCAATTGCCAGCCTGCAGCCTTAACATCAATCGAAAAATCGATACTACTTAATTCTTGAAAACCATGTCTTTCATAAAAGTTGGCGCCAATGTCTGAAAAGAGCAAAATGCCGGCTGCTCCTGTTGTTTCAGCCCACTTTCTGTAGGCATACATAAACTGATCGCCGTAGCCTTTGCCGCGAAATTTATGGCGGGAGAAAACTGCCCCAACTCCCAAAAATTTATAGCGCTTGCCTCGAGCCATCACTTCGATGTCATAAGATTTACAGCTGGCCGCTATTTCGCCCCCGCTGCGCAAAGCAAAAAAGCGCTGATACCGCCTGCCCCAGGTGTGTGTGCGCTGAAGTTGATTGTAATCCAGGTAGTTGGCCCTGCTCAGGCCCGCCGACCAGATTCCATAAGTCTCATGTAAGACATGCAGAATTTCAGAATCACCGATTTCGCACAATGTCATTTAGTCAATCACTGTATCTTCATACTTTAGGTTTAGTATTGTCCTGTATTTATAGATTCTTGCGTCAACATACGGAAGTAAACAATTGGAAAATCAGGGCACCACAGTATATCGGGGCCATGTGATTACGCCCTTAAGTGCCAGCAAATACCTTGACTACATGGATGGGGCTCTCGTGGTAGATGCGTCCGGCAGTATTGTTGCCGTGGGTGAGTGGTCAGAGGTGAGCAACAGTGTGGCCGGAGCCACTGTGGTTAATCTCGGCCAACGCTTGATTTTGCCTGGCCTGGTAGATTTGCATTTGCATTTGCCCCAGGTTTCACAAACCGGTCGATCTGGCGAACATCTTTTAGCCTGGCTCAATAAATATATTTTTCCAGCCGAGGCGCGTTTTTCAGACACCAGGCACGCTCGTAAGATTGCCAGCTGGTTTTTTGACGAACTTGCCCGCAACGGTACAACCTTAGCTGTAGTTTTCACCACTATTCACAAAGCGGCTGCCGATGCGGCTTTTGAAGTTGCGCTGGCTAAGGGAAGTCGTGTGATCATGGGCAAAGTGATGATGGATGCTAATTCGCCACCGGCTCTGACTGAAACTACTGAGGTTTCACTTCAAGAATCTGAGGAGTTGGCGCAAAAATGGCACGGCGCCGACAACGGCCGATTGCTCTATGCCTTTACCCCGCGTTTTGGTGTTACCTCCACCCCTGAGCTTTTAGCAGGCGTGGGGAGGCTTTTTGCCAAATATCCCGGCACATATGTGCACACTCATTTATCTGAAGCCAAAGAAGAAATTCAATTTGTCTCCAAACAGTTTCCGCAGGCGCGCAGCTACCTTGATGTTTACAGAAGTTTTGGCATCATTGGTGAGCGCACGGTGTTTGCCCATGCCATCCATTTAGATGATGACGATATCAAATGCGTCAAAGAGACTCGCAGCTCCCTGGCTCACTGTCCCAGTTCCAACTTCTTTCTCAAAAGCGGAGCCTTTCTTTATCAAAAAATTCGCGCCGCCGGCTGCCTGTTTGGTCTGGGCTCAGACGTAGCCGCTGGGCCGTCAATGAGCCTCTTTAACGTGATGAAAGACGCCAACTATATGCAGCCTGATATCTGGATTGAGCCGCCGGAGCTGCTTTTCCGGGCCACGTTGGCAGGTGCGCAGGCCGCTCATCTTGACCATCTCACTGGTTCACTTGCTGTCGGCAAAGAAGCTGATTTTATTGTGGTTGACCCCAGCCGAAAGAGCGGAATTGTTGATGATATCTTGAGTCAGCCCACCGATGAAATCCTTTCCAGCCTTGTGTTTTTGGGCGATGATCGCTTGATAGAGGCTACTTATGTCAGAGGTAAATGCATATTTCATTGCAAAAATGTAGATATGCTTGCAACCTGTTAGGATCTTCGTGTTCCATGGAGTTAAACAATGTCTGGTCAGACTGACGTAGCAGCAAAGAAAATTGAGCGCGATAAAGAAGTTGAGTCGATTCGCACAATCTATTCACACGAACAGATTCAAAATCGAGTAGCCGAATTAGGCGCGCAAATTAGTCAAGATTATGCTGAACTGGAAAATCCGGTGGTAATCGGCGTAATGAAAGGGGCTTTTTGTTTTCTGGCTGACATAGTCAGACAGATTGTCACACCTGATCCACTGCAAATTGAATTTGTGCGGTTGGCCAGCTACGGTAGTGCCACAGAGAGTTCAGGCGCGGTGCAGACACCATATCTGGAGCTGCCAAATATTTCGCGTCGCAATATTATTGTGGTGGAAGATATCATTGATTCAGGCCGCACAGCCAAATTTTTCATGGACTATCTGCGCGATCAGTTTAATCCCAATACTTTAAAGATTGCAGTATTTCTCGATAAGCCTTCCCGTCGAGTTGTACCAATTAATGCCGATTATGTAGGCTTCAGCATCGAAGATTTGTTTGTCGTTGGTTACGGTTTAGACTATGCTGAAAAATATCGCGAGTTGCCTTACTTGGGCGAGTTGAAGTTAGCTAAATAACTTTGCATCGAGGATCAATTGTCAGACCAGCCCGATGAAATAAAAGAAGAGCCTGTCAAAGCTCCTGAAGACAACGAAACTGCATCAACCGATGCAGACATTGTGATCGCAAATGATAAAGCGAAAATTCCAATTGATCCGCGCAGCAATTTGACCATTTTCGATCTTGCCGCTGGTGTGTTGATTTTGGCATTCTTGTCATTGTTTGCCATTAATTGCTTTGTTGCCCATCTGGCCTCTACTTACAATGAAGATATGTGCGGAGTGGCTATTGGCTTAGCAGGACAAGCAGCTACCGAGGGCAAAGATACTCTTGATGTTCGGCGCAGAGCCTTTGGTTTTATGGATAAATGCGGCCCTGGTGGATTTTTTGTGGAGCGGCCGGAACTTATAACTTTTTATGATGAGATCAAACCCGACTTCCGCCAGGTAACAATCGCTACGGCAACCAAAGTGCTGGTTCCTGCACCCTTTATTTGTGCCGATCGTAGCCGTTTTGAGAAAGATGGAATGCATGTGATTTTCAAGCATGTTTATCAGTTTCAATTGAAAAATCCTAAAAATTGCAATTCGGGAAAAATCAAAATCAATCCCACTGGCAGAACATTTGAAATTAAGATGATTGACAATCCTATTCTCACCAAGCCTGTAGTAAACAAGAAAACCGATAAAGAGAAAACTGGCAAAGAGAAAACTGGCAAAGAGAAGACTGGCAAAGAGAAAAACCCTAAGCCAGCTTCTGGTTCTGGTGCCGGTTAATTAATTAGTGAACAGCAGGCACTGAGACCACATCTTTTTTGGAACCTGTCCACATTTCAATTTCATGGAGTGGTGGCGGTACTGGTGCTACATTTTCTGAGGATGGTCCACGACTAGAAATGAATTCTGGCAGTGGAAGTGGTGGTGGTGCAATAGCGCTCAGCGGTAAACGGTCACCACCTGTGGTGGTCGCTGTTTCTTTGATTGCTCGCGGATAAAGAGCGGTAACATCAACTGTGGCCACTGGGGTGTGGTCACTGCCGTTGCGCAGAGACAGATAGAGCTTGCTGGCAGAGAGTGCTTTTACAAGCTTCTGTGTGTCTTCAGGGCTAACAGCAACTGTGACAGATCCTGCTGGAGTAGCAGCTTGACCTTTGGCCTGGCGTTCGAACATTTGTCCTACTGCCACCACTTGTACATCTGACAGAATTGGTGCAACTTTGGTGTCAACACCGGTGCCTGCCATTGCCAATATATCAACGTGGCTGTCAGGAGCGATGAATCCGGCTACACCGGAATTGCTGTCTACAGCAAAGGTTACAGCCCGCATTCCAGGCTTGACATGCGATTCAAAACCGAGGCTGATGCCTTGTGGTGCAATGTCGCGGCTCGAAAGTATTTGCCCCTGACTGATGCCATATTTGGTGGTTCGGCCGATGGCAATTGCTGAGTTGGTCAACGCATCTTGAGGGGCTCGATTGAGCTCCACAACTTTTTCTTCCAGGGCCTCGGCTGTAATTTGTTGCCCTTCAGCAATATCTTTGACTACATACACCACTTTGGTTTTGGCCATATTGTGCGCTTCTGCCTCAGCCAGGCGCTTTTTCATTTCGTTGTTGCGAGTTTCTTCATTGCTTGTGAAACTAAAGGTTAAAACCACTGCCAGACCCACAATCATCACCAGCATGATTGCCGGGGGTGTGCGGGAGAGCATCAGTAAAAGTGTGCGCAAAGGATTAGCGGTCATTTGAAGACCTCCTGTGTTGACGGAAATTTGATATTTAGCCGGCCAACTGAGTTGCCCGCTCTCTTCATCTTGCCTGCTTGCACCTGAGGCGATAATAGGGAAAACCCTGAAATCGCAAATTGCCGTGTTACTTATAATTGCGCTACTCTTGTATGATGCTTTCCACGACTGAGGACTGTTGCATGCTGCCACCTAAAGACGTGCCGGATGGACTTTCGGCTATGGAATATCAAAGATTGGCGATTCGCTATCAAATGCTCAAGTGGCCCAAGCAGATGGCTGCCAGCTCGCGCTATACCATGGCGGCAGCCGGTGACGCCGTGCCTGAAGAGACAAGACGAAAAGTCGGTGCGCTCATGGCCGCTCTTGAAATTACATTTACAGTTAATGATGCAGTCAACACTGTTAAAGGAACATTTGATGAGGCCGTGAGAATAGCTGGTTCTGAAGCTAGTAAAGTAATTGATCGCAATGCCACTCTCGCTAAAGCACGAAAGAGTGTCACCAATGCTTTTTCTCTAGCCAACGAATTGGCCTGTAGCGCTTTTAATAAAGTAGTGGAAGACGTAGTTTTGCCGCGCATTGGTTTGCCGGTGGACTATATGCCTGAAGGACTATCGGCGGCAGATTATTTAAAAATGGGATCGCGCTATGAGCAAATTGGTTTTGCTGAGCAGGCCCGCTCTGCTTTGCAAAAAGCCATTGCTCACGGTGGCGAAACTCAGGCGGCAAAACGTGCCAAAATTCGCCTGCGTACTCGTATTCCTAAAGACAAAGTTTCAAACGATGCTACCCATCGCTATATTGATTCGCTTAAGTTATATTTGACGCAAGAATTGATTGATGCCAAAGCCAAGCTCGAACTTTTGATTAGAGAATACCCGCAGTTTGAATGGCCTTACATCCAGCTTGGGCACATATTGCTAACCGCAGGAGAGGTTGACCGTGCCTGCGATCTGGCATCAAAAGTGGTGCGACAAAATCCTAATATGATCAAGGGTTGGTTACTGCTTGCCACCATCGATATAATTTATTGGCAAATTCCAAAACTGGAAGAACACATCAAAAAAATCAGAGCCCTTGATCCTGAAAGCCCTGAGTTGTCTACGTTTGAGCAGTTGCTTGAGCTGATTAATCAACAAGGCATGCGTTAGATTTCGCTTTAACGATGGTCGTCGGATCGGTCGGTAGTTCAGTAGTTCAGTAGGTCAGTAGTTCAGTAGTTCAGTACGTCGGTCGGTATTCAATAATGCGCATCAGTCGATTGCAGGTTTATGGGTACAGATCAATTAAAAGTATTGATTTGAAACTGGATGCCCTCAACGTTATCGCTGGAGCCAACGGTACAGGCAAAAGCAATCTCTATAGATCGCTATACATTCTCTGGGCCGCGGCCAGTGGCCAACTGGCCCAGGTTCTAGCTCAAGAAGGTGGTATGACTTCTGCCCTCTGGGCAGGCAAGCGCAGTAAACTGGATGACGCAGTTTTTCGCATACAAGTCAAATTGGATGATCTCACTTATAAATTTGAGTGTGGCTGCGTGCCCGCATCTGCTCGCGGCTTTATGAGTTATCCCGGATGGTTTAGCAATGATCCGGATATTAAAAAGGAAGAAGTAACCACTGATTTTCGTGCTCGCAAAATTCATTTGCTCAAGCGCAAGCGCGGGGCAATATCAGCACGCAATATGGACGGCAGGCCAATAGAGTACCCTCTTACCGGCAGCGGCTGCGAATCTGTTTTGTCTTGTCTGCGTGAACCACACTTGTTTCCTGACCTTTCAGTGTTGCGACAGGAAATTCTAGGCTGGCGATTTTATCATCATTTTCGCACCGACTTAGCTTCGCCTCTGCGTCGTGAACAAATTCCTGTATTCACCCCGGTTTTAAGTCATGATGGTCACGACTTGGCCTCAGCTCTGGCTAGTATTATGGCTGCTGAAGGCGAAGTCAATTTGAAAAAGCATTTAAATAATGCCTTTCCAGGCGCAGAACTAAGTATTGACATGGAACCACGCACGGTGGCATTCACTTTACAAATGCCGGGCTTAAACAGACCATTTAATGCTCGTGAGCTCTCTGACGGAACGTTGCAATATTTGTGTTTGCTTGCAGCCCTTCTTACAGAGCGGCCGCCTAACTTGCTCGTCTTAAACGAACCAGAAACCAGTATGCATCCTGATCTTTACGGGCCCCTGGCTGAGCTCCTCGTAGATGCGAGTAAACGCTGTCAAATAGTTATTACTACTCACGCCAGGGAGCTGGCCGCTACCATTGAAAAATTGAGCGGCAACAAAACAATTCATTTGGAGAAAGACGATGGTGCCACCAGTATTGTTGGTGCGCGCCCATTCGATTTTTATGATGATGACGAAGATGATGAAGACTAGAAGGCAATCTTGTGGCAATCACTGATTTCAAAATTCAAGGCTACCGATCGATTAAAGATCTCTGGCTCAGGCTGTTGCCCATTAACGTCATAGTGGGACAAAACGGGACAGGCAAGAGCAATTTGTACAGGGCTATGTATCTACTTGCCTGCGCCGCCAGAGGAGAATTTGCCGAAGCGTTGGCTGAAGAAGGTGGTATTGCATCGGCGCTATGGGCGGGCGATTGGAGTAAAAACGATGAGATTTGCCTTTCTCTTTCGATGCGTACAGATAGGTACGAATACAATCTGCAGTGCGGCCCTGCGGGCAAAGTTGTCAGACCTGAATATTTCCGAAAGGATCCGGTGATTAAGGCGGAAGACGTTTTTAAGATTGAAAACGGACGAAAGAAGCGTTTGCTTTCTCGTCGCTTGAGAGTTGTCTCTGCTCGAAACGCCGCTGGTAAAGAAGTAGAGTACAGCACCAAAATTGGTGACAATGAATCCGTCCTTTCCGCTCTCAAAGATCCAATCAATTTTCCTGAATTATTTGGTTTGCGGGAAGAAATACTGGGCTGGCGCTTCTATCATGGTTTTCGCAAGGATGTAAACTCACCTTTGCGACTACCGCAAATTGGCGTGATGACTGCGGCCTTGAGCCATGATGGTCACGATTTGGCCGCTGTGCTTGCCAGTATCATAGAAGCTGGAGATCGAGACTGCTTGGAAGCAAGCATCGACGAGGCTTTTCCAGGTGCAAGCCTCGGCATTGCACAGACTAAAGCTGGTTTGGCGCTATCCTTTTCACAGCCCGGTTTGCTCAGACCACTCAATGGAACCGAACTTTCAGACGGCACATTGCAATACCTCTGCCTTCTTGCTGCCTTGCTCAGTCTGTCGGCACCATCAGTGATTGTATTGAACGAACCAGAAACAAGTTTGCATCCAAATCTAATTGAGCCCCTGGCCAAGCTGATTACTAAATGCGCTATGGATACACAAATCTGGATCACAACTCATTCGCGGGAGCTGGCGGATCGCATCATGGACTTAAGTGGATATGAATCGTTTGAACTAACGAAATCGGCTGGTCAAACAAAGCTCGTAGGCGTGGGCCTGGGGGGCTTTCGTGAAGATTCTGAAGATTCTGAAGACGACAAAGGTGTAGCGCAGTGAATTCACTTAATCGGCGAGAGTTCCTGGCGCTGGCCGGAGTTACCCTAAGCAGTTTCCCCTGGCACGAAGCGCTGGCGAAGCGGCATGGAATACTAGTAAATGATGTGCATTCACAACTGAATGAGACTCAAGTGAGCGAGATAGCTTATCCGCGAACAGTTGTCGACTTGCGTGGCATCGTTGACAGAACACGCAAAGCAAAGAAAGCGTTGTCTGTATGCGGCTCGCGTCACGCAGCTGGTGGTCAGCAATTTCTTAGTGACAGCGTACTTGTTGACACAACCAAGTTTGCACGGGTGCTCAACTTTGATAGTGACCTCGGTTTAATCACTGTTGAAAGCGGCATTCGCTGGGTGGAGTTGCAGGCCTGGATGGAGAGCCATCAATCGGATAGCGTTAAACTATGGGCTTTCAATCAAAAGCAAACCGGGCTTAGTGAACTGACCATTGGTGGCACTATTGGTGCCAATGCACATGGCCAGGGTCTTGCACTCAAGCCCTTCATCGGCGACATTGAGTCACTGCGTCTGCTCAACGCGGAAGGCGAGATTCTCAATTGCAGCAGAAATGAAAATGCCAGATTGTTCAGTCTGGTTGTGGGAGGTTATGGCCTTTTTGGGATAGTGCTTGATGTGACACTAAAGCTGGTGCCGCGGCAAAAAGTGCGCAGACTGGTAAGCATTATTCCAGTGAGTGAAATTGGCACCGCCCTGGATGCCGCGATCAAGCACGGATTTCGCTATGGCCACTGCCAGCTCAATATAGATGAAACTTCGCCTGATTATCTAGCCAACGGCATATTTTGCAGCTATGAACCTGTAGATAATTCTACTGCCCTTGCCAGTACCGCTTATATTGCTGGTGAAAAATGGGTAGACATGCTGGAGCTGGCGCATAAAGACAAAGCCCAGGCTTTTAGTAATTATTCTAAGTTTTTTGCCAGCACCAATGGTTTTGTTAACTGGGCAGATGTCTGGCAGAATAGTTTCTACGCCGCCAATTATCATCAGATTGTCGATCAAAGATTGCTTGCTCCGGCTGCGAGCGAAGTGCTGAGTGAATTCTATGTGCCCATTGACCAGCTGCCGGTCTTCATTGCCAAAGCGCGTCAATATTTTATAAGTTTTGACATCAATATTATTTTCAGCACCGTCAGATTTATTCAAAAAGATGATGAAAGTTTTTTGCCTTGGGCCAGGAAAAATTATGCATGTGTGATTTTCAATTTGCATACCGTGCATTCGCAGATGCCCATAAAGAAAACCATGGATGCGCTTTCTTTTCTTACTGATTGCGCCATTGCCGCCTCGGGCAGCTTTTACCTGACATACCAGCACGTGGCAAACAAACAGCAAATTCTGTCCTGTTACCCCAGATTCGAAGAATTTTTAGCGGCCAAGCTAGAATTTGATTCTGCTGCGGTATTTCAAAGCGACTGGTACCGTTGGCATTTGCAATTGTTTGCTTGACTCTTTCAAATACTAATTTTCTAGCGCGAATCCATTAGATTTGTTTCGAATTAATAGCATTCGCTCACACTTATATACAGTGCTGGGAACAGTGAATAATCAATAGAAAATTCTTCTCCAGAACTTTGAACTTTTATTGGTCTTCCGACGTTTACATAAGAAACGGAGGAAATACTAATGTTGGAACGTTTCGAAAATGACGGAGAAATTGAGAAAATTTGGCAGACAGTTTTGTCTATCGCACCAACCGATTCCGATGCTTTAGACATATTCTGTCAACACTGGAGCCAGAATGACCTTCTAAGATGTGGTTACTGTGGTAGTACTGATTTAAACCGTGCTCCAGGCGACCGTAGGTGTAAGTGTGACAACTGCGGTAAAAAAGTATGGGTCACTTCCGAGAAGCTTCTTGAACGTGCAGAACGCTTCCAGGCGTACCTGGCAGCAGCTCTAATTCGTGAAGCCGGCCTCTTTATCAGTGGAGCTGCATTTGCTCGGCTTACAGAAGTGCAGACTTCTACCGCTTACAACATATTGAGAAAGTTCAATATTGCGCTGGCTAATCAGTTACCACAAGACGCAGAGGAAATTTCTGGAAGACTAATGAAACTGATAATCGCCAAGCGAACCTGCGAGACTCCCGCCCGGTTGCATCCATTCGCAGAGCAAGAACTGATTGACGAGGAGATTTTTCAAAGTCGCTCTGAGCAAGATTGGGTCGCATCAGATTGTGCTCAGAACAAATCTGCTGAAGAGGAGCAGGATGATTTTGCACGCAATACAGAATTGGTTCTGGGAGTGCTGTCGGCGGAAGTGGGAATGACGGCAGATGACGTTCAGTTGAAAACAGGTATTGCGATTGGAGTAGTCACTGGAAGTCTCTTTGTGCTTGAACTGAATGGCAAAGCTCGCAGGGTCCCAGGAGGTAAGTATTTCCTTTGTGTGGTATCGGCAGCAGATCAGTTTCAGGCCAGAGAAAATTCGCAGCTTGCAGAAAGTGTGAGGCTCGGGGCGATAAAATATCTGTCAGTCATTGGTGAGTACCTTCACCGTGTTGGTCGCAAAGGCCTTCAGCATCACCTTGCGGCAGTTTGGTGTGCTCTCGATCGGGCAACATGGGGGCCAGGCTCTCTGATCAGCCTGAGTGGAATGCATCCGCCAGTGCCTTATCGTCAGATGGTTGAGTATGTGTCGCCACCATACTTGAAAATTGTGATCTGTTAACTCTGGGATTTTTAGGTATTTCGAATGGCGGATCGTGAGAGCGATTCGCTAGTTGTGCTGCAATGCTTTAGCTTTCGGGAGTAAATTATTTTCTGAAGATTAATCTTGATGCTTGGAAAAGGGTTTTTGGCCTCTTTGTGATCGATAAAAAGCTCGGACGATATCGTCTGAAGTTTTTTGTAAGTTTGAACGATATCGGTTAAACGTTGGGATCTTTGACCGATATCGGCGAAAGTTTTCCGAGGTAACACCGCCTGCCAGCCAACCCTGCAAACGCCCCGCCCACAGCCACCCGCAACCAGAAGCATCTAACCAACTAAGCACTTTTGATCATTCGAACGATTTCACGCACGTGATCTAAAAACTGACTGTCAGATGAGAGTTTAGCAATTGCATTTTGCCCTTCGCGTCTTAATGTCTCGTGTTCTGCTCGATTGTCTTGCGCCAACGTGGTGTACTTTTGTGCCAGGTGTTCCAGGTCAATTTTTAAGCTACCTATAGTGCGATTCATATTTGATGGCAAGCTGTCCGGATTTTTTGGATCCACGGCTGTCGACAACTGCTCCAGTAAAAGCTCGAGTTTTTCTACTTTCTCGCGCAGCACCAGCACGTCTTCTCGCGGATATTTGAAAGTGTGCCTAATATCTCTTAGTCTTTGCCAGAGGTATTCATAAGCTCGAACTGATGGCCTCAGAATCGTTAGCAAAGCTGCAGCTGCTGCACCAAAATACCCCACTGGAGTAATGTGCGCCGCTGACAAATAGAACAGTGCTGCCGCAGAAACCAGATGCAGTCCGATGGCAATACTTAGCGATATGGCTTTAATTTTCCTGACATATTTTGCTTTTATTTCGTCGACTGCAATGCCTAACTTGAGGCTGTTATTGGCGTCGTCTTGAACTGCCAGTGCCTCAAAGTAGACGTTCCATGGAGCGATAGTAATGGCGAGTAACCACCAGGCCGTTGCGATGGCGATAATCCAGTCGACCATTGAACCGCTAGGTATATTCAGCCATTTGAGCAAGCCAAATAGAAGTGCGGTCATAACCATCATCATTAAGGTGGCATAGATAAAAGAGCCTAGTCCGCGTCCCAAAATAAACACCTCCGCTTGCTTGATTTAGCATAGGCGGAGTCTCGTTCACTCAATGACTAGACTGCTCACTTTGAAAACTGTTTGCTGCCTGCGTCTGCAAGACTACTTAATTGGCTTCCGGAATTGAGGTCAGCTTGCCTAAAGTGTTGTAGACGGTCACTGGTCCGAACAATTCCAGATCGTCTTTGATCTTTTTAGCGTCGCCCACCACAGCTACAACCAAATTATTTGAATCAATCAGTTTTCGCGCAGCTGTGCGCACGTCATCTACTTTAACTGCAGTTACTTTAGCCGCGTAAGTTTCCAGGAAATCATCAGGCAGATCGTAAAGCTTAGCTTCTAAAAGCCGCTGCGCCAGTCCACCTTGAGTTTCAAGGCCGAGCTGAAAGGAGCCGGCCAGATAGTTTTTAGCGCTGTTCAATTCGGCGTCGGTCACTTTAGTGGTGCGCATGCGGTCCAGTTCATAAAGAAATTCCTGCACTGATGGATTCGTCACTTCAGTGCGAACGTTGGCGCCGGCAAAGAACGTTCCTGGTTGCAAGCGTGCCGCCATGCGGCTGTAAGCTCCATATGTATAACCTTTAGCTTCGCGTATATTGAGGAATAAGCGAGCGTGAGCTGCACCACCGAGAATTTGATTCATGACGATCATGGGGAAGTAATCCGGGTCACTTCTTTTCACTCCCACATTGCCAAGTTTGATAGATGTCTGTACGGAGCCCGGACGGTCCACCAGATAAAGTCTGCGTCCAGTTTGTTTTGGCAGCTGCGGTTGCACTACCTGAGCCACATCCGTGGCTTGCCACTGGGCACCGAATTTCTCATCGATTAGTTTGCGCATGGCTTCTTCTTTAAAGTCGCCAATCACAACTAAAACTGAACGATTTGGTTGATAGTGAGCTTTGTGGTAGGCCTCGATGTCTTTTCTTGTAATTTTATTGAGCGATTCTTCTGTGGCTGATACCACAGAATAAGGATGCTCGCCGAATAGCACTTTGCTGAAACGCTCTTCCACCAAAAAATCAGGACTGCCTCGCTTTATGGTCAATTCTTGAATTTGATTGACCTTTTTCAAGTTGAGCTCGTCTTCTGGAAAACTAGGATGCAGAAGCACGTCTGACAGTAAATCGAATAATCGGCCTGTGTAAGGTGAAAGTGCTGAGCCGCTCAAAATAGTGTAATCGTAGTCGATACTGGCTCCCAGCCCGCCGCCGATGAAGTCGATTTCAGAGGCGATTTCTTTGCTCTTTCTTGTGGTGGTTCCTTCAGTCAGTAAGTCGGCAGTCATGCTGGCCAGGCCAAGGTAATCTTTAGGCTCGTTAGAGCTACCTTCACGAAAACCAATATTGGCCGATATGAATGGATAGCGATGATCTTCAACGAGCTGCACTTCCAGGCCGTTAGCTAGTTTAAAGCTAATAATTTTTGGCAGACTAAATGGTCTGGGTGCCGGCATCTTCGGAGCATCTTTGCGCCAGGCTTCGACAGCGGTGTTGGTAATTTGCGCACGTGACAGTGATTCTGAGGCTTTAGGAATTGCGGGCTGTTGCGGAGCAATCAATGCTTTGTTTGACTTGGCGCTTACTGTATTTGTAGTGGCTGCTTTAGTAGCTGCCTTAACCTCTGCTGCCAGGTTGACGGGTGTACCGGCAGCAAGTAAAAGCGAGCTTAATGCAAGGCGGAAGAGCTTTTCCATGCTTGATTTCATTTCCATCTATTTCCTGTTTAGCCTTTGGGTGCGGGAATGACATCAACGGTGGTTGCACCTTCTCTCGAGAAGATGTCGCCGGCAACTCGTTGAATGTCTTCTTTACTGACATTTAGATATGCTTCCACGTCTTTGTCGATCAAAGTGGGATCACCAAAGAAGCTGGCGTATTCAGCTAACATTTCTGCTCTGCTGAGTGACTTTTGCAGCGATGAGTGGCTGCTGGATGAGAACAGCGCGCGAAGAATTTGATTTTTTGCTTTCTGTAATTCAAAATCTGTAACCGGCGCAGCCTTGACTTTGTCGAGTTCGCTGAAAACTACTTCTCGTACTTTCTCTGGTGTGGAGCCGCTCTTATAAACCACAAAAGTTTCAAACAGCGAGGGGCCACGCCGCTCGTCGTAAGAGCAGCTAACTTGCAAGGCCACCTGATCTTCTTTAACTAAGCGTTGATAGAGCCTTGATGATTCGCCTGTGGAAAGAATTGTTTGCAATAAATTGAGGGCATAAAAATCTTTATCACGACGTGCAGGTGCTTTCCAGGCAACCCAGAAAGCCGGAGCCTGAGCCAGGCTATCGCTCACTTTTAAATATTTTGCTTTAGTTTGTTTTGGTTCGCTTAAATCTGGGCGCGTGGGTAGTGTTGCTTTCGGTATGGTGGCAAAATATTTTTCTACCAACTTTGTTGCGTCTTCACTGTTGAAGTCACCAACTATTGCCATGGTGGCATTATTGGGTGAATAGTAAGTATCAAAGAACTTGCGCACATCGGCGATTGACGAGGCTTCCAGGTCTTCAACCGAGCCGATTGGCGGATGCCCGTTGCTCCAGTTGTCGAATGCCAGTTCTTCTAATTTGATCGAGGCCGGTGCGTAAGGTTGATTATCAACTCGCATACGCTTTTCTTCTTTTACGGTCTCTAATTGATTAGCAAATTTTTCCGGCGTCACTTTGAGTGAACGCATGCGATCGGATTCCAACCACAAGGCAAGCTCTAATTGATTGCTCGGCAGTTTCTCATAATAGTTGGTGTAATCGGCATGGGTTGAGGCATTTAAGCTGCCGCCGGCACTTTCAATAAACTTAAAATGTTCCATTTTTGGAACGTTCTCAGAGCCTTGAAACATCATGTGTTCAAATAAATGGGCAAATCCTGAGCGGTTCTTGATCTCGTCTCGGGCGCCCACATCGTAGACAATTGCCACTGATACTACAGGCGCTGCATGATCTTCTGAGAGTACTACTCTCAGTCCGTTTGCCAATTTGAAATCTTTGGTCACCGGAATGAGTGGCTTCTTCATGGCAATGTCAACTTTACCCAGTGGCGCTGTACTTTGACCGAATGCCGCCAGCGGAGAGATCAGGTGATTGCTAACACAACTGAGTGCACTAAGCAGCACTATCCGTTTCTGTATCGATGATCCTGGTCCCAATAACTTCATCCTAGCTGTCATCCTCATCATCATCAGTTCCCAAAAGCACGGAGGACCAAAATATTGCCACCACCAGTAGAGACAGTATGGCCGCGCCCACGCAGACTTTCTCCGGTACGCCATAACGGTGCAGCATCAGGTAAGAGGCCAGGGATAAGACCAGGGCCAGTAATGCCACCACGTGATTGAGTGAGTATCGGCGCAACATGGTCTATCCTCGGCCACTTATTTTGGATCTGTTCTGCCAGCCAGCCAGCCAAATACCTTATTATCCGCGAGCTAACTTGAGCGTATCGGCGCAAGTGCATTTTTCACGAGAGTCAGGAATGGTCTCAATCAAATTAACAAGCAGCGTTTGCAGCTTGCTGATATTGGCGGAGAAGACTTTCATTACTTCCGCATGGGAAACAGGATCGACATTGGCCGTGACACCACTATCATAATCGGTGATCAGAGATACGTTGACCACACACATCGAAAGTTCTTTAGCCAGGTAGGCTTCCGGATATTGGGTCATGTTAATTACTTCCCAACCCATTTTATTGAACCAGGCAGACTCGGCCTTAGTTGAAAATCTAGGTCCTTGAATCACTACCACAGTGCCGGCAGGGTGCATGGTAATGCCCGCTTTCTCACCGGCTTTTACCGCCAGCTCGCGCAGTTGAGGACAGTAGCATTCGGCTGGTGAAACGTGAGTGGTGATTGGTCCATCATAAAAAGTATCAGCTCTGCCAGATGTGCGGTCCACAAATTGATCACAGACCACAAATTCACCTGGCTTGACGTGAATTTGCAATGAGCCGGCGGCGCAGGGTGAGATGATGCGCTTCACTCCTAATGATTTCATTGCCCAGAGATTGGCTCGGTAGTTGACTTTTTGCGGTGGAATGGTGTGCTTCTCGCCGTGTCTGGGCATAAAGGCTACTCTTTTTCCACCCATGGTGCCTATCGCCAGAGGGGCAGAGGGTGCGCCATAAGGTGTTTCAACCAGCGTTTCCTCATATTTGTCGAGCAGCTTGTAGAAGCCGGAGCCTCCGAAAATGCCAATGTCGGCGAGGGATTTTGTTTCCATTTTTCTCTCATGTTTGTTAGCTAAATCTACAGTCGAGCCGAGTTCCCGATGGGCAGCAGACTGATATAGGGCATTATCCTAGCACCATCAAGGGGCCATTTTTAGCCCAAATTTTTTGAGGTTGCGATCAAAAACGCTTCTTATCAGGAATTTCACCAGGTGGAATTCAGGGAATCACCCAGAAAAAAAACGTGTGAATGTCTAAAAGCTTGATTGACTGGGTATAAAGCACTTGTCAAGGGCGTCGTGATCAAGTCGTAATTTAGTCGCAACCAAGTCGGGGTCTCGTTTTAATATGTCGTGGAAACATCTACTCGCTTTCCCTGTGGTCATTTCACTCGCTTTGGGAGGTTCCGGTTTACTCGGTGCCCAGGGCCAAACTGACTACATTGCATCTTCATCTGACAAGGTGCGGCTGGCGCATGGCATCACACTTGTGCCATCGATTCAGCCGGAAGGGCTCTATCACAGAGTCTGGCGTCTGATTAAAGAAGATTATTACGAGCCTAGCTTTACTGGCCAATCGTGGGATCGCTGGGAGCACCGCTACGATGGCAAACTGAAGACCTTGGAAGATGCTCACAAAGCCATTGAGACAATGCTTGCCAGTTTGGGCGATCGCTACACTCGTTTTCTCGATCGTGATGCCTTCGATGATGAGAAGTCGCAAATTGATGCCAAGCTTTATGGCATTGGTGTGCAGATTGGCATTGATCCCGATTCTAAGAAAGTGATTGTGATCACGCCTATTGAAGATACTCCCGCCTATAAGGCAGGCATTCTTGCTGCAGATGAATTGACCGAAATCGATGGGAAAAGCACTAAAGGTTTCAATGTTGAAGAGGCAGCCAAGCACATACGCGGCGCCATCAATACGCCGGTTAACCTGGTTGTCACACGTGGCGGCAAGCGCGTCAAAATTAAAGTGGTGCGCGCCGAGATTGCCATCAAAGCCGTTCCTACGGCCAAGATGCTCGATTCAGACGTGGGCTACATTCGTTTATCAAGCTTCATTTCTCAACAGGCTAATCGCGAAATGAAAGAAGCGATCAGCAAATTGGCCAGTGCTAAAGGAATAGTGCTGGATTTGCGTGACAATCCTGGTGGATTGCTGACCAATGCAATTGATATTTCCAACATGTTCCTTGATTCTGGCAATATTCTCTCCACCGTTGATAGAGATGGTTACAAGACTCCAGCTCAGTCAGATGGTCATCCTATATGTATGAAACCGCTGGCACTGCTGATTAACAAAGGCAGCGCGTCTGCCTCTGAAATCACATCTGGTGCCTTGCACGACAATAATCGCGCCATTCTTGTCGGTCAACGTACTTTTGGTAAGGGCCTGGTGCAGGGTATTAATCGTTTGGAAGATGGCAGTGGAGTCAATGTCACCATCGCCAAATATCTCACGCCCAACGACACTGATATTCATAAAAAGGGCATCTCACCTGATGTGGCGGTGGAGCTGTCGGAGCAGGATCTGAAAGATAAAAAAGGCCCATGGTGGTTGGAGAAACCCACTGCTGGTGTGCGTCGCAGCCCAGAAGACGGCAAAGATGTGCAATTGAAGGCAGCGCTCGAGGCTGTGCATAAACGAATTACCGAAGGTGATCATCTAGCAGTACACTTGCGTTGAGCAAATTGTTATGATTAGCACTCCCGCACCCTTGGAAATCGAATGTCAGCAGGTCAGAGTCGAGAAGTTTCCGGTTTAACCATTGTTGGCACTGAAAGTGGTTGCGGCAAGACTGTCTTTATGACCGGTTTGTCTGCCTTATTGAGGCAGCAAGGCGTGAATGTACGTGCTGTCAAACCAATCTGTCTTGGCGCTAAAGACCGGGCAGAGTCTGAGATCTCTTTCATCTGCTCTATCAGTGGTACGCCTCGCAACTACGCTTCGGTAGTAATTTCGTCGGCGAAAAATTTGACCGACGCTCAGTGGGCCCATTCGCTTTCTGTAGGTTTGGGTTCAGAATTGAGCCTGGTGGAAACGCCCGGTAGCTGCGCGTCACCTATGAGTTTTGAGCAAAGCCATGTTGGTACTCTCGCTCATGCCTGGAAGGACACGCGTGATTTTGCCAGAGAACTTGGTTATCCATGCATTATCGTTGCGCACCACAATCATGAAGCCATAGAAAAACTGGTGCTTGCTTACAGTTACATGCACGAGTTTGTCAAAATCGCAGGCATGGTCACGGTTGAAACTCAGGCCAATGAAGGCAAACAGTTAGAAAGTAAGTTGACCCGCTCAGAAGTGGCTCTTCTTCTTGCTTCTCGCACGCATGCTCCATACCTCGGCTGTCTTAAATTCAGTCCTTCCATTTCAGTGCCACGAGTCAATCAGGGCAACCTGGTTAAGATAACCGCGGAAGGCATTGACTTATTACTAATTCTCAAAACACTCAATCTAGGCGTCGTTAAATAGCTTAGCGGCCGCCGAAATCACTGTAAAAGGCATTGGGATCGCTGCTCCATGAATGACGCCTGCGCGGTCTGTCTTCAGTTGCACTGTCGGAATGCTTTGCCACGCGCCTGACTTTCGCCTGGCGCACTTCTGTTACCGCCTGCAGTCTCGGCTTACGTTTCACCAGGCGCAAGGGTGTGGAGTCTACAAACATTATTGGTGGCGACTTAGTTCTCTCTCTATTCTTCTCTGTATTCTTCTCTGATTTCTCAGCATTCTGCGCTTGAATCTGCGTATTCTGCAAAGTGCTTTGCTGCAAATTTGAATTCATGCCAGCATTTACCTGGGCACCATTTGTAGTGCCATTAGAGTTTGTCTGATTAACTGGCGCATTTAGATGAATGGAATTAGCACTTGAATTAGCACTAGAATTAACGGCCGAATTCACAGCGGGGCCCGCTGTAACAACTGGTTTGACGCTGCTCTGGTGAGTGGAGACATATTGATAAAGCATAAACAGGCCCATGACCAGGAAACCAGTTATGAGTAGGGTTACCGTCACCACAATCATTACCAGGCGACCGGCACCAGAATCTTTGGAAGTCGCAATGTTACTACTAGAAGTACTATTTGAATTACTACTAGAATTACTATTAGAATTGACCGTATGTGGTGCCAAGTTTTGCGCTACAGCAGAACTCTTATTCTCTTCTAGCTTCTCTTGCTTTTCTATTTTTTCTTTTTCGTCTCTATCTTTTTCTTCTGTGACAATGACAGCAGCGGCAGGTGCCAAATTGTTGTCTTTGGTAGGCGTCTGATTTGTTATTGCCAGGGCTAGAGCGGCACGCGCTGCTACTTTAGCCGCCTCTTTAACCGGGTCGTCAGGTTCAGAAGGCATCGCGTCCATTGTCTCAAAAGTTAGTGTCGCTTCTGATGTTTTTCTGTCAGGGTAGAGTTTGAGAAGTTCACTGCGTAGCTCTTGCATAGAGGCGTAGCGTTCGTCGCTATTTTTTCGCAAGCATTTTAAAACCACAGCTTCCAGTCTTTCTGGAATATTGAGATTGGGCGAAATGGTGGCAAATGACAGCGGATACTCAGAAAGCTTTCTGGCAATGGTTTCTGGAAAACTGGCACCACGATGCGGCACTTCGCCTGTGAGTACGCGGAACATTACACAGCCAAGGCTATAAATGTCTGAGCGATTGTCGACTTGTCCGCCAACGCATTGTTCAGGGCTCATGTAAAAAGGTGAACCCCAGATTTCACCTGACTTGGTTAGCTGCTGCGACTCAGATGTCAATTTGACGATGCCGAAATCTAGAATTTTGGCGAATTCAACCTGGTCGCGTTTGCCTACCATGATATTGAGCGGCTTCAGATCGCGGTGGATAATGCCCTGTCCGTGTGCATAGCTCATGGCTTCGCAAATTTGCACGAAAATCGGCAATGCTCTGGCGGGGCTCATGGTTGTTTCTTTGTCTAAAATCGCTTGCAAAGACTTGCCGTCCACAAGCTCAAGCACAAGGTAAGGTTCAGATTTGGCGGTAAAACCAAAATCAAATGTAGTAACGATACCAGGGTGATTGAGCAGGCCAAGGGCTTTCGCTTCGCGCGTGAGTCTTTGCACGGCGGTTGCATCTGAGGCGATCTCGACAGGCAAAAATTTGATAGCCACGTCGCGCCCAATGGTTTCTTGGCTGGCACGATAGACATTGCCCATAGCTCCAGAGCCGAGCAGCCCTGTAATGACAAAGGCTGAACCCACACGTGAGCCGATCATGCTGTGCTCATCATCTTGGGAGGCTTTTTGCTTAACGGTAGATTCCTGTGGATCCAACCAGCCTTCCTCTTTTCTCAGGGGTGTCAGTCACGTCTATTTTAGCCTGATCGGTAGCCAAGAAATAAAACATATATATCGTCAGCCCACTTTTGGCGCAAAATGTGATACTTATTGATTCCAACGCTCAGGAATTGCTTTGAGAAAACCTTGAAAGACGCAAGCCACGACTCACCCAAGCCTGCATTGGCCAACGAGCTGAAACTGCCGTCAAATTCCAGCGAGCTAATTATTTACACGATGTCTGACTCTAGCGGAGAGACTGCCGAGGCTGTGGCTCGCGCCGCCCTGGTGCAATTTCCTCCCGGCCATGCATCTATTTATAGATTGCCGCAAGTGAGAAGCTCTCAACAAATTCCCGGCATGGTACGCGAAATTGCCCAGGGTCGCTCAATTATTGCTTACACATTGGTGTTACCTGAGTATCGCGAAACTCTAGAAGCTGAAGCCAGTAAATTTAAAGTGCCGAGCATTGACCTAATCGGATCGCTAATGGCTCGCATAGGCAATTTGACTGGCGCCCAACCACTGTCGCAACCAGGTCGTTTGCACATACTTGATGAAAGCTATTTCAAACGCATCGAAGCAGTCGACTTTGCCATACGTTTTGACGACGGTAAAAACCCAGATGGCATTCTTCAAGCTGATGTGGTGCTGGTTGGAGTATCGCGCACCAGTAAAACCCCTAACTGTATGTACCTGGCGCACCATTATGGTCTTAAGGCCGCTAACGTGCCCATTGTTTTTGGTGTTGAGCCGCCCAGGGCATTGTTTCAAGTTCCAGCCAAACGCATCTTTGGTTTGAAAATTGATCCTTATCAGTTGCAAGAGATAAGAAGCACACGAGCAGCCGTTCTTGGTATGCCGAATAATACCGACTACGCCGATCCTGAACGCATTATGCAAGAGAGTCGATACGCAAAAAAAATATTTCGAGAATTGAAATGCCACATTCTCGACGTTTCGGCAAAAGCAATTGAAGAGACGTCGTCTGAAATTTTCATGAATATGCGTGGTGACTAATTTAACTGACCAACTAAAAAACAGACCAGTACCCAGCTCAATCAATAATGGAGAATCGAGAAAAATGGTGAGTATGACAAGTTCCAGTCAAGCTCAAGATTCGAAAGGCAAAGCCAACAAGCTCAAACTTTCCAAACGAGTTTATCTTTTTGAAGAAGGTTTTGATGCTTTTGATGGTGACCGTGATGCCATGAAAGAGCTTTTGGGCGGAAAGGGAGCTGGTCTTGCCGAGATGACCCATTCAGGAGTGAACGTGCCTCCTGGTTTGACGATTTTGACATCTTGCTGCAGACAGTACACAGAGAACAATCAAAAAATGCCGGAGAAGCTTTTTGATGAAGTTATGGTGGAACTGGCTCATGTAGAGAAAAAACTCGATCGAGTGCTTGGTGATTTGGCTAAACCGCTGCTGCTTTCAGTGCGATCTGGCGCCAAGTTTTCTATGCCGGGCATGATGGATACAATTTTAAATTTAGGCCTTAACGATCAAACTGTAGAATCCATCTCTACTTTGACCAGCAACGCGCGTTTCGCCTGGGATAGTTATCGTCGCTTCATTGCCATGTACAGCAGTGTGGTGCTCGAAATCAGTAAAGACAGCTTTGAAGATTTGTTGGAAGATCTCAAAGACGAATTAAAAGTTGAAAGTGACGCTGATCTCAGTGTGGAAGATTTAAAAAAACTGGTGACACAGTTTAAGGCACTGGTGGAAAAGCATTCGGGAAAACCATTTCCGCAAGATACACGAGAGCAGCTCAAAGGTGCGGTGGAGGCTGTGTTCAGATCTTGGAACAATAATCGGGCGATTTACTACCGCAATCTCAATAAGATCGATCACAATTTAGGCACTGCCGTCAACGTTCAATCTATGGTCTTTGGTAATTTTGATGACACTTCTGCCACAGGTGTTTGCTTTACTCGCAATCCCAGCACTGGTGAAAAGCTTTTATATGGAGAATATCTGGTTAACGCTCAGGGTGAAGATGTGGTGGCAGGCACTCGCACACCGCTTAAAATCTCTGATCTGGCTAAAGGCATGCCTGAGGTTTACGAAGAGCTACTCGCCAATGTTGGCCGCCTCGAACACTATTATCGCGATATGCAAGACATCGAATTTACAATCGAACAGGGCAAGCTCTATTTATTGCAAACGCGCAGCGGCAAAAGAACGGCTGCGGCAGCGGTTAAGGTTGCGGTTGATATGGTTGGTGAGGGAATCATCAGTCGCGACGAAGGTTTAAATAGAGTCGAGCCCATGCAATTAAATCAATTGCTTTTGCCCTCCTTCATCGCTGAAGAAAAAGACAAAGCCAAAAAAGAAAATAGACTGATTGCTGTGGGCCTCAACGCTTCTCCTGGTGCTGCAATTGGCAAAATTATTTTCAACCCTGATGAAGCCGAGAAGATGGCCAATCAGGGCCTCAAAGTAATCTTGATCAGAATCGAGACCTGTCCTGATGATATTCACGGCATCGTGCCTGCTCAGGGTGTGATCACCAGTCGTGGTGGCATGACCAGTCACGCCGCTGTGGTCGCTCGTGGTATGGGCAAGCCCTGTGTAGCCGGCTGTGAAGCCCTCAAGATTGACCTTGAGCGTGAAGAAATGTATGTTCAGAGCAAGCTCTATAAGAAAGGCGATTTAATTTCCATCGACGGATCCACCGGCGAAATTTTTGAAGGTCAGATAACTACTCACGAACCTCAGTTTTCACAAGACTTCCAAACCTTGCTTGGTTGGGCTGATCAAGTGCGTACTCTGGCCATCAGAACCAATGCTGATACTCCAGAAGACGCAAAATTGGCGCGTGAGTTTGGTGCCCAAGGCATCGGACTCTGTCGCACCGAACATATGTTTATGGCACAAGATCGGCTGCCGGTGATGCAGCAGATGATCCTTTCTTCCACTGACCTTGAGCGTGAGGCCGCCCTGGCTAAATTACTGCCCATGCAGCGGGCCGACTTTACCGGAATTTTTCAGGCCATGGCCGGTTTGCCTGTGACTATTCGGTTGCTCGATCCTCCTTTGCATGAATTTCTGCCGAGAGAAGAACATTTGATCGAAGAAGTTGCCACCATGCGTGCCAAAGGCAATAAAGGCGCAGAATTGCGCGACAAAGAGATACTTTTGAAAAAAGTTGGTGAGCTTAAAGAGTCCAATCCGATGATGGGCTTGCGTGGTTGCAGGCTCGGTCTGGTTTATCCCGGCATTAATAAAATGCAAGTGCAGGCCATTTTTGAGGCGGCCATTGCCGTGAAGAAGCAAGGCATCGAAGTCTTGCCCGAAATCATGATTCCACTTGTGGGTCATGCCAACGAATTAAAATTTGCCAGGCAGCAGCTTGAGGCCGTTGCTCGCGAAGTGATGGATCGCGAGAAAACCGAGGTGGTGTACAAATTCGGCACCATGATCGAAATTCCACGTGCTTGCGTTACGGCCGATGAGATTGCCGAATATGCCGAGTTTTTCAGTTTCGGTACCAATGACCTGACGCAAATGACATTCGGCTATTCCAGAGATGACGCCGAAGGCAAATTTTTGCAGCGCTATCTTGATGGAGTGGAGTTTGACGGCGGTAAGCATAAAGTTTTGATCAACAATCCCTTTGAGGTCTTAGATTTTGGCGGCGTAGGCAAATTGATGCAGATTGCCGTAGATTTAGGTCGCAAAGCCAAGCCGGATCTTAAGCTCGGAATCTGTGGAGAGCATGGTGGAGAACCTCAATCTATCGCCTTTGCCTACAAACTTGGCCTTTCCTACGTTAGTTGCTCACCCTACAGAGTGCCCGTGGCGCGGCTGGCAGCAGCTCAAGCGACATTAAGCGGTACAGAAAGAGACAAATAATCAAACTAAGGGTAGGTTTAGAATAGGGCCTGACGCTGGTAAAAAAGTAGCAGAGGCGCACTAGAAATAGAGATAGAAATAGAGACGGACCCAGCTGCATGTCCATTGACGAAAATGTTGACGCCCTTTTAAGGCTTCTACCTGATATGGAGCAATCGCTCGGCCCGGATCACCCAGATCTTGCCGACTATTTCATCTCGCTTGGCCTTCTGCTCTATCACGACAGTCGTTTTGAAGAGGCTGAAGATTTATTTGTCAGGGCTCTGGCTATGCGCGAGCGTTTGCTGGCAGTTGACCATCCTGATGTGGCCGCTGCACTCAATCACCTCGGCCTGGTTTATCTGGCCGAAGGCAAATATGCAGATGCCGAGCCTCTTTTTAAGCGAGCCCTCAGTTTACAAGAAAAAATGTTCGGCGTAGAGCACGTCTCTATTGCCGCGGCCCTGAACAATCTGGGCGATCTCTACATGACTCTCAATCGCTTTGCTGAAGCCGAAGATGTGCTCAAACGTGGTTTGAAAATCCGCGAGCGCAATTTAGGATTTGAAGACGGCAGTTTGATTGAAATTTTAAATTCGCTGGCAAACATTTACTCTGAGCAGAACCGCAACCTTGATGCCGAACCGTTATTTAGGCGCGTACTGAAAATTGAAGAAAGGCTGCATGGCAGCGACCATCCTAATGTAGCAAATGCTCTCAATAATCTGGCTTCTCTATTTCTCGCTAAAGATCAGTTTGATCAAGCAGAGCCTATGCACCGCCGGGCCCTGGCAATACGTGAGAGGGTGTTGAGCCCTGATCATCCTAAGGTGGCAGAGAGCTTGAATAACTTAGGTTGGCTTTATCACCAGCACGGCAATCACGGTCGAGCTGAAAGTCTCTATCGCCGTGCCATCGAAATATGGGAGCGAGCTCTGGGGCCTGATCATGCCTATGTGGCAGCTTGTCTGGAAAACTATGCCGAGCTATTGCGCAAAACCAATCGCGGTACTGAAGCCGTTTCGCTTGACCGGCGCGTGCAGCTGATTCGCTCTAAGTATATGGAATAGAGTGAGATTTATTTGTTGTACTCAGGTGGAATGGCACTGACCAGTGTGCGCATAATTCCTGGTGCCACACCATGAAAGCGTTCGGCAAAACGACCAGGCAATGTCAAAATTAGCTCGTGTGACCCGCCTTTTTCCATGCTTTTGACAATTTCGTCTACACACTGTGTGGTGCTGATGCTGAGCACATGTTTCATTAAGGCACCAGTGAGATCATTTTTCTCAGCAATCAAGGTTGGATTTTTCTGCCCAGGCACTGCATTCTTTTCAAAGAACTCTGTTCTTACCCAACCGGGGCAAACAGTTAAGACGTCTACTTGATTGGTAAGCTCCGCTGCCAGACCTTCTGAAAGGGCAGTGAGGGCGAATTTGCTTGAACAGTAGCTAACACTACCGGGGAAAGAAATTTTTCCGGCTAC
Source organism: Cyanobacteria bacterium auto_48_18 (assembly GCA_036170915.1). Classification (GTDB taxonomy): domain Bacteria; phylum Cyanobacteriota; class Vampirovibrionia; order Obscuribacterales; family Obscuribacteraceae. Next base: position 55,435 of record JAVHQC010000006.1, read on the forward strand.
TGACGAAATATTGATGATTTTGCTGCTTTTAGAATTTTTCAGATGCGGCAATGAGGCATACACCAGCGACAGTGGCATGAAGAAATTGACTTCAAAAAGCCTGCGCCAGTCGTCCATGCTGAGACTTTCAAATTTTCCTGGTACGGCCATGCCGGCGTTATTTACAAGCAGATCAATGCCACCGTATAAGGTGCAACATTGCTCAACCAGGCGATTTGCCATATCAGGCGAGGCGATATCACCCACAATAATTTCGGCTTCGCCACCACAAGCAATTACCTGCTCTTTTGCACTCAGCAGTTCAGGCTCACTGCGGGCCGTTAAAATCAACTTGGCCTTATATTTTTTTGCCAGTGAAAGTGCCAGGCCGCGCCCTATACCAGAAGAAGCGCCAGTGATGATGCCGCGCATCAGGTTGCCTTTTTTGATTTTCGACATTTTATTTGCTCGTTCAGATGAAGAACAGGGTTTCAAGGCCATAAATGGCCAGCAGATACGACATTTCACTTTCATACTGGCTATCGGTCAAAACTGATTTTAGTGCATCTATTGATGATGAGTTGCGATAGCGAGCCTTCAATTGCTTTATGTGACGCAGACCATAGGGAGTGGCACTCTGATGCAAGCTCAACCGATAGCCTTCAAAGAAAAAACTGGCCGCAAAATATTGGGCCACCATCATTGTCAATAGCATCATGTAAGTGGTGGTGTCATGAACGGTCTGAGTAAAATAGAGAATAGTAGAGCCTACAAACAGCAAAATCATAAAGACAATCACGCCTAAGCTATTTAAGGCGAAATTGACCACACGTAAAAAGATAGTCAGGGCAGCAATGCGAAAGTTACGCCGGGGCGCATTGCTCAAGACTTCTGATAGATCAGTGTATAAAGGAATAAAGGCACGGGCACCGATAGCCGTTCTTGCCGCAAAAGCCGAGGCGCCGGCCACCATAAAAATTATGGCGCCGTTGAAAAAATTAGGCACCGACTGTAGTATCAACGCAATGAAGGCAAGTTGGGCCACGGCAAAGCAGATAAAATAAGTACGAGCCAATTTATGTCGATCTTTTTCTTCAAGCAAAAGGCCTTTGCGTAATAGTTCGGCCTTTAATTCTTGTTCGAAAGAATCTTTGTAGCCGCTGGCGCCAACCTCAGCAATAATGCGCATCAGACCGGTCTTGGAAAAATATTTGCGTATATGGCGCGGATCTTTCAAAATTTCTTGAGCAGTTCCCTTGAGGGCCATTGACAGAATTCTATAGAGAAAAGGCAATCTGCGCACAAAGCCGATGGGGTCTTTCTTTATGTCCATGTTGGTGGTGCCAGTCACTGCCTGTACTTTATTTTTGCCCCAGTTGCGCAAAGAAGAAGTAATGATCGATTTTAATCGCTGTTCATAATGACTAGCTGAGGAGCCCGGCGAATCTTTCTTGGAGAGCGCCGGCACATTTGGCGCCGGTACAGGCGGCGAATCAAGATCTAGGGCTAGCTCGAGGGCAAGCTCGCCGCTGACAGTGCGCGACGTCAGAGTATGCAAATGCGTTTTGATTTCTCGATGCAGCATGTCGAAGACCAGCACTATTAGTGCAAAGCTGGTATCGCCATTCTGACTTAGATAGGCAATCTCAACCGGAGCCAGTTCTAAATCGACGGCATTGTCTGAACCATGTTTTTGCTGGCTGTCAGACAGCGTTTTTTGCATAACAAAAAGCGTTATGCAGATAAGCAGCAATTCGACAAAATACACTAAAGTTTTAGCCGGCCTTGGTTAGCAGGTTGGAGCTCACCAGAGCTGGACTGGAGCTGACAATTTTTTGCCGCAAACCAATTTTGCGCATTACTTCGAGCAGGTCTTTCAAGCTGGCTTCGAGTGACAATTGTGCGTCAGATTCATAACCCAGAGGACCATCAATGCTTCTAGCATCACCCTGGTGCAAAACAATAACTGGCAAATCGTTGTGTGTTTGTTTTACTCGGCGCAGTGTTGAAAGCGCTTCGATGCCGATTGTAGAAAGACTCAATACCACCAGGTCTGCTTGGCTCTCGCGAAGCTTTTGTTCAAGCTTGCTTGTGGGTAAGGCCGTGCCCACCACTTCAAAATCTTTGTGCTGCTCGAGCCAGAGGCTGAGCGTAACCAGTGCCAGACGATCACTGTCGACTATGAATACTTTGGTGGGCGGGTTCATTAGTTTTTACCTGACCTGCGCGATAAGGGTGGTCGGAGGCACTGTGGGGATAGTGACCAAATTAGAGCCTGAATCTTGAAACTACCAGCCCATCGACTTAATGAACTCGTTTTCAAACATAAAGACAAACTGAAGATGTATGCAAGTGTATACCCTTAGCTAGCTTTTTGGAATGTAGTGAGAGCTGTCAAATGATCTCTCGGCTTGTGCTTGAAAAGGCTGAGCAGGTCAAGCATTGACCAAGCTGCCAAGAGATAAGATGGAAGAAACTTAATCACCCTTAGATATGCTTTGGCACTCAATCAAGCTAGTCAAGAAACTCTAAAGAGAGATCGATATTTTTTGCAGAATGAGTCAGGGCGCCAGTTGAGATGGCATCAACGCCTTTTATTAAATACGATTCGAGGTTGGTCAAATTTACGCCGCCAGAAACTTCGACAAAACATTTGCTATCTCTACTAGATATCTGTTGGATTGCTTGACGCACCATATCAGGTGTCATGTTATCAAGCAGAACCCTTCCGACACCCAGATCCTGAGCGCTTTTCAATTCGGAAAGATTGCTTACTTCCACTTCCAGAATCTGACTCATCTTTATATGTGGATGCTTTTGCAAATATTTTTGAGCAGCGCCAGCCGCTTCTTTAACGCCTCCGGCAATTTTTATATGGTTGTCTTTAATCAAAATGGCATCAAAAAGACCGAAGCGGTGGTTGGTTCCGCCACCGGCCCGCACGCCGTAGCGCTCAAGCACCCGCAGACCTGGTGTGGTTTTTCTCGTGTCAAGAATGGCTATACCGGCCGGTTGGGCTAATTGTGTATATAGTCTCGTCTGGGTAGCAATGCCCGAAAGCCTTTGCATAATGTTCAGCGCCAGTCTCTCACCTTTGAGAATGGCTTGAGCCGGGCCTTCCAGTCGCGCCACAGCGGTTGGCACGTGAGCTTGGTCAAAATAGACACCATCTTCCGTCAATAATTCGATATTGACCTCAGCGCTCAGCTTTGCCATCACCTTCGCCAGGAACGGCAGACCAGCGATGACACCTGGTTCCTTGATCAAGATTTCGGCGCGAGTACGCAGGGTTGGGTCAACTGTGGCCGCTGTAGTCAAATCAAAGGGTTGGTCGTCACTTTCTTCAGTAGCGCCAAAATCTTCTAAGAACGCTAAATTCAGTAGCTTTTCCAGCAGCTCTTCTTGTAGTTCGCTGGTGACTTTCTGAGAAATTAAGCTTGAACTTGACATATTCTTGCGATCACCTTTGAAATCAGTTGAGAGTGCGTTAATATTATAGTTCCCGAAAGTGGGGTGATGACGGGTCGGCTGGCAGCAGCCTATCCATGGAGTTTATATGAAGAGGGGAAAAACTGTAGTCTTCGAATTAAAGCTAACTACTGTGGTGGCTTTGGTCGTCGTCGAGTTTTTAATTCTGGCTTGCTTGGCTTCCGTTGCTACAAATTCACAAATCTACAGTAGTTTGCAGCGTAGTCGCGATGCCTTGTTAGACCAGAGGCACTATCTTCAGGCAGAAGCAGACAGGCTTACAGTCAGAATCAATGCACTGCATGTTTCGCTCGATACGGTCAACGGTTATCTGCGAGACAACGATCGCGCTTTGCGCGATGTTGAAACCGCCATGAAACGACAATAAACCAGGAGAATCAAATGATCTCTATTATCACCAGACAGATTTCTTGCGTTAGCCTCGGCGCTCTGGCTGCTATTTTCTTTTCACTGGCGGCCACTCCGCCTGCTCTGGCTGAACATGTCGAAACACAAGTGCACTGCATTGAACCGCACGCAGCTTGCAGTGAAGCACAGAAAGTGATTGATACTTTGCACGAAATGGCGAAGGCAATCAATCGCGGTGATTTTGAACATTTCTCTGAATATTTCGATGAAAACGTCACCACTTTTGACGACATCACAAAAAAATTGTTGGTAGGAAAAAAAGCGGTAGTGGCGAGAATTAAAGAGCGCTACGAAAACTCAGTGCGCGATTCTGAAAGTCATGCTGTTTCTTACACCATTTTTCAACCTTATGCCAAAGTGCATGATGGTGGTAAAACTGCCTCTGTTACTTGCATTTTGCGTAAAGTAGTGGGCGGCAAGCATCCTGTGGTTTTTGAATCACACGACTCTAAAGTATTCGTCAAAGAAGGCGATCAGTGGAAAGAATTGCATAGCCAGGGCCAGTGGAAGAAGATTTCTTCTTAGCGATTTTGTTCAGGTCAAATCAAAATTAAATTGGTAGCCAGGTCAACAGCACTGTCGAGATCGGCAAAGAGCGTCTCGGGCACCAGATTGTCTATTTGAAAACGCGAACCTAATCGCAGCACGAGGGTCAGCAGTGCTGCTTGAATGATGGCACCATGATCGAAGGCCAGGGCCGGCAGTTCGGCCACATTGAAAAAAGCCACGGTGCGAGCATCAGACGCAGCAGAGGCGGTAGCAGCTTCGGCTTCTGATATGACGGCCACGTAAGCGGCTGTAATTGTACGGCCTCGTGGATCACGGCCGATGTCGCCGAAGCTGCCGCAGGAAAAAAATCTAGATTGAGGCAGGCTAATACTTGTTTCTTCGGCCAGCTCTCGACCTGTAGCTTGCTCAAGGCTGATGTCATCTTCATCGAGAAAACCACCCGGAAGCGCCCACGAACCCTGGCATGGTGGATTGAGGCGCTCAACCAGTAACACCTGCAGGCAGTGACGTTGGTATTTAAAGACCACGGCGTCTACAGTTACTCTGGCGGCAGCTATTTTACTTTCGCTCATTTTTGCTTGCTTTCACTGTCTTCTAAAACGAACTTGAGACCCTGTAAATAATAACCGGCCGGAGGGACGCCGTGCTTTTCCGGTACTGCTATAAAAGTGGTAGGCAAGTTATGGCCTTGCAACTTTTGCTCCAGTTCTTTTTGAAAGGCAGGAGGAATAATAGTGTCTTCGCTGGCTGATATGAGAGCAAAGCGCGTGCCTGGCTTGACCCGGTTTAAATTGGTATTGATGCTGCGTTCCTGATAGAGAGCTGGAGTGGCTTCAGCAGTGCCGCCCAGCCCTTCCACCATACCTGCTTGCACTAGACTGGAGGGAGTTTTGTGATAGAGCTCGGCCCAATCACCAGCCCCTTCGCTTGAAACTACGCCCACGATTTTTTCTTTGATATCGTCAGCAGCCAAATAACTGTAAGCCAGTGAAGAACAGCCTCCCATTGATGTGCCCATCAAAACTATTTTTGCCACCGGATAACGCATCATCAGTTCATGAATGTTCTGGTCGATATCAGAAATGGCACTGGGGTTTGCCCAGGAACAGTTGGCGCGATAGCTCGGTGAAAGAACGATTAAACCCGGATATTGGCCTTGCAGAGTTTGAACAATGGGCGCCCTTTTTGGTTCAATAAATGGCTCAAGTGAAGTCGCGCGCATGCCGTGCAGATAAACAAGCAAAGTAAGTTCTTTGCTGCCATCTAACACCAGTGGCGCCGCCACGGTATATGAACCCAGCACACCATCCAGGCGAGAGACAAAATTCTGATTCTCCAAGCCAAAGGCTTTAGCTTCGTTGCCGACGGAACGCAAAGCCGCCATATTGGTAACCATTACCGCGCGTTCTTTCTGCAATTTCTGCACTTTGCTTGACTGCTTGAGAAAAAGCACGAAAAACACCACTCCGGCGCAGTCGAAAAGTAGCGCCACGACCAGCAACAAGGTGAGAAGTGCTCGATTATTCATAGCCCCGGCTACCCTATATTGTCGGCCGGCGAGTGGCAGACCTTTACCTGTGAAGCTTAGCAGAGTAAGATGCTTTTGTTGAAACAGTGAATAGTATTGCCATGCGCGCCTTCGCTTTGCCTAACAGTTTCTGCCGATCGTCTTGCTTGCTCATTTTGAGTTTGCTCTCGTCAACTATTTTCATCGCACCTTTGAATGCACAAGCACCAGTGCGTCCGAAGTCTGTTGATACCGCCCGAGAGTTGAACATGAAAGGCATTGAGCTGCAATCGACAGGGAAGCTAAAAGAGGCGGTGGAGTGTTATCGCCGCGCCATTCAGATTAATGCCTCCGCAGCGGGCTATCATAATAATCTGGCTCTAGCATTGAAAGATCTTGGTGAATTGACCAGCGCAGAAAGCGAAGCCCGGATCGCTTTAAAATTGAGACCTAAGCGGGCTGATTATTTTTATAATTTGGGCATTATCTTGCAGAGGCAAAAACGCCTCAGTGAAGCGGAGGCAGCATTCAGGCAGGCTCTCGAAATTGATTCGGCAGACACTGATTGCCATTTTCGCCTGGCACAAGTTTTGCTTGCCGCCTCTGGTGAGTCTCAATCGCTAGAGCCAGCTGAGCAGGAAATTAAATTGGCAATTTTGCTGAAGCCCGACCGTGCCGAATATTGCGAATTGCTTGGTGACATTTACATGAAAGAAAAAAAGTTTGACGATGCTTTTATTCAATACAAAGCGGTTGTGGAAATAAAAGGTTTTACTGCTGCCACCATCCCTGGTGAACTGAAAGCCAAAATTGATTTTATCAAGGCCGCTCTAAAGCCTGCTGATTGATTGCTCTCTATAAGGACAACGTAAACTGTGCCGGAAAACGACAAACTTATAGACCTCCAGCGCAAACTGGTCATCGCTGTCCTTTCGGTCATTCTTTTTGGTGTGGTCTCTGTTTCTGCCTTTTATTTTCTCGATATTATTCGCATTCTAGGTATATCGATTTTACTTTCTTATCTCTTCATCAGCTTGGTTGACTGGTTTGAGAAGTATTTGAAGAATCGCTCGGTGGCCATTTTTATTGTTTACAGTATTGTAGCTGTCGTCTTGGCAATTTTGATGCTGACGGTGGTGCCATCGCTGGTGGTGCAGCTGAATCAGCTCGTAGAATCTGTATTTCATGAGTTGCCGCGCACTATCGAGAGTTTTGGTCGCTCTCTGGCTCCCTTTGATCAAAGGTTGCATGCGGCCCAAATCCAGCTTCGCGCCATCGATTTGCTGACCTCGATCGCCCAGAATGTGCCCAAGCCTGATACATCTATGATTTTTTCGCGAGTGGGCGAAGTGGCTATGTCGACTATGACCTGGTTACTTTACGCACTGAGTATTCTGGTTGTGTCTTTCTACTTTATGCTCGACGGCTATCGCATGACCGGTTGGGTGATTTCTACTTTCCCCAAGCGTTATCACAGCAAGCTTACGGCTATGACTGCCGAAATTGACGTCAGTCTGCAGGCCTTTTTCCGCGGCCAGCTGGTATTGGGCCTCTTTTTTGGCCTGGTGATGCTGGTTGTTTATGTAGTCATCGGTGTGCCATTCGCCCTGGTGCTGAGCGCACTGCTTGCCATATGGGAAGTGGTGCCTGTTATTGGACCACCGATTGGTTTCCTTCCGGCCCTAATTGTGGTGGCTTTGAACGGCCTAGACAATGTGCCGCTCAATCGTTTTGGCCAGGTGGCAGTGCTGATTCTGGTTTTCAATGTTTTTCAGTGGCTCAAAGACAATCTTGTAGCGCCACGCTACATCGGCAATAAAATTGGTTTGCATCCGGTGGTAATTTTTATCGCCATTATGATTGGCGCCAGAATCGACGGTATGTTGGGAATTATTTTCGCCATTCCGGTGGCAAGCGCCTTAAACGTCGCCTATCGTCATCTGCTCGAAGACAATAAAGGAGAGACACTAGCTGAGGCTGAAGTCAAAGCGGAAGTTCTCTCAGAAAAAGTAGAAGACAAATTAGAGCTGAAGATTGCCAGTATTGACGAAGCACCAGGTACGGTGCTCTAACTTCTTACACAGGGCTGGAACCGAACCTGAAAAACTAAGCCTGAGATCTTAAACTTGAGATCTGAAACTGGCCTACTTGGCTTTTTGACCCTGCTCGAATTTTTTCTGGTTCTTGATGGCTTCAGTCTTTTGCTTCTTGGCCATTTCGTCTGGTGTGAGAAGCTCGCCTGTGCCGCCCAGATCTCTAGAAAGACTGTTAAAGATTGTGTTTTGGAGCACGATGCCAAGGATAACGCATATCGCCAGGCCTAACAGAATTAACTTGGTATTGTTTGACATCCGCCGTTCCTGCCGTAGTGTTGAACCTAATCTGATTTCCTAAACGTTCCCCGCAATTATATGAGCATAACGAACTGGCTGCATAGGTCTGAGGCTGATAAATCATCAAATAGTGCCTGGTTGGCCTCAAGTTAGATATTTCGCTTTGTAAGTCAATCCACGCGAGCTCTTTCCAAGTGGTTTAGATGCTAATCATACAAGGGTATGATAGCTATCGTTCAGGGCGGCTGGGTGAGCTCGGCATTGCACTTGGATTTTCCCAAATTGAAAGGGCTGCACAAAGTGAATAATTCACAGGCTTTCGCCAACACTAGTCCAGGTCAAACCTCACCCTACACGGGTGCTGCCAAGGCGCTGGTGCAAAACATGGGCAAAGCTCTGGTAGGTCAGGCAAAACCGGCGAAGCTGGCGGTAGTAGCACTGCTGGCTGGTGGTCATGTGCTGCTTGAAGATGTACCTGGTGTGGGCAAAACGCTCCTGGCCAAAAGTCTCGCTAATTCGGTCAAGGCAAATTTTAAGCGCATCCAGTGCACACCTGATCTTCTGCCCTCAGACGTCTCCGGTGTCAACATTTTTGACCAGAAAGATAGCTCTTTCCACTTTTTGCCAGGGCCGATTTTCACCAACATACTTCTGGTTGATGAAATTAACCGCGCCACACCCCGCACTCAATCTTCTTTGTTAGAAGCAATGGAAGAGGGTCAGGTCACCAGTGATGGTACTACCCGGCCTCTACCCCAGCTCTTTTTTGTTATCGCTACTCAAAACCCAATTGAACACCACGGCACATTCCCGTTGCCGGAAGCCCAGCTCGACCGGTTCATGATGTCTATGTCACTTGGTTATCCGCAGGCAGATCAAGAAGCGGAAATAATTAAGAAGACAATGCGTGACGGGGCTTTTAATGTCGATTCGATTTTAAGTACAGAAGACGTTCTAGCCGCGAGACTGGGCGTTAGAAAAATATTTGTTCACGACGCTCTTGTTAATTATGTTGTGCAAATCGTTCAGACCACAAGAAAGCATCCATCGGTATTGCTCGGGGTCAGCCCACGGGGCTCGCAATTATTAGTAAAGGCGGCACAGGCCAACGCCTTTATCGATGGTCGCGATTTTGTCACTCCTGATGATATTAAGCTGCTTGCCCCTGCTGTGTTCGGCCATCGTGTGCTACCAAAAGTAAAGACCAACCGGGTCAGTCATGCAGAACTCATCGAAAAAATCCTTGAGACCGTCCCCGTCCCAGCCTAGCGCTGCGGGGAGCACCAAATCTGGTGCAGGTAAGCCAATGCCTCCGGCGCCAGCCGGTTCAGGCATGGGATCTGGCATAGGCTCAGGTCCGGGCATGGCCCCAAATGTGAGCTCAGGCCTGGCTCCAGGACGTCCGCTAGATACAAGCACGCCCTTCGGTAACTCCGGCGGTCGGCGGTTGAAACTTCCTGTTGGTTTTGGGTACAGCGTCTATTTGGAAGGCCGACAGTTTGGCATGCTGGTGGTTTCGGTAGGGCTTTATATTTTTGCTGCAGTGGTAGCCAGCGAGTGGATTTATTTGCTTTCTGCCGCTTTTCTCGTAGCTTTGATTCTAGGTTTTGTTCTGCCATTTTTTGAATTGGCTGGGCTTACTGCCAGTTACTCTTTGCCTCAAGAAGTAGCTCCGCTGGAAACTGCCACCATAAAAGTAAATATCAAGCGTCAGTTTAAACTGGGGCCGATATCATGGGTGGTGCCAACGCGTGCTCTGCGCATGACGGTCAATATGCTCAAGCGCTCGACTGATGGCTTACCGAGCGACGTCACCGTCGCCCCAGATCCAGTCTATATAGATAAACTTGAAAGTTCTGAATGGTACAGCTTTCCTACACCATCGCTCAAACGCGGCATCTATTATCTCGATAGCATCGAACTGACAACCTGCTTTCCTTTCGGTATTGTCTGGTGGACGCGCTCGGTAAAATTGAAAAAAGCTGCGGGCGACTCCGATGCCAGCATTACTGTTTATCCAAATGTTCTATCGATTTCAGGTAATTTCCTTTATCGACTGACCGGCATCGTTTCGCCCATGGGTCATGCCACTTCCACTTCGGTGATCACTCACCAATCGAGCAGCTTTAGAAGCGTGCGCGACTTTCGCAGCGGCGACAGCCTGCGCCACATTCACTGGGCCTCTACCGCTCGACAGGGCAAAATGCTGGTGCGCGAATTCGATTCAGAGACGCTGCCGGTCTTTGATATTTTGCTTAATCTTCGCGCTAATTACCGCTCTCCTGAACAATTTGAATTGACGGTCACCTTAATCAACTCACTGGTGCATCTTGGTCACAGCCTTGGTCACATGCCCAGGTTGATTCTCAATCCTTCTACCGAATCTGCCGACTTGCAGCCGCTCATGGCCGACTTGCCTCACGTGCCTCCAGGTTTGGCCTTGACCGCCGAAATATTGGCTCGAGTAGAGCCCATTACTAAGGTGGCGGCCAATCGCAAAACTATTGAAGAGGAAGAGGCGACAGATTTTGAAACCTGGTCGCATGTTAATGACCGGCCCTTGCTCACAGTTCTGCCTACTTCCGAAAAAATCATGAAATACACTCCGGGCAAGGGCGACGTGGTCTGTCAGCCTGTAGAAGTGGTGGAAGTTTCGCCCAACTGGCAAGATGAGAGCGAACCTTTGCCGGGGATGGAAAACCAGAATAGCGAAAAAGGCGTAAACTTTAAGAGTGCACGTGGAGCTTCAACTAAGAAGTCAGAGCGCAACGAAATCGGCCCTACTGGTGGCATGGTAGTGGCTCGCGTGGAGTCGGAAGGAGATTTTGACGGCTTATGAGCAAACGTGAAAGCTTACCTCCTGAAGATTCAATTCCTCTGCGAATTATTGTCTATTTGATGACCCTGACTTGCATTTTGGCCAGCTGTATCTTTGTTAAGACAGCGTGGCCAGTGGCTGTGCTTGGTTTTACTTTGTGCACGATTGGCTCGCTGGTGGCCTATCAGTATCGCCACGAGAACCAGAAGTGGATGCAGATTATTGTAGTGGTGGGCGTGCTTGCTGTGGGAGCCAATGCTCTGGCCGAATTTATGAACCCGATGAACGGACCGGCCGATTTCTGGGGCCCGGTGGTGCACTTTATCGCCGGTACTTTTGCTTTGCATACCTTTGATTTGAAATCGCGTTCTGATATCAATCTTTCAGCAATGCTCGGCGCCTTAATTTTGTGCTGCCTTTCACCTGTGGCTCGCAGTCTGGCTTTCGGTGGTGCGGTGCTCACTTACATCAGTCTTGGCACCGTCATGCTTTATTACGATTGCATGTCGCGCACTTTGACCAACTGGCTTGATAGACCGATGAAACCGGCGCCGATAGTGCCGTCTTTTGTCACCGATAAAAGACGCAGCCCCAGCGGTAGCGCTCAGTTGACTCTGGCTCTACTGCCCATCATCACTTTGATTTCTTTTCTCGTGGTACCGCGCTCTGATGACACCATGGACATTATTACTTCTAGCCTGAAGAACATGAACTTGGCTAGTTTGATGCGACTTCTCCCCGACTTCAGCAATCATGATGCTGCTCATCAGCCTACGCGTAATACTTATAACGCCCCTTTACATAATCTTGGTGTGAAGCGCCTCAACGATGCTGAAAAGAAGGCAGCACAGTTGGCTGCTCAAGAACAGCAAGCCAACAAGCCGCCGGTAACTCCTCCTTCCGGCAAAGGCAAAGACCCTGCTGCGAAAGCTTCTGCGGCTGAAAGCGAGAAAGAAAAGGAAAAAGAGAAAGAGAAATCCAAAGCTACTGCTAAACCTGCCGAGAAGCAGGCCAAAGACGAGAAAGTCGGTGAACAAGGATCTGATAAGGGTTCTGGAAAGAAGGCCGGAAAGGAAAGCAAAGCACAAAAAGATCAAAAACTGGCTGATGCTATTGCCAAAGTTGGTGGTGGCAACGGCGGTAAAAATGGTGCTGGCAAAGGCTCTGGCAAAGGCTCTGGCGAAGGTACTGGTAAAGGCGCTGGTAAAGGCGCTGGCAAAGGTACTAACGGAACTAACGGAACTAACGGAACAGGCGGCACTGGTGGTGGTGGCGAGGGCGGTTCGCTGGCCAACAAGCTAATTGATATGGACGGCGCTCAAGAAACCAAATCAAAAGAAATGCTTTTTAAAGTCAGCTCCACACGTCTGTTTTATGAAAGAAGAGCTGTCTTCGACAATTTTGACGGACGCTTCTGGATGCGTTCCAAAGATTTTCTCACCGCCAAAAATATGGATATCAAGCCAATTACAGGAAAGCCAGAGACTACTGTTGAGCCTCAGGCGGCAGTAACCCCTGGCCAACCGGCACTGAGCGAAGAAGCACAAGCTGAAAAAGAACTTGAAGAAGAGCGCTTGCGCTCATTAGATGGTGAGTTGAGCGGCTTCGGCGCAGCAACAGCAGTGCACTATGTGTTCTTCAAGCCAGAAAAGCCCAATTTTGATGTGAAGAAGGCCAATGCTTTTATTGTGCCGAAAGTTTTGCCCACAGTAGAACTGACTCAGGGTTATGAAGTACTGTCCGATCTTGATAATGTGGTGCCGGTTTGCTGGATTCCACAGATGGTGGGCATCGGTGGCAAGACTCTAACCGTAGATGATTACGGCATGGTACAGAGCTCAGAAGTATTGAAAAAAGGCACCACTTTTAAAGTGGTATCACAACTTCCTCTGTATGATACGGCTCGCATGCGCAATGAGCCGGTATTGACGATGCAACAAGAAGAAAAGATTCGCAAACAACTGTCGAATTATTTACAACTTCCCGAAAACCTCTCGCCTGAAGTAGTCAATTTCGCTAACCAGTCTGCCGGACAAACAGGTAACTGGTTCAGCACCGCCGATAAGATTTGCAAGATATTGCGTTCTCACGCTAAGTTTGAAGCCAATAAACCAACTGATTTCGAAGCCGCGGAAGATCGCATCAGTCAGTTCTTATTTGAGCGCAAGCTCGGCAACAGCAAAGATTTTGCCGCCTCATTTGTGGTGCTTTGCCGCAGTGTCGGTTTGCCGGCACGGCTAGTGAGCGGTTATGGCATAGGCAAGACCAATAAAATTTCAGGAATGCGCGAAATCTCGAGCTCAGACGCGCACGTCTGGTCAGAAGTTTTCATACCTGACTACGGATGGGTGCCGTTTGACTCAGTGCCTGACGGTATTCTGCCGGCCCAGGCTCGTGAAGAAGGCTATAGTTTCAGTGCTCTAGAAAAAATGGTAGAGGCTCAAACCGGCCTCGACTTAAGCGATGATGGTCTCAGCCCGCGGCGCATCATGGGCTGGATTGCCATCATAATTTCGTCGCTCATACTGCTTGCCGGCATAATTTACGGCATTATTGTCCTCATCAAACATCTGCGGCAAGAAGCGGCTATGAAGCGATGGCGTGGGCCTGAGTGGAAGCTCTACCTGGCCATTATCAAAGACCTGAAGAAGATAAAGATTGAGCGAATGGAGCACGAGACGAGCACTCAATTTGTTCATCGTGTAGCAGACATTATCAAAGATCGAATAAAACAAGGCATGAATGCCGATCGTGGTCTGCCGGACGCTTTGTCTGATTTCTTTACCGTCTACGACGCTGTACACTTTGGCAATAAAGATTTGATGCCTGATCTGAAAGAGAAAGCTTCAGAGGTGCATAAGCTGGTCAAGTCCAAGGGCAAGTAGATGGGCGCCATAACCGCAGAAGCAGTGATTGGAAAAGCACAGGCAGCAGGTGTGAAACTGGTGCGCTTTTTGTTCAGCGACACCAATGGTTGTGTGCGTGGTAAGAGTTCGAGCATCGCTACTGCCGACGTCAGATTTAAGACTGGTATCGGCATAGTCAAAGCCTCCATGGCAATGAATTTGCTCGATCAGATGCAGACCGACAGCGGTTACAGTGCTACCGGAGAAGTGCGTTTAATTCCAGATCTCCATACTTTCCGTCTTCTCCCTTACACTTTGGCTTCGGCCTCAGTTCTATGCGATATGCAGGAACTAGATGGGACACCCTGGGCCTCTTGTCCGCGCAATTTTCTTAAAAGACAAATTGAGGCAGCAGCTGAGATGGGCTTTAAGGTGCTTGCCGCGTTCGAGCCCGAATTTATGCTCGGGGTGATGGAAGCCGGTGAGTTTAGGCCTATCGATAAAGGTTTGTGTTTTTCAACTCAAAGCATGAATGCTGCTGACCGCTTTATCACTCGCCTATTTGATTGTCTTGAGCGGCAAGATCTCAAAGTCGAGCAATATTACGCTGAGCTTGGTGCCGGTCAGCACGAGCTCAGCATCGAACCGGCAGCGGCGCTCACGGCTGCAGATAATTTGATTACTTACAGAGAAACCACATACGGTGTGGCCCAGGAGCTCGGTCTGACGGCCACATTCATGCCCAAGCGCTCATCGGAAGATGCTGGCAATGGCTGCCATTTGCATTTGTCACTGTGGAGCAGTGATGAAAAAACAAATTTGTTTTACGATGGCCAATCACACAATGGTAATTTGAGCGAAATTGGCCTGCAGTTTATCGCCGGAATTTTAACTCATTTAAAAGCGCTCACTGCCATCACTTGCCCTTCAGTCAATTCTTACAGACGCCTCAAGCCGCGCAGTTGGAGCTCTGCTTATACTTGCTGGGGCATCGATAACCGCGAGGCCGCTGTGCGTGTACCTTCGCTTTTGTCTGGCCGAGAAAATCAAACTTGTAATATTGAACTTAAGTCATGCGACGCTACTGTAAATCCGTACCTGGCACTGGGAGCAGTAATCGCTTGCGGCTTAGATGGCGTGAAGCGTAAACTTGTGGCACCACCACCAGTGCAATGCGATCCCAGTGAACTTAGTGATGACGAAATGATTGCCGGTCAAATTGAACGTCTCCCTCAAAGTCTTAATGAGGCATTAACCGAACTGGAGACAGATTTATTTTTGTTTCAGCAACTGGGGCCCGAGCTGGCAAACACCTTTATCGTCGTTAAAACTTCAGAGGTTTCAGCTTACCTCAATGATGCCGAATTTGAGTTCAGTACACACTTGTTGAGATATTGAAATGGTGGCACCTTGATCGAGATGGTAGACAATCATGCTCACAATTTGCTCGCTGACTATCGTCAGTGTAGTTTGATTGATTTTGCTAAGCCGTACTGCGAGAGTCGTTTTGACGAAATGCTGACCAGGCATATTCCGCTGTCTTTGTTTTATCAACATCTGATTAGAAAATTGCTGAGCCGCTATCGTTGTCCCACTCTTGCTGATTATCTCGAGTTGAGGCTAGAGCAAGATCAAAGTGAGCATCTTAGCGGATTATTTAGCGACGCTGGTATCGAAACCGTGCTTGTGGACGACGGCTATCACGGTCAAGGAGAGACGCTGTCAGCCCAGAATTTGTCGCGCTTAGCTCAGGTAAAGACTGCAAGAGTCTTGCGCATCGAAACAATTTTAGAAAATTTGACTCGTGAATGCACCAGTCTTGACCAGGTGCTCAAAACTTTGCCTGAAGTATTGAACCAAGAACTTAGCGCTGATCAAAGTTTTCCGGTGGTGGCACTAAAGACCATAGTTGCTTATCGAGGTGGTTTGCAACTCGACTCCGTTAGCTTATCGACTGCGCGCTCAAGTTTTCATCCTGCTCGCAAAGAAGTCTTAGAAGGCGGCCGCATCAATCGCTCTGCTACATATCACTATCTGCTCAGCGAGGTTTTAGATTTTGCTGTTGCACGCCAGTTGCCGGTGCAGGTTCATTGCGGCCTCGGAGATGATGATGCGCTTTTGTCGCAAGCCAATCCAGTCCATTTTCAAGCACTTTTGAAAGCCGAGCGCTACCGTGACCTTAAGTGCGTATTTTTGCATTGTTATCCATATGTGCGAGAAGTTGCATATTTGGCTTCCATTTATCCGGGCGTCTTTTTTGACCTCTCCCTGGCTAACAGTTTGATTGCGCCTGATTTAACTCGTATTTATTACGAAGCGCTTTCGGCCGCTCCCGTTTCTAAGATTTTGGCCGGCACTGACGGCCACAGTCAGCCTGAGTCTTACTGGTACGGCGCCATGTGTTTACGGCGCAGCCTGACTGAAGCACTTAAAGAGCTGGTAGAAAGAGACTATATGCTCAAAGGGCAACAGGTTGAGGTTGAGCGGGCGATTCTAAGAAGCAACGCTATTAGCCTCTACAAGTTGAATGTCACTAGCAGTTTAAGTGCAGCCACGTCTCAACAAGTTAAGTAGGCGGCAAAAAGTTCGAAATCACGGCTAAAATCGCTGCATGTATTATGGGCTTTGCGATTCTGGCGCCTGACAAGTCTCTGGTCAAGTGGGGCGATGCCTTACAATTTAATGTATGCAATCACCTGACACGGCCAATACTCGTAAAACAAGCGAAATCAAGCGTTCCGAAGCTCTCGAGGCAATTGTCGCCGCAGGGGCAAAAGACATAGCGGCAACTCCAGTGCCCCCGGCCGCACCGGTGGCTCCTGTGGCTCCCTTAAATTTGCCCGACGACAATCACATGGTTACCATTACGCAAGAGCAGCCTCCTGTAGACACTGTCGACGACATTCAGCCCCTCTTAACCGACCCACGTTTTTATCTTAATCGTGAGTTGAGTTTGCTCTCGTTCCAGTGGCGAGTTTTAGAAGAAGCTACAGATGGCACCAACCCATTGCTTGAGCGTTTCCGCTTTCTTTCAATTTTAGGCTCCAACCTCGAAGAATTTTTTATGGTGCGCGTGGCTGGGCTCAAGCGCCAGATAGAGTCAGGTGCACATACTGCTGGCCCGGACGGCCTGGCACCATCAGAACAGCTTGATGCGGTCAGTTCGGAAGTAACGAGACTGCTCGCCAGTGCCCATGATTGTTTGAAAGAACGTCTTTTGCCTGAGCTAAAGATGGCCGGCATTCAAATTCTAGATTTTGACGAACTTTCTGAAGAGCAAAAAGTCGATGCCCGCGAGTATTTCCGCAAGAAAATATTTCCGGTACTGACACCACTAGCCTTCGACCCTGGCCATCCCTTTCCGCACATTTCCAACTTGAGTTTGAACCTGGCCGTACTCATTCGTGATCCGGTTTCAGACGAACGTTTTGCCCGCGTTAAAATTCCTGATAGTTTGCCGCAACTGGTGCCAATCGGTAAAACCGAGCCTCCAGGCGCTCGATCGAGCGTGATTCAGTGCAAACCAAATACTTATATCTGGCTCGATGATCTATGCAAGGCGAATATTGAGCAGCTATTCCCCGGCATGTCGATTGTGGAAGTTTATCCTTTCCACGTCACCCGCGATGCCGAGATGGAAATTCAAGAATGGGAAGCCGGCGATCTGCTTGAGACTACTGAAGAAGGTGTAAGACAGCGCCGGTTCGGTGATGTGGTGCGACTGCAAGTGCACCATGCCATGCCTGCTTATATTCTAGAAATTTTGATGAGCAATCTGCAAATCGAGCCTTACGATGTTTATCTGATCGAAGGCCGCATGCCGTTAAGCTCGCTGAAATATGTAGCAAACTTAGATCGCCATGATCTTAAATACACACCGTTTGTGCCTGCGATTCCAGCTGTCTTAGATCCTGACATGATGGACAAAGGCGAAGATATGTTTGCCGCCATATCCAAGCGCAACATTCTTTTCCACCATCCATACGACTCATTCCAACCGGTTATCAATTTCCTCAATGCGGCTGCCAGTGATCCGAATGTGCTTGCTATAAAAATGACTCTCTATCGTGTGGGTAAGAACTCACCGGTGGTAGAGGCACTATTAAAAGCGCAAGAGCGCGGCAAACAGGTGGCTGTTCTAGTAGAACTAAAAGCTAGATTTGATGAAGAGAGTAATATTGAATGGGCCAAGGCCTTAGAAGCTGAGGGTGTGCACGTAGTTTACGGACTGCTTGGCCTGAAGATTCACTCTAAACTGGCTCTGGTTGTGCGTAAAGAAGGTGACAGCATCAAGCGCTATGTGCACCTTGGCACCGGCAATTACAACCCTATGACCGCACATCTGTATACCGATATTGGCATACTTACCTGCGATGAAAAAATAGGCACCGATATCTCAGACTTGTTTAATTACCTGACTGGATATTCGGCCAAACGTGACTATCGCAAGCTTTTAGTCGCTCCAATCAATTTGCGTGAGCGCTTTGAAGAGTTGATTTTAAGAGAAATTGAGCACAGCAAAAGTGGTGCCAAGGGTCGCATCATTTTAAAAATGAATGCTCTATCTGATGAACGGGTAATCGAACTTCTCTATCGTGCTTCGCAAGCGGGCGTAAAAGTAGATTTGATAGTTCGCGGTGTCTGTTGCTTGATTCCAGGCATTCCTGGAGTGAGTGAAAATATTCAAGTTATAAGCGTCGTTGGGCGATTTCTTGAACACAGTCGCATCTATTATTTCCGCAATGGTGGCAAAGACGAAATTTTCTGCGGCAGTGCCGATTTGATGCCGCGCAATTTAAACCGCCGTGTGGAAGTGCTTTTCCCAATTGAAGACGAACGTCTGGCACGCTTTGTGCGTGACGCTGTGCTAAAGACCTATTTGTTTGATACCAGCAAGGCTCGAGTGATGCAAAGCGACGGCCGTTATTTGCGACTGCGTCCGCGCACTGGCGAGCAAGGCTTGAGCTGCCAGCAGTGGTTCTTAACCAACAATCAAACTAACAAGCGTTAAAGTCGGCAGAATTAGCCGATCTAATTAGCCGACATTGCTTGTCACCAAATCTAGTGACGCCAGGAAGGTTCGAGGATCGTTAACAGGCGTTCTCGGTTTGATGCGTTCGGGGCTAAAGTTTGAAGCGAGATGCTCAAAGCGGGAAGATGAATTTGGTCTACGGGTAGCTTTTTCCATGGCTTTGAGAGCGGCGGCTTCGTCTTTTATTTCTCCGCCTGGTTGAAGACCGGCTCTGCGCATAACTCTTCTCATGCCGCCTTCACCCATTTGATTGGTGATATCGGCTACTAATGCAGCGCCCAATTCTGATTTGAGGCCATATTTCTTGGCAGTCTCCGCCGACTTGTCGGCAAATTTACGGAATTTATCTACTTGTACTTCTTGAAATTCAGGATCAGCCAGAGCTGATTTCATACCTCTCATAATTTCTTTGTTACCGGCCAAATTGGCTTTTCTAACATACTTTTCGCTTAGCAGGCGATCGGCATAACGACCAAACATAGCATCAAATTTTTCTGGATTTTTGTCATGAAAACTTTTCAGCAAATCTGGTAATTCGCCTCGTTTTTGATTCCACTGCCTGATGCCTACAGAAATACCGTGACCAGCGTCGTTTTTAGTAAGTGTTGTCAGACCGCCTTCATTGCTGGCTACAGTGCGTATCACCCGGTCGTTCAGTGAATCGCTTAGATGGGCTTCGAGCTTGGCTTTAGGGCCCGCGATGAGCTTGCGATCTTGTTCATCGCGGCCAAGGGTGCCGTTCATCTTACCCAAATTTGTTTCTAAAATTAAGGGTGTGGAAAAACCGAATTTCTCCATGGTGGCATTATCGAGAGCAGCATTGCGGCCTACTTTTTGCTCATGGGGAGGCATAGCATCAATCTCTTTTTGCGCGCCGCGATTAAAATTGTCTCCGCCGCGAAGCGTAGTTCTTTCGTTTCGAGGTGTGAAATCGGTAGTTTCGATTGACATGAGGGATCTCCGGCGATTCGATATACCTATAATGTGGGCAATTACGTGAAAATCCCGTGACTGCCATGCTAGAGCTGCATCCGGGATTTTGGTCTCTTAGCCTCTTGAGTTGCCAATAATTTGCCAGTAACCTGACCATACATTGCCCGTTCGATGTAATAGTCTGAGACTACTTACGAGGGACGGCAATTTATATGGCAAATGACCGCACAACTGCAGAAAAGCCTGAAGCATCTGAGTCGCTTTCACCGCGTTTTTTCCAGTCAGGGGAAAGAATGGTGCAAGATGCCTATTCTTTATCACCTGTTCGGTCCAGCAAAGATCTGGTACCTTCTTCTGCTGAACGATATTTGCCGAAGTTCGATGATTTGTTCAACGCTGATGATCGCTCTGAGAAAACTTCCTATGCGACCAAGTGGCCTGTAGACCAGGCCAAAATGGAAGCTGCTGCAAAAGATCTGGACTCGGCTTTTAACGCCACCAGTAAGTACTCACCAGCACGCCTGCTGGGCTCTGGCTACGACTTCAACAAAATCTATAAAATTCTGGAGAATAAAACACCAGAAGAAATAAAGCGTATTGACGATCTGTACACCCACAAATACGGCATCAGATTCGATAGCAATAAAGTAGAAATGCTGAATCTTAGCGAACAAATGCGTCGCGTTGCCAGCCCAGGTGAAAATGCCCGTTTCCAGATGCTGATCGATGCAAAGAAAAGCAATGACGTACCAGAAGAGTTTCGCATCACCGGAGATCAGTTGCTTAAAGCCGGCAGTAATTTGAAAGTTGGTGAAGTCAATGACGTTAAAATCGGAGATCGTCACTATGAAATTTACGTGCCTAAAAATGCAGATTCTCGAGCCCCTATGGTCATAGCTATGCACGGCGCTGCTGCTGGAGACGGTGCTGGGCTACCTCGTGAAGAGATGGGTATGGTTGCCGCTGCTGAGCGCACAGGCAGCATCGTTGTATTCGCTTATCCTAAATTGAATACTTTCGATGCAGGTAGAGTCGCCAACGCAATTGGCGCAAACACTGGTGCTGCTTGGAACGTTCCTGGCCGCATTAATTTGCCTGCTCAAGAAAACAGCTCTTACAGTGATGTCGATTATCTTGATCAGGTAATTAAAAATGTCAAGGCCAAGGTTTCGACACCAGATCAGGTGGGCCTGGCCGGCTTCAGCGATGGTGCCAGATTTGCTCAAGTCTATGCTACTGAGCGTCCTAATCAGGTTTCAGGAGTATATAGCAGCCATGGCACCTGGATGACCGGCGAACAGGCACCACGCCAATCAGTGCCGATTAAAATCGTTCTTGGCGCCGATGATCAGACTCTTCCACTCAAAGGTGGCATGGGTGATATCAGTAAGAAAATGGACTGGATGATCAAAACCAATCTTGAGCTTTCTCAGCCCCTTAAGCAAGAAAAAGTATGGGCAGCCGCAAACGACTGTGAGGCCAATGCCAAAAAGGTAGTAAAAGCCGACGTGGTGGTCAGTGAG
This sequence comes from Cyanobacteria bacterium auto_48_18, assembly GCA_036170915.1. GTDB lineage: Bacteria > Cyanobacteriota > Vampirovibrionia > Obscuribacterales > Obscuribacteraceae. The sequence goes on from JAVHQC010000006.1 coordinate 76,813, forward strand.
TACAACTGCAAGGGTGCGCCGGTGGTGGTGGAAATAATTAAAGATGGACAGCATGCCTGGGATGACCATGGTAATCGCGGAATGCCACTAATTCAGTCAGTTTTACATGGTACACCCGATCGAACACGCAGCGCCGCACTCGACGCCCAGCAGTGGCTTAAACAACAAGCCGTTGCCAGAGAAAAGATGCCAGCCAAAGCTTATGGTAATTAAGGCTTGATCAGGCAGTGGGGCAAAGCTCGCTTAAGCGCTGTCACTTCATTTTCAGACCAGCTCTGGGTAGAAATTGCAAGAATCTTCAGTTGTTTGAACTTTGCCAGAGTTTTCGAGCAGTTTGAATCGAGTGGTACATAAGAGATAGAAAGTCGATTCAACTTAGGTAAATCGGCTAACAGGCCGAGCCCGGTTGCATCGATCTGTCTATTGCCGTTCAGTTCCAGAAATTCAAGATTGCTCAATGAACTGATGATTTTTAGATCTTGATTTTGCAGATTATCATTGTTGAGGGCCAGATGTTTTATATGTTGGTTATTTTTCAAGGTCGACAAAACATTGCTAACATCAGTCATATCGCACGCTTCTAGTGTCTTCAATTCTTTCAGTCGATTGAATTTAAGTAAATCAGAACCATTTATATCGGTATCTTCTAAAACCAATTCAGTCAGACCTGGAAGCTTATTCAATGTATCAATTGACTTTGCAGTGACGGCACAATTTTTCACTTCAAGAGACTTCAGACCGGTCAGAGAGCCGATATATTTCATGGCCCGATCGTTAAATTCAACGGGGCATCCTTTAATCGAAAGCTCTGCCAGGTCATTTGGGCGGAAGGATTGAAACAGATGAGGTTGCTGCAAAAAAAGATCACTTGGGGTAAATTTGAGCGGCAGGTGCATAGGCACTATCACTACTCCACTGGCGTTGATGCTATTTTCACCAGCTATGAATTTACCCATGCTGTTTTTAGGAAAATAAAAGCGGGTTTGACCTTGCTCGGTAACATCGCTGGCCACAGTGTGTGGAAGTAAGCTGCTGGTAGTACCTGGAATCGGCAGCTGCTCAAATTCAGGCTCTGTCGTGTTGTAGCCCACTGTGCTGGGAAAAGCATAAAAGATCAGAGTAGCAAAAGCCGACAATAGCAAAAACACTAAGGAAATCATGACCCACAGAAGCTTGCTATTCTTATTTGAAAGTGGTGCCAGTAAGGTCGAAGAATCAGAGGAACTTGCCCTTGTCACTTCACTGTCAATTCTTTGGCCGGAGGAGAGACGGTTCAGGTCATCTCTTAAATCAGCCATGCTTTGATAACGCTCTTCCGGATTTTTAGCCAGCATCTTTTGCAAAATCAGATCCCAATTGAAATGATTTTCCGGCGGATTGCTCAAATCACCAAGATACGGCACAGGCTCTGTGATATGAAGCACAGCTGTGGCGAAAGCGTTCTCACCTTGATAGGGCACAGTGCCACTTAATGCCTCAAATAAGGAGACGCCCAGTGAATAAATATCGGCACTGGCAGAAATATTTTCGCCATTCCATTGTTCTGGGCTCATGTAATAAGGACTGCCAAAAACTTCACCGGTGGCTGTAAGTGATTGTACAAACTCACTGCCGCTGCCACATTTCGAAAGGCCAAAATCTATAAGTTTCGCTCCGGTGATTTCTCCATGCATATCAGTGGTCAATATTATATTGGCCGGCTTAATGTCGCGATGAATAATATTGAGCTCGTGAGCGTAAAGTAACGCGCTAGCCATGGCCTTGAACACTGTTAATGTCTCGTAGCCTGTCAGGGGCCCGTTGCTTTTTATACGCTCATGGAGTGTTTGACCGTGCACCAGTTCCATTACCAGGTAAGGCACTTTTTTGTCGAGCAGACCAAAATCATAGACCCTGGCTATATTCGGATGATTTAAGCGGCTGGCAATGCGTGCCTCCCGTTCAAATCTACCCCACGATACTTGTCGGTCAAGATTGAGTTCTAGAGTTTTTAAGGCCAGCTGGCGATTGCGTACAAGATCTACCGTCAAATAGACTGTGCCCGAGCCTCCCTGACCGATTGTGGTGACAATCTGATAGCGTTCATCAATGAGGCTGTCGGTGCTGCAAAACATATGTTGATGAGTTCATTACTAAGTAAGAAGCCTACAGTAATAAATCAGGCGTGAAAATCTCGTGACTGCAATTCAATCAGATTGCCGCGGTGGCTGTCCGCCGCGGCAATATTGATCAGAATTGCGATTTACTTCAACCCTTGACACAGACCAGGGGTCTGAGTTTGTGGACAATTTCAACCAGACTGGCCTGGGCGGCCATCACCGCATCTAGTGGCTTGTAGGCTGAAGGCGATTCGTCAAGAATACCTTCGTCCTTGCGGCACTCTACGTGTGCGGTGTCCTCAGCATGGCGCTCAAGAGAAATTTTCTTTCTTGCTTGTGTACGCGACATGGTTCGACCGGCGCCGTGAGAACAGCTGTTGAAGCTCTGAGCGTTACCCTTGCCCTTGACGATGTAAGAACCCACGCCCATTGAACCTGGGATGATGCCCCAATCGCCAAGTTGCGCTCTGACTGCACCCTTTCTAGTGACCCAAACATCTTCACCGAAGTGAATTTCTCTAGTCACATAGTTGTGGTGGCAGTTGATCACTTGTGCTTCTGCTTCAAAATCAGGCAGCAGACCAGTGGCCTTAAGCGCAGTGATGACCTGTCCCATCATTACCTGTCTGTTCAAATAGGCATAGTCTTGTGCCCACTGAACGGCAAAGAGATAGTCGTCAAAATATAAGGCTCCTTCTGAAAGGTAGGCCAAATCTTGATCAGGCAAATGAATTTGGTTCTTTGCCATTTCTTTGCGAGCCAGGTCGATGAAATAAGTACCGATGCGGTTGCCCACACCACGGCTGCCTGAGTGCAGCATGAACCAGACATTGTCACTGCCATCGAGCAAAATCTCGATGAAGTGATTACCAGATCCAAGTGTACCGAGCTGTAGACGGTTACGATTTTGGCCAATTTCTACTTGTGGGTGCTTTTCAGCAATCACATCCCATCTGTCAGCCAGCGAAGCCCAGGCCTGATTGACCGGCTTTTGAGCCGGATGGTTGCCTGCCAGATCGTTGCGCCAGAAGCCAGCACCAACAGGCACTGCATTCTCAATGGCATTTCTTAAAGCCTTGAGATCGTCAGGCAAATCGGTGGCCTTTAAACTGGTGGCAATTGCAATCATGCCGCATCCTAAGTCAACTCCAACCGCAGCAGGAATGATTGCTTTAAAAGTTGGAATAACCGTACCGACAGTGGTGCCCTTACCCATATGAGCATCGGGCATGACCGCGATATGTTTGTGAATAAAAGGCATTGAAGCTAAATTGATCAGCTGTTGGAGAGCAGGTTGTTCTAGTGCAACACCCTTAATCCAGGCCTTGATTGGCTTTCTTTCTTTGATCTTGATCATCTCGTAGTCTTCGTGAGAGCTATCGAGGTGAATTTTTTCGCTGTTCATTTTTCTATCTCTTTCTTGTGATTTTAACTTACATGGCCTTAGTGGGCTGTAGGGTCAGCTGTAACAACGACTTAATCTCGATGACCGCGCCTTCGGCATCCTCTGTCACCCCTGTGGCTGGGGTGGCATTAACGGCATCGCTGTTGCAATTACCGTATTCGCGGTAACCGGCATGTACAAATACATGCTCAACGATAAATCGCCTCATCAGGCGAGCAGGATTTATGGCTTCGATCATGAACCTCATATCAGTTCCTCCGAGTGTTTGGGTGTGGCCAGTGATATCACCGGTGGTGCCGCACGAATGCGACAGCCGGCTTTCAGGCGGATGAAAAATTTGCTTCAATGCAATTAGCTATCAGGTAATTTGGTAAATTCTTTGCCGTGAATTGACCCTGGTTCATCAAAAGATGAAGCAGCAAAAACCGCTAGCTGTCTATGTTTTAAAAGGGTTTACGCTCGCCGTGTCGGTGTGGTCACCGAATACATATTGAGGTTACTGCCTTTGAAATTTTTGCTTACTGAAAAGACCTGCTCGTTAGAATACGAGCCGCACATAATGCCGCGGGAATCTCGTTTAACGATGCTGGTGGTTGGCCGAAACATGGCGCTGTCCTCGTCTTTACAGATTGACCGAAATAAAAAGCTCCTCGCGGGAGCAGTTCAAGGTCAATGCATAATTCCAGAATAGTAGCGCTCGCAATTTATGTCAAGCGCTATTTTTCAATTGTTGCTATTTGCCAGCGAAATATCGCCGCATCACATATGGTGGCACTGAGCCAGTCAATTTATTGGTGCGCTTCTTAAATGCGCTACGGATTGTCTTCAATGTAATCACCACCCATCGTGGTGAAATCATTGATTAAAGTGCAGATTATCGTTCCCAGGACAACAATGGCCAAACTGGCAAGAGTCATAAAAATGAACACTCCGGAGGGATGGCTTATTATCTTCCTGCCAGGGCTACCACAGGGCACCTGGTAAAGAATTTGTTACGTGATTACCAGGCTAATCCTGGCTGTTTGGCTGCTTCTAGATGTCGGCATAATCAATTTAACCTGACATCGTGAACGGATAGTGAACGGCTAGGAGATGAAATCGTTCAAAGATTTGTTATGGAGATGCCGCCTGAGCTTCTTTAACGAGCGTTTTTGAATGCGGCGTAGCTCTGCTACATCAATATTGAGCTTTGCGGCCACCATTTTTGCATCGTAAAGGCCGTCTCCTTCCAGACCATACAAATAGCTGATAGCAGTTTTCTCTAAGGTACTCAGCTGTGCGGTCATGCGGTCAATTCCGCGCCTGAGCATGGCTTGTTCGGCCGCTTGTTCGGGCATGGCTGAGAACTGATCTTCTATAAAACACTCCAGGGTGTCCTTCTCAGCGCCGCTTACCGGCTCGTCAAGGGAGACAATGCTGCTAGAGCTGCTCACCAATCTGACAATCTCTTCAGGTTGGCATTCAAGCGCCACGGCCAGTTCGGCCTCAGTGGGGAAGCGGCCATGAGATTGCAAATACTCTTTTGCCACTCTCTTGAGGCGTCCCATTTGAGTTCTGATGTGCACCGGTATGCGTATCGTGCGGCCCTTGTTGGCGATGGCACGGTTAACAGACTCACGAATCCACCATGTCGCATAAGTCGAGAATCGGTTCCCCATAGAGGGGTCGAATTTTTTTGCGGCATGAATTAGACCCAGGTTGCCTTCCTGAATCATGTCTTCCATATCCATACCCTGGTTACGAAAGCGTTTGGCTATGCTGACTACGAGCCTGAGGTTACTGACCACAAGTTTTGAAAGGGCTGCATTATCACCCTGTCGGATGGCCCGCCCAAGCTCAATTTCTTCATTGGCCTTTATCAGGCTGGTCTTACCGATATTCTGCAAATAGGCAGTCAAAGCCGCTTCGCTGTTAGCTGCAGGGTCATCGGTTTTGACGATTGTTAACTCGTCAATTTGATCGATTTGATCATCTAAGTCATACATTTTTGTTCACCTCTAAAGTTTCCAGTGCGCCAACATCTAGAAATCTTTTCAGTGTGCTTTTCAATTGACCTCGCTTTTTACTTTTGTATAAATTTCGAACCAGAAAGTACTTCCTTTACCTAATTCGCTTTCCACGCCAATTTGACCGCCATGTAGTTCAACTAGCGAGCGGCTGATAGATAAGCCCAGACCTGTGCCACCGGTTCTTCTTTTGTCGGAAGAATCTAATTGTTGGAAAACCTTGAACAATTTAGTCAATTGATCTTTGGGAATTCCTGGCCCTTGATCCAGTACAGAAAAACGGACGGTGTCGGAGTTGCGAAGTTCCACTCGAATAGTGACAACATCGTCTGCGGCCGAGAATTTAATCGCGTTGTCTACAAGATTGGTCAGTATCTGTAGAGTTCGATCAATATCTAAATAGACCTCGGCTTTAGTTTGCACTTCCTTTAAAAGTTGTACTTTGGCAGAGCTTGAAAGTGGCTTCACTCCAGTGATTAATCTATCTACCAGCGCCTCGGGGGAGGTATAGGTTTTGTTCAGTTTAAACTTTCCAGACTCAATCTTTTTCCAATCAAGAATGTCTGAAATTAAACGCACCAGTCGTTCAGAATTTTCCAGTGCAATTTCAACCATACGCATTATTTGCGCGTTGGCTTTACCGGCTGAACCATCAGCAATGACACTGAGAGCGCTATTGATTGCTGTTAGTGGTGTGCGCAACTCATGCGAGATCACCGAGTAAAATTCTGAAACTCTTTTTTCAGCATCTTTGCGAGCTGAAATATCGTTCTGCACTCCGACAAAGTTTATCAAGCGACCTGATTGATCGTGCACCGGAGATAGTGTCAGCTCATTCCAGAAAAGTGAGCCGTCTCTTCGATAATTGCGCAGCACAGTAGTGATGGGAATCTCTAAACGCAAGGCTTCACGAATACTCTCAATAGCAACTTGGTCGCGATCGTCTCTTTGTAAAAAGCGGCAATTGCGACCCATTACTTGCTCTTTTTTGTATCCTGTAAATTCAAGAAAAGCATCATTGACATAAACAATCGGATTGTCAGCAACTCGCGGATCTGTAATGCAAATGCCATTGCGAGCAGCTTCCACCGCCCGTTTGAAGAACAAAAGCTGCTCGTCTTCAGGACCGTAAGTGTATGATTTGTCCACGATCGATTCTACTTCTAATTTATTTGAACGCTGATGCTGTGACATTTTCTACTTTAGGTTTTAACTCATGAGCAATTGCCATTTCTAAATTTGCATGTTCAAATCTAAAACCGGCGTTTTGAAGCTTGGCCGGCAGCACTCTATTTCCTTCTAACAGCATTTCTTGAGCCATGTCGCCCAAGATAAGTTTCAACCCGAAGGCTGGCGCAGGCAAGATAGCTGGTCTATGCAAGACTTTCGCCATTGCTTTAGTGAATTCAGCGTTGGTCGCCGGTTCTGGAGCAGTTAGGTTGACGGGCCCTTCAATATTGTTTTCAAGGAGAAAGGCAATGGCGCTGACCACGTCGTCTAGCGCAATCCAGCTCATATACTGGCGGCCGGAACCCAACACACCTCCAGCACCCAGCTGGAAGGGCAGTAGCATCTTGTTCAAAGCGCCGCCGTCTTTGCTAAGAATGGGACCAAGCCGCGCTAATACTACTCTCAAACCCGGACGTTTGGCACTTTTTGTGGCTTCTTCCCATTTCTGGCATGTACTGGCGAGAAAACCGCTACCAGCGGTGCTCTCTTCTGTAAGCTTTTCGTCGCCGCGATTACCGTAGATGCCTACCGCCGATGCATTGATGAATACTGTGGGGCCAAGAGTCTGCGCCAATGTATTAGCTAAAAAAGATGTGGTGTTGACCCGACTGTCGACAATCAGTTTTTTCTGATCTTCATCCCAGCGTTTGGCTGCAATATTTTCCCCCGCCATATTGATGACGGCATCAAAATCTTGCATACTCTCGGGTGTGACATCAACAAAAGCGTCAGTGGCGCCACCATTGGGTTTGCGCCTGAGGGCAATGACTGTGTGACCATTTTTGTTGAGATAACTGGTGAGGGCTTTGCCTACCATTCCACTGGCGCCGGCTATGGCAACTTTCATACTTTTTCTCCGCTGTGCATCACAACTACCAAAATAGACCCTGACTGTGAATATGCAGTGAACGCATTGTTGAGTCAGACGGGTGGCTGTCCATCCTGGTATCATTTTGCCCATATGGCCAAGATCTTACTAGTAGAAGACGATGCCGCACTGGCTGAAGTGACCAAATTTGGGCTTGAAAGCCAGGGTCACATGGTGCAGATTGCCACGAACGGCGATGACGCCTTGGTGAATTTGCGGGTCAACAAGTATGACCTGGTGGTTTTAGACTGGATGATGCCGGATCTTACTGGCATTGAAGTGCTGCAGGGCTACCGAGGCCAGGGCGGCAAGACGCCGGTTTTGATGTTGACCGCCAAAACGCGGTTGGAAGATAAAGAAGCTGGTCTCGACGCCGGGGCCGATGATTATTTGACCAAGCCTTTTGAGCATCGGGAATTGCAGGCCCGCGTGCGCGCACTTTTGCGGCGGCCCACATCGCTGGCTAATACCGTTTTGACTGTGAATGGCATCACCTTGGACCCTGCCACCTGCCAGGTGACCAAAGACGGCGAGGCAATTAAGCTGCGGCCCAAAGTCTACAGCCTGCTCGAGTTTCTGATGCGTCACCAGAATCAGGTCTTTTCAGCTGATGCCATTCTGGAGAGGGTCTGGCTTGACGACGCCATGGTTTCGACCGATACGGTGCGCGCGCATTTTAAGCTGTTGCGCAAAAGTCTTGGCATTAAAGAGGGCAGCATTATCAAAACCGTACGTAACCGCGGTTATATGCTAGTGCCTGATGGTGACAAAGCTTCAGCCGATCAGTTGGAGAATTGAGCGCGGTTTGAGCGTTTGTGCATCTTGGTATAAAGGAGGCGGGCATAAGGGTTGTGCCTGGAAAGAGGCGAATATGGCACATTTAGTCCTGTTGAAAGAGCTGTCGCAGAAAGCTTTAGTCTTGGCCGCTCTGGGGATAATCAGCCTGCCGCTGACGCCGGCCCACGCCGAGTCTAAGACCGATAAAAAAGCTCACCCTGGCTACGACGCCCGTGTGGTCATGGTCTTCGACCGTGAGTGCAGCGTCTGGTGCGGTGAAGTGAAGCCAATTTTGTCGAGTTTGCAAAGTGAATACAAAAAAGTGGAGTTTGTTTCGCTTGATACTTCGAAAGAAGGTTTGCCAGACAGTAAAAGCACGGCCAAAACCATGGGCATTTCTAAGTTTCTTTCTGAAAATGTTGATTATGCGCCAGTGATAGGCGTTTTTTCGGCTAAAGGTAAGTTGGTTAAAGAGCTTGTCGGACCAAAGAAGAAAGAAATTTATTTAGCCGCCATCAGCCAGGCGCTATCTGCCAAATAAATGTCTACTGTTCAAACTGACCAATACATAAACCAGCGTCTTGTGACTTTTGCTAAGTGGCTGGCAGTAGCTCTTGTGGGCATTGCCACCATATTAGGTGCGTGCATCACATATGGCTGGGTACTCGACGCTGAAATATGCAAGCACATGTTTATGAGCGGCCCGGTTATCTGGTCGAGCGTCGGCATTAACACCGTCTTGCTAGCAACGGTGCTCAGCCTGCTGATTGCCTGTTTTCAACTACCGCTTTCTGCCAAAGTTGTGTTCGGCTGCAAAGTGGTGGGCAGCGTCTTGTGCTTTATTGTCTTCGCCAGCGCTCTTAGTACGGTAATTGAAACCCTAGGCGGATTAGATCTGGGTTTGAACCACATATGGTATCGCCCTTCAGAAGACTCAAGTGGTTTATCGTACCCAGGACCGATGACACCTGATGTCTCTCTGGCATTCATTGCACTGAGTGTCGCTTTATTTATACAGACATGGTTAAGTGTGAGCAAAATTGAGATTGCCCAGTGGTTGTGTGTTATTGCTTTAGGCGTAACTTCTTTACCATTGGTGGGTGCCATGAGTGGTGCTGAATCGCTCTGCACTTTCTTCGGTTGCTTGCGAATGTCAGAAGCAATCTCGATTCTTTTCATTTTGCTTTCAGGTTCATGCTTTTTGCTCAGGCCAGATCAAGGACTATCGGCCTTTCTCTGGTCTTACTCTGCTGCCGGTCTGGTGGCACGGCGTGCGGCTCTTCTTGTGATTTTTTTGCCTGCGCTATTCGGTTTGCGATTTGCGCTGGTGCACTACAAAATTGTGGACAATTCTCTTGGCTGGGTGGCTTTCGGAGTTGGTGGGCTGTCACTGGCGATTGCTCTAGTGGTCAGTGGTGTCAGATCGGCCGAACAACTAATGACCTCGGCAGTACGTGTGTCACCAGCACTGGTGGCGCCGTCATCTGAGGCCTCAGGGAACTCGATTCAAAGTTTTGGTACCGGATCTTTTATGGGTATCGACGGGCTTATACAAGCTCCGGTGCCTAGCGACCGAGTGCGAAAGGTGTGCCTCGCCTGCGAAGTAGAATTTTCAAAGTATGAGGACGTCTGCCCTGAGTGCGAATCAGCACTGACGCGCATGATTGATAAGTCGCTGGTGGGCCAACTTTTTGCTGATAAGTACGAAGTAGTGTGGGCTCTTGGTGATGGTGGCATGGCCAGTGTTTATCTGGCAAAGCATGTGTATACCAAGCAAGATGTGGCCATCAAAGTTTTGCATGCATCGCTTGCTGGAAATATTCATGGTGTCAAACGTTTTCAGCAAGAGGCAAAAGCTCTGGGTACGCTTAACCATCCCAATATTGTAGGTGTGAAAGACTTTGGTTTCACCACTGATGGTGAGGCCTTTCTAGCGATGGAATATGTCAAAGGCACCGCTCTCAGTGACTTAATTAGCAAGCAAAAGAGTTTGACTATGTACGACACTGCTTTGATCATGGTGCAGGTCTGCGAAGCTCTGCTGCATGCGCATGGTGCGGGCATAATTCACCGCGACCTCAAGCCTTCTAACATTATGTGCAGCCCTGACGGTCATGGTGGCTATGACGTCAAGGTCGTAGATTTTGGCCTGGCAAAAATGTCTGGGCGCGATGATCCTGACATGATAAAACTCACCCAGACTGGTGACTGTCAGGGCAGCCCACCTTATATGAGCCCAGAGCAATGCACTGCTAAGCCAGTGGATTATCGCAGCGATATTTACTCGCTGGGTTGTATTGTTTTTGAATGTCTGGTCGGCACGCCGCCATTCTTATCTACAAGTGTTTTTGAAACAATGACAATGCACGTAAGCACCCCAGCACCAGGCTTTCCGCCGAACATGCCGATTCCTCAAGAGGTTCGTTCTATGGTTTCGATCGCTTTAGAAAAGAATCCGGAAGCGCGGCAGAAATCGGTTGATGAAATTCAGTCAGTGCTAGTTTCTGTAATTTCGTGAGCTTTTCGAAGGCGTTATAATGGTGCTGTTAAGCTGGTGAGAGTTTCGTATGAAATTGCTTGTTGTGGCATTTACGGTTTGCGCTTTGTTGCTGGGCTCGTCGGTTTCGGCTGCTGAATCTTCAAATGCTCAAGCGGAGTTGGCTCGGATTGAAGCGCAGCTAGCGAAGAATCCCGGTGATGTAGATTTGCAGGTGAACCGCGGCATTGTCTTGGGTGAGCTGAGACGCTATGAAGATGAAATTGCGCAGGCAAATAAGCTGATAGCTAACAAGGTGTCTCTACGAAAAGCGTATTTGATGCAGGAGCATGGTTATGCTGGCCTGGAAAAGTTTGACAGAGCACTACAATCTTTGGAAATGGCATTTAATTACGAAAAGCCCTCGACGGCTGAGCTCTTGTTAAATATCGATTTGCTAATTGAAAACGGAAAATACAAAGATGGTCTCAAACTAGCTTCTGATCTGATAGGTAGAGAACCTCGTAATGCTGAGGCGTACGTATGTCGTGCGGATTGTTACTTTCACATCTTTGGACCCTGTCAGCAAGCAATAAAGGACTTGGAGGTTAGCCTCGCTTTGAACCCGTCGCGTGAAAGTACCAATTCGCTTTTAACCGAAATGAGAAGGAGATTGTCGCTTAAGAATAAGGTTTCGCCTTAAAAGAACAGTTATCAGATTGCTTTGAATTGGGCAAAATAACTTCAGGTACGGCCTCCTTGCAGTTAATTGGTGAGCTGAAGTGGACAAACCAGGAGAACCGCCAAAGAAACTAGATGATCTGCAGAGTTCGGACGATCCATTCGCCTCTGTTCGAAAAGCTAGGTTTGATGGATCTGAACAAAAAGCTGGGAAGGACACAACAGCAATCCATGATTCGTCTAATGCCGAGTCTGGCAATGCTAAACCTTTAGATGTTCAAAGCAAATATTCAGATGGTGTGAATCCGTCGGCGTTAGACAGTAAGAGTCATCCTCAGTCCTCCGAGCCACCCCAATCTAAAGAAATCCTCCCGGCCCAACGCACTGAATCTAAGCCTGCCCCAACAGAGACCTCGGCCCAACACGCTCCCATTCGAACCGAGCAAGAACATCCCCAATCGTCGGCAAAAGCCCAACCAAACGAACAGACACTAGTCCAGTCGCAATCACAACGCTCTCTTCCCAGCAGCGAACAGGCGTCACCCACTGACAAACAGGTCAAGCAAACTCAACCGTTAACGGTTGAGCAATCTGCAGGTGACGTTGCGCGACCAGCAAAACCCATAGAGCCTTCATCACGATCGCTCGACACGCCCAAGCAGTCAGAAAATTCAAAAGCAGAAGTTCAGCGTCCTGCAGAGAGGCCTGCCGAGATTTCGAAGTCAGAAAATCAGTCGCCCAACGGCCAATCTGCACTTAAATCAATTTCTGTGGCAGATTTGCGAGCTGGCAGTCTTGTTAGTTTGCCCATTCCCGAACACCGTTCTGATCCCGTATTGCCGACGAAGCAGGTTCTTGAAGACAATCGTAAGGCCCCAGCCATAGAAAGTCGCCCAGCAACAGAGATTGCATCTAATTCGAGCAGGCTGCCACCTGGAATTGCAGAGCCCGTGAAGCTCGATGCAGCGCGTGACTTAAAGGTAGAAACTTTAAAACTTGATGGAAATTCCAACGCAAAAGTAGAAAATACACGACTTCCGCAAGTTTCTCCCACTGAAGGAAAAATTGCCGAAGCTGCCAAGCCAAAAACTGAATTGACCGAGAATGTCCGATCGCCATTCGAAGGTAAAATTCCCGAAGGAAAAATTGCAGACGGAAAGCAAAGTGAAAAGAATGACAAATCTGAATTTATCAAATCCGAATCTAACAAAGCCGACAAGTCAGATAGATCAGAAATAAAAACCGAGAAAGGTGATACCAAGGGCGATAAGATTACCGGCAATAAAAGCTCAGGTGGCTCGTCAGGGCCTTCTGCTTTCATTCAATTTATCGAAAGTCAGGCGGGCATCAGAGGGGGCAAACCGGCGTCGGACAAAACAGACAAATCGGACAAATCCGACAAACCAGACAAATCCGCTATAACAAACAAAACCGACAAATCGGACAAGACGCAAAAAGAACAAGGGTCAGAGAACAAGTCAGAGCCGTCTACAAAGAATGTCGGCAATAAAATTCCAGATTCTATAAAAATCGATGCCACCAAATCTGGTGCTGATCGAACTCAGGCTTCCGGTGCTGAGGGTGCAAAGATAGCAGGGGTTAAACTTGATGGAATCAAATCAAGCGTAGATGGGCTACTTGGCCTGGTAGACACAGTCAAAGAAAATATAAAGAGCACGCTAAAGGGTCAGGTTGATCGCGCTCAAGTTAGTCTTAAGCCAGGCGAGTTTGTGGCATTCACTCAAAAAGATCGCGTACCACCACTAAAAAGTGAAATATATTCCTCTGCTGAAATCATTGCTGTACTTATTCCATCACACCTCGTCAAATGGAGCATTGTTCGCGCACCCAACATAAAGCCTTCTGACGTTTCTCCTCAACCGCCGAAGAACAAATCTTCGCGCGCGCAGGTTGTTCGAACAGCCGACCAGAAGCCTTCGCCGAAATCTCCAGAGGGAAAGACTCCCGAGCAGAAACCTTTTGATATAAATAATCCACCTGATAAAAGTCGTCCGTTCATTCAGTTGCACGGAGTTGACAGTGAATACAGTGCAGGCAGACAGCCACTTCCACAGAGAAGGCCAGTAGTAAAGATTGAGCAGCCTGAACAGCCACCCAAGTCAGACGCGGTCAAGGTAATTTCTACTGAAGCTACTCCATGGTTGGATGTGCCTGACGCCAGTCAGAAAACTCAAGATGATCAAAGTTCGACTCGGCCTGCAATTAACGCGGCTTTGGCCGAAAAACGCAAAGTAGTAGAAGCGCAAGAGCATACGCTGCCAACTCTGGCCGACGAGTCTTCCACCAACTCGAAGCCTTTGCCTGCTTCCGATCTTTCATCACCTGGTAAGGATGATCGACGCACCGTTTACGTTAACAAAGAAATCGACGCCCAAGAAAGCACCTGGTCCAGCGACGACGAATCTACTGAGCCTGTGCGGCCAATGCACCGTTATGCATACGTAGTGCGACCAGGTGACACGGTTGAATCCGTCGCTGTGACTGAGTTAAATGATTTGAGTTTGGCACCACTCCTGTACGGCAAAAACCGCAAGTATGTTTTGTCTGAAATTGCGTATGGTGTTCACCCCTTCCTTGAGGGGGCTGTGATTGACTTGCCAACACCGGCAGAAATTGCAGCATTTCGGCAACTGTGAGTAGAAGCCTTTTTGATTTTCGCTTTATTTCTGACCTTTAGTGTGGCGTTTTCTTGTAGTCCTTGCAAGCACAAAAGGCTAACGTCACCGCGTCTACTCGGATACTTTCTGATCAACTCTAAAGCTGTATTATATTCCAGATTTGATTTGTCATAATCGTATTTCTTAGCAAAACAACGACCTAACTCATAGTGGCAGCGTGACCACGACCAGCGAAGGTCAGGCGCGTTCTTTGATAATTGCAGTATTTGCTTGGCTTGCTTTTCTGATTTGTCAAATTCATTAGTAGTGCCATATAGTGATGTCAAAACTAGTTGATCATTAATCAACTGATCAGTTTTAAATCGTGAGAAATTCTTCTCTATTTCGATAGCAGATTTTATGTAACTGATGGCGCTGCGGTCATCACCATGGTTGTGAGCATAAATAGCTAAATCGCGATATGAAATGTATACCCTCGGATGATGAGGATCAATGCGTTTACGTAGCTGCAGCGCGTGTATGAGGCACTCTTTCGTGTTTTGTTTGAGCGCTAAATTGCGATAAGAGTCAGCAAATTCGTCCATTTCCACTAGCAGCTCTCGATCTTCCTTAAGGCGGCTAGCAGCAAGTTTCACAACTTCTTTAAAGGTGTGTTCAGCCTTGTCCATCTGACCAGTGTCTAAGAGAATACAAGCAATGCGGATGCGAGAGCGAAGTATAAATGGGCTGTGCGGATCCTGCCGCATTTTTTCAGCAATAAGTTGTTCATAGAGAGCAATGGCTTTTTTCGGCAACTGCTGGTTTTTTGCTGAATTCGCCTCAAGAAACAAAAGTGGCTGTCTATCGCCGTCGCTTGCACTTGAAGCGATAGCAGAATTAATTAGCACCAGCATTATTGAAAGAGCTTTGGCGAGAGTCGACGCAAGATAAATTCTCATGGCAGCCTCAGCTCACTTGTGACGTACGCTGGACTCCTGATTGTTTTTACCCATTTTTTTAAAACATAATTCGCGTTGTTGTAAGCAATGTTTGTAGCAGTCGGTACCTTTTAATATCGCTGTGTTGTAGTCAGAGCCTGCTTCTTTGTAACGACCAAGAGCAAAATAGCGGTCAGCTCTGCCAACATAAGCTTCGAATTCGTCAGGATAAAATTTTATCAGTGAGCTGTAATCGACAATTGCCTTTTGTGAATCACCGAGCTGCGTGTATAGTTTGGCTCGATGCAAAAGATTTTCCTCATCGCTTGGATTATCTTTGAGCATGCTTGAATAATCATCCAATGCTCCCTTCAGATTTCCCATCGAAGCGTGGCATTTAGCCCGCAGTACGCGGCCTCCGTCATATTGAGGATCCATCGTCAAAATTTTATTCAGGTCAGCGATTGCTTCCTTATATTTGAATAGACTTACATATGTAAATGCGCGACGATAGAGCAGATCTTTGTCTTTAGCATCTACTTTTAAAGCTTGATTATTTATGGCCAGTGCACTGGCATAATCTTCATCGTACATGTAGCACGAGCCCAGAGTGTACATGGCGCCCGTGCACTTAGGATCCAGAGCTACTGCTTCTTTCAGTAAGGCAATGGCGTTACCGAAATCGCCGTTTTCACTTGCGATTAAACCAGAGATGTATTTGTCGCAAGCTTTCATATTTCTTTTGGGGTTGCTCTGGTAGCTTTTAAAATGCAGTCTATCAGTGCTCGTTTTTGCGATAACGCCAGAGCCTGAAACAAGTGCAACTAAAGTCGTCAGAGTAATTGCGACCAGTCTGATTATGAAATAGTTAGTTAATAGTCTAGAGATGCCGATGTACATTCTCCAATTAAAGCGAGCTGACCATCAATGCTTCTAATTCTTTGAGAGTCGGCAAAGACGGCACTGCTCCTGCTTTCGTGCAAGCGAGTGAGCCGGCGGCACAGCCAAATTTAGCGGCGTCTACAAGACCGTCACCTGCTGCCAGGCGCATGGCCAGAGCACCACAGAAGGCATCACCCGCAGCGGTTGAATCAATCACTGTAACTTTAAAAGCATCAACAAAGTGCGGTTTGTCTGGTTGGCTGCTTTCTAATATCAGCGCACCTCTTTCACCTAAAGTAAGAATTACATTTTTTACGCCCATAGTAAGCAGTTTGCGAGCACACTGGTGTGCCAGCTCATTTGTAGATGGATTAATTCCTGTCAGCAAGTCTGCTTCGCTTTCGTTAGGCACCAGAATATCTATATATTGGAAGAGCTCAGCTGGCAGATCGGCAGGCGCGGCTGCAGGGGCCGGATTGAGTATTACAGTGATGCCTTTGGTGTGTGCCATTTTTGCAGCAGCTAAAACTGTGTCGATCTGAATTTCAAGCTGTAGCAGCAATACTTTTGATTTTTCCATCAAGTGGCTTTTCAATTCTAGATCTTGGGGGCGCAAAGCATTATTTGCGTTTGGCACAATGACGATACTATTTTCGCCTGACTGACCCACCCAGATATTGGCAATTCCGGTGGTCTCATTTTTGTCGGCGAACATGCCTTCGATGCTCACCTTGTTCTCCGCCAGTGTGTCCAACAATATTTGACCGTAAGAATCGCCGCCCACTTTTCCGATCATTGTCACTTTGGCACCGGCGCGGGCTGCTGCCAGGGCCTGGTTATTGCCTTTGCCGCCCGGAAATGTGTCGAAGGTCGTGCCTTTTAGAGTCTCGCCGCGCGCAGGCAGGCGTGGAACTCGAATGACGATATCCATGCTCAGGCTGCCGACGACAGTTACCTCTGAATTCATACATCCTCCATTAGTGTGGCTAGCGTTATCTCCAGCACTGCAAGGTTGCCATTTGAGCAATTTATATTAGCAGAAGGTGCTGCTAGACTGTCAGTGCTACTGAGGAATCAAAGACATGTCGCAGATTATTCGTTTTCATCAGACCGGTGCTGCCGACGTGCTTAAGTTTGAAGATATGGCGGAGCCGGAACCGATGGCCGGTGAAGTGCTCATTCAAGTTCACGCTCTCGGGTTAAATCGCGCTGAAGTGCTATTGCGTCAGGGGCGCTATCTGGAAAAACCAGTTTTGCCCTCCCGCATTGGCTATGAGGCTAGCGGAATAATTGTCGCCCTAGGAGAGGGTGTGCAGGGCTTTAGTGTGGGCGATAGAGTCAGTACGATACCCTGCTTTTCGCAGACAAAGTATGGCGTTTACGGAGAGTGGGCGCTGGTGCCAGCTCGTTGCCTGGCAAAGTATCCTGAGAACCTTAGCGATGAGCAGGCCACTTCAATCTGGATGCAATACCTCACCGCATATGGTGCCTTGATTGAGCTTGGTCAACTAAAAGAAAATCAGTATGTGCTCATTACTGCGGCTTCGAGTTCTGTGGGTTTTGCCGCCATTCAAATTGCGCGCCAGCAAGGCGCGAAAATCATCGCCACTACGCGCGGTATTGCCAAAAAACAGACTCTGCTCGATGCTGGTGCTGATTTTGTTGTTGTCACTGACCAAGATAGTCTCGTAGACGAAGTGATGTTGGCCACCGGCGGCAAGGGCGCCGACATAATTTTCGACGCAGTGGCAGGTCCACTACTGCTACAGTTGGCGAAAGCGGCTGCCTATGAGGCTCGCATTTTTATATATGGCGCACTGAGCCTTGAAACGACACCTTTTCCTTTGCAGATTGCATTGAAAAAAGGCCTTACTGTGCAAGGCTATACGATGTTTCAGGTGACTGATGACAATGAACGTTTTTCGAGAGGAAAACAATACATCTATAGTGGTTTAAAAGAAGGTTCACTCGCACCAGTGATCGACAAGGTTTTTTCTTTTAAGCAGATAGTTGCAGCTCACGAGTACATGGAATCAAATGAACAGCGCGGCAAAATAGTCGTTAAAGTTCGGTGACTTCAGTGGGCCAGCGCTTTTCCAGCATGTGATCGATCAAACTGCCTAGTTTGAACGACATGGCATAAAGCACGGGTATTGAGAACAAACACATAATTTCTTCCATGGCGGACCTACGGGGGAATGGATGAGCGCCCTTTATGATTTCCTTATATTTCTACTTGAATAGTAAATCCGCTACCTAGTCATGTCAAATGTTATTTCTGTTATATACAGCGGAGAATACGAAAGCGTATTCTTTCGGGGACAGAATGTGAAAAGCAGGTTAGTCCGACTTATTCCGCGCCCGATGAATAGAATCTTCTTCCTGTCTGACTCATAGACGTGAGCAGATTAGAAATTTCTCGTTTTGGCTTTGTGGTGCCGTAAATTTTGCCGAGGGTCTCAACCAGTTGTGGAATGCCATAGCTGTCGGCATAGCGAAGTACGCCGCCTCTAAATGCGGGGAAGCCTGTTCCCACCACTAGAGCCAGATCGAGCTCACGCGGTTTACGCACAACTTTTTCTTCTAGACAGCGTGCGGCCTCATCGACCATCACCAGTATCAGTCTGTTTTGAATCTCGCTTATTTGCTCAGGGCTTGCTTTTTTATCGCTAGTCTTCATTTTTGAAATAGCTGAAAATTCAGCATTGATTTCGAGTTTTTTGCCGCTTGCATCCCAGTGATAGCAGCCTGCACCATCAGCCTTGCCTTTGAAGCCGGCTGCAGATGTTATCTGCATAACTTCAGGCGGAGTGAATCTTTCGCCAAAAGCAGCATGCAGTTTCTTCGCCACTGAAATGCATAAAGGCAAACCGAGCTCATCCACAAGAGTAAATGGTCCCATGGGCAAACCAAACTGCAGAGCTGCATCTTCAATCCAAGTAAACGGATAGCCTTCGTCGAGCATTCGCGAGGCTTCCATCAGATGGGTAGTGAGCAGACGGTTAACAAGAAAACCAACTGAGTCTTTTACACTGATTGGCACTTTGCCCAATTTTGTCAGTAGCCCAATCGCACGGGCATTGGTCACAGCATTAGTGCTGGGGTGGCTTATCACTTCGACCAGGGGCATTTTGTCTACCGGATAAAAGAAATGCAAACCAACAAAGCGCTCAGGTTTTTTCAATTCTTGGCCGAGCTCAATTAGCTCTATCGCCGATGTGTTTGTCACCAGTACGCAGTCATCGGAAACCAAACTTTCTACTTCAGCAAGAAGTTTTTGTTTGAGCTTGCTGTCTTCTGGTACTGCCTCAATCACCATGCCACAAGCGCTCAATATGGAGAGCTCGTGTGAAAACTTGATCTCTGTATGTTCAGGCAAGTGATCAGGCGTCAGGCGATGATGCTCTTCAACTGCATGGTAAGCTTCTGTCATCTGCTGTGCGCGTGCTTCTGAGCTAGTTTTCACTAGAACATCGATGCCGTGAGCAGATGCGATCTTGGCAATATCCATGCCCATAATGCCACTGCCGATAATGCCTAAAGTTTTCAGCTGCTTGCCCGCTGTTTTTTCAGCTGTTCGTGCAGCAGATCGAATTGTGAAGTCTTGCGAGAAGAACAGCTGAATCAAATTGGAAGAGGTTTTATCTGAAGCCAGGTCAGCAAAAGACTTTGCTTCAAAGGCGAGACCCTCTGCCATTGCAGTGGTGGTAGCCAGTTGTACTGCTTCAATAGCTTTAACGGGAGCTGGATAATTGCCTTTCAAGCGAATTTTAATTGATCTGGTCATGGTGGCAAAAAGCTTTTTAAGCTTCTCGGGATCTTCAACATTTGCTGTACGTGGAGGAGCTTGACCACTAAGAATGGCTAAGGCAACGGTCTCTGCTTCTTTATACAAAATCTGTGCATCTACAATTTTGTCTACAATTCCAAGCTCAAGTGCGCGTTCAGCTGAAACAATATCTGAATTGAGAATGTATTCCAGAGCCACTTTGACTGGTATCAGGCGTGGCAGTCTTTGGGTGCCGCCCAAACCTGGAATCAAACCCAGGCGCACCTCAGGTAAGCCTAAAACAGTCAGAGGTGAATCTGTAGCGATGCGATAGTTTGTACACAAAGCTACTTCAAGACCGCCTCCGAGGCAAGGACCATTAATGGCTGCTACAGTGGGCTTGCCTAAGTTTTCTAACTGATTGAAAACAAACTGCCCATCTTGCGAGAGCTGGTGCGCTTGTTCCATTGACTCGAAACTCATGATTTCATGCAAGTCAGCGCCAGAGACAAAAGTATCAGGCTTTTTGGAAGCTATTATCAGGGCTCTAATTTCTTCATCGCCTTTGATGGCTTGAATCAGCTCACGCAATTCCACCATAGCGTTGCTGCCCAAAACGTTGACTTTACCGGCGCAGTCGAACCAGAGAATGGCCACGCCTGAAGGCAACTTTTCAATCTTTAGATCACGCTGATGCTTCAAAGTCAGTAAGGTTGGAGCTTCTGCCGATCCTTCCTTCTGCAAGGCATCAACTGCCTCTTCGGTTGTCGGCTTATTCAATTCATTCCCCTTGGTGCTTTATTAGGTTTGCAGTTTATAGCCGAAGGTCATGGCTTCTGAGAGTAACTGTTCTGGCAGTATATGAGCTTCTACTGCTCCTTTGCTAATTTCTCGAATTTCTGCCAATAGGCTTTCGGCTTCTTCAACATAGAGCTGGTCGGCAATTTTATAACCACCAAATGGCTTGCCCTGCTTGATGAACACCAGTATGTCCGGCTGCATTCCGTCTTCGCCCTCAGAAAAAGTCAGACAGCCGGTCTCGCCAGAAACCGCAATAGACATTAAAGTGGTATCAAAATAGTCTAGTAAAGTTTTTTCTTTGTCTTTGGCAACCGGGCAACCAAGAAACAAGGCCGACATCGAAAGCACTACATCTGGTGGCAGCTCATAAACCTGCAAGAACGTATCTTGCTCATGTATGTCTGCTTTCATCAGTTTCATGGCTTTTTCTACAGCAAAAGTTTCTTGAGCATCTTTGCGACCATAAATGGCTCCTGCTACTCTTCCTTCAAACAGGAGCATTGCCGAACGCGACTTTTGCACTTCCGAGCGCACTTTAATGCAACCGGTAAAATTGGCCAGTTCAAGCTCTGCCAGCAACATGGAAGTGTCGGCTACAGAGCTATTGAGCTCACGAAATAATTTGCCTGATACCGCAGGCATAATCAAGTCGATAGCACGTCGTAATTTTTGTGTACTGGGATATGAATCGACCCAAATGGCAAATGCATTATCTTCGTCAGAAGCGGTGCTGTGTTGAACCCGCTCAGTGGTGCCTAGCATAAAAGCGAAAGTCATGAGAGCGCGGTTGTTATGCATGCAAACAAAAGTTGCAGGAACAGTCTGGCCGATTTTCAGGGGCTCAATACTGGGCAAGAATGCCTTTATTTGTTGATGCTGAGGGTCATCATGTTCTGCTGACGGAGGCAACCCAGAACTGACCACAACGGCGTTGTAGCCGCCTGGCTCAGCGCTCTCGATCTTGCACATGACACTCTGGCCCGGGCGATAAATAATTGTGCTGTTATCAGTCATGAAGATGCGACCCGCACGTCTAGGTGGAAGTGACAATTTCTCACTTCTTATATCAATGTAGTTTATCATTACCAAATGAACAGTGTTGCCAGCGTTTGCGTTGTAGCCATAATCCTATCTTTGCCCTTGACAAGCTGCGCCACCGCTGAGAACAGCTCTGTGACAAGCGTTTCTGTTTCATCGCAAGCAAGTCAGCCTGCTCCGGGCACCGTTAATTCTGCACCATCACCCTTAGATCGCGTCACTGTGGCTGATGTTGAAGCAATTGCCAAGAATGTCGACATGGGCTTTGAAGACGGGTGGATTGCCGGCCGTGACGCTCGAGTATTTAAATCGCCATATAAAAAATTGTCCGCCCGTGACAAAGCAAGTTTTGCTGTGGCTTACCATGACTGGCTTGAGCCCTTTCATCAAGATCTCGGCAATACGCTCTCTACGTATGTGCCTTATAAAAAACGATCTGCTTTCGCCAGGGAGTACTGGCAAAATTCATCTTCTTCCAGTTTATTTAAAAGCGCCATTGAGAAGTATCAAGTGGCCTGGATTCACGAGTCTCTGCTGGATGGATCGGAACTCTGGTGGCGGGCTGCTGAAAAGCGCTTTGGTAATAGAATAAATTCTGTTTTGACCCTGGTGCATGACACCGAGCAGAACATGGTGTCAAAATATATGGAAGACGAAAAAAGCGAAAGTACTTTTTCTGCTCAGATGTCAGACAAAACAAAGAAGCCTGAAAAATAGATGGGCCAAGATCACTTAGAAATTGCTAGAAGAAATGCCGAGCGCGCTGAGCAAGAGCTGCGTTTTCAGAAGCGTCTGGCTGAGCTGCAAGCGCGCAATAATCAGTTTCCATGGAATCTGAAAGAGCAGCCTAATTTTGAAATTCCGGCAGAACAATCTAAGCTTTTTGCCGATCGTTATATTGAAGACCCGTCTTTGACTGATGAAGAAGTTGAACGGCGCGCACTACTTGATCTTAACTCTTTTAATTTCTGGTCGTTTTACAAGCGCCTCAACTATGAGGCTCGTCGCGCGGCCAGATACAAGCGCCCATTATCGCTACTGTTTGTTACTGTGGATAAGCTGGCACAAATTGTGGAGCGTCACGGCTTACAAGGCGAGAATGCCGTTATTCTCGGGTCAGGCCGCGGCCTGTTAGGCTGCGTAAGGGATGTTGATATTGCTGGGCGCTGTCGTGACGATTGCTTTGGCGTGATACTACCTGAGACACCAAGAAACGGGGCTGAAATTGCAGCAGAACGTATTCGCACACGTATGGAAAATTTAGCAGTTGATTTTAAAGGTGCGGAAATATTACTCACTGTCACTGTAGGTGGTGCCAGTATGGACGAAGTTTTAGATAAACCAGACCAGCTAATTGCGGCAGCTGTGGAGACTTTGCAGGTCGGCATTAAAGCCGGAGGCAATAGTGTCAATTTTCCAATTAGCGATGACTAGAGATCTTCCTAGATTTTTTCGACTGGTATAACAGATGTTTTCACTATTCAGCCATTTGCTTGGCGCGTTCAGAGTGTACGGCATAGTCGGTATAGCCTTGAACCGAATCTGGTCCTCGTCCATAAAATGTGCTCGGATTTGCTTCGGTCAATTCAAGCTCGTTGGCAAGGCGATAAACAAAATCTGGATTTCCGATGAACGGGCGACCGAATGAGACCAGGTCGGCGGAACCTTTCTCCAGAATCTCTTCTGCTCGATGCCTGTCATACCCGCCATTTGTTATCAATACATGTTTACAGCATTGACGAAACTTTTCAGCCACGTTCTTGATAATCGCTCCGGCTTCTATATCTGCCGGATTTGGCTCCATCAAATGAACATAAGCGAGATCCAGCGAGTTTAGTCTTTCCAGCGCGTGGGTGAAAAGCGCCTCAGGGTTAGAATCTCCCATTCCGTAAAAAGTGTTCGATGGTGAAAGCTTGATGCCTGTTTTCCCAGGGAAGATGCTACTAACGGCCTCAGCAATTTCGTACATAAACCTGGTTCGATTTTCTATTGAACCGCCATATGAGTCTTCACGCTTATTACTGATGTCTTGAAGAAATTGATCTATCAAATATCCAAAAGCACCATGAATCTCAACTCCGTCAAAATTGGCTGCCAGAGCTAATTTTGCTGATGCACGAAATTGTTCGACGATATCGGCAATTTCATGCAGTTCCAACTGACGAGGAACTGCCAAATTCTCTTTGCCTTTTGGTGTATGGAGATCACCGATTCCAGCTATTGATGAAGGTGCTACGGGCTGTTTACCCTCGAGCAAATTTGGATGCGATACTCGACCAGAGTGCCACAATTGCAGAAAAATACGTCCGTTGGACGCGTGAACTTTTTCAGTAACAACGGCCCAGCTTTTTGCCTGTTTCTCAGTAAAAATTCCTGGGGCATGCATGTAGCCATGACTAAGCGGGCTCACCATTGTACACTCTGAAACAATCAATCCAGCGCTGGCGCGCTGTGCATAGTATTCAGCCATGGGCGACGAGGGTTCGCCATCATCATGTGCCCTTAATCGAGTCATTGGTGCCATGACAATGCGATTAGGCAGTTGCAGTGCTTTCAAGCTAAAGCCTTGAAAGAGCTTTGTACTCTGAGTGTTCATTTATTAGGTCTCCTGAGGTCTTATACTTATTGCGGTTATTCTGCTTATTGCGCTTTGCCTAGCACAGCAATCTTTGCTTTTGCCTTTTCAACGCGCGGATCTTGAACCGGTGCCAACTCGATAAATGTAGTCAACTCTGACTTCGCCCCTTGAGCGTCGCCGAGCTTTTCCATGGTGCTGGCCAGCAAGAAGTGGGCATCAAGGTTCTTAGGATCAATGGCGGTTGTTTCTTGGTAGACCTTTTTAGCAGAGTCGGCGTCACCTTTGAGCAAAAGCGCAGAGCCCAGGTTTAAACGGGCAGAAATTAGCTTAGGGTCTAATTTGACAGCTTCTTTGGCGTGAGCAAATGATTGACTGACGTTGCCAGAGCGAGCGAATGCGTAGCTCAATCGATCATGCATCTGGGCAGAATTAGGAAACAGGTAAATAGCTTGCTCTAGCAAGTTAATGGCGTTATCAAAATTGCCCGCAGCCACGCATTTGTTAGCCAGCGCACCTAAAATCACTTTGTCTTTGGGGTTCAACTGATAAGCCAGTTCAAGCTCTTTAATGCTCTGGTCTTCTTGACCGAGCTTGTTCAGCACCCTGGCATAGTTTGCGTGAAACAGGGCATCATTCGGCTTTAGAGTAATCGCTCTTTTATATTGTTCAGCGGCGGCTGTCCAGTCGCCTTTGATCGTCAGCACTGCACCATAATCGGCAATGGCGTCGGCATAGTCAGGATCTGTTTCGATGGCGGCTTTGTATTCGGTAATGGCCCCGTCAAAATTGCCTTCGCCCACAAGATTGTTGGCTTTGAGATAGTGTGCCTCTGCCGCCAAGAACTGCATAACGTTTTCAGGAATCTCTTTTATGCGTTCTTTAGTGGGCGCACCAAGTACGATGTCATTTCCCACCCAGTCAGATTTCATTACAGGCGTCTGTTTTTTTGAATTGGAGCTGCCACTGGTTTCTTGTTCAGTCAACTCACGGGCTTTTTGAAAAGCAGTGGTAAGTGGTGCCATTCCATCATTTTCTTTAAGCGCTTTGATCAAATTAGATGAAAAAGAACTGCCCCAGGTCATTTGATCTGGTTTGCTTGATGTCAAAATAATGTAGCCCTTGCCTAGATTTACCTTACTCGAATCTACGCTGGCCTTAGGGTAGGCGGTTTTAGCCCCTTCAGTTAACTCTGCCGCTCCACTGTAGGGTGCCTCAAGCACCATGACGATGCGGTCAGTGTTCACGTTTTCTTTCAAGGTCTTCATCAAAGACTGCATTGATATGCAAGTTGAATAGACGTTATCTAAAGCACAATCATATGCGCTTAAGTAAGTAGTACCGTCGGTGGTGGGAAAACCGTGGGTGGAAATGAAGACAACCACAAGATCATCAGGACCGGCCAGACTTCCGAGCCAGCCTTTACCTAGATTGTTTAGGATGTTTTGCCTGGTGGCTTCTTGGTTGATTAGCGTCTTGACGTGGCTTTCCGGAAAACGACCAGCAGTTTCGTCTTTCAGATAGCTGGCAAAATTACGAGCTGCTGCATCCATTTTTGCATCAGGCGCGTCCAGTCGGTGTTCTCTAAACTTAGCGGTGCCGATTACAACCGCCCATTTCTGTTTAATGGGGCGATTGCCGGCTGTAGCATGCGGGTCAAGATCTTGAATTTTTGTCCATTGCACCCCTGATGCTGGTGCTTTATTCAAATCGGGCTCGGGGGCGGCACCACTAGTGGTACTGTTTTGTGCGGCTAGAGTCGGTGTCAAGGCCGTAAGAATCAAGCTTCCGGCCAGGCTTATCAACCTATTCAACAGACAAAACTTCAATTGCTATCTCCTGCTACTCACTACTTATTGATGGGCAAGAGCCACATCTACCGCCATAAGTCCATTGGGGTCGTTAAAGCTTACTTTAACCAAACTGCCTGACATAATTGTGGTGCTGCGAGCCATTCTTTCTTGACCAGGCACTTGATCAGGCAAAATCACCGGGGTTGGATCGTCCCATGATAATTGCATGCGTGTGGGCACCAGATCTTTAGCACCAGACATGTCGTCAGAAACATAGGCAGTGAGATATTCAGGCGGGTTAAGAGCGGCTTCGTCAGCTATTTTCTTGGTTGAATAAAGCAGACTGATTTTTTCAATACCAGGATTGTGATCGAAGGTCAGCCAATCTTTAGGCAATGGGTAGTCGACTTTGGCTTTGAGCTGATTGTCTTTACCTGTATCCTTAGATGGGAACAGGATGGCTTTTTTACCACTGCTGCTCTGTTTCATCAAGATGTAAGCAAAGCCGTCTTTGTCTGGTATCACATGAAAGCGAATTGAATCACCAGATTGAAAAGCCATTTTATTGTTGCAGCGGAAAATCTTGCCTTTGCGATTGAGTTCAATCCAGTAAGACATGCCTGTGCTCTCAGATGACACTTTAACTGTGTTCTTAGGAGACTCTGTCATAGGGGTTACAGGCTTAACTGGCTTTACCGTCACGGCTGGTGCCAGTACAACAACTTCTTCCTCTTTTTTGGGCTTCACCGCAATTTCTTCAGTCGGTTCTTCAACGCCCTTGGCCAGAACTTTTTTGTCTATCCACTTATTGACGAAGCTAAGATCGTCTTTGCTGAATTGACCGATTTCAAAGATCAAGTGCTCAGCCGAGTTTGACATTACTTTGTCTTTGTTTGGAGTGGCGAGACTATCGAAAAGTTTGAAGGTGGCAACTGGCCGCACCAATTTATCGTTCGAACCCATAATGAAGAGTACAGGTGTTTGCTTGATCAGGGTAGCTTGTTCGATATTGCCGTCCATGAATTTTTGGAAGGCTCTCAGTTCGTTAGGGCTCAGTTTGGTACGGCAAAGTGGGTCGTTAAGCCAGCGCGATCTCAGATCGCTTTTTGTTGTGGCTTTGCCAACTACCATCGGGCCGATGTCCATGGGTTTGTCGAAGCCAGCAAAAATGGCATGAGCACCGACGTGCAGAGTGACGTCGTTGAAGCGATCACCTGACGGTACTGACGAAATCAGTCCGTCAATTAAGTCAGGGTACATGGCGGTGGCGTGAATGCCTATTCCTCCACCCATAGACTCACCCAGCATAATCACAGGAAGACCAGGGTGCACTTTGCGAATCTCGAGCAAAGCTCTTTTGATATCCACCAGTGAGCCATCAAAGTCTATCAGCGCATTTTTTTCTTTTGGAATCCACGAACCAAAACCACGCATATCAATGGCGTAAGTAATGATGCCCTTTTTCGCCATTTCTCGGCCGAACTCTTCGTAAACACCTTTGTGTAAGCCCAGGCCGTGGATGCACAAGAGCACTGCCCTTGGAGTGGCCGTTTCGTCTATCCACCGCAGGCAAGGCACTTTGTCGAGCTTCTGTGTTTTGCCTGTGTTAGCCACAGTGGCCCCGGCCATGGCAGAGACTGGAAACTGTGCTGACGGGCCGGCTGGCGGAGCATAGTGACTGATTGCGTTTTCAGCGCGAAAGATATCATAGTTGTCGCCGGCGTTCTGGGCCTTTGCTTGCATCCCGTTAGCCTGGCTAAAAATTATGGTGGCGAGAGCCAGAAATGTATTTGTTTTTTTCATCACTTTCACTTAGACAGATATCCTAACAAGTCACCTACTGCAGCCACTGCCAATTTAGGCGTAACCGGCAAAAAGTAAATGAGCCCCAGCCGAGGGCCAGGGCATCATTATATATGGTTGCCATTAAAACCGGCTTGAGCTTAGCTGACCTTTATTTTGCCGCTCCGGCTTCTTCTTCGGCGTTAGCTCCGTCTTCAGCCTTAGCGCCATTTTCAGCTTTGGTTTCATGATTAGAATTACCGTTGCTGCCTTCAGGCTTAGCTTCTTCGGCATCAACGTCTTTCTCATCTTCGCCTTCAGCGTCAGCTTCGTCTGTTGCTGCCGCTTCGCCTTCGGCTTTGGCTTCCGTGCCTTCATCTGAGGCGGTTTCAGCCGCTTGCTTCTGCTTGTATTCGTTGCCTTCCTGGTCCATGATGACAACATGGCCGCGCAGCTCGTTCATAGTCTCTCTGATTTCGGCTTCTGCAGCCTCGGCAGCTACTTGACCGCGCAATTTACCTATGATGTCTTCGGCTTTTGCTTTTGAAGCGTCAGTTAAGCCTTTGCCCAGATCTTGCATCTGTCTTTCGACTGTGTAGATCAGGCCGTCAACTTCATTGCGCAAATCGGCCATGGCTTTGGTCTTTCTATCGCCTTCGGCATTCTCGGCAGCTTCTTTAACCATCCGCTCAATATCTTCTTTGGTCAGGTTAGTGCTGGCTGTGATGGTGACATTTTGTTCTTTGCCGGTGCCCAGATCTTTAGCCGTTACTTTGACTATGCCGCTGGCATCAATATCGAAAGATACTTCGATGCGTGATGCGCCACGGGCACCAGGGGCGATGCCGTCCAGTCTGAAATTACCAAGCTTTTTGTTGTCGCGTGCCATGGCCCGCTCACCCTGGAAGATGTAGATATCTACTGCGGTCTGGTTGTCTTCGGCAGTTGAGCAGAGTTGGGTTTTGTGGCAAGGAATAGTGGTGTTACGCTCCACCAATTTGGCGAAAACACCACCCATGGTTTCAATACCAAGAGAAAGGGGTGTGACATCAAGCAGTACCAGGTCTGTTACTTCACCGGCGAGCACACCTGCTTGCAGTGCGGCACCCACTGCCACCACTTCGTCAGGGTTAACGCTTTGATTTGGTTCTTTACCGCCAGTCAGGCTTTTGACCAGGTCTTTGACGGCAGGTATACGAGTTGAACCGCCAACCAGAACCACTTCATCAATTTCGTTGTAAGTAAGTTTGGCATCGGCCATAGCCTGTTCGATTGGCTGTTTGCAACGCTCAACGAGAGTGTGAGTGAGCTCGTTAAAACGTGAGCGAGTCAATTTCATGTCAAGGTGCTTGGGCCCCTGATCGTTGGCTGTAATGAAAGGCAAGGAGATAACTGTTTCAGTCACTGATGAGAGTTCAACTTTTGCTTTTTCTGCAGCTTCAGTTAGACGTTGTAGAGCTTGTGGATCTTTGCGCAAATCAATAGATTCGGAACTTTGAAATTCTGTGGCAATCCACTGTACAAGCGCGTGATCGAAATCGTCGCCACCCAGGTGAGTATCACCTGAGGTTGATTTTACTTCGATCAAACCATCACTGACTTCGAGAATGGAAACGTCAAATGTACCGCCGCCAAGATCGAAAACCAGAATAGTTTCGTCTTTGCCTTTTTTCTCAACGCCATATGCAAGCGCTGCTGCAGTGGGTTCGTTGATGATGCGCAGCACTTCAAGACCAGCAATAGTGCCTGAGTTTTTGGTTGATTGTCTTTGTGAGTCATTGAAATAAGCAGGTACTGTAATGACGGCACTGTCTACTTTTTCGCCCAGATATTTTTCAGCATCTTCTTTCAGTTTGCGCAGAATCATGGCTGAAATTTCTTCAGGCGTGTATTCTTTGTCTGAAATCATCACGCGTACGCCGCCATCTGATGATTCTTTAACTTTATACGAGACGATTTTGCATTCTTCTGATACTTCGTTAAAGCGTCTGCCGATGAAGCGCTTGATTGAGTAAATGGTATTGACCGGATTGACTACGGCCTGTCTGCGGGCCAGAAGCCCCACTAGCCGTTCACCAGTTTTATTGAAGGCCACAACTGAAGGTGTGGTGCGACCGCCTTCAGAGTTTGCGATGACGGTGGCGCGGCCACCCTCCATCACTGCGACGACAGAGTTTGTTGTTCCAAGATCGATTCCGACTGTTTTTGCCATGGTTTTTTTCGCGGTTCCTAAGAAACGGTTTTAATATAGATATAGACTAGCAAAGGCTACCACCAAGCATCGCTCGCTGTAAGACTTAGTGCCAGACTGTAACTTTCTTTTAGTGCAAATGGTGGGAAAAGGGAATAGAATGGCAGTCAAGAGCAACGCTGTTTTTTGTAGCGGTCAGTAAGAGGAATTTGAGAATGGATCAACAGGGTGAGCAACCGCTGGAGGCAAGACCAGGTAGGCGGGCCGGACGCATGACCCATAGCGAGCTCAAAACGCTCAAAACTGTGCAGACAAAAGAAGACAGTCCGCTTGTTCAGCTCGTCAAAGGCATTCAAGGTTTTTGGCTTGGAATATTCAGCACTTTTGCCAGTTTACTTCCCACCAAAAAACATTCGTCCTGTGCGGTAAATGGTCATGTTTTCCCAAAAGGAGCATGGGACGGCGATTTTCCCCGCTGCACACATTGCGGAGAGCAAATCACTACGGCTGATCAATTTGGTGGACCCAGATAAATTGATTGACTGAGCTCTTGATTCCCTATACCATACGTATCTATGTAATTGTTTTTGAATCGGTATACCTTCGCTAGTGTCGCAGTCTGCAAAAAAAACAGTAGTGATAGGTGTAAGAGACTTCGCTATGCCCTGTCCACGTACAGGCAGCATCGAGGTTAACAGTGGCTATGGTCAATTATTTGGCGGGCCGCTCGCCCTGGCTGCAGAAGGCCGGCAGTTGCATGGAAAAATTCAGAAGGAACGCCAGCGCCTTTTTCCAATTTACAAAGCCGAGGTTAAGGCTGCCCACAAATTTGACGGTGAGAAATATATTTTCAGTGTGTCTGGACGCATTGATGGTTTTGTTGATGGCCTGATACCAGAAATTGAAGAAATCAAAAGCTCAACTTCGCCAGTGGAGTTGTTGCAGAAACTGGCCAGCGATCACGAACATCCATACAGTTTGCAGCTGGCCACCTACGCATACATTTTATATCTAGAGAGAGAAGTGGTGCCACGCACCAGATTCTTAGTTACTTCGAACACATTCGATAAAGTCGATGTTCTCGAATACGATTTTCAGGTTCCACTTTACGAAAAGTGGCTTGCTCTGCGCATGGCCGAGCTTGAAGAAGAAGTCAAAGCTGAAGAAGATGCGCGCACTCGTCGCATGGAGATGGCCGAGCGATTAATATTTCCCTTTACGAAATTGCGCGTGGGGCAAAAAGAATTAGTCGATGAACTGGCCAGTGATATTCAAAGCAAACATCAAGTGCTGGTGCAGGCACCGACAGGCCTTGGCAAAACCATCGGCGTAATTTTTCCGCTTTTGCAAGACAGCTTACGGCGTGGTCAAAAGCTCGTCTACGTCACTCCCAAAAACAGTCAGCATTCTGTTGCACAAGAAGCCATAACCCGACTGCAAGATGGTGGTGCTGCCATTAAAGCTTTGACTCTTAATGCTAAAGCAAAAATGTGTTTGAAAGAAGAAGTTATTTGCAATCCTGGCTATTGTGAATATGCTCGTGACTATTATGAAAAAATGAGCGAGCATAAAGTTGTTGAAAAAATGGCAGAAATGACCAGCCTCACTGCCGATGCTTTCAAAGAAATCGGGCAGCAATATCAGGTTTGCCCCTTTGAAGCCTCACTAGATGCGGTGGCAGCAGCTGATGTAGTAATTGGCGATTATAACTATGTTTTCTCGCCGCGTAATACACTGGGAAGATTTACTTATAGTTTGAGTAAAACACCGCAGAAACCTAATTTGGTCATTGACGAAGCTCATAATTTGCCTCAGCGCGCAGTTGATTATTACAGTAAAAGTTTAAATTCAGCAGTAATTGCTAACCTGGCTCTTGAGCTGGCATCATTGCCCTTTGATCAGGTGGTGGAAGCAAGAGCTGTTGTCTCAAAAATTCAATTTGTCATTGCTAACGTTGGTCGCATGGTCGGCTACAAAGAATCGCGTATCACCATTTCGCGTGACTTATTTGGCGAAGCTTTGCCGGCTTTGCAAGACCTGGTAGTGCGTAGAATCGCCAGCAAGGCTGCTGACAGCAGCCCAGGGGCAGATCCGCTTATGGCTATCATGCACTATTTCAACGATTTTATTGATGCCGTTGATTATGAAGGTGAAGAATTTTTCCACCTTTATACTCGCAATAAACTACGCGACGGCACCATAGATGAAGCGCTAAAAGTAATTTGCTGCGATGCGTCGGCCAAGCTCAAAATGGCTCATAAAGAGTTTGCACACGTGGTGGCATTTTCTGCCACCATTAAGCCATTTGATTATTTTGCTCAACTCTCAGGGTTGGACGACCCAGAGCTTTCTAAGCGTGAGTATACGAGCCCTTTTCCTAAAGAACACCGCAAGCTACTTGTCATTCCTCAAGTTTCCACAAAATATTCAGATCGGCAGAGAAATTTTGGCAAAATTGCTGATGGAATAGCCCGCATTGTGCAAGTCAAGCCTGGCAATTATTTTGTTTTCTTCCCCAGTTTTGCTTTTCTTGGCAGTGTGCACGATCTGATCAAAGAGAAATTGCCCAATTCTGTTTTGCTGCTCAAACAAGATAGTGAAATTACTCAGGCGAAGGCCAAAAGTATTATGGAATCACTGGCTAAATCAGATTCGCCCACTTTAGTCTTTGCTGTGCAGGGTGGGGTTTTTGCCGAAGGAGTAGACTATCCGGGCGAAATGATTATTGGTGCGATTATTGTGGGGCCCGGCCTGCCCAATTTCAATTTTGAAAGAGAGCAAATTCGACAATATTACGATAAACGTTATGGCAATGGTTTTGACTATGCCTACGTTTATCCGGCCATGGCTAAAGTTATTCAAGCGGCAGGCAGAGTTATTCGCTCAGGTGATGACCGCGGTTTGATTGTGCTGATGGATCAGCGCTTTATTCAGAAACAGTATGCTGATTCCATGCCCGCCGACTGGTTCGATAAACAAGTCAGTGAGTTAGTATCAGCCAGCATCATTGCCGATATTCAATCGTTCTGGCAGAGTCAAGACACAGCCATAAAAGATCGAGTTTTAAGTGAAACTAGCTGAAGAGAAAATTCTATTTTTAGATTGCCAGACCACTGGTGCCACTCCAAAAACAGCGCATGTACTTGAACTTGGCTGGTCTTTGAGTGAAGTCAGTGATACGAAACCGACCATAGTCAATCGGATTTTACGGCTGCCTGACGCTCAGGAATTACCCTTGCGTATTCAGCGCATTACCGGCATCACAGCTGATGATATGGCCACAGCACACAGTCCGGCCGATGTAGTGGCAGAGCTGATGGGGCAAGTTGGTGATGTATCGCTTGGTGGTGTTAGATTTGTGGTGGCACATTACGCACAGTTTGAAGAAAGTTTTGTTGGGCAACTTTTTGCCGATCATGCGGTGGACGCACCATTCAAATTTATTTGCACCTGTCAGATTGCCAAAAGGCTTTATCCTGATTTACCATCACGTGCAATCCGGGCACTGGGCGGCTATTTCGGCTTGAGTCTTTCTGAAATGAAACGATCATCGTGTCATGTGGAAGCCACCTTCTTTATCTGGCAGAGATTACTAGCAGATTTGTCCGCGTTGGGCATTGAAGATAGCGATCAATTGCTTGAGTGGTTAAGTAAACCGCTGGTGAAAAAACAAGCTAAGAAGAATGCCTATGCCATTCCTATGGAAAGGCTGAAGCGACTTGATCTGCCAGACCGGCCAGGCATCTATCGTATGCTAAATGCTGAAGGCAAAATTCTCTATGTGGGCAAAGCCACTTCGTTAAAAAGCCGCGTCAACAGTTATTTTCGCGGACGCAAAGGTAAAGATTCTAAAACCAAAGAGCTGATTAGCCAGATATTTGATGTGATGGTAACCGTTGTAGCCACCCCGCTTGAGGCCGCTCTACTAGAAACTGATCTGATCAAACAACACGACCCACCCTATAACCGGGCATTGCGCGAGCGCGGCCGCTTCCTCAGTTTTTATAATCACGATTTTACTGAAAGCTCGCTTAACCAGGATACCAACTTTAAATTTGGCCCTTTTATCAGCGATCAATTTAAACCGCTGCTCGATTTATTAGAGGCTTTGAAGATCGGCTCGCGGCCGCCGGAGTTGTTCTGGGGCCTGGTGGGAGAAGAGGTGATTGGCGCTGCCTTTGAACTATTTCTACAAAATCTACAAAATAGAATGCTGGCCGATTATTCTCTTGAGCAAATGACGGCGCGAAAATTTCTTGCACAGGGCATGGTGCTTCTTCGTGCTGAAGTCAATGCTTTGCGCGCTCTCAAGCGCGAAGCGGAAAAGCTGTTGAAGGATACAGAAGGTCAGTTAGAAGTTGTGGGGCAGCCAGATAATCAACTTGATGAACAGCTTGTTGAACAGGCAGATGACCAGGCTGACGAAGAAGAGCGCGAATTAGATGAAAATGATGTTCTGGAGATGATCTACGGCATTTTGATGCGCAGCGCTAAGATGCATCTGCAA
The DNA here is from genome assembly GCA_036170915.1 of Cyanobacteria bacterium auto_48_18. Taxonomy (GTDB): domain Bacteria; phylum Cyanobacteriota; class Vampirovibrionia; order Obscuribacterales; family Obscuribacteraceae. The sequence goes on from JAVHQC010000006.1 coordinate 111,249, forward strand.
GCAAAGAAACTAACAATTTTGTTGAACAGTAGCATTGAATTTTTTGACGGTGAGCATCGGGTTTTAACTTTTAGTAACGGAAGCTTAGCTGATATGCCTGATTCGTTGGCTGACGCTGGTTGGGGCTCAGGTGACAGCCCATGGCGCGGTCTTGATATAAACACTTATGATCGCATGCGGGTGTTAATGACTGAATTGGCCCGCGTCTCGGCTAAAAATCAGGTAGTGATGTTCGGCCCATTAGAAGTGCGCGAGAAAGCATTGCTACAGCCTCATGTTGACCAAATGAGTAAGCTTAGTTTTACCCGTTGACCGGAAATATCTTCATTTTTGTCTCATTTTTCAAAGCGAGGCTATGGCCCTTGAGCGGGTATAGAAAGCTTGGAGAAGGTGCAGAGGAAGAAATTATGTTTGCCAAACGTTGCAGTTTCAGAACTTATCAGTTGATTTTAGCCACTATTTCTCTTGCCAGTCTTGTATCTGCGCCCGCTGCCATGGCTCAGGTCGCCGGGGCAAATCAGAGCATTTATCGCGACGAGCAAGAAATGCTAAATACTGACCAGGCCATGATTAACCAGTATCAGACTTCTGAAACAGCGGCGGAGAACAAACTCGCTGCGGAGCAGGCAAAAACTAATGCCTACAGATTATATGCTGAAGAGCGTATTGCCCAACTCGAGCAAAATAAAAGCAAATCGCCTGCGCTGGCCGGTTCCAAAGCTGGTGAGATGAGAGTTTTGCAGCAATGGTTGATGCAAGACAATGCTTATCGCGCCAAACAGCAGGCTTATATCGACCAATTAGAGCAGTGCATCAGCAATTTGCGCACTAGCCAAACCAACACTTTGGCTAATTTGAACACTGATATCAATTCTATGCGCCAGAGTGTGCAAGATGGCAAAGATCAGCAAAAATTTGAAAATCAGATGCAGATGAACCAGTTTAACGAGCTGAAGAGTGAAATGGGCGCCTGTTCCTGGGGTGATACTCCTAGAGATGGCACTTACAACTCGGTGGGTGGTTACGGCTTCAATGGAGGCTATGGCTACAGCATGGGGGGCGGACGCCGCTGGCTCGGGGGCGGTCGAGGTTATTAAAGATTGTCCGAAGCTGATACTAATAAAAAGAAAAAAGATGATACCGCTGCTGGTGGCGATCTTCCTGGCTCGCCCTCCGGTTACTCATTCTTTGTAAACGAACCAGGTAATGCTGCTTATACATTCGGTATGGATACCTCTCCTCCAGATTGGTTCCATACAATGACTTCAGGTATTAGTGTCTCTGCACCTTCTCCTTCTCCTAACCAAGCTTCCGGCCCTTCTCAGACTTCTTCAGTACCGCCTTCTGCCGGTGATGATGGCGACCATGCCAGTATTGCTCAAGATGTGATGTTTTCTCAAGGCGTGACCATTTCTCAAAACGCGGCGCCTACGCAGGAAGCAAAGGTTTTTGAAAATACTTTTGACTGGCAGCATACTAGTGTGGCTGAAAATGCCACCTATTCAGCAATGGCACACGTTACTCAAGATGCCTTCAATACGCCACATACAAATGTGGCCCAGAATGCCAGCTATTCGCAGCAAGCTTCGGTGGCTCAAGACGCATTTGCTACACAGCAATCTAGCGTGCAAGCAAGCGTTGCTCAAAATGCTTTTTCTCTGGAAGATGCCAGTGTCTCTCAAGATGCCTTCCAAGTGCCTGAGGCTGCACCTTTTACTCAAGCAGAAAACTCTGACGGCACCGCTAAAAGTGCACCAGATTTGCGAGATTGGGGAGTGGTGCCTCCCACGGAACCGGCTTATGATGCCTATCAGGCTGATGCTGAAGGCTGGCCCAAGCAACGTGGGGCGAAAAGGCCACGTGAAGTAACTACCGCACCCTTGCACTTATCGGCTGATAAACGCTTTGCCAAGCTAGCGCTCACACCTGAGTTGACGGCCACCATCGATCGAATTTACACACTGGTTGACCTCGACTTTAATGGCTATGTTGATTTCTTCGAACTTTCATCAGTGCTGGAAAGCGATCATCTAAGCGAGTCAGAGAAAGGCTTTGTACGTCTCATTTATGCAGTTGGATGCAAGGTTTTGGCAGAGCGGCCGCCAGTTTCTAATGGTACGGTGCCGGCGTTGACAAAACAAGATTTTACCCTTGCCTTTGCCTATCAGGTAGCCAGCACCATGGGTAATACCGAGGCAGTCAGCAAAGGTATTCTGCAAAGCGGACAGAGTACGAAAACCGGTCAATTTGTGGAGTTTAAGCCCTCACTTTATGCCGACCCTGATTATCCTCTGGTTTCAATCAAACCAGCTGCTGTGAAGCTAGGCACTATGGGCGATGCCTATTTCGCAGCTGGTGTGGGCTCACTGGCTGAAACTCGGCCGCGTGCCATGATGCGCATTATTTGCGAAAATCTTGACCATAGTTTTTCCATTAGCTTTCCCGGTGCTCACGGCAAGCCACTAGAAGTGATGCCCCCTCGTCCGGAAGAGCTAATGCGCTATGCCCTGGCGGCCAAGTACGGCTTCTGGTTTCCTTTGTTGGAGAAGGCTAACGGTATCTATATGGCCCAGACTAATAGATTGGGTGCAAAGCTTGTGGATAAGCGTAATGAGTCATTTTCTCGCGCCGCTGAAGTAATTGAAACTTTAACCGGTGCCACTACGGGCACACTGGTCACAGCTGATTGTTTGCCCGCAGATCTTTTGCGCAAGATTGCTGACCTGACTGGTAAAAAACAGCTAGTTATTGCTGTTTCTTCTGACTTTGTTCCTGATGCTTCGGCATTCGTGGGCACATCTCCTATTGCCAATAAGCCCTATCCGCTCACCGGTATCGATTTGCAGCGTGGCCAGGTCTTTCTCGCCAGTGTCTACGGCCAGGCTCAGAGCGCACTTGGTGATGAGCCGATGCAATTTAGCACCGAGCAATTTTTACGCTTTTTCAAAGTTGTTTATTATGAAGAAGACAGTGAGTCAGGCTCAAAGGTCTCTCATTTGATGCGCACTAAAAAGAAACCTAATGCTGGCGGCAATCCATGGAAACAAGCTTGATTGCCACCTTATATTTCAAGCTTTGTAGTTGCCGAATTCTTTGATCAAATCGGCCACAGCAGCTTTTAGCTCTTTGCCGGCAGTTAACTCGGCAATTTTTTGATCTTGCTTGAATGTCGTCAATGCCACTTCTGCTTTCTGCCTGACTCTGTCGTTAGGATGGGCTTGCGAGACAAAATAGAGGGGCGGAATGCTCACCGGTTTTTGTTCTTTAACCAATTGATCGATAACTATGCTGACTGCTTGATAATCTTCGTTTTTCAGCCCAGCGATTAATGCTTTGAAAAGCATATGATCGATTTTATTGAAAATGCCTTTGGTGGCTGTAGAGACCAGATCGGCTACTGAATTAAACTGAGCACCATAATCACTCAAAATGGGCACCTTAAGAAAGCTGTTAAACTGTCGGGGCTAAAGAATAGATAGCTGCCATTATGTCATGGGTTGATAAGCTTGAGAAGTAAATCACTGCTGCCGGCGTCTGTGAGCCTGCTTTTGTGGCTTGCCGGTGCCAATGCGTGGGCTTCTCATGATAGTTTTCTCTTTGGTGAACAAGAGAAAATTACTACCTGGGACGGTGCCCTTAAAGCTTCCGACCTGGGCATCGTTAGCTTGATTAACAGCGGTTGGCAAGCCAATTTAAACCAAGTGTTAGTTGATCAATATCTCGCACGCACTGTACTCAATCAACTTGCTCCCGACTCAAAATCTCTCAAACAAATTGATAAAGTCAGCAGAGCTGCCGAGGTTCAGTTGCTGACAAAGTTTTCTAATCTTCGTTTGGCCCGGGCCGAAAAGATATTGCAATTACATACACTGGCGAGAGCCCAGCAGTTTGACCAGGCTCGCAATCAGCTTATCGCTCTGATTGTTTTTCAGCAGTCATCGACAACGAAAGAGCCAGGAAAAAAAGAGCCTGACAAAAAAACGCCTGGCAAAGAACAGTCTGGCAAAAAACAGTCTGGCAAGAAACAGCCTGACAAAAAGCAGAACACTGCCAAGGCAAAGCTTTCTTTCGCTGCCGCCTATCAACTAGCAATGAAATTGGCTAATGATTTAAAAAACAGTGAACCCGAAAACAGCCGCTCTTTATTGACAGCATTAAACCTGCTTGCACAGTCAGGTGCTAAAGTGAAATCTATGAAGCCTTTCAATTTGGATATCGGCCAGAATGTTGATGCGGAGGCAGAAAGTCTCTATTCAGACGGTGTGGCACTGTTTAAGGCGGGGCAATTTGAGAAGGCCGAAGCAAAGTTGCGCCAGGCTCTGACTGCTTATGAGCAGGCTAGTGGTGAAAAGAGACTGTTGCAAGAGCGCGAAACCCGACTGGCCCTGGCTCAGAGCTTAAGCGGCCTTGACCGTCGTGAAGAGGCTCTGCAACATTTTAGTGCCGTCATTGAAAATCTAAAACAGTCGCCACTTTCTGCCAGGCCGCAGACCGATGAAACTGTGGAGCAATTCATACGCTTGGCCGAAATTGGTCTGGTTGACTTACCTTTGCCGCCTGCAAAAAATTACATAATTACACAAGAGCAAAAAGACAAAGTCGTGCATAGCTTGCACGCTCTAGTTTCAGCTGCATATCTGTGCAAAATAGACGGCAAGCTTAGCGAGGCTGCCCATCTTTTTCGTAAGGCCAATTTAGTCAGTCAATATTATTTTCCCGAACTAGAAGATTTGCGCTCTAGTGTTTCTTATGATTTGGGTGAAACTTTATTTTGGGCTGGCTCCTGCGATGAAGCTGAGCACTATATGACCGAAGCGCTCAATTTGAGGGAAAAGAAAGGCAAAACCGATAATGCTGCAGTTGATACACGAAGCACCCTTGGTCGTATTTTGATTGCAGCAGAGCGTGGAGAATTTGCCAGACGCTTTTACCTAGAGACCATGCAGCTTTTGGCCGCACGAGAGTTTGGCGCACCTGTTGATAATTTTCGAGCGCTTTCGTTTGAGCAATTGACTGAACAACTTTCGCAGCATTATTTTAAAACTGCTCAAAGGGCTTCAGATACGGCCAGTGAAAGTTTTAAGCGGCAATTCAGCGATGCACTTCAAGGTTACGCCGATGCCTCAATTGCTTGTAAGCGTTACGACCAGGCCACCATCAGTGATGCTGTTTTGCTTTCTATGCGGGAAGCCAAAGGCGATGAAAAAGACCAGGTTTTAGCCACTTTATGGCAAATGGCCTGGGTGGCTCAGATGGCCAATCAATTTGAAGAGTCGGCTAGACTTTATACGCGTATGATAGAAGAGTTTCCCCAGACAAAAATCAGGCAGGTGGCTGACTGGTATCAGTCTCGCGCCATTGCTCTCGATCTTCTCGGGCGCTATAAAGAAGCCACCAGTGATTTTAAAAAGGCACGCGATGGTTTTAAGATATGTCTTAAAGACGAGCAAGATCTTGATGAAATCGACCGTCTCACTTGGACCATCGGTGACATTGAATATAACTTGTTAAGCCGCCATAAAAGCCCACCTTCAGATAGTGATTATCTTAAAGCCGAACCAACCTGTTTTTGGCAAGCAAAGCGCTTTCCACTAAAAGTATTTGTCGAGAGCAGCACCACCAATGGTTTCGGCGGCGATCTGAAAAAATTGATGCTTAAGGCCATGGCGCAATGGACTGATTTTGAAAACTCACCAGTCAAGCTTGCTTTCGTCGACAGCGCTAAAGAGGCTGATGTATATATCGAAAGAGTGACTTCATATGACGATATTCCTTACAGTTCTGCCGGTCGCACCAGCGTAATTTACGTTAACGGTGATGCTGGTTCAAGAGCACTGGATAAGGCCCATGTGCGCGTCTACTGCCCATCATACGATGGGGAGTCTTCGGTGCAAAATGGCATTGACAAGATCATCAATCAAGAAATGAGTTCATTTGCAAAAACTCATCTTTATACACTTTTTATGCACGAATTTGGTCACGTAATTGGAGTTGGGCACTCTCCCGCCGGGCAAGATGTAATGTACTGGAAGTCATGTTCGTCAGAGCTTTCTAGCCGTGACCGAGAAAGTATTCGCAAGCTTTATCGTCATAACCAAAAATAAAGTTAGGCACTGGTGGTGCCAAATTTGAACACAAGGATTGTAAAGGGTTAATCTTGCTCAAACGGCAAGCGGCTAAAATGTTGCTTGCCCCTACTTTGAGAATAGATATGCATTCTGCCAAAACTGATCCTGGCATCCATCCAAGCCCTGTAGACCGCAACAAGTCGATTATCTGGGCCCGGTATCTAATTGATTCCACCGATTGGTTGATGCTTGCAATCAATGTCAGTCGCGCTGAACCTTCAGATCTGCGCAATAGCGTTCTGTCGTCGTCTATACGACTTTTGACACTATCAGTGGTGACTCCAGGTGGCAAGGTTTTGTTTGAAACTATGCTCAAGCCACAGCAAGTTATACCCAACGAGCTGATTAGTGATCATGGTATTGATCAAGCCGTGGTCTTTAATGCACTGCCTTTCAGTGAGATTGTTATTCACTTGAACAAATTGTTCGAAGGCAGAAAAGTATTGGCCTGGGATCTCAATGCATTGCAAGAATTGCTAGATGAAGTATCTACGGTTTATGCTCAACCGCAGTTGCCTTTAATCGGCTTTAGTCTGCGCCCTGAATATGCTCGATTTGTCGGGCAGATGGATACACAAGCCCATTATTCGCCACAAGAATTAAAGGTCGAAGGCAAAGGTGCTACCGCCCAGTGTCGTGCTCTGCTATCTACACTTTACGAAATGGCCAGTTCTTCGCAATCTAGCAACAATGCTGTTGCCGGCAACCAAGGTTGGACTGGCGAATTTTACCGGCCTAAAGTTTCGGCAACTGAAAAAATCAAAGACTTTCTAGGTCTTTAGTAATCAATTGCAAGGCCGGATCGGATAAAAACCGCACGGGCATAATTGGATCTAATAGAGTGGTGCCGGCACCAAATAGGCCGGTACCATAGTGATTGATTGGCACTCCCAGTCGCCTGTATAGCTCGACGGCAGCGCCAATGCAGGTCCACCTATCGCTGGCTATGCGGCCCATAAAGGTACCGAACCAGTCGTAGCCGCTGGCATGAAAAAATTTTTGCAGCCCATTTTTAATAGATTGTGGCAAAGGCAGATAATCAATTCTTTTTGCTAATCGAATATTCTCTTCAATGGCCCATTTTTTATTGGTCTGAACCATTTCTAAAGCTGCGTCGGCGGCCTTCTTTTTTTGCTCCGCTGTCCACGGTGTCTTTAAATGCAGGCCTACATAGTGACCTTTGTAGCCCGCACCTGTGAGATCATCAATGTCGTGCAAAATGCAGCCTTTCGCCATATATGAGCTGAAAAGCATTTTTTTACCGTCCGCCATTTCAATTACTGTTTCGGCATGACCAACACTTTCATGCAAAGTTTTGGCGATATTTCCGCTGGTGAGAAGCAAATCGCCTGATTGCAGTACCGCAGCCGGCGGATTAATTAGCGTATTCAAAGGCACGGGCCCATACCCCTGTTTCTTGAACCGTGCTTTGTTTCTTCTGTAAAGAACGAAAATATAGATCCATAGGGCCAGCTCTGCCAGGGCAAATACATGCACCACTGGATGAATGGCCCTGGCCAAAAGAGCGACTGAACTCATGAGGATACCGAGCACCACTGGTAGTTGCAGCTCAATGCGCGAGAGCACATCAAAATAAGTCTGTAATAAATGGTCTACTTTTATACGAGTTAAAATCAACCAGGCGCCGCTTACCGCTACGCAACCGCCCGATAGCTGCACGTCTAACTGGCCGCTGAAAAATTTCCATGTCAGCCAGATTAAGGCCAAGTAGCTGATGGTATTGAGGCCTTTTACCAGGCTAAAGTAAGCAGGTGTGCGTTGTACTTCAACGCTGGCGGCTGGTGGACAATAAGACATCGCCCTAATTTACAGGGCCGTAGAGTTTTTGGCCAGCTTTGCGTGTTCCAGCTTTAACTTCTCAGCTTTACCTTTTAGGGATGAGATGAGAATTCTTCCTAACTTCTCCATAAGCAGTGTCAGGTTGGTAGAATGCTCAATTTAGGCCCTGCTCTCTCATATGCGTGATTTTCAAATCAAAAGCAAAACTGCCGCTCTGGCCCTCACCGTTCTTTTGAGCGCGTCTGCAGGCAGCTTTGTATTCGGGCAAGAGTCTGTCTGGCAGGCTCTCTTTGCTTCTGGCGCTAATGCCGCGCAGGCTCGTAACTGGCCCGAAGCCGAGAAGCACTTAACTGCCGCGTGGAATTCTGCCAACGAATTTGAAAACAGCGATCCACGAAAGGCAAAGACCTTGAGGGCGCTAGCTGGAGTCTACTCAGCATCAGGCAACTATGTTGCTGCCGAAAGTCATTATCAACAGTTGCTCAAATTAGATGATGGCGCCACCGACGCCGTGCGATTTGTCGATTTGCGCGCCCTCAATCATGTGCTCGTGGCCGCAGGCAAATTTGCCGACGCTGAAAAAATCCTTCAACAACAACAAGAGATTGCCGAAAAGCTCAATGAAAGCAATGCCAGGGCCTCTGTCTGTACCGATCTTGCCATGCTCTATCAGCGCACCGGGTCCATTGGCAAAGTCGAAACCCTGTTGTTACAAGCCATAAAACTGAAAGAGCAAGATCACAGCAAGAGCGATGCTGCTGTTCTAATTGCTCAAGAACGTCTGGCTGACTTTTATTTGAGCCAGGGCCGCCTCTCAGAAGCAGAGACCCTTTATACACTGGCAACGACTCAGCGTCAGATTATTAACGCTAAAGACTTATCTCTTTCAAAAAATCTAGCTAGCCTGGCAGTTTTATATCAGAAGCAAGGCAAGGATGCTAAGGCCGACAGTACCTCTAAACAAGCCATTGCTGAGGTTGAAAAACAATTTGGACAATCGCAAGAATTGGCTGCCGCTCTTGTTGTTCGCGGCCGGCTGCTCAGTGAAAATCGCCCTGACCTGGCAATTATTGTTTTGCAAAAAGCACTGCAAATTCGCCTCAAAGAAGCAACTTCCGACGATCAGCAATTGAGCGCAACACTGCTGGCGCTGGGCAATGCTTATCTTGAGTGTGACAATTATAGAGCGACAGAAAAAAGTGTAAAACAAGCCCTGGCTATTGATGAAAGGGCCGCGGGAAGAAAGTCACCGGCAGTGGTGCTCGACTTAACTACCCTGGGGCAGTTGTATCTGCGCCAGGGTAAATATTCACTTTCAGAACAAGTCTATAAAGAAGCGTTGGAAATCTCCAGGGCCATCCACGGCGATGAGCATCCTGAAGTCGCCACCTGCATGAACAATCTCGCTTTCCTTTACGGCAACATGGGCCACCTTGATCAAGCGCAGGCCTTACTGACTCAGGCACTGGCTGTGCGAGAGAAAGTTTATGGTAAATCGCACATTCAAGTAGCGCAAAATCTGGTCAATCTTGCCGACATTCTGGTGCGGAATGATCAAAAATCTAAAGCGGTACCACTTCTGGTGCGTGCTCTAGCAATTGAAGAGCAATCGCTTGGCGCTGACCATGACTATGTAGCGCTTATATTGCGCGAACTGATTGATATCATGAAAGATGATAATGCCCAGTTAGACGCGGCCGAACAATACGCCAGGAGCCTGTTGGCCCGTGATCAGCGCCTCACCAGTGACAGTAATTTGTTAGTCGCTCGTGATCTCGAAATTCTCGCTAAAGTGCTTATTTCTGCAAATAAAACTGCTGAAGCAAAACCGCTAATTGCCCAAGCGCGGTCAATTGAAAAAGCAGAGAAGGGTCTTTATTTTGAGCAGAATCAGCCGGCGGTTGTCGCTGCTCCTGCCGGAGCAAAACCTATTCAAGATAAATGGGCGCTGGTAGTAGGTATCAGTAGTTTCCAAGATTCGTCGTTGAATTTGCGATTTGCCGCTAAAGACGCCATCGACTTCAAAAATTTCCTCATTACTCGTGCCAATTTTCAGCCTGACCATGTCAAATTGATTACCGATCAAGACGCCACCCGGTCAAATATTGTGGCCCTACTTGGCGACAAGTGGTTGAAACATGTCGTCAAGAAGGATGATATGGCTGTGATTTATATTTCCAGCCACGGTACTCAGGCCGCCAGCCAGGTTGGCGGAGCCAATTTTATTGTGCCTTATGAAGGTAACGCCCAGAACATCGTCTTTTCTGGTATTCCCATGCAGTGGCTGGTGGCCGGTCTTAAAGATCTGGTGCATTCTGATCGTATCTGTGTGTTTTTAGACGTTTGCCACGGTGGCGCGGCTGCCAACAGCGAAGTGCTCAAAGAAAAGTCTGCCTATTCAGAGCCTGCTGAAACTGCGCAATCACCTGGAGAATCTGGTGGTAAGGGCATCTATCGCATTCGCAATATTACTGCCGAGACCTTAGTCTCGCCGCCGGGGCAAATTGTGGTTGCAGCCAGTCAAGCCGATCAGATATCCTGGGAGTCAAAGCGCTATTCTAATGGCGTGTTTACTCGGCGGCTGATAGAAGGTCTGACCTTAAACGGTGCCGACACTACTCTCAACCAGGCTTTTAATTATTTAAAAGAGCAGGTTGAAGAGGAAGTATTGAGAGATCGCACTCAATTGCAAGCACCGGTGGTAGTACCAAAACTCGGTCTCGATAATGAACCAAAATTAGGCACTAAACCGGCAAATCCACGTAGCCCTGCAGAAATTTTAGCTAAGCCCTCAGGCACTAAGGCATCCAGCTCATCGGTCACTGTTAAGAAGCAATAGGAGAAATTATGAAACTGGTAAATAGCGTTGGCAACGGTGGCAGAAATATGTTTACTACTCGTCGAACAGTTGCCGCCGCCTTGCTTGTGGCGCTGCTGGCTGCCTCGCTTCCTGTTGCTCCGGCTCAAGCATTCTGGCCATTTTCAAAGAAACATTCTGCCGACAACAAACGTAAGAAAAGAAATTTGCACGGCACACAAGTTGGCCTCGTGCCTGGTAATCCACCAGCAATTTACTGGCAGGCGAAAAAACCTAAGGCCGTAATTTTGGCACTGCACGAGCTTGGTCTTTATAGTGGCTGCTTCGACGACCTCGGCCAGCGTATGGCTGAAAAAGACATTTCTGTCTACGCCATTGACTTGCGCGGCTTTGGTGGATGGCGTGAAATGGACAAAAAAGAAAGCAAAATGGATTTGAAAAAGACATTAGCTGACGTCAAAGGTTCTTGTGAAGAAATACGCAAACTTCATCCGGACGTACCTGTTTTCATTCTCGGTGAGGCCATGGGTGGTGCTCTGGCACTGCAAGCCGCAAGCGAATATCCAACCTTAATTAACGGCATCATCTCAGCTGCCCCTGGTGGCGATCACTTTAAGTCAGTGAACAATTTCATGAACGTTGGATTAGGCATGGCTGTAGGCTCTAAGCATGCGTTTGGTTTGGGCGAAAAACTGATGGATGTGGCCACACCAAAGCAAGAATTGAAAGCAGCACTTAGTGACGACGACATGGTGCGCATGGACGTTACTGCAGGCGAAATGGTGGCCTGCCAGTTCTTTATGTACAAGACTAAAGCGATGGCAAAAGAAATTAAAAACATGCCTGTGCTGATTGTGCACGGCGACAAAGATGGCGAATCTAAGCTTGTTGGTTCAGAAAGCGTCTATAAAAATCTGGCCACTAAAGACAAAAAGTTTGTGCGTTTGCCAGAAGGCGACCACTACACCTTTGAAGATGTAAAAGTGGCAGATGATGCTTTTGGCACAGCTCTGGCGTTCATTGACGAACATACCAGCGGCAATGCACCGGCTAAAGCGGAATAGCTAAAAGTCGTTTGTGTTCTAAAAGGTAAAATGGTGCACGAGGAGAGATTCGAACTCTCGACCAAGCGCTTAAGAGGCGCGTGCTCTACCGCTGAGCTACTCATGCAAAAAAAGGCCAACAATTGGCCTGCTCAATCATTATAAACTGATTCAGTGGAGTCTGAGCCCTTAGACCTGCATCATTTAAGCAGGTGGTCCGTAAATTGTTGCATTGCTTTTACAAATATCAAATCGAAGAGCGCTTGCACTACATGTGGTGCAATTTCCCTTAGATTTATCCCTTACAGCTGCCTAACTTTCAATGATTGAAAAGTGCTGCTCGAATTTATCAACACTTTGACAACTCTTTGTTTGCAGAATTTTCCAGGAAAAAACTATTCAATCTGGTCAGTGTCTGGTCTAATAGTGTTGAATGTGCAACCATTGAACGAATCGAAGAAATCGAAGAAATCGAAGAAATGAACAGGAGCAAACCGTGGACATCCATGAATTGGCGAGATTGCAACAACAGAGTGACAGCGATCACGTCATGGTTGAAGTTGAAGACACGATAAAAGCGGGCAAGCCACGCTGTTTTCTTTCTGCCGATCGCAATGCGCCCGACACTGTGACGTTGCATCGCTATCGCGATGGCGGCACGCTGCTTCGAATTTTAGATTTGAATACAGAACGCGGCCTCAAAAGGCTGACAGAGCTTAATGTTGTGTCCGCCCCAGGTGGCGATCGCTCCTTTTAGACTTTCCCTTTATAAATCTCTCAGGTTGTCAGTACGTTCGTCGGTGGCGATACTGTGGGAACAACTTCAGGCATCTGCGGTCTACTTTGAAAATCATCAGAATTAAACTTCTGATTGACCGGAGTGGACACCATGATTTCTCATACCGCTGAATACGCGCTGCGTGCAGTAATTTTCCTGGCTCAGGATTATCGCGGAGCGCACACTGCGCAGGAGATTTCTCAGGCCACTCATGTTCCTCTGCCTTACTTGTCGAAAATTCTTAACGGTCTTGTGCGCACCACCCTGGTCACCTCACAGCGCGGCCTGGGCGGTGGATTTGCCCTGGCGGCTAATCCGAATAAACTTAGCTTGCTGACGATTATTGACGCTGTAGAACCAATTAAGCTTTGTGAGCAGTGTCCCACCGGTTTGGGGCGAAAAAGGGGCAATAGCTGCCCTCTGCACGCTCTTTTAAATCAATCTGTGGAGCAAACCAGGGCAATTTTCGCTCAATCAACTGTGGGCGATTTACTTACCCAAGATAAACAAGCCAGGCAAAAACTTTGTGTTTTAACTAATGGCGCTAAATCAGTAAAGCGCAGCTAATTCCTATTACGTATCATATACAAATTTAGGCAACGTGAACAATCGGACGTTTATCAGGTTCGCGCTCGTGCTCGCGTAATATTTCTCTGATCAAAGGAGCCGTTCCACCTTCACCGAAAAAGGCGTACTTGAGCGCGTAGGCCAGGGGATGACCTTCACTCCAGGAAAGGTAAATGTGAGGATTTTCGTGCTCTAAATCACGCAGATGCAGCAGCAGGGCGGCTATGGCATTGGCGGCAGCCGGTGACTTGCAGCGAAGCACGCGAAAATTCCCCTCAAGATGACCCGTGACAGTCAGACTGTCTTGATTCTCGGCCAGTATTGGTATTACTTCCACAAAAATAAAATCGCCTTCGTCTGCCTGAATGCTGTGTTTTCGCCTGGCGTCTTGCTGGATTTGTTCGTAATTTTTGTGGCCATATCTCTGGGCCAATAGTCTAATGACGCCTAGATGTTTGGCGCCGGCTTCATCAACGAAACCTTTGGCCAGGTCGTCGAGTTGCACCGTTACGACTCGGCTTTCTCTTTTGCGCATGTACAGAGCCACGGTCACTACCAGAAAGATTGCCACTATGGCACCTGTAACCAGGCCGTCTGCCTCATCGAGATACCAGCCTAAAACACAGAGGGAAAGCACGGCAAAAAAGAGGCTCAAACCGATTAGCGATCGGCGTGTATAAACATTGAGCAGTATTTTTTGATTCTGGTTGTTGTCTGTCATAAAGTTGTGTCTGATCAGGCTACGTGAACTAGTGGTCTTTTGATATCATTCGGCTCAGTGTTGCGAATGATTTCTCGCGTCAGGGTGGCAGTTTCACCCTCACCGAAAAATATGAACTTGAAGGTATAAACAATAGGGTGGCCTTCTGTCCAGCCCAAATAAACGTGCGGATTCTTTTTGGTTTTATCGCGAATGTGCAACAAGATTGCGGCAATGGCATTTGGCACAGCCAGGCTCTTACAACGCAGCACATGGTGGCCGTCAATTTCATGACCCGTCACTTCCAGTACGGTGTCAGAAAATTCTGAGACATCTTCTGTTTCAACTTCGAGGAAAATAAAATTGCCTTCGCGAGCCTGTATGCTGTGAATCATGCGGGCATGCGCTTCTTTCTCGCTGAGATCGGTGCTACCGGCGCGGCTGGCCAATAAGCGAATTTCGCCCCAGTGACTTTTGCAGGCAGCATTGATAAATTCAGTGGCTTTTTTATCGAGAGTTACAGTTTCTACTCGAAGCTCAGTAGAGCGGAAAGCTCGTGAAACAAACGAAGTCACCAGAATGCTGAAGACAAAGAACAGGGCGATGCGAACGCCTTCTGGTTTCTGAGTAATATTGACGATGGATGTCCAGATAAAAACAATACTGATAATTGAAAAAAGATACTTTTTAGGCAGACGAGTTTGCCATGATGTAATTGCTGAGGCTAGAGCAGCTGATGTAATCAACACCAGCACACCTGTGGCATAGGCCCCGGCCTGCGCGTCGACGTCGGCCTTGAATATAATCGTGACACCATAGGCGATGGCGGTGAAAAACATCACCAGGGGGCGCACAGCACCGGCCCATTCAGGTGCCATACCATAGCGAGGCAAATAGCGCGGCACCAGACTGAGCAAACCAGCGATTGCCGAAGCGCCTGCAAACCAGAGAATCATTATGGTGCTGAAATCGTAAAAGGTGCCAAAAATTTCGCCCAGATGTGTGTGGGCCAGATAGGCCAGTGCTCGACCGTTGGCTTCGCCGCCTTCTTTATACAACTCAGCAGGAATGAGTAGCGTGGTGACCATGCTTGATGCCACCAGGTAATAACTCATAATCAATGCGGCGGTGGTGAGTAAGTGTTTGGCATTGCGAATGCGCCCTGCCGGATTTTGCGGCGTGTCTGTGGCATCGCCGCGCACCATGGGCATCACCGCAACGCCTGTTTCAAAACCCGACAAACCGAGAGCTAAGCTCGGAAAAAGCAGGCACGCGGTAGTGAGCATATTGAAGCCGTTGCCAAAATTGGTCACCAGTTTCTGCACCCAGTCGTTTAATAGCGCAGGGTGTGTTGCAATCTGCCACAAGCCCCAACCGACAATAACATTGGTCAAAAGCAGATAGATGCCGACGATCCAGACTGAGATACCAATAGCTTCTTTGAAGCCTTTGAGAAAAACGGCACCAAGGGTGGTTATTAATAGCAGAGTAACCAAGACTCTATTTTTCTGATGCATCCAGAATGGAATCAGTGGGTTTTCAAGTATATGCGCGGTGGCGTCCGCTGCCGATAGAGTGATTGTGATGATAAAACCGGTGGCGGCAAAGCCAAGTAAAAGCAAAACAATGGTTTTACCCCACCAGCCTGGCAGAAGGCCTTCTAGCATTGACACTGAGCCCTGGCCGTTCGGGCTGCGTTCGGCCACGAAGCAGTAGGCGGGAAGAGCACCGAAAAGTGTAACGATTACCAGCACAAGAGTAGCTACCGGCGACAAAATATTGGCCGCCAGAAAAGCAATGCCTGGTTGATACCCGAGGGTAGAGAAGTAATCTACGCCTGTCAGGCACATCACTTTCCACCAGGCATCTGTGTGATGCGTCTGGCTGTCCTTGTTCTTGAGGCCTTCCAGTAGCCACTTTTCAAATTTGTCAGGTTTCTTGGCGGCCAAGTTTAGCTCCCTTATCAACTGTAAGAGTATATCTTGCTCTGAGGGCTCAATGCTTATGTTTGCTCTGTTTACAAGAGGCACTAAATATCTTTGAATCTGTTATTAGTAGATGCATATGTAGATTTAAGCGGGTGGCGGAGACTTTCAAATGTTTAGCGGCGGCCCGCCTGTCCACTTAATGTGGTCTAGCATGTATAACTCCGATAAAGCCAAGCTCAAGCGTAAGGTTGAGTGGCGGCGTATTGCCGCGCTTTTTGCCCCTTACTGGAAGCTCGAGCTTGCCGTAATCGGGTCCATTATTGTTTCATCAACCCTGGGCCTCGCCCCGCCGCTGCTTACACTGGCCATTATCGACAAAGCTCTACCGAGCCACAACTTTCCCCTTCTTTGCTGGCTGGTGGCGGCTATGGTGGCATCAGCCTTTCTTGCCGGGCTGGTTGGGGTCTATCAAGGATATTTAAATTCGAAAGTGGGCGAAGGTATTGTGCGTGACTTGCACACTAACTTAGTTTCGCATCTGCATCGTATGCCTGTTTCATTTTTTACCAGTACTAAGACCGGCGAAATCATGAATCGCGTCAGCAGCGATGTGGAAAGTGTTGACGGCGTGATTACTGGCACCATTGTATCCATTGCTACGAATATCATTACTATTATTACTACACTGATAGCCATATTCGCACTCAATGTTAGCCTTGCGGTGGTCTCGATTGTAGTAGTGCCACTGATGGTAGTACCGCTCTGGCCTGTGGGCCGTCGCATGTATGACGCCCGCAAAAAGACGAGAACCAAACGCGATCAAATTCAAGCTGCTACTCAGGAGACTCTTTCTGTCTCGGGTACTGTTCTGGTTAAGTCATTTGTCAAAGAAGATTATGAACGTAAGCGCTTTTATAATCTGGCTTCAGAACTGATGGATTTAGAAATAAATGTAGCGATGATCGGCCGCTGGTTTATGATGGCAATTACAGCCATGGTTACTATCGGACCAGCGATTATCTGGCTCGCCGGCGGCTGGCTGGCCATCTATCACGGTATCACCATTGGTGTGCTGGTCAGTTTTGTCGCTTTGATAGGCAGGCTCTATACGCCCGTGTCGGCCCTTGCCGGCGTGCAAATACAAGTGGTCAGCGCACTGGCTGTTTTTGAGCGTATCTTTGATTATCTTGATATGACCGAAGAACAAGATTTGCCTGAAGCGCAAGCTCTAGACCAAAATCAATTAATGGGTAAGGTCGAATTTGAACACGTCACTTTTCACTACCCGTCAAAACGCGCTGGTGTAGAAGATTTGAATCTGGTTATTGATCCAGGTCAGATGGTAGCCTTTGTGGGCCCCTCCGGGGCTGGAAAATCGACCATCACCAATTTGCTTACCAGGCTGTGGGAGATTGATGAAGGCCGCATTTTAGTAGACGATAGAGATACTAAGCTAATCACTCGCGACTCACTGCGGGAAAATATCGGCATAGTGACGCAAGAAACTTATTTGTTTCATGACACCATCGCAGCCAACCTTCGTTATGCCAAAGTCGATGCGTCGTTAAGTGAGCTGGAAGATGCCTGTCGCGCTGCTAACATTCATGAGCTGATTGCAAGCATGCCGGAAGGTTACGAGACCATCGTGGGCGAACGGGGGCACAAGCTTAGTGGCGGTGAAAGGCAGCGTCTGGCTATTGCCCGTGTGCTGTTGAAAAATCCGCGCATTCTTATTTTAGATGAAGCCACAAGCTCTTTAGATAACGAGAATGAAGCGATGATTCAAGCAGCGCTCGTGCCTTTGATGATCGGCCGCACATCGCTGGTGGTGGCACACCGTTTAAGCACAATCATTAATGCCGACAAGATTTTTGTTATGGAAAATGGGCGCATAGTTGAAAGCGGCACGCATAAAGAGCTGCTCGCCGCGGAAGGCGTTTATGCGCGTTTGTATTTTAGGTAAATTTTGGGGTGTGGCCGTTCAGGGTTGAGCTGAGCTGAGTTGAGCTGAGTTGAGTTGAGTTGAGTTGAGACCTATGTCAGTTTTTAAAGCCTAAGAAATTTTACAACCGATGGGTTGTATGAATTTACAACTTGTAAGTTGTAGATTCATGCCGTTGTTATTGCTGGTCCCAGTGATATTCAGTAACGCCTCTTTGTGAACGTACTTGCGTACTAGCCGCAGTACTTGCTGGCCTCGCTGTTTGCTGAGTCGCTGGAGCATAATTGGCAGCGGCACTGGGATCAATTTCACTATATGGCACATCGTTACTGTGGCTGATAGGCTTCGAATTGACTTTGTTGTAGTCGGCAGGGGCGACAGCATAGCGCGAAGTCAATAACATTCCGGCCGGTGTGGGCACGCTATTGTAATAGCGTTGGTTATATTGCCTGAAGACCCTGGCCATCACTGTTCCGCCGGTAACATGCTTGCCAGCTACCGGGCTTTTCTCATCGCCACCGCCCCACACCGCAGTCACCATATCTGGTGTGAAGCCGACAAACCATATACTTTTTGATTTGTCGGCAGTGCCTGTTTTTCCGGCCACAGGTCGCCCGGCCAACTTGGCCTGAGTGCCTGTGCCGCGGCGCACCACTTCAGTAAGAATATCTATCAGCCAGGTCGTTTGTTCTTCAGGAAAAACGCGGTGAACCATGGGCACATAAGTGTCGAGTAGTTGGCCACGGCTGTCTTTTACTTCACGAATCATCCAGGGTGCAATGGCTACGCCGCCTCGGGCAATAGTGCCGTATGCCGCAGCTAGTTCTAGAGGTGTGACTGCCGAACTACCAAGGGCCAGAGCAATTGTTGGTGCCAGCTCGCTCTTTATTCCTGCTGCTCTCAGTGTGCTGATGGAATTGGCAATGCCCACTTGATCCATGACGCGAATGGTGCACATATTGCGCGACTGGCACAGTGCCTCGCGCACAGTGATGTCGCCCATATATTTTCCGTCGTAGTTTTTGGGTGCCCACTCCTCTCCAGTTTCTTGCGTCATTTTGTACGGCATGTCTTGCACAGTGCTCTCAGGAGTGAGAATACCAGCCATAAAAGCAGTGAGGTAAATAAATGGCTTTAGTGAAGAGCCTGCTGTGTGCGGGTTAACTGCGCTATTCCATTGATTGTCCCAGTAATCATGAGCCCCGCCAACAAGAGCGCGAACAGAACCATCTTTTACCGATAAGCTCACCAGTGCTTCTTCTTCAATGCCGGGTGGTGCGCGTCTAATTTCAGAAGCCAGCACTTGCTCTGCCGCTTCTTGAGCCACCGGATCAAGGGTGGTAAAAATTTCGAGCCCATTTACACCAATGGTGCGCTGATCGAATTGCCTGCGTACCGTCTCTAAAACTAGAGCAGTAAAATAAGGGTTATGTTTAAATGGCTGACTTGGTTTCGCCACCTGTGCACGTTTAAAAACCAGTGGCTTAGATTCAGCTACTAAACATTCGCTGTCAGTGATAAAGCCACATTCAACCATCGCTCGCAACACTTGTTTTTGTCTGTCGATGGCTTCTGCGCGGTGATCTTTGCCACCTAAAAATGAGGGCTGGCGAATGATACCAGCGAGAAAGGCTGATTCAGAAATAGAGAGATTGCTGGCATTCTTACCAAAATAATTTTGCGCTGCTTGCTGAATACCGCGAGAGCCATTGCCAAAATAAATTTCACTCAAGTAGATAGAAAATATTTGTTGCTTGGTATATTTTTCTTCCAGCCGATAGGCGGCAACAACCTCTGCCAGCTTGGTTACAGCATTGCGTTTAAGTTCGGGGAAAAACAAATTCTTAGCTAGCTGTTGCGTAATTGTAGAGCCGCCTTCCACCATGCGTAGTGCCTTTGCATTAGCAATTGATGCGCGCAAAACGTCCTGAAAACTAATGGCTCCGTGGCTGTAAAAATTCTTGTCTTCAGCAGCCAGTACCGCTTGCTGCATAGAAAGCGGCACTTGCTTAAAGGGAATAATTGTGCGCGGCATGCCTAAATTGATACGTTCAATTAGTTTGTCATTGCGATCATAAATTGAAATAGAATCAACTGGTTTATAGCTTTTTAGATAATCAATATTGGGCAGTCGGTTTACTTCTTGAACGACGAGCAAACCGATTACCGTGCCGCCCAGGGTAGCCATCACCAGGCCGATTTGAGCCAACATAATAAAGATCGTCCAGCTCGACTTGAGAAAATCTCTCATGCCGCCCATATCGTTCATTTCTCTTAAATTTTTTGGCCGCATCAGAGTGTTAGTTCTGCTTGATGTTTAGTTGTGCCTGATACCACGATCGTATCGATGGATCTATCGTAAATGCTTTTTCGAAATCTAGCGCGCTCTTCGATCGGCTACGCTCGTCATCTTTAAGGGCGTGTAAAAAGGCGCGGTGAAAGTAAGCCTGTGCGCATTGCGGATTGATTTTGATGGCTTTATTTAAGTCAATCATGGCGGCGTCAGGTAAACCCATTTCATCAAGCAAACGACCGCGACTCAAGTAATTAGTCCATTCTTCGGGCTCGCTATCAATGACGGCGTTAAAATCTTGCAAAGCTTCTTTAGGTTTGTTCAATTTCCATAAACTATGGGCCCGGTAGTAAAGATCAGGCTCAAAAGCCGGGCTCAGTTGTACGGCCTTGGTGATATCTGCTACTGCTTCCTGGAACTTTTCCATGCGATAGTGCAGCTGTCCGCGATAGCTATACAGGCTCGGTGAGTCGTCCTTAATAGCAATGGCATTATGATAATCAGTTAGTGCCAGACTTAACTGCCCGAGATCATTGTGAATTTCGGCTTTGGCAGAAATAATAATCACAAGCAAACTGTCGCTGTCTGTGAGTGTGGTGGCAACTTCGACGCATTTGAGCCCTTCTTCAGAGCGGCCCATCTGGTGCAAACACAGCCCCTTATTCATGTATGCAAGCGGGCTGCGTTCAACTGCAATTACCGCCTCAAAATCTTTGATGGCCACTTTATAGCGCCCGGCCATCATCAGCGCATTGCCGCGATTAAGCTGAGCCTGCCAGAGGCTTGGGTTAGCCTCAAGTGCGTGCGTAAAGCAAAGCGCCGCTTCGTTAGGGCATTGCTTTTGCAAATACATAAAACCTTGCTGAAAATGTCTGCTGGCTTCTGTGTCGTTCATTTTCAACTCGGGCTGGTAAGGGCTGGTATGCCCTATTTATACCGTATTACGCTGGGCACATTTACTTGCTGAACCAATCTATTAGCAGACTGGCGAGTTCATCTGGTTTATCTAGCGGAATCCAGTGGCCACAGTGCTCGAAGCGCTCATAACGCCACTTTGCATCAACGTACTTTTCGCTACTGGTCATTTGGTCTTCGGCCAGAGCCGGGTCAGGGCCGTAGACGCCCAAAGTGGGTACCTGGCAGTGTGGAGTCTTGGCAAAAAATAGCTGCAATATATTGGCCCGGTACCAGTTAAAACCAGCAGTGAGGCGACCTGGCCTGCTTAGCTCCATAATCCACTGTTGTACGCCGGGAGTTTTTCCGGCCATGCGACGCACTGCTTTCCAGTTATCGCGTTTGAAGGCGGCCTCAGCAATGCCTGGCAAAAGAAAAAGCCCGATGTACCAGCCTTTAAGTTTTTGCTCTAGGCCGGCAAAGCGATATGCCATAGGGTGCCCAACCGATATCACCACAAGTTTTTCTACCAGTTCCGGATGCCTTATGGCCAAAAGCCAGGCGATTATGGCACCCCAGTCATGGCCTACCAGGTGAACCTTTTGCTCGACACCCAAAACCTTGAGTAGCTCAACGGCGTCATTGAGAATTTCGTTCAGTTTGTAAGCGCTTTTGGATGGTGGTGCGTCAGACTCGCCATAACCGCGCTGGTCATAAGCGATAACTTCAAAGCCGGCTTCGACAAGCGGTGGTGCAACCTTAGACCAGAGCTGAAGCGAATTGGGGAAACCATGCAGCATCAGCACCGGCGCACCACTACCGGCACGACCAACGTTTAAGGTGATGCCGTTGACCAAAATTCTTTGCTTGGTTAAGTCTGTACTGTCCGGCAATGGTGAACTCCGCTTTGTACTAAACAATAAATAAAGCACAAATGGAACCAAAAACATACGTTGGCGTCACAGGCGCGGTGATAACTAAAGAGAAGAGCTTGAAGATTGGCGACAGCGCTAGAGTTACTCGCGATAAGTTAGTGGCGCGCATCATGCAGGGCGTATTTGTGCTTGTGCCCTTTGTGGCAGGACTCGATAAATTTTTCAATTTGATGACTAACTGGGAGCGCTACGTTTCGTCCCTGGTCTTACAAATTGTGCCATTTTCAGCTCATCAGATTATGGTGGCATCGGGGCCGGTTGAGATGGCCATCGGCATTCTTGTAGCGGTTAAACCCAGGCTTGGATCACTGGCAGTGGCAATAATGCTCATAGGCATCGCGGTCAATCTGCTTACCATGCCCGATCAATTGCACATTGCTTTTCTCGATTTGAGTTTGGCTGTGCTGGCAATGGCGCTATTTGCGTTGAGTAAGGATGTTGACTGACATTTTAAAAGACGAATTAAAGAAACATGCTGCGGGATATGTTTTAGAAAAAATACCTCCGGAGGTATTTTTTCTGCAGAAGACTGACAGTCACCTTATGAAACATAAGCAGGTGTGAGACAATCACCTCATGTGCGGACGCTACACTCTATCCCATTCTACAGAAGAGATACTGGCTCACTTTGCCGTTGCCAGTCTTGCGCTGCCCATTGCCCCTCGTTATAACATCGGGCCCTTTCAGTGGGTGCCAATTGTTATTTCAAATCGCGCCCCTGAAGGAGGCCGACTTATAGAAGCGGCGCGCTGGGGTTTTCTGCCTGGTTGGGTGCGCGACAGCAAGAAAAATCCGCCCATGATTAATGCACGCAGCGAATCAATTGCGGTGAAGCCATTCTTCCGCACTTCATTTGCTGCACGAAGGTGCATTGTTCCGGCAGATGGTTTTTACGAGTGGGAAGGCCAGGCTAAAAATCGCAAACCCTGGCGCATTCGTTTGAAAGACCAGAGCCTCATGGGTTTTGCCGGCCTTTATGAAGACTGGTCATCCACTGACGGTGACGAGATTCGCACTTGCGCCATTATTACTACGGCCGCAAACAACAAAATGTCGCGCTTTCATGACCGTATGCCGGTGATTTTGCCAAGACAATTAGAGAGCGACTGGCTCAATCCACAAAATAAAAATTTGGCGCAACTCGAATCAATGCTCAAGCCTTATCCTGATGATTTGATTGACATTTACCGCGTCTCTACCGACGTCAACGGCACCGGCACTGATACCAGAGATTTGATTGTACCAATCGATATTGCTGCTGAAACAGCTGCCGAAGCAGCTGCACAGGCAGAAGAACACGCTGCAGCCGCAGCTGCTAAAGCGAGCAAGGCTGAGGCCAGAGCGGCTGCTAAAAAGCAACCGCTCGATAATGGCCAGCTCAGTCTATTTAGTGACCTCTAAAAACTAAATCAGCTGGCGTCCAGTACCTTCAATTGTGAATGAACGCTTTCCAATTGTCTTGTCAGTTCGCTCAACTCGGTTTCAATCTTAGCCACCTTTGCAGGTGGTGCTTTCGATTTGAAATCAGGATTAGCGAGCTGTGAATTAGCTTTAGCTATTTCTTTTTCAATAGACGCCTTGCGCACATTGAGCTTTTCTTTTGATTTTGGAATATCAATTAGTTTCGCCAACGGCACATAAATATTGACTGAAGACACAGCTTCGCATGCCGCCATAGATGGTGGCGAGCAATCCATGCTGATATCGAGTGGGCTGGCTTTGGCCAGGCGCTCAATGTAAGTGGCACCATCGAGCAGACACTTCATCTCGTCTTCGTCCTGGCAAACAATCATTACTTCAGCTTGCGTAGAAGCTGGCACGTTGTACGTTTGACGAATATTTCTGATGGAGCGAATTACGCGCATGAGAAATTCCATTTTTTCATCGGCATCGTCATCGATGAAGTTTTCATCAGGGCGCGGATAAGGCGCAAACATGATGGAGACAAAATCTTTAGGGAAGTACGACGATTTTGGAGTCTTGGTCCACAACTCTTCAGTGATGAAAGGCATAATCGGATGCAGTGCGCGCAGCAGCCCTTCGAATACGGTTTGCAGAACGGCTTTGGTCTGGCCGGTGCCTTCACCAGAAGCCGCTTCTTGCGCTAATTGAATTTTGGCAATTTCTACATACCAGTCACAGAAATCACTCCAGGTGAAGTCGTGTAGATGGTTAGCCGCTTTGTCAAAGTCATAGTCTTGGAAATACATTTGCAGGAGATCAAGCAAGACGTTATAGCGATTGAGAATCCAGCGGTCAGCCAGAGTGAGGTGCGCAGGATTGACACCTTTTGGCTCAAAGCCTTCGATTTGAGTCAAGACGAAACGTCCGGCATTCCACAATTTGTTGGCGAAGCGTTTGTACTCATCTAATTTTTCAGGACGGAAACGCACATCTTGATCGCCCTTAATTCCCACTGAAGCGAACCAGAAGCGATTAGCATCGGCGCCATAAGTGTCGATCATGTCCAGCGGGTCAACGGCATTGCCTTTTGATTTTGACATGCGCTTGCCGTCACCGGTCTGAATAACCGGGTGAATGAGCACGTGTTTGAAAGGAATGGTTTTCATGAATTTCATAGACATGAAGATCATGCGGGCAACCCAGAGGTTGATAATTTCGCGAGCGGTAGAAAGTATCGTGGTGGGGAAGAACATCTTCATTTCTTTAGTGCTCTCGGGCCAGCCCAGAGTAGCAAAAGGCCAGAGGGCAGAGCTGAACCAGGTATCAAGAACGTCTTCGTCTTGAGTCAGTTCGGCGGCGGGTGCCGAACATTTTTCGCAGCTTTCAGGCGCGCTTTCGTAAGCATCGATGTGATTGCATTTCTGGCAAGTCCAGATTGGAATGCGGTGGCCCCACCACAACTGTCTGCTGATGCACCAGTCGCGAATGTTTTTCATCCAATCTAAATATTGACTGGAATAGCGCTCTGGCACAAACTGCACTCTTTGCTCTTCAACCACTTCAATAGCCGGTTGAGCCAGTTCTTTCATGCTCAGATACCACTGATCGGTAAGCAGTGGTTCGATTACTGTTTGGCACCGCTCGCAGTGCCCAAGGCCCACGTTGTAATCGCGCGATTCTTGCAGCAACCCTAATTCTTCAAGTTTTAAAACCGTTTGCTTGCGGGCCTCAAAGCGTTCGACGTTGTGTAAAAATTCCGGTACATATTCACTGTTATTCAGGTTACCCTTCAAGTCAATGACGGTAAGCTGCGGCAGTTTATGACGCACTCCTACTTCGTAGTCGTTGATGTCGTGAGCAGGTGTGATTTTTAGTGCCCCAGTACCAAATTCGCGCTCGACATAAGAGTCGGCAATTACTGGTATCAAGCGATTAGTGATTGGCAATTTTACGTTCTTGCCAATAAATGCTTTGTAGCGATCATCTTCAGGGTGCACAGCCACGGCCACGTCACCATAAAGTGACTCTGGTCTTGTGGTGGCCACAGCTAATTCGCCGCTGCCGTCTTCAAGTAAATACTTGATGCAATAAAGGTGGCCTTTCTTTTCGTCGTGTTCTACTTCCAGATCAGACAGACTGGTGGCACAACGCGGGCACCAGTTAGTGATGCGATTGCCACGGTAAATGAAACCCTCTTTATAAAGGGTGACAAATGCACGATAGATAGCCTTTACATAAGATTCGTCCATGGTGAAGGCCACGCGGTCCCAGCTGAAGCTGACACCGATGCGTTTGTATTGGGCCATGATCGAGTCGCCGTACTGCACTCGCCATTCCCAAACTTTCTCAATAAATTTCTCGCGGCCTAACTGATGGCGATTGATGCCTTCTTTTTTCAGTTGCCGCTCCACTACCATCTGGGTGGAAATGCCGGCGTGGTCTGTGCCTGGCTGCCAGAGCACGTTGTAGCCCTGCATTCTCTTTAAGCGAATCAAAACATCTTGGATTGTGCCGTTGAGGGCATGACCCATATGTAAATTGCCCGTAATGTTGGGTGGCGGCAAAGCCACCGAAAAATTCGGGCGGTCCGGATTCATTTCTAGATTGAATAATTTGTTTTCGTGCCAGTAAGTGGTCCAGCGGGCCTCTACTTCCTTCCAGTCGAAGGCATTAGAAGACGGCTTTTCGGCTTCATTAGAATCCTCTTTAATGGGATTGCCCTCTGTGGTATCTGCGGCGGAACTCTTAGCCATTTTTCTCTCTTTAGTATGCAGGACGGCACTGGCAAATGATTATAACGGTGTCAAGAACTCAGGTTCAACCAACCATTAAGCTACTTCTAGGCTTTGGCTCAACTACTAATGTATTGGTGTTAGAATTTTGTATCTGGCAAGAGGCAGCTACTGCTTTGACTTGACTACCGTCCGTCGCCTCACGGACCATGGAGCATTTGCATCCGGCATGATTTCTAGTAACGATTTTCGCACGGGCGTGACGATTGAATATAACAATGGCGTCTGGCAAATAATTGAATTTCAGCACGTAAAACCTGGCAAAGGCGCCGCCTTCGTTCGGGCTAAAATGAGAAATATCGAGACCGGCAACGTGCTTGATAACACTTTCCGCGCTGGTGAAAAGCTGCCTCAGGCAATCGTTGAGAAGTCTGAGCTGACATATCTTTACAAGGCCGGCGAAAATTATGTGATGCAGAACATATCGAGCTGGGACCAGATTGAACTTAGTGCTAGTCAAATCGGACCAGGCGTTGAGTTTTTAAAAGACAACACTGAAGGCATTGTTATGCTTTCCTTTAATGACCGCATGCTTGGCCTTGAATTGCCAAACACCGTAGAACTGGAAATCAGCGAATGCGCACCAGACGAAAGAGGCGATACCAGCTCTGGTGGCGGTAAGCCCGCAGTGCTGGAAACTGGAGCAACGATTACTGTGCCTTTCCACATTAAAGTGGGAGACAAAGTTAAGGTTGACACTAGAAACCGCAAATATTTGACACGCGTTTAAATTGGGAATTGCCAGTGAAGATAGACCTGCAGCAAATTAAAGAGTTGCTTGGAATTGTCAGTTCAACTGACGTTACCGAGTTCACCATCGAATTTGGTGACCAGCGCATCACTGTCAAAAAAGACAGAGCAGCGCTTGCACAAGCCATAGAAGTTCCAGTACAGGCACGGCCGCAAGCGCAAGTTGCTGCTGTTGCTGTGGCTGAGCCGGTTAAAGCTCCGGCGCCTGAGCCGTCTGCTAAACCAGAGGCACCTTCTCACAGCGATGATAATGGCGCATCGGCTAATACCGTTGCCATCACTTCGCCAATGGTCGGAACGTTTTATGGCCAACCCTCTCCCACGGCACCTTCTTTCGTTAAAATCAACGACAGAATTAGTGTTGGACAGACGGTTTGTATCATCGAAGCAATGAAATTGATGAATGATTTGCCTTCTGAAGTGTCCGGCAAAATTGTCAAGATTTGCGTCGAGAGCGGTACAACCGTGGAGTATGGTCAAACACTCTTCCTGGTTGATCCTAAAGGTTAAGAGCACAGATGATTGAAAAGGTTCTGATCGCCAATCGTGGCGAGATTGCACTGAGAGTACTCAGGGCCTGTCGCGAACTCGGTATCGCCACTGTGGCCGTCTATTCTCAGGCAGACTCAGAGTCGCTGCATGTCAAACTGGCTGACGAAGCCTATTGCATCGGGCCGCCCCAGTCAGGTCGTAGCTATTTGCACATTCCTGCCATCATTTCCACAGCGGTGGTGACTGGCGCTGATGCAGTTCATCCTGGTTATGGTTTCCTTTCAGAGAATGCTAACTTCGCTCAAATTTGCGCTGATCATCGCATCAAGTTTATTGGTCCGAGTGTGGAAGCAATTAATTCCATGGGTGACAAGTCGTCTGCCCGCGAAGCTATGCGCGCTGCAGGCGTACCCGTGGTGCCAGGCAGTCACGGTCTGATTGAAGACGAAGAAGAAGTGAGAAAGTTAGCCGATGAAATCGGTTATCCAATTATCATTAAGGCCACTGCTGGTGGTGGCGGTCGCGGCATGCGTGTTGCCAACGATCAAGCCCAATTACTTAATGCCATGGCTTCTGCTACAAGCGAGGCAGCCGCTGCGTTTGGCAACGGTGGCGTGTACATTGAAAAATATCTCAAACCTATTCGCCACGTTGAAATTCAAGTAATGGCTGATAGCTTCGGCAATTGTATTCACCTCGGTGAGCGTGACTGCTCAGTGCAGAGACGACACCAGAAACTAATTGAAGAAACGCCAAGCCCTGTGCTCACTCCTGAATTGCGCGAGCGCATGGGAGCAGCTGCAGTACGCGCTGCCAAGCAAATAGATTATGAGGGCGCGGGAACAGTCGAATTTATTCTTGCTGGTACCGATTTCTATTTCATGGAAATGAATACTCGCATTCAAGTAGAACACCCTGTTACTGAGCTGGTTACAGGCATCGATTTGATCAAAGAACAAATTCGTGTTGCTTCTGGTATGCCACTGTCAGTCACTCAAAGCGAAATCGAGTTTCGTGGTCACGCCATTGAATGCCGTATTAATGCTGAAGATCCAGATCGCAATTTCTTGCCTTCACCAGGACGCGTCGATGCTTATATTGCACCAGGTGGGCCCGGCGTGCGCGTAGACAGTCATTGCTATCCTGGTTACGTCATTCCACCTTATTATGACTCACTGGTAAGTAAGCTTTGTGTCTGGGGCAAAGACAGAGACGAAGCCATATCGCGCATGCAGCGCGCTTTAGATGAGTACGCCATCACCGGAATTAGGACCACAATTCCCTTCCACCAGCGCGTACTTGCTCATCCAATGTTCCGCAAAGGGCTTGATGTCAGCACTGACTTTATCGAAAGATATATGACCCCTCAGGAAGCAAAATAAAGCTTTAAAACAGGGGGTAAAATAAACAATCTAGCTTAGTTAGTGCCTTTTTGGCTCCGTAGCTCAATGGTGGAGCGTGCGACTCATAATCGCCTGGTTACTGGTTCGAATCCAGTCGGAGCCAATCTTTTTTTGACATGATCAAAGCTAATTCGTCCCATGACCTTGTACGTTTTAGGCTAACAGCGCTTCTATGCGTTTGCGGAAGAGCGGTTGATCAAAAGATTCCATGGTCAAGAAGCTGGCTCCTAGAGCCTGAGTTGCAATCCTTAATCCATCGGTTAGTGAAGCATTTAAGACTGGTTCCAGGCTTAAGCAAACAAAAGGTATAGCCCTTAGACCGGGATCGCCCTTAACCCATCGCATTAAGTCAAAAACGCTTCTGTAATGACCGTCTTCGGCTTGCATACGAATGTCAACTATAATTAGTTTGATATTTTCAGTCTTGAGAATATGAATGGCATTTGAGAAAGAGTTGCTGTTCGTGACGCTAGTAAAGTCTCCCAGACTGCCAATTAGGCGATTGATAGTTTCATAGTTTTCTGACACCGTCAAAATTTTTGCGAAATTAGTTGCAGCCTTGCGAACTACTTCGATGCGCTGTTCTAATGCATGTATGCCGCTTCTGATCATTTTAAGAGCGGCACTATCCACCGGTAAAATTCCCGCTTTAAGGACATACTCTAGTTGTGCCAGCATCATCATCCGGCACGCATCAAGCTCTGCCAGAATTGGGGGACTATTGTCCATAAAACACCTGTGGGAAATTTTCCCGGTTCTCAAACGGTTGAATCGTGGAGACCCTGACGACATCATAAACGAAATTAGACAAATTTATACTGTCTGCTACGGGCTAATTTGCTGTAGAGCTAGGCCTGCTGGGCTTTCACCGGTTACTGTCGATGAGATCCAGCAGCATCGCCTACGGTGCCTATGAAGGTATCACACATGGGCCTAGGCAGAGTTTCTGAATGTTGGGTCAGTAGCTGCCGCGAGCAGCGCTCTTAGTGACACAACTTTCTTATCAATAAGAACTAAACCGGATGTGATTGTTTTTCTTTCAATACTTGAATTGAGTAATTTTGGATCAGCAAGTAATTGAGCCATTTTAAATTGTAAAACTTCCAATTCTGCCAACGTAAGTGCAAAGTCTTCGCTCATGTGTGCCTCTTCATACCACTTCCATGCAGACTCTATCTTTTAAGCCGCAAGGTTTGGCAAATCGGGAAATTCTGGAATAAACTGGTGCAAGATTTTCGATAATTCTTCAATTGAACAACCTTTTTTGAGCAATGCATCCATGCCTGCATCCAAACATTGGTGAATTGCAGAGAGCTCTGAAAGGCTGGAATAGGCAATAATCGGGACGCGTCTCATAGTGCCCAATTCGGTTTGTCTGATTTTCCTAGTGCATTCAAAGCCACTCATATCTTGCATTTCTAAATCCATGATAATCGCTGAATAGAAACAAAGTTTGATTTTCTCCAGGGCATCTGCGCCGCTGCCTGAGCCATCTCCGGCGAACCCAATCTTGCTAACTAAAATGACCATTGCGACAACGTTCAGAAGTTTGTCATCAACAACTAGGATGACCGGTCTCTTTACCACTGAGCAGAATTCAAGTAGTTGCGTATTATCATGTTATTTGCCTGTGTGCACCTGTGACGAATGTAAGCGTAAAATATGACTGACGCGCGACCCAGCTAAATCAGATGTTGCCTGTAGGATGCGTGGCGCCTTTTTTTCATTCAGTCGCCTAATAGTTCTCTTGGCGCGCTCGGCAATAAAGGGATTGCTGTCTCCCATTAATACGTTGAGTATTTCTACATTAAGGTTGTGGTTTTCTGCTATGGCAAATCTGAGATCAAGATTTTCGTCTCTGCTTAAGGCCATGACAGTCTCAATTGGTGTCATTCTATTTTCTGCAACTGCAATGCGAACATCAACATCTGAATGCCTAGCCAATGCATTTAGAACTGCAGGTGAGGTAAGCGTCTGTTCGGCGAGAGCCGCTGCCCATGCCGCTGTACAGTTTTGCCAGTTTAGTTGAGTCTCCATGGTGTTGCCTCTGCTCTGTAAACCTCGCTGAAGCTTCATAAGAGGATCACACGCTTACAAGCCTTGTCTACAGTCAGCATACTTGTTTCCTGGCGCACCATGCCGAATCTTAAGTATTAGCCTGTTTATGGATTACGAATCAAAGTCTCTTTGACGGTGCGCTTCATTTCACGAAAACCATCAGACACGTTTTCGGTCACTTCTTCTGAGCGCTGCCTGGCCTGGGTCAATTTGAGTTCGGCATTGGTGAAAAATTTGTCGTCCGGGCGCCCCTTTGATTTTGCATAGGTCGACTCTATCTGTCGCATCTGACTCATGGCGCGCTCAATGTTGCGAGTCGCCTCTTTGCTCTTGCCCAGCGCCTCCAGTAAAAAGAAACCGGCCGAACCTTGTCCGTGGGCAATATTGAGTAAAAGTAATTCTTCTCTCGTAAACTTGCGGTCAAAGGCTAATGACTCTTCGGCACTTTGACAATTGCTTTGAGCAAAAATGCCTGTACCAAGCAGTGTGCATATAACCGTAGTTTTGATAACAGTCTTCAGTGGCAGCGCTATTGTCACTTCTCTTCCAGCCATATCCACCTCAATTTGACCAACCAGAGTCTACAAGACTTGAGCTCTTCCTGATATTCTCAACTTAAATGGAGTGGTCATGGCTAAAAATTGGCTAAGCACAGCTCAATATTTGAATTTTGCCGCCATTATTTTATTGACGGCTACGCAAACCGCGGCATGGGCTCAATCTGCGCCATCGCCGGCGCCTGACAGCTTCGAGTTGAGTGCTCCGGTTTCAGACCTGCCTTTGCAATCGACCACATCTACTAACTCTCAATCTTCCAGCCAGAGCCTTGAGCAGAATCTCAATTTTGATACAGTGTCTGCTGGCCAGCTTCTGCTCTCAGGCATGGAGAATGCTCAATCTGACCGGCTGGAGCTGGCTATTCGTCAGTTTCAAGAGGTGATTCGTCGCGAACCAAACAATGTGTCGGCTCACAACAATTTAGCGGTTTGTTTGAAGCGTCAGGGCCACAACCGTGCTGCTCTCGATGAGTTTCGCAAGGCCATTGATAACAATCCAACCAGGCCTGAATTATTCAATAATTTGGCCCATTCTTATATTGCCACAGGTCAGTACGATCAGGCGGTGGAGGCACTCTATCGCGCATTGCGGCTCAATCCTGATTTTGCTGAAGCCCACCGCAACCTTGGTCATGTTTTGGCTTTAAAAGGCGATCATGATGCTGCCGTTACAGCCTTTCAAGAAGCGCTGAAAGACAATCCGCAACTGCAAGACGTGCATGTTGACATGGGAGATTCGCTGCGAGCCTTGCGCCGTTATGAGCAGGCGTCAATCGAATATAAAACGGCTCAGAAAAATCTCCAAGACAAGAACGGCGTACTTGCGCGCGATATTCAGCTTCGCCTGGCCAAAAGTTATGAAGGCATGGGTGAGCTTGAGCAAGCGCGCACTATTCTTTCGGCTTTATTAGAGTCAAAGCCTGACGATACTGACTCGCTAAATTGTTTAGGAGTTGTATTGTGGAAAATGGATCATTTGCCTGAGGCTGTCTTTGTTTTAGAAAAGGCATTGAAGGTTGATGCCAGCTATCCTCAGGCGCGCAATAACCTGGGTATCGTGCTCTATCAGCTCAAACGTTACGAAGAAGCTGTAGACGTCTGGAGGCAGGCCCTTGGCCTCAAACCAGATTATCCGGAGGCACATTACAATATGGGCGTGGCACTTTACCAATCAGGTTTGCTACAACAGTCATTAGATGCGTACAAAGAGTGTTTGAAATACGCACCGGTCGATGCTAATGCTCATAATAATTTAGGACTAGCATTATGGCGACTGGATCAAAAAAATGAGGCCATTGCAGAATGGCGTAAGGCCATTGAGTGCGATTCTAATTTAGCCCAGGCCTTTTCTAATCTTGGTCGTGCCTTACATAGTGGTGGCGCCAACAAAGAGCAAGTGGGTCCAAGTGGCTCAGATCTAAGTAAACTGGAGAGTCCTTGATAAATGGAAAAAGCATTCGACGATTTCAGTTTTAAAGAAACGGCTCATACCGTGCAAGAAGCAATGGTCAATATTTTTTGCCGAATTATTTTTGACTGGGCTGTTCACGGTTTAGCCGTTGCTGCATTTTTCTTTTTGTTCGGCGCCATTCTTTTGACGCGTAAAAACAGGCTGTCTAAGCCCTTTTTCGCTGTGGGAAAAAAACTAGGAATTTTTTGCGCTATTGTCGCCGCGCCAGGTTTAATCACTCTTGCCACCACTGGCAGTCTTCCGCCCGTTGGCGTTTACAATGTCAACTCACTAGGTTTTCTTTGCCTGTGGAGCTTGATCTGTGCTCATATGCTTGGCGAAGAAACCAATTATCAGTGGTTTGTTAAACAAAAAGCAGATAAGCTAGACTGAAGGAAAGATTTTTGGGAGGAGCTGATGAACATCTGGAAACAGAGCTTCTTTTTAGCAATGCCGGTATCAATAATTTGTATTGGCAGCGTTGAGGCCCAAAATTCAGGCGGCGCAGTCACAGGCCCATACAGCGGCTGGACACCCACCCATCAAGCGCCAACTGCCGGAGGCATGGGAATTTACGGCACGCCCGATTATCGCGGCGGCGCTCGCTATTATTTTTCAGGTTCGTACTTGTCTCCAGATAATCGGCCTCTGGTGTTTAATCCGCTTACACCTTTTATTTGGGGCATCAATAACAAACCGCCCGGCCTGGGTGATAACTGGTTTGTCGGCCGCGTCAACGGTGGCAATGTAGATTACTGGCGTGGCACTGCCGGCTATTTTTATCCATGGCTCAATGGTGGCGGAATGGTTACATACATCGGCCCAGGTGGAATACCAGTTACTCTTGGCGCCCCCATAATTTATTGGGGAGGTGGAGGCTCAGAGCCAATTTCGCAATTACCACCGCCGGCTATACAACTGGCTGATGCCGCGAAATTTTTAGACGATTCTTTCAAAGACAAAAAAGTATTGGAAGTTCGCTACAAACATCTGAAGCTGCGCACTTCTGATTTGCAAAAGAAAGAGCGCAGTTTGCGTATTGCTCAGGGTGGCGAACTTGATAAAGAAGGCGAAGCTGAAATCAGGCGTGATCTTGAAAGTTTGACCAAAGAAATGAACGCCAGCGTCAAGAGTTAAAATCTAAAAGCTAGAATTTAAAGGCTAAACAGAGGCAAAATCAAATCGCTGACCAAAGGCAGTGCTGATGATTGTCTTTAGCTCTTCTTGCACAGCACTAAGTGCTTTGCTGGCGTCAATTACTTGCCAGCGTTGTGGTTCTTTTTTGACCAGTTCGAGATAACCCTGACGCACGCGATGATGGAATTCGATTGCCTCGCGTTCCATGCGATCGTGACCACCAGGGTGCAGACGCCCCAGCCCTTTTTCGCTTTCCAGATCAAAAAGAATAGTCAGCTCAGGTGTCAGCCCTTGAGTAGACATGGCATTGAGTTGGCTAATCAAATTTAGATCAAGAGAACGGCCATAACCCTGGTATGCCACTGTTGAGTCTGTATAGCGATCGCAAATTACCAGCTTGCCTTCTTTCAGTGCCGGAATAATCAACTCATCCACATGCTGCGCCCGGTCGGCTGAATAGAGCAAAAGTTCTGCCATAGGGCTGACCGGATTACCTGGCGTAAGCAGTGCACGGCGAATTTGCTTTCCAAGGGGCGTGCCACCAGGATCGCGGGTGATTAAATGCGGTATGCCGGCGGCCTCGAGTTTACTGGCCAAAAGCTTGACCTGCGTGGTTTTACCCGCCCCCTCTGGTCCTTCCAGGGTGAGGAATGTGCCGGGATATCCGTGGGTCATTAGCGAAAGGTCTCCGTCTGAAAATAGTTAATATTGTTGCACAAATGATATGATTGCCAGCCTGTTGGAAAGATTTTCACGGCGACGCGCTCTGGGAGCGCTCCTTTTGCCTATTCAACTTCCATTAGCACTTACATTTAGAGAGGTTAACTCATGGCTCAGACCTTAACGGCTCCCAAAGTCAAAGTAGATCGCAAGTGGCAACTCTGGATCGATGGAAAGTTTGTTGATGGTGCAACCGAGCGCACTCTCATAAACCCCGCCACCGGCAAAGTGCTGACTAAAGTTTCTGAAGCTTCTAAAAAACAAGTAGAAGACGCCATCAAGGCTGCCAGAAAAGCATTTGATCATGGTCCGTGGCCACGTCTGAACGCTCTTGAGCGCTCACAGTTTTTGATCAAAATCGCCGACGCTATTGATGCCCATGCCGAAGAGTTAGCAGAGCTTGAAACTTTAAACGGCGGCAAACCGTTGCGTGAAGCCAATTATGATATTGCTGATGCTGCCTATTGCTTCCGTTATTATGCAGGGCTTATCACCAAGCCTAGTGGTCAATCAATCGATGTGCCCGCACCATCAGTCACCACCGTGGTGCGCGAACCGATTGGTGTTTGTGGACAAATCATTCCCTGGAATTATCCGCTCTTGATGGCTGCATGGAAGTTGGCTCCAGCTCTAGCTGCCGGCAACACCTGCGTGCTCAAGCCTTCTGAATATACACCGCTGACGGTGATACGTCTGGCCGAAATTTTAAGCGATTTGCATCTGCCCGAAGGCGTGGTCAATATCGTCTTGGGTGACGGTCCAACTGTTGGGCAACCGCTGGCTGAGAGCACTCTGGTTGATAAAATTGCCTTTACCGGCAGTGTCAAAACCGGAAAAATTATTGCTGCAGCTGCTCTAACTAATTTGAAAAAAGTCACCCTTGAACTGGGCGGCAAGTCACCAATGGTGGTGTTCCCTGATTTCGATCTCGATATTGCCGTGGACTATGCGCTCTTTGCCATCTACTGCAACGCCGGCCAGGTATGTTCCGCCGGATCGCGCATGATTGTCGATGCTTCAATTTATGATCAGTTCGTTAAAAAAATGGCTGAGCGCGCCAAGAAAATTCGCGTAGGTCCTGGCCTTGAAGACGAAACTGAAATGGGACCACTAGTAAGCGAAACACAAATGAAGCGTGTGCTCGAATACATTGAGATTGGTAAAAAAGAAGGGGCTAAGCTGGTCACCGGCGGCGACCAGGCCAAAGGCGAGAAGTATGGCAATGGCTATTACGTCAACCCAACCATCTTCAGTGATGTGAAAGCGGACATGCGCATTGTTCAAGAAGAAATATTTGGACCAGTGGTGGTTGTTCAGAAATTCAAAACTGAAGAAGAAGCAGTTGAATTGGCTAATGATTCACCATTTGGCCTGGCTGGTGCGGTCTTTACAAATGACATCACCCGGGCGCACCGTGTGGTTAAGCAATTAAGGGCTGGAATCACCTGGGTTAACGCTTATCACAACACTTATACCGAATGCCCATGGGGTGGCTATAAGCAGAGTGGTTGGGGTCGTGAGCTGGGTACCTTTGGCCTTGAAGCTTACACAGAAGTTAAGCAAATCAATATCAATTTAGATCCGCAGGCTGTGGGTTGGTTTGAAGCTTAATTTAGTTCGCCTTTGGCGGGTTTAGGTTTGCTCTTCTCTAGGGAGTGCTGATCTGTTGCCTAAGGATTTTTACAACTTATAGGTTGTGCTCGCGTACAACCTATAAGTTGGTTTTTGGGGTCTAGGTGAAAAAAACATGGGTCTTAGAGGGTTGGTCTTAATGCAATTTGCGTTTGGGCTTTATATTCGAACTTTTGCCGCAGCGGTGCTTATTGCGGCGACTACCCTGATGCTACACGTCTGCCCTCCTGCAGCTTCCGCGTTTTCAAACTCTCGTGAATATTTTATCGATGACGTCATTATTGAAGGTAATCGTTTAGTATCTACGGAAGAAATTTCACGGGTTATAAAAACCCGCAAAGGCGACAAGTACGATCGCGACGTAGTTCTGCAAGACTTAAGGGCTATTCACGAGCTTGGTTGTTTTGATGAAGAAAGTCTTGCCGTTAATCCGACGTTGACGCCGAGAGGCGTGTTACTAAAGATTTGTGTAAAAGAAAACCCTACAGTTCAGCAATTTATTGTCAGCGGCAACGACTCAATTGCTTCAGAACAGATTACAAAAATATTTTCAAATCAGTTGTTCAAGCCGCAGAACTTCAATAACTTAGTCTCTGCCATTGACCAAGTCGAATGCGTCTATCAAGAAAAGGGCTTCGTCTTAGCTCGTGTTGTGGACGTCAAAGACGGGCCCGATGGTTCTATAGAATTGGTCATAAACGAAGGCATACTTGAAAATATTGTCTTCGTCGGAAATGTAAACTTGAGCCATGCATGCCTAAAGGCAATGCTTAAGTTAGAACCTGTCGGTGCCATTAAAGAATTTCCCTACAACAATAATGCTAAGGCAAGGGCGGCTGCGCGGCTGAACCGATTTGAATCTGAGACATTTCCCGTTCTGAAACTACTAATGCCACACTCTCGTATTGTCAAGTGATTAGCATTTGCTCAGAAGTCTCTCTTTACGCAACACCTTGGCATGCATTGACGTCATGTTAGAATAGGGCTGCCGAAGCGGCACAAATAGTAACCAGTAGGCATCTAGTGAAGTTTCAAAGTTCGAGAAATTTAAAAGCATCGTCTGTGGTGGCAAGGCTTCTGTCAGCGTCTCTGGCGCTTTCAATTAGTGTTGCTCCTGCTTTTGCTCAATCAATGGCCGAGCCTACATTCAAACTTCCCAATCAACAGTCTTCTTCTCCTGCACCAGCAGCGAGCAACTATCTTGTCGATGACGTCAAAATTGAAGGCAATAGACTTGTTTCTACAGAAGAAATAAGTAAAGTCGTCAAAACTCGCAAGGGCGATAAATATGACCGCGATGTGGTCATGCAAGATTTAAAAGCCATCCACGGCCTGGGTTATTTTGACGAACAAAGTCTGGCTGTAAATCCTGAGATGACTTCCAGCGGTGTCTTGCTCAAAATTCGAGTGGTTGAAAATGCTCCAATTACGCAGTTTTCAATTCGCGGCAATGAAGCCATTTCGACAGAAGAAATAACCAAACTTTTTTCAGACCAGCTGGGTAAACCGCAAAATTTAAACGCACTTTCATCGGCAATTGAAAAAGTTGAACAGAGCTATCATGAGAAAGGCTTTGTGCTGGCTCGTGTGACCGATGTCAAAGACGATCCAGACGGCTCAGTAGAACTCGTTATTAATGAAGGCACCATCGACAATATCGAAATTGTCGGCAATAAAAAAACGCAAGATTTCATTATCAGGCACGGCATCAAAACCAAAGCCGGAGCCGTCTACAACGAAAGACAGTTAACCAATGATTTGCGCAAGCTTTACGCCAATGGTTATTTCCAAGACATAAGACGCTCGCTGGTGCCTTCGACTACCAATCCAGACAAGTACACCTTAAAGGTCGAAGTAGACGAAAAGCGCACCGGATCTGTTGGCCTTGGTGGTGGCGTTGATTCGGTGGCCGGACCATTTGGCTCGCTTAGCTTTTCTGACGGCAATTTTAGAGGCCGCGGGCAAATACTTTCATTCAGTTCGCAGGTGGGTTCCGGCACATTCAATAGTGTAAGCAATAACATCAATAATGGCGGCAGTACGTTCTTACCCACTGGTCGTACATACAACTTAGAAGCCAATTTCGTTGAACCCAGCCTTAGAGGGTCTGACGTTTCTATGGCGATAAATGCTTCTGGTCGCAATATGGGCAGCATGTTTATTGACCAGGCTATGCAACGCACAGTGGGCCTGAGCACCACGTTTTCTAAACCTTTGGCTCACGGATGGAACGCTAATTTAGGTATCCTCGGTGAAAATACGGCACTGAAAAACGTAGCCGGAGTATCTGCGACGCAAGACATTTTGACCTCGATGCAAAATCGCGCACTGGCCAGCGGATTGGCCACAACTCAAGAAGGTGCGACTCTCCTGGCGGGACAATCAAGAGCTGAGCAACTTAAAGGTGGCACCTATTTAAGCGTCAGCCCATCTCTCACTCGTGATACCAGAGATAGTGCCATGGATCCTACATCAGGATCTTTTTTGAAAGCTTCTGTAAGCCCTTCAGCTGGTCTGGGTGGCGGCTTTGTTAAAGGTGGCATTAGTGCCAGTAAATACAAGGCCCTGGGCAAAAACTTCACTTTGGCAATGAATGCGCAAGCAGGCAGTTCGTTTGGCGGTTTGCCGCAGTTTGCTCAATATAGACTGGGCGGCTGGAATGGCGTACGCGGTTACCGTTCGTTTTCCGACCTTGGTACTGGGGCGGGCATGCTTATGGGCACGGCTGAAATTAGAGCAAAGCTTGCTTTCTTGCCTGATGACAACAAAATCACCAGCACCATTAAAAAGAATGTGCGTGGAGTTGCTTTCTTAGATTACGGTCAGGTGATTGGCAACGGTACCACCAATACCCTTTTATCTCGTTCTAGCTTTGGTGCTTCCGTTGGTGTCGGTCTGCGCATCAACATGCCCATGATTGGTATGGTACGCATTGATTACGGCCTGCCTATCGTCAGCTCCATTCTTGGTGCGCGTACACCGCGTATGACCGTAGGTTTTGGAGAGAAGTTTTAATAACACCCGTTCAGCTATGCTGGTTTGAGCCGGCCTAATGTTGTAAACTGTGCGCTCGGGCCTATTTACATGGTTAAGTGTTACCTGAATATATTCTTTGGAGAGATGAATGCAGTACGTTCAAAAGTCTTCCGCCGTTATTGCCAGCGCAATTCTGTCAGTTGTTATCGCCTCCGGCGCGCTTGCACAGGGAACCGCCGCTGTTAAAGCAGCCACTCTTGGTGTAGTCGATCGCGACAAAGTGATAACCAGCTTCCCAAAAGCACAAGCAGCCGCTGAAGACCTCAAAAAAACTGAAGACTCAGTGAAAAAGTTGCTTGAAGAGTCAAACAGACAGTACGAAGATGCTAAGAATGCCAAAAAGCCTCAAGCCGAATTGGAATCTTTGCAAAAGCGTTTGCAAGCCAAAATTGATGAAGAGTACAAGAGAGCCACATCTAAGGCTCAAGGTCTTGAAACTTCACTCGAAAATGACATTGATAGCGCTATCAAAGCTGAAGCTGCAAGCCGCAAGCTCGATACCGTATTGATGAAGGGTGCTGTTTTGATGGGTGGTGTTGATATTACTGATGGCGTTGTAAAGCGCCTTGGTGTTTCAGCCAGTGCTTCATCTAAATCTGCCATCAAATAATGGCTACTGTGGTGATTCGCCTTTGAGTCTTATTTTATGATCGTCACTTTACCCGTGCTTTTGCGCGGGTAAAGTTGTTTTTTGTACCTATTCAACAATGAAGGAGACCTGAGATGAGGCTGCCGCAAGCAATGAATTTGGGTCAGATCGCCGGATTGATCGGCGGCCGTGTGCACGGTGATTCGTCAATAATGGTGGAGAGTGTTTCCCCTTCTCCCCTTAATGCTAAAGATGATGATCTTGCTTTCGTATTTGAACAGAAACTGGTAAAAAAACTTTCTCAGTGCAAAGCAATAGCGGTAGTTGCTCCTTTTGGTACTGAGGTTGATTATCCTGAGCGCAATATGATTCTGGTCGAAAGGCCAAATCTAGCCATTCAAAAAGTATTGGCAGCCCTGGCTCCCAAGCGCTTTTACCCAGAAAAAGGTATACACCCCACAGCGGTGGTTGATAGCTCTGCCACTATTGGTGAAGGCGCCTGCATTGGTGCATACGTAGTAATTGGACCGAAAAGCAAAATCGGTGATCGCACCATCATCATGCCCCATTGCGTTATTGGTGGCGCCGTTGAAATAGGCACCGATTCTATTTTGCATCCCAGTTGCTTAATTGCCGACTACTGCAAAATCGGCTCTCACTGTATTTTGCAGCAGGGCGCCAGCATGGGTGCTGATGGCTTCGGCTACGTCACTGAAAGACCAAGCAATTTCGAAAAGAATATTGCCGGTACCAAAGATTTTTCCGATGATGCCAATCCGCTTTTGAAAATTCCTCAGATCGGGAATGTGGTTCTGGAAGATTATGTCGAAGTGGGCTCATATGCCACAATTGACCGTGCCACCATGGGCGCTACCGTTATTGGTCAGGGCACCAAGATTGATAATCTGGTGATGATTGCCCACAACAATCGCTTAGGGCGAGAGTGTCTGGTTGTCGCCAGCGCTTCTATTGGCGGCTCATGTTCTATCGGTGATCGTGCCGTGCTCGGCGGCGGTGCCAATTTGAGCGACCACCTCAAGTTAGGCAATGACGCTGTATTATCAGGTGGCTCTGGTGCTATGAAAAATATTGATGCCGGAGATATTCATGCGGGCACGCCTGCCATGCCGGCTCGCGAATTCTTTGCCATGTACGCTAACTTGCGGCGTTTGCCCAGAGTGACCGATGACGTAAAAGATCTAAAAAGACGAATTGCTCTTTTGGAGGAGCAAATTCTCGGGGGGAAATAAATGTCGATTTCGAACCAGGCGATCAATCTTCATCATATGTTAGCCGCAAGCCCTAAACTGGCTTCGTACAGTGGCCGGGGCATGACTTCGAAACAAGATATTTTGGTTGAGCTTTATCAAGCTCCACCCGGAAGTGGTATCACTTTTCTATGCACCACTGGTGATCAAAAAGATCTTGTGGCTGTGCCGGCCAGGGCCAGCTCAGTGGTCAACACTTTGCGCAATGTGGTTGTGGGCAGCGGCAAGACCAGACTTTGCATCGTCGAGCATTTTTTATGCGCTGCTACTCTCTGGGGTCTTGAAGATCTTTACGTTATGGTTGATGGGCCTG
This sequence comes from Cyanobacteria bacterium auto_48_18, assembly GCA_036170915.1. Lineage (GTDB taxonomy): Bacteria > Cyanobacteriota > Vampirovibrionia > Obscuribacterales > Obscuribacteraceae. The sequence goes on from JAVHQC010000006.1 coordinate 152,676, forward strand.
AGATGCCGCTAGCTGATGGCAGTGCGCAGTTCTGGATTGAGCTTTTTGAAAGCGCTGGCATCGAACGCAAACAAGTTGTTTGTGACATTACACTGCGTGAGGTAGTGTCTGTCAGTAAAGGCGATCGTTCAATTTTAGCGGTGCCGGCGGACAATTTTTCAGTCACCTATTTGATGGATTGGAAGCATCCAAAAATTGGCCAGGTGTGGAAGAGCTGGGACCAGACTCAAGATATTAAAGAGGTCTATGCGGCGCGCACCTTCGGTATGCTCAAAGAGCACGAGATGCTTGGTCTGGTGAATGACGTGGTCAGCATCACTGAAGACGATTTTACTATGCCGCTGCGTTCACCCGATGAACCGGTTAGGCACAAATTGCTCGACTTGATTGGCGATTTGGCTTTATGTGGAGTCAATCCGCTACGGGTCAAAGCTCGCTTTATCAGCACGAAAGCAGGCCATGAACTTGACGTAGAAATAGCTAAGAAACTGCAAGCGCTTCTCTGTCAACAATAGAGGTAACGATGTACAAAATCGGTTTAGCTTTTGCCTTGTGCTTGACCATGGCCCTGCAAATGCCGGTTAATGCCGCCGAAACTGTTGCAGCCGGCGGTTCGCAGGGCATTTCGCTCACCGTGTACAACCAGAATTTTGGCCTTGTTAAAGATACACGCAATATCGACCTGGTGAGTGGCACAAATTATTTACGTTTCGAAGATGTTGCTGCAGCGATTGATCCGACAACTGTTAGCTTTAGCTCAATCACCGCACCTAACTCAGTGGTGGTGCGGGAACAAAATTATCAGTATGACTTGATGGATGTAGGCACCATTCTTTCTAAGTCGGTGGGTAAAGAGATAACAATTCGTCAGTACACAAATGGTGGTGTGCAGGAAGTAAGGGGCACTCTTTTAAATCAGCCTGTGGTCACTGTTGCTGATAGCAACGGTAATTTATCTACTCGTACTCAAAGCATTGTTCTTAAGACCGCTTCAGGAATTCTGGTGGGCCCTTCCGGTGAAGTAGAGCTTGCTGCTTTGCCTGCCGGTCTTGTTTCTAAACCGTCTTTGTTATGGAAACTGGAAAGTGATAAGGCTGGCCCACAGAAAGCTGAGATTAGCTATCAGACCCAGGGCTTAAACTGGAAATGCGATTATGTGGCAGTGGTTAATGCCGACGATACTTTGTCTGATCTGACTAGTTGGGTCACTCTTGATAATAAATCAGGTGCCACATATAAGAACGCTGCGCTGAAACTAATTGCTGGCGACGTGCACAAAATGCAAAATCAAGCGGTACCCTATGCCGCCCGGGCTAAAAGCTTGGAGGCCGCCTCACCGCAGTTTACTGAGCAATCTTTTGCCGAATATCACCTCTATGCTCTGGCTGGGAAAACTGATTTAAACAACAACGAAACCAAGCAATTGACGTTGTTTAATGCCACTGAAGTACCGGTGAAAAAGCTCTATGTGTTTGATTCAATAGATAGAAATTCTTATGACAGCATGTACGGTGTTCACAGCAAGTCGAATAAAATCAACGTCAAGCTCGAAATGTCCAACAGCAAGGCCAATAACCTGGGTATGCCCATGCCTAAAGGCAAGGTGCGCGTTTACAAAAAAGATAAAGATGGCGCCTTGCAATTTGTCGGCGAAGATCTAATTGACCATACACCTAGAGACGAAAAAATACGCATCTATTTAGGTAACGCCTTTGATATTGTGGGCGAACGCAAACAATTATTTCAGCAGCGAGTAAATGATCGCACGCGAAAACTTACTTATGAAATTACCATTCGTAACCATAAAGAAACGGCCGTTACAGTCAATTGTATTGAGCATAGCCGTGGTGATTGGAGAGTTACAGCGTCCAGTCATACCCCTGTTAGAAAAGATTCGCAGACCTTTGAATTTGCGGTAGAAGTGCCAGCTAATGGCGAAACCAAGGTGACCTACGACATTGAAGTGCGCTACTAAAAAGGAGTTTCTCTTGTCATTAAAGCCTGTGCTACACCTCACACAATTATTGTTGGCCCTGTCGCTGGCAACTTCCACATCCTTAACTTTTGTCGCTTCCCCCTGTTATGCCAAAGGCAAAGATAAAGACGGCCAAAAAGCAAAAGTAGAAAAAGTCAAAATAGAGAAGACTGAAGAAAAAATTGAAGTCGAGAGTAATGCACCGGCTGTACCAAAACCGGCAGCAGCTGACATTCCAGTAGTGTCTGCGTCAAAACGCATAGCACTGACCATTTACAATCAAAACTTTGGTCTGATTAAAGACGTTCGTGATATCAATCTGACAAAAGGTATAAACTATCTTCGTTTTGAAGATGTGGCTGCCGCAATCGACCCAACATCAGTAAGTTTTGCCGCTCTCACTAATCCAAACTCAGTGGCTGTGCGTGAACAGAACTATCAATATGACTTGATGGATCAAGCCACTATTCTTTCTCGCTCAGTGGGAAAACAAGTTAAATTTCGCCAGTTCATGAGCACCGGTGGTGTGCGTGAAATTACAGGTACATTGTTGTCATCGCCCCTGGTGACTGTGGCCGACTCAAACGGCAACTTACAGCAACAGAGCCAGTCAATAGTGGTGCAAACCGCGTCTGGTGTGGTGGTAGGTCCGCAAGGCGAACTTGAATTGGCTGAGTTACCAGCTGGGCTGGTAGCTAAACCCTCTTTATTGTGGAAATTGGAAAGCGATAAAAGTGGGGTTGAAGAGAGTGAAATCAGTTATCAAAGCCGTGGCTTAAACTGGAAGTGCGACTATGTAGCCGTTGCCAACGCTGACGATAGTGCCTGTGATTTAACTAGCTGGGTCACGCTTGATAATAAATCTGGTGCGACTTATAAAGATGCTGCTCTTAAACTTATGGCCGGCGATGTGCACAAAGTTGCCGAGCAGCCACAGCCTGAGATGATGATGGCCAGAGGGGGTGCGGCAATGGACGCTGCCAGCCCACAGTTCCAAGAACAAAGTTTTGCCGAGTACCATTTGTATTCATTGCAAAACCGCACTGACTTGCTCGACAATGAGACCAAACAGTTGACTTTATTCAATGCCAGCAAAGTGCCGGTGAAAAAACTCTTTGTTTTTGACAGCAATAATGTCTCGGCAAATTATGACGGAAGTGGCCAGCAGAGCCAGAAAGTCAATGTCAAATTGGAAGTTTTGAATAGCAAGGAAAACAATCTGGGCATGCCCATGCCTAAAGGCAAAGTCAGAGTTTATAAAAAAGACAATGATGGAGCCCTCCAGTTTGTTGGTGAAGATCAAATCGATCACACTGCCAGAGACGAAAAAGTGCGCATCTATCTCGGCGATGCTTTTGACATTGCCGCAGAGCGCAAACAAACAAACCAGACGCAGGTCTCAGAAAAGGTTCAGCGCGCCAGCTTCTCTATTGAAATTCGTAACCATAAAGATAGCGAAATTACAGTGACTGCAATTGAACATGCATATGGAAACTGGAAAATTATTGAGTCAAGTCAACCGCATACTAAAAAAGATGCGCACACTTTTGAGTTTGCAATAAAAGTGCCTGCCAATGGCGCGACCACTGTCACTTACACTATCGAAAATCGCTATTAAGTCGGCAGCTGCTTTTCAGCTAAGCTGTCGAGCACCAGTTGGCCCGCACCAACGATACCAGCCATGCCACCAAGGTTCGACTTGTGTATCATCAGATTTTCGCCCACTCGTGGCAGACAACGGTCGGTCACCATCTCATGCAATAAACTAAAATCGACGCATTCAGCCATACCGCCGGTAATGATAAAAGCATCTGGGTCAAGAATGTGAGCTAGATTAACCAGACCAGCAGCAATGTGCTCGTGCCAGCTATCCATAGCTCTTTGAGCGACGATATCACCGCTTTTGGCAGCATCGACAATAGCGTAAGTAGTAAGCTTTTCACCTAAAGCGCATAGTGGCGTTTGATTGCTGCTTAAACCACTGAGAATATCTTTGGCGGTTGCAACTAAACCGCGGCCGGCGCCGTATGCTTCCCAGCAGTCAAACAGACCGCAGGTGCAAAGCCTTTTATTGCCCATAGAAATGCGAATGTGGCCTATTTCGCCACCACCCCAGTGAGCGCCGCGAAAAAGCTTGCCATTGATTATCAGTCCGCCACCAATACCGGTGCCTAGAGTGACCACTGAAATACAACTGGTGCTCATCAGTTCTCTGGCGCTGGCTTCACCGTAAGCGGCTGCATTAGCGTCATTATCTACCAGTGTGGGCAGCATGGTTTTTGATTCCAGCATCTGTTTCAGCGGAGTACCAGCCCAGCCTGGTAAGTTGCCGGTAGAACCAACAATTTCACCAGTGTCGCAATTGACGATTCCAGCTGTAGCAATACCTACACCTGACAAAACATAGTCTTTCTGAAAATGTTTGATAAGGTCAATTATTGCATCGACGATATTTTCGGGTCCGCTAGGAGTTGCTACTTGTTTCGGCTCTGAGATTAGCTTGCTGTCGATTACTGCTGCCGCTCGAATTTTTGTGCCGCCTAAGTCGACGCCCACAGCCGGCATTCTGGTTTTGACTAAACTGTCTACAGACGTTGTTGTTGTTATTGCTTTTTCTGTCATCCTGTCTTTCCGCACTTTCGTCTAGATTCCGCCCATCTGACCATGGTCTGGTGAACCTTTGAGCACCAGGCGTTGGAAAGGAATTGGCTGTCCGTACAACAAATCGAAGCCGAAACGATTAATGCCCTGAATCATGTTGCGGGTGAGCAGCACTTTAAAGTCAGGTGGTCCAATGGCTGCAGTGACGGTTTTTTGATAGGGCAACTTGCTGTCGAAGCTGTAGCCGTAACCGCCACCGAGGGTGAGCCATTTGTTGATTTTCACGTCGCCTTGAATATTAGCTGACTTCGAGCCTTGCAGAAACTGGTCGAAGAGGAAGGGCGAACTACCTCTGACAGCTGATTGAGTGTAGTTAGTATTGAGGTTAAAGCGGTTTGCTCTGAACAGTAAACTTGGGCCAATTTGTCCCATCAGACGTGCGTCACCAGTAGAGTATCCGCTGGCAGCAAGACCACCAAAGAAGTATCCCTTCACACCATATTTTTCATTGCCCACCGAAAATACTGGTTGGGAAACTATTTGCACTTGTTCAGAGATTCTAAAGCCACTGGTTTTGACGGTATTGGTGGTGGTGCCACCATAGAGGGCCGCAAAAGCAGGACTGGTGTTAATCAATTGTGGATTGTCTTGAGCCCAACCAGCAGAACTGCGGAAATTAACACTGGCCAGGTAAGGTATTTGTTTTGCCACAGTATGGTTGTGCACCACTTCTGCAATCAGGCGAGCTCTCCGGAAACCATACAAACCATCTTCCAGGTATCTGTTGATACCTGCCTGGAATTTTGTATTGGGTGAAAGCTTAGTTCTGAAGTCAGCCACGAGAAGGTTCGACACAGAACCATAAGCTAAGCTGGAGCTCAGTTTCTTATTGCTGAAACCGACCTGGCCTGATAAGCCAACGCCGCTACCTTCAGTACTGCCGGTTGTGCCTCTGCCGCCTATCTGCACCATTGGTGCCCAGTGAAATCTACCGGTCTTGCCCATTGACGAGTTAAAGCTCGGACCAATATTGACACCACCACTTTGAATGTTAGAGGTGATCATCGGGGTGACGGGGAACATGATGTTGTTCTCTTGACCCGTAGTGGCAACGAACTTAGGTATTGGAATGGTGAAATTATTGAAGACCATACGGCCGCCGAGAACAGTGAGATTACCGCTCTCTTTATATTTCTCGTAAGTCATCTTCCGTGCTTTAAAAACGAAACTTCCTTTTTCAGGAAGATAAGCATCTGGGTGGCTTAACTTGTCGGCGATATCGGTAGCTGCACTGATTGGGCCGAACATCATGTTCTTGCCGATGTGGAACGGTTTTGGGGTCTCAAGGGTGCCGTTTCTGAAGATTAAGCCGTTCTTAGTGCCATACGCGCCGCGGGCAATGACCTGAGTGCCGTTCAGCTCAGTATCTGGTTCGGTAATCAGATATTCGTCTGAATCGACTTTGAATTTAAAGGCACTGCCTAAGGTCAATTGGCCATTGCGCAAAATTTTGACGTGACCACGAGCATCAACAATATTGGTGTTCTGATCGTAGAGAATCATGTCGGCTTCGAGTTTAGAGTTTTGCCCGCCAATGATGGCAACCGCATTACCTGTGCCGAGGAATGTGTTTTTTTCTTGATCGTATTCAGTGTCATCAGCGACAATCTGAATGGTGCCACTCAGGGTTGTGTCTTCGCTGATGGCCGCGTCCATTTCGTTCAGAACAAGGTCATCGGCGGTGGCCGTTGCTTCTAAGGTTGGCGCGTTGCGAGCGTCTTCAGCTGAGATTCGGCTGGGAGCGTCTTTATCAATTTGAGGAACTTCTGCTTGCAATGCGGCATTGCCGGCAGTGCTCTTGATAGCGCCAGCAGGCGCACCAGATTCGGTGCTTAATTCTTCACTTTCAGTAGTATCAGCTGTATCAGCTGGGGTTTCGCCAGCTGCAGATGTAACCGGTTTAGCAACTGGTTTAGCAACCGATTTAGCTGCCGCTTTAGGCTGCGAGCTTCGAGCGCTCTGAGGCTGAGTTTCGTTCTGGTCGATTCGGGGAGTGAGAGGCAGAAGTAGCGTGCCCGAAGGTTTGCTTTTGCTTCCAGCTGAAGCCACCGCAGGTAAAGCTAAGTTTGACAGCATCAGCAGCGATAAACTTACTGCCACCATCTTTAGAGTTTGACGATCAGTGCCTTGATTCATAGAAACCTGTTTCTTGAGCAGCATCACTTTATATGATTGACCTTGTTACTACTGCATGAGACGCACGAATTAGCAGACGCGTTCCCGCCTATTGTCGCAGCAAAATCGATTCTCTTTATTACTTCCAGCCAATGATTAAGATACCCGAAGCGTTGGTTATAGCTTATTAAAGGTGGTTCTGACAACCGGGATGTCAAAGAGTTGCACGCGTTTGTCAGTCAGTCTCGGCTAAAGGCAGACAAGTACGGCTGACTTTGCGGCAAAATGTGAAGCCACCAGGGTTGCTGCGGCTGTCAAGGCGAAGATTGTGGCACTTTTAGAATTCACCTCAGTCTAAGCAAAAAACTGATTAACCTTGTTTAAAGTTTGATTTTCCGCCCTGTATGTGAGTGAATGAAAATATTTAGTAGAGCGCAAACATGAACCCATTTGTCTTTCACACTCCAACAAGGGTGTACTTCGGTGAAGAGTCGGCCACTTCTTGTGGAGACTTCATCCTTGAGCTGGGCGGGTCTCGAGTGCTTTTAGTATCTGATGCCTTCCTCGAAAAGAGCGGCATGCTTGCTCCCATTATTGAAAGCATAATTGCTGCCACAGGCAATCCACCGCTAATTTTTACTGATGTACCACCCGACTCAGATATATCTTGCGTCAATCGCGCCAGCGAGTTGGCACGAGCCAATCAATGCAACGCACTTGTGGCGGTGGGTGGCGGCTCTGTAATCGACACAGCCAAAGTAGTAAACATCTGCCTTACGTTCGGCGGCGAACTTATGGATTATCAGGGGCTGAACATAATTGATCGGCCTCTTTTGCCATTAGTTGCGGTGCCCACCACCGCTGGTACCGGTGCGGAAGTCTCCTTTGTGGCTATGGTCAAAGACCATGACGAAGGCAAAAAGCTCATGTTCGGCAGCCCATTTCTCGCGCCTAATGTGGCCGTTCTCGACCCTTTGTTGATCGTGTCGCTACCTGCTAGATTGACTGCCGCCACAGGTATAGATGCTGTCACTCATGGCATCGAATGCTTTGTCGCTTCCGGAACTAATTCTGTTTTTACTAATGCCATTTGCCTGGAAGCATTGCGATTGCTTTTTGAATTTTTACCTCAAGCAACTGTCGACGGCACTAATTTGGAAGCGCGCGGTGCTACTCTGGCAGCCAGCTGTATGGCCGGTGTGGCGTTTACAAATTCTGGAGTTGGTATCACACATGCTCTTGCACATTCGGTGGGAGCCAAATATGCCACCCATCATGGTATGACCAACGGTGTTTTGCTGCCTCACGGCATGCGTTTCAATCTTGCCACTACCGCACCACAGTATGCGCGCATTGCTCGCTTTCTCAATTTCACCAGTGGTGGATCGGACGCAGAGCAAGCACAAATTTTGGTAGATAGAGTTGAAAACTTACTCAAAGAACTAAAACTTCCCCGTACTCTGCGCGAGTTGGGGATACCTGAGTTGACTGCCGATAATCTTAAAGAACTTGTGGATATGGCTAGCTCGGATCCTGCAATAATGTTTAATCCGAAAGAGGCATCTGATGATGACCTTCTACAACTTTTGAAAGGGGCATATTGATGGCTGTCTTTGCCGATACGGACGAATTGCATCATGTCATGGTCGATCTCTGGACGGCTATACAAAGTGATGCCGAGATGGCTGCTCCACTTTTGTCATCACGATTGATTGTCACTTTCCATTATCGTGAACCTGACGGTCGATTGACTGTTGATTGCTCTGACGGAAGAGAAATGGTAATTACTGCCGGCGAATGCGAACGCAAACCGGTGGTGGAAATGTTCATGAAATCAAGCGTTGCCCACGAGTTCTGGATGGGGAAAGTCAACGTACCCATGGCTTTGATTCAAGGCAAAATTGTAGCGAAAGGCCCAGTGAATAAGGCTCTAGCTTTGTTGCCTGCAATCAAACCGGCTTATGGTATTTATCCATCCATTATTGAAAAAAACGGCCTTAAGGTTTCGACTACATAAATGACGGTAATCACCATTGGTGAACTGGTTGTTGATTGGATTGCCACCAAAAAAGGCATAGGCTGGAATCAGTCAGAAACTTTTTTGCGTAGTTCTGGTGGCAATGCCGCCAATGTCGCTCAAGCGCTCTGTCGTCTAGGTACCAAAGCCAGGCTGGTAGCCAAGGTTGGCGACGATATACACGCTGGTTATCTGCTTGAGGCTTTAGTTGCCGCCGGGGTAGAAACCAGATTTGTCTCGCAAACTTCAGCCTTTGCTACTGCACAATGTTATGTGCTTACAGATGCCGCTGAAGAAAATCAATTCTTTAATTGGCCAAAGCCTAATGCATGCCACCAGTTAACCGTTGACGATCTCCCTCAAGACCTTTTTGACAAAGCCGTGGCTCTTCATGCCACTGGTATCTCGCTCACAGTAGAACCTCGCAGCAGCGCTGTAATCGAAGCAATGTCGCGAGGCAAAAACAATGGTTTACTGATTTCGTTCGATGCCGGCTTTCCTACCGGTGAAGGCGACAAGGCGCGAAAATTGGCTCATCAAGCCATGGCACTGGCTCACGTGATCAAAGTTAATTTGCCTGAACTCTATTTTTGGCTGGCAGATTTTGACTCGCTTGAGGGCGCAAAAGTCGAACGCAATTTAACCGACAACATTGAGACATTGACTGCTTATGGTCAACTTTTGCGGCAGCGCACTGGCGCCGAGATCATTCTACTTACTCTTGGTGCCGGCGGTTCAATTATTGTCAGTGCCGCTCAAAGTTGCTTTGCTGCTCCTATTAAAGTTAAAAGCCTCGCCGGTGTTGGCGCCGGTGACGCCTATGTGGCGGCAGTTCTTAATCAAATTGCTGAGGGGCAAAACTCATTTACTGAAGAGCATGATTGGCAGTCGAGGCTCAATTTAGATTGGCCTGCTATTGCCAGATTCGCCAATGCTGCCGGAGCACTGGCAACCAGAACCATAAGTGCTTCCCAGGGTCTGCCAAGTCTGGAAGAAGTAAAAGCCTTAGTACGGCAATAATTTTCGTAGAAGCATCAGTGCACACGACATATAGCTCTTTGTAGGCTTAAGGTATTGCTGTTACACTGGCATCAGGCTATAAACTAAAATAGGTATCTCAATGGAAGGCATAGGCGAAATATTTTCTACTTTTCACCTGCTTGCCACCATCGCGGTAATTCTTCTGGTGGTTACCGGCATTGCTGTGGTAGTTATTTTGGCCAGAGTCTTTCGCCGCGACTTCGAGCAGCAAGACTAGATCCACTTGATATTGATGGCATCTTTATGGTGAGATTATGCGGTCTGCTGAGAATAAATACTCGCAGATGGCAAACATGTTGGTAACTTGTTCGACCGGCACTTTTTCCTTTAGACCGTAAAAGTCAAGGCAGAGGCCACATGCAAGCACTTCGATGCCTTTATCTCTGAGGTCATTTAGTACCTTTATATATGGTCCGCCAGGATCCATTAATTTGACACCGCTGTTCACCATTAGTATCGCCCTTGGTTCATGACCCGATTGGCAAATTGTTTGCAAAAAGAGATTGAGCAGATGAGCGCTGAAGTCGTGCCCTTTTTCAGAATGGTCACCTTCGCCAAAAGTATCGCGACTGAGAAAAACGATGGTGCCTGCAGAATTATCAGTATTGGTTGGCTTTTTCACTGACGTTTTTGTCTGCTGATGGTCGTGAGTTTGCTCATGATTCTGGCGCTCTAGTACTACTCTAAAGTGGTCATCTGACTCTTCTTTGAGCACTGACAGATTTTGCGAACCGGCTAGCCGGGAGAGATTTTGCACGTTCACTTCATTGTCTACCAGCGCTTCAATGCAAGTGATAGAGGTGTCGTCAATAAGTTTCTTTGTTCGCAGCACCGGTTCAGGACAGGTGAGACCTCTGAGATCAACTATTTTTTTCATTGTCGGTTTTACTCTTACAATTTTGCAGTATCAATTAATTACGACATCAATGTGACCAGGGATGCCTTCGATGAATTGACCAATGTCTGTTGCTTCGATGCCGGCATCAGTAAGGCTGCGCACCACTCTTTGGCTGTCATGTTCAGCCACCGCAAATAACAAACCGCCCGATGTTTGCGGGTCGTACAAAAGATCGCTTACTTCTAAAGGCAGATCTTTTATATAAGATACGCTCGCCTCAAATGATTTTCGATTACCGTAGGCACCAGCAGGCACAAACCCCTGTTTGGCAAAATTTAAAACTGATGCTAGAAAACGCAAAGCAGAAACATTCATGCGCGCAGCCAGCTTGCTACCTTTAGCCATCTCATGAATATGTCCAATCAATCCAAAGCCAGTAACGTCGGTGCATGCATGTATATCTACTGAGCGTGCGATCTCCAGCGTGCGATCATTCAATGTAGTCAGTGCTGAAAATAATTGGCCCTGCTCAGCTGGGCTGAGTAATGCTGCCTTGAATGCAAGCAGGCTTACCCCTGTCCCAAGAGCTTTAGTCATGATGATTTTGTCACCGGTTTGCGCACCACTGTTGGTGAGCACTTCATTTGGATTAATCAGGCCAGTTACCGCCAGGCCGTATATAGTCTCAGGGCTTTGAATCGAGTGGCCGCCTGTGAGGAGAGCACCTGCTCGTGCCACTTGGTCAGCACCACCACGCAATATTTCGCTGGCAATTGAAAGTGGATAGTCGCATGTGGGAAAAGCAAAAATTGCCAGGGCCATGATCGGTTTACCACCCATGGCGTATATATCAGAGAGGGCATTACAAGCGGCTATCTGGCCATACAAATATGGATCATCAACAACAGGTGGAAAGAAATCGACGCTTTCTATAATCGCTAGATCTTCACTTAATTTATAAACGGCAGCGTCTTCAAAATTATCAATGCCAGTAAGTAAGTTTGGATTTTTACTTTTTGGCAGCCCAGCCAGAATTTGTTTTAATTCGGTGGCACTGAGTTTAGCCGCACAGCCGCCGGCTTTGACGTTGCTAGTGAGGCGCCGTTCGCCCACAGGATGTTCAGCTTCAACACCAGTTCTTTCAATTGCTTCGGCAGTTTTTTCAGCAATTTTCTCTCGCGTTTCCTTTGTGGAATCGTTGCCTGAATGTTGAATAAATTCGTTGGTAGTCATATGGATTTACGAAGTATGTTCTTTGAATATCCGCATGGTATGTGGATTTTTAAACAGTGGTGTCGCCAGTGGTGATTCTGTTGTTAGCCAAGAAACCTTTTATATTAGTTTGTTTAGTTTCCACTGCTAATGTGGCTTTTAGCTCTTTAAAAAGTGCATTGATAAGTGTAAATTGTATTGTGGAAATCGAAGAGCACTTCCCTCGACAATTCACCTAGCATAAAAGGTGCATTTGCGTCTGTCCAGTTTACTAGGCACAACTAGTTTACCGGTATCTTGTGGCGTCGGTTTCGAAAATTTGGTTTTAATACTTTTTTGGAATTTACAAAAAGGAAAGTCATGCCGAAGAAAGTACTAGTTGCCCTTCCACCAGGTCTGCTTGAACAAATTGATTTCGTTGCTCAAGTTGAGCATAGAACTCGCTCAGATTTGATGCGTGAAGCCCTCCGTCGTTACATTGATGCCTTCAAGCGCAATCAAGGACCACGAATGCAAGTGAGCAGTGTGGGCTCGCAGAAAATCGCTTTATTGACTGACGCTGAGTAATTCCCCCACTCTACCTGTTGACGTCCTGGATTATTAAGCATACGATCCATTGGTCAAGTCAGGATGAGTCATGGCAATCGACTTCTGGAAAATTTGCGTACTCGAGTTCCTTTTCGTCACCTCTGTGATGTTGGTCCTTGGCTATGTGAAACAGCCACGTTTCTTGATGAAACGACGCCTGGTTAAAGGTTTCCCCTGGGGTTACTATGCTGACCAGGTGCCGCAAGGTGATCCCAGCAGATTTCCTGGCAATGACAGAGACTTTTTGCACGACACGGGCACAAGCTTCAGTGGGTTGGAAGGTTTTGGCGACTATGGCGAATTCAGCGGCTTCGGCCAGCTGGGTGAGCTTGGTGGTGCCTTCATCGGCGGCGATGGCGGCAGCGGGGGCGGCGGTGGTGGCGCAGACTAAGTCTGATCGGTGCTGTCTAGCGCTGTCAGCTTAAGTCGACACGCCACAGTGTCGTAGATCCTGTAAGATTTAAAATCTAGATTCTCAATCTAGAGTTGTTTCTGTGCCGCTTGAGGCTCCATGCCCACTAATCCCCTCCAGGCAGTTATCACGGTACTGCAGGCTCTTGTCGTCTTTGCTGCCATTGCGGTATTGACCAGCAAATCAAACAGTAAGCCGAGGCTCGTCACTGCCTTGCTTTTGCTCTGCACTATTTTTGTCGGTATTGTCTTCTACAACAATTACAGCAGCCGCGTCAAAGACCGTAAAGGTGCTGCTGTAATGGAAGCCGCTCAGTCGGAATTTGTCATGCGCCTGGCCCAGGGCATGAAAAATGCATTTGGTGCCAGCGGTAGCGCCTCTCAGTCTCTCTCATCGGTTGATGGAAAGATGTATGGAGAAGCCGAGAAGAGCATTGATAAGGCGGCCTCTCGCGACCCAGAATCATTGCCTTTGCGCTTCAAGCAGGTGGTACTGCGAGCTGAAACCGGCCGAGAATTTAAGACCCAGTTGGCGGAAATTCCTCAGTGCCCTGACAAAGATGGTCGCAGTGCTTCAGCCGCCGCTCTGCTCGACAATCTCTTCGTCAAGAAGAAACTTGCTACAGGCGAGATGCCTGGTGCTCTGGCTCTGGTAGATCAGCTAACCTCCTCTGGTTTTTATCGTGATGTGCTTAAGCTGGAGATTTACAAGGCTTCTGGCGACAGCAAGCTATTCGAATCAAAGAAAGCTGAGTATGACGCCAGTAGCCAATCTTTCATGATGCGCCTGATTGCGCTCATGATTTACATGGCTTTTTCAGTGATCGTGGGCCTGCTCGTCATCGGCACGCAAATTGTGCTTCTGCCTCGCAAGATTTCAGATGAGGCAGCCGTGGCGAAGATCAGGGCCCCGGCCGCCTATGGCTTTGCCAAAGTCTATGGTGTACTGATCGGTTGGCTAACGCTTGAATCTTTTATTTCACCCATTATCGTAGCAATTGCCGGTAATTTTAAAACCGGGGTCAAAGACGCTACCGTACTGGCTTTGCTTACTATGTTGATTTATCTTTTGAGCAATTTGCCGGCTCTGATTTTAGCCTGGTTTATTGCCATCAGGCCCACGGGCACGGCTTTCTTTGAAGCAGTCAAACTGAGGTGGAAAACCAGTACCCGCAGCACTTTTGGTTTGGTAATGGCCGGTATTCTTGCCTGGTATGCCTGCGTGCCGCTTGCTCTATGTGCTTCACTGATCTCAAAGAATCTTTTTGGCTCTGAAGGCTCCAGTAATCCGGTTTTGACCATAGTTATGGAGGCAGTGCGCTCGCACAATGTGCTGGCTGGCTGCTTGTTTATTATTGCCATTGGCGTATTGCCAGCTATTTGCGAAGAAATGCTCTTCCGTGGATTTCTCTATACATCGTTGCGCTGGCATTTTGGGCCGCTCATGTCCATGGTTATATCCGCTGCTCTGTTTTCGGCAGTGCACATGGATCCAGGCGCTTTCGCGCCCTTGTTTGTGCTCGGCTTTGTTTTCGCTTTCGTCTTTGAACGTACGAAGAGCTTGATTCCTTCTATGGTTGCCCATTGTCTCTGGAACTCGGGCACCTTCATTTTAATGCTGTCGCTTTTTGGCTGATCTTTAGTTCGCGCGAAAATTGGGCACAAATTAAGTGTATCTGCGCCATACTTTGGTGAGGAGAACAGATACGTCTCCACTGGGAGATCGCCATGGCTGCCAGAACTGCTCGATGCGGCATTACATTAACATCGCTGCCTGACAAAAGGCGAGCGGGCTTGTTGCCGCTGTGCACTTTTTTGGCCCTGGGTTGGGCATTTGTGGCGATGTGGTTGAGTGTGGCCCTCTTTGCTCTGTGGGAATGGCCAGTCTGGCGCATTCTTATCGGTTTAAGCAGCGTTACTTTTGGTGCATTACTGACGCTTTTTGGCGTGAGTGTTATACGTGACTCAAAGCGTGAATATGTGCTTGAGCTTACCGAAAGCGAAGTGGTGCTTGTAGTAATCGATCGCTATGCAAAACAGAAAACTACACAAATGCTTTTGCTCGATGACGTGGTTTATGCCGAGTACTATCCATACCCTGACTCATCGGCGATTATTTTTCACACTAATTATGCGTTGATGGAAGTGCCGCTCTGGCCCATGGGTGACCGAGGTCGCGATGTAGTTGACTTTGCGGAAGGACGGGGCGTGCACGTTATTAATGTGCAGTCTGATGAGAGTATTCCGGCTTAAACTGTTCCTTTGAATTTCTAGAAAAAAACCTGCGCAGGTATTTTTTCTGCGCAACTCCCTGCCAATTGATACTAAATATGGTGCCCACGCAGACCTCTGTTGACAAATTATAGCGGTCACAATGCGTGAAGCACAGCAGCAGCACTGTCTTGTGCCAGGGCCGAATAGTGCTAAAATTTCGTCCTTAATCGAGGAGACGACTATGATCGAAGAGAAAGTGCTTGAAAATCCTCTGTTGGAGGGTCTGGCGCTGGAAAGGCACGTAGATTCACTTTCGTTTGTGATCTTCGGTGCGCACGGTGATTTAACCAAACGCAAGCTCGTTCCGGCCATGTACGCACTCTTTTTGCAGGGTCTGCTGCCCAGGGGTTTTGTCTTACTGGGCACTTCGCGCACGCCCATGACCGACGATGCGTTTCGTACTCTGATGCGCGAATCTTTGATTAAATTCGCTCCAGACCTGCCTTTTGAAGAAGATTCATGGACCAGATTCGCGTCTTCCCTTTACTACCGAGCCACAGATTCTTCAAAACCTGAAGGGTACGAAGTAATCAAGAGTACTCTGGCTGAGCTTGATAGCAAACATGGTACGAAAGGTCGTCATATTTTCTATCTCTCTACTTCACCAAGCCTTTATCTACCAATAGTCCAGGGTTTAGCGGCCTCTGGCCTGGTGACAAAAGTGAAAGCTACCGAGCCGGCCTGGCCGCGGGTGGTGATTGAAAAGCCATTTGGTCACGATCTGGCTTCGTCAATTGCTCTCGATGAGCACATTCACGAAGTAATGCGAGAGCATCAGGTCTATCGTATCGACCACTATCTGGGTAAAGAAACTGTTCAGAACATCATGGTTTTTCGTTTTGCCAATGGCATTTTCGAACCCTTGTGGAATCGCAATCATATTGATCATATTCAAATCACCAATGCTGAAACCATCGGCGTCGAAGGTCGTGGTGCTTACTATCAAGAAGCCGGCGCCTTGCGTGACATGATTCAAAATCACCTGTTGCAATTACTTGCTCTGGTATTGATGGAACCACCTATCGCCATGGATGCCGAGGCCACTCGCGACGAGAAAATAAAAGTACTGCGCTGCCTCAAACCTCTCAAGCCAAGCACTATTGATCGCTATGCCGTTCGCGGCCAGTATGGTGCCGGTTTTATCGTCGGTGCCTCAGTACCTGGTTTCCGTGAAGAAGAGAGCGTGGCTAAGGATGCTCCTACTCCAACATTTGCCGCGCTGAAACTGGAAGTGGACAACTGGCGCTGGGCTGGTGTACCTATTTATATACGTTCAGGAAAACGCCTGGCTAAATCAGTCACGGAAGTGGCCGTGCATTTCAAAAAGGCGCCACACAGGCTGTTTGACGGCGAGCAATCTGACGTTGAGCAACAAGAGAATGTGCTGGTTATGCAAATTCAGCCAGAAGAAGGCATCTCACTCAAGTTTGCCACCAAACAGCCAGGTCCTACGACTATGGTGCGCTGGCTCAACATGGACTTTAAGTACGGCACCGCATTTGGAGCCCGCACACCCACGGCCTATGAGCGTTTAATTCTTGATTGCTTGATAGGCGACCCATCATTGTTTGCCCGCACTGATTTTGTCGAAGCATCGTGGCAATATATCGAACCCTTACTTGAGCATTGGGATAATCAAAAGCCCTCCGATTTTCCTAACTACAAAGCCGGCTCTTGGGGCCCTAAAGCTGCCGATGATCTTATTGCCTCTACCGGTCATGCCTGGAGAAAGCTATGAGTTCTATGCCGGCTTTGAAAAACGCACCCGACGAAGGTCGCATACTTTCTTTTCTTTCTGGAAATCTTGCTCAGGTAGATGTGGCCAAGATTGAAAAAGAGCTGACTCGCCTCTGGGATTCTGCCGGGCGTGCCGCGGGTGATGAGGATGTTGCCTGGAAACCGGTGATTCGCGCATGCGCACTAAATATGGTGCTGTTGTGCGAAGAAGAAAACGAACGCAAGTTTGAAGGATTGTTGTCTGAAATAACTGTACGCCACCCCTGCCGAGCCATATTGGCAGTGATTGCTGAGGCGCCCCTAGAGAAGGTTGAAGCCTGGGTCACCGCCCACTGTCACTTCTTGCCTGGGCGGCTTGATAAGCAGATGTGCTGTGAGCAGATTTCTGTTAAGTGGTCAGGTTCTGCCTTTGTCTCAACTGGTCTGGCCAGTGTTGTTACACCACTGGTGATACCAGAGCTGCCTTCGTGGTTGTTTGCCGGCAGTAAACAACTGACCAGTGCCGTGATTGAACCATTTCTTTCTTACCTCGATCATTTGCTCATGGATAGCCGCATACAAGATGCCGGTGACACCATTTGTGAAGGCGCTCTGGCGGCCTTGAGTTCAAACTTGAAGATTGCTATGGATCTGGCTGAACATACTGTGGTGGTAGACCTTGCCTGGTTAACTATTTCGGCCTGGCGCAAAGCAATTGCCTTGGCTTTTGATGATACTGATGTTTCTATTCTGCCCTCGCGCCTTAAAGCTGTAAAAACTATCACAGTGGAATATGGTGGTCAGTCTAAAGGCTTCAGCCAGGCATTGCTATTGGCCACCTGGCTGACAACGAGATTGCAACTGACACCGCAAAGTGCGCAGTTTAAAGATAACGCTGACAATAAAGGTGAGCTCACTGCTGTTTGCAGTAACAAGCATGGTCATAGTTTGAGCGTTGTTTTGCAAGCCACAAAAGATGGCGCTGTTGGGGTCAATGGTTTTGAAATGGCCTTTAGCGACGGCGATGATCTGCTCAATGTTGACTTTTCGTGCGGTGCGTTGAAGGTAACCAATAACGGCTCTGAAGAGTTTATGGAATTGCCCTGGTCGAGCTCCCGTGACAAAAATGGAGAAGGGGAGCCGGCTTTCACTGAGCTTGTAGATTTCGCATTTGAACATTCTGCTAAAGATCCAGTTTATTTAGCAGCGGCTAAAAGCGCCAACGATTTACTCAAACTAATTTGCAAGGCGAGTAAATAACTGCTCATGAGAAGCATTCAAGTAAACCAGCAAACCATAAATATAGCGGAAGACGAGCCAAAACTTTTCACCGCGCTGGCTACTAGAATTGCTGAGATGGCTCATAAGTGCGTTGCCGACGACAACATTTTTTCCATTGCCCTTTCAGGCGGCAACACTCCGCGCGGCCTTTATGGTCACCTGGCTAAGTTTTCAGCTGAACAATTTCCCTGGAATTCCACTTTTCTTTTTCTTGGTGATGAACGCTGTGTGCCGCATGCCGACGGCGAAAGCAATTACAAAATGATCAGTGATAGTTTGCTCAGTCACATTTCCATTCCAGCTACCAATGTTTATCCCACCATCAATCAAGATAAAGACCCCGAAGATTCGGCCAAGCGTTACGAGCAAAGTTTGCGGCGTTTTTTCAAAATGACTGAGCAAAATAGTTTGAATGAGCAGAATAAGTCAGGCGAAAAACAATGGCCACGTTTATCACTGGCTCTCATGGGGTTGGGAAATGATGGTCATACCGCCTCTCTCTTTCCGGGTACGTTGGCACTAGAAGAGCAAGGCAGACTCTGCGTGGCCAACCATGTGCCCCAGCTCGACACCACCAGGTTGACATTGACCAGACCGGTTTTTGCCCACGCAAAAAAAATATTTTTCCTTGCTGCGGGTGAAAGCAAGGCCGAAATATTTGCCGATGTAATTATGCATTCTGAAAAGAAATATCCCTCACAGTTGGTCATTAGTGACTGCCCTGAAGGGTCTGTTGAATGGTTTGTAGACGAGTCTTGTGCAAGGCTCTTAAAAGTAAATAAGTGATCAATCTGGAGGATGAGATGGCTGACAGTAAAGACGGCAAATTAAGTGATATTGGTCTGGTTGGCCTGGGAGTAATGGGAGAAAACCTGGCGCTCAATATTGAGCGCAACGGTTTTAAAATTTCCATCTTTAACCGCAGTCACTCTAAAGTTGTTGATTTTGTGGAAGGCAGAGGCAAAGGCAAAAATGTGGTGGGTTGCCCTGACGAGAAAAGTTTTGTGGAATCAATTGCTAAACCTCGCAAAATTATTTTGCTGGTCAAAGCCGGCGATGCTGTTGATCAAACCATTGATAAACTAAAACCTTTCCTGGAAAAAGGTGACATCATCATTGATGGTGGCAACTCACACTTCACCGACACTATGAAAAGAGAAAAAGCCCTGGCCACCGAAGGCTTTAAGTTTGTGGGCTCCGGCGTATCAGGTGGTGAAGAAGGCGCTCTGTGGGGCCCGTCACTCATGCCTGGTGGAAACCTTGAAGCGTACAAAGAAGTACAACCTATTTGGGAAGCTATCGCGGCGAAAGTAGACGGCAGCCCGTGCGTAACCTATTTAGGACCAGATGGTGCCGGACACTTCGTCAAAATGGTGCATAACGGTATCGAATACGGTGATATGCAATTAATTGCTGAAATCTACGACGTGCTCAAACGTGTGCTCAATATGTCTGCTGCGCAAATGGCTGATGTATTCAGTAACTGGAATAAAGGACTGCTGGATTCATTCTTAATTGAAATCACAGCGCAAATTTTGTCGGTGGTGGACCCTGAAACTAAAAAACCACTGGTTGATTTGATTCTCGACAAGGCCGGTCAAAAAGGTACAGGCAAATGGACTTCTGAGGCTGCCTTAGATTTAGGAGTGCCGGTACCGACAATCGACGCTGCCCTCACTGGGCGCGTTTTATCGTCAATGAAAGACGAAAGAAAAGTGGCCTCCACGGTATTTGCTTCTGTCACAAATGAGTTGGCCAAATTAGCGCCGGCTGACAAAGCACTAGTTGCCCATCTAGAAAAAGCCTTATATGCCAGCAAAATTTGCAGTTACGCACAGGGTATGGCTTTGATCAAAGCCGGTTCTGATAAGTACAACTGGGGCGTCAATCTTTCTGAGTGTGCGCGCATCTGGAGAGGCGGCTGTATTATTCGCGCTCAACTGCTGGAGCGCATTCGCACTGCTTTTGATAATGATCAGAATTTGCCCAACCTGTTAATCGATCCTGACTTTGCTTCGTGGATGGCAGCCTCACATGAATCATTGCGGGCAGTAATTCAAGAAGCTGTCAAACGCGGCATTCCGGTACCAGCTCTGGCAGCCAGCTTGTCTTATTTTGATAGCTACCGTAGCGCGCAACTTCCGCAAAACCTCACTCAAGCGCAAAGAGATTTCTTTGGTGCACACACTTACGAACGTGTAGATAAACCAGCTGCAGGATTTGTACACACTGAGTGGGCCGAGCTGATTAAAGAGCCAATCAAGACAATATAAGGCCGATTGCCAACATTCTCGCTCACAGCCATCAATGTCGGTACTTTCAATCTGGGAGAAGCCGACAAGATTATTACTCTTTTTTCTCGCGAGAAAGGAATACATCGTGCTGTGGCAAAAGGGGCGCGCAAGCCGGGAGCACGCATTTCAGGTAAAGCTGAATTGCTCAACGTCAATCGCCTGTTACTGGCCAAAGGCAAGAATCTCGACATCATTACTCAGTGCGAAAATATCGAGACTTTCGCCAACCTGCGCCATGACTTGACCCGGCTCACTTATGCACTGTATTACGCTGAATTGACTCAAGTATTTGGTCAGGGCCTAAATGAAGAATCTGAGAAATACTTTGATCGGCTCTGCCTTTCAATGGGTTTGATGGCAGCAAGCGGTCGAGATCCGGCATTGCTCTGCCTCGAATTTGAATTTGCCTTACTGGATATGCTTGGTATCAAACCGGAGCTGAATTTTTGTGTAGGATGTCGCGCACCGTTGACTGAGAGTAATTTGACGGCATTCAATCATGAGTTGGGTGGTCTGGTTTGCCAGACATGTTTTCACCGAATGCGCAGGCTAGCTGCCTCTAACGATGGTGTGAGGGAAGGGGCCGAGCGCTACGAGGGTGAACCAGAAACTGAATCGCAGGTGCCGGACAGCCAGGAAGAAAATATACGTCTTGGATTGGCGGCTCGCTCAGAAGCACGCTCAGAAGCACGTTCAAGTGCAATGGAGGGTCAGCGCACCAATGTCTATGTCACGCCCCTGGTATGGAAGCGTATGGTGCTGGCTAACGTAGGCTCAGAGCAAATTGATATGGAAATTAATCCTGAGCAGGCAAAAGAGCCAAGAGCGCTGGTTGGGGCCACTATAGCCGCACGAAGGGTAATGCAATCGTATATCGAATACAAGGCCGGGAAGCGTATGCGCGCTCTTGACCTGCTTGCCAACTTGATTTGAGAATTCCTTGGTAGTGCTAAAATACGCTGTACAAGACCATTGGGGTGAATATGAGTTTAACTAACAGCCATCTGGCAAATAGCGATCCGGCACTGTTCGAGATGATCGAGAAAGAGCTCTTTCGGCAGCAGAACAGTATCGAGTTGATTGCTTCAGAAAATTTCGTCAGCGAAGCTGTCTTAGAAGCCCAGGGCTCAGTCTTGACAAACAAATATGCTGAAGGTTTGCCTGGCAAGCGCTATTACGGCGGCTGCCAGAACGTTGACGATGTAGAGCGGTTAGCCATTGCCCGCATCAAAGAACTTTTTGGTGCCCCTCATGCCAACGTGCAACCGCACAGTGGTGCTCAGGCCAATATGGCCGTATTTTTCGCCATGCTTAAACCTGGAGACACGATTCTAGGTATGGCTCTCGATCAAGGTGGTCACCTGACGCACGGATCGCCGGTGAACATATCTGGTAAGTGGTTTGATGCCCATTTCTATGGTGTTGATCCACAATCTGGAAGGCTCGATTATGACATGGTGGCAAAAGCCGCATCTGCCGTTAAACCTAAAATGATTGTCTGTGGTGCCAGCAATTATCCGCGCATCATTGATTTTGCAAAAATGCGTCAGATTGCCGATAGCGTAGGCGCCTTCTTGCTCGCCGACATCGCTCACATTGCTGGTCTTGTGGTTGCTGGTCTGCATCCTAATCCTTTTCCGCATGCTCATTTTGTCACCACTACGACGCACAAAACACTGCGTGGACCACGCGGTGGTGTGGTGATGTGTCTCGAAGAACACGCAGCTGCAGTTGATAAGGCTGTTTTTCCAGGTATTCAGGGCGGGCCACTGATGCACGTAATCGCCGCCAAGGCAGCAGCTTTTGGTGAAGCGTTAAAACCTGAGTTCAATGTTTATCAAAAATCTATAGTTGATAATGCCGCCATGCTGGCTTCTACTCTGGTGGAAGAAGGACTGGCGATAGTTTCTGGTGGCACAGATAACCACCTGATGACCGTCGATTTGCGGCCGATTAGCATGACCGGCAAAAAAGCGTGTGCCATTCTTGAAGAAGTAAATATCACCACCAATAAAAACGCAGTGCCCAACGATCCAGAGAAGCCTATGGTCACCAGTGGCATTCGGCTGGGTACACCAGCTGTGAGCACTCGCGGTATGGGTGTGGCTGAAATGAAAATCATCGGCCGTGCTATTGCCTCAACTCTAAAGGCACCAGACGATGAAAGCGCTCGCAAGCAGACCCAGAAAATAGTTGAAGAACTCTGTTCAAAATTCCCTCTTTACGAGAGCAAGCTAGCATCGGTTAGATGAAAACATTAGAACTGCCGACTCAAGAACCAAAAAAACCTGGTCCTAGCCGTGCTTCACGGTTAGCGATTCCTTTTTTCCAGGTTCTGCTTTTGGCCGTCGGTGTCTGGTGGGCCAATGGCCCTGCAAATAACGATCTTAGTTTGATGCAAGGTCCGGGCTTTTTAATTGCGCTTTCTATCAGCTGGTGCCTGGTGCCCGAAATTAGAACCAGGGCATTGAAAATCGGCCTGGTTGATAAGCCAGGTGAAGACCGGCGCATTCACAAGGTGGCTGTGCCTCGTCTTGGTGGCGTTGCAATATATATAAGCGTGCTGGCCACTGTTATCACCCTGGTGTTGATAGCCGGTCGCCTGCCTCAAGATGCTCGAGGGCAAGAAGGCATATTTGCCATTGCCGTTGGTGGCACTCTGGTATTTGTCCTCGGTCTGATGGACGATTTAGAATCAATCAAAGCTAAGTACAAATTACTGACGCAAATACTTGCAGGCTGTGCTGCTTACGCACTAGGGGTGCGGGTCAAATCCATACCCATTCCACAAAATATGCCCGACATCGATATTGGATTTTTGCATATTCACGCTGGTGTTCCGATTGAGCTGGGCGGTTGGAGTATAATTCTGACGGTGCTCTGGCTTGTGGGTGTCGCCAATGCCGTCAATTTGATTGATGGTATGGACGGCCTTGCGGCTGGTGTATCAGCCATCTCAGCTTTGACTATCTGGGCAGTGGCTCTTGGCGTGGCTAAGCCATACGCGGCGCTAATGGCTGCTGTAATCGCTGGCGCTTTGCTGGGTTTTCTACGCTGGAATTTCAACCCTGCTCGCATTTTTCTAGGTGACTCAGGTGCTTATCTAACTGGTTTTATTCTGGCGGCCGTATCCATTACCGGCGTAGTCAAGGGCGCATCATCCACAATGATTGTGCCTACAAGTCTTGTGGTTTTGTTGATTCTCGCTTTCCCCTTAATTGATACTTCCTGGGCAATTGTACGCAGAGTGGTGAAGTTAAAATCACCCTTTGAACCAGATCGCCTGCATATTCACCACAGGCTTTTAGACACTGGCCTTGATCAAAAGAAAGTAGCGTACATAATCTATGCGGTCTCTGCAGTGCTGGGTTTTGTGGCCGCCTATCTCGTTAATCAGCATATTTTCTACTTGAAACTCTTAGGTTGCGTTCTTGTTATGGCCCTCTTTTTCGCAGAAGTTCTAAACCGCCACCGCCAGCGCGGACAAATCCCCAAAGTCAAAGTTGATCCAGAGACCGGTCGAGAAATAAATGCAGACGAGCCACCACCTCCGCCAAAACCATCAGAGGCAGGCAGCTGATAGAAGATAGCTATGGCTGCAACAGAAAATGATGGCAACGGCCTAAACAGTCCGTTGGCAATCATGATTTTGTTGCCGACTTTGATACTTCTAAGTGTGCGATTGTTCTCAGCAGATTTTATTTTGGCCCCTCAGGTTGCTCTGCACCTCGACGGCGCCAGCCGAATGCTCGCTGGGCAAAAGCCCTATTTAGATTTTTGGGACTGGAGTCAGCCAGCCCTTCTGGCACTATATTCGGTGCCGCAACTGGTCGCTGGCCTGATACCTCATTTTCTTTCCATCAGTGATTGGACCAAACTGATTCTCTGGGTGCTGACTCTCGGCTCGCTAACATTGTCTCTTTTGATCGTCAGGCGACTGGAATGCTTTTCTGCAGTTGCCCTTGCATTAGGATGCGCCAATCTCTCGGTGTGCTCACAATTTGGCAGCACACAGCATTTGCTGATGCTGGCTCTCACACCGTGGATTTTAATGCGCTGGGCTACTGGTGAACGTCTGAACTCGTCGCTGCCCTTGCAGTTGCTGATAGCCGGCCTTATTGCCTATGCTTGCGCCCTAGACTTACCTCATCTGGCAGTGTTGCTCTGGTGCGAGGGTTTCTTCTTTCTGCGCTATGGCCTGGTGAAACAAATGGCCCAGCAGCTTCTGATATTGGCGCTGGCTCTTTTGGTTATTTGGGGCCTTACATTGATGGATACATCCATCTGGCAAAGTTACTGGCAGTGGACTATACCTCTGCGTCTAGCCCAATATAAATATTTTGATAGTGCTCTAAAAGGCACCACTGTTCCCGACCATGCAAATTTTCTTTACCTTTTTGCTCTGGTGCAGCTGGCCGCATTTTACTTAAGTGATGGCAAAAACCGCTCTGCCGCAAATCTCAGTGGGGCCTTTGCATCACTGGCTCTGGCCGGGCTAACACTATTTATCGCTGAAGGTGAAGGGCTTAGTTGTGACATTGTCATAGTTGTGTACGCCACAGTGTTTTTGCTTTCGCTGTTACTGGTGACTCTTGTGCGCCGAAACAAGTTGACCGCCTCTAAGCCAGTTCTCATCGCCAGCTTGTCTATAGTCAGCATCGCTTTGCCGATATGCATACTCTCCGTTACTGCTAAACCCGCAGTGCCTGTTAATTTGATTGCAAATCAAAACATAGACCAAACGATTTTAAAACTCAGTAGTGATGGAGATCAAATAGGCATATTTGCTGAGTATCCAGACGTGGCTTATCCGCGTCTTGAGAGACTTCATAGGAAATCTAGTGGTTATTTATTATGGGCCAGACCACTGCGCATGCTCTGCGATTTTCAGCAGGGCAAACGGTTGACCGATGATCAATTCTCTTTTCAAACCTATTTTATGACGAAAATCGCTGAAGATTTTGTCAGCGGCAAAGCAAGTCTAATATTAGTTGAAGAGCCAAAACAGTCTGAATTGCTGGCCTTTAACGGTTTGGATAGAGTCTTGCATAAAAATTATCTTCCTGCGGGCAATTGTCAGGTTTTTGCTGAGCCCTATGGTCTAACTAATTTTTCTGTGTGGCGGCGCAAATGATTTCAGCAAAAATTATTTCTAAATCTATTTTCGCAAGTCACAACTGGTGCTTTTGTACAGGCGTTTTGATTGTGCTTATGGCCTTATTTTGCAAAATTCCATACTGGTTTGCCCATCCGCTGCTTATTCACGCAGACCAGTCTGTTTATCTGGCCATGGCAGATATGTTTTTACAAGGAAAGAAACCATATGTAGATTTCTTCGACTTCAATCCGCCATTGATAATTTATTTGAGCACCATACCAGTAGCCATATCAAAGATGGTGCCTTTGCCGTCGATTCAGATTTTCAATCTAACAGTCAATTTTTTGATGCTATTTTCCACAGCTCTTAGTGGTGCGCTTTTTTATGCTAACCGCCATTCTACTGATCGCTATTTGTATTTCCCTCTACTTCTTGCGCCCATAATCTGCACTCAGACTCAATCTTATGATTTTGGCCAGAGAGAACATTTGTTTGTGCTTCTTTATTTTCCCTTTTTTGTCTGTCGATTGATGCGCTATCGCTCTGGTCATATTCCGGCAAATTTGTCAGCACTGGTGGGAATATTTGCCGCGGTCGGCGTCTCTCTGAAACCACAGTTTTTGCTTACCGCACTGCTTCTTGAAGCTGTGCTGATGGGGCAATGGCGCACGTTGAAATTTGCCAGTAGCCCGGAGACCAAAATTTGTGCACTGCTTACGGTGCTCTACCTGGTTCATTTCGTTTTTCTCGGACAGACCGCCCTTGATGTTTTGTTGCAGCAAGCCTGGCCAATTTACACTACCGGGCTTTCGTATTTTCATATTGGTTTTATTGAGGGGCTAGCCTCACTAAGCAACTTCTCGTATCCATACTATTTACTCGCTCTAGCACTGACTCTGGCCTTTGCCTGTAAGGGCCGCAGCCCCTGGCTTGAGCCTGCTGTGGCACTAACCCTGGTCTCTTTGTTTTCTCTGCTGCAAGCCGGCAGCATCTGGACCTACCGCGGCATTCCCTTACAGCTTGGCTGTTGGATTTTAATCGCTCTGGCCACAGGACTCGGCATAGAGTTTTTGTTCACTCGTAAGCCCAAAATTCAAGTGCCGCTAAGGCTTCTATTGCTGGCAGGTTCTGCTTATATTTGTTTGTGCGCCTTTGCCCCAGATGCTTTTAAAGATAGTGCATCTGGTTCACGCCAATTTGATTTAGCACAGATAGGCTATAGCGGTAAGTCTCCGCTAAATGATTTGTCGCCTCTGGCGCCCAGTATTGTCGCTCACAGCAAAATGGGCGATAAAGTTATTTATCTCGGTAGAGGGGTGCGGCCCGGCTATCCTTCAATTTTGCAGGCGCGCCGAAATTCAGGATCGCGTTATCTGCACGGAATGATTTTGCCAATGCTATTGGTGTGCATTGAGAAGAATCCGACCCGGTACACGCCGCTGCTCGATAAAGTAATCGCTAACTATGGCGACGACATTCTTGCCAATAAACCGAAACTGATTTTCATGGACGATATTTTTGTCGCTCCGCTTTTCGCGCAGCATCAATTTGTTCAAAAATACATGACAAATTACGAACTAGTCGAGCGCGTGGAGAAGGCTCAGTGCACTCTCTACAGAAGTAAATAGGGACGCATGCTTGTACACTGGTTGCTAAGAGCCTATTTTAGTAGATGGTTACAGCATAATTTGAAGTAGATGAAGCAAAGACTGACCATAATCTGCCCGGTTTGCAACGAACAGGCGACCGTGCCCATATTTTTCGAGCGCATCAAGCCTGTGATGGTTAAGCTCTCAGAAACTTACGATTGCTCTTTGCTTTTTACCAACAATGCTTCCACAGATGAAACTCCGGCTCAGATTCGTAAAATCAGTGCCGAAAATCCTAACGTCTATATGATCACAATCAGTAAAAACGTTGGCTACCAGGCTTCCCTTGAATGTGGTTTGCGTAATGCCAAAGGTGATGTGTTCGTATTTATCGACGTTGATTGCGAAGATCCGCCCGAGATGATTTTAGATTTCGTACGTTATTACGAACAGGGCTATGACATCGTATATGGTGAACGCGTAGATCGCGATGAGCCTCGCCTGATTATGTGGGGTCGCAAAGTTTTTTACCGAGTGCTCAAAGCCCTGGCAGATGAAGAAGTAATTCTTGATATGGCGGAATTTTCACTACTTGCCGGTCACGTGCGTGATTCTATTGTTAAAGACCACACTTCATTTCCTTTCATTAGAGCGTCAATTGGCCGTGTTGGTTTTAACCGCAAAGGCATCGCATACAAAAGGAATAAACGAGTAGGCGGTGAAACCCACTTCCGTTTCTTAGGCATGGCCCATTTTGCGGTTGCCGGGATTCTTTCCTCGTCGACTTTGTTTTTACGCTTGCCGATTTACATTTTTCCAATTTGGTTAGCGGCAGTTACCGCCCTGGCAATTATGCGGGTTTATCAGCCTAGTGCCGTCATTGAGGCTGTAATTATTTTTCTTATCTGCAGCTATTTTGGTGCTGCCATCTCATTCATTTCAATTTATGTGGGGCGCACCTATAAAAATTCTTTGGGCAGACCAAATTTCGTTATCGACGATAAAAATTCCGTCTTGCAGGATTAGCAAATGGCTCAAACATTTGACTTTAAACCGCAGGTAGATTTTCTTAGTTTTGATGGTGGTGTTAGGGCCCGCGGCTCGCTGGTCAGACCGTCGCAGAGTGCTCTGCGAGAGCTTTCTGACATTGAAGAAAAGATTTTAGGCGGCAAAAAAGCACGCATCACTTATGGTGCCGGTTTATCTTTTGGCGCGCCACATTTTGGTGATGACGTTGTCTCAATTGATAATTCTAGATTCACTGAAATTATTGGCTACGATAATGAAAATGGCCTGCTTGAAGTTCAAGCTGGTGCCACCATGGCCCATGTGTTCAATTTTTTGGTAGAGAAAGAGCGCTATCTTGTCACCCAGCCTGGTTATCCTTCGATTACTGTAGGCGGCTGTATTGCTGTAGATGTTCACGGCAAAAATCAACTGCGCGATGGCAACTTTCGCGAACAAGTGCAATCGCTCAAACTTTTTCATCCCTCGCGCGGAATTGTTTCTGCCAGCCCTGAAATCAATAAAGAGATATTTGATCTTACTTGTGGTGGATACGGACTCACCGGTCATATTATCAGCGCCAAGATTCGCACACGCAGCCTCGTTTCATCTACCATGGCGCTTTATATTATTCCGCTTGATGATATTCTTGACACTCCTGCGTACATCACCAAAGCGGCTAAAGAAAATGATTTTGTGGTTTCCTGGCACGACTTTAGTGCCCGCGGTGCAGAATTTGGCCGCGGTTTTCTGCTGGTAGGTAAGTTTGTTGCTGGATCGGAAAATTCGTCCCATGGTGCAGGAAGAGCCCCACAGCTGCCACTCTACTGGCCCCTCGATGCTCACTCACGCAAGGGTATTGACCTGGCTTTTTACAGCCTACCTTTTAATCGCCTGGTAAATGTTCTTTATGGAGGCATCAATAGATTTTCCACAGAACCGCGTTTAATTACCGTACAGGAGTGTCTCTATCCGGCTCGGACACTGCGTCAGCTTTACTATAAGATGTTTGGTCAGGCTGGGTTTCATGAAAGTCAGATGATCGTACCACTCGACCGTTTTGCCGAATTTATTGCCGCCCTGAAAAAGTGGTTAGACCAGAATGAGCTGGCTGTTACTCTGGCCTCTGCCAAAGTCTTTATGGGCACGCAGAGTCTTTTACGTTTTGACGGTGACGGCATTTGCTTCGCGTTGAATTTCCCTCGATGTGAGGCCAGCGGCCGGTTCATGCTATTTCTTGATCAGTTGACTCTGGACCTTGGTCTAACACCATATATGGTGAAAGATTCCAGACTGCCTCTGGCTATTGTTAAAAAGGCCTATCCACAATATGACGAATTCCGCGAGCGTCTGCGCAAATTTGACAGAGAGCGCCTGTACCGTTCGGAGCTTTCCAGGCGGTTGGAACTTTGATGAAGCTAGACGCTGCCGCCAGCATTTCATTATTGCTTTTTTTCCTTGATCAAGATCGCTACGCTATCGCTCTATCTCAAGTTGACAGAGTTTATCCGGTGGTTGAAATCACTGGCGCCGATACGGTTTCTGGAAATGACTATTTAGGCTTTGTCAATTTGCACGGTGAGCTCATTCCTGTGATAAACACAAGATTGCGCCTGGGCTTGCCTGAGAAAGAAATTGAAATCAGTGACATGCTCATTATGATTTTAGATGGCAGCACCAGATTGGCGCTCATAGTTGATAGCGTGGGCGAAGTGCTTGAGTATAACGCGGAGCAAATGGTCATGGCCGCTTCTTTGCTTTACAGCAAGGCGCAGGTAAGTGTAATTAGTGTGAGCGCCGGCAACATGGTCGTGAAAGAAATGCGCGAGTATTTAATTGAGGCCGGCTGCCAGTGGTTGAAGGCTGATTAGTTTCTAAGCTGCGGTTTAGTGCTTGCTTGTGATGCCAATTTGCTGCCTATGAATTTTTACAACTTACAGGTTGTAAAACCATACAACTTACAGGTTGTATTTTTTCTTAGCGTTTTACAAAGACTGCTCGGACCATAGACAGAATTTTTCGAAAAGCCCTAATTTTTATACTTGGCCACGAGAGTTTCTAAAACCGCCTGAATGGCTGTGAGACTGTGAGCAGCTTCTTCTATTTGTTTACTTGAAGCGACATGCTGCTTGGTGGCGTCTTGAATGCCTTGCATGGCAGTGACTACCTGATCTATGCCCGTCAATTGTTCTTGCGATGCTGCGGCTATTTGCACTGCTGCACTGGCGGCTTCGCTGACGCTGTGAGAAAGAGATTCAATAGAACGACCAGCTTCACTGGATTGTTTCACTGCCGATTCAACGGTGCGAGTGCCTTGCTCAATAGACGAAGCCGCTTGTTGAGTCGCCTGCTGAATATCACTCAGAATCTTTCGCACTTCTGCGGTGGCCTGCTTAGATTGATTAGAAAGAGCCTTTACTTCTTGAGCGACTACAGCAAAACCCTTGCCAAGCTCGCCTGCGCGGGCCGCTTCAATTGAGGCGTTTACTGCCAGCAAATTAGACTGTTGCGAGAGCTCGTCTACTGAAGCAGTGATTTCGGCAATTGCCTGGCCTTTTTCTGTTAGTCCCGCCATATTCATGGCAATAGAACGCATCTGTTCGCGAATATCGTTCATTTGTTCGATGGTATCATCGGCGGCGGCTTTTCCAGCCATAGAAATTTGGGCAGCCTGCTGGGCAAGATCAGCCACATAACGGCCTTTTTGCGTAGCTACGAGAGTTGTTTGCCTGACTTGTTCGGCAGAAACTGTAGTTTGCGTCACAGTTGCCGCGGTATGAGTAGAGCTAACTGACGATTGACTGGTGGAGACCACAATTTGCCGTACTGAGCTTGATAAAACTTGTACTGCTTCAGCAATCTGCAAAGTATCTGAGCGCAAATTGTTTACCATCAATTCAAAAGTTGAGGTGAGCGCGCCCAGCTCATCATCTTGCGAGGCCTTAGGAATTTGGTACTTAAGATCGCCTTGACCGATTTTGTAAGCGGCGTCAGTAAGGTTTTTTAGTGGAAGGATGACGCTCGTATCCATAAAACTTTTGATCTTTAAGGTAGTAAAAATAACAATCAATGTGGCAACAAGATAGGCG
The DNA here is from genome assembly GCA_036170915.1 of Cyanobacteria bacterium auto_48_18. Classification (GTDB taxonomy): domain Bacteria; phylum Cyanobacteriota; class Vampirovibrionia; order Obscuribacterales; family Obscuribacteraceae. Next base: position 183,880 of record JAVHQC010000006.1, read on the forward strand.
AATCCAACAATTTGATTGGATTGCCTCAAACTTTCCACAGTGGCTAAAAGCTCAGGCTGATTATTGCCGAGACCAGCCACAATTTTTTTAATGGCTTCTTCTGAGCCGCACCACTGGCAGACGAGATAGATAGTTGTGAGGATGAAGAGAGTGGAAGACCACGCCAGCTGACCGGATAATTTAGACTTGAGACTTTGATTATCAGACGGCATGCTTCACCTGTTTCAATGTATCAATTCTATTATAGATTCTGGCTTCTCAAACACACTATTGTGCCTGCAGGTCAATTATCTGCCTGTAGGCCATAAGCAAAAAATGACTCATTCTCGCCTGACCGCCAAGTTCTGGCACCTCTAGTCTTTCGTCTTCAATGGTGAGAATGTTGCTTTGATCTTGGCTGAGAGCGAGTTGTACCTGTGCTACAAAAGTCTTCTGGTTGGCTGATTTAAACACGATACCATCGGCAGCGCTGTTCAATATTTCTGCCACTTCAGCTAGCTGACTCGCCGTAATCAGCAAAATCGCTTTAATGTCTTTGGTGGCATGATTTTCTTTCATGGCCTTAACCAGCTCATAACCGCTGATGCCAGGCATGTTGATATCTGTGAGCACCACATCCGGTATGAGTTGATTGAGAGCCTCGAGAGCTTTTTCTCCCGACCTGGCCACGGTTATCTTGTATCCCGCCTGAGTCAATGCATGCTGCATATACATGGCCTGGGTCATGGTATCTTCCACTAATAAAATTGAAGTTCCTAAACTCACATCCGCTCCTTACACGTGCAGTTTATTCAAGCTTGATAATAAGACCGCTATAGTTGCCGGCTTCATAACGTGGCAGGCGGCACCAATATCGATGGCAGCACCAGGCATACCGTGTACAACAGAGCTATCTTTGTCTTGGGCGATAGTTATGCCACCTTTTTGCTTCAAGGCAAGCATCTCGGCCGCCCCGTCCTTCCCCATTCCCGTTAGTAAAAGGGCCAGGCAATCAGTGGGCTTATTATCAGCCAGCGATTGAAATAGAAAAGAAACTGAGGGGCGGTGGCCCTGTTGGGGCAGGTCTTTAGATAATGTGATGTGGTCTGTCTTTATACCAAGATGATAATCTTCAGGGCTCAAATAAACGGTACCGTTTTGCAATTTCTCCCCGTTATCGGCTACTTTTACTTTGAGTTTGAGCGAATGCTGTAGCCATTCCACCATACCAGCAAGAAAACCGGGAGCTATGTGTTGCACCAATAAAATCGCTGCCGGATAGTCGGGCGGCAAATCTTTCAAAATTGCTTCAATTACCGGCGGCCCACCGGTGGAGGCACCTATGCCAACTATTTTGATTTGATTATTGAGCAAGCCTGCCGCTTTTGTGCTCTGATCTATTTCTATTTTGCCTGCCCGGGGCCAACGTTTGACCACTTTGACCCCGGCCATGTCTTTAATGGTTTGTATCAACCGCGCAGAGTTGGCCTGAAAATCGTCTTTACCGATTGAAATAGGCTTTGCCACCGCAGCTAGTGCTCCAGCTTCGATCAATTGATAGGCTCGCTCCACATCTGCCACCAGACAGCTAGCACTAACAACAATTATAGGAACGGGCCTGGTTTCCATAATCTGTCTGGTAACGGCCAGACCGTCAATTCCCGGCAGATGCACATCCATAGTAATTAAGTCGGGTGAAATTTTGGCTAACTGTGAGAGAGCTTCTTCGCCGCTCGAGACTATGGACACCACTTCAATCTGTTTATCTTGCGAAAGTATTTTCACCAGCAGCTTCTGTGCTGTCAGAGAATCTTCAACAATCATCACTCTAATTGGCGCCTTCATATAAGCTTTTTAATTACTTCCAGTATGCTGCTTTGTTGCTCATCACCTTTGACTATAAAATCGTCAGCACCTGCTGCCATTCCTTCTTCTCTATGTTCTTTACCTGCCAATGATGTGATTAGCACCACCGGTAGCTCTTTTAGCGCGTCAGAAGCGCGAATCGCTTTTAGTAATTCAAAACCATTGAGCAGAGGCATTTCAACGTCTGTAAGCACCAGATCAAATGTATCGAGTTTGAGTTTGTTCAGTGCGTCCTGCCCATCGACAGCCAGGGTAACTCGATAACCTGCAGCTTCCACAATGCTGCGCATAAAGACGCGTGCTGTGACCGAATCGTCAACTATAAGCACCGATTGCTTACTATTGTTTTCATCTTCGCGATCAAGCATGGCCGCCAGTCCTGACGCTAATTTTTGATCTTGCATAAAACGAGTGTTGACGATAGTTTCCACTAAGTCACTAATATTGAGCACCAGGGCGACTTTGCCATCAGCAAGAATGGTGGCGCCGGCAAAATTATTTAACTGCCCTAGTGGATAGCCGAGTTTCTTTACCAAAAATTCTTGTTCAATCAAAATTTGATCGACAATCAAACCGGCTTTTTTATCTCGATAGCTGAGTACGAGCATCTCAAGATATTTAAATCCACGTGACTGGCTGTGGGTAGAATGTATTGGCGCAGCCGGTAAATTAAGGGCTTTTGCTAACGATGCTACCGGAAGAACTTGGCCATCTACAATAAAGGTTTCGCGCTCATCAACTATTTCTAGTGCCAGCGGGTGAACTCTAATGGCGCGGTTCAAACCTGCTAAGGGCACCACGAAACGCTGGCCGGCCGCCTCTACCAGCACACCCATGAATGTGGCTAGAGTAGTGGGCACAATAATGCGAAAGCTGGTGCCTACGCCTCCTGAGCTGGTAAGCTCAATGCGCCCGTTCAGTTCTTCAATTTTTTCTTTGACGATAGCCAACCCCAATCCTCGGCCGGAAAGTTCGTTCACCGTCTCTCGTGTGGAAAAATCAGGCCTGAAAATCAAGGCATAAACTTCGTCAATGCTTAAGGCCACAGCCTCTTTCTCAGTCAATAATTGCTTTTTAATGGCTGAGCGGCGCACCGCTTCTTCATCAATGCCTCTGCCGTTGTCGACAATCACTATTTCAATCGTTTCACCGTTCAACTGTCTGGCCGACACTGTCAGCTGCGCTTGCCTTTTGCCGGCAGCGTGGCGCTCAGTGGTGCTTTCAATGGCATGATCCATAGCGTTGCGAAGTAAGTGAACAAGCGGGTCTTTAAGGCGTTCTAAAATTCTACGATCGATTTCAAGTTCACCACCCTCGATAATTAAGTGCACATCTTTATCAAGTTCGCGATTGAGCTCTCTTATCAGTCTGGGAAAAACCTCAAAACAACTTGCCACAGGCAGCATGACTAAAGTTTTGGCGCTTTCAAGATAGCGATTGATAGTTAAGGCCGTAGTGTTGCCGTCTCGAGCCGCTCCCCGCGCCATGCCTGTCACTTTAGACTGCACCTGTTGAGCCAGGCTGAGAAGAGCACGTCTTTCTTGCGGAGACGAAAGTAAACTGACTTCATCTGTTAAATGCGTGACCAGACTTTTCAGTTGCTGTAATTGTTGCAACTGTTCGCCGGCTTTTGTTTTGACTGTAATCAGCTCTTCTGATTCGGAGAGCAGTCTGTCCAACTTCTCGAAAGGCACACGCACTGACGTTAGGTTGTCTATCACCACAGGCGATGGTGCAGCTTGAATTTCTTGCGGCGTAGACTTCGTTGCTGAAACGTCATTTTTAGGCGGCATCGGCTCTTTCTTCACATCGACTTTTTGGTCTTCTGCGCGGCCGAAAATGTCATAACTGTTGGCGTCTTGGGAAACTGCAACTTCCATGTTAATGTCATCGCTCTCAAGTATCGCAGCAAGAATCTTTTTTACTTCCGCTTTGATCTTTTCTTTGCCGCTTAGATTATCATCGGCCAGCACCACGAGCTCGTCTAACAATTCAAGACTGAGAGTGAGCTTGTGCAAATCGGTGGGCTCAATGGCGCGATTGTCTTTTTTATGATTGCTAAGCGCTGTCTCCAGCCACTGGCAAATTGTTACTGCCTGACTTTCGCTTACGGCCCGAGCTGCACCTTTAAAGCTGTGCAGAAGTGAAAGTGAACGACTGATATGTGGTAGCTGGTCACCATATGTAGTACCGGCGTCAGTTAACGCTAAAAGTTTCTTTTGCACCTCCGTCAAAAGCTCGCTGGCCTCTTCTCGGTAGGCCTCTTTTAAACGGCGATTAAAGTCTTCATCGGTCAATTAGTAGCCTCTGGCACCGGCAACTGAGAAAGTATGGCTGAGATTTGTTTGTCTACTGGCGTGTAAAATTCTTTCAATTCCTGATAGATACTTTTTGCTTCTCGCCAGCGGTTTTTGACGCCGCATTCGGCTAACTGAGTGGCTTTTTTAGCCATGTGACTGAGCCCCAGAGAAGCACATGGACCTTTAATCGAATAGGCGAAATGGCTGACAGCTTCTGAGTCTTTAGACTCGACTGCTAGCTCAAGACATTCGACAAATGTTCCGGACACACCTACAAAAAGACGCAGAATAGCTTCTGACTCAGCGGCACCATAGGTGCTTTCTAGTTGTTTGATATCGATGGGCCCTTCGGCCGATCGCGATGAGAGTAATGAAGACGGTTCTCGAGCGTCATCAAAAAGCACCACCCGGGCACGGTTTGCTCGATTTTGTTCGCCCCCTTCAGTTGTTTTGGCTGGCAACCATTTTGTGATTGACTGCCGCAAAAGAGTTTCAGGCGAGCCTTTTGTAATAAAGTCATTCATTCCGGCCGCTAAACACTTTTCTCGATCACCTTCACGGTCATAAGCGGTGACCGCAATAATAGGAATTTGCGATTTTTCCTGTTCAAGAGCACGAATTTGAGTGGTGGCTTCATAGCCATCTACCTCAGGCATATCGCAATCCATTAAAATTAAATCGAAGTCTGCCGAGCGCACTGCGTCTACTGCTTCGCTGCCGCTTTTGACAAGAGTAACTGCAAAACCCATGCGCTCAAGCTGCAATTTCAGCAATTTTTGATTGACTGCCACATCATCGGCCACCAGTACTTTTACATCGTCGCCGGCAGTCTCTTTTCCTCGTTTCTCGGCTTCCTCAATGTCAGCATGATCGTGCATTGCTAGTTGGTGTTCTTTGTTGGCGCTGTCAGCCAACTCGATATCCTGACTTCTTACCCGAGTAAGTTTGCGACTGAGCATGTCTAGCTCTTTGCTGGCCAGGGTGATGTTGTCTAGCCGCTGTTCGAGCTCACCGCAAAGATTGCTTAGCTCGTTGACAACCGCCACGTGCTCTGTGATATCGGCTAGAAAAGCGATTACGCCGCCAATTTCACCGCTCTCCGGACCGGCCAGAGTAGAAACAGTGACGCGCAGCCAGAGTGGTCTGTCTGTCTGCCCTGGTCTTTTGACAATAATCTCTGTATCTTCCAGTTTTTTCGCCGAACCGCTTAAAGCTTCGGCCCATGGCAATTCTTTGTCAGTCAGATGCGTCGTGCCGTCGGTTTTAAAAAGCCCGTGAGCATCGCCTTCGTCGGCATTGAGGCTGCCAGCAAGTAGATATTGGGCACGGTCATTAAAGAGCAGTTTTTCGCCATCGGCGCCAAAAACCATCGCTCCCACTTGCTTGTTGGACAATATCGATTTGAGAATGCGGGGGAACTCAAGCAGCGGTTCCACTCGTGAATTTTGGGCGCTGAGCAAACCGGTAAGCTCAATCGTCATTCGCTCGAGTTCAGGCCGAAGCTGATTTTTCGTCTGGTCTATGCCTTGAAGAGTGATCTTCAAATCGTCCAGTTGCAAAATTAGTCTCTGCACTGGGGCTTCCCATTCCACCGTCATTTTGTAACCACCACTTTTAAAACTCAGGGGCATTTTAACTCAGTGCCTATGCTCTATACAATAATAATAAGGTCGGCGTGGCAACCGGAGGCTAATCAGTGCAACTAGAGCAAGAGCTTTTAGCCAGGCTGAATGAGGCTCTAGCTGTCACTATCGGCATTCATTTTGAAGCCGATAGATTACCTTTTTTGCAAAAAGCATTGATCTTGGCCGGTTCTGAGATGGGGTATAACGATGCCGCACAAGCCCGGGAGCTGGCCGAGAAAGTCTGCAGACAGTCGGCTACCGCTGAAGAATTGGGTGCTCTGGCAAGGCACCTGACGGTAGGTGAGACGTATTTCTTTCGTGATGCGAAAGTTTTTACTGAACTCGAGACTGTCTTGGCCGAATTGCTGGCCAAGCAGTGGCACAAAGACCGTGTGTTGAGAATTTGGAGTGCGGGGTGCTGCACCGGCGAAGAAGCATATTCGTTAGCTATGTTGATCACCACCTTGCTTTCTGGTGATGGCAAATTTGGCTCATTGAGCCAATGGCAAATTGAAATTTATGCAAGCGATATTAATCGAGATTTTTTAAAAAAGGCCGAAAGTGGTGTTTATAGCGCCTGGTCATTCCGCGGGGCGGATGGTGACGACCAAATTAAAGCAAAATTTTTCACAGCCTTAGCTGACGGCTCTTTTGTGATTAATGAGGCGATCAAAAAGATGGTGACGTTTTCATATCTTAATTTGGCAGATGATTATGCTTATCTTGATGTCTTGTGCTGTGAGCCACTGAATCTGGTGCTTTGTCGCAACGTTCTGATTTATTTTGCCCCCAGCGTTGCCGGCGCCGTCTTAAGCCGTTTGAGTGCAGCTCTGGCTGCGGAAGATGGCTTTCTACTCCTGGCTCCCTCCGATCTTCCAGCTGCAGGCACCATTGCTCATTTGCGGCAGAGTCCAAAGTCTGCTTTACCGTTATTTGAACGGGCGGCTTTAACCAAAACAGTGGAGAAGACAAACAATAGGCCTCAGCTTGATGCTGAGAAATATGAGTTGGAGTACGCTAGAAAATTGCTTCGTCAGGGTGAGTACCAAAGCTGCGAACGGGTAATCAATAAAGCGGTAAAGAGCTTATCACTCGGGGCTCGGCGGCGCTTAGACAACACCTTACAGCAAAAGTTTTTAGAGCTAAAAGTCAATTTGCTCATGAGCTGTGGGCGCCTTGACGAAGCGAGTCGCGAGGCATCGCTGTTGGTGGCGCTCAATGACCGGTATCAGTATTTGTATTTGTTGGCAGTGGTTTTGCAAGAGAAGGGTGAACTCCTGCCTGCCGAAGAATTGTTGCTGCAAGTACTGCAGAAAAAAGCTGATTTTTGCGCTGCTTTACTGATGTATTCGTCATTGTTGCGGCAAAGGGGCGAGAAAAAATACGCCGCTGAACAGTTGATCAAATTGCGCTCAATTCTATTAAAATTGCCTGCAGACGAATTGGTGGAGTACACAGGCGACCTTTCAGTCAAAGAATTGCTCAGTACCGTCGATAACCTGCTAGGTGAAGTTGATGAATAGCGGCGGTGACCGTCATCTAATTAAGCAGATTTTGCGCTCGCGGGCACGTTTGTTGGCCAGGCCGCATGTTGTTGAGCAGAGTCCTGATAAGGTTTATGACCTCGTGGAATTTTCCATTGGCACCAGGCATTTTGCCTTTGAAGCGAAATTTGTTGATGAAGCTTTTGGTATCAAAGACGTAAGCCCCGTGCCGCAAACCAGTGAACTGGTCTTAGGCATTACCAATGTGCGCGGACAAATGGTCACGGTGATTGATTTGAATGTGTTGCTCGGGCTTAAGAGCGAACACAGCGGACCAGCGGACGGTTTAATTTTGCGATTTGGTGCCTTACGGTTGGCGGTGCGTGTTGACCACGTGCTTTCAGTCAGGCAAATCGATGCTGCTGAACTCTCCGCTAGTTTCACCGGTTTATCTGACAGATTGGCTAGCTTTTCACTTTCCCTGTCGAGCGACATGCTGATAATTCTGGATGCCAAGCGCATTTTCACTGATGCCATGATCGTTCAATTAGCCGGATAAAGTAATCGTATTGCCGGTAGCGAGAGGCTTTTGCAACTTGACTGATACTTGCTCTGGTATCAGCCGGTAACTTTGTTGCCACCCGGGTATAAGAAAAGGGCAGAAGATAACTGCTGCGCGACATTCGGGGGGAATGTTTCAATGTCTGATAATCGGAACCTTTCGGGTGAGCAAGTAACTGGATTTGTCGCACGCTTTGACAGTCAGGTGACTCTGCTCAAAAACGCCGTAGAAGAAGTAAGGCGTGCCTCGAATGCGGCGTCAGGTTTAGAGAGGGCCACAAGAGCTCTACTCACCGATGGTGGTGCCATTGATTTTCCATCCATTCCTGGTGTGCTCAGCCGACTGGCAAAAAATCGGCAGATGGGCGCCCTATTAACCGATGGTGGCGGTGAAGTATTGCTGGCCAATAAGAGCTTTTACGATCTTACCGGCCATCACAATGCAGATGGTGCCGAGCTTGAACTTTATTTTGAACGTGAGGGGAAACTATTCCGCAGTCTTGATTTGCCATGGCATGTGGTGCTTTCTACCGGACAGTTCCAAACTCGCAGATTGGCACTGAGTGATGGTTCAAAGGGAGAGCGCCTGCGCTGGTTGCAATTTTGCTGTCAACCCCTTTTATCTAGTGCTGGTGGTTTGGAAGGCGTGCTCACAATTGTCGCTGAAGCAACTGAAGAAATCGAAATAGAAGATCGTGTCGCTCATGTTATTGACCTTTTAGCGCAACAGATTGTCGAGATAGAACAGCCCACCAGCAGACTTACGGCTTTGATGAACAGAGTGCGCGGGCTCGATGACTTTTTGCCGCACAAAAGCGTCTTGCCGGTTGAGTTGGTGGCGGTTGAAGATACTGTGTCTGAAGATCAGTTGCATTACCGAGCTTTACTTGATGGCACTGCTGTAGAAGCTAAAGCAAAAGGTAGAAATGGTGCTCAGAGAAAAGCGGCGCCACCTGATTTAGTGCAAGAAGTGCCGGCTCATCAAAGTGCTACAGATATATTGCAAGAAAGCATTTCGGCTGAGGCCGCTTCGGCAATTCAAGCGTTCGAGGACAGCTTCAGCATTGACCTTGATGCCAACTCGAACGTTGAGCCTATTGCTGAATCAGCTATTGAATCAGTGACTGAATCAGAAGAATCAGATGCTGAGTCTGACGATAGTAGCGTCACTGAGCAGGAACAAGATATTTTTGCTTCACAGACTGATTTTGCACCATTGCAAGTTACATCTGAAATTGAAGAATTGCATGAAGCAGAAGAATCTGAACCAGAATTAGATTCAGACTCAGAATTAAACTTAGAGCCAGCGCTAACTGCCGCCGCCGCAGCTGATATTGATCCTGCATCTTTGTATTTACCGACTACAGACGATGACACTCAGCTGTGGAGCGAATTTTCTGACTTTTCAGCTGAACGAATGTTGCCGGTCGATGATCTTTCGCACGATGATGACGAAAATCAAGATCTGCTCGAGCCTTTGTTAGAAGAAAAGTCGGAAGAACTATCGGAACAGCCAGAGCTAGAACCAGCACCAGAACAAGAGCTAGAACTCGAACAAGAGCCAGAACAAGAGCCAGAACCAGAGCCAGTTGTCGAATCAAGCGAAGTACAGCCTCTTACTGAAGAAGCCGTGCAAATTACTGATCAATCAACTGATGCCACTGCTTCGCTACATGCTTCAGAAGCCGAATCAGAAGTTGAATCAGGAGCTGAAGCAGAAGCTAAATCAGAAATTAGCGTCACCATATTAGAAGAACCCACATCTGCTCCTGTGCTTACACGTGCTGCAGCGGGAAAATGCGCCCTGATTGTCGATGACATTCCGGTGAACCAAAAGCTCCTTGTTTTGCAGCTGAAGCGCCTCAATTTCGCCACCGACATTGCTAATAATGGCCAGGAAGCCTTAAACCGCCTGGCAAAGTTCGACTACGATATTGTTTTCATGGATTGCGATATGCCGGTAATGAACGGCTATGATGCCACCATTGCCATTCGCAAAATCGAAATGGAGAGTGGTCGTCATATTCCTATTGTGGCCATGACTTCATACGATCGCGATGCTGACAAAGAACGCTGTTTGGCAGCCGGTATGGACGATTATTTAACTAAGGGAGTTAATGCCTCCTCTCTCTCTCGTGTGATCGAACGTTGTTGTGACAAGGCGAAAAAAGAAGAAGGCGATGGCGGCTTCGGCATAGACAATTCAGAAACAGAACCTTTCGATGCTGCCATCATGGCAAGCAACTATGGCAAAGAAGAGCTTAACGAGGTGGTGCGCTTGTTTCTCAGCTCAATGGAAGTCTTCGTCAATTCAATGCAGAAAGCCATTGACTCTAGAGATGGTGCTCTAGTTACATCTTTAGCAAATTCTATTAAAGGTCCATCAGCGACGCTTGGCCTGCACTTAATCACTAAAGTGACTAACGACATTTTGACTTTCTCTGAAGCTGAAGATTGGCCACAAGTGCGACTCAAATATTTGAAGCTGAAAACCGTTTATTTGCGTTCGCAAGAACAACTGCGCAAATTATGCCCTGATGTATTTACCGAAGGAGCCCACCTCTTTGGGTAAAACAGATGACTGAAGGCCTTTCTACCAACGTCAATAATGAACCTGAACCGGCCAGACTGTCTGAGCTGGAAGAACAATTTGACGTGGAGATGGCCAAAGAACTTGTGGCAGCCTATCTCGAAGACACCGAAGACGTGCTAGATCGCATGCAGGAGGCGATTATTGATCGTGATGCCGCAGCACTCAAATCAGTTTCGCACATGCTCAAAGGCGCTTCACGAATTATCACCGCAAGCGCACTAGAATCTGCGGCCAGTGACATGGAAGAGTTGATTGCCAGTCAGAACTGGCTATTGGCCGAGTCAAAGTATGAAGCTTTGAAAGCTGTCTATACGCGTACTGTCGACTATCTGAGGCTATATTTGCAATGATTGGCAGTGACACTCTTGTACTAATCGCATTGGCTCTGGCTGCCATTGCACTGCTGGCAGCAGTCGTCGGTAACATTGCTTTGCGCAAGCGCATGGATGTTACTCCTGACCGTGGTCGCAATAGTAGTAGCCAACTGAACACTGATATGGCAGCTTTGAAGCGCGAAGTTGCTATGCTTAGCGATACAGTGGAGCGCTTTCGAGCTCAGAGCCTGGCGGGCATCAGCGAAAGCATTGCTGAAAAAAGCACTACCATCAAAGCCGATCTCAGTCACGAGTTGCATCGTGAATTAGAGGTTGTAACCGATGAGTTCGACAAGGCGCTTTCATCAATAGTTGAGCGACTCGACCAGAAGCAAGAAGAGCTTTCTGTGCGCATAGACAATTATAGTAGTGCCGCTTCAGCTGTAGTGGATCAAGCACCACCGGTGCAACCGCCACCGGTACAACTTCCTCCCCCACCTGACCCTCGCATCAACAACCTTATAGCCGCTTCAGTGATCGACCGCTTTCTCTCTTCACTAGAAGACGGTCAGGACAAACGCAAATGTCTGCTGGCGTCGCTCGATTCGGTGCAAGATACAGCAGTCTTATCCAAGTTGGCAGTGGCTTATCCGTCTACTAATTCGTGGCTGATTTTAAAAGAGCTGGCCGACCGAGGCGTGGTTAGCGATATTGCCGGCTGGGCGCTTGTAAGTGGTGCGGCCCTCACTGCTGCTGCCGGCCAGCATCAGCAAGCAGAAGAATTTTATCAGGCGGCCCGACTGAGCTTTTCTGCTGCCGGGGTCGTCAATCACGAAGGCTTATATGTTATCGCTCACAGTCTTGCGCGCCTGCTTGCTCAGGGTGACAGGGCTCCTTTGGCCGATATGCTTAAACAAGAAGCTGAAACTCATTTGCGTTTTTTGATGGAAACAAAGCCTACAGCCATGGCATTACCCGCGGTGCAGTTGGCCGAGTTCTATATTAATGAAGAACGTTTTGAAGCTGCCAGTATTTTGTTTCGTCAGATAATTGATCTGGCCAGTCAAGTCTTTCCTGATGCCATTTACAATGGCGAAAGCGCCGGCCGTCTCTGGCAGGGGTTGGCTTTCAGCCTCTCTCGTCTGGTTAACAAAACTGAACCTAGAGAATTCTTTTTATTCATTGGCGACGATACTATCGCCTTTTTGGAAAAGGCTCTGGCAGCAAAAATGCCGCTTTCTGATAGCGAGCGTCAGGCGATGCAACTTTGTTTGCTCAGACTTTGTGAGCGTGACAAAGATTGTGCTGCTGCTCTAACTGTAGCCAAGAGTCTGCTCGATGATGGTGTCAGGCTGGCTGTTGATAGCGAGAACAAAGAAAGGTTCAATTTTGTCGCCGGCGAAATATTGTGTACTGTAGATGAATTGCAATTGAGCCGCAAAAAAGATGGTATGCCTCTTTTGAAACGGCTTGTTGGAATTTTTATGGCCGTTAATAATCATAATAAAGCAGCCTCGGCAGGTGCCAAGCTGGTAGACGCCACCCTTGATCTATTCGGTGACGCTTCGCTTGAAACTGTGGCACCAATAAACGCTCTAGCAGAAGTGTACAAAGCTATGGGACGCTATGATCTGGCCGAAGAGTGCTATCGTCAAATTCTTGAAATTCAATATAAAGTCTATCCCGCCGAACACGAAGAAATGGTTGACGTCTTACTCAATCTGGCTCAAGTGTGCAAATTACAAAAAGACGTAGGTGAGGCCGAAATTTTCTTGGAAAGTGCAATGGAAATGTGCAGTCATGTTTTTGAAGCATCTGACGAAACCAAGTCTAATTCAGATTCTAATTCAGATCCAGATTCAAATTCAGAGTCGAAATCAGTAGCTGAAGAGATGGAAGAGTCGCAACGGCGTCGCAAGGCTTTAATGGACCGCGCTGAAGCCTTGAAAGGTCAATTATCGCACGCTCTTTAGTGCTTAGCTGCGGTTGACTTTCACATTAGCAAAAAACTCATCAAAGCACTGAACCATATATTCAACTTTTTCGTCGTTGATACCAGGATAGACGCCGATGACAAAAGAATTATTCATAACTCGATCAGAATTTTCCAGTGAGCCGACTTGGCGCATATTGATGTTTTGATAGGCCGGCTGCCTGACCAGGTTTCCGCCAAATATGTGCCTGGTGGCAATTTTTTTGCTTTCCAGATGGTGCACCAGATCGGCTCGTTTAAATTTGGCTTTGTCTTTCACCGTGATTACAAAACCAAACCACGATGGGTCACTACCAGCAGTGGCGCAAGGCAAAATTAAGTCGTCTTCGTATTTGCTCAGACTTTCTTTGAGCCTGCTCCAGTTGGCCCTGCGGGCTGCGCCAAAGCCAGCGACTTTATTTAGTTGAGCTACTCCGATAGCAGCCTGCATGTCAGTCAACTTGAGGTTGTATCCGACGTGTGAATAGATGTACTTGTGATCGTAGCCAGATGGCAATGATCCTAATTGCCAGCCGAAGCGCTTACCGCAAGTGTTGTCTTTACCAGGGTCGCAGTAACAGTCTCGTCCCCAGTCACGAAAAGATTCGACAATAATTTTAAGAATTGCATCACTGGTGACAACACAGCCGCCTTCACCCATGGTGATATGGTGCGCCGGATAGAAGCTCGAAGTAGCCAGATCGCCAAAGGTGCCAGTCAGCTGGCCGTTGTACAAACTGCCGAGAGCGTCGCAATTGTCTTCAATCAAAAAGAGATTGTGTTTTTTTGCAAATGCACAAACTGCCCCGAGGTCAAAAGGATTGCCTAAAGTGTGAGCCACTATCATTGCTCTGCTGCGTGGGCTCAGTGCTTCTTCTAAATAGTTGACGTCAATATTCATTGTGGTTAATTCCACATCTACGAATACGGGGGTCAAATTATTCTGAATGATTGGATTGACTGTGGTGGGGAAACCGGCAGCTACGGTAATTACCTCATCTCCTGGCAACAATTGTCTGTCTTTCAAGCGTTCTGAAGTCAACGCTGAGACAGCCAATAGATTCGCCGACGAGCCCGAATTACAAAGCAAGGCATAGCGCCTGCCCAGGTAACGGGCAAATTCTTGCTCGAATTGTTTAGCGAAACGCCCCGTGGTAAGCCAGAAATCTAGCGACGAGTCCACCAGATTGACCAGCTCTTCTTCGTCAAAAATTCGGCCGGCATAAGGCACGAATGTTTTACCCGGTTCAAAGGTCTCAGCAGGCCAGTTTTCAGCATAGAAGGCGCGGGTCAGCTCTAGAATCTGCGCTCTCAATTGTTCGGATTTTGACATCAAAGTCTCTTACTGTTGCTCGTGAAGACCGGGCCGAAGCGGCTATAATTATAGCCGCCTCTTACAATTGGATAAACCATGAAAGTAGTGATTCTTGCCGGTGGTCTTGGCACAAGATTGCAGGAAGAGACCTCCGTCAAGCCTAAACCTATGGTAGAAATAGGCGGCCGACCCATGCTCTGGCATATCATGAAGCTTTATGCTTCTCATGGCTATAAAGAGTTTGTCATAGCTCTTGGATACAAGGGCGGCGTTATCAAGGACTATTTTCTCAATTATCGCCATCGCGACAGCAATCTGGTGGTCTCACTGAAGAGCGGTGATGTTACCGTAAGCCAGTGTGATGATGTCGAAGACTGGACCGTGCATTTGATTGATACCGGCCATGATGCCATGACAGGGGGCCGTATCAAATGCGCCGCTGAGTACATTGGTGACGAGCCATTTATGGTCACATACGGTGACGGTGTAGCAGACGTCGATATCAAAAAAGTAGTTGAACATCACAAGCTATCTGGGCTTAAAGCAACGGTCACAGCAGTCAGACCACCGGCTCGCTTTGGCGCCATATATCTTGAAAATACTAAAGTAGAACGCTTTGAAGAAAAACCGCAGACAGGAGCCGGCTGGATTAACGGCGGTTTCTTTGTGTTGGAGCCTGGGGTAAAAGATTATATAGCCGACTCTACAACTATTTTTGAAAGAGATCCGTTGAATCGCCTTGCAAGTGAAGGGCAGCTGGCTTCGTACCAGCACCATGGCTTCTGGCAATGCATGGACACCGTGCGTGACGTTGAGCTGCTGCAAAAATTATGGAGCGAAAATCAAGCGCCGTGGAAAGTTTGGGGCTAGAGTAATGAAAGAAATAGATGGAGTGCTGATTAAACCGTTAAGTCAAATTGGTGACGAACGCGGCAAAATTATGCATATGATGCGCGCCGACGACAGCGCCTTCGAAAAGTTCGGAGAGATTTACTTTTCAGTTGTTTATCCTGGTGTGATTAAAGGCTGGCATTTGCATAAAGAAATGACACTCAACTACGCATGCGTCAGCGGCAAGATCAAGCTCGTGCTTTTTGATGAGCGTGAAAGTTCACCGAGCAAGGGCGTTTTGCAAGAAATATTTCTAGGAGAAGAGAATTACAAACTGGTGCAGATTCCGCCTGGTGTCTGGAATGGCTTTAAGGGTGTGGGCATCAAAGAGGCTATAGTGGCTAATCTTGCCACCACTGCACATGACCCGCACGAGATCACGCGCATGGATCCTTTGAATAATTACATTGGTTATGACTGGTCACTGATAAATAAATGAGCATCAACGAAATCAAGCGTGCCCTCGTAATTGGCGCATCGGGGCAGGTTGGTGGTGTGATTGCCCGCCGGCTCGTTGCTTCTGGTGTCACCACCTGTGGTACTTACTGTGGTCACAAGCCTGAACAAAGTAGTAATTACGAACTACAGCATTTAGACTTGCTCGACAGTGATGAAGTTCACAAAGTCATAAAAGATGCAGCCCCTGACTGCATTTATTTAGCCGCTTCATACACTGATGTTGACGGCTGTGAAAACGACCCTGAGCGCTCATATGCTGTCAACGTCTCTGGTGTGCGCGATATGGTATCCGCAGTACAAGATAAACCTTGCAAGCTCGTATATTTTTCCAGTGACTATGTTTTTGATGGTCTCAAAGGCCCCTATGACGAAAAAGCAAAGCCGGCTCCCCTCAACGTATACGGTCAGCATAAATTGGAAGCTGAACGCATTATTGCTTCAAGCGGTCTCAGTAATGTAATTGTGCGCACCACTGTGGTCTACGGAGATGAATGGCAGCGCAAAAATTTTGTGGCTCGCCTCATTGCCACTCTCGGTAAAGGTGAAAGCTTAACTGTGCCGAACGATCAAATCGGCAATCCAACTTATAACGAAACACTGGCTGACGCTTCCATTGAACTCTGTAATTCATACAATCAGGGCGTCTTTAACATTGCCGGCCAGGAACGCGTCAGTCGTTATCAATTTGCGTTGGAAGCTGCTCAAGTCTTTGGGCTAGACCAATCATTAATCAAAGCCACCTCCACTTCGGCTTTGAACCAGGCGGCAAAGCGACCGCTGGCCGGGGGTCTGATTTTGACAAAAGCAAAATCAGCCCTGAAAACAGAGCTGATTGGCTACAAAGACGGTTTGCTCAAATTAAAAGAGCTGCTGGCAGTCTAATTAATGTAATCGGTTTAGTCGTCTGGCCCCATTAAATCTGGAGTCGGTGTTGATGGAGGATTTAGTGGCCGTGGCATGGCGCTGGTGCCGCTGCCATATTGCTTCTCTTCAATTGATTTTAAAAATGCGTCTTGTTTGGCAGCACCAGCAGCCATTTCATCGGCTTTTTTAGCCAGCATTTTGGCCTGGGCCATTTCATCCCACCGCTGGCGCTCATGCTCTTCCATTTGCCTGCGGCGGTCAACTTCTTCGCGCTTGCGGCGCTCCACGCGTTCTTGTTCTACCCGGCGCAATGCCTCTTCTTCGCGCATTTTGCGCTGTTTATCCATTGAAGGCATGATTTTTCTCCCAACTGACCCAAATTGGACTCATTCTTAGATTTACCCGCTTAAAGGCAAAAATAAAAGGTTGGTCTTTTACTTACTGGCTGATGTCTTCCAGTTTACTTTTTCTGGCCACGCCGGTTTTAATCGCCACTTGAGCCACTGCTTCGGCCACACGTTGCCCCACCAGCGGATTAAAGACGCCAGGAATAATGTAATCTTCGTGCAGTTCACTATCTGAGATTACATTAGCGATAGCGTAGGCAGCAGCCAGCTTCATTTCTTCATTGATATCAGTTGCCTGGCAGTCGAGTGCCCCGCGGAAAATGCCTGGGAAGCACAATACGTTGTTAATCTGATTCGGATAATCAGACCGCCCAGTAGCCATAATGCGCACATATGGTGCAGCATCTTCAGGCATTACTTCCGGTACCGGATTAGCCATGGCAAAAACAATCGGATCTTTAGCCATGCGTTTCAATGATTGGGCGTCTATGGTGCCGGGCCCCGACAGACCGAGGTAAAGATCGGCGCCATCTAGTGCATCTTCAATGGTGCCTTTAAAAGTAGAAGGATTGGTATTTTCGGCAAACCAATCTTTCATGTAATTCATATGCTCGCCGCGGCCTTTATAAATGGCGCCCTGGCGGTCAAAACCGATGATGTTTTTGACTCCAGCATTCATCAGAATTTTAGAACAAGCTACTCCGGCGGCACCGACGCCGCTGACTATCACTTTCAAATTGGCAATGTCTTTCTTAACGATTTTAACTGCGTTTAAAAGAGCGGCCAGCACCACCACTGCAGTGCCATGTTGATCATCATGAAAAACTGGAATATCAAGTTCAGCTTTTAATCTCTCTTCAATTTCAAAACAACGTGGTGCCGAAATATCTTCTAGATTTATGCCACCAAATACGGGGGCAATATTTTTGCAGGCTTTGATAATTTCTTCTACGTCTTGTGTGGCCAGGGCGATAGGAAAAGCATCTACTTTGCCGAATTCTTTGAAGAGCATGCACTTGCCTTCCATGACTGGGAGTGATGCCTCGGGGCCGATATTGCCCAGGCCCAGCACAGCTGACCCGTCAGTGATGACAGCGACTGTATTGCGCTTGATGGTGAGTTTGTAGACGTTCTCAGGTTCGTTGTGAATGGCCATGCATACCCGTGCCACTCCTGGCGTGTAGGCCATGGAAAGATCATCACGGGTGGTCAGAGCTACTTTATTGGTGATTCTGATTTTGCCGCCCAGGTGCATTAAAAAGGTTCTGTCCGAGACATTGACCACTTCGATGCCAGGCATAGACTTTATTTGCGCTACCAGCTTTTCGCCGTGCTCAGAATTACGCACATTGACTGTTAAATCGCGCACAATGGCGTCTTTTTCGAAGCCATGAATATCAATGGCACCAATGTCTCCACCAACTTCACCAATCAGCGAAGTGACTTTTCCAAGCATGCCCGGTACGTTGTTAATTTTTAGCCTTAAGGTAAGGCTGTGACTGGCGCCGGGTTTTACTGAACCGGCCAAAATATCTGGATTTTTTTCGTCGCTTTTGCCTGCTGATTCGCCAGACTTATTTGTGGGTGATTGAAATTGAGTGGTCATTTATATTGCTCTCGTCTGCTTGGAAACGGTATCGACATTAAGGTGTCTGCATTTGAGTCTGTGTGGATTATGTTAAGCTGGACCTGTGCCAAAAGGCCATGCTTCTTCCTTTTTTTTAATGGCTTGGCAAGCTTTGTGGCCTTGAGGAGAACAAGAATTAAATGTCGGAAAAACAAAATGAAAACCTGGGTAACTTTGAGCTGAGTAAGCAGGGTGTGGTTACCAGACGTGACGTATTAATGATGGGAGCCGTTGCCGCCACGTCGCTTTCAACGAATGCACTTTCGGCAGCGGCTGCGCCTGCGGCAGCAGCGGTCGTTACCAAAGATCCATATACGGCCAAAGACTTTAGCGCGCTAGTGACAAAGAATATGGATGGCCTGAGCGGCAAGCAAATAGAACCTCACTTGAAGCTCTACAAAGGATACGTCGGCAAGGCCAATGAAATTTATAATTTGCTCAAGACCGTCGATTTGACTTCAGCCAATGCTTCCTATTCGCCTTTGCGAGAACTCTTGATGGAGCAAAGTTTTGCTGTCAACGGCATGATCTATCACGAATTCTACTTCGGCAATTTGGGTGGTAGCGGCGGCGACCCCAGTGGTGAGGTGAAAGCAGCCCTTGATGAGCGCTTTGGCTCGACAGGCAAATTTATGGATTTTCTCAAAGCATCAGGCAAATCGATGCGTGGTTGGGTTGTAGTGGGCTATAACACTCGCGGCAATCATATTGATACTTTTGGTCTCGATACACACAACATGTGGTCACCGCAGAACGTGGTGCCTTTGCTTGTTCTCGATGTTTATGAACATGCCTATATGATTGATTATGGTATTGATCGCCCTAAGTATCTCGATGCCTTTGCTAAAAATCTTGACTGGCAAGTGGTGGCAAAACGTCTTGAAGCAACTAAGAAGCTTATCAGTGGCGGCGACAGCACCACTTAATTGGCGCTCGAGAAACAGCCAACTAATTCATAAAAAAAGACTGGTACTTTCTAGAAGGAAGTACCAGTCTTGTGTATTAGTCTACTGAACAAGCTTATCTAAACTGAGGGCTGTAGCGCCTTAAGCATGGTGCTGACAATCAAGTGGGTCTCGTGTTGCGCCGGCAGAAGCTCATTAGTGATTACGTTTCTAACATATTCACCGACAAGTTTTTGCTGCGCTTCATACTGCACCAGTCTTTCCGCTTCGGCAAGTTCCATTATTGCCAGAGCGTCTTGTTCAGTTGAAGCGCTGTTTTGAGTCATGGCTTCAAATCCGCCCCAGATGCCTGACGTTTTTCCTGGAATGCCATCGAGAGCTCTTATCTCAGCTGTGAGCTTTGCCACACGGTCTGCGTGCGACATCTGACATTTGAGTAGTGCTTGTCTGACATCAGCATCTTTCACATGCTCCATGGCCAGTGTGTAGGTGTCTACAGCTGAGATTTCACCGCTCAATAAAGTGTTGAACTCTTCGATGTATTCGGAACTCATGTGCTCTCCTTCGATAGATAAGACCTGTATGATTGTTACACTGATTACTTTCTAGACAGTGCCGCCTCGTCTGTTGAAGCCTCGCCCGATTAGCGAAAGTACAAAGACAAACAGAGCTGAACCAAGAATTGCTGGAATTAGTGAGATACCGGCCAAATCTGGTCCGATGTGTCCCATCAAGTTGCCGCCGATCCAGGCACCAATAATGCCAACAATCGCTGAAGTGAAGAAGCCTCCAGGAACTGAGCCTGGTACGATTCGCTCGCCGATATAGGCACAGACTGCAGCTACAATTAAAAATAGAATGAACGATAAAATAGACATTGAATTATCCTCGCGAAGTAGAAACGAATTTTCGAAACGCGGTTTTCTTCGGGTTGCTAAATTCGTGCTTCCCTTCGTTCCGTTGGCTCTAGTGACTACGGTTGAGTCCTAAAGTTCCATTTTCAGTAAAAATCGGCAAACAGGCACCAAGTGGCCGCACCACTGATGGGCACAGTCGTTTTACTTTGTTCTATTAGTTATCTGCGGGCGCCATACCAAGTTTAGCGTCGGCCACAGGACCTTCCATAACTATATGCATAACGCCGTCAGGGTCTTTTTCGCGCCGCTCAATTAATGCCTGCATGGTTTTACTGTCGTCGAGCATCACTTGCTCTTTGCCTTGTGTTTCGTAAGCTTTGTCTAGTTTCATGGCACCCAGTTCAGGCTTAACGGCAAAGACATGGAACTTATCTGGTTTGTCGTTCACTTTTAATGGAAACGGGCCCAACCTGTCAATTTTGCCAATATCACCTTTGTTAATCAAAGCCAGGTTATCGAAATTTTCTGGCGGATAACAACGATAAACTCGTACTTCTTTAGCGGCCGGATTGCTTTTGATGCGCTCGGCTAAAGTAGTTTTGGCCTGACCAGGCGACACTTCACCAAATACGTAAACATAGCAGCTGCTGCGCGGTTTGATCACAATTTCGCATTTTTCATTGAGCATATAACCATTTTTCGGCCGATTGAATTGAACATTAATAGGCTCAATGGCAGGCTTTTCAACTTTGTGAGCATCTACTTCTTTTCCACCCAGATAGAATGCTGCGGCCACAAAGGCAGTGAGAAATGCCAGTATAAATGATGCCACCAGTGGTAGTGTCGAGGGGCTAGTGTTGGGCTCTTCCACAATTGAATTGGCCTGGACGCCGAGCTCTTTTAGAGCATCTATAGAAAGGCATAGTCGAATGGATGTGGTCGGTAGATTTAACCCTGGTAGCGAAGCAGTATCACCACAGTGCATTGCCACCACTGTATATTCATCAAAAATTGCCGAGCCTGAGTCTCCAGGCGACAAAGCCAGATCATGTAACAGGTGGAAATTGTCTTGCTTGCGCAGCGGTCCAAGTAAGCGGCCCATTTGCGCCAGCGGGTTAAGTGAGCTGAATTGCCCTAAATGAGTAGGGAAACGCACCGCAGTAAGTGACAACTGAGTTGGTAAATTGCGGTCGTAAGCAATCGGTAGAGGAGTCGCTTCTGACTCGGGGAAAGACAAATCGACGCTAAGCAGGGCGGCATCGAATTTGACTAAATGATTGAGCTGAGGGTCGCGCATAAAGTTCGGATGTAACTTAATTTCGTTAATGGCATATTGACTGCCTGATTTAGGAAACCGCACTGCCAGTGCCGGCAGGTCGTCAAGATGGCCGTCCACCACATGACCGCAAGTAATCAATTTGTTGAAACCGACCAGCCAGGCCTGACCCAAGACCTGCTCTTGTTTTCCGTTTTCGCTGATTTCCACTTTGATGATGTGGGCAAGGGCGTCGCCGTAGGCTTCTATATCAAGAGGAGCCATTGATTGACTTAAATTTTGGCCAGTTGCCACTTTTTACGTTCCAGTCTTAACTACGTCGTCTAATCTTATACAATGGTAGGGCTTCAGCTCATCAAATCGATGCTCATTTTAAGTGATGAATCCCGCCAGCAATCCCAAACAAAATACTGTACCTGTATCGCCGTCACCAAAGGGTAACATAGCGCGCAGTCTCCGGTCGTACTGGTGGATACCAGTCTCTTATTCTGTTCCATACTTAATTGTTCACTCCATTGGTTTAGGTCAGCCCGGTGTTAGTACCGCTGCCAACACAGAGCTGACAATGTTGCGATCTCATTACAGTGGGCTTATAGGCCTGGCGGTTGCTACTGCTATATTCTCGTTGTGGCGTCTGGACTGCACTTTTGGGGCCCGCCAGCTTCTACATTTGTCACGAGATTCACAGGCGAAAGCTCTGGTGCATATACTGGGAATGGCTTTGTGGGTATGCTGGGTAGGTATTAGTGTAGTAGCCTGTATGGCCTATGATCAGGTCCATGAGCTGGTCCCTAACCTGCCAGGACTGGGCGCACCTATTTAGATTTCTCATCCAGATATTCAAGTATTCAGGTAACAATTGCTGACCAGCCCTACCGAATTACAAGAGATTCTCACCCTGGCGCCCGAATGGCAGTCAGTGGTCGAAAGCGTGGCTGCGGCAAAAGACGTAAAAACTGTCAGCTCCTATCAACTTTTTGAGAGACTTGGTGCCAAGGCCATTTACATGAAGGCCGCGGCTCTCAGTAATCAGAAAAGAAGCGAGTTTGAGAGATTGCTGCGTGATCATTATTATCAGCCGATCATTGCCAAGATGTTCAGTAACAACCAGAACCTGAAGCGTTTCTGGGCTCAGCGCAAGCATCCCTTTGACTGGCAAAAAGGCCAGGCTGTTTCAATGTCGGTGGAGCTATCCACAAAAATGGAAGGGGTGCTGGACAGGCATTTGGCTAATAAAAGCGCTGATGGCTTTAAGGTTTTGCTACCAGCCTATGTGCAGCGCTCAGTGCAAAATGCAGTAGTTGATTACATAAAAGATGAGTGGCAGTGGGAAAGAGAAACTCTGCAAGATCTCAATCTTGACCCTGAGCATGAAGACCCGCGCTCTTGCACCGCTGACGACGTTAAATATGCTCCTGAAAACAAAGCTATATCTGGTGAGCAAGTTTTACAACTGAATCAGTTACGCACTGAACTCAAAGCCATGCTTGATGATCGCTCTCAGCCCCAAGAAGCTCTTATAGTGGTCGACTGTATGTTCGGCCTGGGCCTGACGCCTAAGTCTAAGAACGGCGAAGAGCTCACTATGCGGGAAGTATGTGATTTGCTGGCCATAGCAGGTGAAACTCAAGCTCGTAAAATCGCTCGCTGTCAGGTTCTACTTGACAAAGGCCTTGATTGTATTCGCGCGCAAGTACGCAAGAATCTGCCAGGAGTAGCCGATTGCTGGCAAGCGGACGTTAACATCAACACTGCCTCAAGGCGCGAACTTTCACATCTGCTCGGTTTGACCGAAGGAGAAGTAGAGAGACTGCTTGCTAACCGCCAGTATTATTGCCTCAGTGAACTTGTCGAAAACAGTGTAATCAAAGCGCCGAGATTAGATGACTTAATCAAACACGGTGCCGTGGCTGCTTTTGTACCGGTGGAAGTCAATTCTTGCACCACTCGTGATCTGATTGATGTGCTTGGTTTCCCTAAAGACACGGCTCAGAAATTCGCCACCAAAAGGCCGTTTACTACTTTTGATCAGGCCCTGCGTGACAATTTGCTTAGCGATGCTGTGTTGCAACAGGCAATTAAGCGTGGCGCAGTACTCAAGCCCCCAAGCACCGGCAGTGAAAGACTTGATCTCAATAACTGCCAGGGCGAAAATTTGGCCGCCCTTGGTTTAGGCGTAGCTATGGTGCAGCGCATCACTTCCGGTCGGCCTTTTACCACCTGGAACGAGCTGGAAGAGTACTTAGCGCCGGATAATCGCGAATGGTTGATACTGCGTCAAAAAACTTGTTTGGGTATTTCCGACTAATTTTTGTGCCCACGTCGTTGATGACAATGTGCAGATCAAGTCAAAACTATTTAGAGCCACCGGAGACGCCTGATGTCTAGCTTAATCAATCAGAATCAACACGGTCGAATCGCTCTCAGTGCCGAAGTGGTGCGAATGGCTCAAATTCGAGCCAACCGCCAGGGTGTGCAGTTCAGGCAAGAATTGGCCAGGCTGGTGGCTGAAGAAGCAATTATGGCTTTAGATTATGATCTTGGCTTGCTGATTGAAAGTAATGCTTTGAGCCAATCTGATGCCATGGCTGCGGCTCTCGGCGTCAACGACCTTGTGGTAAATGGCCAGCGCATGGACATTCGTGCTCTCGATGAAGACGGCGAAGTCAGTGTTGCCAGGGCTCTTGTGGGCTCGCAATATTTGAGTCTGGGCAGCTTGATTGTCGAACTGGACGGCGTCAGTGGTGGAAGCATCGTCGGCCATGTAAGCTCCGGTGCCTGGCTCAAGGCCGAAGACGGTTTGCGCGACGCTGAGACTATTCGTATGCCAGTTGAGATTAAGGCCGATTTTGATCTGAGCCAAACCATAGTGGCACTTGCTCAAAAAGCACCCTTTAAGCTGCCGGCTGTAGCTAAGTTGGCTAATTTTGAAAACGACGTTAACGACCTTTTCAACAACAAGGGCCGCCTGATTGCTTCTCGTCAGAAACAAATTTTTTCTTACCTCTGCGCTCACTGGTCTGATGAAATGCTGGCGCAAGTAGAAGCTATCGGCTGTAAATTGCCTGCTGCCAAAGTCACACGAGTTTTGTTTGCTGCCGGGCGCTGGCATGCTACATCTGAGCGGCTGGCCGACAAACTTGCTCTGCGCTTTAAAAAGCTTTCCCGTGACCAAATACTCGCTCAAATTTTGACTGTGGGTGAAAAACTGGGAGGGGAGATTAAGGCTCCTGCTTTCAGGCATGAATTGCTCACTGGCCTGGCTGCTTCTGAGCTGGCCATGAATGACGGCATTCAGGCCAAAGCCGCACAAGCGGTCATGGCTAAAGTTATGAGTGGTGCCAGCGCGGTGGAAGTGGTGAAATCTCTGGTGAAAAACGCGGTGGCAGTGGATTTAGCCCTTGCTATCAAGAGTAAGCGTCAGGCTGCAGCAGGCTTCATGGCCGCCACTGCCGAAGAAATTGGCATGGCTTTTCAACAACTGGCACTACAGCCTGCCTATGCCACCCATAGCAGCGGTGATTCTGGAGTAGATTCCATTAATGAAGCGCTGGCTTTGCTTCAAGCTACTGACATGGCCGACATTATTGCTGCCTGTGATCAGGAAATGGCGCAGTTCTAGATTGCAAATTTCCTGTTTGGCAATAAGTTCGGTACAATCGGCACATGCAAGCGAGCACCAGTGTAGTTGATTGTAGTGGTTGTGGAGAGCAAAACAGCTCTGACATGTCATTTTGCCTCAAGTGCGGCAAAGTGCTCTCTTCGGCCGTACAGGAACAACGCGATATTCGCGGAGTTAAAAAGCGGCAGTGCAAAAGTTGTGGCCGGGCTGATGAACTCAATCATCGATATTGCATTTTTTGTGGTGCCGACATTAAGGCATTCGTTGCCAAAGCTGCCAACCCTGAAGCCTTAAATAGATTTACCAGTGAGCTTTCGCAGCTAGCGGCCGACCCAGATCCCAATGAAGCGCTGCAAGTTGCTAGAGATCAAAGTAATTCTGCGGCCAGTAATTATCACGCACCAGTAGTCTATAAAAATAAGGCTGCCACAAAACCATCATATGGTGCGCTGGTTGTGCAATTGTTCTTGCTTCTAGGATTGGCTTCAGGAGCTGGTCTTGCCTATTTCTTCAAGGGCCCGGCCTTACTGCAGGCTTACAATTTAGTCACAGGAAATAGCTTCAAAGATGGACTTTTAATTTTTACCGAACAGCCCACTGTCAACATTGTCACCGAATCGCAAGATCGCAAACAGTACACTATTGGTCAAACCAAAAATGGCAGCATGGCCATATCTGGAATCGATCCAGGAGTTCAGCGTATTACTTTTTCGCTGCCTGATGCCTCAATCATTGAAGCGGTAACTTTGCTTCCATCAAAATTAAATATGCTTGGATACGATCAAAAAGTTGATGTCAACGCTGGTAAACACTGATGACCGCCAAAATTAATTGTCCTACCTGCCAGCGCTCTTTGCCCGCCGCATCAAAGTTTTGCGGGTTTGATGGTACCGATTTATCACTGGCTGCCGAAGGCCAGGCATCACGCAAAGTCTGCTCCGTATGTGGTCGCTTTTATCCTGGTTATGCGCAATTTTGTGCTTTTGATCGCAGCTCATTGCAGATAATGAAAACACAAAGAGAGTTGGCGCAAGAAAGCGAATCGCCTTCTGATCAGGCTTTAGAGCGCTATAGCGGCACACAGTCAAACGAAACTGTAGTGGTGCCCGTGCTGCCACCGGCGACCTCAACTGCACAAATTGCTGCTGATGACAGATTGTTTTCGCCTGCTGATTCCAACATGCCTTATTCAGAGTTGGTTGGTAAAACCATCGACAAAAAATATTTGATTCAGTCTGTACTGGGTGAAGGCGGCATGGCCGTTGTCTATCGCGCTCATCAAATTCAGATGGAGCGCACGGTTGTGATCAAAGTTATGCAAGGCTGGTTGCTTTCCAACCGCAATTCGGTAGAGAGATTTGAGCGCGAGTGCAAACTCACTGCCAAACTCAATCATCCAAATATTGTCTCAGTCTACGACGTTGGTTTAATTAACGGCAAAGAACCATATTTGGTGATGGAGTATATCAAAGGTGAATCACTGGCAGACAAGATTCACAACTCGGGCGCGTTGCCCTATGCCACCACCGCCAATATCATCATTCAAATTTGCCGCGGCTTGCAAGAAGCGCATACGTCCGGCATTATCCACCGCGATTTGAAACCTGACAACGTTTTGCTGCAACATAAATCAGATCGGCCTGACTGGGTAAAAATCGTAGACTTCGGTATTTCAAACTTTGTGCACGGTAGCAAGAAGCTGACTAAAACAGGACGCATGGTAGGCACACCTGAATATATTGCTCCAGAACAATTAAAAGATCGCCCGATTGATATGCGGACAGATCTATACGGCCTCGGCATTATGATGTTTGAAATGTTGGCTGGCCGTGTGCCTTTCGATGGCGAAAGCGCCGAATCGATTTTGATGAAACATTTGCTTGAAGATCCGCCCCAGATGGCTGAAATTCGTCCAGAATTGGCTGAGGGAAATCTTTTCCAACCAATAGTCGACAAGCTCTTGAAGAAAAACCCAGACGAGCGCTATCAAACCGCCACGGAATTGCGGCTTGATGTGGAACATGCATTAAACGCCGTTTTACTGAAGAAAAACACTTAATTAAGTGTGGTTTCAGACTTATTCTCGTGTTGTCTTTATCTAAACTGGTGGCATGCGCCGAACTTTTATCAAAATCTGCAGCGCGCTTTTACTACCGCCGCTGCTGATTTCAGCTTACGCACTGTGGTGGGGAATCGTCTATCGTCTGCCCCGCTCAGCCGACAAAGTAGTGGACCTGCGTACAAATAAAGCAAGCTCTCAAGGGGCCCGTCGCATATTTTTTTGTGCCGGCCTCGCCAATAATCCGCACGGGTTTCCTGGACATGCTTATGTAGTTTGGTCGAAAAATTTAGCTGCCAGTGTAGCTGTAAGCGCCGGGGAAGCCAATTTTAAAGATTGCGAAACCCTTGGCTATTGTCCTCATGATTTCTGGAGTATCGTTCCATCTGTTTATACTGCAGTGCCTGGGGTTGTGGACGACCGCGCCTCCAGCGGTAACGATCGCAATGTCGAGCGGCTCATAGTGCTGGTTGACGATGCTGCTTTCGAGCGCTCAAGAGAGGCCTGCCGACGGTGGGATGCCACCAATTTTAGGACCGGCAGCCGTGATTGCTGCGCTTTCATTGATTTTGTCGCAACTGAAATTGGACTGGCTGTGCCCAGGGCCCAGTTTAGCTATCCACATGACCATATTCTCAAGCTTAAGACTCTAAATTGAATGCTAGGATAAGCGGCTGCCTGCCACGTGGCGGCTGCCACGCATGCTAAGAGGGGTCAATGTTGTCTACTGAATCTAGAGAAAAAGAGCGGCGCGATCCCGCTATTCGGGTAGTGCTTCAACCGAAAGACACCAACAAAGCCGGCACCATCTTTGGCGGCATTATTCTTAGCTATATCGACTTAGCTGGGGCGGTTGAAGTAGGTAAGACTACTCAACAGCGAATCGTCACTGCCGGAATTAAGGAAGTAGAATTTAAAGCTCCGGTACTGGTAGGTGAAGTGGTGAGCTTCTACACTAAGACCCTGCGAGTTGGACGTACCTCAGTCACCGTTTCAGTAGAGGTAGAATCTACTCGAGGTCATGAATTTGTGCGAGTGACCTCAGCTGAGCTGACCTTTGTTTGCCTTGATCAAGATGGCAAACCCACTCCTGTAGTACAAAGCTAGTAGTGGAGCGCGTATGACAACTCTCGATCCGGTTTTCGAAAAGCCCAGCGTAGAAAAGCTTCGCCTGTACTTGGGCACTGGGGCCGGTAAGACTACTGCCACTTTTGGTCTTGCCTTGCGCGCGCTGAGCAAGGGTATGAATGTGACGCTGGTTTTCTTCGATAAGCTGGAAGAAAACTCTTCTGAAGGCCGCGGCCTGCGCATTTTAGCTGATACCAGGGCCGAAGGTTTCGGCCGATTAACCATGAATTATACGGGCGTCAATCGCCTGGGCACCGGGCCGAAGGGCAGCTTCCGACTCTATAGTTCTCCCAATGGCATTCTGCCGGAAGATAAAGAGGCCGCTTTGCAGGGCCTGCATTTTCTTGCTGATGGACTTAAGCGCGGAGATGACCTGGTGATTGGCGACGAGCTATTAGACGTAGCGCGAGTCGGTCTGGTGGAATGGGATGACGTGAAGCGTCAACTAGATCACAGACAGGACCCTTCGGTATTGGTTTTAACCGGTCGTCGCGCACCAGATTGGTTAATGGAACAGGCCAGCACCATATCTGCCACCACTCAGTTGAAGCATCACGGTCGTGCCATAGAAGGCATCGACTGTTAGTCAAGACTTAAAGAAGACTCGCAAGCTAA
This sequence comes from Cyanobacteria bacterium auto_48_18, assembly GCA_036170915.1. Classification (GTDB taxonomy): domain Bacteria; phylum Cyanobacteriota; class Vampirovibrionia; order Obscuribacterales; family Obscuribacteraceae. The sequence goes on from JAVHQC010000006.1 coordinate 212,539, forward strand.
GACTAGGGCTTTTTGAATGTGCCGCCGGTTGGTGAAGCTTGAGCCGTGTGGTTTGAAGTTTTGCTGATTTCTTGTTTCATCACTTCAATGGCTTTATTCAACTGGATATCTTTACCATCAGACGCACCACGTTTGAAGTTGGCTAGTGTGGGATCAATCCACCATGGACCTTTCAAATCTTTAATATCGTCTTCTTTGAGCTCAACTTTGAAGTCTGGCACGATGCCTGTTTTGTGAATATCAGTGTCATTTGGAGTGAGATATTTAGCAATGGTGACATTGATACCGGAGCCGTCTTCAAGGCGGTTAATGGCCTGCACCAGACCTTTACCAAATGATTTTTCACCTACCAGTTTTGCTCTGCCGTTATCTCGCAGGGCACCACTGAGAATTTCACTGGCTGAAGCAGACCCGCCATTAATGAGCACTACCAGTGGTTGCGTATTGATTGGCACGCCAGCGGAAACTTGCGATTGTTTATAACCTTCAGCATCAATGGTGCTTACGATCACACCTTTTTCAAGGAACATGTTGGCAATTTGCACAGCATTGGAAAGCAATCCGCCAGGATTGGAGCGCAGATCGAGAATTACACCATCGGCCTTTGACACTGTATTTAGTGCTTTGACCATTTCTTTGTCGGCTTTATTAGAAATAAAGCTCTCAAGGCGTATATAACCGATATTGCCTGGGAGTATTTCAGCAGTACCAACAGCTTTAATTGGAATTTCAGCTCTTTGCAGATTGACTTTTTTGCGCTCGGCTTTGCGCATGAAAGTGATTGAAACTTTGGTATCAATTGGTCCGCGAATTTGTTTGACCACAACATCAAGCGACTGACCCTTGACCGGCTTGTTGTCGACTTCGATGATTTCATCGCCGGATAGCATGCCGGCATTGTAGGCAGGAGTGCCTTCAATTGGCGCAATGACTACGACTTTGTGCTCTTTGTTCATTCCCAGTTGCATGCCCACGCCAAATAAGTGGGCTTCAATCTGATCTTTCTCGTCAGCGAAAGCTTCACGGTCTAAAAATCTTGTGTAAGGATCGCCTAAGCTGGCCAACATTGTCTCTACAGCTTTGTGCGATTCGTCACTGGTTTTGAGCTTACCGTCATAGTGGTGCTCCCAACGGTTCCAGTTCTGGCCAGAAAATTTCTGGTCATAATATTGTTCTTTAATCATCTTCCACGAGCGGTGATAAAGGTCCTGAGGACTGATTTGATTTTTCACCGTCTGAGCAATGAAAGCATGAGGCGCCTCAGAGGCACCATCAGCAATCAGTGTTTTCGAGATTGCGTCACCTTTACCATTAGCGAAAAGCCAGCTCTGTAAACCAAAGAAAGCCAGGCAGAATGCGAGCGGTATGCCAACTCGAGCGACTACTTTCCTATCCAACTTTCTACCTCTACCTTCAAAAACCTTTGCTCTAACTCAAATCTTAGATCACTATGCCCTGGGCTCGCCCAGACTACGCTTACATGGTTGACCTTTTGTATTACTCTTAGTACTGACAAAATATGTTAGCGATTTATGAGCAGCCTTGCGAATTTTTAATTGTAGCCCCTCTTTCGGCCTGCCGTCGATAAAAAGCATGCATATGCAGGCGATTTTTTGGTAATTGCCGCAAGTTAATTATTTTAGGTTTCAAGTATCTTGGCATTTACCCTATCATTAGGCGCGTGGGACAGCATTGTTATTTAATTGGAGGCGGCTTCTGAATGTCGGCCAATAAGGGAACCAAAGGCGCAACACTGGAGAAAGACCTATCACCTTCGGTTTCGCTGGAAGCACGTCCCAGTCAATTCGACGGTGGAGACCAGTCTGCTCCAGCTCGTCAGTCTATAACCGCCAGGCTCAATGCCATTAAGATTTCTCCTGCTGTCAAGTTGCGGGCTAAAATCGGCATTTCTGTGGTGCTGTTTGCCAGCTTATTCTTATTCGGCAAGGTCGATTTATCGAAGTCTGTTGATGTGGCTCTGAAAGCCAACCCCTGGTACCTTCTGGTTGCCGTAGCACTTTTCCTCGGTTCTACCTTTCTTAACGCGCACCGCTGGAAACTATTAGCCAGTGCTGTCGGTCTGCATCAACCTTTGCTGAAAATGGTGCAGTTCTGTTTTGTCGGCATTTTCTTCAATTTATTCCTGCCATCCACTGTTGGTGGCGATTTCAGCCGCTGTTATTACCTTTCTAAAGGCACCGGAAAATATTCTCACGCTTTCTACTCAGTGCTGGCGGACCGCACAGTGGGTATAGCAGTGCTTTTCCTTTTCGCCTCGGTGGGCATTCTATGCGGCCCTGGCGGCGACGGTTTGCCTCTGCAACTGAAATTGCCGATTTTGCTCGGTACTGTGGGGCTGTTTTCTGTTTTGCCATTCCTTCCCACTCTGGCTTTGCGCATTCTAGGGCCGGATAACTGGATATCGAAACAGTTAAACAATTCGCCGGCGGCAGTCTACTGGCACAACAAAAAGCTTATGGCCATCACTATTGGCTTGTCTGTGGTGATGCAAATAGTCATTGTCATGTGTCACGTGGCCATTGGCCTGGCGCTTGGCTTGACCAACATTCCTCTCTGGTATTACTTTGTCTTTTATCCATCAGTAGCCGTTCTTGGTTTCATTACACCAAGCTTTAACGGTATCGGTATTCGCGAGTGGGCCTACACTTACTTTCTCACTCTGGCTGGCGTTGATCGGGCCCCTGCGCTTACCTACGCCATTATCTGGCTCAGTCTCACCACCCTAGCCAGTCTGGTGGGTGGTCTGGTTTATTTGCTCGGCCATTTCAAGATGCCGAAAGCAGATAAAGACCCTCAGGACTAACACGAATAAGTACTTGTTGAGGCGGTTAACTTAATCATGGGCGTAAAAGTCAGCTTTCTGCCCGGCTGCAATCCGCTTGAGAACCAAACGATTTTAGATGCTTTTGCCGTGGCCCGTGAAGCCGGTTGTAAAGCATATTTGGTTGGTGGTTGTGTTCGCGATTCAATTGACGTAAATGATGGTCACTCTGTGACCAAATTTTCGACCCGAAATTTGCTCGATTTTGATTTTGCGGTTGTTGATCTGAGTGGCTGTCAGGCAAGCCCAGCAATTGCTTTGGCTGAAATGGCAGCGGAAAAACTGGGTGGGCATTTTGTTCTTTTAGATAGTTTGAACGATATCGCCAGAGTTGTTTTGGACGAATCAGTTCTAACCTACCTTGATTTTGCCGGAGTGACCGGAAGCATAGACTCTGACATCATTCGCCGTGATTTCACCGTCAACGCAATGGTTTTTGACCAGGACCATCCCGGTGAAATTCTTGACCCCACTGGCGGACTGGCCGATCTGAAAAATAAGGTTATTCGGGCAGTCAGCGAACAAGTGCTTAAAGAAGACCCCTTGCGCATCCTTCGCGCTTATCGCTTTGCCGCCAGCCTCGGCGCACAAATTGAGCCGCAAACAAAAGAGTTTTTGAGAAAGCATGTGCACCTTCTCGGCCAAGTGGCAAGAGAGCGCATCAGCTATGAGTTTTTCACCTTAATGGAGTGCCCCAGAGTGGCATCCCTGGTGGTTGAAATGGGTGAAATTGGCCTTCTGGAAGAGATCTATCCAGAGCTGAAAGATTGTCGTAAAGTCACCGCTAACAGCTTTCATCATCTCGCCTTATTTGACCACTGTGTGGAGACTATTCCCCAGTTAGAAGAGCGCTGGATGAACTTGCCGCCCTGGGTGCGTCAATCGGCGGATCAGGAACTTGCAGGGGGCATCAGTCGGCGCGCTGCTACTAAAGTTGCCGCACTATTGCACGACATCGGTAAGCCAGGCACCTGGGAGGTCACTCCTGAAGGACGGCATACTTTTATAGGCCATGACAAACTTGGTGCCGAAATGGTGCGGCCCTTAGCTGAACGAGAGAAGTGGTCCAAAACACTCACTCGTTTCGTTGAGCGATTGGTGCTCTGGCATCTGCGCCCTGGACACCTTTTTCACACGGGCACGCCAACTGCCAAAGCTCTTAATAGGTTCTATCGCACCGTGGGCGAAGAAGTACCCGAGCTGATGATGCTTGCCTTCGCCGATTTTGGTGCTACCTGTGGGCCAGGCTTAGCTGGTGAAGACAGAGAGCGACTGGAGAAATGCCTGGTTGAGTTAATGGATGGATATCCTGCTTATATAGAAGCGTCGAAACGTTTGCCCAAATTGTTGTCTGGTCAGGATGTAATGAGGATTCTAGAGATAAAACCGGGTCCAATAATCGGTGAAATTCTCAATGCCTTGACTGAAGCGCAGGAAATTAACGAAGTGCTGGATCTGGCTCAGGCAGAAGCTTTCGTGCGAAATTACCAACCTGTTGAAAACTAGCAAAAAAGAAAGTTCCCGCTTGATAACTAAATTTCAGGGTTAATTGGAAGTTTAGCGGGCATAAGAAATGCAGAGAAACTAATGCCGTTCCAAGCGAACGCAGCAAAAGGATTCTTAGAACAGCAGACAAAGCAACGGCCCCAGCCGAGGGTCTTGTTTCCAACTGCCCCTATTTTAAAAGTACTTTTTCCAATCTATATCTTCCTGGCTTACAAAATCTGGTTATAAGGTGAACAGAATGAACGCTAAAGTGGACAAACTTCAGAACTACACAGTAATTGCTCGTCTCGATGATGCTATTCCTCTAAATACTGAAGAGTGGCTCGCCACCGAACGCTTGCTCAACCAAGTAAGTGAGTTCGTGCCCATGTCGATGCTCAATGCTTTGACTGAATCAATCATCAATTATGCTGATGATCAGGCTCGTCGAGGCTACATACTGGGTCAAGAAGATCTGGTCAATGAGTTGAAGAAAAAAGCTTCCAAAATCGCCTGAACACTTAGTCTGAAGATATAGATGTTGCCCGCCACTTTCATTACGAAAGGGGTGGGCAATTGATTTTATGTTCTATAATCAAGTGGTGAAAATTAAAAAGCATAAGCGCTCATTTGAGGGCCACGGAGAACATTTGCAGAGTACACAAAGTACACAGACTACAAAGATTACGCAGAGTACCCAGATTACACAGGCTACGCAGAGTACTCAGAGCCAGCAAAGTTTTCGCGTACGCAGCTGGACAACCATTGGTCGAGAAAAAATCGCCGACTGCAGAGTGTTTTCCGTACATAAACAAGTTTCTATTCGCACCACTGGTGATAGCAGCGAAACTCACGACTTTTTCGTTTTTAGACCTAACGACTGGGTCAATGTCATTCCAGTAACCAGCGATTATCAAGTCGTTATGATTGAACAATTTCGTCATGGCATTGAGCAGATTACTCTCGAGATACCAGGTGGCATGATTGATTTAGAAGAGACGTCAGCCATTGCCGGGCGACGCGAGCTTCTCGAAGAAACCGGTTACTGTGGCAACGATTTGATCTTCTTGGGCCGCAACCATCCTAATCCGGCAATTCAAAGCAATATTTGCGATACTTTTTTATCGCTCAATGTTGAGCAGATTCAAGTGCCGATTTTCACTAGCACTGAAGAAGTGGCCATCAGGCTGATTCCAATCAAGAATATCCCGGCCTTGATCAAATCAGGTTTGATCACCCATGCCCTGGTGATTGTTGCTTTCCATTATTTGCAACAATTTTGCCTGGAAAATAGCTCTGTGGAAGGTCTAGATGTAGACAGGCTCAATCCGTTTTCTTAAATTTGGTTGGCACTAATTTAGCGCACGTAAGCCATGGGATTGTTTGGTTTGCCGTTAACTCGCACTTCAAAGTGTAAGTGTGGTCCGGTAGAAAATCCGGTGGTGCCTTCGTAAGCGATGACGTCACCTTTGCTGACATTGTCACCGGCACTGACGGCGGCGCGCGATAAGTGAGCGTAAAGTGTAGCCATGCTGTTGCCGTGGCTGATGATTACTACTTTTCCGTAGCCGCCATACCAGCCTGTATAAAGCACGTTGCCACCATCTGCGGCGTGAATAGCAGAGCGGTTCGGGCCAGCCAGGTCAACTCCTGAGTGGAATTTGCGCACACCGAAAATGGGGTGTTTGCGCCAGCCGAAAGGTGAAGTAACAGGTGCTCTCAACGGCATGCACATGCTGCCGGAGCCTACCGTAATAGGTCCACCTTTTTTGCGATTGGAGCTCTCCATGACAAAAATTTGCTTTTCCAGGCGGGCTGATTCGTTTGCCAGCTCGCGCTCAGCCTGCTCGTAGAAGGCGCGTTGACTGCGCAAACGCTCGGCTGTCTGTTGCTGGGTTAGTTTTTCTTTGGCGATGGCCATGGCTCTTTCTGCTATCTGTGAAACCATCTCAGAGAGCATATTTTTTTGAGCGCCGAGCTGCTGCTTATTGGCTGACAATACAGATTCGCGCAATCGCAACTCGTCTATCAATTTTTTGTCTTGTTCGGCAACTCGTTCTTGATAGTACATACGATCCAAAAGCGATTGCAGATTATCGACCTGGAAAAGCATCTCGACAAAGCTCAGTCTGTTGCCTTCATAAATTTCACGTAGACGCGAAGCGGCTGAGTCTTTCAGACCTTCTTCTTTTGTCTTGACCGTGGTCAATTTGGCTTGAGTTTCAACAAGCTTACTTTCGGTGTGGCTGACTTGATTTTTTGTGTTAGTGAGCTTGCCGGTGGTGGCAGTTAGTTCTCGTTGAATAACGCCTAACTTCTCATAGGCTTTCTTTTCATTCTTGCGGATGGCTTGAGCTTTGTTGTGATACTCGCGCTTCTCTTTCTCGAGCTTGTTCTTCTCTTGCTGCAAAAGACGCCTTTTGGCGTCTGAAGAATTGCTGCTCTCGTAAGCGACAACAGTGCTGGCAGAGTGATTTAAGTTTGTACGTACGTCTGCGGCAACCGCGGCTGACATAATAAAGGATAGCGATACTGCCAGTAGTGCAGCATTTTTACAGAGTTTTTGATTTCCGCCGGGCTGGGCCGGTGCACTGTTCGCCGCTATCGGGAGGCTCTGATATTGGACTTTGTTAGACATATGCTTCCGTGGTTTAGGGAACGCTGTCGCTGAAGGCGCTGGCAATTATTTCAACCGACGTGCAGTCTACCATTGAAAACCTGACGAGGCAAAGCTCCCTCAATGTGGTTTTATTCGATACGCGCGAGATATGCCTCTAATTAGCTATAATTTGGGCAGTGCTGCTGCTTAAGGCAGGCACGCGGGCTGTCAAGGGTCCAGGTGCGCCTACACAGGGCGTTTACGAAAGCTTCAAACTTCGTTCTATTTCTAAACAAGTTGTCACATGTTGTCATATAGTTATCAATGTTGAATGCAACGATTCTGGCACCATCTATAAATCCCCTCTAATGCTGAGCAAATAAAATGTTGAAAGAGATTGTCAAATATCCGCTATCTATAAAAGGTTATGAGGGCGGTGAATTTTCAGAAGTGAAAAGCCCGTTTAGTGGGGAAGTGGTGGCAGTGGTCGGTCAGGCCGATGAAAAGGCTATAGACGCGGCCATCACCAGGGCTAAAGAAACTTTCGAAACTGTCATGAAAAAGATGCCTGCTTACACGCGCTCTGAAATATTGGCAAAAACATCTCAGCTTATTCTGGCCAATATTGAAGACATGGCCCAGACAATTGCTCTTGAAGGTGGCAAGCCAATTAAAGATGCAAGGGTCGAAGTCAGTCGGGCTGCTAATACTTTTGCCATTGCTAGCCGTGAAGCCTTGCGTTTAGATGGCGAGCAATTGCAGATGGACACCAATGTCGGCAACGAATCACGCATCGGTATGATTTTACGTGAGCCCATTGGTGTGGTGGCGGCGGTGACACCATTCAATTTCCCTCTCAATTTGGTGGCGCACAAGTTGGCACCAGCAATTGCTGCAGGCAACACTATTGTTTTGAAACCGTCATCGCAAACTCCAGTATCGAGCTTTAAGTTGGCTGAGCTTTTAAAACAGGCTGGGCTGCCTGATGGGGCCCTGATTGTCACTCCTTGTCGCGGCTCTAAAGGCAACGCTCTTGTGCGAGACAGTCGCATCGCTTTGCTGACTTTCACTGGTTCGCAAGAAGTGGGCTGGCGCTTGCGTGGTGAAGTGCACGCCGGTGTGCGAGTAATTCTCGAATTGGGTGGCAATGCCGGTATTGTGGTGCACTCTGACGCCGATATTGAAGCGGCAGCCCGTGCGGCTTGTCGTGGTGGGTACGCACATGCCGGACAAATTTGTATCTCAGTTCAGCGCGTTTATGTGCAAAGCAGTGCATACGATAAATTCTTAGCCAAATTCAAAGAACTGACCGAAGCCTTAAAAGTTGGCGACCCCATGGATGACGGTACAGACGTAGGACCATTGATAGATAGCGGGTCAGTCGATAAAACTATTGAATGGGTAGAAGAAGCGGTCAAGGCTGGTGCTAAGCTCGTTAGCGGCGGCAAGAAATGCGGCAACAATGTGGTTGAACCTGTAATTTTGACTGAAACCAAAAGGGGCATGTCAGTAATTTCAGAAGAAGTTTTCGGGCCCATCGTCAGTGTGATGAAATATGACACTGTAGATGATGCTATCGCGGCCTGTAACGATGCCAGGTATGGTCTTCAGGCCGGCATCTTCACAGCCAATGTAGATGTCGCCTTTAAACTTGCCCGCGGTATCGATGCCGGTGGCGTAATGGTCAACGATGCACCGACTTTCAGAGCAGATCATATGCCTTATGGTGGACGCAAAGAGTCAGGTTTAGGTTTAGAGGGAATTCGTTACGCCTTAACTGAAATGACCCAACCTAAGTTTATCTGTCTAAATCTCAATCCTAATGTTCAATAAGGGCAAATGAAAATTCGGGAGTCCTTTCAAGAACGCATTCAGTCAATCGACGGCGCTCTTGTGGTGTCTTGTCAGGCCAGTAGCGGAGAGCCGCTCAATCGGCCTGAGCATATTTTGGCTATGTCTCTTTCTGCCATCAATGGTGGTGCCAGAGCACTGCGTTTGGAAGGTGTGGAAAATGTGCGTTATGTGCGAGCTGCCGCAAAGGAGCTATTCTCTGGGCACCTACCACTGGTTGGTTTAACAAAATCTGAAATTCCAGCCGCCGACAAATTGACCTCTGTATACATCACCGCTAGTTTTGATGAGGCCCGCGCCCTCGCTGATGCCGGCGCCGATTTTATCGCCCTTGATGCCACCGCTCGCAAGCGCGCTGACAACCAGACTTTGGCTGAAACTATTGCACGCATTCACACAGAGCTAAACCTCCCTGTATGGGCCGATTGCGCTACTTTTGGAGAGGGCATCGCCGCCGGTGAAGCCGGAGCCGATCTTATTTCAACAACGCTTTTTGGTTACACTCAAGAAACCGAACTGCCGAAAGAACACGGTCCAGGAATGGACTTATTGAAAGAATTTGTAGACCATCTAAATGTGCCTGTGATTCTTGAAGGACGAGTGTGGACCCCCGAAGAGTTGACCATCGCATTTGAAATTGGTGCCTACGCAGTGGTGGTGGGTTCGGCCATCACGAGACCACAGCTGATTACAGAGCGTTTTGTTAAAGCGATTCCATCAAGGCGCGCTAGAATGCCCGCTTTCAAGGCTATTGCCGCGTCGGTCCAATGAGCCTGCACGAATATTACAGCTTGCTGCCACTGATCATCCTTACCGGTATATCGCTGGGTGTGCGATCAATGGCCCCCTTTGCCTGGGGCAAGGGATTGATTTCTCAATGCTTGCTCGTACTTATGGCTGTGGCCTATGGCATTTTGCTGCACAATATTTATGTCGCTCAAATTGCCGGCTGGTTTCTTTTTCTACTTTTTCATGTGCCAGCCTGGTATGTCTTCGGTCAAGTGAAGCGTTCCATGAGTCGTATGGATACGGACGAAATGACGAGGTGGAGCAGGCTTCTACCCTATGTATTTTGGGGAGTGCCTGGTCAGTTTTGGAAGGATATGGTCAATGCCTATATTGCCTTTTCAGGTGAGGATGCCACCGCCGGCGAAGCGCTGGTAGACAAATGGCAAAATTATAAAGATCTACCTGCTGGGCTTCGAGATGTGCCTATTCAATACAGGTTAATGGGCAATTCAATTTGCTGGCACTGGCAAAGTGTTGTAGACGACTTTGAGGGTTTGCGTTTTGGGGCCCGCAAGGCCTCGCCCCTGCTCTATTTTTCTGCATCGCGCGCTTACATTGAACTCGGCCTCTTTCAAAAGGCTGCAGAATGCTTGCGGCAGTCACGCTTTGATGAATCAATTACGCCACTTGATTTTTTAGCCAATGCTCTTTTGCCATTCTTTGCTTTGTGTGGCTCGCGCACTCACGTCAACCAGTTGTTGGCAATCACTGCGGAGACCAAAGCAGCCCTGCCGGAGGCATTGTCGCTTTACTGGACCGGACGCTGCTTGCAGAAAGAAGGCGAAATCGCTCAGGCTCAGGCGGCCTTTGAGCAAGCACTGAATAAAACAGAAGTACCAATTTTGCGCAAGCGCTTGAACTTTGCTCTGTCAGGCCAGCCCAGTCAGGCTATGGCTTTCAGCCCTGAAGAATGCCGTGCTGAAGTAAAAGACATCTGGGCGCATTTTCAGCGCGGGGCTTTCATTCAAGAAATTCTTGCACCACGTCGCAGTTCACCGGTAGTCAACGCTATCTTGTTTGCCAACATCGCTGTCTTTTTGCTTTCCAATCCTCAGAACTATTTGCAGCTGTCCAGCAGTTTTGGTCAGTTTATATTTGAAAACGGCCTGTTGTCCGACGCGGTAATTAAACAAGGACAGTTTTGGCGGCTGCTCACCTATATGTTTTTGCACAGTTCGATTATTCACCTGGGTGTTAACATGCTCGGTCTTCATGCATTTGGCCGCATCACAGAAAATATTTTTGGTACCAACAGATTTCTAGCCATTTATTTTGTTGGTGGTATTTTGTCAGGATTGGCTCACTTATTTCTAAGCCCCGGCATTCCAGCTGTAGGCGCATCAGGAGCGATTCTTGCCATATTTGGTGCTGTAGCTGTTGGCATTTATAAACTGAAAGCCATATTGCCTGGCTCTTTGCGTGAGCGCTATTTGATTTTCATGGCGGTGATTGCACTTTCGCAACTAGTAATGGATCGCTTTCTTCCACACATTGCAGTTTTCGCTCATCTTGGCGGACTGATTGGTGGTATCGCATTAGGTGTGATAACGTCTATTCGCACACCATCTAAAGAAGCCATTGACGGAACGCAGAAATTTATTGGCGGCTAATCAGTCGTTTTCACTCGCTTGCCCATCGCTTAACCACTGCCAGGCGCCCAGGCCTGCTCGCTTGCCTGTGGCAAAGCAACCGGTGAGCAAATAGCCGCCGGTAGGTGCTTCCCAATCGATCATTTCTCCGGCGACGAAAACACCAGGCAAATTTTTGATCATCAAGTTGTCGTCGAGTGCGTTGAAGCACACACCACCAGCGGTGCTGATCGCTTCTGCCAAAGGTCGCGTTGAGCGCACGGTTACTGGTAGAGCTTTGATAAATTTAGCTAGAGTTGGTGCATCGGCCATTTGCTCGCTGGTTAATGTCTCGTATAGCAAAGCCCGTTTCAGGCTATCGTCACCAAGGCAACCTTGCAAATGCCTTGATAGTGAGCGCGTTCCGCGAGGGCGTGAAACTTCTTTTAAGACTCTGTCGGCGCTGCGACCCGGCAGTAAGTCTAGAGTAAATGTGGCTTCTCCATGGACGTTGATATATTCACGTAGACGTTTTGAGAATGCGTAAATCAGACTGCCTTCGACGCCATACTCTTTTATCAGCAGCTCTCCTTGCCGGCTCTCGCTAGCACCGTCCAGGTCGGTAAATGTAAGTGCTATCGACTTCAGTGGAGCGGCTGCAAATTTCTCTTGCATATGCTTGCTCCATTTAACGTCAAAGCCACAATTTGCACTTTGCCATGGTGCCGTTTCTACACCATGCTCTTGCATCCATGAGAGCCAGCTGCCGGTGGAGCCGAGCTGCGGCCAACTGGCTCCGCCCAAAGCCAAAATGGTGGCACCGGGAGTTAAAGAAAATTCGTTTTCGTTGCATTTAAAGCGCAGCGAGTCGCCATCGAAACCAAGCCACTGGTGATTAAAATGGAAGCGCACGCCAGAGTTGCGAAGGCGATGAACCCAGGCTCTTAAAAGCGGAGCCGCCTTCATCTCTTTAGGAAATACTCGCCCCGAAGTACCAACGAATGTTTCGATGCCAAGATCATGCACCCAGTGACGCAGCGCCTCCGGTGGAAAATCATTTAAAAGTGTTTGCATCTGATTTTGTTTGTCGCCGTAGCGGGTGCAAAACTCCTGGTAGAGCTCACTGTGAGTAATATTCAAGCCGCCGAGCCCGGCGCGTAAAAATTTGCGCCCGAGGGTTGGCATCGATTCATATACATCAACACTGGCGCCTGCCTGCACAAGCACTTCAGCTGCCATAAGACCGGCGGGGCCACCACCGATGACGGCTACCGGCGTTTTGGCATGGCTTTTTAAAGGTGCGCTGAGCATGAGGTCATTTTAACCGCTGAGAGGCTAAGAACAGCTAGCAAATAGAGTTTCCCACACTTGCTGCGCAAGCATTTTGGCGATTATGACTTGCTGGTTGCCAAGCTGCTAGGGTTAAGCAAGGTAGGTTCTCGGACCTGCGATCGTAGGAAGTGTTAGTCAATTGTTGAAATGCTACTAGCCTGTTTTATAGCAATTGGCATGATTGTCATCAATGCCATTTACGTGGCTGCAGAGTTTGCCACGGTCGCCGCCCGGCATGCGCAGATTCGGAAAATGGCTTTGGCAGGCAATTCACTAGCTTCGTTACTTCTTCCTATTTTGGAAGAGCCGCGCAAGCTAGATGAGTACATCGCCACATGCCAGATTGGAATCACAGTTTCAAGCCTTGTGCTGGGCGCATATAGTGAAATCAGTTTTGGACCCTCATTCGCTGCCGTATTAATTGAGCACTTTAGCTTGTCGCCAATACTGGCTGAGTCGGCGGCGGCAATTGGAATTCTTTTACTCTTTACCTTGCTGCAAATTTTGTTTGGTGAGCTGCTTCCTAAGTCGGTCTCCTTGCAGCATTCCAATCGTGTGGCCGTGCTTATGTACTGGCCGCTTCGCCTGTCTTCCATAGTCTTTCGTCCCTTTATTTGGCTGCTCAATGGCAGTGGCAACTTTTTTATGAGCATGCTGGGAATCTCGGTTTCTTCTCACAAACACGTACATTCTCTTGAAGAAATTGAGTTGCTATTGGCAGAAAGTAAAGATGGTGGTTTGTTAGAGCCGCTTGAGCACGAGCGCCTGCAGCAGGCCCTTGATCTTGGCGAAAGAACAGCCAGGCAACTCATGGTTCCACGAGCTAATGTCCTTGCGGTTTCGAATACGAATTCTCTTGAACATTGCTATCGAATTGCTTTAGAGAGTCCATATACCCGACTGCTGGTCTATGGAGATTCTATTGACGATGTGCTTGGATTCGTTAGTGTCAGGCACGTAATTCAGGCAAGATTCTCGGAGAGCGACCTCACTAGCATCGACTCTTTGATAAAGACCGTGCCCATAATTCCCGAGAATTTACGCCTCGGTCGATTGATTGCTTTGCTTAGATCGCAGCATTCGCATGTGGCCGTTGTTATGGACGAGCATGGTGCCACACTAGGTATTGTCACCGCCGGCGATATCCTTGCCGAGTTAATTGAAAATGTAGATAGTGACGAATTCAAAAACACTGCAGTTATCGAGGCTTTAGAAGATGGTCGCATTCGCCTTCCTGGCTTCTATAAGTTGCATAGAGCCGCTAAATTTTTAGGCACAGTGCCTGAAACTGAGGCAGAAACTATCAATGGCTTAATCATGGAGATTTTAGAGCGAGTGCCAGTTGTGGGTGATTTGATTGAATTACCTTCAGTGGTGATTGAAGTTGCGGAAGTTGAGCATCATGCCGCTATCTTAGTGATTGTGAGCAAGAAAGAGGAGGCCAAGCAAGATGTTTGAGCTGAGCCTAATTCTTCTTTTGATCTTACTAAATGGTCTTTTTGTCGCTTCTGAGTTTGCCACTGTGGTGGCACCAAAGTTATCGATTGAAAAGCTGGCTCTTGAAGGAAATAGAACAGCAAAGCAGATTTATTCTGTTATCAAAGAACCGTTGCTGCAAGACCGGTATATAGCTGCATCACAAGTCGGCATTACAGCCGCTAGTTTGGCCCTGGGTATGTACGGTGAGCAGGTTATAGCTACTTGGATTATTCACTATCTTCACCTGGTAGCCCCCCTTGAGATAACAACCACTCACGCTATTGCCAGTACTTTGTCTTTGGCGTTGCTTACCTATCTTCATATCGTCTTTGGCGAAATGATACCCAAGTCGTTAGCGCTGCAGAAGTCTGAGGCGGTAATGTTTTTCTTGATTGGACCGATGCTCTTCTTCATGAAAGTCTTCAGGCCAATTATTTTGATTCTCAATGAAACTAACAATTTTCTTCTGAGAAATCTCATGGGTATAGATCGCTCTAAGTCTACGTTTCCGGCTTTCTCTTCTGATGAAATTCAGCTGATTTTAAAAGAAAGCGAATCAGAGGGAATAATCAGCGATGAAATCGGAACTGTAATTGAGCAGCTCTTTGATTTCGGCGAGCTCATTGCCGAAGACATAATGGTGCCTCGGGTTCACATTCTAGCGGTGCCGATCAGGCCAACGAAGTCCCAAGTACTGGAGATTGTGCGTCAAGCCAATCACTCTCGATATCCGGTACACACAGGTGATAAAGATAGTATTGTCGGCACGGTACATGTGAAGGATCTCGCAGCTTTTTTGGAAGCTACAGACGACAGAACTTTGATTATCAGGCCTGTACCCTTTGTGCCGCAGTCTTCCACATTGCAGTCGGTTCTTGAATCTATGCGGCAGTTTCGTACTCATCTGGCAATTGTGTTGGACGAACATGGTGGCACAGCTGGTCTCATTTCAATTCAAGATATTTTTGGTGAGCTTATTGGTGAAATCGATGAATCAGTTACTCCACCACCGATTGAAACTCTAGACAGTAACAGTGTGCGAGTCTTGGGGACCGTCAGGCTCGACCAACTTGCTGATTATCTCGGTCTTTCTATTGAAGAGGAAGGCATCGATACCATTAGTGGATTGGTTCTTGACCAGCTTGGAAGGCCGCCGCGAGTTGGTGACAAATTCAACTTTAAGAACCTGTCGATTGAAGTGATTAAGGTGAAAGGGCGGGGCGCACAGTCATGCATAGTTACTGTGCTGCCAAACTTGTGAATGCAAATTACTGCCACACGAGTTGATTTGAATTTCTTTTCTGTGACGGCTTTTTTGAGGACAAGTGGGCAAAAATCAGGCAATTCCACCCTGCTCTAAGCCTATAATTCTGTAGCACTCGCCATCAAAGCTAACGTCTATTCGGCGAAGAGGACGGTGCGCTGGTCCGCTCAATACGCGCCCGTCAGTGGGGTCGAAGGTACTTAAATCGCAAGCGCAAGGGCAGCACAACACCGGAGTCTTAGATTGTTCTATGTAAGGAAGCTCGGCCGTATTGCTCAGGAAATTAACGGGCTGAGTGTGTCTGCAGTGGGTACAAATGCGACTGAAGGCGACAACCTTATTCGCGGCAGTACTTATGATGAAAGCAGGTATTTTGCGGGTTTCATATTCTTCAGGATTGAAGACTAAATACCTGACCGGGAGCAAAAAGGGAATGCATGTCCAAATATCCGGAAAATCATTTTTACGGAATTGAACAGACTGCTCTGCTTTCGGTAGATCGGCACTCTGAAAGAAACTGCCTGCTTCCATTGTTGGTTTCAGGTACCGTAATAGCGGCGATGCAACAAAGCCAAAGGTAGCTACAAGCGGCGCACCTGCTACGAATTTTAGAATTGTACGGCGATTCAACAAAGGCTCAGCAGCGGGACAGTCGTTATCATCCATGCTATCCACCCAACTTGTCGAAAGAAGTGTACGAAACTATTATAGGTGACAAAAAGGGTTGCAAAGCGACTTGATTGCGACATGTATTCCTGCCCCGCAAGAAAGCTAGTCTCAAAGGCTTGTTCTGAAAAGACGTGAAGTCAGTACTGACGCGTGCGTATGTCACCGCCAGTGGTGCAACCTCTCCGAAACAACTTTTTTGTTTCTGAGCAACTATTTCGAAATTCTGGTTCGTGCAGCAAATCGCAGATTGTGTGGTCTCATTTTCTCGATTAATAGCGATTGTTAACGTCGAATGTTACTGTTGAATCCATAAGCACCCTGGTCAGATCCAAATCAGCGATAATTGCACCTCCTGTATTTGGTATCAGGCAACCGGGGTTCAAGTTATGGCGCGAGTAGTGCTCGGAATGATAGGACTGGGAACAGTCGGTAGTGGCGTTGTGCAACTCCTCGCTCAACACAAGCATCTGCAATTAAAAAAAATTGCTGTTCGTGACCTTGAAAAAGAACGCTCTGCCGAGGCGAAGTGCACAATTACCACCGACGTCTCAGAAATAATCGACGATCCTGAAATCGAAGTGTTGGTGGAAGTTATGGGCGGCGAAGAGCCTGCTCTATCGTACATTAGAAGGGCATTAGAAAAACGCAAGCATGTAGTCACTGCCAATAAGGAAGTGCTGGCAAAGCATGGCCCTAGCCTTTTTCAGCTGGCTCGCGAGAAAGGTGTAACGATTTTCTTCGAAGCCTCTGTGGCCGGCGGCATTCCGCTTATATCGACCATTCAGAGAGGTCTTGGCGCCAATCAGCTTGCTGCTGTCACCGGAATTCTCAACGGCACAACCAACTTTATTTTATCTAACATGGAAGAGAAAGGCCTTAGCTACGACCATGTATTGGCCGAAGCTCAGCGCCTTGGTTTTGCCGAAGCTGATCCCTCAGCTGATGTAGATGGGCATGATGTAGCTTATAAGTTATCAATTTTGGCCGCGCTATCTTTTCAGCGTTTCGTCAAGCCGGCAGATATATACCGTGAAGGCATCCGCAATATAACTCCAGATGATTTGGCTCTGGCTAAAGAATTTGGCTATCGCATCAAATTAGTAGGCACCGCACGCAATACCAGCCCTAACGATAAGAATGGCCCCCTTGCCGTTCGAGTTCATCCTACCCTGGTGCCGCTCAGCCATCCACTGGCGTCGGTTTCGGGCTCCAGTAATTGCATTCTTGTGAATGGTAATGCTGTCGGAGAGATCATCATGGTTGGCCCTGGTGCAGGCAGCCTGCCCACCGCCTCTGCTGTAGTAGGCGACATTATCAACTTAGAAAGTGCTCTTAAACTGCCTGATTTTGCCAGCTATTTCCAGCCCAGTATCACCAGCGAATGGGCCACTATAGCATCGCCAGACGACTGGGTCAGTCCTTATTTCTTGCGCATCTCGGTAGCTGACACGCCCGGGGTGATAGGCACCATAGGCACAATTTTCGGTAACCATAAAATCAGCATACAGAGCATTATTCAGCGTGGCGTGGCTGATGGAAGGGCCACCATCGTTATTCTCACTCATGACGTGGCCAGTGGCCAAATGGCTTCGGCTTTAGCAGAACTGAAGCAGTGTCCATTCTTAGATTCTGTATCTAGTGCTATTCGCATTTATAAAGGTTAAAGCAGGAAGGTCGATGCAGACTACATACAAAAAAAGCGGTTTGATAGAAAAATATCGTCAATATCTGCCGGTTTCTGCAAGCACCCCTGTAGTAACCCTTGGTGAAGGCAATACGCCGCTCGTACAGTCGTTCAACATTCCTAAACTGCTCGGCTATCCCAATCTTGAACTGTTTTTCAAACTAGAAGGGCTTAACCCCACGGGTAGCTTTAAAGACAGAGGAATGACTCTGGCTATTTCTAAAGCTGTAGAAGAGGGTGCTAAGGCTGTCATCTGTGCCTCCACTGGTAATACCAGTGCATCAGCGGCAGCTTTTGCTACTAAAGCCGGGCTGAAATGTTACGTGCTTCTTCCCCATGGATACGTGGCTCTAGGCAAGTTGGCTCAGGCGATTCACTATGGTGCCCAAATAATTCCAATCAAAGGCAATTTCGACAGAGCACTAGAACTGGTGCGCGAATTAGCCGAACAAACTCCAGTCACTGTGGTCAATTCAATTAATCCTTATCGACTGGAAGGACAGAAGACCGCTGCCTTTGAGGTTGTCGAACATCTTGGTCGGCAACCAGACTATCTTTGCATACCTGTCGGTAACGCTGGAAATATTTGCGCTTACTGGCGGGGTTTTAAGCTATATCATGAGCTCGGCATCACCACTGGTGCTCCTCGTATGCATGGCTTTGAAGCTGAAGGGTCGGCAGCTATAGTGCGCGGAGAACCAATTAAGAATCCGGAGACTATCGGCACAGCTATTCGCATCGGTAATCCAGCCAGCTGGCAAGAAGCGGTGCGAGCCCAACAAGAATCTAAGGGAATAATTGATTCAGTTACTGATGACGAAATTTTGGCCGCTTATAAAATGCTAGGTAGTGCCGAAGGAATCTTTTGCGAACCTTCAAGCGCCGCCTCGCTAGCTGGTTTGATCAAACATCTAACTGACGGAACCATTCCTCAAAACTCTCTTGTCACCTGTGTGCTTACCGGCAATGGTCTCAAAGATCCAGACACGGCACAGAAAGTAACAACAGTAGATTTGACACCCGTGGAAGCTGATCTTGCATCACTAAAAAAAGTTATGGCACTTTGAGGTAGCCAAGCCAGAATGAATAGCATTCGCAAACTAACTATGCGTTTACCGGGTAGCACCACTAATTTGGGGCCTGGCTTCGATACTCTGGGTTTAGCTTTAGGTGTCTATACTACGGTCACTTTCGAAATTGTCTCTGAGAATGCCAAACAAGCACTGATTTCTCTACAGGGGCCTGTGGCTCAAGGTCTCAGTGCCACTAAAGAGAATCTGATTTACAAAGTCTTCCGCGATAATTTCGCAGGCGGTAGCAGCGATACGACTGCCGGTGCAAACATAATTGAGCGCATGCGCATCACTATTGAAACGGACATTCCTCTAGCTCGCGGCCTGGGAAGCAGTAGTACGGCCATTTTAGCGGCCTTGTGGGCAGCCCAGACATTCAGCAGCTCCGCTCCGCCGGATAGGGATCAGATTTTGGCCGATGCAGCCAGATTGGAAGGGCACCCTGATAATGTCGCCGCTTGTTTAATGGGTGGATTTATTATTTCTGGTTACACGCAAAAGGGTCAGCGCGCCTTGACCTCACGACTCGACTGGCCCGACAAATGGCACACTCTAGTAGTGGTACCTCCGTATGAATTATCAACGGCCGAAGCCAGGAGGGTGCTTCCTCGCCGTGTGGAAATGGTGCAAGCGGTCAATAACATTCAACGTACAGGCCTCCTTATTGCCGCGGTGGTAAAAGGCGACGACGATATTCTCAAAGAGGCGCTCAGTGATCAGTTGCATGAGCCCTATCGCATACATTTGGTGCCGGAGTTGGCGGACTTGCGCCGCGATCTGCTTACTATGCCGGTTTTAGGCTGCGTATTGAGTGGTGCCGGCTCGTCGACTCTAATTTTGGTGCACGAAAAACACAAAACTGAAGTCAAAACCTATTTAGATGACTGGGCCCAAAAACGTCAGCAGAAGCCGAGAATATTAGATTTAACCGTAGATAAAAAAGGTCTGGTGGCCAGTTATGAATAATGCCGAAGTAATTGCAGCAAGCGGCAAAACAGTGGTATCCGAAGCAGGCAAGCTTTCAGTGTCTGTGCTGAAATTCGGAGGCACGTCAGTTAAGAATCTTGCTCGTATTCAACACGTAGCAGAAGTTGTTAGAGACAGGCTGAAAGTCGGTGCGAAAATTTTAGTAGTGGTTTCAGCTATGGGAGACACTACTGACTATCTACTCAAGCTCGGCAGCCAGTGTGCCAAGAATCCTGATCGTCGCGAACTCGATTCTCTGTTATCTACGGGCGAACAGATTTCGATTACTCTTTTGGCCATGACTCTAAAAGAAATGGGAATCAAATCTCGCTCATTTACTGCCAGCCAAATTGGTATCTTCACTGAAAAGGTGCACAGCAAAGCCCGCATCGTCGATATTAACAGCGATAACTTGACTCGCGCTTTGCAAGAAAATGACGTTTTGGTGGTGGCTGGTTTTCAGGGTGTCACCGCGGATGGTGATATCACTACTCTCGGTCGAGGTGGCAGCGATACCACTGCGTGCGCTCTGGCAGCGGCTATCGGAGCCGATGTTTGTGATATTTATACCGATGTAGATGGCATTTACACTGCCGATCCTAATGTCATTGCCGAAGCCAGACTGCTAAAACGAGTCTCCTACGGCGAAGTGATCGAGATGGCCAGATTGGGTGCCCAGGTGCTGCATCCGCGCGCGGTGGAACTGGCGCGGCAATACAAAGTACGCATGCGCGTGCGCAATACATTTAAGCCTGACCATGAAGGCACAACCATTGATGGAGGGGAAGGGGAAAATATGGAAATCTACCGCAGCATTAGCGGCGTGGCTGTGGACAAAGATCAGTCATGTGTGACGATTATGGATGTACCAGACAAACCCGGCATTGCAGGCCGAATTATGCAGGCCCTGGCCGATAGCAATATTGTCATTGATATGATCATGCAGGCCTTTCACCCAACTGCTGGACACAATAACATTACATTTACTGTGCACAGTACAGATCTTGATTTGACCATAAAAACCCTTGAAGGCATTAAAGACGATCTAGACGCCTCGTCGGTAATTTCTGACTCTGATATTGCCAAAGTCAGCTTAATTGGAGCCGGCCTGGCTGGCCAATCTGGCATTGCCGCTACCATTTTTAAAGCTTTCGGTTCAGCCGGTATCAATATCAAAATGATTGCCACCAGCGAAATGAAACTAACTTGCGTTGTCAGTGCAAAAGATGCTGATAAAGCAAGCAAGATCATGCATAGCAGCTTTGGCGAAGAAGCTTAGGTCTACTGGCATTGCACTTACTCAAAGGCTTGCCATGAGGCAGGCTCGATGCAGATGCTTCGGATACTCAAGATTGAGATGCTTGGACTTTTACATAGTGAGCATTATAACGCTTGTCATGATGCTAGATTAATATCGGTTGTTCAGTTATTCCTCATAGAGCTTTTATCATGCACGATTGTCCTACCTGCAAAGTTCCGCTTCATGGTCATGAATTGGTCTGCCCTTCATGCGGGGCCAGACAAAGAGTGAAGCTTGGCTCGAGTAAGTTGTTCGGTGGTGAAAGTGCCGCACAGAAGCCAAAGATGAACCTCATGCCATTTGTGGTGGTCGGTCTGGTCACTCTCGGTATTGCTGGTTATTTATTGAAGGACAGCTGGGTTGGTCAATTGCTCACTCGTCCGCCACAGGTGGAAGATCCTATTGCCAAGATGACATATCTGGAGGCCCGTGATTTAGTCGAAAGTAAAATTACCGAAGGCGTAGCTGCCACCGGCGGTAAAACCACTTTTAAATGGAAGCGCGGTGGTGCCGACGTGGACAAAGCCAGTGAAGGTTCTGTAGAAGCGGAAGCCGAGGTAAATCTGGCCGATCCAAATACACACACTGCAATTGTTGATCCGGTTAAGCCATATTTTGAAAAAGCCGGCATCAAGACTTTCGAATTGAAAAATTTAGTCAACGGCAAAGTCAAACAAACATGGACTTCTACTGTTGCCCCAGGTGTCGCCGCGGACGGCGCTGCTCCGGCGGAACCGGCCCAGTAACATCACGTTCTTTAATGGTCGTCTGCAGTTGCGGCGTAAGCCTGATTATTTAGAAGGTGTTATCGAAACGGGTTGTGCTTGTGCGGCGATAGTCTTCTTCTTATTCCCGCCCAATAGGCCGCGAATAAATTTACCCAGCGGATCGTAAAACTCGTCAACCACGCGTTCTTTCAAAGGAATGATGGCGTTGTCGGTAATGTGAATGTCTTCGGGACAAACTTCAGTGCAGCATTTAGTGATGTTGCAATAGCCGATGTGCCCTTCATCTTTGAGATATTTGAGACGATTGGCTTCATCTAGAGGGTGCATCTCAAGGCCGGCTACGCGCACCATAAAGCGAGGCCCCATGAAATTGTCCTTGCGCTCGTGATCGCGCAGCACATGGCAAACATTCTGGCATAAGAAGCACTCGATGCATTTGCGAAACTCCTGCACGCGCTCAATGTCTTCTTGATAAATAGTCCAGTCAGCATCAGGCGATGGTGAGAAAGGAGTGATTTTTTTGTTCACCTCATAATTCCAGGACACATCGGTGACCAGGTCTTTGATGATGGGGAAAGTTTTGAGCGGTTGCACGCAAATTTCTTCGTCGTGTTTAAACTGATCCATTCTCGATTTGCACATCAAGGATGGCATGCCGTTTACTTCGGCACTGCATGAGCCGCATTTGGCAGCTTTGCAATTCCAGCGCACACCGAGCTCAGGATCAAAATTCTGCTGAATATAGTGAATGGCATCAAGCACCACCATGCCTGCTTCCACCGGCACTTTATAAGATTGAAATTCACCTTTCTCTTTGGTGCCTCTATATACCTTGAGGGTCGCTTGCCGACCTGGGTTCGTAGGATCAGGCATTAACGGGCTCCTTTTTTACAAAAATTTCTTTCAAATCTTGTGGCATCTCAGGCAGTGGAGTGTGCTCCAGTTTCATGTTGCCATTTTCATCTTTACTGCAAGACGAGTTTTTAGTGCCCCACTCTTTTTCAGTATTAGGAAAGTCGAGGCGGCTGTGAGCTCCACGACTTTCTTTGCGAGAGAGGGCACTGCGGGCGATGGCTTCAGAGCAAATCATCATGTTTCTCAAATCGCGGCACATGTGCCAACCAGGGTTGAAGGCTTTGCTGCCTTTGGCACCGGCTTTTTTGATCTCTTCCTTGAGTTCTTCAAGCTTGGCTACACCAATAGCCAGTTCACTTTCTTCACGGAAAATGCCCACATAAGTGCCCATAATCTTGTTTAGTTCTTTGTGCACGTCATATGGGTTTTTTCCATCTTTGCGCAAGAATGGTTCTTCCATTTCGGCAATTGCAGCTTTGACATATTTGTCGTCTATTTTCAGGCTGCTTGGAACGGTTTTTGCATAGTCGGCAGCGGCTGCTCCAGCGCGTTTACCAAAGACCACCAGATCAGAAAGCGAATTTCCGCCAAGTCTATTGGCACCGTGCATGCCACCGGAGCACTCTCCGGCCGCAAACAATCCAGGTACCCTGGTCATCTGAGTTTCGGCGTCGACTCTGATACCACCCATGGTGTAGTGCATGGTTGGTCCCACTTCCATGGGCCCGGCTGTAATGTCTACGTCTGCCAGGTCTTTAAATTGGTGATACATAGACGGCAGCTTCTTTTTCACTCGTTCAGAGTCTTGATAGCTGATATCGAGGAAGACACCACCGTGAGGTGAGCCGCGACCTTCTTTTACTTCGGTGTAAATGGCGCGGGCCACATTGTCACGAGTAGATAGCTCCGGCGGACGGCGAGCCTCAGTGCGGTTGCCGGCTAATGCGGCATTGACCCAGGTCACTGCTTCCGCTTCGTCAGCAGCATAGTCATTTCTGGTTGCTTCAGGTAAATATTTGAACATGAAACGCTCACCGAGGCTATTGCGCAGAATGCCGCCTTCACCACGGACGCCTTCAGTGACAAGAATGCCTCGCACGCCTGGGGGCCAGACCATGCCGGTTGGGTGGAATTGAATAAACTCCATATCGATTAATTCTGCGCCGGCGTCATAGGCCAGACCTTGACCGTCGCCAGTATATTCCCAGGAGTTTGAAGTAATCGTATAAGCTTTGCCAGTGCCGCCTGTGGCCAGCACAATGGCTTTGGCTTTGAACAAAATGTAGCGACCATCTTCGCGATAATAACCAAAAGCTCCGGCAATTTTGTCGCCATCTTTAATCAGTTCGGTAATGGTGCATTCCATGTAGACTTCGATGCCCTGGTGCACGCCGCGGTCTTGCAGAGTGCGAATCATCTCGAGCCCCGTGCGGTCACCCACGTGGCAAAGGCGCTTCCAGGTGTGACCACCAAAAGCCCGTTGCAAAATTTTGCCGTCTTTAGTACGGTCGAAAACCGCGCCCCAACGCTCAAGTTCTTTCACTCGATCAGGAGCTTCTTGCGCATGCAACTGAGCCATGCGCCAGTTGTTGAGCATTTTGCCACCATTCATGGTGTCTTTAAAGTGCGTTTGCCAGCCGTCTTTAGGGTCGACGTTAGCCAGGGCTGCCGCCACTCCGCCTTCGGCCATAACTGTATGCGCTTTGCCCAGTAATGATTTGCAAACCAGGCCGACGCTAACGCCTTGACCAGACGCTTCGATTGCCGCGCGCAAACCGGCACCACCAGCGCCTATTACCAATACATCGTGTTCTCTAGTTTCGTATTCAGTCATAATTAAAATATTTGAAATGCCAGGCTGGGATTGACGCAGGTGTAACGGATATAAAGATCGGTAATTGCCACAGACATCAGTGAAGTCCAGGCCCATTGCTGGTGCCGCTCATTGAATTTAGTGACGAGTTGCCAGGCTTGAAAAGCCGGCTTCAGCTTCTGTTCGTTTTTAGGGCAAGAGAAACAATCTTCTTTACCGCCGACGATGTGGCGGCAGGCATGACAGCCAAATGTGTAGCCTGAAAGCAGGATGCAATTAACAAACATGACTACGGTGAGCACACTCATGTGGAATGCGCCTTCATAGTAAACGGTGTTGAAAGCATCGACCCACAAAATCAGCAACACAGGCACAGCGAAGTAAAACGCATAGCGATGCAGATTTTGCAAAACGAATGGGAATGATTGTTCGCCGGTATAACCCTTACCTTTGAACATGCCCACTGTGCATGCCGGAGGATGCATGAAATACGACCGGTAATAAGCCTTGCGGTAGTAGTAGCAAGTGGCTCTAAACGACAGCGGAATCCAGAGAATCAAGAAAGCTGGTGAAAGAGGAAACCACGGTACATATTGCTTCAAGTTGGGCGAATAGAAGGGTGATAGATACGGACCAACTTCATAGAGATTATTTTCAAAAGCACGGAACATGGAGTAAATGCCAAATGCCGTGAAAACAAAAGCGATTAATGCGGGCTCAACCCACCAGTTGTCTTTGCGTTCTGTGGGACCTTGGTAGGCCGGCAATTCGTTGGATGTTGGCAGTTTGTTTTCAGGCAGATCTGTCAGTTGGGATTGGGTCATGAACGTTTTTCCTGGGATGCTTGGACCAGAGACTGGTTCGGCTAATGCTCGCAAGTGTTGATCGGAGCGCCTTATGCGGTCCACTATCGGACATAACAAATTATAGCGATCTGAAACTCGACTGACCCTTATTTCCTCTAATTTGAAGGCTTTATGCGAGCCAGAAATATTTGCATTTTCGGCGTTCAAGCGCCCGTGATCAGCCAGGGTTTTGAAACCTCGCGTTTTAGAGAGCTCGCTAATAGAAGTTATTCGCAATATTTATCATGCTTATAATCCGCTCATAATTGACGACTTGTAAAGCGATATTTTCGGGGGTATTCAATTGCCTTGAGGCTGGCTGGGAAGTTCTGCCGATATCGCTCAAGCCGTATAAGCAGGCAAGTAAAGCCTAAGCGGCAAATCCGAATTGCAGGTGGGAACCTCGTCGCAAAGCTGGCGTCTCTTATTACGTCAGCGAATTTGTTGCTCTTTAGTGGCCTAAATTCTTGTCGTTGGCAGTGGTTTAACCACGAGGTTGAACAGTTGTGTCGAACAGTTGTAAGGAGCGCTTCTATGGACGCCAAAGTTCGCAAGCCCAGAAATAAGAAAAGGAACGAAGTCTACGTGCAGGCTGACGCGAAATCACTTGAGCGCATTGCCATTACTCAAAGGCTTGATGATGCGATTCCACTCAATACTGATGAATGGCAGAAAGTTGAACAGATGCTGATGCGTTTGACTGAATTTGCGCCTTCAGACCTTTTAATGGAAGTGGCCAGTGCAGTTGCCTTCTACGCTGACGATCAAGCGCGACGAGGCTATATACTTGGCGCCGCTGATTCGTGTAAATTGGTGGCTTAACACCAATTTGTTCAATCAGGATTTTAGAAATAGATGCTTCAGGTCCTTCCGGCCCAGTTTAAAAATTGCCAGGCTATATCCAACATCTATAACTATTATGTTGAAAATTCAACGGCTACATTCGCATTAGAAAATGAAACCCTAGCTGAGCGTGAACTCTGGTTCAGACAACATTTTGAAGCGGGCCTACCGGTCTTCGTCGCTGAGCTGGAAGGTAGCATAATCGGCTTTGCCTCGCTCTCGTTTTACCACCAACGTTGCGCTTACAATAAAACTGTAGAAGCGTCGATTTATATTGACCACAATTTTCTTCAGCGCGGATTCGGTCGGGCTTTGATGGAACAACTGATGACAGCTGCCGCAGGATGCGGGTATCATGCGATTCTAGGCTTAATCTGCAGTGAAAATGTTGGCAGTATCAAACTGATGCGGCAATTTGGCTTCGAAGATGTTGGCTGTTTGCGCGAGGTCGGCAACAAATTTGACCGGTGGTTAGACGTGCAGCTATTACAAAAAATCTTGTAGATCAGAAATAAAGACACTACATGCCACTTAAGAAATCCAAAAATCTACTTTATTTGTTGCTAGCACCACTCGCTTATGTGCTTTTGTCGCCTCGCGTGAACAAACGCCTCTATCGACCGCTGCTGTTTCGCCCTCAGGCGTATCCCAGTACGGATGGCGATCATTTGCCCATAGCCATGGGTGTCATACCAGACGAGCTCTATTTCAATAGCTACGGCACGTTGGCAAGCAAGGAGACCTTGCATGGTTGGCATTTTCAGCATCCTAATGCCGACGCTCCGCTAGTGCTCTTCAGTCACGGGAATTCTGGAAATATCACCATTCGTGCGGCTTTGTGCGAAATGCTACTTGAAAGTGGTGCCTCGGTTTTTGTCTATGATTATCGCGGTTTTGGAAAGAGTACTGGCATACCAAATGTCGAAGGAGTCTGCCAGGATGGTCTGGCAGCCTATGATTTTGTTGTGAATAAATTTTCGCTGCCGCCAGAGAAGATATTTTTATACGGTGAATCACTCGGTGCGGCCATTAGCTCTTACATCGCCAGCCAGAGAAAATCTGCAGGGCTGATTTTGCAGTCTGGCTACAGCTCTTTACGCAATATTGCCGGTGAAACGGTACGCGCACTGAATTTGTATCCGTCGTGGCTATTTCCTATGCCCGGTAAAAATAGTCGTGAAATTCTTTCGGTGGCGCATCCACCGCTGTTGATTATTCATGGTGAGCTTGACACAGTCGTGGCTTTCCACCATGCCCAGACTCTTTTTGACTCGGCGTCTCAACCCAAGCAGCTGCTCGCGTTGCCAGCCAGCGCCCACTCAGATTTGATCACAACCAGCCGTGAGTTGGTCACCGAAACTCTAACTGATTTTTTTACTCGCTCTACGGCCGTTGCATCTTAAGTCAGCAACTGTCGCTTAAAGACAGCTAAATTTACGACTTCAGTGCCTGAGCTCTCTGACTGTTTTCACGAATCAAATTGAGAGCAGAACCAGCTTTGAACCATCCGATTTGTTCGTCGGTCATTGTATGTTTTGCCTCAATTAATTCGCATGTGCCATCTTTGTGCAGAAGCTCAATCTGGATATTTTGCCCCGGCGAGAGTTCTATAAGATTGCGAATGGCAAGGGTGTCAGTCTCTTGAATCTTGTCATAGTCAGCCGGATTGACAAAAGTCAGAGCGAGAATGCCTTGCTTTTTCAAGTTAGTTTCGTGAATACGAGCAAAACTTCTCACCAGCACAGCCTTGCATCCAAGGAAACGTGGCGACATGGCAGCGTGCTCGCGGCTTGAACCTTCACCATAGTTTTGATCGCCAATGACCATCCATCCTCGGTTATGGGCCTTATAATTGCGAGCCACTTGAGGATAAGTCTTTCTGTCATTAGCAATGACATCAAGGCCGATACCAACATCTTTTGTGAAGGCGTTTATGGCGCCGATAAACATGTTGTCACTGATACGATCGATGTGGCCGCGATATTTCAACCATGGGCCAGCGGGAGAAATATGATCGGTGGTACATTTGCCCAGAGCCTTGAGCAAAATCGGCATGTTCTCTAGGTCTTTGCCATCCCAGGCGGCAAAAGGCTCGAGCAATTGCAAACGATTTGACTCAGGATTAACCACCACGCTTACCTGATCACCGTTTGCGGCAGGTGGCAAGTAGCCGTTGTCCTCAGATTTAAATCCTCGGGCAGGAAGTTCTGGGGCCTCTGGTGGGGTCAATTTGAAAGGTTTGCCGTCGCTGCCATTGATTGAATCTTTTAAGGGATTAAAAGAAAGGGAGCCGGACAATGCCAGGGCGGTGACAATTTCAGGACTGCCAATGAAAGCTAAAGTTTCTGGATTACCATCATTGCGTTTTTGGAAATTTCGATTGAAGGAAGTAATGATTGAATTGGGTTCGCCTGGTTTAATGTCATCGCGACGCCATTGCCCAATACACGGGCCGCAAGCGTTGGCTAGAACAGTTCCGCCGATATCTTCCAGAGTCTTTAATTGGCCATCACGCTCGATGGTTTCATATATCTGTTCGGACCCTGGAGTGATTAAAAATCCGCAGCTAGACTTAAGACCATGATCAGAAGCTTGCTGCGCCACGTGGGCAGCCCTGCTCATGTCTTCATAAGAAGAATTAGTGCAGCTGCCGATTAAGGCATAAGTGAGCTTATCTGGATATCCTTTGATTTTAATTTCTTCCGCAAATGCAGAAATTGGTCGAGCCAAGTCAGGGGTATGGGGGCCGACTACATAAGGCTCGAGTAAATCAAGATCAATTTCTACGACCTGGTCAAAGTAGCTCATAGGATCGCTTTCCACTTCAGGGTCAGCAACCAAACATTCTTTGTATTGGTCAGCAAGAGCGGCAAATTCTTCGCGTTTAGTGATGCGCAAATATTTGCCCATGCGTTCGTCGTAAGGGAAAATAGATGTGGTAGCGCCGAGCTCTGCTCCCATATTTGTAATGGTCGCTTTGCCTGTGCAGCTAATTGACTTGGTGCCCTCTCCGAAGTATTCAACTATTGCTCCGGTGCCTCCGGCAACAGTCAGAATTCCGGCAACTTTGAGGATCACGTCTTTCGGTGAAGTCCAACCGTTCAACTTACCCTTTAAGTGAATACCAATCAGCTTGGGCCAACGCAGACCCCAGGCAACACCTGCCATGACGTCTACGGCATCAGCACCGCCTACTCCGATGGCTACCATGCCCAGGCCGCCGGCATTGGGAGTATGAGAATCTGTACCGATCATCATCGTGCCGGGCAGAGCATAGTTCTCGAGAACCACCTGATGGATGATACCTGCGCCCGGCTTCCAGAATCCGATGCCGTGCTTGTTGCTGGCAGACTCGAGGAAATCGTAAACTTCTTTGTTCTCGTTGAGAGCATCGATCATGTCAGACTCAGCGCCTACACGAGCTTGAATCAAGTGATCACAGTGCACCGTACTTGGTACCGCTACAGTTTTTAGCTGAGCTTGCATAAATTGAAGAAGAGCCATCTGGGCTGTAGCATCTTGCATAGCCACGCGATCAGGGCGTAAAAATGCGTAAGTTTCCCCACGTTTTATTTCTTCAGCCGGCCAGTGATCGAGGTGCGATGTCAGCACTTTTTCTGCAAGAGTTAGCGGTCGACCGAATTTTTCACGAGCAAGAGCGTGCTTTTCGGCCAACGCCTCGTAGACAATTTTGATATCGGATACTTTCAATTCAGCCATTGCAGTCTCTCTTGTAGCTTTGTTTAATTGCCTAATTGTACTATTTTTCCTCGATAAAATTTGTTTTCAAGAGACGCGCAAGCCGGACAGGTAATGAGCGAAATTTCTATGCTTATCGCTGAAACCAGGCAATGGCCCAACATCCTTGGTCAATACGCTATTAAAGTCCGCAGCCGTCTTAATGGAAATGTAGCAATTTCAATACTCTTAAAAACCAAGTCTCACATGCATAGGTGAAGCATAGGCAAGAATATCGGCGCGACTTATTGGCGGATGCACCAAGCAAGCTTGCATTACTGCATTTTTGCCCCAGCGAAGTTTGTCAAAGGCGCACCAAATTTGCGCTAGAAAGAGCTGCAAGTATTTGCGGCTAACTCCGCGGTGGATAATGCGAATGTAATATACAAGCTGGGCGATTATTGCCGCTGGTGCCTGATTGCTTGGAATTCGCTGTTCGGGTTGTTCCGTTTTTCGCGCATAGTATCCGTATGCAAACACGGTGACAAGGTTTTCAATTTCGAGCAAACCTAGCGCACCCATTATTTGTCCTACTGAAAATTTGCCTTTGGCTATCATTGTGTCTAATGACACTGGTTGGTCGCTAAGCCAGCTGTAAACCTCGGCCTCAACATCGGTAAAGTCTTTCATTCTCTGTGCGTCTGTGGGATTGTTTTCAGAAGTTTTCTGTTCACTACTATTTTCCTCACTAACATTTTGTTCGCTACTATTTTCGCTTTCAGTTTGTGCTCCACTTTCTGAAGGGCAGTCGAAGGAGGGATGTGTGAATTTCGTACTCTCTAGACTGCGTCGAAAAACTATATCTATAAACACCTTATACGGTGCCTGCATTGATTCTGGCGGCAAGTGGGAAGCGATCACCATTTTTACTTTATGTAGGATTTCCCACGCAGTAGAGTATGCAATTCGCAGTAATTTCGCGAAGTGAGCAGGAGTGATAACTGCGTCGTTTTGCTGAAACCAGATAGCAGCTAGATAAGCACGCAATAGCTTGGCTTTTTTGAAAAACATGTTGCTTGTGAACCAAATTTCTTCTCTACACTCAAGGCATTTGCAGCTGCGTGCACCACTCTCGCGATCAAATTCAGTTGATCCGCAAGAACAAACCAACAGGTTGGCTTCTGTTAGCTCTTTATAGATTAGGTCGGCTGCGTGTTCGTCTGACTTTATGCGCCTTCTCAGTGAGCGCCAAAGTTTCGCAATTTTTGTATCAGCCTTCTTCTTTTGCTTGCGATTATTCATAAGCGTTCATTCCCCCGCTTATGTGTTAACGTCAAAAGTTGGAAAATGGTTCAATCGTTTTGACGTTTTTGAGATAAATTGTTTGGCTTTTGTTAGAAAAAAAAGTTAGAGCGATATCGTTCAAGAAAAGAATCTGTTGTACGCAGGTGATGTCCCAGCCCCGTAAACACACTATCAGCAAGGGTTAAGCGGCGTAAGAACCTGGTTTGGACAAATTCGTGCGGGAAAATTCAGTTCAAATCAGTTCATCTGATGGCCAGGGCGCTACAATGATCGCGCTTCTAGAAAAATGGTGGGTAAGTGAAATCACAACAGCCGGCAATTTTCATTCCAACTTTGTATTTTGCTTCGGGCCTGCCTTACACACTTGTTGTTCTCGTCTCGGTTATTTTCTACAAGAATTTAGGTGAGTCGAACGATTTTGTCGGGAAGGTGACAAGCTACTTTTATTTGGCTTGGGTAGCTAAATTTTTGTGGGCTCCCCTTGTTGATCTTGTGGGCCACAAAAGAATCTGGATTGTTTGCACGCAAATAGTGCTGGCACTGACTTCGATCGCGCTTGCTCTGAGTCTGGGCGGATCAAATGTGGCAGTACTTAGTATCTTAGTTTTTTCAATTATGGCAGTGGTATCAGCGACTCAAGACGTATCTTGCGATGGTTATTACCTTGAAGTCTTGAACAAGAAGCAACAGTCGTATTTTGTTGGAGTGCGAAATACCTTCTATAAAACTGCTCTTCTCTTTGGCCAGGGCGGACTTGTAGTATTGGCCGGGTGGCTCGCGCACAATCCATCATTTGGTATAAAAGGTGGATGGGCAGTTGTCTTTGTGCTTTGCGCTGCAATCTTTGCTTTGCTTGCGGCGTTCCATTTTTTCATTTTGCCAAAGGCGCAGATTAGCGAATTTGGCATCGATTCGGTTGAGCCCACGGTAGTAGAGAACTCATCGGAAGAGCACGCATCAGAAGAGAAAGCTAAGCTTGATTTAAATCAGTTTCTTACTGTCTTCCGCACGTTCTTTTCACAAAAGGCGATCGCACCGATCGTGCTCTATATTCTAATTTTCAGGCTGGGCGATGCATTCATGCTCAAAATGTCTGCACCTTTTTTACTTGACGCGCCGAAAGTAGGTGGTCTTGGCATTTCTACCGAGACTGTCGGACTTATATATGGAGGAGTCGGCGTTGGTTTTCTTTTACTGGGTGGCCTCGTTGGTGGTTTTGTTGTCAGCAAGTTCGGACTAAAGAAATCGCTGATGCCGACAGCAATTTTTCAGAACGTGGCCATTTTGCTCTACTACTACATGGCCGTTTCTGCACCTAATGTTTTGTTGGTTTCTGTCTGTAACGCAATTGAACAATTTGCTTACGGATTAGGCACCGCAGCCTACACAGTGTTTTTGCTTCGAACTGTTAATCCGAAATATAAGTCAGGTCACTATGCAATCGCTACTGCCTTAATGGCGGCAGGCGTGATGATACCTGGCTACTACAGCGGCACATTACAAGGTCAGCTGGGATATGCTCATTTCTTTTTGCTCAGCTTTGTAGTATCCATCCCTGGTATGATCACGATTCTTTTGTTGCCGCTTGAAGATAAATAACGAACATGCAATATCGCAGAATTGGGAAATGGGGAGCAAAAGTCAGCGAAAT
This sequence comes from Cyanobacteria bacterium auto_48_18, assembly GCA_036170915.1. Taxonomy (GTDB): domain Bacteria; phylum Cyanobacteriota; class Vampirovibrionia; order Obscuribacterales; family Obscuribacteraceae. The sequence goes on from JAVHQC010000006.1 coordinate 245,158, forward strand.
TTCGCTCGGTAGCTGGCTTACTCATGGTGGCTCAGTTGATGAGAAGAACTCCATTAAGCAGGTGCAACACGCTTTTGAGCAAGGCGTAAATTTCTTTGATAATGCTAATGTCTATGCAGCCGGCGCGTCTGAAGTTGTTGTGGGAAAAGCGATTAAGACCATTAAGCGCGACGCCATTTTCCTTGCTACTAAAGTATTTTTCCCCATGGGTGATGGTCCAAATGACAAAGGTCTATCACGTAAACACGTTTTTGAGCAGTGTCATGCCAGCTTGAAAAGACTGGGCACTGACTATATAGATCTCTATCAATGCCACCGTTTTGATCCTGAAGTTCCAATGGAAGAACTAGTTAGAACCATGGACGATCTCACTCGCCAGGGCAAAATTCTTTACTGGGGCGTTAGTGAATGGAGCGGGTCACAAATCGAAGATGCGCACCGAGTTGCCAAAGAATTGAACGCTGTGCCACCTATCTCTAACCAACCTTGCTACAACATGTTGACGCGCAATATCGAGTCATCGGTTATCCCTGCCAGTGAACGCACAGGTGTGGGGCAAGTTGTCTTTTCTCCGCTCGCACAGGGTGTGCTGACTGGAAAATACTTGCCGGAAAAACCATTACCTGCTGATTCGCGAGCGGCAGACAGTAAAGTCAACGTGTTCATGATGGGCCGAAATTTGATGGCTAATGAAACTTTAGAGAAAGTGCAACGATTGGGAGTTCTTGCTTCCGAATCAGGATTGACGATGTCTCAGTTTGCTTTGGCCTGGTGTCTTCGTCATCCGAATGTCGCCAGCGTAATTATTGGTGCCACAAAAGTTTCTCAGATTGACGAAAACATTAAAGCAGCCGGCATTAAACTAAGCGCCGATACCCTAGAGAAAGTTGAACATATTCTTGGTGCTAACGTTCCAGCACGCGCTTAGGCTTTCCGTTTATTACACTGGTCCACTTATTGACACTCGCGTGGTTCTTGACCATTCGTGAGTTAATTTGGTGAGCACTGGGCACATTGCTGGTGTTACAGGTGGGGATTTATGAATAAATTGGCTCGGCGCACTGCGGCATTGTCACTAAGCTTGTTTCTATTAACTCCGGTAGTTTCCTTTGCGCTGCCTGTTATGGCTGCCGATGGAGAGCAAAATATAACTCCGAATTTAAACCAGAATCAGACGGGTCTACCAGCAGAGGTTACAGGTGTGGAACCCGCGGCGGGCGGTAGCACCAGCGCGAGTTCTTCAACTAATGTAACTCCAGCCACAACTCCTGCCACGACTACGGTCAATCCACCTAGCGGAGGCATGGCAACGACAAACTCTGGGGGAACGTCTTCCGGGGCGGCGGCTACATCAGGCGCAGGGACTACATCGACAACATCCAATTCATCGACAACATCATCGACAACTTCATCAACAAGTGACTCTGCTTATAGCGATCCAGTCCTGGTCAATCCTGTGATTAAGGGAACGGCAAAAACCACCAGCGTAACCACCGCCGCTAGTAGTGCAAGTAGAGTAGTGGCACCGGCAAAAATTCAAGCTCAAGCCACTACTACAAAGTTGTACGGAAGAATCGAGCAAATCACATCTACAAATGGTGCGAGTTTTCCTGTGATTCTTAAGGCAATGACCCCGCAGCTTGATCTTTCACTGCAGAAAAACAAATCTATGCAATCTGGTGCCAGCCAAACAGCTCTGTTTTCTGGCACTCTGGCCAAGAGTTTTCCGCAAGATTATCGCGGCAACTGGGGTGGAGATTTAACGGTATGGAGAGTAGAGCAAGACCCAATTTGCTACAAAATTGATCCTGAGGAGTCTTCTAAAGTTCTGAAGATTTTCAAGAATGGTGCCAAGGGTTCTACTAACTTTATGTTTGCTCAGGATGTTAAAGGGGGTATCGTCCTTGCCCCCGCAAAGGTCATGTTCCAGGTGCCTGGCGGTGAAATCGGCGCTGATCAACAAATGGCTCAAATGATGGGCGGACAAAGTTTTGCGAATATGGGTCCTATGGGCGCAATGATGCAGCAAATGGCTAAAAGTATGCCGGTTCCTGTAATTTTTTCTTTTGGCGACATCCAATCAAGTCAGTATGCCAAGGGCCTTTCCGGCAACGAGTTTGTGCAACGCACATTGAAGAACCAGGTTCGGGAATTGGCTCCCAATGTGCTTGAACAGCAAATCGTCGCTGAGTGCAACGAGATTATGCGCTCCACTGGGCAACCGCGCAAACGTTACGAAGAGTCAGTTTTGCGTTTCACTAAAGTCAACTCGCAACAAATGTATGTTCAGGCGGCGCAAGTTGTATTTGGTGGCGATCGCAAGTTTCAGCAAAAAATCGTCATGTATGGCTACGTCACTAAGGGACAGGTGGCGAACACCAATCCTTACTCTGGTATGATGCAAATGATGCAACCAGGCCAATCTGGAGCAGGGCAGGGCTTCCCTGGCCTTTCCCCGGGACAGAATCCCTTTGGTGGTGGCGGACAATCTCCAGGTTTCAATCCCTTCCAGGGTTTGTTTGGGCAATAGCACTTAATTGGATTATGGCGAAATGAATACTCCTTCTTCTGGCGATTTGGATTCCCTTGCGGACTTCGTCACCAATATGATCATTCAACATGACTATCCTGGCTTTGAGCCTCGGTCATTTCGTATTGGCTTGACTGAGCAATTATTAAAATCCAACAGCCGACTGTTTGCGGACGCCCTAGTGCATGAGAACGTCTACGTGCGGTTGGTGGCCTTACGTTGGTTTCAAGAAAAGCCTGGCGCCATTAAACCCTATATCAACTCAATACTGGCATTACTAGGTAACAGTGATGAGTGGGTTCGCATGGAAGCGACCATCACTCTCGAGCGGTATCAACATCCGGGTCCGGCAATAGCCACAGCAGTTTCTGAATTGTTGGAGGACCAATATCCTTTTGTGCGCAGAGAAGCTGCTAAAGCATTAGGAAAGATGCTTGCGAAATTCAAAGAAAATAGCAATTCTAAAGATTCTGCCAAGAACGCAGCGCGCGATCAGCAGCTGGAGCCAATTGTAGAGAGCTTGAAAAATGCCTTACGTGACGATCAAGATGCACAGGTGCGGCAAAAAGCGGAGAAAGCTTTACGAAAATCTGGTGCGTACGCCGGCTAGGTGGTCAGCGCATTAACGGATTTTTCGCGTTTTGCAGAGGTGCAATGCTTGTGAGAGTTGACTCTTGAGGTTTGAATTGTCGGCTTAAACGATATCGGTTTGAATACTCTTGCCAATGCTCTCCAGCAAATCCTGAGAGCGGTCTAGAAAATCGCACTCATTTGTCAGTTTGTTATAAAAGCCATACTCATAGTATTGCTCGAGAAAATTCAAGTCATAACGAAGAATTTTAATCAGGTCGTCGATTATTAACTCAGAGGCCGTTAGGAGCTCGTCCAAGGCGGTCGCATGAGAAAGTAGAACCGTTGCACGCTCCACTATCATTTGAGTCTTTTGCTCATGCCTGGTTGAACTGTCTCCATAAGCCTCAGCTAGAAGCTCATGAAAGCAGGCACCACATCTAACCAAATTGGCAGCTAACTTATGAAAATATATGCGAATCATTTTCTCTTCTAAAGTGACTCGCTTCTCAGTTAGTCGAGAAATTGCTTCGTTTATCTTGAGCACGACATTTAAGTTGTGGTCCAAGACGGTGAGGATGCCTTTAACTTGTTCTTCTTCGTCAAGATTGTGGAGCATAGATTTCTGTCATTTGTGCAGCCCTGGTCGTTAATGCTTATTAGTGTAACCGCTCGACTGCAAAAAGAAACCGCCCCTGCGAAGCAGGAGCGGCCTTATATTTAGCTATGTGCCTGATCTTATGTAGAAGAAGATGAGGGAGTAGTGGCGGCGCCGATTGTGGAGTAGCTATTTTCGGAAACTTCCAACGTACTTACAGAGAGGTGAGCCCCACCTTGTTGCCTTCTGAAATTATCGAGATACCGGCGAAGAGCTTCTCTAATCAGGTCGCTTCTGGTGCGATGCTCGCACTGAGCGATGAAGTCGACTTGCTCTAGCATGGCAGGAGGCAGTGCAATCAGGACCTTTTTGGGCATATACGATTCCTCAGGTGACAAGGGGGTGCAATTTGGGGCGCGAAGGTACATCTCAAGGAAACTACACTCTGGCGCAGAATCTACTTGAGAAGAATTCGTTCCTACAGTCCAATCCGTTTTTTGTCTACGGTCTTAACAATAGGTAACTGCTTTTGGGTGGCTTACTCTTATTTATCAACCACCTTCAACATGTATTCAATTTACACATGAAAGTCGATATCGTAAAGGTCTAAAAGGGGCATAAATACCCAATTTCGAAGAAGTTGAGATAAAAGGATTTTACGAAAGGCGCAATCGCAAGCACGGTAACGATCTAAGCGCATTTGTTTAGGAACGGTATAGATACTAGGGATCTAGAGGACATATACACCTATTGCATTGCGAAAAATATGTGCTAGGCGGCAAGCGTAATTTGGTCGATCTACTGCAAGACTGGCTTTTCATCAGTGTTTTGAAAAAGAGATCAGCCGACTCATCTTGGTTGTTTTGGAAGGGCTTAGTGTCTTGCATGTTGCAGATATTCGCATTATGTCTGCAAGGCAAGCTAGATGGCATCCAGCTATGATTAGATGGTATCGCTAGTGATACCACTAATGTATATCCATGCCCGGGGAAGCTGAACTGTCTATTCGTTTGCCGTTTGAATCAAGTGATGATGCGCTTTTCGCGGTCTATAGACCGTCTGTCGAGTACTGCTTGCTGGGTTATCTACAGCTTTTGAACTGATCGCATATATTTCTGGTGGATAAAAAAGTCAAGTTTCGCAGAGCCCAATAAATACAAAGAGCAACGTTGCTTAAAAGCCGCATACTGATTAGCGAATTGCTGCCATTTGAGTTGAATATAGGCTATATTTTTTTCGTCGAGCGCACGCTGTTTCGACAAATTTTAGATTCATTTAGGGAGAGCCATGCTCATTGCAAGTTGGAATGTCAATTCCATAACGGTTAGATTGCCGCATGTTCTAGATTGGCTAAAAACTTCGTCGCCAGATCATCTATGTTTGCAAGAGCTTAAAAGTGTTGAAGAGAAGTTTCCTTTTGATCAATTTGCTGAATTAGGCTACAGCGCTCACGTTTCTGGAGAGAAAACTTACAACGGAGTGGCCATTCTTTCGCGCACAAGCACCGAGTGTACCAGCAAGCTTCTACCAGGGGCACCAGAGCCTTTGCAGAGCCGTCTAATTGAAATTCGCCAAGATGACCTCAAAATTCTCAATCTATATGTACCAAATGGTTCAGAGGTCGGTTCAACAAAGTATCAATATAAGCTGGCATGGTTCAAGGCTTTGATCTCTTATATAGAAGAGCGGCACATGCAAAATGGAGTGCTTTCAGACAAGCTTGTAATCTGCGGCGATTTTAATATTGCACCTGAAGATCGCGATGTCCACGATCCGGCGGAATGGGCCGGACAAATTTTGTGCAGTGATAGCGAACGTGAGTGTTTCCGCCAGTTGATTGCACTCGGCATGATTGATAGCTTCAGAAAATTCGAACAAGGGGAAGGCCACTTCTCCTGGTGGGACTATCGCATGCTCGCATTTAGACGCAAGCGCGGCCTGCGCATTGATCACATACTGGTCTCAAAACCACTTGAGAGCGCCCTTAAAAGAGCGTGGATCGATATTGCTCCACGAAAGCTCGATAAGCCTTCAGACCACGCACCAGTGCTGGTCGAAATTGCAAATCAATAAAAGGCGTTATGCCTTTTCTTTGGCTGGCTTATCGTATTTGAAAAGAATGTCTTGTACAGCCATTTCTGATAAGCCAGGGAATTTGCCGTCAATAATCTGATCAGCTAATTTGCTGGCGGCTTTGTAATAGCTGTCGCTAGGACGCTCGCCTGTTAGTTTACGGCGCAGATCCTGGCAAAGTATATCGGCGGAGGCCTCTAACACAGCATTCTTTTCATTATGTGCCCAGAGAGCAGTAACCAGAATGATAATGGCATCCTGAGCCCTCTGCGACATTTCAGCAATGCGGCATTGTCTGTCTGCCAATTTAAGCTGGTGCTTCACCATCGCCTGGCTCAGCTCAAGCGGTGTATCAGAAAGAAATTCCAATGCGAAGTCTACATGCGCTTTCAATGCCGCATTCATTCCGGAAATTTCATGAGAATCGACACCTTCAAGTTGTTTGCCGACCCACCAGAACGCATAAGGTACTAGTTCATTGCGCAGTGCAAAACCATGAAGGGGATTCATTGGGTTGAATTTTTTCAAACCGGCACGAGGAATAGCTTTGCCGATTGGCTCGAAGTATTGCACTCCATGCTGCTTTGCCAGCGATTTGAAGAAAGCCATACCGAGCATTTCGCCCTCACCCTCATAAATACATGGAGCGAGAAAATCGTGAATGTTATCGCCCAACAAATGTCCGGCCAAAAATGATCTGCCACCATGAGTTTTCATAAACAATTCAATGGCGCATTCTTTCTCCGCCTCGGACCCGAAAATTTTTGCGATTATGCATTCCAGTTCGCCGCGATAGCCTTGGTCCAGTAACCATGACCCCCAGGCTACCAGCGCGTCTGCACCGCAAATTAATGCAGCGGCTCTCGCGATTCGGCGCTTAACCAATTCGCGAGTTTCAATGGCGTTGCCGTAAGTGTCGCGGAACTTGGCCCAGGGCAACATATTGGCCAGCATGATTCGCATCACGCCGGACGCCGTAGCGCAGAGCGCCAAGCGACCCATGTTGAGCCCGTGATAGGCCACAGTCAAACCATCACCCAGCGTAGGCACCAGAAGGTTTTCTTTTGGCACTTTGAAATCTTTGAACTTTAAACCGTTGTTAAAAGCGTGTTTCAATGCGTGCAATTTATAGGGAATGATTTTGAATTCATCGTTCTCGGCTTCTGGTAAATCAGCTATTAGCGCAGCAGGCTTGCCATCAACTAAGCAAACAAGCCCAATAGTGCGGCCGGGAATAGCGTTAGTGATGAAAAGCTTATCGCCGTTAACTACATAATTGTCGCCAACCAGTTTTGCTTCCGTTTTAAGTGCCGTTAAGTCTGAGCCTGCTTGCGGTTCTGTCAGAGCGAATGCAGAGAGCGATTTGCCACTGGCGAGCTTTGGCAAAATGCGTTGCTTTTGCTCTTCACTGCCAAAATAGCGCACCGGGTCCACTGCGCCGATACAACCGTGCACAGAAGCTAGACCAGCCGCGGTTGGCTCGATGGAAGCCACTTGAGTCAAGAAAGTCATGAACTGTCTGGAAGTAGCTCCCTGACCGCCATACTTCTGTTCAATCAACATGCCCCAATATCCAGCGGCCGCAAGTTCTTCCAAGACAACTTTGGCGATCTTGCCCTGATCGTCCAGCATGGTGCCATTTTTCTTGTGACGAGCCAAAACTTCAAGGGAGTTTTTCATGGCTGGCAGATTCATGGATTCGCTGTTCAGCTTAGGAGTAGAGAAAAGTTCGACCGGAACTTTTGCCTCCCAGATTGCTCGGTGAACCGGGCTGTTAGATGTCTTGTATTGTTCGGCGAAAAATGAATCTACTTCATCATCGGTACGATCAACCGCACCAGTACGCTTGGCTTCCTCTTCTGTCTTGCCTGCTAATTGCATAGCCGTTTCGGCAAAACTCGCATCTTTGGGATCTTTTACTGATGTCATGTCAATCGTTCCTATTCCGTCTGTGAACTGGTTAAAGCAAATGATAATTCACTTAGATTTTAGACCATAACAGGCCTGATCTGCCCAGAACACCTCTTTTGTTTAGGTTGTGTTCTTCTGGTTCCCGGGCCGGGTCAATATTAAAAGCGACTGCCCTAGGGCTTTGATGACTCAACTATGTTAATTGAAATCGGTTTAGCTGCATTGTCTGTGATTGTGACCGTCACTGGAGTGCCTCTTAAGACGGCCAGAAGCTCATTACCAGCCAGTCGACGCCTCCAACCAAAAGTGAGGGCATTTTGATCTGGTTCTCCCGGGGTTTGGTCAGCCCCGGGTTCAATTTCGGAGCTTGACCGATATCGCTCAGACTCTTCATTCTGCTCCCTGCCAATTTTAACTAACCCTTGCAGCTCATCACGTGTAGCTATTAACTCGGGGGCAATTTCAAGGTCTAAAGCGCGAATTTTTAGTACCGTGTACAACACATCAGCAATCATCACATCGGCTTTAGATGGTGCTCTGCCAGACGGCCACTGTGGACACTCCTTGTCGGGTATACGACTGGCTTCCTCAATCACCTTCATCACTTTGCGACCCCAGCCTGCCAGTTGATCAGATCGAATACCGCGGATACGCTGGATATCTTCCACTGTATGTGGTGGCTTCTTGGCGAGTTCCAACATGATGTTGTCGTTAATTACAGATCTTGCCGGGCGATCAATGCGTTTGGCTTCCGCTTCCCGCCAGAGGCATACTGATTGCAAGACTGCAAGTTTGCGCCGATTTAGACCCTGAGCACCCTTTACTCGCAGAAATTCGCGCCCGCTTTCCTTTATATAGTAAGAATCTTGCTCGTAGAATTTGCATTCTTCAATCACCCAACCCAATCGCTCTCTTTGCGAAAGGTCTTCTTGCAAGCGTTCGTAAAGTGGAATCAAATGCAAAGCGTCGTCAATAGCATATTCAACTTGAGATTGGCTTAGAGGGCGGGCTTGCCAATCGGTAAATGATTCAGTTTTTGATAGGTTGAGGTCAAAAAGCGCTGAGAGCAGTTTTCCATAACCAGCTGGATAGCCAAGTCCAAGAAATCCTGCAGCTATTTGAGTGTCGAAAATATTTTTTGGTATCAATCCGGAACGCTGGAAAATTATGGTCAAGTCTTGGGCTGCTGCGTGTAAAACCTTAGTGATGCTGGCATCTGCTACTTTGATCCACAAATTTTGCAAATCTTTAAGTTCAATTGGGTCTACCAAAAAAACTTTGTCTTTGACGGCAATCTGCACAAGGCAAATAATTGGATAATACGTTCTCTCAGGAATGAATTCTAAGTCGAGGCCAAATACCCCCGCCTTGTCAATCAGGTCAACCACCTCTTGTAGCTCAGCCGGATCAGTTATTAACTTTCCCTGGCCATTGTGCGCTGACTGAATTTCCATTTTTAGCTGTCCTTTCTTTCGGTTGCCACAGGTGCAACCAGATGATTGCGGCACCAGGCGAGCGACCCTGGTAAGCCCATGATTATGCTGGTGTCATGCACCACCTGCGGTAAAGGGAAAAGCAGATGATCGCAATCCAATCCACCTACTTCCAGTCCTGCACCCAGAGCTATAGCCGCAGGACCCGCAGTATCCCATGTTTTCAATTTGCAAGAAAGATGAGCGAAGATGTCTGCTTCACCGTCTAAAATGCGGGCGACCTTGAGACCAATGCTGCCTATTTTGACTAAATCTACCAGCGCCAATTCGCCTATCCATGAGTGCTTTTTGCGATCTCGTGAACCCATAAGCAAACGTGCCTTGCTTAGCGGATCGATCTTTGTATCTGACAGACACGTGATGGCATCAGATTGCGATCCGAGCTTGCGTTTAAAAGCACCATATTCAGGGCCACCAAAATAAAGTGTAGAAGTATGTGGTTCATAAACCCATCCAAAAACTGGTTGCAGGTCAACGATTAGACCAATCATCACGCAGTATTGGCCATCATCCAAAATATAGTTTTGGGTACCGTCAATGGGATCAATCATCCAAACCCTGGTGCGTGTGCCAAGTGGTTCGGCGCCTCGCGAAATATGAAGAGCTTGGTCGTCTTCTTCAGAGACCACACAATCATCTGGAAAACGTTGCTTTAGATGTGTAGTGATCAGAATTGACAGAGCGGTATCGGCGCCGGTGACCTTGTCGTCAAAACTAGCTTTATGCGAAATGTCCACTCCGTCTCGCATTGCCAGCGCAAGTTCGCCTGCTTCCTCCACCAGCTTTGAGACTGATTCAATATCTTCTGATGAGAGATGTCTGGAAGATGCCAACTATAAGTATTGCCTTAACCCGAATACATTTTGCAGCCGAACTCTTCGGCTAATTTATTGTCGAGCAAATCGGCTACGTATGCCACGTGCCAAACCAAATCATCCAGTTCTTCTTGTACTAGACCGAACGTAGGTCTTTGAGCAACTACCAGCACCAGTTCTTCATGAGTAGAAAGTGCGCAGCTAGAAAGTGTGCCGTTGAGGTCAAGTAATCGGCGGTAGAATAACTCGCGATTTTCTGCTGGAATTTGAACCAGCGGTGCCGTAAGCCTCAAGATAGCGCCTTGCGGACCGTCCTGCACAAATACAAATATCTTGGCGCTGCCTTCCATTAGCCACCAACCCAGCCCACTGGCATCTGTCAGCATATGGTCAGCTGGATGGAGCCCACGTCTTTGAAAATAGGCTTCAACCATCACTTTCGCCTCAGACGCAAGACCGTGGCTTTTCTGCGCTCCAAAAATTCCCATCTATTTCTCTCCGTGTCTTGCCCAGGGCAAGTTTCTCAGTTTGTTGCGAGATTTGATTTTAGTATTAAGGCACTCAGTATACAAAATAGTGCCTTTCCTCAGCATTATTAAATGCGCTTAATCTCAAAACATTCTGCACTCGTGGCCACGTCACTGGGTTGAATTCAAAAGCCATGCTAGTATTGTTATCGCGAAGCCAAGCTTCGTCGTCGCGTTCCCGAGTAGCGCAGCGGTAGCGCAGTTGACTGTTAATCAATTGGTCGCTGGTTCGAATCCAGCCTCGGGAGTAATTACAAAAGCGGCCCTTTCCAGGGCCGCTTTTATTTTTGATTTTAATTATGCTGGCGTAAAGCCGCCACTGCGAGACATCATATACGACACCATGGGAGTCGATCAGCTATCAAAATTACAGCGGCTTATTTCTCGGCAGCAGACGCAGCTTTCTTGTCTTTCAGAACTTTGAGAGCTTTGGCAAGCTTGATAATGATTACCGGCATAATGATTATGCCAGCAAACACAATGCCCATCGGAACGAAATTTTCATCCATGTCGTACTCCTTAGTTTTTGGCGCTTAGTTGGAATGGAATTTGAAACCAACCAAGTGACTTCAGACTCATTATAGTATTGCCCCGGCGATCACATGAAGTAAATCATTCCTTTGTAAGAACTGAAAGTTGTCAAACATAAGTCTCCGGGGCAAACCGTGAGCTAACTTCTATACCAGTGACGCAGAAATTGAGGAAAGTTTCCAATTTAAAAGTCTGACCGATATCGCCGAAACATTCAAAATTGACCCAGAACGACTCGCAAAACCAGGTCGCAAAACCACCAAACTCAGTCAGGAAGGGTCTCTTTCCAGAATTTCTCATTGCAGGGCTCAAAAGAATCTACACGCCAGGCATGATCTTCTGAGACCATTTTTGCCAAGTAAATTTCTGATTTATCAAAAAGATACTTTCCGTTTAAATAGAAAGTTAAAGAAGAGGGAGTGACTTCACCAACCTTAAAGGCCGACGGCTCAATGGAATCGGGTTTGAATCCAGCTTTAAAGACGGGATCTTTGCCGTATTTTTCTTTAAATCGGTCAGCATCTTCTCGCTTTTTGGCGTTCACGCTCAAGCAGTTATAAGCCAACTGAAGAGTTATGCTGTTTGGTACCCGCGACTGGGCTAGCTGTTTTAGAAACTCTTCCAATACCAGCCGGGCCGGCGTAATCTGCGCGTCGTTGCGTTCTTGAAAGTCCCCTTCATCAATCGATATTGAATTATTGGGACCTTTATGTCCACTAATACGCCACACGGCTCCCGGTTTTTGGTCTGAACGATCTTGCTGGCCAAAATGATTTTCAATATTGAATTGCTCAAGCATCACTTTGATCGGCGCTGCATCTTTCGAATTTTTCACTAATTTAGCGGGCTTAAGGTACATAATGCCAGGCAAATCCTGACCAGTTTCAGTGTCTCTGGTGGCAGGACGCAAGTAATAAATTGGTCCTTCATAGACTTTGGTTAGCGAAAAGGGATTGTCGTTGCCCATTCGGTTGGCAGCCACCACAACGCCGGTTATTACCGCCGGCACAACCACAAGACCGAACACAGCCAGCATCACTTTCTTGTTGATGTATTTGGCCCAGTCAATATTAAGCAGGGCCTTATTCTTTTTTTTGTCGATGGGCGCAGGTTTGCGAACGCCGGTTTGTCGACCAGTGGCGCGCCCCGTAGAGCGACCTGTTTCCCTGCCCTGTCGTCCGGTTTCGCGGCCGGTTTCTCTACCGGTCTGGCGTCCAGTTTGCTTGGCACCGTCGCCGCTGCTTGAGCCAGTTTTTCTGTTTTTAGTATTGTTGGTTTTCTTTTGTGAGTCGGGCCCCGAAATATATGGACCAGTGCTCTTCTCTCGAGAGCGCTCAGATGAATAAGTTGACGATGGTTCATTGCCAAACAAGCCGCCTGAAAGATCAAAATCTTCCACCTCACCTGGCCGACTCTCAATATGTGGATTAGTGCTGAAGCCCATAGAAGGCGGCGCGCTGATTAAGCTGGGCACGCTGCCTGTTTCGTACTGAGTACGCACGCACTGATCTAAAGCGTCACGCATCTCTTGCATAGTCTGGTAACGCTGCTCAGGTTTTTTCGCCAGGGCTTTGAAGGTAACGCGCTCGAGCTGCTCTGGTATGCGTAGGTCAGGTCGCATTTTACTAAAGGGCTCGGGCATTTGCGAGACGTGCATTTTCATGGTGGCGTATATGGTGTCGCCCATTAACGGTGGAAAACCAGTCAAGGTCTCGTATAAAACCGCACCCATAGAATAAATATCAGAGCGACTATCAAGGTTTAAACCAAGGCACTGCTCAGGGCTCATATAAATCGGGCTGCCGAAAATTTCACCAGTTTGAGTGAGATTCTGTGGTGTTTTACCTGATGCTGTGGTCAACTTGGCGATACCAAAATCCACCACTTTGACGAAGTCGCGTCTACCTTCGACTTCCACGAGCATAATGTTGGACGACTTCAAGTCGCGGTGAATCACACCCTTCTGGTGGGCGTGTTCCAGCGCTTCTGTTGCCGAAATGAAAATTGGAATAGCTCGTTGATAAGCAATATAGTTTTCTTGTTTGACTACGTCTGCAAGACTCTGGCCTTCCAGAAAGTCCATCACAATATAGGGTTGGCCAGTGGCCACCACACCGCAATCGTAGACCGTAATTACGTGCGGGTGCTGCAAATGTGATGCCGCTTGAGCTTCCTGTTGAAAACGTTTAATGCTTAGTTGATCTGTGACGTGTTGAGTCTGCAGCATTTTGATGGCCACAGTGCGGTCCATCATTTCGTGCAGACCTTTATAAACAATACTCATGCCGCCCCGGCCGACTTCGGAAAGCACACGGTAGCGGTCATTGAGAATGGTGCCGATTAGCTCGTCTTTCTGCACATACATGAGCATGCTTTTGTCATGTGGACAGACGGCCTGAGCCGGCGGAAACTCGCGCTTGCAAACAGGGCAGACTTTCCTTTTAGCGGGCTGATTGAAATCTTGGTTTGGATCTTCGAAAGTCATTTCATAGGAGAACTGTGCGGCAGATTATCGGACTAGATTAAGTTACTCAAGCCAATAATAGCAAGGAAGAAACTATCAATGGCGTTCTAAACCGCTGTGGCAACTTTCAAATCCGCTTTAAGGGCCTCGGCTACAAGGCGTCCTGAACGCAAGGCGCCGTTAATTGAGGCATTTTCACGGTGATCACCGCAAACATAGATATTGTTGCCTTCGGCATTGCCACCCTCAGCTGGTAGCTTAAGTGGCCGCGAGGCAGGCTCTAACCAGGGTGGGCACTGATTAGGCTGGGCGTGAGCAATACGATAACTTTTCAAATGGCGCCACTGCTCAACCTCAGTGCCAAACCATACTTGCATCTGTGCCTTAACAGCGCCAATTAATTCGGCCTCGGCCGTTCCCTCAAGTGGCGCCATTGTTGGGTCGCCTGCCTGCTTCGCTTCTGTAGCGTCGCCGCTAGCGGGACCCCCCACCGTAGTAACTGATATTAAATGTTGCCCTGGTGGTCCGTAGGCTTTGGACACATTGGTAAGCACTGCCAGGTTATTGATCGGGCCGCCTGTTCCGTTCAGCACCAATAGCGGCTCTTTGATGGGAGCACGGGGTGCGGCAAAGTAAAGGCAGGTGGCCATTTGCGATGAGGGCAGTGGTACCTGGGGAAAGAGTCGGTGAGCATCTGGTCCACTGGTGGCCAGAACGATAGAGCGGGCCTGAAAGGTGAGGCCGCTAGCCAGCACAACCTGTGACCTGGCCACGTCAATGCTGCTCACGCGGCTGGAAAGCCGAATGGCATGCGGTGGCAATTTTGCCGCCAGTTGATTCGGTATTTCGCTCATGCCCCGGGCGGGCACCGTCACCAGCCCTTCGGCCATCATCTTATATACAAAGTCAAACATGCGCCGGGAACCCGACAGAGTATTGTCAAGGGTGATGCCGCCAAAGAATGGACGGAAAAATCGATGGATGATGGTGGCACTGAAACCATAATCTTCTTGCAGCGCCTGCAAAATAGTTTTATCGCTCTGAGAAAAAATTTCTTCCACTGTGGTGGCCATTAATTTCTGGCGCAGATAGGCAATACGCATCTTGTCAGATATGGAAGAGATATTAGAGAAGACAGCAGCGAGCAAAGTCGAAGGATCTCTAAATGGATCACTCAAACGTGTGAAACCATCCTCGGTGGCAACTAACGCCCCTGCATAGAATGGTTTGAGGTCCAATGAGCGGTAATCCAGAACGCGAGCCGCTTCCGGATAAGCCGTGAGGAAAACCTGAAAACCGCGGTCTAGTGTAAAACCGTCCACATGATCACTGCGTACTCGGCCTCCGACACCATCAGAAGCTTCGAGAATCAAAAACGAAAAACCATTTTGCGTCAGTTCAGCGGCACAACTGAGGCCAGCCAGGCCGGCGCCAATAATAATGGTGTCGTAGATTTTGCCGCTGTTTTTGTGGGCAACTTCTTGAGCTTTTTCGTCCACCTTACACACTCCTACTTATCGAATAGCTCAGGCTTCTAGACCAGCTCGGACTTATACACCAGCTCGGACTTTTACACTAGCTCTCAGCTTATTGCTGCGCCATTATCTCTAGTTTATTGCCTGAAGGGTCGTCAACATACACAGAGCGCGTGCCGTCTCTGTGCGTTTTGAGCTCACCGAATGATTCCGCTTGGGCAGAGACAAGGGCAATATGTGCCGGATGTTGCTCGGGTAAAACAAATGCCAATTTGATATTGCCGAAGCGCAGAAAAGCCCAGGTTTCATCCTGATACTCCACTTCGCATTTGAAAGTCTGCAAATACCAGTCAACGGTTTTCTTTAGATCGGTGACGACGATAGCTATGTGGTCGATAGGATCTAAAATGTTATTTTCAGGCACAGGTATTCGGTCCTTAAGAGTAGAACTTGCAATTTAAGTTAGAGCTGTGCGAACGCTCCAGAGATCTTGAAAACAACGCTTGACCAGGGTTGAACGTAAGTAAGCCACACCTTCACTGCCACCAGTTCCTCTCTTAAAACCAATGATGCGCTCCACCACAGTGACGTGGTGCGTGCGCCAGAGCGCAATCAGTTCGTCGAGGTCTATTAGTGTCTCCGCCAGGTCATGGAGCTCACCAAGCTCTTCTTCTTGATAGAGCCGGCAAAGTTCTTTAACTCTAATTTCTTCCAGAGCGGCATTTTCGGCAATTACTTTGGCATCTTCTGCGCTCTCACCGTCATGCGAAGCGGGCATGGGCAGACTGAAGCCGCGCCGGCGAAGCAGAGCATAAAATTCGTCTTTCAAAGTTGGGGCGTCAAAGCGAACTTTTAACTCGGCAAATGCCACGCCGTCATTTTGAAAGTGCATGAGCATACGCTCTTCTTTAAGACCGGCAATAAATTCAATTTCGCGGAATTGGGATGATTGAAAACCGGAAGCGGGATTGAGTTTGTGCCTAAATCCAAGAAAATCTGTAGGTGACATCGTTTCCAGTATATGAATTTGCTGCACCAGGAGGCGCATAATTGCCACTGCTCGACGCATAAAGTGAGTAGCGCGGCGCACTTTATTCTGCTTGATCAAGTCCAGTACCAGATCCAGTTCGTGAATAATTAGTTTGAACCATAATTCGTAAGTCTGGTGAATGATTATAAACAGGGGTTCATCATGGTGAGCCGGGTCAGACTGGCATACTTGCAGGGTTTTGAGCTGCTCGACCATAAGGTAACTGTTGTAATCTAAAGAACTGTGGCCACCAGTGGTAACACCACCAAATTGCGCTGATTTGTTCTCATCCATTGGCATTGTCTCCACAGTTTGCTGATTAAGGACCGGGCATGAATTTAGGTATGGCAGGCGCCGGTACCAGTGACGGTGCTGGTGCGGGGACTGGTATAAGATCGGGAACAGGAGCTGGGAGTGTCAAGTCAGGCCCAGGAGCCGGACTAGGCCCAGGAGCCGGACTAGGCCCAGGCGTAAGACTAGGACCAGGGCTATTTGGCATAGCAGGTAGGGAAGTTTCTGTGGTGGCTGACTGTGGTTTAACTGGAGCTACAGATTCAGCTGCCGGTGAGTCAAGGTCTTTTGTTTTCGGCGGCTTCGACTTTTGGTCTTGCTTATGATCTGACTTTTGCTCTTCCTTCTGATCTTCCTTTTGATTATCCTGACTTTGCTTGTCTAACTTTTTTCTCTTCTTTGATGGCTTCTGATCAGGCTTTTCAATCTGTTCAGGCTCGTCTTTTTTCTTGTCTGGTTTATCTTTTTTGTCTGACTTGTCTTTCTCGTCTTTTTTGTCTTTTTTCTTGACTTTACTCTTGATTAACCGTTGTGCCACTGCCCCTGGTGCCAGGGGCAAGAAAGCAGTTCTGTCTAATTCTGCTCCCTCAGCCAGTCTTAAGAAGCTTTCTGGATTCTTGTCTGAATATTGAAAAGCCAGCCTCGAATTGATCATCACTTTTCTGGCTTTTTTCACCAGTGCTTCATATCGAATCATCAGTGTTTCAACAGTAATGCCCTGAGTACTGACGTGAAAAAGCTTGAACTGGCAAGGATAAATATCAAGCGGCGGACAAGCGACAAACCAGATATTGCGTTCGCGTTGAATTTTGTTCACCGGCACATGCCCGCTGATGGCCAGGCGCACGTCTTGACTGCCGCCTAGAATTTCCCGCGCCGAGGCGCCTTGAGGCACAGTATATTCCTCAAATGGTGGTCCGCCGTCGTAAGGGGGCGGGGCCAGTAAAGGGTGATGGCTGACCACAATTGTCATTTTGCCTTTATTGGCGGCTAGATCTTTTTTCAGCCAGGTCAATTGGTCGTCGCTCAATTCGCCGGTTTCGCTATTTGCGCGTGCGGTATCAAGACCAATTAAATGCACACCACTGGCAGGATCTGCGGACCAGTATGATTTGTCTGAGGTAATACCGCGACCTTTGAAATCAGGCCCGTAGGTGCGCATGCGATCTACGGCTGGCGGCCCGCTAACATCGGTTTCACCCAAGACAAAATACCAGGGACAATTAAGATTCGACATGATGTCGATAAAGAGTTGCCAGAAGGCTTCATCACGACCGATACCCTCGACTTGATCTCCGGCGAAAATGACAAAGTCGACTTGTTGTTCGTTAATGCTTTTGACAGCGTCTTGAAGAAATAACTGACTCTCTTGCAAAAGTTTGATGGTATCAGGCATTCCATGAGCCAGATGGCTGTCGGTAATGACTACGAATGAAAAAGGGGCAAAATTGAAAGCCGCCTGAGCTTCCGATATTGAGGCTAGCTGACCAAAAAATGTCAGTGCCCCGAGGCCGGCAAGAAAGTTGCGCCGACTGACTTCCATCTGTTGATTGGCCTTAAAGTCTGGCTGCAAAAAAGTATTCTCGCCCACTGTTTTCGTCAACTCTCTACTTTTGAATTAAGGTGAGAAGCTCGGCTCGAGACAAAGCATCATCCTGATAACAACCGCGAGCAATTGTAGTTATTGTATTGCTTCCAGGTTTTTTCACACCACGAAGAGCCATACACGAATGCTCGGCTTCGATCATAACGAAAACTCCAAGCGGGTCTAGTTTGGTGACTAGAGCTTCAGCTATCTGTGCAGTCAAACGCTCTTGCACTTGCAGTCTTTTTGAGGCAACATCTACCACCCGCGCCAGCTTGGAAAGGCCAGTGATTCTACCTTCTCGTGGCAAGTAAGCAATGTGCACCAGACCATGAAAAGGCAACATATGATGTTCGCAGGTGCTGCTAAACGTTATGTCCTTAACAAGCACCAGACCAGCGCAATCTTCCTGAAATTCGCAACTAATTTCAGATGCCGGATCGGTGGCCTGACCAGCTGTCAATTCCACCATCATGCGGGCTACCCGAGCGGGGGTGTCCAGCAGACCAGCTCTGGTGCTATCTTCGCCCACTCCGCGCAAAATTAGGCGCACGCCCTCTTCAATTAAAGCTTTATTGGTCAGCAGACGCTCTTGGTCGAGGCTAGCTTGAGTATCTGAGGTGAAGCCCAGTCTCGAAGCGGAAAAATTAGGCATCACTACTTCTTTAGCGCTCGAGCACGTGGCAACCGTAGCCATTGATTTAAATTGTTTTGATTCCATGTGACCCCTGCAAATTCAACTCTTGACTAGCCGCGAAATGCCCGCCTGTGGCTTTTGACAACCATGCTAAATCTGTAGTATATCGCCTTCCACCAAGTTCTTGCCCAAACGTTTCATTCTCTACATATAGAGAAGCGCCCGCCGTCTGAGTTTTTGGCCCTGTTTCACTTTCGTTGTTTGGCGTTATACTCTAAATCTTTCAGTTGACCACTTATCGCCCGCTAAAGAGGAAGGAAGATGACTGCTGCCACAGTGATGCAACTAGACGTTCGTCAAATCAAAGAGTTGATCCCACACCGCTATCCATTTCTCTTGGTCGACAGGGTGACTGAAGTGGAGCCTGGTTTAAGAGCTAAGGGCTTTAAAAATTTGACCGCCAACGAGCAGTTTTTCGAAGGACATTTTCCAGAGCGGCCGATTATGCCTGGCGTACTAATGGTGGAAGCCCTGGCACAACTCGGATGCCTGACTATGCTTTTGAAAGACGAAATGAAAGGCAATCTTGGCGTCTTTACCGGTATTGATGGGCTGAAGTTTCGCACCATGGTTGTGCCCGGCGACCGCCTGGACCTTGAAGTAGAACTGATCAAAATGAAAGGCCCTGTTGGGAAAATGAGGGGTATTGCCAGGGTCGGCGACAAAATAGCCTGCGAAGGCGAAATTAGTTTTGCCATGGTCAAGCCATAAAAGCTTATATATAGGTACACGATCACATGACCATCCATGCAACTGCCATCATCGGCGATGGCGCTCAGATTGCTAACTCAGTTGAGGTGGCACCATATGCGGTTATTGGTGCTAATGTCATTATCAAAGCCGGCACCAAAATTGGTGCTCACGCAGTGATAGACGGTCACACAACTATTGGTGAAAATTGTCATATCTTTCCTGGCGCCTCCATCGGTCTTGAGCCTCAAGACCTGAGCTACAAAAGTGAACCGACTGGTGTGATCATGGGCGACCGTTGTACCGTGCGTGAATATGCCACCATTCACCGAGGCACAGGTGATCGTTTTACCCGTGTCGGTGACGATTGTTTTTTGATGAACTATTCCCACATTGCCCACGACTGTCAGGTTGGCAATGGTGCCATTTTTGCTAATGGCGCTACCCTTGCCGGGCATGTGGTGGTGGGTGAGCGCGTAGTAATTGCCGGTTCTGTGGTAGTGCACCAGTTTGTTCGCATTGGGCGTCTGGCCATGATCAGCGGTGCCACTGGTACTCGTATGGACGTACCGCCTTTTTCCATGTGTGATCAAAGACCACTGGCTGTAACCGGGCTAAATCTTGTTGGTCTGCGTAGGGCAAAAATTGGTCCCGAAATTCGCAACTCAATTAAGCAAGCCTACAAATTGATTTATCGTTCGTCTCTCAACAACTCTCAGGCTATTGCCAGAATTGAAGAGGAGTGCGTACTTACAGACGAAATTAAAGAGATAGTCGATTTTTATCGCACCACTAAACGCGGTGTCATCAAAGGAGCTTTTACAGCAGAGGGTGGTATCGCCTCAGCGGTGGAAGAATAACGTTTACTCTAATTTCAATACTGTTGGAATCCCATGATGTTTATAAATGATTTGCTGCACCACTCAGTATTTATTCAATGATTACAGATAAATTGCCCCAGGCATCTCAGTCGGGCTACCGCAGTTTATTTCGTAATCGTCAGTTCATGAGCTTGTGGATTGCTCAGGTGTTTTCGCAATTTGCCGACCGTGTAGTTTTCGTTTTATTTGTAGCTATTTTGACGGCCAACAATGAAGCCACCATCGGCGGCCGCCATTTTGAATCGGCCCAGCTCACCAGTTACCTTTATGTCGCTTTTACCATTCCAGCGGTATTACTCAGCCCCATGGCTGGTGTCTATGTCGATCGCTGGTCTAATAAAGCGGTGCTTGTGCTTTCTAATTTGTTTCGCGCCGCTTGCATTTGCCTGGTGGCAACTCCCTATGCAAAAGCATCTCCTGTAGCCGCATTCTCTCTGGCTTTCGTAGTCTCAATCGGTTCGCAGTTTTTTGCTCCAGCCGAGTCTTCGTCCATTCCCAGGCTGGTAAAAAAAGACGAGCTTTTTCAAGCTAATTCTCTGTTTTTTACCACCATGATGATTGCTCTGGGTTTTGGTTTTGCGATAGGCGAGCCGATCATCGCCGCTACTGGTATCGGTAAGGCGCCCTTTGCTGTGGCCGGCGCTTTTGTGGTGGCAGCAATTTTTTGC
>JAVHQC010000007.1:0-5647 GCA_036170915.1 Cyanobacteria bacterium auto_48_18
GAACGCATCACCGATGCCCAAGCAGTTGCCATCATTACTGCGGATGGTCAATTCCGTGGCGGCAAGGCCATGGCACTTAAACCTGCGGTAGATGAAGCCCTGACCTTTGGTGGTTGCGAGATGGTGCATACCGTGGTGGTTTACCAGCGCACAGGTGGCGAAGTGCAATGGAACAGCAACAATATCTGGTGGAAAGATGTCATCGCGGGTCAAAGCAATACCTGCGAACCTGAATGGGTTGGTGCGGAACATCCCTTGTTCATCCTCTACACCTCAGGCTCTACCGGCAAACCCAAAGGCGTACAACACTCCACAGGCGGTTATCTGTTAGGCGCGATGGTGTCGCTGCAATGGGTCTTTGACTACAAGCCCAGCGATGTATTTTGGTGTACCGCAGATGTAGGTTGGATTACGGGGCATAGCTATGTGGCTTATGGGCCTTTGGCGATGGGTGCAACCCAAGTGGTTTTTGAAGGTGTTCCGACCTATCCCGATGCGGGGCGTTTCTGGAAGATGATTCAAGACCACAAAGTGACTACCTTCTACACCGCGCCCACTGCGATTCGCTCGCTCATCAAACTCGGCGGTGACCTGCCTGCCAAATATGACCTGTCTAGCCTACGTTTGCTCGGCACCGTCGGCGAGCCGATCAATCCAGAAGCGTGGATGTGGTACTACAACACGGTGGGACAAACACGTTGCCCTATCGTAGATACTTGGTGGCAAACAGAAACAGGCTGCCACATGATCGCCCCTCTGCCAGGCGCAATGCCAATTAAACCGGGCACTTGCACCCTACCCTTGCCCGGCATCATAGCCACCATCGTCAATGAAGCGGGCGATGAGGTACATGACCAGCACGGCGGCTTCCTCGTCATCAAGAAACCCTTCCCGTCACAGATTCGCACTATCTGGGGTGATCCAGATCGCTATGTCAAAGGCTATTTCCCTGAAGAAATGCAGGGGGCATATCTCGCCGGTGACTCAGCGCACCGCGATGACGACGGTTACTTCTGGATCATGGGACGTATCGACGATGTGCTAAACGTCTCGGGGCATCGCCTAGGCACAATGGAGATCGAATCAGCATTGGTATCCAATCCTTTAGTGGCAGAAGCCGCCGTAGTTGGCAAACCGCACGACATCAAAGGCGAAGCCGTGGTGGCTTTTGTGGTGCTCAAAGGGGTGCGCCCTGAAGACCCTGCCAAAGCCAAGGAGTTGGCGGAAACGCTACGTAATTGGGTGGGCAAGGAAATTGGTCCAATCGCCAAACCTGACGAAATTCGTTTTGGTGAAAACTTACCCAAAACCCGCTCAGGTAAAATCATGCGTCGCTTGTTGCGTGCCATTGCCAAAGGTGAGGAAATTACACAAGACGTTTCTACGCTAGAAAACCCAGCGATTTTGGAACAACTCAAAAATCCAATCCGCTAGGCTTACTTAGCATCATTAAAAACGAGGCCTGCGTGCCTCGTTTTTTAACGCCTACAGAACGCGTCCAACCTCAATTTTGATTGACCCTAAACCCTAACCTCGGCTACCATCGCGGGAATTTAACGCCTGCGAGGTTTGTCCTGTGCCTTTGATAAAACTGATTTTTTTCACCTTGCTTTGCGGCATCCTTACCCTCGCACACGCGGAAGAACAACTCGCTTTAAGCACCTCATTGACCGCGCCAGAAACTTCAGATGCACCGATGACCTTAGTTTCGGCGCGCAACATCAAGATGGAACTCATTGCTGACAATGTAGAAAACGATTTGTGGCAACGCATTCGTGGTGGTTTTGCCATGCGCGATTTGGATAGTGAGTTAATCGCCAAACATGAACAATGGTATGCCAGTCGCCCTGACTATGTAGCGCGTATGACCGACCGCGCACGACGTTATCTCTATTTTATTGCGGGCGAAGTGGAGCGACGTGGCATGCCCAGTGAAATCGCGCTACTCCCCATGATTGAAAGTGCTTTTAACCCAGGTGCTTATTCAACTGGCAAGGCTTCGGGTATTTGGCAATTCATTCCCTCAACAGGTAAAAATTTCGGCATGAAACAAGACTGGTGGTATGACGGTCGTCGTGATGTTGTCACCGCCACCAACGGTGCGTTGGACTACTTACAAAAGCTGCATGATATGTTTGGCGATTGGGAGCTTGCCCTAGCGGCTTACAATTGGGGAGAAGGCGCGGTGCAACGCGCGCAGGAACGTAATCGTCGCATTGGGCTGCCGATCAATTACACCAGCTTAAAAATGCCCGATGAAACGCGTAATTACGTCCCAAAGTTACTTGCCATCAAAAATATCATCGCCCAGCCAGCCAGCTATGGACTGGTGTTGCAAAACATCTCTAATCAGCCGTATTTCGCCGCAGTGTCCACTGCCAAACACATCGACGTAAAACTAGCCGCACAATTAGCGGACATCTCGCTGGAAGAGTTCCGGGCTCTCAATCCAGCACATAATCGCCCAGTGATTTTACAAAGCAACAGCGATATGATTTTGTTACCCGTCGATAACGTGGAAACGTTCCGCGCCAATCTGGAAAACTATGACAAGCCTTTGGTGAGTTGGCAAACCTACCAAGCCAAGCAACATGAAAGCTTGGATCACCTCGCTCCACGCTTTGGCCTATCTGTTGAAAAATTAAAATCAGTTAATAGCCTCGTGGGACAAAATAGCGTGAGTACGGGGCAAACCTTATTAGTCCCCATCGGCGAAACAGTCGCAGAACCTGAAGATTTTGCTGTCGCCAATATGCACCTACGCCCAACCCCTGAACGCAGTGCCTTACGTATTCATCATAAGGTTAAGCGTGGCGATACACTCGCCAGCATTGCACGCAAATATCACGTCACGCCTGCCAAAATCAAAAGTTGGAATGAACGGCTGACGAAGCCCAAAGTCGGTGAATCTATCATCATTGTGCAGAATGTTTCTAACAGCCAAGTGAAAGTTGCCAAACTCAGCCTTGCGCAACGTCGCTTGCTGTTACACAAGGCTAAACACCCAGTAGTCGCAGCAGGAAAAGCAACCCATAAAATCACCAAAAAAACATCTCGCAGCGCGCGCCTCGCCTACAACACGAAACATTAACCCGAGCACTTATGGAACTCTCACTCACGGGCAAATTTCAGGCATTTACCACGGGTAAATTTGAAGCACCCCAACTCGCCACGTTGCGCGGCATCTCTTTATTTAGCCAAATTGCCGCCAGTGAATTGCGCACCATACGCGGACTGTTGCACCATCGCAGCTATCTCAAAAATGAGATCATTTTTGATGAAGGCGAAAAAGCGCAAGCCATTTATTTCATCGTCCAAGGCAAGGTATTGATCTGCCGCCAAGGCAGACCCATTGACGGTTTGATTGCGGAATTGGGTGCTGGACAATGTTTTGGGGAAATGGCGTTACTGGATAATTCTCCACGCATGGCACAAGTACGCGCGATTGAGGACTGCCATCTCGATGTGTTATTTCGTGAAGATTTTATGAATTTACTGCAAACCCATTCGCATATCGCCTCCAAAATCACCTTGGAACTCGCACGCTTAATGGGTGAACGCTTGCGCCAAACCGTCAACAGTTACGTGCTGTAACCACCATGCAACAAGCATCATCTGCACACATCGGCCCCGTCACTTGGAGCAGTATTATCGCTAGCACCTGCTTGCTGATTTTCTTGTTTCAAAAAATACTTTGGTTGGTCGTACCTTTTCTACTCGCGTTATTGCTGTACTACTTGCTTGCGCCACTGTGTCGAAAACTGGTGCTATCGGGTCTCAGTAGCGATTTTGCCGCCGCCTTACTAAGTGGGGCATTTTTGCTATTAGTCATTGGGATGTTGCTACTCATCTATCCTGTGGTGATCGCCAATGCAGGCGAATGGCAACACACCTTAATGCGCTATCTGGAAGGTGGCTCACGCGCCGTCGAAACGCTTATTTATGGTATGCAACAACGTTTTTCCTTCTTGCGTTACAGCGACATCAGCGTGTCGGTACGCGAGAATATGGTCAGTTTTGCCGAGAGCCTTTCCAGCAAGCATCTAAGCGGAGTCATTTTGGCAGTCGTGGCATGGCTACCCTCGCTATTACTTGCCCCTGTGATTGCCTATTTTCTGCTTAAAGATGGCGCACGCTTACGCAAGTTTATTGGCGAGTCCGTGCCCAATGCCTACTTTGAAAAAACTCTTTATTTGATGTATGCCTTGGATCGTACTGCGCGTCTTTACTTTGTCGGTATGCTCAAACTGGCTGCCATTGATGCGCTATTTCTGATTGTCGGTCTGTGGTTGCTCGGCGTACCTTCCGCCTTAATGTTGGGCTTGGTTGCCGCCGTATTGGGTTGGGTTCCTTACCTCGGCCCGATTATTGGTTGCGCACTCAGCGTGATGGTGACAGCTACCGATTTCCCTGGCGAAATGCCCCTCATTTACAGCGTAATCGGCTTGTTTGCTTTGTTGCGTATCCTAGATGACTTTGTCTTTGTCCCTTATGTAATTGGCAAAAACATGAGCATTCATCCCCTACTCACTTTGCTGATGTTTTTTATCGGCGAAGCCATCGCGGGCATCGCAGGGCTCATGCTGGTCATTCCTATTTTGGGCATCGTCATGGTGATTGGTGAAACATTAGAAATTATTTTCCGCGACACGCGCCTCAGAGCGCGCCACGCTTACGCACAAAAACTACGCAAACAGGCGGCCAATCGAGACTTAGGGTTACAGCAATAACGAGCGACCTAGCCACACAAAAACTTGCCTGAGGAAAATCAGCGCGTTGTGCTAGAATGCGCGCCCTTTACATTTAGCAAGGCTGCTCTCATGTCCCGCGCACTTCGTAACATCGCCATCATCGCCCACGTTGACCATGGTAAGACCACCATGGTTGACAAGCTCCTTTCTCAAGCAGGTTCTTTCTCCGCACACCAACACGTCGCTGAACGTGTTATGGACAACAACGATCTGGAAAAGGAACGTGGCATCACTATTTTGGCAAAAAACTGCGCGGTGAACTACGAAGGGGTACACATCAATATCGTTGACACCCCAGGCCACGCCGACTTTGGCGGTGAAGTGGAACGTGTGTTGGGTATGGTCGATGGCGTGTTGTTGCTGGTCGATGCCGTCGAAGGTCCGATGCCACAAACTCGTTTTGTAACCAAAAAAGCACTGGCTTTAGGTCTGCGTCCAATTGTGGTTATCAATAAAGTTGACCGTCCAGGCGCACGTCCTGATTGGGTTATCGACCAAACTTTCGATTTGTTCGATAAGCTCGGCGCGACTGAAGAACAGTTGGACTTCCCCGTGGTGTATGCCTCCGCACTGAATGGTTACGCAACGCTGGATTTATCCAAGCCCAGCCCAGACATGCGCCCCTTGTTTGACACCGTATTAAAGAGCGTTAAAGCACCTACTGCGGCGGCAATCGACGAACCATTACAACTACAAATTTCCGCTTTGGAATACTCGTCCTTCGTGGGACGTATCGGTGTAGGTCGCGTGTTGCGCGGCACGATTAAGCCTGGTCAAGACGTGATGGTGATGAATGGCGACAAGTCATCCAAACGCGGTCGCATCAATCAAGTATTAGGCTTCCAAGGGGTGGATCGCTATTTAATGGATGAGGCTAAAGCGGGCGACATCGTGTT
>JAVHQC010000008.1:0-89464 GCA_036170915.1 Cyanobacteria bacterium auto_48_18
ACTGTGCGCCCTTTGATTAAGCGGCCATTGAACGGTGAGTTTTCACTTTTAGACGCGGCTTTGTGAGCGTTGTATTGCCAGTGGTTACAAGGGTCAAAGAGTGAAAGATTGGCTGCAGCACCCACTTGTAAGCTTGGTTCAGTGATGCCTAAAATGCGGGCTGGTGCTGTGGTGAATTTGCGCACCACTTCTAATAATGAATGGCGGTCTGCCGCTGGTACACTTTCATCAGCGAGTCGCTCGAGGCAGAGGGCAAAGGCAGTTTCAAGGCCAATTACACCACAGGGCGCGCCGTTGAATCCTTTTTCTTTTTCACCCACCGTATGTGGTGCGTGGTCGGTGGCGATGGCGTCGATAACCCCTGATTTTAAGGCTTGCACCAGCGCTTCTTGATCTTTTTTCGACCGCAGGGGTGGGTTCATTTTATAGTTGGCATCGTAGCCCGGAATCTCACTATCGGTCAGTGTCAAATGGTGGGGAGTGGTATCACAGGTAACCGGCAGTCCGTCGGCCTTAGCGCGTTCGATTAGTTTAATGGAAGCTCGGGCAGAGACATGGGCAAAGTGCAAAGCTGCCCCGGTAATTCGCACCACTTCTATTTCTCTGGCTATGCAAGCTGCTTCAGAGGCTGTTGTTACGCCGGCCAGTCCTTTAGCGGTGGCGTAGACTGACTCGTTCATGGTGCCTGGGCCCGAGAGATCTTTGTCTTCAGGATGGCTGACAACCAGTGATCCCAGTGCCTTGGATTGTTCGAGCGCCCGGCGCATCACTGCTAAATTGGTGACGGGCAGGCCGTCGTCTGAAAATCCAACTGCTCCGAGTTGGCTCAGCAGCGCCATTTCAGTTAATTCGCTGCCCGCCATATTTTGGGTTACGCAGGCAATTGGTAACACTTCAATTAAAGCTTTTTCTTTGATGATCTGCAAAAGTTTAGTGAAGATGGCCGGATTATCAATGGG
The DNA here is from genome assembly GCA_036170915.1 of Cyanobacteria bacterium auto_48_18. Lineage (GTDB taxonomy): Bacteria > Cyanobacteriota > Vampirovibrionia > Obscuribacterales > Obscuribacteraceae. Next base: position 960 of record JAVHQC010000008.1, read on the forward strand.
AGGCACGGTGTTGGCCATGGCCACAACTGTAGTGTAGCCGCCGGTGGCCGCGGCCAGCGTACCTGTAGCTACATCTTCTTTAGCGCTCTGGCCCAGATCGCGCAGGTGTGTGTGCAGGTCTATAAACCCGGGCAGCAGCCATAAGCCTTCGCCGTCGAATACAGTTTCTGAACTTTTGGCCTCAAGCTTGCCCGCTTTTCCGATTTCGCTAATCACGCCTTTGTCGATGCGCACATCGCAAAGTGCTGATTTCTTCTCAACTTTAGCGGCCGGATCGCAGGGCAGACAATTTTTGATCAACATAATAGTGCCCTGTGTTTCTAGAGTGCCGGCTGAGTAAGATTGAGCTGATAACTATTTTGATGATTGAGCAGTAGTGTAAGAACAGCCATGCGACTGAGTATGCCATTTTCTACTTGAGTTAGTATGCAAGAAATTATGGCATCGTCCGCTAAAGCGTCGGTGATTTCTACGCCGCGATTAATGGGTCCCGGATGCAAAATTCTTACGCCTGAAGCAGCCAGACGAATGCGATCATGATCGAGGCGATACTGCTTGCGATATTCATCAATGCTGGCAATCAGGCCCTGAGCTTGTCTTTCTAATTGTAAGCGTAAACAGATAATGAAGTCGGCATTTTTGATCGCGGCTTCTAAACGGTGGTGCACAATAGCACCCATTTCTTCGTCGGCAAAAGTATCAGGCAACAGTGCCGGCGGGCCTGCCATGTGCACTTCAGCACCAAGTTTTTTCAAAAGCCACAAATTTGATCGCGCGACCCGCGAATGAGTGATATCGCCGACGATGGCAATCTTTTTGCCTTTCAGAGTGGTTTCACTCAAGCGATTTTCAATTTTGCCCGGGGCAGAACTAGTGAAAGCGGGCAGCTCACCCAGGCTTTCCAGAATTGTGTATAAATCAAGTATGCCCTGTGATGGATGCGCGTGCCAGCCATCACCGGCATTAACCACATGAATTTTGTCGCCCACCGCTGATGACAAATCGTCTGGTGCGCCTGACTGGCTGTGCCGCATCACTATGGCGTTAACGCCCATGGCCCATAAGTTAAGGGCTGTGTCTGCAAGACTTTCGCCTTTGGCGGCAGACGAAGTGTTGACGTCAAGATTGACCACAGTGGCGCCCAGTTTGCGTGCCGCCAGGTCAAAACTGGTGCGCGTACGGGTTGAATTTTCATAAAACAGTGTGGCCACGGTGACGGCGCTTAGTATCGTCTGTGGTGGCTTCTTGTGAAATTGGTTATGTTTGTAATAATGAGCCAGCGCCAGGCAGACGCTAATCTCGTCGAGACTGAGGTCTCTGGTGTCGAGCAAATGTCGCCGCTGGCGCCAAGCCTGCGCTTCAGCCAGCCCGTCGAGAGTTTCCGCCAGCTTGGAAACAGGGGAATTGTTTTTTGTCAGCATGCCAGAATTATGAAAGGCCGACGGGTCTCTGTCAAATCATGGCAATGCTATATTTAGGTTGATGCGACATCAGGCGTCGATTAACCGGGTTGCCAATCAGCTGACATAGAACCAACGGAAGAAATTTTTTGTAATGGCGGCAATCTATTCGGCTGACGAAATAATCGAGTTGACTGGTGCAAGAATGGCTGCCGGCATGACTCCTGACGAAGCCGGCGAAATTGCCACCGACACCAGAGCCGATTTGACAGGCGCCTGGTTTGTCGCTCTGACCGGCAAAAACTACGACGGACACGACTTTATTGGCGACGCTTTTTCGGCGGGAGCGCTCGGTTGCATTGTTGCAGACAGGCCGAGCTACCCCATTGCCGCTACTTCCTTTCCCCTTCTGGCGGTAGATGACACCGAAGAAGCGCTTGCGGTGCTGGGTCGCAACTGGCGCCGCCGCACTCGTAAGAAAATCGTGCTGGTGGCAGCCTCGAGTTTGACGCAGATATCGCAGCTCGCTCACACGCTTTACGAAGAGCTGGACGCCGCTCTCGGTCAGACGCCTTCCACTGTGACGTCATCCAGTGACTTCTCGGCGCCGTCGCCCCCTACCCCAAACCGCGGACCGCATCTGTCTACCCAATTTTCCCTTGACCCTGCTGGTGCTTTTCCCACCGCTGGTGCTCCTTTTTATGCTGGCGACGACCAGGTACAGTCGCTACTTACTAACTGGAAGCTGAGCACCGCCGACATTCTCACGCGCTTTCTCAATTTGCCTGATGAAGTTGAGTATCTGGTGGCCGACTTTGCGCCCAGTCCTCTTAGCCGCGCCGTCTGGCTGATTGAGGCGCTTTCTCCCAATGCGCTTTTGCTGGCGGACGACAGTTACGATTTTGCCCGCATCACTGAAGACCCGCTTCTGCTTAAAGAAAAAATGATAGAGGTGATGGTGGCGGCCAAGGGTCAGGTCTTTACTGATAGTGCCACTTTGAAGGATAGATTTGAGATCACGCTGCTTGCGAGTGACGCGGGCGCTGATAGTGCTGTACCAATTTTAAATTATCAGCCAGTCTTGAAACAGCTCGGTCTGTAGAGTGCGAATTTCGACAGCAAATACGTTTAGCTCAACTATAACGTTGGCCTTGGCCAGTTCAGGCTGGACGTCTGGCAATGATCAAACGTGTGTGTGAAACCAATCGATAAAGGTTGCGTGTCAGCCACATTGTGCCGGGCAAGATGTATAAAACCGCAGCGAAGCGGCCGAAAGGCAGATTTTTAAGAATCATCGGAATGGCTTCAGGGCCGTACCAACGCTCGTTGTTGTCGTCAATTAAAAAGAGACTCCAGCGCGAATCATCGAGATCTTGTATCAACTGGCGAGCAGTGTTGCTGCTTGATTCGCGATCAACAAAAGTGAATAGCTGTGCGCGATCCCAGAGCTTGAGGAGCGCGCCCAAACGGTTGACGACGAAACAGCGTTCGTCACAAACGATTGTGAAAGATAAGGATTCCCGGCAATGTATGGCTTTTTGGTCCATCGCACACACCCTGGATGTAAATTGTAATTTTTGACGTTGGAGAAAGTTTAGCAGAAATTCAGCTTCGCTACATCCTATCAGGTGCCAATAAAGATCTTTTTTTTGCTCTTGTTGTAGTGATTTTATCTAGCCTTGTCAAGCAATGGAAAAGAGTTTGGTCAGCCTTTCGCCTGAACGGGTAAAATCAGAAATATCGATTTCAGCGTCTGCAAAATTGAAGGTAGACCAATAAGTAATTAGGTTAGTAATTAGGTTAGTAATTAGGTTAGTGATTAGGTCGGTCGATAGATAAGCAGGTAGATAGACATGTTCCTGGATGAATATCAATTTCTCACCGAAGTGCTCATTCCTTTTTTGCAGAAAAATTGGGACGAAATCGATCTGGCAGAATCTTCAGATGGTCATAGCGACGGCCGTTTGACTAAAGCAGAGCTGGCTTCGGCCCGTGATCGCGCCATTGCCCGTGGTGATTTTGAAGCCGCCAATGTTCTGGCTGAACTGACCTTTCGTTATGACGCCATTTGCGAAGCTTATGCTGATTCAAGCGGCTCGCAGACCGAATCTGCAGCTGGTATCTCTCAGGCTGATATTTCAGTTTATACGCAGTTGTGGAACCCTGAATATCGTCAGCGCGAGGGTCAGCCTACTCCAGAAAAATGGATGGAGTAATGCGCCGGCAGTTTGCCGCCTTGTGTCTCTCAGCAATTTTCATGGCAGGTTTAAGTGCTTGTGGCCAAGGCAAGCCCGTGAGCGGCGAATCAGTGGCTGTAAAGTCGCACGCGGTGAGCACCGAATCAGTGGGCACGAAGCCGCACGCGGTGAGCAACGATGCCACTGGCCGCATTGGTTTTGACAAGGAAAAAGTAGACTTAGGCAAGGTTGAAGCTGCCGCCCAGGTGCCCTGTTTTTTTACCATTTACAATGGTGGCAATGCCGTACTGCATGTCACTGAAGCTAAGTCAGAATGCGGCTGCACCGCCACCAGATTTAAGGGTGCGACACTGAAGCCCGGTGCTAAAGTCAAGCTCGACATTTTAGTTGATACCACTATGAAACAGGGCCCAGTGACTAAAGATATGGTGGTTTATTCTGATGATCCGGAACGGCCCATAGTCAGGCTCTACATCACCATGGACGTGAAGAACGCTCACGGAAAAATGAGTTTGAAAGATCGCACCAAAATTTTTACCGATGAAACCTGTAAGCGCTGCCATGTAGATGAAGGAGTTGGACAGTTCGGCAAAGAATTGTTCGAGGCCGACTGTGCCATGTGCCATCGCAAGCAAGAGAGCGGCATTCTGTCTGGCCCTTTGATTGAATCAGTAGATTATTCTGATGCAGTTTTAAGCGCACATGCGGCGGATGTCATTGCTCACGGCAGTAAGAATAGCCCTGCTATGCCAGGTTTTCTAGTTGACGACGGCGGCCCTCTGGCGCAAGAGCAAATTGATTCGCTGGTGAATTATTTGAAGACCGCTGCCAAGAATAAGTCAGCAAAATAACTCTTTAGGAGCCAAGTTCTAAAGGCAAGTTCTAAAGGCCAAGCTCCGTCAGCCCGGGATGATTCGCCGGTCGCGCTCCCAGAGGCCAATTAAATAGGCGTTGTTCAGCCTTAATTGGCAGATCGTTGATGCAGGCATAGCGATTACGCATCAGGCCATCTTCGTCAAATTCCCAATTTTCATTGCCATAGGAGCGATACCAATTGCCGGAATCGTCGTGCCACTCGTAGGCAAAGCGCACTGCTATGCGATTGCTCTCAAAAGCCCATAATTCTTTGATCAATCTGTAATCGAGTTCTCTGGACCACTTGCGGGTGAGAAAAGCAACAATTTGTTCGCGACCGGCAATAAACTCCGCCCGGTTGCGCCATTGTGAGTTCAGCGAATAGGCCTGCGCTACTTTTTCAGGGTCGCGACTATTCCAGCCGTCTTCAGCTCCTCGCACTTTTTGTAGTGCGGTTTCATGGGTAAAAGGTGGCAAGGGTGGCAAAGATGAGCGTGACATTGGCTAAATTTTACAGCAGTTCGAAGCCATTCTTCAATCGGGAATGGTCACTTCTAAAGAGTCACCAACCCGCACTATCCCAGCCTTGGAAACAATGCCAACCAGCCCGCGAATATGCCAGGCAGCTTTGACAAACTGATGTGGTGTGACGCCACTATGTACGGTGGCTATAGCGCTGCCTGCTTGCGTGCAGGGATCGTTTTCAGTTTCCACAAAAAGCTCCGCATCAGGGAATCGCAGCAAAGTACCGTGTGGTAATTGGGTGAAATTTTCTATGCCGGAAACAATAAAATTGGGGCCGAGGAGCGCCCCTTCAAGCTCCTCTAACTTCAGATTTTTTCTCATCAACTCTACTTCTTCGATAGAAATAGCAGACCATTGGCGCCAGTTGCGAATCATAGTGCCTCGCACTATGCCTTTGTCGCGGCCATCCGCTTTCTTTAGATCACCGCTGTGTCGGTCACCGACGATACCGTCAGTGCGCAATTCTAAAAAAGCGCATTCATCTTTGCGAACGCCTTTATTTCGACCGACATATAAAGATTCAACCCGGCCGGAAATATTCAATGAGGCTACCTGTGTTCTCCAACTTCGCGCACTTCGTCGGTTTTATAGCCGTCTTTGTTGAGTTCACTTAGTGCTTTTTGCAAGAATGTCGGATCGGTTCTGCTGTTAAAATTCACCGCCGCTGGTATCAATTCAGCTTTGAGCATGGCGTCGGCATAGGTCTGAGCCAGAGTCAAATCGGCGGCCTGCAGTTCGATGTGCACATCACCAGGTTTGACCGCCTTCGTGTTTGACTCAATGACACTGATAAATGGCAACACTTTCGCATCCATCTGTGCTGCGGCAATGTACCATTGATCGGCTTCCTTGCTGTGGGTGGCGGCATAGTGGTTTGCTTGAATATAGGCCTTGAGCAATTTGATTATTCTTGCCGGATCGCTATCGGCAATCGATTTGCGCACAGTAATTACACCCAGGTGACGCTCTGAATTGATTACTTTGCCCAGATTTTTTGACAGCATCAGAGCTGTTTGCGGCTCCCATGTGCCAACGGCGTCGACGCTGCCCTTTTGCATAGCAGTGGCTTGCTCACTGGGTTTTAAATTAACTAGCTTGACTTTATCTTTGCCTTCACCGATTTGTAAATCGTTTTTTGCCAATAGCTCAAGTACATACGGATGAGAGCCGCCGCCAAAAGGCACGGCAATGCTTTTGCCTTTTAAATCGCGAAGTGATTCAATTTTGGATCCTTTGCGTGCCACTACTGATAGTGGGCTATCGGCCAGCTTGCCGACAACTATCCAGTCGTTACTGGCGGCTAGCAGACTGATTGTTGGCACCAAACCGTTATTGACGCAATCGACATCACCATGCAGAGCTGCTTCGTTTATGTCAGGTCCGAAAAGAAAACCGCGCAACACAACAGGCACACCGTAGAGGTCGGTAATATTCGTATGGTTGAGCGCTTGCATTATTTGGCCCGTGGTGGCCCAGGATGTCATCCAACCAATTTGAATTGGCTTCGAAGCGTCAGGTGCAGCGCCTTTTTTATCGCCGCCGGCGGGCGTACATGCAGCCAGAGTCGAAACCGCAATGAAAGTAGTAATCAAAGCAGCAAGACTAATTGAAAAGCGGTTGTACTGAGCCACACGCACAGACTTAAATTTGTCGAAGAACTTCATCTCAGGCCAACTCCTCATCGCTAGCATTCTTAAGCGCATTCCATAGCAGCAGTCGCGATTGACTGAATTAAGAAGTGTATCTAAATGAAGCCTGTTGTGGTCATGTTTTCTTTACTTTGTGAAGTGCGAGAATTTCGCCGCCATTTTTAGAAAGTATGGCTAGGTTTGTCAGTGTGCGGATAATTTTAGGGGAAGGCTCTAAAGCCTCCCCCTCTGGTGATCCATGTACCGTTAACGGTACATGGAGCGGATGTTTTGACGCGATTCATCAACAGTTAACGGTTGATGGATCTCCAACTTTGATGCGCCGACCGTCTTTAATAGTCGAACTTTGCCCAATAGCAGATTGAATTTTTTTAGGCCTGGTGATTAGCCAGACAGCGCAAAGAATAACCGCGGACGCGACGATCGTCTGAGCTGTCACCGCTTCACCTGCCAGCGCCCAGCCCAAGAAGACCGCCACGACCGGATTAACATACGCGTAGCTGGAGACTCGAGTGGGACTGGCCTTCTTGATCATGTAGAGATATGCAGTAAAGGCTACGATGGAACCGAATATTATCAGGTAGATAAACGCCAACCATGATTTAAGGCTGACTGCAGCTAATTGGAAGCCGTTGTGCTCGCCCAAAGCCAAGGAGATAAGCAGCATGATCACTCCACCGGTTGCTGTTTGCATGCCAGCCGATTGTAATTGCGACTCAGGTAGTTTGGCGTGTCTGGCATAGAGAGATCCGGCAGCCCAACCCAATGAAGCCAGTGTCACCCAGATAACACCGACCGGATCGATAGGTGCTGAATCTGGGCCTTTACCGGGCCCTAGCAGTAGAATCATGCCGACCACACCAACTACAAGACCGGCGATAGTGAAACGCCCTGGCACGATACCACCTGGTCTGAGCCATTGCATCAGAACGACATAGATTGGCATGGCTGCCACCATTAGCGATACCAGCCCTGATGGAATCGTTGCCGCAGCGATTACTACTCCGCCGTTGCCGATTACAAACAGAAGTATGCCAATCACGGCAGCGCGAAACCACTGCCCTGCAGTGGGATGTCGAATGCCGTTACGAGTGGCGTAAAGGTAGAGTACTGCGCCTGCAATCAGATAGCGGGCGCCAGACATAAGGAATGGCGGCAGACCTTCTAGTCCGAAACGAATAGCTAAATAGGTTGAACCCCATATCAAATACACTGCTGTAAACGCGGCAATGAGTCTGACGTTTTCTGATTTGAAATCTATGTTGAACATGTGACACCTGAACCCTTCAATTCACTAAGCAATTGATTGCCTTTTGCTCAGTTTAAATACTCACCTACAACCTAATTGAATTTGGCGTTTGCGAAATATTACCTAACGAAATACAATCATAGACGTGAAATGACTAATCGCATAAGAGTCCGAATAGAATTAGGTACCTTTGGTTAGCAGGTAGGCTCATGGATGATATCGACGAAAAACTATTAGGTTTGCTGAAAAAAGACGCCAAGAAAAAGTATTCGGATTTGGCTGAAATCCTCAATCTTTCTCCTCCATCGGTACATGCTCGAGTGAAGAAGTTGGAGCAGATTGGTGTTATCCGCGGTTATAGCATCGACATTGACCCGCAAATGCTCGGTCTCAAACTGTGCGCCTTTGTCCGCGTCACAATTGAAGGAATTTCGGCCACGGGTCTAGCAAAGAGTTTGATGGTTTTTCCTGAACTCGAAGAGTATTACATTGTGGCGGGTGAAGAATGCGTTTTATTGAAGGTGCGTACTGCAGATACGGCGGCACTTTCGGCCTTTTTAGATCGAATGCGTGAGATCAAGGGTGTGAAAAAAACAATTACCAGTGTTGTGTTAACTACTCCGTTTGAGCGAGGAGTGACACCCAGGCAAGATGAGTTTTAGTAGACCGGTCTACTATGCTTGACATAAAAAAGAATATGGCAAGGAGGCAGCCGGAAAGCCGCCCCCTTGCATATTCTTTAAGCAGATCCATCAACCGTTAACGGTTCGTGTCCTTATTTGGATCGACCCGGCGACCATTCTTAAAGAGTCTATTTATGGCTGCAGATTGCTCTCGACGAATGTCGATCATGGTCGGACAGCTTTGGCCAGCCATCGCTTCCAGTTGCTTGATGCGCACCGGAATAGGGGGATGATTCTCGCCAATTTCTTTCCACCAGCGACTGAAGCGGCCGGCAGCGGTCTTAGGCTCATGATCTTCCTCGCCATGGAGACTGAAGAAGAGCATGGGAGCCAGGCCACCCATCATCATTTTCAACTTGAGCATGAGCATATTGCGGCTCACCCAGTCGTTGATTTTCTGCAATGCCGTTGCAAGAGCGCAGGCATTGCCTGTCCACTCGGCAGCTAATGCGTCAGCGGCGCTTTCTCGGCTGCGGCTGATGAAGAAAGTGATGAACTTGGTAAAGAAGCTCACCACTGCAAAGATCAGCAGTGTGATGAAGAGGCCAGCGATACCAGCAGCAGGAGCAGCGAAGTTTTTCTTGCCTTTCCTGGCTTTGGCTGAGAGCTTATCGAGCAGGTTGTCTTTGTCGTTGCTGACAAAAGCTGAATTGAAAATCCAGGGCATGCCGCCGGCCAGCAGAATGGCGAAAAGCGAACCCATGGTGGCTGTCAGAGAAGTAATCGCTACGTCGCGACTTTTAACGTGTGCCAGCTCGTGGGCGAGCACTGCTTTGAGTTCGTCGTCGGTCAGATCAACGTCAAACAAACCCTCGGTGCAGGCAATGAAAGCATTGCTGGGTGATCGACCGGTGGCAAAGGCGTTTGGCATAGGCACCGGTGATATGAGCACTTCTGGCATCTTCTTCAAGCCGGTCTTGGGAAAAATTTCTTCCACCAAACGTACCAGACGCTTGTGATTGCGATTCTGTAAATTTGGCTTTTCGCAGCGCATCAGCTTCTTCACAAAACTGGCGCTGTTGTACCAGCTGAAGATGGGCAGAAAAACGGTGAAGAAGGCGAGCAGTGAAGTAGCGACAGTAACGTGCACACCAAGCAGCAGCAAAGTGCCACCAGTTAAGGCAGCTAGAGTCACCAGGCCAAGGATGGTGCGAAACCAGTTGACGCGCAGTTGTCGGTCGATCTCTTTTTGATCAACGGACGGATTTTTGTTGTTTTTCATGGCAGATCCTAACGGAAAAACTCGCTGAGCTTTTCTTAAGAGTGATTTGAAGCACCGCTGTTAATCCATTCAAGCTTGAACATCTCGCGCAGGCGCAAGAGTTGAATGGAAAAGAAGCAGTAGTGATTTTGAAAGTAAGAGGAAGGTGTTTATTTTTAGAGAGCTAAGAAAAAGGGAGAAGTAACCTTAGGAGAAATCTGCCTGACCTTTCCAGTGGCAGTCCGCTCAAGGAGATGAGAATTATGCTCTGCTTGCAAACCAGGTTAACCACTCGGGCAGCTGCGCTTACTTGGCAACGGGTTGCCACGAGGTTTCTGTAGCAGTGTCAGGGAATCAAATCCATGATTGCGTCTGACCTTTTATCAGCCAGATCTTCTTGTGCAGCTACAGACGAATAGTTTGTCGGAACGGCGAAGTCGGCGGCTTTGAACGGTTTACTTAAGACTTTGAGCAGAGTCAGTTCTTTTTCCTGGCGGCCCTTGTTGTTTATTGTGGTCATTTGCAATGGCACACCTTTGTTTGCCGGCAGTGCATATATTTCTTCGATTGCGTGCACTACATGTGGTGGCGTGGCGGTGGTCGGGTCAATCCATACTGTGGCTGAGTGTAATAACAATTTTTGCCATTTTGGATCGCCTTTTTTGTGTGGTAGCTCGCCTGACATTTCAACCTTATTTACTTTGAGTCCGAGTAAGATTGTTGGTTGTACCTGTTTTGCCTTGAGTATGCTGGTATCGCTCGTGCGGAAAAGCGAGACAGGCATGGTGGCGGGAGCGCGAAAATGCCCTGGAATAGTGACAAAGTACTTGCGATGGGGAGCACTGAGAAATATCAATTTCCAGTCTGGTGCGTGCGCAATTAGAGTCAAGTTTGTTCGAGGCATATCCAGTCTGATACCGGATTTCGAAACCAGTAGATCAGCTGCCCCCACAATTTTGCTGTCTTGCCGAAAGAGTGTGCTTTGCTCTGCTGCAATTGCGCGAAAAGGGCATACGACAATGGTTGCAATGGCTAAATGGTTTGCTTGCAAGAATAGATTTCTTGCTCTTGGGTTAAAGGCAATTGAAAAAAATGCATTCATAACAAGCCTTGCCACAACGATTGTAGTTCTATACCCACTGTTTAAGAACGTTTATCTACCATGTCCTTTTTTCACTATAACAGCTAATAGCTCCGCGAAAAAGAAAGAGACCAAGTGCGGGAAGATGGCTTGAGGCCACCATTTCGCACTGGTCTCTTTCTAAGGTTACGTCCTTCTACTGGAACTGTCGCGGAATTGTCTCGTGAAACCGGCGGCGCTTAAGCACTTTGCCATTCAAGCTAACAGTGCGCACCACTGAGACATAGAAGTTGTCTGCGTCAGATTGCACCAGCATGCGAGTACGGAGCTTTTGCTTCTTGCCTTGCGAGACAATAGTGGTTTGTCCCAAGCCCAAATACTTTGAGTTCGCTGGATTGCTGTTGTCAGTGGTCCACGTATTGGTCAGCTCAGCAAAGAATGTGCGCTTGGTGCCGTCTTTGTCGATGACGTAGGCGCTTCTGGCCGCAATCACGTGCGAGCTGTCACCAGTGCGCTTGTTTACACGATTGAACACTCTGCGCTCAGGCTTGCCGTCACCAAAGTCGATAGACCAACTATCAGGCGACTCCAGCTTTTTAACTACCTTGGGCAAGTCTTCAACTGCACGTACGTCCACTGGCACCACAGGCAGTGTCAAGGCCGCAGTTTTGCCATTGGCGAAAACTGTGGAGACCATAAGCTCAGCACTGGGCCAGGTGATGGGAAATTGCGCGTTAGTGATTGCCAGGCGGATCTTGTGACCTTTCTGGAAAGTCCAGGTGGTGAATTGCAGAGGCAGGTCAAGTTGATAGACGCTATCCGGTGCCGGAAGGGTGGGCTCCAACCTGTTCATACGATGAGCCGGATTGAAAAGTCCGCCGGTTATCAACGTAACGCTGCCGTCTGGGGCTACATCCTCCAATCGAACAGACCATTTAGCCTTACTTGACGAGGCCTTTACTGCTACCGACAGATGCGGCGTGCCGATGATCTGCTTCACCTTGCGCATGGGAGCACTGTCAAAAACCAGCGAATCAGCATCATCAGCCGCCATATCCCCGGTGGTGTTTCCCCACCAGGTGCCAGCCGCGGTTCCACTGAAAGCTTTGTACCTGAGCTCTACGGCACCATTGGTGGTGTCGTCAGTGGACGGCAGACTCTTTGACACAAGCTTCCCCGGGCTCAAGAACAACTTGTGATTTTCTCCTCCTTGCGCAGGCAGGGTGTCGCGCCGCCAGTATCCGGGCACCTGCTCAATGTCGACGTCGGGTTTGTGACCATGCCGGACGTAGACAAGCAATTCTTTCTCTGTTTGCTGCTTGCGCCTTGTTTGGAGCCCACGACTCTTCTGTGTGGCCGGTTTCGCATCAGGGCGAAGGTACCGGTTGAACCATTCACCCAGGCGCTTCTGCCATTCGTAATTCGGACCGGGAGCGCCTTCATCAGGGCAGGAATGGTCCCATGGACCAATGTCACAGCGCACGGGTACTTCAAGCTCTTGGAACATGCGCACTGTGGCCGAGCGATAACCATCAAGCAAGCCGCCCACGAGATAGACCGGAATGTCTATCTGGCTAAAGTCTTCGCGCAGTGACTTTTGCCGCCAGAAGGGGCCGTCCAGCTGGTTTTTCAGATAGGTAAAAATCCAGGGCCGATGGTTGAATCTCTGCGCGAAATACTCGTCGTCAAACTTATAACCCGGTGTGCGCGGCAGACCCAGTTCGTGACAGATGTACAGGTGATACGGGTCGAGATGCAGATTGCCGTCGATGTAGTGCACATCGTCATGAAACAGGTCGTCAGAAGCATGCACTGCGTGAATGGCTTTCAGAGCCGGCGGACGTCTCATTGCCATTTGCAGTGCATTGAAACCGCTCCACGATACACCGAGCATGCCCACATTACCATTGGCCGGTTTGCGGGCGGCAAGCTGCTTGATGATCTCTTCGCAGTCTTGCATTTCGATGTCTGAATACTCACGTTCGGGAATATCGCCTTCAGAGGCTCCAGTGCCGCGAATGTCTACCTTGACCGTAATAAAACCGAGTTGAGCCTGATAGCTGAAGAACGAGTAGTCCACCACGTAGAAAGTGTCGTCTTTTCGATAGGGCAAATATTCGAGCAAAACCGGAAAGGTCTCGCCACGATGCCTCGCCACTGGAATGTAGGAAGTAGCCGCCAACCGAACGCCATCAGGCATGGTCAACCAGCTTTTTTTGATGCGAAATTTATAGCGCCGCCTGGTTAGAAACTCAGACGGTGGGCTCAGTGAATGTTTGGTTTTCATAAAAGTTAGGGGCAAATATGGTTGAGCAATCAGAGCAATCACCGTCATCCATCAACCGTTAACGGTTGCTGGTGCAAACGTAGTTGAAACCCAGAGCTGACATTTCTCAGTTCCTAGAGGCTTTAATACTCGGCGGCGGTTTTATTGGTGTTTAAATTTAGAAGCTTAAGTTGTTAGGTGAAAATAAATACCTTGAGAACTTAAAGTACTGACTATTTCTGGATCAAGAGAATCTTCAGCTAGTGAGTTCAATATTATTTCCTAGTGGGTAGATCCATCAACCGTTAACGGTTGATGGATCTACCCGCTGCACTTCGGCTTCAGCAAATCCCAAAGTCATCAATCAAAAAAACTGTAAAGCTCAATGATTGGCGCAAGCTCGCACATCTAAAAACTGCACAGAGAGCGCCTTCTGTTGACAACATATGTAAGCTGAACTCTCATGGTGCAATATTGAACATTTGCGGATCGGCAGAAAGCCTCATGTTAACTGAGGGCTCAAATAGCTTATCCACTGACCCAGTAATCAAGGTGTTTTTAAGCCCGGGCAATATTGGAGTATGAGCTCATTCCTCAATTAAAAAACTCAGACAGAAACACTTAGTTCAAATTCCATAAAAACAAGCCCATTAGCTTCTACCGCCGCCAAAGCAATTCTGCTGGCCGGTTAGTTGGTGGTGCTGTTTTTTTCTGTCAAAAACAACTATCAGGATCCCTTTATGAGTCTCAAAAACAAAGTACTGTTCATTACTGGTGCGTCCCGTGGAATCGGTCTCGCCATTGCCTTGAAAGCAGCCCAGGATGGCGCAAAAATCGTAATTGCAGCCAAAACCACCACTGTCAACGACAAGTTGCCGGGCACCATATATAGCGCCGCAGAAGCAGTGAAAGCCGCTGGCGGTGAAGCTCTTGCTATTGCCTGTGATGTGCGCGATGAAGAGCAAATCAAGGCCGCTATTGCAAAATCAGTAGAAGTCTTCGGTGGTATCGACATTGTTATCAACAATGCCGGCGCTATCCAGTTGACGAATACTGAGCAAACCGAAATGAAGCGTTTCGATTTGATGCAGTCAGTCAATGCTCGCGCTGTCTACATGACCGTCAAGCATGCCTTGCCATATCTGAAAAAGAGCAGCAATGCTCACGTTCTCAGCCTTTCTCCGCCGATTAATCTTGATGCTGATTGGTTCGCGCCGCATCTGGCTTATACGCTGTCCAAGTACGGCATGAGCTTGTGCACCCTCGGGCTCGCTGCCGAACTGAAGAAGTCTAATATCGCAGTCAACTCACTCTGGCCGGAAACAGCCATTGATACGGCTGCAGTGCGCAATTTGCTTGGCGGCGAACAATCAGTTCAGGCTTCACGTAAACCTGAAATTGTGGCCGACGCCGCATATTGGATTTTCAATCAGCCGTCCAGCACCTGCAGTGGCAACTTTTTCATCGACTCGGCGGTACTTACTGCTGCCGGTGAAACCGATTTGACCAAGTACGCGGTTGACCCCACGGCTAAGTTGCTGCCCGATTTCTTCATCGGTAAGCCGCCTAAGTCTCTGCCCCGTGTCAAAGCCAATGAACCGGCCGGTAGTGCAGTCAAAGCTGCTGACGTCGTTGCCACTTTGCCCACTGAAAACGTGGCCACACCTGGCTCTGACAGTGCTGTTGTTGCAGTGTCGAGCGCCGAAGTTGCTGTCCCCACTGTAGCAAGCGCCGAAGTTGCTCCAGCGCCGAAGTACTCGTCTCTGGCCTTGAGCACCAGCAACCACGTTACCACGCTCAAGTTCACTAATCCGAAGCGTTCCAACGCCATGGGGGAAGCATTCTGGAAAGAGTTTCCGCTGGCCATCAAGGAGCTCATCGCTGCGGGCGAAACCAAAGTGCTGGTGATTTACGGAGAAGGCGACAACTTTTCTTCAGGAATTGACCTGGCCATGTTTCAGGGGCCTCTGCTGAGCGAACTGCAGGCGCAGGGCGGCAAAGACAAGTTGCTGTATCAAATCACGCGCATGCAGGATGCCATCACCAGCGTTGAAAAAGCGCCGTTCCCGGTGATTGCTGCTGTGCATGGAGCCTGTCTCGGTGCCGGTCTTGATCTCGCCGCGGCCTGCGATTTCCGCTATGCAGACAACACTGCAGTCTTCGCCATTGAAGAAATCAACCTCGGCATCATGGCCGACCTGGGCAGTTTACAGCGCTTGCCGCTGATTATGCCTGCCGGTCTGGTGCGAGAGTTGTCTTTCACTGGTGCGCGTATCGGCAGTGACCGTGCCCTTTCTTCGGGGCTTATTAATGCTGTCTGTGCCAGCAAAGATGAATTAGTCAGTCTGGTGATGCAGATTGCCAGCACCATTGCCGGCAAATCGACAAAAGCTGTCGGAGCCACTAAGCAATCGCTCAATTACGGCCAGGATCACGGCGTTTTTGAAGCCCTGAGCCTGACCGCCAGGTTGCAGACCAGGGTCATTGATCCGGCTGAAATTGTAGCGGCTGTGAAGAAGATCAAGAAAGCTTAGCGCACCGTATATAGTGCCATAAGCTGAATTCTTGGAAGGAAAAGTGCGACCCCAAGGGTTGCACTTTTCCCTTTTTTTACGTTGCTATGCTTGCATATAGTAACCCTCGCCACGGTTTATTTTGCAGGCGTGCAAACACCCCATTTACGGTTTTAAGCGCTCAACTGGGTTATAACAAAACAAGCTAGTGATTGAATTGAGAAGAAAGTGCAGACGTGCAATCCCCCACGCTAAAAGTAACAAGTAAAAGACCTCAGGTGCTGGTCATCGGTGGTGGCTTCGCCGGTTTGCAGGCTGCCAAAGATCTGAGCCGGCTGGCTGTTGATGTCACTTTGATTGATCGCAAGAATCATCATACTTTCCAGCCTTTGCTCTACCAGGTGGCCACGGCCACTCTTTCGCCCGGCAACATTGCCCAGCCTATTCGCCGCATTTTAAGTCGCTGCGCCAATGTCAAAGTGTTGATGGATGAGCTTGTGGGCGTCGATCTGTCAGCCAGAAAAGCTGAGTTTAAGAATCTTGGTGCCTTTGATTTTGACTATTTGATTCTCGCTACTGGTGCTAAACACTCCTATTTTGGCAATGGCCAGTGGGAAAAATTTGCACCAGGTCTCAAGACTATTGAAGACGCAGTGGAGATTCGCAGTCGCATTTTGTCGGCCTTCGAACTGGCTGAAAACGACATGGCTCGAAGCGGCAGTCATGAACCGCTTAATTTCATCATCATCGGCGGCGGACCAACTGGCGTTGAAATGGCTGGTGCCATCAGTGATATTTGCAAAAATTCCATGATTGGTGATTATCGGTTGATCGATCCGGCTGAAGCCAGAGTGCTTTTAATTGAGGGTTTACCGCGCATTCTCGGCCCCTATCCCGAAGACCTGGCCGCCAAGGCCGTGGTGCAATTGCAAGAGCTCGGCGTTGAAGTAATGACCGACACCACGGTCACCGACGTGCAAGTTGATTGCGTGGTCACCAACAAGGGCACCATTCCCGCTTCTGTAATCATGTGGGCTGCAGGAGTGCAAGCGTCTTCCGCTGGAAAAATGCTGCAAGTTGAGTGCGATAGGCGCGGTTGTGTGCTGGTAGACGATTACTTGAATCCTGCTGGCGCCGAACACGCCAACATTTTTGTCTGCGGCGACGTTGCTCACTTCAAGCAAGATGGCAAGCCTGTGCCGGGGGTGGCACCATGTGCGATGCAGATGGGTGCTTACGCCGCCCGTACCATTGCTTGCGACCTGACCGGTAGGCCGCGTGCGCCTTTTCGCTATTTTGACAAAGGCGACATGGCCACTATTGGACGCCGCCGTGCTGTGGCCAATCTCCGCTGGCCCGTAAAGACTCATATCAGTGGATTTTTAGCCTGGCTGTCATGGCTATTGATTCACATTCTTTCTCTTATTGGTTTGCGCAATCGCCTTGCTGTGTTTTTTGAATGGGTGTGGACTTACGCCAGCAGCGAACACGGCGTGCGTTTAATCACCGACGATGTGGCCGAGCATCCCACTGCCATGATGGTGGTCAAAAAGTCGCCTCCAGATTTGACTCCGCCTGAATCTTAAAAGACGCTACGCTAGCCGCGCCAGTATGTTGCAGGCGAGTTTCATTAAAGCCACGCCAGCCAGCGCCGCTTGACTACCGTTAAGAATCGTAAACAAGAGCTCTGTGGGTTGTTCACGTTGGTGGAGCTCGCTAAGTATGAGCTGTATACCTTTTCTCTCTCTCAGCCAAATTCTTTTACTGGATCCCTTCTAACCAAATCAAATATTTCCACTACAGGACCTGTTGCTCTCTTTTTTTGAGAACGGGACCCTGACGTTTTGCCTTTGCTGATGTTTTCAACCTCGACCATAAGGTAGAAAGCGCTAGCGCTAACCTAACCCGACTGACTTCGGTCAGTAGTTCTTAACAGCCCCCAGGGCCAGAAGGAGACTACCATGTCTAATTCACGCAATCAGGATGAAGCAATGCTCGCTGCAGCCATTGCCGTCTACAACAAGACCGAGCGTACCCGCGGCGACCTGCTGCAGTGCGAAGCAATTTTTCTGGAACTACTCGACGACCGCGTGGACGAACACGGCGCCAATCATGAAAACGTCGGTTACATCCACAATTATCTCGGCCTCGTTTATGCCGAGATGGACGACCGGTTCGATCAGGGTGAAGCCCATTACCACCGCGCCTTCGAAATCTATGCAAGCGAAGCAAGCAAGGCCACTGTCGCTTCCAACCACGCCAGCCTTCTCGTCAAGAAAGCCAAGCTGATTCTCGAGGAAGCGGCAGACCTGAAAGAAGACGCTCGCGTCAGACCGGCAGTGTCCAAGGCCAAGCGTACTTCCCTGCGCGATCTTCTCCCCGGCGGCAAGGTCAAGCCAGAAGTCACGGAAAAGGAGCTGCAGACCCTGCGCGCCCTGGCCGAGACCAACGAAGAAGCCATGGAGTGCTACCAGAAAGCGGCGGAGTTGCGCGAGACGGTGGCTAACCTGCAGAGGTCCATCGCCAAGAAGGCAGCCCTGGATAAGCCGAAGACGGCTGGCAAATCCAAGGGGAAGGGTCAGGTCGAAGCGATCACCTACAAGTCGCCGAAGGCAATCGTCGAGGTTCTCGATCAGGTGGTCGTCGGTCAGCATGCGGCCAAGCGCGGTCTCGCCAACGCGGCGTCACAGCACCTGCGTCGCATGCAGCTGAGCCCGGAAGAGCGCGCCAAAACCGACAAGTCCAACGTCTTGATCGTTGGCCCTACCGGTTGCGGCAAAACGCTTCTGGCCGAGGCCTTGGCTGGTGCAATCAACGCTCCGTTCTACCGCACAGAAGCCACCAAGCTGACCGCCTCGGGTTATGTTGGTGAAGACGTGCAGGCGGTTCTCGTCGGTCTGTTGCGTGCGTGCGACTACGACGTCGAACGTGCTCAAAACGGTATCGTCTATCTGGACGAAATCGACAAAATCGCCGCGTCCGCCGAAACCTCGCTGGATGTGGGTGGTGAGTCGGTTCAGGAAGAGCTGCTCACTATTCTGGAAGGCACTGTGATCAGTGTGCCCAAGGATGGCAACAACCGCGGCAAAAGCGAGATGATCGAGATCGACACGACGAACATCCTCTTCATTCTCGGGGGAGCTTTCGCCGCGCTCGGTGAGATCGTCTCCCGTCGCAAGGCCGACGAGAAGACGTCGATCGGTTTCGGCGCCGAGGTGCGGGCCAAGGAAACTGAGTTCAGCAAATATCAGAAAGACGCTGATGCTCAGGACCTGATCAAGTTCGGCATGATTCCGGAGTTCGTCGGCCGCCTGCCTATTCGGCTGGTGATCGAGACTTTGACTGTGGATCAGCTGGAGCGCATTCTGGTAGAGCCGAGGAAGGCGCTGGTTGGGCAGAAGGTTTTGCTGCTGTCTGCCACCACCGACCTTCGCTTCACCAGGGGCGCACTGCGGGCAATCGCTGAGGATGCGCTGAAGTCGGGCACCAATGGTCGCGCCCTGCGCGAGATCATGGAACAGGTGCTGGCGCCGGTTATCTTCAATGAACCGCAGGTGGCCATCATCACCGCTGACATGGTGAAGAACCGCCAGGCCGAGACCGAAGCGCAGAACAAGCTTGATGCCGGCGTCACTGCCAGCAGCGAGAGCAGCTATGTCATCGACGATGATGATGTGGAAGCAGTGCGTGAATCGGCCTCGGCTGCAGCGACTGCCAGGGACCGCAAAAATCGGACCCGTCAGTTGCCGATGGTGATTCCTCTGGCACCGGCCGTGGTGCAGAAGCGGGCCTGAGTTTACTCGGGTCAATTAACTGAGAGCAGGGAGTGGAGCGCGCAAGCGCTCTGCTCCTTGCTTCTTTTTTTCTTTTTTTGACTCTTAGTCTTTTTGGATTGTTATATTATAATATATAGTTGTACTATCGGCTTCATGGCCAGTTGCTTTGACTTATTCAACCGAATCCACGCAAGTAAGTTTCTTCCGCGGGCAGACTCTTGCACGCTCCTGGTGAAATTGAGATTGTCATCCGGATCTAAAAATAGACTTGCCAAATTGCAGAGAAATTTTTGAAAATTTCTCTGCGTTTTAGAAAGACGCAAAAAGACCCCTCACAAACGCCTGCACTTAAACAAACAAAAACTGAAGTCAAGCATGCCATGCCAAAAGCCAAGAGGTATCTAATAATGCGAGAATTGATGCCTAATACTCCACCTGATATCCCTTTGTTCGATATCGCCTAGGTTCGGCACTTTAATTCTCGTCTGTTTGCTCTCGTTTCACTTCACAGGGGTCTGCATGAGTTCTACGAAGGCCAAGTTCGAAGCCAAGTTCAGCACTTTGTCCCATAACGCTTATGGCAAGTCAGGCATACGTTTGACCAAAGTTATTAACCACGGTGACCATCAGGAATTAAAAGAACTGACGGCCAATATTCAGCTCGAAGGCGAGTTCGAAAACTCATATTTGCAAGGCGATAACAGCAGCATTATTGCCACCGATTCTATGCGCAACACAGTTTATGTTCTGGCCGCCGAACACGATTTAGCCAGCATCGAATCATTCGCTCAGCACCTCTGCCAGCACTTCTTAACCAAATATCCCCATGTGCAGGAAGCCAGCGTCAATCTTATTGAAGACCTCTGGTTGCGCATCGAGGCCAAGGGTAAGGCCCATCCTCATGCTTTTGTCAGTGCCGGCAATGAGAAGCGCAGCACTCATGTTAGCGGCGACAGGCAAGGCCTCTCAGTTCTTTCAGCGATTGAAAATCTGGTGGTGGCTAAAACCACCGAATCAGAGTTCTGGGGATTCATTCGCGATGAATTCACGACATTGCCTGAAACTCACGATCGCATTATGGCCACTAGTGTTGAAGCCACCTGGACATACGACGACGATAAGTTGGCTAGCATTGATTTCAATAAAAATTACGAGACTGTGCGCCAGATTGTGCTTGAAGTTTTTGCCACACACAGCAGTCTGGCAGTGCAGCAAACCCTTTACGCCATGGGCGAAGCGGTACTAAAAGCAGTGGGCGAAATTTCTGAAATCAACATCACCATGCCTAATCAACATCGCATTGCTTTCAATCTTGAGCCTTTCGGCAAAGCCAATAAGAACGAAATTTTTTATCCTATAGATGAGCCTTTTGGGCTGATCTCGGGCACAATTAAGCGAGGGTCATAATGTCGTCGCACCAGTCTTCCATGTTTGGTATTAGAAGTACACGTGTCTTGCTCGATGGTGAATTTAAAGCCGCGACGGTACTGGTCAACAATGGCGTGATTTGTGATATTTCCGCCTATGATGCCACTCCTGCTCATTGCCAAATTGATGATGTGGGCACGCATGTGGTCATGCCTGGATTAGTCGACAGCCATGTACATATCAATGAACCAGGCCGTACAGAGTGGGAAGGTTTCAACACAGCTACACGTGCTGCCGCCGCTGGTGGTATCACTACCATTTGTGACATGCCCCTCAACTGCATTCCTGTAACCACTAGCGCTCAGGCTTTTTCAGAAAAATTGAAACACATTGAAGGCCGCCTCAATGTCGATCTGTGTTTCTGGGGTGGAGTGGTGCCCGGCAATAGTGGTGAATTAAACAAAATGATCGACATGGGCGTGATGGGATTCAAATGTTTTCTCATTCACTCCGGCATTGATGATTTTCCAAATGTAGAAAGGGCCGACCTTGAGCAAAGTATGCCCATACTCGCCAGGCGGGGCCTGCCTTTGCTGGTGCATGCTGAGCTTGACTGTTCTCACGGCACTGAGCCAAGTGAAGATGAGGCCGCTCAGCAAAAACTCTTTGCAGAAGAACCGCAAAAATATATGCACTTTCTTGCTTCACGGCCTAGAGCCTGGGAAGACGAAGCTATCAAACTGATGATCGATCTTTGCCGACAATTTGATTGCCGCGTACATATTGTTCACTTATCTTCGTCTGACGCTTTGCCTCTCATCGCTGCAGCAAAGAAGGAAGGCCTGAAAATTACTGCAGAGACATGTCCTCATTACCTCACCCTCAATGCTGAAGACATCGCCGATGGTGACACCAGATTTAAATGTACTCCACCAATTCGTGAACGCGAAAATTGTGAAAAACTCTGGCAGGGCCTGAATGATGGCACGCTTGATTTTATTGTTTCTGATCATTCGCCCTGTACCCCTGAACTGAAGCTTTTAAAAGAAGGCAATTTCGACAAGGCCTGGGGCGGCATTTCATCGCTGCAATTTGGCCTGCCGGCAGTCTGGAGCGAAGCGTCAAAACGCGGACACACTCTTGCTCGCGTCTCGCAGTGGATGTCACAAGGGCCTGCTCAGTTTCTCGGTTTAGACAAACGCAAAGGCTCGCTTTCTCCTGGTCATGATGCTGACATTATTGTCTTTGATCCCGATCAAGAACAGAAAATTGAAGCAGCCATAATTGAGCACAAGCACAAGGTAACCCCGCATGAAGGCCGCGTCTTCAGAGGGAAAGTAAAACAGACTTATGTTCGCGGATTGAAAATTTATGATAATGGTCACTTCTCAGATGTGCCTTCTGGTAAGGCATTGATGGGCACAAAATTGGGAGAGTATGTCGATGCAAACGTCCATTCTTGAAGCTTCTGCCTTTACAGGATTGATTGATCTGGCCACTGAAAAGCTCGGGGGCAAAGCGCTCTGTTGCAGCGACGAATTTTTTGCTGAGAAGGAAAATTTGCTCAAGCCTGGCCGCGGTATTTTCATTGAAGACAAATATACTAAAAACGGTAAGTGGATGGATGGCTGGGAGAGTCGCAGAAAGCGGGTGCCCGGTTACGATTGGTGCATAGTCAAATTGGGATTGCCTGGTATCATCCGTGGTGTTGATATTGACACCAATCATTTCCTTGGCAATCATCCACCTTACGCATCACTGGAAGCCTGCATCGCGCCCGGTGAAGAGAATGCGGATAAACTGGCGTCGGCAAAATGGGTAGAGATTGTGCCACGGTCATCGCTAAAGGCCGGCTCGCAAAATCTGTTCGGCGTCTCTAGCAGCGAGGCTTGGACGCACGTGCGATTGAATATTTTCCCTGACGGTGGCGTGGCCCGTCTGAAAATATTTGGTGATGTTGTTCCTGATTTGAGCAAAATTAAAGAAGACGCTCTGGTAGATCTGGCCGCTGTGGAATTTGGCGCTCGAGTGGTGGCATGCAACGACATGTTCTTCGGTAACATGGAAAACTTGATTATGCCTGGCCGCGGCAGGAACATGGGGGATGCCTGGGAAACCAGACGTAAACGCGGCCCCGGCCACGACTGGGTCATAGTCAAAATGGGACAACCAGGCCTGGTGAAAAAGCTAGAAGTTGATACCGCTTTCCACATCGGCAATTATCCTGATACTTGCTCTATTGATGGTTGCTACTCGCCTGACCTCGACATCGATAACCTTACCTGGCCACAAGCGACCTGGAAAGAGCTTCTGCCACAACTCAAATTGCAAGCCGACAAGCAACACTATTTTGAAAAAGAGATTATCGACATCGGCAAAATTACTCACGTGCGCTTGAATATCTACCCTGATGGTGGAGTGGCGCGCCTCCGCGTGCACTGCAAACGCTAACAACAACTATAGCGATAATGAATCTAGATCAACTTAACACCACCGCTGCTCAGGAACTAATGCCTGAGTTGCGGCGTTGTTGCGGCAGCGAGACTTGGGCCAGCCGGTTAATTGACCGCAGGCCATTTGTTTCTCTTGAGCAGTTAATGCAGACCTCGGACCAAATTTGGAACGGGCTTGAGCAAGCCGATTGGCTGGAAGCTTTCAGTCATCACCCGAAGATTGGCGATTTGAATAGTTTAAAAGCTAAGTTTGCTACAACCAGTGAGTGGGCGGCTGGAGAGCAGGGTGGAGTGGCACTTGCCGATAACAAAGTGATCGAGGCTCTTGCCAGCGGTAATGCATCTTACGAACAAAAATTCGGATATATATTTATCGTTTGTGCCGCAGGCAAAT
Organism: Cyanobacteria bacterium auto_48_18; assembly: GCA_036170915.1. Classification (GTDB taxonomy): domain Bacteria; phylum Cyanobacteriota; class Vampirovibrionia; order Obscuribacterales; family Obscuribacteraceae. The sequence continues at coordinate 24,571 of JAVHQC010000008.1, forward strand.
CAGCAAGCGAAATGCTGGCCCTGCTACAAGAACGGCACACCAACAGCCCTGCTGCTGAAATTCAAGTTGCTATGCAAGAACAAAACAAGATTACTAGATTGAGATTGGAAAAATTACTGTCATGAGCAAGATTACAACTCACGTTCTCGATGTATCGATAGGCCGCCCCGCGGCTGGAGTCGACGTTGTGCTTGAGCATAAAGGCGTCGACGATTGGAGCGAAGTGGGCCGCGGCATCACCGACAACGATGGTCGCTGTCGCGATTTGGTTCCTGATAGCTGGCAGTTGAAGCCTGGTACCTATCAGCTTACTTTTAATACCGGCGGATATTTTGAGGCTACACACAGACAGAATTTTTATCCTAGTGTGCCAATCATATTTGAGATAATCAACGCCCACGAGCATCACCACGTGCCGCTTTTACTCAGCCCCTTTGGCTATTCAACCTACAGAGGCAGTTAAGAAGAGCAAAGCAGGCAGCAATAGATTTAGTTTGAAAAGTAAGTTAGCAGTTAAATAGCACATAAGGGAGTGACCATGAAAGTTAGTTTGCCAGAATCTACAACCAGTGATGTGTTCAGTAAATTGGGCCAAGCCAACGCTGCTTTCAATAAATTTTACCCTGGTGACTCGTCGGCCAGGCAGCCGGTGCACACCGTATATGGTGGCGCACAGTTGTTTAAGGCTGATTCGGCTAGAAAGCTTGGTGTGATGGCGGTTGCTAATCTCGAGGAATATGCTCCCGATTTTACCGTTCTAGCCCGGGCACTAGATTTGCCAGGCGCCGAGTCGTTGCCGCTGGGCGCTGATGAAATTGCTAAGTTGACTAAATCTCTTTCAGAAAATGCCAAAACCGGTTCGACGAAAACCGAATTGCACGGACGTCTTGCATATACCGTATATCAGCGGGTAAAAGAGAAATTGCAACGCGAGGCAGTGGAAGATTTCCGCATTGATTTTGAGGATGGCTACGGAAACAGGCCTGACGCAGAAGAAGATGGTCACGCCGAAGCTGCCGCTCGCGAAGTAGCAAAAGGCATGCGTGATAAGCTCTTGCCCCCATTTATCGGCATCCGCATCAAGCCTTTTAATGAAGAGTTGAAACTGCGCAGCGCCCGTACGCTCGATATTTTCATCACTACTCTGGTGGAAGAAACCGGCGGCCAGTTGCCCGACAATTTTGTCGTTACCTTGCCGAAAGTGACTATTCCAGAGCAAGTAACTGCTTTAGTGGAACTGTTCAAGCTTTTGGAAAGCAAGACAGCGTTGCGCCCCGGCAGCTTAAAAATGGAAATTATGATTGAGCAAACTCAAGCTTTGTTCAATAGGAAAGGTGAGTGTAACTTGCCTTTGTTGGCTGAGGCTGCCGACGGACGTTGTGTTGCCGCCCACTTCGGTACATACGATTACACTGCCTCCTGCAACATAACGGCTTCCCAACAGCGCATGGACCATCCATCATGCGACTTTGCTCTGCACATGATGAAAGTCACTTTCGCCGGCACAGGTATCTGGCTTTCTGATGGTGCCACCAACGTAATGCCGGTTGGCCCTCACCGCGCCGAAAAAGGCGGTCAATTGACAGATTTGCAGAAAGCGGAGAATCAAGAAGTGGTACACAGGGCCTGGAAATTGGCCTACGATCACACTCGCCATTCATTGGTTCAAGCTTATTATCAAGGTTGGGATCTTCACCCAGCTCAGCTGCCCGTGCGTTACGCCGCCTGTTATGCTTTCTTCCTCGAAGGTCTTGATGCCGCTTCTCTGCGTCTCAAATCATTCATGGAAAAGGCTGCTCAGGCTACTCTTGTGGGAGACGTCTTTGATGATGCCGCCACAGGCCAGGGCTTACTTAACTATTTCTTGCGTGCCATCAACTGTGGTGCCATCACTCTCGATGAAATTGCCGCCACCGGCTTGACACTGGAAGAAATTCAGACCAGATCGTTCCTGAAAATTCTCGCTGGCCGAACGAAGCAAGTGCAAACAGCTAAGTAGAGAGCGCGAAAGCTGTTAATCAAGCTTGAGATGGTGTGGCTATATAATTATGTACGGCCTTGCTGCTGGCATTGTTACGATTGTGACCACCGGTCAAAACATTTCATTTGCCCATCGTCAGTTTGTCTGTTACGGTAGGAAAACTATGACAGCCAAAAACGCCTACAGCTATTACTACTATACCTACTCCCTCGGGGTCGGCTAGCTGGCGTTGTCATAAAAGTCTAGAACTTATGAACAAAAGCCTTCTCGTCGATCGAGAGGGCTTTTTCTTTGCTTTGAAAATCTAAAAAGGATAAATAATCATGCTTCAAGAAGTACAAAACACTCGACTGAATACATTTAAAAACAGAGTTGACGAGCTCATTGGCACCCATCCGATCGTCACTTCAAACGGCTTCACCAGCTGGTTTAGTCAGGGCTGCGCAAGCCCAGAACAACTGCGTGCATTCACTGTACAGTTCTCAGTTTTCAGCCATCTGTTTATTGAAGCGCAGCTGCGCAAATGCATCAACGCCTCTGACCTGGCCAGCTACAGAGCAGGCAAAGAAATTTTGATGAACGAGCTTGGTGTCATGTTCACCAAAGATGGCTCCATCGATAACGGACGCTTTCGCTTCACCGCTGCACATTTCGAGTGGCTGGCTGATTTCGCCAGTCATTTAGGATTGACCTTTGGCCAAATAGGCAAGCGTAAACACGGCAGCCAGGCAACTTTAGCCTTCTGCGATGCGCTTATGACCTGGTACGGCTCAGATGACGAGTCTACCGCTGCTGGAGCTTCGCATGCCATAGAGCATTGGGCAGCGGCTGGATTTTGGAAAGAGCTAATTGCCGGATTGAAGATAATTAAAGCCAGTCAGATTGCCGATTTGCCGTTAGCTTTTTGGGTTTTTCATGATCAAATTGAAGATCAGCACGCTGCTCATACCGATGATGAATTAGCCAGCGCTTTTGCCAAATCTGATTTTGATGAAGAAGCATTTTTGCAAGGTGGTAAAGCAATGCTCGACGCGGTAGCGATTTTCTGGAATGGCCTCGATGCAGAGCGTCAAACGTTGGAGAATGAGTCGGTCCAGCCTGGTGCTACTAAGGCCGATGCTACTAAAACTGCTGAGCCAACGCACTGCAAATCTCACCCTCGCGACATCGGCACCGTTCAGCTAATTGAGGCGGGTCGCCCACTCAAACAAGCGGTCTAGCTTGCTTAAGGCAGCAATTCTAATGATCCGATATACTCAGCGCCTCTATTTATATGCCGGAGAACAATCAATTATGAATTATCAGGCCGAAGGCTACCATTCCTTAACTCCATACATGACCATGCGCGACGCGGCCAAAGCAATTGAGTTTTATAAGAAAGTTTTGGGCGCCACTGAGCGAATGAGACTAGATGGTCCCGATGGCACAATTGGGCATTGTGAATTGCAGATTGGCGATTCAATAATTATGCTTGGTGACGAGTGTCCCGAAGGCAAAAGCCCCCACACTTTAGGTGGAAGCCCCGTTGGCCTTTTGCTGTACGTTCCGAATGTGGACACCACAATTAAAGCTGCAATGGACAATGGCGCTACATTGCAAAAAGCTGCTCAAGATCAGTTCTATGGCGATCGTTCCGGCAGTGTTATAGATCCTTTCGGTCACGTCTGGCATTTTGCTACTCATATAGAAGATGTTACTCCGGAAGAAATGCAAAAACGTGCTGCCGAAATGGCCAAACAGCACGCTGTAGCTAAGTAACGGGGCATTTTGAATTCGGTTAGTTAGATAAATTGATCCATCAACCGTTAACGGTTGATGGATCAATTTGCATGCCGGCGAGTGTGACTTTTGCAGTTTAGTCAGTACAAGATCATCAACCGTTAACGGTTGATGATCAACACGAGCAAAGTCGAAGACATTAGAAATGCCCGAAATCGTTGCCCTGTAATAATTTGCGTAATTTCATCGCGACCTAGCCACTCTGTAGCATCGGCAAAATTGCCGCTACAAAGTAGTCGCTTGACATGCGCAGCAGCAAAGCACGAGCAAACGAGTAAAACAATGCAAAACGAAGTTAGCAAATTTTACCCGCAGGAACAGTTGCTGTTTACGCCGTCAGTTAAATTGAAATTTCTACAAAATAAATCTGTTATGCAGCCGAGCGTTTTCTCATGATTTTGTATGTTTCATACACTGCGCCTAATCCAACAAGTGCATAAACCACGCGGGTGGCAGTGCCGTCACCAAGCATTGTCGTGACGAAATTATAGTTGAAAGCGCCTACGAGACCCCAGTTGATGCCACCGATCAGAACTAACAGAAATAAAATAAACTCCAAATTCTTCATAGTATTTTTCACCTGGCAATCACATCTTTAAAACCTGCAGACACTCTCTGCAAATTGACATGAGTGCTTACTTACCATTCTAGTACGTGGAAGGGTAGGAAGTCAAGAGGTGAGATTGCTTGAATCCCTCTGGGCAATGGCTTCTTCTTGAAGGTATAGTTTTCAAAGTAATGTAGAATGGCTTAAACAGCGAGTCTTGGCGGCGTGCTTGAGCTAGAAGATTTAGAGCTGATAGGAGCGGGCGGGCTGCGGCTTTAGGGATCCCGCGACGATTTACTAGTGAGTTCAACCATGAAATCTGGAGCAAAAGATCATTCGCCGCGAGCCGTCACCAATGACACCAGTCAGTTCGTCCTTGTACGTGGTGCGCGTGAGAATAATCTGAAAAATATTGATGTTGATATTCCGCGAGATGCCCTCGTAGTCTTTACTGGTGTGTCCGGTTCAGGCAAGTCGTCACTGGCTTTCGGCACACTTTATGCAGAAGCGCAGCGTCGATATCTAGAGTCTGTTTCACCTTATGCCAGGCGTCTTTTTCATCAGATGAGCGTGCCTGAAGTAGACAAAATTGATGGTCTGCCACCAGCGGTGGCGCTGCAACAACAGCGTGGCACGCCCACTACCAGGTCATCTGTCGGTAGTGTCACTACTCTTTCAAATTTGCTGCGCATGCTTTATTCACGAGCAGGAACCTATCCGGCCAACCAACCACATCTGGATGCCGAGGCATTTTCCACTAACACTCCATCTGGTGCGTGTGCTGAATGCCATGGCCTCGGCCGCATCTATACGGTTACTGAGCAGTCCATGGTGCCTGACGACACCCTTACCATTCGCGAGCGCGCCATCGCCGCATGGCCACCAGCCTGGCACGGTCAAAATTTACGCGACATGCTTGTCACTCTCGGGTACGACATCGACAAACCCTGGAACAAAATGTCGAAAAAAGATCGCGACTGGATTTTATTCACTGACGATCAGCCTGTAGTGCCCGTGTATGCCGGTTTTGAAGCGCACGAGGTTAAGGCGGCGCTGAAGCGCAAAGAGCCACCAAGCTATCACGGCAATTTTTCCAGCGCTCGCAGACATGTGCTCTACAATTTCGCCAATACACAGAGTGCACTGATGAAAAAGCGCGTCTCTAAATATATGGTCAGCGCCGATTGCCCCAGCTGCCAGGGTAAAAGGTTGCGTAAAGAGTCACTATCAGTCACTTTCGCTGGCCTAGACATTGCTGACATTACTGATCTTCCCATGATTAAAATGCAAGCTTTGCTTGAGCCTTACGTTTCAGGCAAGGCACCAGCTCTGGCTAAAATCTCAAAAGACCATCCGGAAAAAGCAGTGGTGGCGCAGCGTATCGCTCAAGATTTAAGTGATCGCATTTCGGTTTTGCTTAATTTAGGTCTTGGATATTTGGCGCTTAGCCGCGGCACCCCCACTCTTTCACCTGGTGAACTGCAGCGCTTGAGACTGGCTACTCAAGTGCGTTCTAATTTATTCGGCGTGGTTTATGTATTGGATGAACCGTCAGCCGGATTGCATCCTGCCGACACAGAGGCACTACTTGCGGCGCTGGCAGATTTAAAAAGTTCCGGAAATTCACTTTTTGTGGTTGAACATGATCTCGACGTCATCAGACATGCTGACTGGATTGTAGACGTCGGACCTGCTGCTGGAGAGCACGGCGGACAAATTTTATATAGCGGGCCATCAGCCGGACTGGCAGAAATTTCAGACTCACGCACAAGGCAATATTTGTTTGCTTCTCCCTGGGTGCCAGAACGCCAGGCGCGCAAACCAGCAGGATGGCTGAAACTAGCCGGTGTAACCCGCAATAATTTAAATCAACTTGATATTGCTTTTCCTGTCAGCGCTTTTACAACGGTCACTGGCGTATCCGGTTCGGGTAAATCCAGTCTGGTCAGCCAGGCATTAGTGGAGCTTGTTGCTGAGCGCCTGGGACATCAATTACCTGTGGGCGAAGATGAAGGCGAGATGCTGGAGCGTGTAGAAATGGCGCGTACCGGTGGCCATATTGACGGTACTATGGATGGTATCAAGCGCCTGGTGGTTGTCGACCAAAAAGCTATTGGCCGCACTCCTCGATCAAATCTTGCTACATATACTGGTCTATTTGATCACGTTCGCAAATTGTTTGCCAACACTAAAGCCGCCAAAGCCCGTCATTACGATGCCGGACGCTTCTCCTTCAATGTTTCTAAAGGCCGTTGCGAAACTTGCGAAGGCGAGGGTTTCGTCATGGTCGAATTGCTTTTTTTGCCTAGCGTCTACGCTCCATGTCCGACCTGTCATGGAGCCAGATACAATGCCAAAACTTTAGACATCAAATATCGAGATAAAAATATTGCCGAAGTGCTGGCTATGACTGTTGATGCCGCCTGGGAATTTTTCCAGGATGAGCCAACTATAAGACGCTCATTCCATGTTTTGCGTGAAGTAGGGCTTGGCTATTTGCGCCTTGGTCAGCCTGCTACCGAATTGTCTGGTGGTGAAGCTCAGCGCATAAAATTGGCCACAGAATTGCAGCGAATGCAGAAAGGAGACACGCTCTATGTGCTCGATGAGCCCACCACGGGCCTTCACCCATCTGATGTGGAAAAGCTGTTGAAGCAGTTAGACGGTCTGGTTGATTCTGGTAATACTGTGGTTGTAGTCGAGCATGAAATGCGCGTGGTGGCAGGAAGTGATTGGGTGATTGATATCGGCCCTGGTGCCGGAGATCAAGGCGGCAAAGTTGTGGTTGCCGGGCCACCGAATCTGGTGGCGGCCGCAAAGAGTAGTCGCACTGCACCTTATTTAAAACGTTTTCTGGCTCAATAAATTTATGGCATTAACGGTTCTTTTTTACCTAAATATTTAGGCTTGCGACCGTTCATAACATCAAACCAGGCCGCTTCAGCAGCCGCAATTTCGCGCAAGTCGTACCACGACTGAATAGCACCATATGACTGAATGCCGGCGTCTACGCCTACTACGTCGAGTCCGATTTTTTCTGCCAGAAACATGGCACGGGGTAAATGGTAACGTTGCGTCACCAGCACGGCCTGATTTACGGCAAAGATTTCACGAGCTCGGTAAAGGCTATCGTACGTTCTGAATCCGGCATAGTCGCAAGTTATATCGGTAGCTGGCACTCCCAGCTTTATTGCTACTCTTTTCATTGCCTGGGGTTCATTGTAGGAGAGTTGACCGTTGTCTCCGGTCATCAATATCTTTTTCACTTTGCCCAATTTGTACAAAGTGACGGCCGTCTTTATGCGATCGTTGAATTCGCGTGAGCCGATACCGGCACCAAATACGATGGCAACTGCTGCCGGTGGGACATCTTCTGCCTTGCTATAAATTTCATAGGGTCCATTTTCTACATCTAGATAGATAAGAAGCAACGACAGCAAAATCAGCGCCAACACAATCAGCGCTTGTCGCTGTCGAGAAATCTTGGTTATGGACCGGGCCAGGTCAGCGATTTTTGCCATGGACGAACTTGCTACCTGTGATCTTCTTGCTACCTGTTACTGCAAGCATTTTGCCTATCTGGGGTCCACTCTGGTGTCGTGTCGGCCAGCCTGGAGGCATTGCTGATATTGACCCTGAGAGCACGATTGTACCACTAGATAAATTCTGCTTGACATCATGCCGTTTCATTGCTACATTCTGCTTTGAGGCAGTTTGCCTCCGGTATCCTTTTTACTAACCCAACTGAATAAATCTCGGTCATCTCTGGCGACTGCTTTGCATTAATATGCAATGGTACCGCCTGTAGTGCTCCGCCTGCTTGCCCCCCAGAGCAGGATACCTCGAGTATAGATTTACTTTGCTGTCAGGGCTGATACACCTGACCATCAACCTTTCGGTTGGTGACTTTCTTTACTAATTAATTTTCCCACGAGGCATACCTCACCATGCTAAGGATTCAAAACCCGATTTCTGACGGCTTGCGCTTAGGCGAACTTTTAATAGGCGCAGGTATTTTGACCCGTGAAGCTGTAGACGCCGCTCTCACTCTCTCTTGCGCTTCCAAGTTGCCCTTGGGTCGCGTGCTTGTCTCTACAGGCTATTTGAAAGATCTGCAAGTTGACAGATTTGTAGCCGTGCAGAGACGTGCCCGAGCCGGTGGCTTGTGTGTGGCCGACGCGCGTCGCATAGTGCAAGAGCTGGCCTGGGGAGCAGAACATCTGCTGGTCGGCGAGCCGGAGAAAGTAGACGAGCCACATAGCATTCTCATTGCGCTTTTGGCGAAGGCCGGAGTATTGACCAAGAATGAGATTCCATATGTGGTGCGCTCAAGCATCGATGCTGACATGACTTGCGGGCGCATGTTGTTGATGCGCAGGCGCATTGCTCCGGCGTTTCATCGCCAGTGCATTGAGCTATTGGTGCGTTATCGCCAGGGACAATTATCGTTCGCCAAAGCCGCCGACGAGTGTCGCAGGCTTTACCAGGGTGGCGCCTATGTTGATGACAAAAACTCACCTGGTACTAGCGATGGCACGCGCAAGATGGGACAACTCATGGTCAACGCCGGTTTTATCGACGAAACTGAACTTTACGACGCTCTCGAAATTAGTTTGAGTATGAATAGAAAGTTGGGAGAAGTATTGGTGGAAGCCGGTTTTGTTATGCAAGAAGCGGTGGAGATTTGTGTGGCCATGGTTAAACGCATAGTTGTAGGCGAGGTAGCCGCCAACGATGCCGCTAACTATTTGCGCCAGCGCTTTGTTGCTCTGCCAAGACATTTTGGCGAAGTAGTCTAACGAAGTAGTCTAACGAAGTAGTTTAACGATTAACGATGCTTCTTCTTGGCGTTGCCGCAGCAAGTTGATTTGAAAACTTTCTTTTTCACTTTGCCGGCAGTGGCGGCGCCGGCGGTAGCTTTGATTGGTGCCACTGTCTTAGACGGCTGCCAGAGCCGGTTGGCGCGATATTTTTTTATCGTTTCGCTGGGCTCATCAAAAGGATATTCTTTCTCGAAAATAACATCGATGGCTTGCTGAATTTGCTTCATCGTTTTACCTTCGCGTTTCATTTTAAGCGCAATTAGCGCTTCTTCCTGGCAGATGTGACAGTCAACACCGTGGTCGGTAGTGAAGCAGTCAAGCAAACTGCTGTGTTCATCGGTTAAATCACAGCCGCAATAGCAAAAAAGCTGAGCGCAAATTTCAGGACAAAGTTTTGCTGCGGCATAACCGCTTTTGGCGTGACCAAAATATTTGTTCGGATCAAGTACGGGCTTCAACCCGCTAGCACTTGTTGTCGCCGGTGATTGCACTGGGGCGGTAATTCCTGAGGAATTTGGCGAATTTGGTGAATTTTCAGCTGCCATGCCTGGCACGGGCGACTGGTACATCGTTAACAGGGCGAATAATCCAAAGCTTAAAACTGCGCGCCGTCGCGGACCGAAAAAAATACCTTTAAAGGTATTTTTTCTAAAAATTATGCCACTGCCACGGGCTGCCGACATTGTTTAACTGGGCCTCAGAAACCACTTCAAACTGAGAGGTGCGTAATAAAGTATAGATAATGCCGCCGAATATTGCTGCAATGTTGCGTTCTTCCCTCTATCAGACGCCCTTTTGCCTGTTTTTCAAGAGGATTTGTTATGATCAGCCTTCAGCTATTCAAATGTAAGAAGAAACGCAAGAGAGTGTCAGCTTATGACCATGCAATATGACGTTGTAGTAATCGGTGGCGGTCATGCCGGCTGTGAAGCGGCTAATGCCAGCGCGCGCATGGGTTTAAGCACCCTGCTTCTGGCGGTCAATCTTGACACTATTGGCGCCATGCCTTGCAATCCGGCTGTGGGCGGCCCGGGCAAAACTCATCTGGCCCGCGAAGTGGACGCCCTGGGCGGCGTCATGGGCGTGGCCACCGATGCTACTTATTTACAAATACGCATGCTCAACTCCAGCCGCGGGCCGGCGGTGCAGTCTTTGCGGGCTCAATCAGACAAGCGCGAATATTCCGCCTGGATGAAAGAATACATGGAATCGCTGCCCAATCTCACTTTGAGACAGGGAATGGTGCAGAATTTGCTCTTAACGGACGGCAAGGTGTCAGGCATTGAACTTGCTTTTGGCGATCGCATTAACTGCCGTGCCGCTGTGCTTTGCGCCGGTACATTTTTGGAAGGCACAATCTGGATTGGCAAAGAGACAATGCCTGCCGGTCGCGCCGGTGAATTTCCAGCGGTGGGGCTTTCGGGTTTTCTACGCGCTCTAGGATTCACTACAGCCAGGCTCAAGACTGGCACTCCGCCTCGCATTGACGGCCGCACCATTGATTACAGTCAGTTACCGGTAGTGCCCGGCGACGATCAACTGCAGTTCTTTTCTTTCCTCGATAATCGGCCCGTGCTGCCGCAGATTCCCTGCCATCAAACTCGCACTAATGAAAGAACTCACGAACTGATTCGTGCTAACTTGCACCAATCTCCCATGTATTCCGGCATGATTCACGGCGTGGGGCCTCGTTATTGCCCGTCTATCGAAGACAAAGTGGTGCGCTTTGCCGACAAAGACAGCCACTCGCTTTTTCTTGAACCTGAGGGCCGCTCTACCTACGAAGTCTACTTGCAGGGCTGTTCTACCAGCCTGCCCGTGGCTGTGCAACATGATATTGTGCACTCTTTGCCTGGTCTCGAAAATGCTTCCATGGTGCGGCCGGCCTACGCTGTGGAATACGATTATTTGCCCGCCATTCAGTTCAATCACGCTCTCATGGCTAAAGATTTGCCCGGATTTTTCGCTGCCGGCCAGATTCTTGGTACTTCTGGCTACGAAGAAGCTGCCGCTCAGGGCATCATGGCTGGTATCAACGCCGCCCTTTATGCTCTTGATAAAGAAGCTTTCGAACTGCCGCGTTCGAGCAGTTATACGGGCACTTTAATTGATGATCTGGTAACCAAAGAAATCGGCGAACCCTATCGCATGATGACTTCGCGTTCTGAATATAGATTGCTTCTGCGCCAAGATAATGCCGACATGCGGTTGACCCCTCTAGGGCGGCAAATTGGCATGGTAGACGACCATCGCTGGCGGCTCTTTGAGCACAAGCAAGAAGCCATTGGCGCTGAGATGAAAAGGCTCAAGACTGTGCGCATTCACCCAAATGTCAGTTGGGAGGCAGCTCTTGCCCCTTATGACGAAACCATGAAACAATCTGCCACCTTAGAAGAATTGCTGCGCAGGCCCAAGCTACCGTACAGTGTGATTGAGAAGCTGGCTCCAGCTCAAGATCCTGGCGTAAGCGAGAGCAAGCCGTTTGAATTTCCCCTCGAAGTTGAAACTGATATTAAATACGCTGGTTATATTGAACGTCAGCGGCTGCTCATTGCCCAGACTGAAAAGCTCGACGGCTTCAAGCTTTCGCCCGACTTCAACTATCTGGCGGCAGACCACCTGTCTAAAGAGGCACGCGAAAAACTCAATCGCATTCGACCCACCACTCTTGGGCAAGCCTCGCGCATAGGTGGTGTGAGCCCAGCTGATATTTCTGTGCTTATGGTTATGCTAGAGCAAAAATGTCGCGCTGACAGTGGACGTACTGACAACGGACGTACTGAAAACGGACGCACCAAGGCTGGCGCTTCTGTTTAAGAGGTCTCCGCCGAAGTATTTACACGACGCGCCGCTAGCGGCCGTAATTTTGTTGCCACTATATCTGGTATCGCTGCTTGCTCCCGCTCAAGCGCAGCCGGCCGACATTTTTAAATTGACTGGCGGCATTACTCATAGCGAAAAACTTGAACCCATGCCTGAGCATGAGCGTATTGGCAGTTCCGCCAGTCAAAATGCTGCGGCCGCCGCTAGCTCAGTGCCGCCAGCGTCGATTAATTATCCGCCAGTTAATTCCCGAGCCAATACGCAGGCAAGTTCTCACGCCAACTCCCACGCCAATACGGGTCTTCACTCGACAGGTTCGGCAGGCTCCGTGCGCACTCCGGCGCTTCCGCAACTCAATCCAATCTACGCCACTCCCCACATCGATCCCTGGCAGGGACAGTATAAAAATCGTCTGCGCCAGCTTGCTCAGCAGAATGTACATGCCACAAGCGGTGGCGCCAGACGCAATCAAAAAGTGCAGATTAAAGTGCCACTGTGGTTGGCCGGCCAGTGGCAGCGCACTGAAACAAATGAAATTTCGCGCAAAGATCTTCCCACTGGTAAGGCTCTTAAGCCAGTAGGCAAGCAGGTCGCCATCGTCACCGATAATTTTGGTTTGTTCAAGGATAGACGCGGCAATGTTTTCATGATCGTACCGCTCGGGGCTGTGGGAGCCATTGACCGCGGCTTTGCCGTAGATTATCACCAGGTGAAAAAATACGATCTGGTTTTATTGGGCAAGAATTCTGCTCTGGTAAAAGTGCAAGCTACTCACCGGGTAGTGGACAAGAAAGAGCAAAAAGTAATAGCCGCCTATCAGGATGAAGAGCTAACTACTTACACCCTGGTGCGCGATGGGCTGGTAAAGAATGAAAGTTCGGTCAAAGTTTTCGACCAAATGGGCCAGCCGAAATTACTCACACGCGCGGTTTCTGTGGAACGCCGGGTAAAGAGAATATGACCACTGCTGCAAGCACCGCTATTTTGAGGCTGGAGAATAATTTGACAGCTGAACTGACAGGGTTAGAGGCCTTAGATTTTTGCCTTGATGGCTGGACGTTGACTCACTCTGATGAGCACCGCCGGCAGTGGATGCGCGACGCCGAAGGCGATTTGCACGCCAGCTGTTTGATGCTGATTCATCAGGCAGAGCCGCTGGAAGGACTTGACCTTGCTGACTATGTGGCAGTACGACAGGCGGTGCTGGCTATCGCTCAGCAGGCGGATCAAACTCTGGTCAGCCTCGAAATCTTAAAGGCCGCGGGGCAGCCTGCCCTGTGGTACATACTCAAACAGAAGCAATCGGGCAGCGGCAATGTTTATTCAGGCTGCATGCTTTTACCTTTAAGCGAAAGCTTCTACACAATGCAGATAGTTTGCCTCGAAACCGGCATCACAGGCATTCGCGAAGCGATCATCATGGATCGTTTGATCGCTAAAGGCATAGCTATTAAAGATCTCTCCGAAGGGCAAAATAGCGAGGACGGCACCGCTAAGGCGCGTTATAGTTCTGACGCTGATAGCCATGACAGCCAATTTCCTAATCACCCACTTTCACGGGTACGCCGCTATTTCGCTGAAATTATTGGCGCCATGACACTAAAGAAATAGAGACTCAAGCATAAGCGTGAGTCTCTATTAATTGCTTCAGCTGCGACCTTTTAGCTGGCGCGCAGCAGGTCGCCCTGCTTTTTGCTGGCATCGCCGGCGGTGCTTACTGCTTCGATGGAATCAACCACAGCCACTGACTTTGCATTAAGCAAACTGGCTGGAGAATAGATTTGATTGATGGCAGGCAAACTTTCCGTATATTCGCGGGCAGCTTGCATCATGCGCTCGTGCGAAACCACATTCATCCGTGTGATCATTCCCACTTTGTGCATAGCCACCATTACCCACCACGACAGGTCTAGTTCGTACCAGGCCATGCCGCTTTTTGCAGAGCCGGGAGCGGCGTGATGGTTGTTATGCCAACCTTCGCCCATGGCCAGCAGTCCAACCCACCAGACATTGACGCTATCGTCTTCAGCAGCGTAGGTCTTGTAGCCATATTCGGGCAAGTGGCAAAAAACATTGAGCATCAATGGAATTTGTTGTACAGCCAAACCAGCCAGCAGACTGGCTAGAGCTGGAACCCAGCCGAAGGCGAGCAAGATCGCGCCGCGATAAACCAGATTCAAAACATATGAGAGAGTGTGCGCCCGGCGCCAGTTGCCGCCCTGTTCGAGAAATGCGTAAATGGGATCATCAATCAGATCTTTAGACTGCAATTTAGGGTCAATATGAGGAGCATATTCCATTTTTGCCAACCAACCCAGGTGAGCGTATTTAACGTCAAACCGCGGGGAGTGAGGGTCAAGCGGCGTATCTACATGATGGTGATGAGCGCGGTGCATCGTGCTCCACCAGATAGGTGATCCTTCAAAGGCCAAATATCCGGGGAAAACCCAGAGATATTCCACCCATTTGGGGCAGGTGTACGACCTGTGTGAGAGTCCTCGGTGGTAGCCGATGGTGATGCCCATGGCGTGCCAGACGTAGAAAGCGACAAATAACAAAATGAATTCGATCAAGATATTTCCCTCAGAGCAGACCTTTGTTTGCCACTATTGCTGGTGGCGCGTCCAGGCCTCTTAGTCAACCGACAGGAGATCAGAGATCACCTGTATAAAGCCGATTCAGGCCGTCCTCTGCGGATGTCCTGACTCTTTTCAGACTGCTCAACGAATTTGTCAACCCACTGGTCAGTCATTAGCAGATCCATAAACTGCTCAAGTGTTTCCGGCACTTCAGCTACCTGAAGCACTCTGCGACCATCGTCGTCGGGCCCTGGATATTGGTTCCAGACCAGGCGGTCCAGTTCCATGCCCTTGCGATTATAAAAGCCCAGGAGAGCCAGCCCAACCTCTTTCGAGACGGTGGCTTTATCCTTGACCTGCCAATCCCGGAGAATCGTCCTGCCGATTCCCAATGAATAATAAGCGCGCTCTTTTTCATATTTTGGTTCATCTATGAAAAAGGCCCACGTGGTTTCATCCACATTGTCAATATGGGGCTCGCATCTAATTTGAAACAGGCGACCAGTGCTCGACGTCTGAGCCGTTGGACCAAAACCTGAACTCATCAAATGTATTTCTAAAACCCGCAGTACATGGGCATTAAAGCTCAAACCCTTGTTCTCTGCTTGAAGCTGCAAACGTTTACGGTACTCTTCTGGAATACGCAGGCTTATATTGGTTGTTTTTTCAGCCATTTTGTAGTGCCGTGAGTACTGTTTGTAGTTGCGTGATTACAATTTGTAGTTACTAAACTATCCTAACACCTTGTGAAGGCATATAAGAGGTTCGTAACGAGAGATTGCTGTTTTCAACTGCATTTAGCCCAGAAACCCTGATTTCACGGGCAATTTGCCGTGCTGAATGGGGTCCTGGGGTTTGCTACTATGCCATCAACCGTTAACGGTTGAAAGCATAGTCACACCAATGCTGAGCGGGGTCCGCCAGATTTAATATGCGCTTGCACAAATTAATAGAGAAATGGCACTTTTCGCGCCTTAATCTGGCTGCGTTTACACTCACTTGTCTTCTTCTGCTCAACTCTTGCTCAACAGTAGTAAAGAACAATTCAGCCGACTCTCCGTTGAAAAATTCGCCCAGTTTCTATTTGCGCTCTCACGCATCTGATCTAGTGAACTGGCAACTCTGGCGACCCGAAGCTTTTGCACTGGCAAAAAAACAAGATAAGCCAATTTTATTGTCGATCGGATTTTCAGCGTGCCACTGGTGTCATGTTATGCAAAAGCAATCGTTCAATGATGCCGAAACCGCAGAATATATGAATCAGCATTTCGTCAATATTCTGCTTGATCGTGAAGAGTATCCCGACGTCGATTTGAAATACGCTGGCCAACTTGAGGCTCTATCGGTGCGCGTGGGCTGGCCGATGTCCATTTTTTAAATCCGGATGATACCGCATTTCATGCCGGAACTTATTTCCCGCCAGGAGTTACGAAAAGCCCAGGTTCATTTCGCTCTGTAATGGCAAAAGTTGTGAAACTTTGGCAGCAAGAGCGCCCGATAGTGGACAAGGCGGCCGCTGTTGTAGCTAGTGCCACACTTAATTCGACGGGCGTTGCAAGTGGCACCGCTTTAAGTTACGCCAACCTTGATTTTGCCGTCAGTAGACTAATGGACCGTGTTGACTCAAAGTATGGTGGACTCGAGCAATCGCGAAAGTATCCGGTTCCGTGGGTTCTCGGTTTGTTCCAACGCCAATCCGAACGCCGCTCCGAGCGCCAATCCGAGCGCCAATCCCAGGGTCACTCCCAGGGTCGATCTGGCCCGGCGGTTGTAGCGCGAAATTTTGTTGCCACCACGCTTGATGCCATGGCTATGCGGCAAATTTGCGATCAGGTTGGCGGTGGCTTTTTCCGTTATGCAACAAATGAGCAGTGGCGGAGTCCGCATTTTGAGAAAATGCTTAGTGACAATGCCTTAATTGCAGCTATCTACATGCAGGTCGGCACCTCGCAGAAGAATAGTTTTTGGTTGGCCACAGGCCGGAAGACGGTCGATTTCATTCTGGCCGAACTGTGTCTTGCCGATGGTACTTTTGCCGGTAGTATCGATGCTGATACTATAGAAGGCGAAGGGATGTTTTACACGTACAGTACGGCAGAGGCGCGCGCCGCTCTGCCTGCACAGTGCGTAGACAGGTTTATTTCTTTTAGCAACTTTACTGACGTAGATGGCTTAGATGCTTTGGAGAAGTTTCGCACATCGCGTACTCGGCCGCACCGCGATGACCGTGTGATTGCGGCTTGGAATGGGATGGCAATCTCAGCATTGATTGAGGCGCATAAAGCTGGCTTGCAGTCAAATCAATTCGATAGTGAGCGATATTTGAATAAACGTTATTTGCCCGCTGCGCAAAAAGCCTGTCATAGCCTTCTGCGTAAACTATATGCTCAGGACATTCTTCATCATGCAGAGGGTTCTGGCGCAGTTGCATACCTCGATGATTATGCTTTTGTCGAAAAAGCACTGCTCGACTTGTATACAGTAGATCATGATTTGCATTGGTTGAAGCTAGCGGAGCAAATGAATGCTACTGTTTTATCTGAATATTTCCACAGTGCTACTAACTCTTTTAGCTATACGAAACTGTCTCAAAATAATTTATTGTCAGCCACCACTGACGGTACCGTGCCGTCTGGGGCAGCCGCTGCAATTGAAAACATAATTCGCTTGGTCAGGCTAAAGCGCGATGAAGGCTCAAAGCGGCAACTGTTGCTGGCTCGGAGCGTTTTGCAAACATGCTCCGGAGCCATGCAAGCCGAGCCGCAAAGATATGCCTCCATGCTCGTTGCTCTTGAATCTTTGCTACAAGCAGAACGTTAGTTATTTGCCTTTTTTTGCTGTATTTTGGTTTTCGAGTTTGCTTGCCTGATTAATGGGTTCAGTTACTGGCTCGGCTACTGGCGCTGTTACTGGCTTGGCTACTGGCTCGGGTTTTTCAGCGGTTTTGACTGCTTGTTTTTTGCTCAGCTGAAAAGCTATCGCGTGATTCTTTAACCAATCGGAAAGAGTATTGAGCAAGTTATTGCTAAACTGATCCTGCTCGAAAAGCAGATGCTGAGAGCGTCCGATTAGCGTCAGATCTTTATCCAGCGTTCCGATGCGACGGAATAGACTGATTGTGCCCTCTGGTTTGATCAGCAAATCGTGAACCCCTTGATACATCATCACCGGAGTTTGAGTAATCTTGCTGGCACTTTCACGATTGTGTGCCAGAAATTTACTGACAGCAATGAACTCGTCAGGTGTGGCCGACATGCGGCTCTCGGGATCTTCCATAAGTTCTTGCTTCAGAGCTTCGTTTGTGGTGGCACGATTTAATACGGTAGGAGCTGCATCAATCGTATCCTTGTTGCCAAAAAGTTTGTGCAGACCTATTTCTGATACCAGCTTGAACTGGCGATAACGTCTTGATGAGGGAACGGCTGCAACCAGCCCGTCTACAAGGTCTGGATTGGCTGCAGTGAATTGCAGCGCAATTGAGCCGCCCATAGATTCACCGAGGACGAAAATTGGTAAATTAGGATTGTCTTGACGAAGTGCACCAATAGCCGCCTTTAGATCGTCCATAGTTTTTTCCAGATCAATTCGATCTCGTGCTTTCAGTGTGGTGTTGGAACCAAAACCACGTACGTCGTATGCGTAAACGCTGTAACCTTCTTGCGCCAGTTTTTGACCGAGGCCGGCAAAAGAAGTGCGGTGCAGGCCAAATCCGGGAATGCAAACAACAATGCCGCGTGTCTCTATGTCTGGATTAATCCATTGCATGCCGGCGGGCTGTTGCATCACCGTGCGTTTTCTTTGCCAGGGCAATTCGGGCGCGGCGACGCTATCTGCATTGGTGGTGGCCGGCTCTAAATGCGCTTTCTTGTGTGTATAACGGGGCTCTAAATTATCAGGTTCTGGCATTCTGGTGCGCGTGCCGATGGTGCGCTCCGTTAATTTTGTTGCTAGTGATTCGTTATCATATTTCGATTTGCCGGCTAATTCTTTTAACAGCCTGTCTCGGTCAGCTGAGCGAAAATTCCACACTGAACGGTCAAAGCAGATTTTGGCTTTTTCTTTGACACCCAGTGCGTCATAAACATCTGCGAGTACTCGCAACGACCAACCATACTGAACAGACAGGGGCCCGTAAGTGTGGCGATCGCGCCAGGCCATTTCTTCATAGATGGGCAGCGCTTCTTCTATTTGTTTGTTGTTGAAATAGCTGGCGGCGAGACCTTCCAGGCTACGCATAAAAATATCGTATGAGCCGTCTTTTTCTTCTGCCAGAGCCAGTGACTGTTTAAAATAATTGATGCTTTGTGGATATTTTTCCTCTTCATAACAGACATCGCCGAGAGAACAGAGCAGCTCTGCTTTTAACTGTTTGTCGGTGCCTGTTTTTTCGAAAAGTTTGTAGGCCTGTTTGTAATGTTGCAGTGCTTTTGTATACCTGCTGTTCTGGTAGGCGGATGCTCCGGCGCCGGTTTCGGCCAGTATTTTTTCGGCAGCAGTCAGGACCTGATTGCTCGTAATGTTGTTAAATTCGTCGTATGCCTGGTTATAGTGCTCTTTTTGATAATTTTCCAGGGCAGGTTTAAAAGCAGGGTCGAAGGCTCTCAATTCGTTGGCTGCAGCTTTGCCATGGCACAAAATAAGGCTAGCGGCGGCTATCAGACAATTTCTCTTAAAATAGGTAGTAATCACTGGCGCTCGTTTGATGATGAAGAAAGGCATGATTTATGGTGTTGTGGTCGATGCGAAGTCGCCTTTCATAGTAGGATACTGTAGCATCATGCCGCAACATCACTGAAGGGAAGTCAATGTCTTATAAAAATGCCCAGCAACGCCTGGCTAGTTTGCTTCTTGCTCCTTATTTTGTGGCCGCTGCTGCACTGAACCTGTGCCAAGCGCTACCGGCGCAAGCGGAACCTGGCCTGGCATTTGATGGCGATCACGACGTTGTGATTCTGCCTAAATGCGACGTAGCCATTCGTTTCAACAATAAAACTTTCGTACCGGTGAAAACCAAGCTGCTTGATGCTTCGGCTCCGGCTTTTCTAAAAATTGCCCCAGACCAGTCTATAAGAATTTGGGAAGACTATGAATCTGCCAAGATGGCGGCGGCTCCTGAACAAATTTTGGTGCAGGCATATGACGTGGGCAAAGTCGGAGCATTTAGTCCCAGCCGTTTCAACAAAGATTTTGTTGCGGCAAATAGAGTGCGTGAAGTGCAGTTTACTAATGAACGTGTCGCCAAAGAAACGGGTCTTTCAGAGAGCTCCTTTTCTGGTATTACCGCCGTCAAATCCTTTGAAGTGGCGCCGAAGAGTGGTGAAACACCATACTATCTCTATGCCATACAAACCCCAGAACATCTGACCTTATTTGCCCGCAAAATGCGCGCCACCAGCCGCACCTTCGATCTCGATCCTGCTGTAATTGTCACCCAGATTAGAGTGCGCGGCACAAAAGACTGCATTGGCAACGTCAAACTGGAAGAGCCTGCTAGCGTCACTCAATAATTGAATTTGACTGAAGGCCAGGCCAAATGTTAAGTAACTCGGTTAAGTGATTGGCATAGTCATAAAAATGCGCGGCAGTCATAGTCGATTGCCTACACGGCGCTGTTTAACTTGCTTCTTGGTCAGCAGGAATACTAAGTTGAAAGTCTAACTTCTCAACTTAATTTTTCGCGGACTCATTCACTTCAAAAGAAATACGCAAAAGACTCTTGCTCTATCACTTGTTTCTCAGATGAGATTTGAGTAGCAACGCTTTTGCTGATTTCATTTAACTATAAACTCAAAATGTATGAAACCTCAATTTGCGCTTAGCCAGCGCGCTATTTCGCGAGCTTGCGTTCGCTCTTTGCTGGCTTGTTTTTTCATATTCGTCATGTCAGCCGTTGTTTGTTGTCAAAGCCCCATAGTTGGCGATTCTAGCGCGGTCAAGGTGCCTTTCTTTGATTCAACCGTTAACGGTTCACGGATCAAAACAGATTCATCAACCGTTAACGGTTCCTGGATCAAAGTGCCAGGGGCCTTATTTTTGGATACTTTAAATCCGAGTATGCGCTTGACAATCGTGAACGCAGATTCTTTGCACGCCTCTTTTGCCAATTCGCATCCGGACGGTCTGAAAGGTATTGTGATTTTGTTGGACGCCGGTCACGGTGGAAGTCAGGATGGAGCGCTCTATCACAATGTGGCGGAGAAGGATGTCAATTTAGCGGTCACCTTCAAGCTCAAAGCCAGGCTCGAGCTCATGGGAGCTACTGTGCACATGACACGAACAGCTGATATTACGCTCAGTTTGCAGGCTCGCGTCAATCGAAGCCTTAAATTGCGTCCTGACATATTTGTCAGTGTGCATGCAAATGCTAATCGCCACACGTCAATTGATGGCATCGAGACTTACTATTACGATCGTCGATCGTCCAAATTGGCTGTGACACTGCTTAAGTCTATATCTCATGGCTTAAAGGAAAACGCCAACTGGGTTAAGCAGGAGCGTTTGTTTGTTTTGCACCATAACAATGTACCAAGTACGCTGGTTGAAATCGGCTATCTCAGTAATACCCGCACAAATTCATTGCTCAATGACAGCGCTTATCAGGAGAGTGTGGCGGAGTCTGTTGCTACTGGAATTTTCAACTACTTTCAAATCAAGAATGCGGCACGTGGTCCCCGGCCTTTGCAGAAAGTCAAATCAAAGCAACCTGCCAAAACTAAAGCTCATGCAGTGCAATCGCAAAAGCGCTCGAAGTAGTCATTTCTATGCCGATGCTGCCTTCATTTTCAATCGCTGGTTGGACGACCGCAGCTGGACTTTTTACTCATGATGGTGGTGCTCAAGCGCCATCATCATGAATATAAGTCAAAGGGGAACCTCTCTTTAGCATCACTTCGGTTTTAATCTAAACCTCAACCTTAGCTCTGCACCTACCTGGCACATCAAAAAAATTTCCCTACAGGTCTTATATCGCATAGTAAACTTAAGAGCTTGTGTAGTACAATATTGGCGCCATTTGGTCCTATTGGTATGCACAAAAAAATTATTCTAGCTTCAATTTATCGGACACCATCCTTGCAAGATCTGGAGTCTCTGCTGCAATCTGCGAAAGAGAGTACTTCGTCCACTATCGGCTTGCCTTTCAGCCCTGTTAAAGATCAGGAATTTACCCTTAGTGCAAGTTTTGCCTTTGCCTCAGAAAGCACACCCAAGTGGTATTTGTTCGACAGCGAGAAAAATGGTTCTACTTTGTTGTGGACAACCAGCACTCAGCACCTCGACCTGGTGCGGGCGAAAGTGCAAGATTTGACCAGGACAGCGATGAGTAACAGCAAAACCGTTGTCAGAATTCCCACGATGGCGGCCAAGCCTCTTGAATTACCTGCCCCCACCGCATTTAACACCGTGGCGTACACTCAGTGTTTGATGGGCGTGACTGACCAAGAAATTGGTTTGCTAAACGAAGGTTGTTTTTTTTGGTTTCTTAGTCTGGAATTCGATCGCTTCCAGCGGTTTAAAACCCCGTTTTCACTCCTGATAATTTCATTCAACAAAACTGAGATTCGCAGTCCGCTGATGGAATTTGGCCAGAAGCTAAAATCCTCCATTCGCAGTGTAGATCTGCCGTGCCTATTTCAAAGTTCGCTAGCTTTAATTTTGCCTCAGTCTGAAACTGCTGAGGCTGCCCTTTGTGCTCAGAGGTTGGCTAAAGTTTTGGATGAGTTACTGGGAGCAGGTCGTTTTGGTATTGGTGTGGCAAATGTACCCGCCACTTGCGAGCATCCCGGAGTGCTGGTTTCGGCAGCACTCGAAGCCGCCGATTTCGCCAGGCTAAATGACAAAGCTGTGATGGTTTTTGGCGGATATTCATAGCCGCAAGCTGTGATGAAGATAAGAAGAGTGGTGGCACAATCGCAATGATCAATTACGACATCATTGGAGATGTGCACGGCTGTCTGGATGAACTTAACGAGCTAATGGGCTTGCTAGGCTATGATCGAAATGGACAATATAAAAATCGCAGCTCTAATCGTCAGCTGATTTTCGTCGGGGATCTTGTCGATCGAGGACCGTCCAGCGATGGCGTGCTTGAGCTTCTAATCAACCTCTATGATCAACGACTCGTCACCGTTTTACTTGGTAATCACGACGAGAAATTGCGAAAATATTTACACCGCGGTGAGCAGTCTATGCGCGCAGGTCAAATGCTTACTGCGACTCTGGCGCAGCTAGAACCCAGAGGAGAGGCATTTCTTGGCCGGGTAAAAGATTTCCTGGAACAATTACCGTACCGTTTTGCTGACGGTGATTTACTTGTAGTCCACGGGGCCGTACTTCCAACTGACCGTGAAAATTTAGATCAACTTACCGACAAGCAATTGAAGAGCGAAAAGGCCTGGGCTCTTTATGGTCAGGTAGCCGGTATCACTGCCGATGGTTTTCCCATTCGCTTGCAAGATTGGGCGCGCACTTATTCAGGGCCTTACTCTACCATTGTGCGCGGTCACTCTGTAGTCGACGATGTTGAAACAATTGTCTCCTTGTCCGGCGCGCGCATAGTCAATGTTGACACAGGCTGCGCTTATGGTGGCATGCTTTCGGCCTTGCGCTATCCTGAGCATTCAGTGGTGCAGGTCAAGGCGCACAAAACCTACTACCAGGGCTCGGTTTGCGAGTGAGGACAACGTCGACCCATTTTTTGGGCAGGGCAATAACAGAACGATTGTGAATTGAATCATTCATAATTCCATTTTATTACCAATGTGTTGCAGCTTAATTAGCAAATTGATTAAAAGCTACTGATCGCAAGGAAACAGCTCTATGATTAACGCATTACTTTTACTTGGGCATGGCTGTTAAGAACTCTCCTTATGAATATCAATCACGCGCTTAAATATTTTGATGCTCAGACCCTGCAAGAGGGCCAAGAACGTCATTCCCAGGGTCGCGTAATCAGTTGCTCTTATGACGATGCAGGCAATTCGTTAACTGGAAAAGTACACGGCAGTCAAGCTAAGCCTTATGCAGTGAGCGTTTTTCTCGTTCAACCAGGATTTGATGTTAGTTGGTCGCTCTGCACATGTGAGCGCAGGAAAGCTTGCAAGCACGCTGCTGCGCTGGTTTATGCATTTTTTGATTTCGATGATGAACGCACCTTTTCATCTATCAGCCAGAAGCGTGACAAGCAAGCAAGAATCGATTCTCCACTGCCAACTCTAGATTTGCCTGCGAAACAAAGCGTGCTTGCGTCTCTGGCGGAAAATCGATCGCCAGAGTCGTATGATTTAGAGCCTGAGTCTGATTTGCGATCTGCAGAGGTGCCTGCCACCGTGCAGTTCAAGCGGCATACTAATTTGTTCGCCAGTTCTTTGCAAAAAAATGACAAGGAGGCGGTTAAGGCCGCGGCACCTGCTTTTCGTCCTGGCGTGATTGATGTCAGTGATGAGTCAGACCAAAGCGATCGTCAGGCCAGCTGGCAATTTGAAATTCACGAGAGCGGAGATTTCTGGTTCGGTTTGAGCCTGGGAATTGATGTCGACGGCGAGACTATTTCTATCTTTCCAGTTTTACAAAGAGCACTGAGCAAATTAAAATCATTCACCGCCCGTGATATCGCATCTCTCGGGCGAGATGGGAAATTTTATAGTCGTTTGCCTGACGGGCGAATATTGATTCTGCCTTTTGAGAGAGTGAGAGCCATTCTTGCTAATCTGGTAGAGCTATGTGTCAATAACGCACCAGAGAGTGATCAAATGAGAGTCTCTCTATCGCAACTAAATGCGGTGGCACAAGATCCTGCTCTGAAAGGGTTTAAAGTCAATGGTGCTGCCGACTTTCTGGCCCGCGCCGATCAAATTATGCAGCTTGCTAATTTGCCGGCGGTTCAACCGGCCAAGAATTTCCAGGCACAATTGAGACCTTATCAACTGGACGGACTGGCTTGGCTTCAGGGTTTAGCCCGCGCTGGACTGTCAGGCATACTGGCTGACGATATGGGTCTCGGTAAAACTGTGCAAGTTCTGGCTCATCTCAATTTGGAGAAAGAACAACAGCGTCTTTCTAAACCCGTGCTTGTGGTCTGTCCCACCAGTGTGCTCAATAACTGGCTCACTGAAACTAAGCGCTTTGCACCAGATCTCACTGCTTTCGCCTATCACGGTGCTGAGCGCTCCAGTGCCAATTTAGGCAATATGCTTAAAGCCGCCGCGCTTAAGCCCGATATAGTATTGACCACATACGCCATTTTAATCCGTGACAGTAAACAACTGGCTGACGTCGAATGGCAAGCTGTCATTTTAGACGAAGCTCAAGCCATTAAAAATGCCGGCACTAAGGGTGCGAAAGTGGCTCGCTCATTGAAATCGCAGTACAGGCTGTGTGTGTCTGGTACTCCTGTGGAAAATCATTTAGGCGAACTCTGGTCATTGTTCGAATTTCTGATGCCCGGTATGCTCGATGACGTCAAAGTATTCAACAAACATTTCCGCACACCAATTGAGAAGCAGAAAAACGTGGCGGTGCGGCAGCTGCTGGCCAGGCGATTAAGTCCGTTTATCTTACGGCGTTTAAAGGAGCAAGTAGCCAAAGATTTACCTGACAAAACTTTGATGCTGCAAGAACTTGAGCTCACATCTATGCAACGCGACCTTTATGAAACTGTGCGTTCCGCGGGCGAACAGCGAGTTAAAGAGGAAATTAGCAAAAAAGGCATCAACCGCTCTCAGATTGTCATTCTTGATGCAATGCTTAAGCTGAGGCAAGTTTGTTGTGACCCTCGTTTGGTCAAGCTCGAATTGCCCCAGCCGGCGACTATTCTAGATTCTGCCAAGTTGGAAGCCGTGATTGATTTGCTCGAACCTCTGGTGGAGAATGGCCGCAAAATATTACTGTTTTCGCAATTCACCAGCATGCTCGACTTGATTGCGCCGGAATTAAAAGCAAGAGAAATTGCGTTTGTGCAACTGCGTGGTGATACTACCGATAGAGTCACTCCTGTCGCGGAATTTCAAGACGGTTCGGCGTCGGTCTTTCTCATAAGTCTCAAGGCCGGTGGCACGGGTCTCAATCTCACCGCCGCTGATACGGTCATTCATTACGATCCCTGGTGGAATCCGGCAGTGGAAGACCAGGCGACAGATAGGGCCCATCGTATCGGTCAAACAAAGAAAGTCTTCATTTATAAATTTGTTGCTCGGGGCACCATTGAGGAGCGCATGTTGGAATTGCAGACACGTAAGCGCGCGCTTTGTGAGGCAATTTTCGATGCTGAGTCGGCGGCTTCAATCAGCTTTAGCGAAAGTGACTTGCAATTTTTGTTCGAGCCGCTAACTTGATCACGGCATGAGTCATTGATGAGTGATTATTTGTTTGAAATAGACTTCGATGAGCTCGAACTTCTTGACCCGGTTCGGCATAAAAGCCTGGCAGTGAGGGTGACCTATCCACTTAAGTCTTCGGAATCAGTGGCACTAGCGTCATGGCCCGTAATTGTTTTTTCTCACGGTTTATTGGGCAGCAAAGACGGCTATCAACCGCTGGCACATTATTGGGCCCAGCACGGCTATGTTGTAATTCAACCCACCCACTATGACTCCGCGGCCCACCGTAAGCCAACTCTAACTGAATTGCGCGATTTGACTCCGTTATTTGTCGGCTGGGAGAGCCGTCCGCAAGATGTTCTGTTTATCCTTGACCAAGTTGATGCGATTGCGCAGCAGTTGAAAAATTTCAAGGGAGCTCTTGACCACGATCGAATTGGCCTGGGCGGGCATTCATTCGGTTCGCACACAGCGATGTTGATAGGTGGTGCACAGTTGGCCAGCGGCAATTTTGCCAACTGCAGTGATCGCAATCAAAATGCTATGCGCACGCCGTTCATGGACGCCAGGCCTAAAGCATTCTTGCTACTTTCACCACAGGGCAGCGGTCGCGCACTGACTGAAAGTGCTGATTTTGATCAGTCAGCCTGGGACAATTTTGAACGGCCGATGATGATTATCACCGGCACGGAAGACAATGGTCGCAGGCGTCAAGATTATCACTGGCGTTCTGAGCCCTTCAAGCTAGGCGCCGCAGGTGATAAATATTTGCTCGTTATTGCTGGAGGCTACCATGGCTTTGGTGGTATCACCGGCACCAGATTTTTTGGCTCGGGCCCGGTCAACGACGATCATGTGCGCTGGGTGCAAATTTCGACTACGGCTTTTTTCGATTGCTATGTCAAGGGTGATAGGAAGGCAGCCGCAGTCTTAGCTCCAGAGGCGATTGTCAAGCTGACCTCCGGCGGTATGACTAGCGAGAAGCGCTGACTATTGCACCGTTTCAGGCCCCAAGTATTTGTATTTGATCCAGCAACCGTTAACGGTTGCTGGATCAAATACAAGAGTCAGTTAACGGTTGCCCGCTGCACAATTCGCAGAAGGCGCTAAAATTAGGTGTTCGAGATTATGGCCAGCTATTGCCAGCCGTTTTAGGAGTCATCATGCGCTTAATGCCTGGCGAGCCATATCCACTGGGAGCCACGTGGGATGGTTTAGGAGTCAACTTCGCAATCTTCGCGGAGAATGCCACGAAAGTTGAACTCTGTCTCTTTGACTCTATCGAATCGACAACAGAATCACAGCGAATTCCCTTGCCTGAATACAATAACAATGTCTGGCACGTTTACTTGCCTGCAATTTTACCTGGTCAGTTGTACGGGTATCGCGTACACGGACCGTACGATCCTGAAAAAGGCATGCGCTTTAATGCCAACAAATTGCTCCTTGATCCATACGCTAAGTCAGTCGTGCGTTCTGTCAAATGGGACGATAGTTTGTTTGGTTATAAAACGGGCGATCCAAGCAAAGACTTGAGTTTCGATACCCGTGATTCAGCACCATATGCTCCGCTTTGTGCCGTAGTGGATCCTGCCTTTTCCTGGGGTTCAGATCATCCACCGAAAACTCCCTGGCATAAAACTATTATTTATGAGGCTCATGTCAAAGGTCTGACTTTCCAGAATTTAAATATTCCCGATCATTTGCGAGGGACTTATGCAGCGCTGGCTACGGAGCCTGTGATCAAGCATTTGAAGGGTCTCGGAGTAACCGCCATTGAGCTTATGCCGGTTCATGTGAAAATCAATGATCGTTTTCTTGTCGATAAGGGCCTTACCAATTATTGGGGCTACAACACGCTCGGCTATTTCGCTCCTGAGTGGCGATTAGCAAATCAGCAAGGCACTACAGATCACGTACGCGAATTCAAAATGATGGTGCGTGCCCTTCACGCAGCCGGTTTGGAAGTAATTCTCGATGTGGTTTACAACCACACTGGTGAAGGCAGTCATATGGGTCCAACCATCTGCTTCCGTGGCATTGATAACAGTGCTTATTACCGCACTAATGTCGAGGATAGAAGGTTTTACATAGACTACACCGGCTGCGGTAACACTTTGAATGTTACTCATCCGCGTGTCATTCAGCTCATCATGGACAGCTTGCGCTATTGGATTGAGGACATGCACGTCGACGGTTTTCGTTTTGATTTGGCAAGCGCTCTGGCGCGTGAACTATATGCGGTCGACAAGCTTTCGTCGTTTTTTGACGTTATTGCTCAAGATCCAAAAATTTCGCAAGTGAAGTTGATAGCAGAGCCGTGGGACCTGGGTGAGGGCGGCTATCAGGTAGGTAATTTTCCTGTTTTGTGGACCGAGTGGAACGGTAAATTTAGAGATACAGTGAGGCGCTTCTGGAAAGGCGATCTGGGCGTGGCTGGAGAAATGGCCACGCGATTGTCTGGCAGTAGCGATCTGTATGAGCACAGCGGACGTGCTCCGCATGCCAGCATCAATTTCGTCACTTGTCACGATGGCTTTACCTTGAACGACCTCGTCACCTATAACGAGAAGCATAATAAAGACAATCTCGAAGGCAATAATGATGGCGAGAATCACAACAGTAGCTGGAACTGCGGAGTAGAAGGTTATTCCACAGATTCGAAGATCAAAGAGCTTCGCGCGCGTCAAAAACGCAATTTGATGGCAACACTACTGCTGTCGCTTGGAGTGCCGATGATTAGCGGTGGAGATGAACTGAGCCGCACTCAAAAGGGCAATAACAATGCTTACTGCCAGGACAGCGATATCAGCTGGTATAACTGGCAACTAACTGAAGAGGACAATAAATTCTGTAATTTTGTTCGCAAGGTAACACACATTCGTAAAACCCAACCGGTTCTTCTGCGTCGTAAATTTTTAAGTGGCCGGCTGGAGAGCCTAGAAGGAAATCGTGATGTGGCCTGGTTTAATGCCAAAGCCCATGAGCTTACTGCTAAAGAGTGGATGAATTCGAATCTGCAAAGTTTCGGTATGGTAATCGATGGATTTGGAATTACTGAGATCGATGAAATGGGTGAGCCAATCGTCGGCAACACCTTGTTTATGCTGCTCAATGCGTCTGCAGACGACATTGTTTATGTGATGCCGGCCCATTATGACTTGTTTTGTACTCCAGCTAAAACAGCTCAAACGAAAGAATGCAAGGAAGGTCGTTGGAGCTTACTTCTCGATACATTTGACGAATCACGCGATCTTGACCGTTTTGATTTTGGCTCAAAGTTTTCTCTCAAATCTCGCAGTCTGGTGCTTTTTGAATTGCTTGAAAGTGAGATAGAGAGCTAAGTATTAAGGCACTCTGTATTTGGTCCGAATGTTATTAATTTGTTCGGCAAGTTCAGGCTTTAGAGCTTGAGCTTGTTTTAAGTCATCGCTGGCTTGTGAATTTTTGCCGAGCAATAATAGACACTCAGCCCGTTCTAATTTAAGTCTTGCGTCGTTAACACACAGACGATTTAGATGATTAAGGTCGCTGAGCGCTGCTTGATGCTTGCCAAGTTTAACTAAGTTTCTGGACCGGCAGTGTAAGGCGTTTTGTTCATCTTTTTCTAGAGAAAGAATTTGTGTGTAAAGTTGCACTGCTTCACTGTATTTACTCTGCTTCTCCATACTGTTAGCTAAATAAATCATGTGAATGATTCTAGTTTTAAGCGGCGGTGCTTGATCTGATTTTTTCATTACTTTTCGCAGATCTAGCGCCACTACTTTGGCAAAGTCGTTTTCAGCCAAGGCGAGCTGATTGTCGCTTTGATAGATTTGAGCTCGGAGGAAATAGGATCCGGGCTGAGGGTCAGCCTTAATCACTTCAGTCAGATCTGCAATAGCGCTGGAGTATTGTTTTTTTGCATAGTTGCATTCAGCGCGAATCTTAAGAGCCGCAAAGTTATGCGGATTTTTTGCAATTATGGGATTAATTGCTTCCAACGCGCCGTCATAGTCGCCTTCTATAGCTTTCTGATAAGCGCTGTCAATATTTTGGGTTGGCGCTGAACTTTCGGAGACTGCAGCACAATCGTCGCCCACTTTTTCCAAGGTGGCGCTCTTTATTGATGGATTTCCATTCTGTTGTATTTCAGAAGTGCCGCAGGCTGATAAGTTTAAAGCAAGCACCACGATCGCAATAGATATTTCCTTAAGGCCACTAGATTGAGAGCACTCTCTTTTGAACGGCACGATTTGATAGCACTCCGTAAACAGGCTTTCAGTATATATGGTTAGTCAAAATGTGGCGGCTGCAGTGTGGCGCTTAGTTATGATCACGAACCGTTAACGGTTGATAGCTCTTTTTCGAAATCCATATATGTGATCAGGATGGCTAAATTTGTGCGCGCCACTTTTTATCAAAACCATTGAACTTTTCCTTGAGTTTTTACGTTTACATCAATAAGCGGAGGAAACGAAAAATGGTTGAAGAAAATAAAAACAACAAGCAACGTGCGCAAGAAAAACTCAAATTAACTGAGTTGTATGGCCAGTTTAAAGAGCAGTATCCCACCATTGAACACATCTGGTATGCCCTGTTGCAGCATGCCATAGAGGCACTGCTAATCTTTTGCAGGGAATGTGGAGCGTCCGATCTTTTGAGAAGTAAAGGTAGTAGAAGAGGCAAATGTCTTCGTTGCGGACTGTGGCAGTCCTTAACCGCTGGTGGGTTTCTCAGCAACGTTAGACGGCCTGGCGCCTGGCTTTTTGCACTCAACTTATTGGCGAGCAAACAATTTTTCAGTAGCGAATTATTTCATGACGTTGTTGGTGTGTCGCAATCAACTGCTTCACATATTTTCAAAACTATTGGTTATGCAGTTGGTCAAAAGTTAGACGAGGACACCACCTTAGTGAAGTCATCAGCTTTTAAAGAAGTATTTTTTCATCGCAGTCGTGAAACACCAAAAGGAAAACATCCTGCGGAAGAAGAGCTTTTCTTCGGATTGGATGATGCTGAGTGCCAGGTCGGTGGCACACCAACTGCAAGTGTCGATGATCAGACAATGTGTGATAGCGCATTGTCGAATGTGGATAGTGCGGAAGCAGCAGTGGCAGCCTTAAAACATCTATTTGCGACGCTGAGTGGGGATCAACAAAAGATCGCAAGTTTGTTGTCCAGAGATCCTGTGCATTTCGATGTTCTTATGCGCGATAGCGGGCTTACAGTGCCGCAGGCTGCGTCATCGTTAACCCTTTTGGAATTAGCCGGTGTTGCCAGCCGCATGCCTGGAGACCGCTACGTGCTGGCAGAGATGGCACCACTACAGGTCGGCAGTGCGGTTGGTGAGACCGATGAGGACCAGGTAGACTTAACTAAGTCTCAAATCAAAGCCGTATCACTGTTTTTGATGTTCATACGGCGAGTATTTTCTGGATTGAGTCGAAAATGGCTTCACCACTACCTAAGTATGTTTTCTTGCTACCTTGACGAAGATAGGTGGGATTACATTGCCATATCCACGGCCTGCTTTGAGGCGGGATACATCGGCGGCAGTCGCTTGCTCGATTATGTATCACCTCGACTGGTAAAATTGCCAAATTAATGGTGCTGATTAAGGGACGGGCTTGTCGTTTAGGATTGCATCAAGCTCGCTCGCCAGGCGTGTCTTTAAGTCGGTGCCGAAGCCGACGTGCACCGCCTTAACTACACCGTCCTTGCCGATAACTACAGATTGCGGTATGCCTTCCACCTGATAAGATTTTGCTACCGCGCCGTCTTTATCTAGAGCAACGTTTATGGCCAGGCCTTCTGACTTCAAAAATGATTCAATTTTGCCGGGCTCTTCCCGGAGGTCTATGGCAAAGAATTTGACTCCCTTGCTTTCGTACGCCTTGGTCACCTCTGCCAGGATAGGCAGTGCCTGACGGCACGGTGGGCACCACGTAGCCCAGAAATCTAGTACCACGATATTCTTGGATTTATATGAAGCAAGATCAAGCTTGCCACCACCTATAGTGTCTAAGGCAATTGGTGGGGCTGGCTGGTTGAGAAGAGCATGAGGTTGATCGTGGCTTGCCAGGGTGGGATTGGGCGCTGAGAAGAACGTGGTAAGGACTTTTGCGTCTTTCGGCACGTTAAATTTGAAATCATCGGAGGAAACTTTACCGTCGGAGAGGTCGGTGTAACTAAAAACGAGCGAGAGGCTTGAGTCATCCACCATTTTTCCAAGCGATGGTGAAACTCGTCGTACCCACGGTTTGCTGCCGCGATCAATCCAGATGTCCCAGTCTAATTTTGAACCAACTTGAATGTGATCCACATCGAAGCCATCAATTTTCTCAGCGCCCAAATACTTGGCGCTTGTGATATTGAAGGTGCGTTGAATGAACTGGTAGGGATCGTCTGCCAACAACGATTCGAGTAAACTCTGGCCGCCGAAATTAAATCCGGTAGTGTATGCAAATTCGCGATCTTTGAAGCTGTCGGTGAAGTTGCTACTGGCTTCGCCCTTCATGTAGCCGGCGCGGGGGGTATAGAGATATCTAGTTTTTCCATCCATTGCAACTTCGCTGCCGTTGCTTTTGTCGTCTCCGGTGATAGATATTGCTAGCTTATTGGGCTTTTCCGCCACAATTTTGAAATTGGTGGTGCGACTTTCTTTCTTCTGTTTTTGCACGCTGATGGTGTACACCATCACTGTTTTGAATGTTTTTAGTCCACCATAAAAATCAGACATTTTTTTCAGTAGTTGCTCTGCCTTGGCATCGATCGAAACCGCGCTAGCATCGGTTTTAGCTGCGCCAGCAGTTTGATCTCCGGTGGCAGAAAAAACACTGGGCGGGCATATAATGCTAGAGATGGTGAGACTCAAAGCGAGAAGTGTTTTTGCATGCATGGTGAAATTGAACCCGAGTAGAAGTTCGATAATTGTAGCCGACATTCAATAATCGGCCGTGGCCGACGACTTTATGGTAGATGCCTTTGCTAAACCTTTGCAACAGTGAATAAGCCTGTAAATACCGCTGGGAATGCTGACTCGCCTAGGCAAACACCGAGGCCAATACCTGCTGGCGCTGAGTTTCAAGCTGGCGCTGTTGTAAACAATAGCTATGAGATAGTCGACTACCTTGGCCGGGGTGCAATGGGCTTCGTCTATCGAGCCAGGCACTTAATCTTGTCAAAGGAGTACGCTCTCAAGACTCTTGGCGCAGACCAGGTCAATGAAACGGCCTGGCGACGATTTCAGAATGAAGCTCAAGCCATTGCCAAGATGAATCATCCCAATGTGGTGGGAATACACAACTTCGGTTTGCACCGCACAGCCGAAGGTTTTGATATTCCATACTACGTAATGGATTTACTCGAGGGCGGCAATCTCATGGAGCGTTTACGAGACCATGGTGCTGTACCGTTAACGGTTGCTGTGCGTATCTTTCAGCAAGCTGCAGCCGGCCTTGGTTATGCACATAGCAAAGGGATAATTCACAGAGATGTGAAGCCTGGCAATATAGTCTTGCTTAACTCGCCAGACAGCACCGGGGCAATTCTTAAAATTGTAGATTTTGGAATTGCCAAACTTACCGATAATGAGCTCTATAGCCAGAAACTAACCAATGCGGGAGAAGTTTTCGGCAGCCCATATTACATGAGTCCAGAGCAGAGTATGGCGCTGAAAATAGATTCGAGAACCGATATTTATTCACTTGGTGTCTCATTATTCGAGACTCTAGCCGGGGTCACACCGTTTGGCGGGAAATCAGCTGTTGAGACAATGATCAATCATCAAACTGCTCCGGTCCCGGACATCAGCACTATTGCTGGTAAGAATTTTCCAGCGGATTTGCAAAGCGTACTGGAAATTATGATGGCGAAAAAACCAGATGACCGATATCAGACGATGCAACAAGTCATTGCAGATTTGTCTGCGCTGGAACATGGTAAACGCCCCAGTTTCCAAACTTACTTGCCGGAGGGCTCGGATGATCATTCCGATGATCACTTTGGTTTTCGTCAGGCCTTGTCTGAACCATCTCTTCTGGCAGCAACGAGGCCAGGTCCGCATGGGGGCTCTAACTCGCTAGCCGAAACGGACGACTCCACAGAGAAGCAGCACACAAATTTGCCCAAAGTCGTTTTCCTTTCTCTTGCAGGAACGATTCTTGTTTTATTTTCCGTTTTTTCTTTAATTCGATTCAATGATGAAGCGAAGGGAGACACTCAAAAATCGACTTCTAAAATTTCATCTGTGAACGGGTCAGCACGCAGCAGCTTGTCGGTTTTAGCTTCAACCGTTAACGGTTCGAGAGATTATAAGAATTTGGTCGGTCAAGCTGCAGGCAAATGGCTTTCCAACAGTGCCAACGAGCATGGCAGCTCATTTAAGGAAAGTTCCGATTTAATTGAGTCAGGTATGGGCGAACTCGAGCTGGTTGTAGATCGTGGGGAGAAAGCTGTAAAAGACTATACTGGTCAACAAGTGGTCTCGCTCAATGCGCAGAAGCTGACAGCTAAATATTCGTCCCTTAAAACTATTGGCGGCATTCGTTATCGTAGTTTTAAATTTCCCCACGATGTTTTCATCGGCTCTATTTACAGCTCCGAATTAAGAATGGAAAAAAATGCGCAGGACGCCTGGGAGGTCCCTGAAAGCGCTCGTCTTTGTTACAGTCCTTCGCTCGTGGTAGCTAAGTATCCGCAATTTTTGAAGAGATTTAGAGCCGGCGATATATATTCCTTGTCTCTGCTTCCTATGGCCTGTAGCAATCAGCTACTAGAGCAGGTTTCTCTAATTCCAGAAGTGCACGAGCTGTCAATCAAGTATTGCAAGAGATTTACTCCGTCATGTTACTCAGCTTTTGCAAAATTCAAGACTCTTGACCTCTTGGACCTTTCAGGGAGTAATGTGGATGGCGCAACGCTGGCTAAAGCTAAAAGCCTCGGAACAGTTAAGAAGATACTCTGGTCTGATGCTGTGAAACCAGGCCCTTTCTTGAGACAAGTGGCAGGGTCGCCTAATCTCGTTGCTCTAAATTTAACAGGGTCACATCTTACCCCTGAAGATTTCCACGCAATTGCGCAGATGCCTAATTTAAAGAGTCTGGAAATTGCTCAGAATAAGCTCTCCACCGATGATCTTAGATTATTGAGCCGCTTGTCTCAGCTGACAGAGCTTAACGTTCAAGAATGCGGGCTGAAGCAGGAGGCTGTTCCAGTATTGAAACGGTTTCATTCTCTTCGCGACTTGAAGATTCTTTCCAAGGGCACTCCTGCTCGCATGAGTGAAGCACTGTTTAAAGGCCTGCCACCGAATGTGATAATTCACTGACAGAATCAAATAATTTAACTGTATGCAATCCGATTCACCTGACTCAAAAAATATACGCACTAATCGACATCGTCGGACAGTGGAGCGGTTAGCATTGCGTCGCCAAACAACAAGTAACCGTCTCAGTCAGCAGCTTGGCGTAGGTAGCGGGGTTGAACCATTCGAAGTATTTCGTGCAGGCACCGTTATCGGTGGAAAATTTCGCATAGTCTCCTTAATTGGCATGGGCGGCATGGGTATTGTTTACCTGGCTGAGCATGTCGCTTTGCAGAAGCGGTATGCACTAAAAATCCTGGCACCAGATTTGGTTAATGAACAGAATTGGCTGCGCTTTAAGTCGGAAGCAAAAATTCTGGCTGGATTGAATCATCCGACCCTGGTCAATGTCTACGACCTTGGTATCCATGCTGATTCGGTGCCATTTTATGCTATGGATTATATAGAGGGCTTTACCGTTGAAGATCTGCTTTGTGATGCTCAACCGTTAACTGTTGATAGAACTATCGACATCTTTCTCGTCGTTCTCGATGGATTGGCATACGCCCATCGCAACGGCGTCATTCACCGCGACATCAAGCCTGGAAACATTTTGCTTCAAGCCGGCGGGCCAGGCGTTAGTCAGTCGGTAAAAATTCTTGACTTCGGCATTTCAAAACTGCTTGATACAAGACATGGTGAGCAGTACCTGACGGCCATCGGTGAGATTTTTGGCAGCCCTTATTACATGAGTCCTGAGCAGTGTGCGGGAGAAATAGTTGATTCCAAATCCGACATTTATTCGGTTGGTTGTGCAATGTTCGAGACTTTAACCGGTTACGTTCCCTTTGA
This sequence comes from Cyanobacteria bacterium auto_48_18, assembly GCA_036170915.1. Classification (GTDB taxonomy): domain Bacteria; phylum Cyanobacteriota; class Vampirovibrionia; order Obscuribacterales; family Obscuribacteraceae. The sequence goes on from JAVHQC010000008.1 coordinate 60,556, forward strand.
TGGTGAAACGCCGCTTGAGACGGCTTTGATGCATCAAGAAGATGACGTTCCGCTTCTTGGTGAGCTCTGCCAAGAAAAGCATTTTCCAGAGTCTTTGGATTTTGTCATCGGTAAATGTATGGCAAAAGCACCTGGCGATCGGTATAGATCTGCAAAGGAAGTTGCGCTTGATCTCATTCGTATTAAAGAAGGCAAAGACGTATTCGCTTATTCAGCTGAAAGCGTAGCTAGAAGGAGCGGCAAAAGAACAGGTGGGCGCAGCGGAAGGCAAAAAAAAGCGCTCCAGCTGAGCAAGGGGATAAGTGCGCTCGGCGTGATGGGTGTCTTAGCAGTGATGGTTGGCACGCTTACTTGTCTGCTCTGGTTGAATGTAGTGAATGAGATGCGGTCGTTAAAGCAGTCGCAAGGGGCCAAAATTACAAGCCACGCTTTAAATCATTTGCCGTCTTTTCCTGAGCCGGAAGGTATAGAAATCGGTCGAACCGTCCCCCATTCAAAAGACGATTTGAATAGCGTAGCTAAGAGTCCAGGTCGGCTTGATAGTATGCTAGGCAACAGCGGAAACATTATGGTGGCCTTCAATCACATTCCGAAAAAAGCTCCACCGTCCAGCAAAATTAAGACCCCTTATTCATCGTTAGAGACCGCCAGCGGAGAACGTTTTCGTACTTTTGATTTTCCTAAAGATGCATTCTTGGGATGCGTGTATGGTGACAACATTGGAGAAAGTGCAAGAGCTCAAGGCCAAGTAAGACTTAGTGATTCAGATGTATTGACATATTGTCCATCGCGCACTGCTACTCGATTTCCGCAATATTTGCAGCGGTTCAGGGCAGGAGATGTACGAACAATTAAATTACTTAGTTTTGCTAACGATAACGAGATGCTGAAGGCAATAACAATGGTTCCTGGTGTACAGACTTTGCGACTTGCTTCATGTAAGCAGATCGATGCTCGAGGACTGCGTGTTCTTTCACGTATGCGGCATCTGCAAAGATTAGACGTGAGCGACACCACATTTGACGGCGCTATGCTGGCCGGCGCATGCGATTGGAGCAATCTGCAAAGCCTTATCTACGGTTCTGGCACTAATGTTGGACCAATGCTTTCTGCACTTATACCATCAACAAAATTCATGGTTCTAGATTTGAATCATGCCAGATTGAGCGATTCCGATTATCGATTACTCGCTCAAATGACTGGATTGGTTAGCCTGAATCTTTCGTACACACAAACAAACGCGAGTCACTTGAAAGCCCTGTCGCGCCTGAGTTCGCTACAAAGTCTGAATTTAGAAGGTTGCCCTTTTTCGCCACAGGTAATTTATGCCTTGCGAGATTTTAAATCTCTAAAATCGGTCACTCTTGGTTTAGCTGAACTGCCAGAATTAAGCAAGGGGCTTAAATTAGAGCTGCCAGGAGTCGAGATTCGGTAGATTGCGTGGTGGATCCATCAACCGTTAACGGTTGATGGATCCACCCAGTACCCTAACATGTTCAAAACCCCTGAAACCCCCAAAAAGAACCGCTCCCCCACACAGCCTGGCCGATTACTCCGTAAGAATCCAACGTCTGGGTGAGGAGGCGAGGCTATTAGCCGGAGTACTTTGCTGCCAGTGGTGGCTCATATATTTGGCGTAAGCATTGTCCGAATCTATTTGTAGAACTTTGTTCAAATCAGCAAGTGCCAGGTCGTTTCTATTGGTGCAGCGATAACACGCTGCCCTGATCAAATAACAGTCTGCATTACCAGGCGCCAGAGCAATTGCCTGATTTAATTTTGCAATTGCTTTGTCATACTGTTGCAGTCCGTGATAGGCCATTCCGTCGTACAACAAGTTGCGGCTGGTATTATCGATAGCAATGTCCATCGATTTTTTTAGAGTAGCGCAGTGCAGAGCCAGGGGCGAATATAGTGCCTTTTTGCCTTTTAAATTCTGCAGCCACTTGTTGCCTTTAGCTAGCGCACCACGAGGATCGTGATTAAATTCGTAGGCTACCATTTCGTCCGCGTAGTCAGCAAAGGAAGATACGCCTTGGGCTGCATATTTTTGATAAACACTTAAGGCTTGCTGATAATGTCCTTCATAGAGCAGAGATTTTGCCAGCATCTGGTGAATCGAAAGGCTACTGGACTTAATTAGTAAATCTTCAAAAGGAAAAGGCGCAAGCTGGCTATGTTTTAGAGGTAATGTTTTTTCAAGAACAGTCTGTGCCTGGTTATAGTTGCCATTTTGAAAAAGAGCCAGACCCAGGAAGGCGTTGAAAAAGTAATCGTCTGGCGCCAGCTGGGTGGCTCGAGTAAAGTCAGGTATTGCTGCAGCTGCCGAAATGTTATTAAGAGCACCGTGAGTTTCCTGGGTTAGAAATGCACAGCCTCTACCAAAATGTGCGAGGGCCGAGCCAGGTTGCATGGCAAGGAATTGACTGCATTCCTCTTTGAGTGTTGCTTGGTCTGCTTTAAAGAATGCCAGAAATGCCTTTTGTTGATGTTTGTGCAATTCGACATCTGGATCAAACCAGGTATAAGACTGAGGAACTACAGTCCAAACTGCCGTCACTGCAATGAAAAACCAGCAAATCCAGGCCCCTGGTGCGAATGGTGGTTTGACGCCTTGCGCCTTTGGTTTCTCCACCTGCCAATAAGGAAGATTTGGCGTATCTATATTTCCTTCGATTTTCTCGCGCAGCAATGGGTTCTTGTCTGATGCAGGTACACTTTTCGCCGCGTTCTCAATTTCCACGGGGACCAATTTCCCGGCCTTGTTCTCAGCCGGAGCCTCGTCAACAACTTTAAAAGTTGTGTTTTCGCGCTGTTCTTTAAATTCGAGTTTTTTAGCACCAGTCCCATAATTTCGCCCGCTGCCATTGTTAGACGCGCCATTATTAGCAGCGCCACCATTATTGCCGGCGCTGCCATTTTTATCATCGTCGTTATTCATGGCCACCTGCCTGCTTCTCGGTCAGATCTTGCAAAATTTGATTGCAGTCTTCGTACCGGTCTTTTAAGTTAATGGCTGTGGCTTTAGCAACGATATCGTCCATGGCTTGTGAGACACTGTCGGTAATTTCTTTAGGATGCGACGCGCTTATGGGCTCGGGTTCTTTGCCGGTTAAAAGGAAAGCAAGCGTAGCGCCCATGCCGTAGATATCGCTCTGAGGCACAGGTTGTCCGCGAAATTGTTCCGGCGGTAAATAAGCTGGTTTGCCCACCACGGAGCCTGTGGCATTCGATTCAACCTGTCGAGCGACGTTAAAGTCAATCAATTTAAGCAGGCCATCATGGCGTAAGATCAGATTTTCCGGAGTAAAATCGCGATGCACCACATGTGGTTCCTGGCTGTGTAGGTAGTTTAGAATCACACACATTTGCTTCGCCAGTTCACGCACTCTTGGTTCGGTAAGTGGCCCGTTTTGAGTGACGATTTCACGCAGTGACAAACCGTCTATATGTTCTAGAACTAGATAAGCGCGGTGATCCTCGACAAAGAAGTCGAGTAGCTTTACCACTTGTTCGTGATTGAGGTGTTTGAGTATTCGCGCCTCACTTTCAAAGCTTTCCAGGACGTCTTTACGCACGCTGATGTCTACATAGATTGGCAGCAAGAATTCTTTCAGTACCACTATCTCTCCGGTGCCTTGATCAAGTGATTGATAGGCCGCGCCCTGACCGCCTACGCCCAGTGTCTTTTTGATTTTGTAGCGTCCGTCATTGAGCACTAAATCGGCGGCCAGCGGCTTCAGGCGATCTCTCTGTGGCGGGGCCGACAGAGCTTGTAACCACAGTTCTGTATAGCTATGGTCTACGGGCGGTTGAAGCGCTTGCATCACTTCCGCCTGGCGACTGACCTGCGGAGCCCAGCGTTCAATTGCTTGCAAGATTGTCTCGCGATCCTCCACTGACTCCACTGCGCCTAAATTGAGCTTGACCGAGTCACCAGAATCAAGCAGAAACTCCAGCTCAAGCGCGGTTACCTGAGCTTTGTTTTTGCGGGTGTTCAGCTTGATAGAGTCTAGTGAACTCCAGGCCACCGCTGCGCTTTCATACTTTTTATGCCCAATCCAGCGGTAGGCCTTGAATCCGATCGGTGTGAATTCAAAGTGAGTGGGGTGCTTTAATACAAAGACCGTTGCCACCGCAGATAGTGTCGCAGTCATTAACGCTAAAAATCCCAGGTAGATTTGGTTCGAGAAGAAGTTAAATCCACCTGATGCGGCAGCGCCTGCATCCAAGGGGTTCCCTAATGGGCTGAATAAATGCAACATCTGCGCCAGCAGAGCCGGTCCGAAGATGATAAGTAGAACAATTAGAACAGCATCGGCAGTAATAGCAATCACGGCGTTGCGTAAACGTTCACCCTGGCTGGTAGACTTCTGTCTGTGCTGAAACCAGCGCTCGATAGCGATGAAAGGCCGATAGCGAATTACCATTTTGTCGCGAGTGCGAGGCAACGCTACTATTTTCTTCGATGCTTTAGCTGTCGTTTGTGTTTGTGGAGCAAGAGCAATTAAAGCCTTGCGCCAGTAATAGATATAAGGCACAGCCATAAAAGGTGCAAAAGCGAAAGCGGCGATTTTATGCGGAAAGTCCTTTTCGCCTTTTGGTGGACACAGAGCCTTAAGTTTTGATGCCCAGTAAAAACTCGAATAGATAAAATAACCGACTGTGAATGCCAGTACCAACGGTGCCATCTGCACTTGGGGGAAGGCGCCGAAAATGCGGCATTGCTCAAAAATAAGCACTAATGAAGTGAGCCAGGTAATCGGTAACAGTGTGCGCAACAGTGGTTGGCCACTACCTTCGGTGTTGCACTGGGGAAAATATTGGGCGGTATGTTTGAGCAGTTGCTTTTGACTGAGGTAAAACCACATTAGATGCAAGACGAAGAAAAAGACAGCAGCAATAAAGGCAACGCTGCCTAGAATATTGAAGCTGTGCAGGGTTCCGCTCGCCGCACTGAGCGCGATTTCTGAAGGAATAAGCAGAATTGCCAGCAGTGAAAGCGTGGCCGTGATCATGCCTGTACGAAGACGCGGCAGGTCGGGTAGTTCCTTCCACTCGCTGTCCAGAGATACCAGCGAAGTTGCACCACGTGCCTGCGCTTCTTTTTCCGGTGGTTCAACAGTTTCGGCTAGATTGGCCTGGCGAAAAGCCTTTTCTTTTGTGTCGTTTGGCTTGGTGGCAGCAGCCACAACCAGCTCGCTGAGAGCGGTGTAGTCGTTGATTACACTGAGCTCTGAGTTCGTTGTCGACTCCGCTTTTAAATTTATCTGTTGTTCCCCGGTTTTTAATTCCGCCAGCTTTACGGAGTCAGACTCCGCCCATTTCGCTTTGGTCGCTTCTTCAGGTCCCAATTCCGTCATTTTGACTCTCCGGGTGAAATTTGATGAGACAGTGACAGGACTTGACTATGTTCGGTTTGCATTGTCGTCATCGTCGTCAGCATTCGCGACAATTCAGCCTGCAGCTCTGCTGCGTCTTGCATACGATCTTTTTTCTCGAAAGCAGTCAGTGCTTTGATCAGATTTTCCATTTCAACTGAAATCTCAGGCATGATTGTTCTTATTTCGGTTTGCGAAAGAGGCACAGGATCTCTTCCTGTCAATAAGAAGTGCAGTGTGCCTCCCAGGGCGTAAAGGTCGCTTTGCGGCACGGTTTTGCCGCGCAGCTGCTCAGGGGAAATGTATGCTTGTTTGCCTACGAGAGTACCAGTGGCAGTGCCGACAAATTCGTTGGAAGCGCCGAAGTCAATTAGCACTATTGTACCGTCGTTTTTTAAAACCAAATTATCTGGAGTGAGGTCGCGGTGCACCACGGGCGGTTGTTGTCCGTGTAGAAAATTCAGAATGTCAGCAATTTTTACAGCCCAGTTGAGTACCGTTCTTTCGCTGCAGGGGCCGTTTTGTTTGACCATCTGGCGCAAATCTTGACCATGAATATATTCCATTAGCAAATAGTGACGATCGTCTTCAACAAAGTGATCCAGTACTTTCGCTATGTGCGGATGGGAAAGTGAAAAGAGCATTTTTGCTTCGCGCACCAGATGCTGCTCTGCCAATTCTTTTGCTTGCGGATCAACGCTATGCGGCACTACTGCCTCTTTTAAGACAAAGAGGTCACCCTGGTTTTTTTGCACCAGATAAATTGCCGAAAGTCCGCCAAATGCCAGTTGCCTGACAATTTTGATTTTTCCATTTTGTACCAGTTTGTCTGGTTCGAGGGGTACGAATGTGGTGACGGTGAAGCGTCGTCCCAGCTCTTCTTGCCACATTTTACCGGTCAGTTGCCCACCGGTATTCTGACTTTCGCCCTGCATAGATCGTTGAAAGGCAATTAGTTCGGCCGACCGTTCGCAGCCTGTGCCCCAGAGTTCGATAGCTAGCAAAAATTCTTCCAAAACACCCTTAGGCATGTCACGGATGTTCAGCGGTAACAGAATATTTGGTTGAAATCCAAGCACCAACTGCTCACCATTCTCATCACCGGAGTGCAGTATGGTGGCTGTTCTTAGCTCTTCCCACTGCCAGTTGCGTTTGAGCGAAAGTTTGGGCAGCAGAAAGGGAGGGAAGCTCATACCGTTTTTGGAGATATGAATTTTGTCGTCTTCACTCAGGGCCGACAAAATTAGACCAACAAAGATAATCGTCAGCAAAACCGCTGAGATGATCACATTATTTAGCAGGTTTGAGGAATAAGGATACTTAATCAACCAGACCACAAATGAAGTCAATGCCATTGGTGCAAAGAGCGACCAGATAGGCAGCATCAGGCACACGCCTACCAGTTGCACCTTCGTCTGCAGCGGTTTATAGGGAACAACCAGCTGAAATTCCGCCATGATTTGCCCCGCCATTGAAATAACAACCAAGCATTGGGTTATTCCCTTTGGGCTCTGTCAACTAAACCGCAGCCCGCTTTGTTTCTTAACAAATCAAAGGTGGGCACAAGCAGAGTTGAGTCTGTGGGTTCGCGTTCGCCACTGCCAGTAGTGGCGTCATTAACTTTTTCTTTAAAGACATACTTGCATATGTCAGAGCTTAAGTCTCATGAACACTCGTTTTTCTACGGGTAGTCCAATCTTTTGTTCCAGCATGTATATTTCATGCAACTGGCTTTCCCAGTTTTTCTGCGGCAGCACGGTGAAGCCAAGCTTCTCGTAAAAAGGCGCATTCCAGGGAATGTGCGCAAAGGTTGAAAGCGTTAAATGGCCGAATTTTTTCTCTCGGGCCCAATCGACTACTTTTAATACCAGTGCTCTACCAATGCCCTGTCGGCCGAAGCCTGGCAACACATCTAATTCTTCCAAATAAGCGAGCGGCCCCAACACTGTAGCGATGGCAAAACCTGTGACTTTGTTTTGTTCTTGCTCGCAAACTGAAATCCATACCTGCTCTTCTTTAATTAAGGTCTTAAGTAAGGTTTGTTCGAAGTGATGATCCATCAAGTGATCGACCAGACCGAGACCCTTAAACCTTGATGCCGCTGCCAGCTCAACTTCCTTGATAGCCTTTAGGTCGCTCGTTCTAGCAAATCTGATTGTAGGGGCAGTCATTTTGTTCGCTCAGGTCCTTATAGACATCGGCAACTGCTCAGTTGACCGTAACCGATTGTCACAGCTTGCAGATTAAGTGGCTAAGGCAAGTTGTAAACGGCATTAAATGGTAATCCATTTCAATGAGGATTATCTATGCCAGGCGTTTATAAAATGACCGAAATCGTCGGAACATCCACCGAAAGTTTCGCTGATGCTGTCAAAGAAGGCGTCAAGCGCGCTTCAAAAAGTCTTCGCCACTTGAGCTGGTTTGAAGTCGTTGACCAGAGAGGGTCAATCAAAGATGGAGCAGTAGAAGAGTTTCAGGTCACAATCAAAGTCGGGTTTAAATTAGAAGACTAATTGTGGGACAAAGTGGTTGTTTTCCCATCTACAATGATCGATGTGAAAACGCAAACACTTCTACTCCGCAAGGTCGCCGCTAGCTCAGCAATAGCTTTTGCTCTAGTGGCGGCCTTGTCTGTTCTAATGCCGGTCAGTGGTGGCGAAACTCCAGCGGACCCGGCACTTCCAGGCGCAGTGGAGAAACCGGCGTTTTATGGTTTTACACTCAAATCATTGAGTGGGCAAGACATCGACTTTTCGCAGTATCAAGGCAAGGTGGTACTGGTGGTCAATACTGCCAGCAAGTGCGGATTTACTTCCCAGTATGCTGGTCTTGAAGCCTTATACAAGAAATATGCGCCCAGGGGCTTGGTTGTTCTAGGCTTTCCCTGCAATCAGTTCGGCGGTCAAGAACCGGGTGATGGTGCGGAAATAGCCACATTTTGTCAGGCAAATTATGGCGTCACATTTCCTATGTTTGAAAAAATTGACGTCAATGGCAAAGAGGCAAGCCCGCTCTATGTCTTTCTCAAGCAAGCGGCCCCCAACGATCACAGTAATATCAAATGGAATTTTACAAAATTTCTCATCGCTAGTAATGGCGGCGTGCTCAGGCGCTACGGCTCCATGGCCAGCCCTGAGAGTTTAGAAAAAGATATAGAGAAGGCGCTTGAGGCAAATCAATCGGCAGAGCCATAATTTCTCTACCCTACCTAATTAGTCTTCAAATGCTGGCCGGCGGCGCTGTTGTTTCTTCTTTGAGTTCTGCACTTTAGTGTCAACTCTTTTAATGGTCGAGCTCATTGTCGGTTTGGTCGCCTTGCGCAGAACCGGACGGGTGGCCACTGACATAAGCATTTCGGTAACTTTCGCCAGGCAATCGTCAATGTTGCCAGGCTGATCGCGATAGCGTTGGCTGCTTAAGACCAGCTCTCCTTCTATGGTCAGTCGACTGGCATATTTGGTGATGAAGCGGGCTTTTACAGCGTCAGGCAAACTCGGACTGGTATTGACCGGCCAGCGCAAAATTGCCTTGCTATTGACCTTATTGACGTTTTGTCCGCCGGGCCCACCACTGCGCGCAAAGGTAAACGAAAACTCGCTCAGGGGAATTTGGATGTGGTCGGCAATGTAGAGCATAGTAGAGCGATTTTAGCCCATGGTTACGGGGATGGCAAAGTTAATCGAGAAAAAATGGAACAATAACAAAAAGCAGGAGCCGAGCCCCTGCTTTTTTGGTTTCAGCTATGTGCGCTTCAGGCGGCTGAGAGCACGCCGTGGTCGTCGCAGTGAGTGCCGCAAGGGCTGTGCAGGTGGCCGCTGACCAGGTAGTCTAAATGGTCACCGTGAGGCACTGCATCGTGGCCGCAGTCGGTGCCATGTTTGTGGCCGGCGTCGTGACCTTCGCAGCGGTGCTCTGGTGTGCATTTGACTGGGTTGCTTCCCGATACTGGTAACTTGCACTCATCTACATGGTCGCTGTGCACTTGGTGCAAGTGGCCGTCATGTACATAATCGACATGATCGTCGTGTTTGATTGCTACGTGACCACAATTGTTTCCGTGTTTGTGATCGTGGTTATTGTGTGTTTCGCAAGACATTGTTTAAGCTCCTGGAAAATTGCGCCGGGTTATCTTTCCACGGCTCTGTATTTCTCACGTTTTATCGCCTGCTTGCGTTGCTGTCAACGGCAGTCTGGTAATCTCACACCATTGATGGTGCCTGTGGTGCTTAAAGAATGGCTTCAGCCCTGACTTTGGAGCGTTGTAAAAATGCGACTAAGAAAATTGAAGGGTATGAAAATCGTTTCCATAACCGAAGAATATTTGATACAGATGATAATGAAAATGGTTTGCATTATCATCTGTATTGGGCTGTCTGCGTCTTCTTTCAGTGGTAGCTATTAAAAGCGGTGATGACACCATCTCTAGTATCATCACCGTTTCGTTGTATTGCTTAGAACTATTTGCAGCTAGCCTAGAATCCTAGTGTGTTGCGTAAAATCTGGCCCAGGCCGCTGCCACTGCGGTTGTTAATGTTGTTATTCATGTAATACGGATCGACAGTATTGATACTAGTGTTCAAATAGGGATTTACCGCATACGGACTAACGTAAGCATTGACATTGCCGCTATTGACGTAACTAGGGTTGTAATAGGGCGAGTATGGATTAGAGTAATCTATCTGATTGGGGTGATAGCCGTGGTTGCGCTGGTGCCAGGGGTTGACGTAAGCGGTGCCATTAACTGGAATTTGTTGATTGTAAATGGTTTGCTGATTGAGCAGATTGGCTTGCGCTTGTTGATTGGCGACTTGGTTCATGTACATCTGCATGGCCATAGTATTCAACTGCTTTTCTTGCTCTGTAGCTTGAGCCGGCAAGGTAGTGAATGTCATGCCAAGAACTGCTGCGGCTGCAAGAAGCCCGCTGATATAATTGACCTTCATTGTATATTCCTCTTTGCTGAGACAAAGCTTGAGACGACTATGGTGCACCATTGTTCCAATTTTTTGACATCGTGCCTGGTGCTCTGCAGTAACAGTTAAAATTAGACCGGAGAGCTGCTGGGACAGCTCTCCGGCCTAACGGGATTGAGTGTTATCGTAGGTGCGAAAAGTGTTTGCGTCAGTCTCGACTCTGCGGCATCTCATGCGACTTTAGACTGCGTGAGCATACAGTTGGTTCCATCAATTTAGTAATAAAGTTCACTCGGATCAATTAGAATGTCCCTAACAGCTGAGGCATTACGTGTTCAAGTCATTTAGCAGCAGAGGCACATGAAAAAAATATCTGTGGTTACCGCCCTGGCGCTTCTATTCAGCGTCTTGCCTGTCCAAGCTGAGCGTTACACTGCACGAGTTCTGACCGTGACCGATGGCGATAGCATGCTAATTGATCATAATGGTAAAAAAGTAAAGTTGATTATGTATGGTGTGGATTGTCCTGAAAACGGTCAAGACTTCGGCCTACAAGCCAAGCAATTTACGAATACTTGTTGCTATAAAAAAGATGTTGTTGTTGATGTGCGCAATACTGATAAATATGGCCGCGTAGTGGCGGAGGTATACCTAACAGATGGTGTTGACCTTAATCAAGAGTTGGTACGCCGAGGTCTGGCCTGGTGGAGCGATAAGTTTGCCCCGAATGATAGCAAATTGAAAGAGTTACAAGCAGACGCACGCGTCAAGGGTAAAGGGTTGTGGACAGCACCAAATCCGATACCGCCCTGGATTTTTCGCAACGGCGATAAAGCCGTGCAAGCGACTATCATGCCGGGCAAATAATCACCTCTTTAAAAGAAGTCTAGAAATATTCTGAAGCTACTGTCAGAATGGAGTCGGAATTCTTTGGCTCATTATTAGTTGTTAAGAGGTACAGATCGCGTGCAGAGCATAATCACCCGCGTCTCCGGCAAAAATAAAGACAGACAGAGCCGCCCCCTTGTCAGCCTGGTATCTTTCTTAATGGCGCTCTCGTTCGGATTTTGTTCTTCGCCTGTAGAGGCCGTTACCTTCGGCATTACACCCTTACCCAAGGGCGGCGAGAATGCCACACCGCGTGACCAGATCAATGCCATGAAAATGTGCGTAGACGCTGGTGTTACCGGAATATTTTATGGCGGCACCTGGGCAGATCTCGAACCGAGCAAGGGCGTATACAGTCTGACTCAGATGGGAAAGACACTTAAGTACGCACCGAAATTACAGCGTTTTATCGGCGTGCAAGTTTTTGACATCACCACCAAAAACATGCCCAGCGATTTGACCAAAGCCAAACTTGATAGCCCAAAAGTGATCTCTCGCTTTGGGCAGCTTATGGTCAAAATGAAGAAAACCACTGGCGGCAACATTGCTTATATGTCAATCGGAAATGAAGCTGATGTTTACCTGTCTGCCCATCCCAAAGAAGTAGACAGCTTCATCAAATTTTTCAAGGCTGCTAAAGCGGAAGTGGTGAAGACTTTCCCCTCCTGCAAAGTAGGCATAACCTTGCGCGCCGAAAATTTGCTTGCGGGCAAGCCACCATCGGCAGTGGCGCAAAAGCTTCTGGATGAGAGTGATGTGGTGATGTTCAATTATTACCCGGTCACCAACTACAGACCAAAGCCACCGCAACAGATTGAAAAAGACATGGAAGTGCTGGTCAAGGTCGCCAATGGCAAACAAATTGTTTTCCAGGAAATTGGCTATCCCAGCTCGCCTAAGCTCGGTTCTTCCGATAAGAATCAGGCTGACTTTATTACTCTGGCGTTTAAAGAACTGCGTAAAAATCCGCAAATCGAATTTGCTAATTTCTTCGCCTTGCACGATTTAACTCCTGCCATTTGCGATTATTTGGCCGAACACTATTTGATCAACAGCAAAAATTATCGCCAGGCCATGCAGTCTCTTGGTATGAGAAAAAGTAGTGGAAAAGAAAGGCCAGCCTGGACCGCTCTCAAGACCGGTTTGAGCGAAAAGCCTGCGGTCAAGACTGATGAGACCAAGCCAGAAGAAGTGCCAACTGATGTAGCGCCGGGCGAAACAGTGCCGGCCGCCACCCCTGTCTCTCCGTCGTCACCGGAGCAGCCTGAAACTCCTGCTGGCCAGCCGGCTCCTGTAAAAGTTGAACCGACGACACCAGAATCGGCTACTCCTCCGGCTGGTTCAACTGATACGGTAGACAAAACTGAAAGCAAGACTGAGACTAAATCAGATGAAGACGCAGCAAAAGTAGAGACCAAAACAGAAACTAAATCTGACACCAAATCTGAAACTAGTGACACAAAACCAGATGGTGTTCCGGGCGCTTCGCCTGGGTCTGAAGCTGAATCAAAAGCTGATACTAATTCAGATTCTAAAGATAAGGACCAAAGCAAATAATCTTGTAGATAATTCTCGCAGATTAAATTTGCTGGTCGCTTTGGCCGCGCTGGACCGATTGGTAATGTTTTAGATAAGGGCGGGTGTAAGTTTTCTTGCACCCGCTTCTATATTAATGCGTTTGCCTCTATGGGGAACTAAGAGCGTCCTCTGCCGTCGCAGGAGGCTATTAAACCAACATCGCTAAGCTAAGGTGAACAAATTATGTCTGATACTACAATTAAGAAAATTGACTCGTCTCATTCCCCTAAGGGCGAGGCTGGTCAAAAATATTTAGCATCGGGCAAAGCTATGTCCATGCGACTCTGGGAGTGCGAGCCTGTGAATGGCGACAAACCAGAATCAAAACGTGAATACGAAACTGTTGGTTATGTCATTAAAGGAAAGGCCGAGCTGCATATCGAAGGGCAGATGGTGCTACTCACGCCGGGAGACTCCTGGACTGTGCCGAAAAATTCAAGCCATCGCTACAAAATATTAGAAGCCTTTACGGCAGTGGAGTCAACATCTCCACCGGCCGAAGTTCATGGGAGAGATGAAGGAATGTCCAGCAACAACGAAAGCAACGGTAAAGACAAAAACGGCAAACACGAAAGCTCAGAGAACAATTCAGTTGCTGAATTTGCTAAAGCTACTTCCGTTGAAGAATGCGCACCAGCAAAACCCGGTCTGGCAGGTGGTAAAGGTGCCGTCGATAAAACAACCGAAGTGTCGCCCATGGATAAAGGTGCCGAAGATGAAATTGACGGAGAAAATCCACCGAAAGAGGGTGAAACTGATGCCGCCAAGGCCAAGAGCGCACCAGTAGAACCGCAAGGTAAAACTGCATCAGATGCTGATGACAAAGCTGAGGCCAAAACAGAAGACCTAAAAAAGCTTAGCGAGGCCGGCGAAAATTCAACGGAAAAATCTGCAGCCGTCGACGAAGCCAAGCAAGTAAAAGAAGATACTGCGGAGAACAAGCAGAAAGAAGCTGAAGGTGCGTCGTCTGGCAACGAAGGCGACAAGAAAGAAGACAAGAAAGAAGACCAAGATGAAGCCAAAGCTGTGCAAGAGATTGCTGGAGAAATTCCGCGTCCGAACAGCGAGGTGACTTCAAATTCTCCAGAAAAAGAACCGACACCAGCTGAACATATTGATTTAGATAAATCAGCCTAAAGTATGACCTAGAGCTCACTTTGCATGCGCATTACAAGATCTTGTATTTGCGCATGCATCGTTTTTTCGTCTAAGTTAATTCGCTCGCCGTGTCCGGTAAAGAGCCACTCAAAAGAATGTTGATTCAATTTTTCCATTGATTTTGCCTGCTCTTGCCACGAATACCAGCAATGTTCGCGAAAACCTTCCAATCTTTGCGTATCGCGATCATAAGCAAGGTGGTCACCCGTGAACAGATATTTTCCCTTGTACAGCAACACTATGTGGCCCCTGGTATGGCCAGGGGTGGGAATAATAGTAAAATCACTCAAGTCAGCAAAAGTCTGATGCAATTGTGCGTTAATCCCACGCGGCTCTTTTATATCAATTATAATTTCGCTGCCCGGGGCACTGTCGGCATCTTCCTTGTGAATAATGCGCAATGCACCAAATTCGGTGGCATACTTTTCGCAGTCAGCCACATCGTCGCGATGAGTAAGAAAAATATATTTGATTCCACCCAGTTGATGAAATTGCTTGACCAGGTGGGGTAAAAATTTTGGTGAGTCTACAAGCCAGTTGCCGTCAGGATCTTGAATGAAGTAACTGTTGCCGCCATAAGATTTGGGCGAATTGAAACCGCAATAATAGATGTTGCCAGTCAGAGGCATGGGTAAGTCGGCCATTACTGCTTTAGCTTGATTGGCTCCCATGGTGCCGATTGAACCGGTGGGGCAGCAGAGTAGAGCCTGGGTGGCGGCGCGTTCTGCTGTTTCAGATGAAGGCTGGCTGTATACAATTGAATGATCGGCTCTCTCGGCGAATGTCTGCGGCGCCAGCTGCCGGCAGGTATCGCAATTAATACAGGTCTGGTCGACGAAAAACTTTCCGCCTACATTGTCTTCAAAACGTCTCTTTGGATCAGCCATATATTTATAATAATGCTTTTTAGCTTGACGAGTTTAGTCGATAACCAACGCGCGCAACATTCTCAATCATAGAATGTGCCGGATCTTCGGCGGCATCAATCACTTTTCTAATTCTTCGTATGGCCGATCGCAGACCTTCAGACGAAGCATCTGAATCGTAGCTCCAGACGCGAGACATAATTGACTGTACGCTAAAAACCTGATCGGGATTGCGCATGAAAAACTCAAGCAGGGCGAAATCTTTGGGTGCTAAGTGCAGGTCGTTTCCAGCCTTTGTTAGTTTATATTTGGTCGGATCAAGTACCAGGTCAGCTATACAAATCTGGTTTCCTGTACCCCCGCTGGCTCGCCGCAGCAAGGCTTTGATGCGCATTTTTAATTCACGAATATCGAATGGCTTGGTCAGATAGTCGTCAGCACCTGACTCGATTCCCTCTTCTTTGTGGTCAATCAAGGTTCTGCCGGTGAGCATTATTATGGGAGTTTTCTTGCCGCTGGCGCGAAATTGTTTAGCAATTTCCACTCCAGATTTGCCTGGCAGGTCCCAGTCTAAAACAATTATGTCAAACTCTTCTAGCTGCAGAAGATCGGCGCCGTCATTACCATTGGTGGCCAGTTCAACCACATGCCGCTCGTCTTGAAGCCCGTCGACAACCGTGGTTGCCAAATCTATGTCATCTTCAACTAAGAGTATTTTAGCCAATGGTTAATACGTAGAATCAATGAGTGTTTATAATTATACTTTGATACCAAGCAATATTCGGTTTCTGTGACTAAAGTTTCGTTAGCGGCGCAAGTTTTGATGCTAGCCATTGTGCCTCTTTCGATGCAATTGGCATTGCTGCTCTGGATGGCTGATTTACAGTCGAAGGCCGAAACTCAGCTAACGCAAGCAAAGCGTTCAAAAAAAATAGCTGACCACATGTCTAGTTTAATGGCTCTTACATATTTCGCCGCCAAGCACGCTGATGATGACAGTCAGTCGCAGAAAGCCGCTGCAGACGAATCGGCTGCTCGCATGAAGAACATTTTTTCCCAGTTGAAAACATTGGTGGAACCTAATTCAGAATTGGCCACCACAGTGGCAAGGTCTGAGGCTACCAGTCTCAAGATGTATCAGATCTTTGAAAAAATTGTGGCAACAGATGACAAGGCAGTGCGGGCGCCACTATGGCTTGAATTGCGTGCCCGTGTCAAAGAAGTGCTTTACGGCGATTTACTCAATACTCAGAAGCAATATGAACTCTATGCCAAGCAAGGCGTTGACACAGAATTTAAGCTGAGAGAACGTTTCCACGACGTTGCCCTGGTTGGTGGTGCCATTAATCTCTTGCTGTCCGGAGGCCTGGCCTTATTTTTAGCGAGTAAAATTGCACGGCGGCTCAAGCGCCTCGATGACAACAATATTCGCTTAGCCGCGAACCTTCCACTTGGTCCTGCCATTGCTGGTGCCGATGAAATCGCTCGCGTAGACCGAACATTCCGTCAGATGGCCAAGGCTATGCAAGAGACTGCGCGAAAAGAGCACCAGGTCATAGAAGGTGCGCGTGATTGGATTTGTTCTATCGACAAGAGTGGTCGAATAATCGCTACAAATCCGGCATGTTTAAAGATGCTGGGTTACCAAACTGACGAACTTCTAGGTGCGCGGCTGGTCAATTTTATCAGTGAAAATGATCTTCAAAGTGAACAAGTTATCAATCGGTTTTTCAGTAGTACCGACGAACAGTCCATAGACATTCAGTTGCAACATAAGTCTAGGCAAAAGGTTGATACCTCCTGGTCTATACAATGGTCAGAAGACGAACAGACATTCTTTTGTGTCGTCCATGATGTCACTGAAAGGCGAGCCGCTGAACAACTGAGACAGGAAGTTTTGCATATGGTCAGCCATGATCTGCGCACGCCACTCAGTACTTTGGGAAATGTATTCAGATTCCTTTCTCAGTCTGATAGCGGTTTAGTAGAGAAAACTAAAACATACATTCAGCTAGGGGAACGCAATGTCACTCGCTTAATTGCAATGGTCAACGATCTGCTTGATATTGAAAAAATCAGGTCGGGCAAAATGATAATTGAAAAAGAAGCGGTGCATTTAGATGAATGTTTCCAGGCCTGCATTGAAGCTTTATTACCTGCTGCAGAACAAGCTGGTGTGCGGCTGGAAGTTGAGCAAACGTCACTGATTGTCAGCGGTGATGCCGATAAAATCGACAGGGTGATTATCAATCTTGCAGCCAATGCCATCAGGTATTCAAAAGCAGGAGATATGGTTCGCGTTTACGCTGAGTGCTCAGAGACCAAAAGCGAAATGGTGACAGTGAATGTAATTGATCAAGGCCTTGGAATTGCTGAGGATCAGCTCGCGAGTGTGTTCGAAAGGTTTCATCAGTTAAAGGATGAAAAATCAGCTGAGGGTTCTGGTCTGGGATTGACTATTTGTAAGGCCTTTGTTGAACTTCATGGTGGAGAGATTTGGGCTACTCGATTGGCTCAAGGAACCCAATTCTCATTGACTTTGCCACTGCTGGGTTCAAAGCTTTGATCAGTAAGCTTTTTTGTTGAGCTTCGAATAATCATCATCTTTAAGCTTCGATGCGATCAGATCTTTCATACTTTTATGATTGAAAGTGTCGGTGGTGTGAAAAGCCTTTATTTCCATGGCGGTAATGTTGCCGTCACGTTTTGGCTGATCGATATTTCTAAATTCTTTGCGTAGAGCAAGCATCGCACTGGTTTCTTTTTTGCCATAGTCGTCGCTGTTAATTGCGTAGTCGAGCTCTTTTTTAGATAGGCCACCGTCTTTATCAATGTCGATACTGTTGAAAAGTTTCTTTGACAGTACGGGCTGTTTGGCTGCGTCATTATCTAAGAAGGAGAGGTTGGGTAAATGTTTTTCGCCTGTGCTTAGACCTTTTTGCACATCGTGCGCTAGTATTTTCTTGGTCGCCTCAGCTTCTTCTTTAGAAAAAACATCTTTAAATGGATTTGCTCCAAGACTGCCTTTAACTGACTGTTTATCTGTACATTCTACTAATTCTTTGTTGCTCATAATTTTCACCTGGGGTTGGTTTGTAGTTGATTTCAAACAAAGTGGCGTTTGCGCTTGCTTGGTAACCGTTCACAATGCCAGTGTATTTTTTATGCGTGATCAAAGGGCAACGAAACTGTGATCAAACTGTGACAAGTCAGCACTTTGAAAAATCTTTGTCGTGGCTGGCTGGCCGAGCTAGATTAGCAGCTAATCTTGTTTGCTCCACGCTCGAACTGGCACACCTCCATGCACCATTGATTGCATGGCTTCGGTGAAAAACAGGTAGGGATGAGCTGTTGGATCCAGACTGCTGCAATTTTCCAATTTTGCCAGTGCTTCGGCCGGAAGCTGAAAATCTATAGCAGCAATAAGATCCTCTAGTTGAGCCAATTTGGTGGCACCGATGATTGTTGAGGTGATGCCTGGACGGTTGGCCACCCAATTAAGAGCGACCTGTGCTGGAGACTTACCGATTGCTTCGGCCACTTTCACCAGTGCATCCACAACAGCCCAATTGTGTTCGGTGAATAGTTTTTCAAAACCAGGATGGCCTGAACCCTTCAGTTGCGAAAGCCTACCTTCTTTGCCACCATTGAAATCTCGTTTGTATTTACCTGTGAGCATTCCACTTCCAAGGGGAGCCCATGGACAGATGCCCAGACCAAACTCCTGAGCGGCAGGAATGTGCTCGCGCTCTATTGTGCGCTCAATCAAAGAATATTCAAGCTGCAGGGCCGACATACGGTGCAATGAATTGGCCTCGGCCAGAGTTTGCATCTTGGACAGGTACCAGGCCGGTACATCTGATAAGCCAAAGTATCTGATTTTACCTTCCCGCACCAGGTCATTCAGAGTCAGTAGCACTTCTTCAACAGGAGTCACCTTATCCCAGGTATGCAGCCAATAAAGATCGACATAATCTGTGGATAGCCTCTTAAGCGAGCCTTCCAGGGCGCGATAAATATTTTTGCGGCCATTGCCGCCGGCATTAGGATTGCCTTTTTCTGCATTGAATGTAAATTTGGTGGCCAGTACAATTTTATCGCGTAGCCCGGCATCCTTGATAAATTTTCCCACCAGTTTTTCACTGGTGCCGTTAGTGTAACCATCGGCGGTATCAATGAAATTGCCACCCTTGTCAGCGTAAGCGTTAAAAATTTGTTGCGCCGACTCTTCTGAAGTGCCCCAACCCCAGTCCTCGCCAAAGGTCATGGTACCCAGGCAAAGTGGGCTAACTTTCAGTCCGCTTCGGCCCAGTGTTACGTAATTAGAGAGTTTCATCTGGATTTTTCCTTAAAACTAGCCAGGCTATACAAAGATGCGGAACGCATTTTCTACATGCACGCCCAGCCGAATGCCAAAACGTCGTGGTGCTCTGGACACTGTGTGATATGGCCGCAGCCACTATCGCCCCACATATAATCGACGTTCACCGTTGAGTCGATCTGAAAAACTAGTTGCATTGGTTTTTCGCATGTGCTGCATGGTGGATACTCTACGTCTTGAATCCAGTCAGGCCAGCCACCAAGCTTGTCACCACCTGACGGGCCGTCATAACTTTCGGCGTTTTCTGCTTCGTACAGTGCATCTAATTCGTCTTCATCGATTTCCTCATAACTAGACAGCTCGCTTACGCGGGGCAGTTCTGCCTCGCCTGGCTCCCAGCGTTTGATCGCTTTCGCGGCGAACGCATCAGCGACAGGTGTTCGTTGCGGCGAGTTCGCCGCACCTTCAGGCAAAACAATTCTAACTAACATTGCTTTGTCATTTGGAAACCAGGACCCGCAATCAACTTCACAGTGAGGTTCTGAATTCGTGCAATAAAAAAATTGCATCAGCCCCAAACCTTTAACTTTGCAATCTTTAGGCAAGGTGTCTAAGTTGAGCTGCACAAACAACTGCATTGCTTTGTCGCAGTTTTTGCACTTCGGCCACTCCTCACCGTTTCCCAGCCAGGGAATTCCTGAAAATTTCGAGTCAGTCAGAGCACCGTCAGAATTGACGCACGCTGGAAAGTACGGAACTCGTTTGTATGTTTCAAATTTGGTAACAACCATTTCGAACTTTCAAACCTTTGTGGTGGCTGGCGAATCTGACGTTGACGCCGCATTGGCTGTATCTGCTTCCTCAGCTAGATGTGTATACAGCTTGAAGATCATGCCGGCTACCACCAACTCTATAATCACTGTAGGCACACACATAAATGCTAAGGCCACATGATTAGCTGAAGTCTGCAAGCCCAAATAGCTATCGACTACGGAAAGCAGGTTATAGAGGATAGCAATGGGCCCCAAGTAGAGGCTGACAAACCAATATTTATCTTTAGTCAATGACCAGCTGCGCTGAATGGCTTTCAGTGGTGTTTGTTTCTCGATAATGAAAACGGGAAGGAACAAGCAAGTTCTAACAATTAGGGCCAATCCAGGTTGCACTAAGAGCATGCAGAGCAGTATTGCATAACACCGTAATCCGTCCGCCAGTGAATATGCGAAAAATCGAGCTAATGTAATTGAAAAAGCAAGCCCGGAATGTTTGGACGAGGCTAAGTTCGAAATGTAGAACATCTTGGACAGTTCTAGGGTGAGCCATGAGGCTAATGGCAGCGCAATGGCAGGAGAAAATAGGTAAGCGAGTTCTAACTTGGCGGCAGTTTGACATTGAAAAACGCCCATACCAATGATGCAGAACAAAACAAATGGCCATTGCACTCTTAGAAACTGCTGCGATTCGCCAAACAACTGCTTTAGAACGGTTGTTGTGCTGATTACGTTTTTCGGCCCCCAGATAAGAGCGGCAACCCAGTTGAGAACGGCAGCTGCCAATGGAAGAACAGTCGTTGTTAGAATCAGCAGGTCGTCTGAATTCACATTCTTGCCCGGGCGCTAGTTACTTACTCTATTGTTCCATCATCAACCAGATTAAAACTGCTGGCACTATAATAAGCTAGCTCTGTGAGGAAAGTTAGTTTGCGCAAGCTCATTCGCCTAATTATGGTCTTTCAGGCACTTTCTGGTTTAACCGCCGGAGCGGCCTGGGCAGACGAAGCTAAACCGTCTCAAGTCAATACTCCAGTTGCCGATAAATGGGCCGTAGTTGTGGGTGTGAGTCAGTTTGCCGACAAGAGCATTAACCTTAAATATGCCGCTAAAGACGCCGGCGACTTTCGCGATTTTCTTGTCAACAAATGCAATTTTGCCGCTGACCATGTCAAATTGCTGACCAATGAACTGGCCACCAAAGAGAATGTGCTCGATCTGCTCGGTGACTCTTTTTTACCACGCGTGGCATTACCTGATGATCTGGTGGTGATCTATTTCAGCAGTCACGGCAGTGCCTCAGACCTCGATTTGCGTGGCGTCAATTATTTAATTGCCCATGACACTGCTACAGACAGACTCTATAGCACCGGTATCGAACTGCAGACGCTTTCAAATATCGTCAAGAGTCGCATTCATTGCAATCGTGTTCTGATTATTTTAGATGCCTGTCACTCAGGTGGTGCTGGTGAAGAAGTGGCGAGTAAAGGCATTCACAGGGTCTCGAATGTGGATGCCGCCAGCATAGCTCAGGGTACAGGTCGGGCGGTGATTTGCTCAAGCACAAAAGATCAATCTAGTTGGGAGTCCAAGAATTATAGTAATGGCGTTTTTACCAAGACGCTGATTGATGGCTTTAATTCGCTGGGCGATAAAACCACCCTGAACTCGGCTTTCAAATATTTGAAGACCAATGTAGAAATGCAAGTAGCCGCTGAAAGAGGTGTCTTGCAATCGCCGGTATTGGAGGCTGGCAAATGGACAGGCGGTGATTTGCTGCTCGCGGCCAAACCTGCAGAACCGAGGCTGGTGCCTCCTCAAGTAGTGGCTGTGCTTGAAGCCAGACTGAAGCCAAAGGTACAGGTTGTGGCTTCTGCCATCGCGCCCGTGTCGAATGAAAAGAAAGACGTTGCGGCGGAGGTATCGGCACCGCAGGCAATACCAAATATAGTTGGAAGTTTCATTGGTAGTAATGGACTGACCTATACATACTGGCAGGATGGTCGCAAATGCGGTTGGGCCATGCCTTTATTTGGTGTGATAGGAAAATGCACGATTTCTGATGACGGCAGCACATTGAAGTCGTCGTGGCAGGGCACTGTCAACGGCACCAGCACAGCGAAGCTTGAGGTGGACGCCACCGGCAAAGTGACAAAAATAGTAGCTGATGATGGTACTACTTTGAGCCGGTTGGCCAATTAGGATGAGTGGTACAATATGACTATAGTATGTGACTATAGTCATATTTTTGTTGCATGGAGTGGCGGTGGAAAACAAACGAACTATGGGTGCCGGTGAGTTCAAAGCTAAATGTCTGAAGGTATTGGACGAAGTTTTAGAAACGCGCAAACCAATTGTCATTACTAAGCACGGAAAACCAGTGGCTACTGTGTCACCCTATGTTGCAGCCGGTGATATCCCGATTGGTTGCATGAAAGCGGGCGTCACTGTCCTAGGTGATATCGTGGCGCCATCAGGGGAAGAGTGGGATGCCGAAAGAAAAGCCTAGTCTCGAAGGAACGGCTTTAGACTTTTTTTTAATTGACACCCATGTAGCAGTATGGCTCGCTCAGGGTGATAGCAGGATTGAAAAACGCCGACGGGTTTTGCAGGTTGCTTACGAAAAGCAGAGATTATTTGTTTCAGCAATCTCAGCATGGGAGATAGGCATGTTGGTCGCTAAAGAACGCCTTTCGCTGCCGAAATCTCCGCTTATGTGGTTTGATGAGCTCGTGTCCAAATTTGGCCTGCAAATCATTGATGTAAATTCTCAGATTGCAATGCAAAGCAATTTTTTGCCTGGTAAATTTCATGGTGATCCTGCTGACAGAATTATCATTGCTACGGCTCAGTCGTTAAACTCAGTACTGATCACCGCAGACAAAGCAATCATCGCCTATTCAAAGTCTGGTGTAATCAAGACACTTTCACTGTCGAATTAGGTTGCTGCTGCGATTCCCGCTCAAATCAAATAATCGCGCGCGCCTTTTTTGCCACCGCTTCCGATTCTTCAATGCGATTCTGTTTGTAGAGCAAACGCGCATAGGTCTCTAGCAATTCTTTCAATTCTTTGTCCTGGGCTTTCAGTACGTTTTCTTTCAGTTCAATAGCTTCTTTCAGTAGCGGCTCCGCTTCCGCGGTGTGACCAAGGTTGTATTCAACTTCACCGAGGGCACAAAGGCTTTGAGCCAGTTCCTTGTCGTGGCCTGCACCGGCTTTTCTGGCGATGGCCAGCGCTTGTTTCAGTTTGCTTAGAGCTTCCAGATGTTCTTCAATAGAGCGATCGCTAACAGCATACTGCACCAGCAGCGGCACCAGTTTGATACTGTCTGGTCCGGAAGCTTTGATTTCTTTGTCCATTTGTTCGTCTAGGTCGGCCATTTTGATCAAGGCCTCTTCTTTACGCAGATGGAAAGCCTTATCTTTGTCGGTGGTGTGGTCGATATGACCTACCTTAACACCGCCGGAGGTTTCATAACTTTCACCCAATCCAACTCTTTGACCGTTCCAGATAGAGAAATCTTTGGAATGATCGTTTGCAAATCCGACTGTATAAGTCATCTGATATGGACCATCCACACCAGCTGGCAAAGGCGCAAACGGTGATGCTCTTTTGATGCCGATGATTGCAAGGCGATCGGCATTCTTGTCTCCCGATGATTTAGTCACAGCTAACTGGCTCACCGTGCCATCTTTAGCGATACTCATCTTCACAGATACCTGACAGAAGAGAAGACGTTTTGGCACCCACCAGGTCTTGTGAATCTTCTTGCTGAATTCAGCAAAATATGGATTCATATCGACACCACTGGCGGTGTGGCCGCGTTGACACGGCAAGGTGAAAGTAACATTGAGCGTGCTTCGGCCGCCAGGCAAAGGGGCAAATGGGCCGCTTTTCTTGATGCATTCCATAGCCAGGCTGTCTGCGGCAGGGTCACCTGATGGCTCCTGCACTTTCACTGCACTAACTTGGCCGTTTTTAGCGATGGTAAAAAGTACTGTTACTTTTTCGGCTGTAGTTTTTTGTGGTGGCGACCACTGAATTTTGCTCTGCAGCTGGCTCATGTAGGCTTTTAAATCTGGTTTGGTATCAGCTTTAGATTGTGCTTGCGCCTGCTTTTCAATGCCGAGTGTGCTTAAAGCTAGTGAGAGAGCCAAGCCCAGGGTGATCACTTTTGTATTAAACATAGACTCCATTTATTGTGGCGGAGAGATCGTCAGTGTAATTGTAGTGCCTTTGCCTGGCGAAGAATCTATGCTGAGCTGACAAGGGAAGAAGCAGCGAATCAATTCCATGCGTTCGCGCATACCTTCAAGGCCCATACTATGCGAACCGTCTGCTTCTAAACGCACGTGGCCGGCGTCGAAGCCTGAACCATTATCGCTGATTGCAAAAACGTTTAAACCGTGTGCAGACGCTTTGACGTTGACAGTCACTTCACTGGCGCTGGCGTGTTTTTCGGTATTGTTCAAGCTTTCTTGAACTATTCGAAAAATGTGTAGACTGACCAGATCGGGATATTTGGGTAGTTCGCCTGAGAAACTAAAGTTGACCTTTAACCCGGTGCGGCGGCCAATTCGTTCAAGAAGGTCTTCAATGCCTACTTGTAGGCCCCACTCTTGCAATTGTCGCGGTGAGTATTCATTGACAATGTCGCGTAGTTGCAGAACTACTTCGTCAATTATTTCTATCGTTTCTTCCGGTGAGAGTTTTTTGTCACCGGAAAGATAACGTTTAAGCATCATCAAGTCGGCTATGACACTATCATGCAAGTCGCGTGCCAACTGGTTTTTCAGCTCTTCTTGCTGATTGAGCAGTTTGAAAAGAAGATTGTTTTTCTCCATTTCTAGTTGCTGTTCAAGGTTAGGCGGCAGTACGTCTGGAAATGGCTTCTGCGCTCGCGGTTTTTCTTTCCCGGCAGCCAGCTCGTCGAGTAAAAGCTCTACAAATCGGCAAGACTGTTCGGCGTTAAGGCGCACACCGTCTCGTTTCCAGACCAGACCTTTTTCATTTTCCGAGAATGTGAATTTGCCACGAAAGCGCGATCCGAATTCACTCATCGAGATATGCGGCACTTCTTTATCAGGGACGATAAAAAATTCAATTACACCGCGAGATGCCCTGACGGAAAGAGTATTGCTGCCGCCGGTAACTTTCCAGCGGCTGTAAAAGGGCAATGTTTTCTGACCGCTTGCAGTCTCTCCTTTACGCGGCAACCAGTTGGTGGGCTCCGGCACGCGAATGGGATCGCTTGCGCTGAGGTGCATTTGTGGAAAAGTTTCCATGAGCATCTTTATGTATTGCTTGGCGTGGCTATTTAGAGCCAGTGACAATTCTTCCGCCTGCTTCTGTAAATAATCTTCACGAGCGCGGCTTTTGGCAATGCGGGCATGGGTCTGGAATTGCTCTTGAATCTCTGCTTCTTGTTGCAAGTCGGCTAGACGGGCTTGCAGAAGCTTCTCATCAGGCAAATCTTTACCTGCTTGATTGCGAAAAAATTGTTTGAGAAATTCATTCACTTGAGTAGCTCGGTCAACTTTCCATTTCTACGCTGCCAAAACCGTTTTGCACGGCCCAGGCAATTAATTGTTCGCGACTTTCAAGATTGAGCTTGAGCAGCAGGGTTTCGCATTGTTTGCGAGCAGTGGCCACAGAAGTAACCCTGTGCTCTGCTATTTCCTGATATTTCATACCGCGGCCGAGCATTGTCAGCACTTCCATCTCAGCCCGTGTGATTTTTTTATAGGTCTTGGTTACTTCGTCTGAAATCAGGCCGCTTTTGCCGGCTAGCACTGCTTGAATAGTCTCGGCAACCTTGGCTACGCGCTCGGACTTTAGTAGATAAGCGGAAACGCCCATAGCCAGAACCGATTGAATAAATGCCATGCGACTTTCGGCCGAAAATATGATTAGTTTGGTCTGTTCCCCGGCTGCGGCCCGGAATGCCTCAATAGTCGCTTTGGGACCCATCGTGCCCGGTAAATGTAAATCGAGCACAATGATGTCTGGATGATGCTCATTGAGTTGTTTCAAACCGTCGTCGCTGGTGGCGGCGGTGCCCACTACTTTTAGTCCTGGCACATTCGAAAGTCCAAGGAAAAGCCCATCCATTGTGGCGTGATGGTCTTCCACTATAAGCACTTTTGCTGGTGCATCTATTTCAGGCATTGCTGATAATAATTCCCGCCTTGAACCGCTTGACCACAATACTTTCTACCCTGTTGGCAATAATCATAAAAAAGTGGCGAGATTCTATGATTTGGAGTGCAAGCGCTTTTTGCGAGTATCTGGTAGCTTTAAATTGAACTAAGCACCTGGAATGCAAAACATTGCAACAGCCGAGGCTGTGGAGGGTTAGAGAGGGGTCCTGCAGGGGAACGTATTGCTATAGTTCATATATATTCGGGTTAGGATCTAGAGGTCGACCGAGGGAAACTGTGCCGCCATTCGATTTTTTGAAGAAAAACAATACAACTAGAAGTTACCCCACTGACATTTTGATTGGGGAGCTTTTCGTTAAAGCTGGTGTAATCACCCAGAAGCAGTTGGATGACACTGCTCGGTCAGCTGGAACAAAGCATTTACACATCGGTCAAATGCTGACAATGTCTGGTTTTATCAATCATCGCGATTTGCAATCAGCGGTAGACGCACAGTCGATGCTTAGAGACAAAGTAATTGATATGAGCCTAGCAGCGCGTTGTCTGAAAATATCTTGCAAAAGCGGTGCTAGTTTTCAAGATTTGGTTAGAGAAGAGCTGGCCATCGAACAGCAAGCTTCTACTCAGACTAACCGTCTGGGTGAGTTGCTGATTGATTCGGGAATTATCAACAAAGCCGTATTCGGCGCGGCAATGCAGCGCTCGCTGGCGACCGGACTGCCCCTGGGACGTATTCTTGTTTTAAACGGCTCCATGCCCGACTCGCTTCTGCGCGTTGCTCTTGAGCTACAGGTGCGGGTGCGCGACGGCATGATGCACCGGCACGAAGCTCTTGAAGCCTTGAAGAACGAAGGCTCGAAGGCTGGCGCCACGCTGACAGGAGATCAGGGCCTGTATGCCGATCTTAAACTTAAGCCAACCCGTCAGAAAACCGTGCGTATCGGTGAGCTTCTGGTGATGGCTAATTTTCTTAACGAAACCGACGTCATGAGCTGCCTTGAGCTTGGCCTGTTAGGCGAGCGGCCAATCGGTGAAGTGATGGTGGAACAAGGCTATGTGTCTGACGACATGTTGCAAGTTGCACTGGCTGTTCAACAGATGATCGAGGAAGGTCTCTTTGACCGGGAGAGTGCTGGCGCGGCCATGCGGAGTATGCATGAGACAGGCAACATTTTGCCTGAAGTGCAGAGCCGCCTGGCTAATAATTATGTGTCGCCTGGTCTGGATTCGCCTGCAGCCGACCCTGAACTGGAGAGTGAATTTTCAGCGGCTTCGCGGCGGGCCGGCGGAAGCGGGGGCGATGAAGCACCATCTTTAGAATCACTCATGGCCTCAGTAGTAGGCACTGACAGCGTAGCCCAGAAGTCGGGTAGTACAGCTTCACGACTAGCCGCGCTAGAAAATCATTACTTAAAAGATGAGGACGCACAACCCGCCGCTAGCGATGACAAAGAATATGGTGGTGGTGCTCCCTCTGCTGATCACTCTTTCGAAGCCTTATTAATCGCCGCAAACGTGGTTTCTGCCGAAGATATCGACCGCGCTCTGGCTATGGCCAGGCAAAATCCACTGGCTTTAGCAGATGTGCTCAAAGTTACTGGTTTCTTCACGGAAATCGGACGCCAGGCCGCTCTTGACTGTAATTTATTGATGGAAAAGGGTGATTTCGCGCTGGATAATGCAGCACAAGTCTTGGATCATTGCATCAACAAAGGACGCCTGCGCGATCTTACATTTGAAGCGGCGTTAGTTGAACTCGGATGGACCAGAGAGAATCTGCCAGAGGCAACTGTTGCGGTTTCGGCACCTTTACCTGAGGCAGTGCCTTTCAGTTTAGATTCGAAGCTTGACGCAGTGCGGGATTCTCTGGCTGCTGACACTGCTGACACTGCTGACACTGCTGCCACTGCATCTGGTGCTAGTGCTGAGGCAAGTTCGGAGACAAGTTCAGAGACAAGTTCAGAGACAGAAGCCGATTCTGACTTGCTCAGTTTGTTTGGTTTGACTGACAAAGCTAAGAGCACTGAAGCAGAAGAGAAATCGGCTCAGGTTGCCGCTCAGGCCGAGGCTTTAATTGCGTCTCTGGCGCAAATGCCCGATGATGCGGTTGCTTCTGCTGATGCTGAAGCGGCACAAGCGCGCCCAGACGCATTTCAAACTACGGCTGTGTTCAGCACTATTGCCAGAGAAGAAGTAGATAAGGTAGCCGATAGAGTAGCGCAGGAAAGCAGCGGATCCCTTGATAGTCTGCTCAGCAAGCTCGAGAACGCTGTGAACGATGCGCCTCCTGACGTTGCTGAATTAATGGGCACCACTGGCGATGCGCCCGTAAAGGATTCTGATTCTTTCCACGCTCCCCTCGATCGTTCGTACGATTCTAGTGTGCCTGGTCTAGATAGCTTGCTGGACGCCGCTGAGTTCAATATCGATCTTAAAAGTACGTTTGACCAGCCGCCAGTTTTTAATCTTGACGAGAAGCCCCCTGCCACTGCTGAACTTGAATTTAGTTTGCATGATGTAAAACCCGCTGCAGATGCTGCTTTTGACGAGGCCTCCGTCCCGTCACCAATGGAAGAAGTGCAGTCGGCTGATCAGTTGATGGCTCAGTTAACCGGTGGCGAAAGTAACGGCCATGGTGCTGCTGCAGTTGAAAGCAAACCAGAGGATGAAGTTGATTTACGCTCACTGTTTTCTAATATCAAATTAGAAAGAACAGGCGAGTTTGACCTACCTAAATTGCCTGTGGAGAGTGTTCCGACACCGGTGGTGGTGCCCTCACCAGCGCCAGTAGCTGAAGTTCCAGCACCTGCGCCGGCTCCAGCGCCAGTAGCTGAAGTTCCAGCACCTGCGCCGGCTCCAGCGCCAGTAGCTG
>JAVHQC010000008.1:89564-96667 GCA_036170915.1 Cyanobacteria bacterium auto_48_18
AAGTTCCAGTGCCTGCGCCGACCCCAGCACCTGTAGCTGAAGTTCCAGCACCTGCACCGGCTCCAGCGCCAGTAGCTGAAGTTCCAGCACCAACACCCGCTCCCACACCAACACCCGCTCCCACACCAACACCCGCTCCCACACCAACACCCGCTCCTACACCAACACCTGCTCCCACACCAACACCCGCTCCTACACCAACACCTGCTGCTCCACGCCCCGCGGCTGTCACGGCAGAGGTCACCTTTAGTGCTCAAACTACAGCTGTCGCCAAACCCAGTGCCAGCAATTCACGCCTGAACAAGATGAATGAGGCTGAAGTGGCTGCTGCGAAGGCGGCACAAATTTCATCCATGTCATCAGCCCTGACTAAGATGGCTGAAATGCATTATGAGCAAGAGAACTACCCAGAGGCCCAACGCGCATATGAACGTATTTTGTCCTGGCGGCAGGGTGAGCTTGGCTCTTCCCATCCTGAAGTAGTAGACGATCTGAATAACCTGGCCGGAGTAATGTGTGTTCAGGGACTTTTCAGTGAAGCAGAACCTTTGATTGTGCGTGCTATCAATATTTTGGAAAACGCTGAAGTGCAAGAGCCGCTCAAACTAGCCGAAAATCTAACCAGTCTTGCCGGTCTACAATTCCAACAAGGTACTTTTGACAAAGCTGAGCCCTTGCTTGCTAAAGCATTATTACTGCGCGAAAAAGAGTTGGGAGCTAATAACCCTGAATTGGCAGATAGCCTGCGTGATTTTGCCAAATTGCTTAAAAAGTTAGGCAAACCCGAAGAAGCGGAAAAACATTACACCCGAGCGAAAGTGTTGCTGGGACGGGCCTGACGTATCGTGAATCGGCTTTTGACACTGCGCCAACAACACTTGATCAGTGCCGTGTTGTTGGCTGCATTGCCATTGCAAGTAATGTGGTCAAATCATCCATCGGGCCGCGCCTGCGCTGCCCCCAGTAAGAAACTTGAAGTGGCAGATGATCCAGCAGCAAAGTCTTGCAGCGAAGCTGACAAGGCAGCGGCGCAAGGACAGTTACAGACGGCCGAGAGCTTGTATCGGCAGTCTGTAAAATCGTATCCGCAGTCGCCTTTTGCAATGGCGGCGCTTTCTAGCTTTTTACTGAGCCAGGGAAGACCATACGCGGCCCTTGATCAGACAGATCAAATGTTACTAAAGGTGCCACCAGATACGATGCCTGCGCCCGCTTGGTTGATAAGTGCCAAGGTTTATCATCGCACCGGACACCTGGACAAATGTCTAAAGTGTTACGACGCTTACCTTAAAGGAACGCCGGCCTCTGATGAAAGGGCGCAATACGAGGCGCTTGCTGATGTTATACGCGGACAGGTAGCGAAGCCACGAAAAGCCGACGCCCCTGCTGTCACCGTATCTGGTGCTGGTGATTATTTTAAAGAAACTGTCTCTGAGGGCTTCTTTCGCTGGCCGTTGAAACGACAGCCCCTGCGCATATTAATTCGTCCCGGCACGATGAAATCATATAAGCCCGAATATGAGGAAGCTGTGCGACAGGCGGTTGACGAGTGGAGCAAGGCCACTGGTGGCATTCCGCGCCTAACTTTTGTTGATGGTCAAGACGCTGATATTATTGTTGATTTTGTCGACGATTTACATGCACCCGCGCTGCAAGCTGAAGCAGGCAAAGCTCAATTGACTGGAAATATGGAAGGTGTGGATAAAGCATCAATCTTGCTTTTGACACTTTCCCCTTTTCCTGACCAAGTGATGAGCCGAGATTTTATGCGGATGATCGCTGTTCATGAAGTTGGCCATGCCCTCGGTCTGGTGGGCCATAGCCCCTATGATGAAGATGTGATGTTCCCCAGCCTGTCTGCCCAGCGTGGCATAACCACTCGCGATGTGGCGACACTTAAGCGCTTGTATGATTTTGACGATCAATCTGTTGCCACTGCCACTGGTGCGGCTGGCTCGGCGTCACTTGAGTCTGTACTTGCTACCTTGCCCCTTAAGGGGAAGGTACAACTATTGTTTGCAGAAGCTGCTAAAGCCCGCGCCAATAAAGACTCAAATAAGGCTATTGAGCTCTTTTCCCAAATACTCAAGCTCGATGCTGTGAACAAAAATGCCGTGGCTTTTCTTGCCAATGAACTAAACGACGTTGGTTTATCTAAGAAAGAAGATGAAGTTCAGGCTATCAAATATTTCCGATGGGCCAGCTATTTTGATGGTGCTCAGGAGATTTATCAGAAGAACATATTTGCGTGTCTTTTTAATATGCAGCTTGATCCAGGTTCGGGGCCAGTAAGGCTGAAACAGGCTGAACAGTGCATTGCCGCTGGTGATTTCCGTGCTGCCGTAGTGGAATATCGCGCG
The DNA here is from genome assembly GCA_036170915.1 of Cyanobacteria bacterium auto_48_18. Classification (GTDB taxonomy): domain Bacteria; phylum Cyanobacteriota; class Vampirovibrionia; order Obscuribacterales; family Obscuribacteraceae. The sequence goes on from JAVHQC010000008.1 coordinate 91,925, forward strand.
GCTTTGAAAGTTAAAAACGATCCGCTTATACAATCGAAAATGTCTGCTCTGGAGAAGAAGGCCATGGAGCAAAGTTTTTAATTAAATTAGACGGACTTAATCGTTTTCGTTTGAACTTTTTTCTCTCAAAAGTCGTCTTGCTTTTTGTACGGTCCCTAGAGGTTCAACTAGACTATGAATAAGATTGTCAGCCTTGCTTTCTCACTAGCGTTTATAGGTGCAGTCACAGTGGCAACTCCTGACGCCCAAGCCCAGAAATATTGGAATCAAGGCGTTAATCAGAGACAACTTAAGCAGCAGCAAAGAATATCTGCAGGAGTTAGAAGTGGTGCTCTTACACGCCAAGAAGCGGCTCGCATTCAGGCGAAACAGGTTCGTTTAGCTTACCTTGAAGCTCAGATGCGCAGATCTGGAAATGGCTTGTCATCTAGAGAAAGAGCCAAGCTTCAGCGTGAACAAAATCAACTGAGCCGCGAAATTCGCAACCAGAGCCGTGACAATCAGTATCGCTAATAATCACGTAAGGCGGCGGCGCCTAGCGACTGTGGGTTTTGAAAAAGTCCCACATTAGTGCACTGGCATCAACATCCTGACTGATATTGCCGCTGATAGAACTAATGGCTTTCAAGTTAGGACAGCCTGGCCAGGTGTGTCCGCCGCCTTCGATGGTATAGAGCACCACTTCGTTGCCGGAAGATCCATAAACTTCTTTTTTTACCCTAGTGCCATCTTTAGGGTCTCGATCTGGTTCTTGTGTCGCCGAAGTGGTGCCTGAGCATCCGTTATGACTGGTCCAAAAATTGATAGCTTGCGGCACAGTCATTAAGCCACCATAAGTTTGAACCAGGCCGCTATCGATCGAACCAATGCCGCTCAGTCCTAATACTTCTCCTAATTTGCCGATATCTTTTGTGCGACCATCTGCCCATGGCAAAAGTGAGTCGTCGGTGCCGAGGAAAAATACGATCGGCATAGCTTTGTTGCTTTGCATCAGTGTCTGAGTTTGTTTCATCATTGTTGACGCAACCACACCAGCGGCAGCAATTTTGTCGGTTAGCGTGCAGGCTAAAACTTGTGAGAAGAAGCCACCATTGGAGATACCACAGGCGTAAATCCTGCGCCGGTCAATATTGACTACGGTTGCTAATTTGTCCAATAAGGCTGACACGTAAGCCACGTCGTCAACGCCAGTGCCAGCATGGCCGTCGTTCCAGCGGCCACCAACTGCTTCACCATAGACGGCAATAAAATTATTGCGATCTGCTACAGCGTTAAACCCTGTGGTGCCAACCATCATGGTGCCGTTCATGTGCAGTCCATGAAAAATTAGCACCACCGGCATCGGCTTGAGGCGGTCGTATGCAGGTGGTACATGCACCTGAAATTGTCTCTGCATGCCATCTACCGAAACAGTATCGACAAAGTGAATATACTTTTTCGTTCCGGTTGTAGTTACATTTTTGTTTGCGGCGCTCTGTCGAGTTGATTGTGACGCAGGTGACGCTGTAGAAGCACTAGGCTGCGACTGTGATGCCTGAGTCTGCATTTGATTTTGCTGCTGTGCCCACTGCTGTTGAATCATCCATCTTGGTTGTATCGCATGAGGTGTCGACAGACGTTGACCTTGCTGCTGATTAGCATATTGAGCAGGGCTATTGGCTGGTACCGCTCGAGCTTGCCGCGACCCGGGTACCCACTCATAACGAGTCTGAGCCGAGACCGGCAAAGAAGCGATCATCAATGCAAAGTTTATAAGCAAAAGGCATCTTTTCGATTTGGTCATCTGCGCTCTTGCAAACCTCGTAGATGTCTACTAAGTCTATCAAAACGTTTGGCAATCGGCGCCGGTGCAAGATCGAGTGCCGTAATGGGTAGTAGGATAATAGAGACAGCAAAGACTAAAACGAGGACTGAAGCAATGAGACTGGCCAAGAATATTGCCAATGCACGCAGAACTTGTGCCTGGAGTGCCGGCACAGTTTTTTTGCTTACCGTGCAAGCCGGTTTAACTTTCGGCTCCAACTCTCCTGCTTTTGCCCAGACAAACTCCGACAAACCGGTGGCAACTGAAACAACCACTGAGGTCAAAGTCGACACGGTCAAGCAAGACGCCACCACAGGCTCTGCAAACGCAGCTGCCGCCCCCGCAGCGGCAAAACCAGCTGCCGCCGATGGCCCTCTAGTTGAACCAGGACCAGGCGAGGCCCAGCGCACCCAGTTGGTTTTGCGAATTTTCAACGCCAAAACGCAAGGTATCGGTATTGACGCTTATCTCAATGCTTTTGCCATGCTCGAGAACTCTGTGAAGACTGGCGAAACTGAGGTCAATGTTCTAAAGCGTGTTGACTCTATCAATAGCTCATTGACCGACCAGATTAAACGCAGCGCAGTGTTGAAGACCCAGCGTCCGGCGCCGCCGGTGGCTGCTTCCGGATTTCCAGCGGCATCCTCGTCGCCTTCAGGTGGAAATACGGCTGATTTGCTCAGACGCCTGCAGGAAAAATATGGAGACAAAATTCCTGCCGATTTGAAGGATAAATATGCAGGGCAAATTCCTGATAATCTCAAAGACAAGATTCCTGCCGGCTTGGGAAATATGGACCCCAGTCAGATTGAAGATTTGATCAAGAAATACAAAAAATAGGTTGCTTGTGAATCGTTTTACAGCCTTGTTTGCAGGCGTATTTATGATGCTGCTTATTTCGGCATGCGTCTATTTTTTTTGGCTGCAACAAATGCGCATTTTAGATCAACTTTGCGCACAGAAAGACTGGTTTAAGTGTCATGCTGCTGTGCCTTCCGATATTTCGCTCTATTGGCCGCTCGGTAATAAGCTGGCACTGACACCAAGGCTTGAGAACTATTTTTCAGACCTGGCTGGCTCAAAGAATTCTTACCCAGCTTTTCCACCCTCACTTCCAGCTGCTATTGCAATTGGCAAGGCTGCTAAATTGCACGAAAATCGATTTCAATTTCCGCATATTGCTGAGGCCTATACTCGCTGTGCAGTTGGTATACACCGAGATTGCAGCCGCAAAGCGCTCTCTGAATTAAAGCTTTCGGTCACCGATCAGGCCACCAGAAAAATCATTGCAGTTGAGAATTTAGAAGCTCTCTCACTCGGACTGCGAGACCTTTCTGAGCTTTACAGTAAGCACCAGAAGTTTTTAATTGCGGAGAAGGCGGCCAAGGAAAGTATTGATGTCGGTACTCAGGCCATAGCTATGGCCAGCGCTGATCCGGTTGTGGCCGACCGCTTGCACTCTGAAGTTTTGCTTGGGTATGCCGCTCATATCAAGCTATTGCGAATGCAAAAGCGGGACAAGGAAGCGGATCAAGAGACTTTGATGTTGCAGCCGTAGTTAAACGAAAAGAGTGACATTCCACTTGGGTGAAATATCACTCTTAAAGTTCGTATTGTCAAAGCTGGGCTTGCACCCATTCAAATCTAGCGTGAATAGTATTCAATCACGAGATGCTCTTTGAAGGTTTGATCCATTTGTTCGCGATCTGGAACCATCAAAAGTTCAACTTTGAGAGCGTCGGCAGTTGTCTTCAACCAGGCTGGTGTGACACTGGTCAAGCCGATGTTCATCGGTTTAACTGAGGCTGCACTTTTCTGATCGATGGTGACTACGTCGCCTGGGCGAATTCTTGCTGAGGCAATATCCAGGCGCTTGCCATTGACGTGAACATGTCCGTGAGAAACCACTTGTCTGGCCTGGCGTCTTGTGCCCACCAGTCCTGATCGGTAGAGAATGTTGTCTAATCTGGATTCGAGGATTTGCAACATAACAGTGCCGGTAACATCTTTAGCGCGAGTTGCCTCTTGATAAACGCTATAGAACTGAGATTCGCTAACGTCGTAGGTCCAGCGAATTTGCTGTTTGGCTTTTAGTTGCAAAGAGTATTCTGAAGTTTTCTTTCTGTCCTGGCCATGCTGGCCTGGTCCAAATGGTTTACGCAAGAAGGCGCATTTGGCCTTGCCGCAAAGGCTTGCACCTACAGATCTGCAGCGCTTACATGTCGATTTCGTGTACCGCACAATGTGCTCCTATTGGTGGTGGTGGCTGAAGTGAGTCCCAGAGGGAACTCCAGGGCTTTTTGTGTCACTGCTAGACTGAAGTGCCGCGGCAGTCTTCGCAGTACCCCTTGAGGATAAGCTCTGAGTGCTGAAATTCAAAGCCATTTCGCTCTGCTATTAACGAACCTAAACTAGAAAAAATCGATTCTGACTCCAAAGTTTTGCCGCAAGTGAAGCAAATCAAATGATCATGGTCCTTTCTATTGGTCGCAGTTTCGAATGCTTGAGCCTTGGGTTGACGTACAGAATTGACGAATCCTTCGGCCTTAAGCCTATCTATTGCCCGATATATAGTCGATACAGAAACCTTCATACCGGCTTGAGTGGCAAGGTGATGAAGCTCCCCTGCTGTCAAGTGAGTGCCGTCTGCGGAGGCTTCAATAATTTTCTTTAATTTAGCGGCCACACCGGTTGGTGGGAGGTCTCCTTCTTCACGAAATCGACTGAGTAATCGGTAGACCGATCTGTCGCTAACCGTTAGTCCGGTTTCGCGAGCCAGCGCCACTAACTCTGCCGGGCTGATGTCTTTGCCTTTGGGAGCACTGTTGATCAACTCCCGCAAGCGTATGCGTAACTTTCTGTCGTCTTCTGGCATGACTAGTTAAGGAAGACGGTCCCCGAAATTTAGACCACTAGCTAAGAGACATCTTTGCTTCTAA
>JAVHQC010000009.1:0-26431 GCA_036170915.1 Cyanobacteria bacterium auto_48_18
CGACACCAGCTCCAGCTCCGGCTCCAACTCCAACACCAACACCAACTCCAACACCAACTCCGACTGCAGCGCCTATTGCAGCCAATCTCACCGGGTCTTCGGGCACTTTCGATCGGGTGGCACAAGTTCAGGCTCAAGAAATTACCGGCGAGTTTCAGGGCCCTCAGAGCTCGCAGGTTAAACCGACAATCAGTCCGGTGCGCGCCACGCCACCACTAGGCACAGCAATTCCAGCGGCCGCGCTTGAGCCGCCGATCTCGTTTTCACCAACTCCGGCCATTGAAGACGATCCTTATGCTGATCTTGATTTTGGCGACATAGATATTCCTGAAGAAACTGCAGCCGCAGCTGCAACGCCGAGCCCATGGGGCGCTCCTCCAATTGCTGCGCCTGAGCCTCTGGCTAAAGCCGCTGCCAGTTCATCTGAAACTGTTGATGTAGTGCCACCGACAGCGAAAATTCCCGCTGTTGATTCGCCCTGGGGGGCACCACCAGCGGAGGCAACGCCTGTTGTTTCAAAGCCGGCTCCAGCAGCTGCAGTTGTTGAAGCTGCACCAGCACCAACTTTAGCACCAACTTCAGTACCAGTTGAAACACCAATTGCAGCCCCTGCAGCAGAAGTGGTAACAGCTCCAACTGCCACACCAGAGGCCGCTACCAGTGTTGACCTACCCGCGCCAGTAGCCGCTGTAGATAGCACCGCTGCGGCTTCTGATTGGGGTAATCTTGATTCAATTCCTACACCGAAGGCCGACTCGGCTGTTACTGGTGCTGCTACCGCCGAAGCAACCGATTGGGGCAAACTAGACAGCATTCCTACACCAGGTGGAGCTGGCGGTAATGCTGCTGCTGCTCCCCGGGGCGGTTTGGGCGGTCTTGGCGGCATGATGATGGGCAAAGCCCGTGCCGGCTCTGGCGCAGGACCACTTAAAAACAGGTTGGGCTCCACTGTTCCTCCGGCGTCGCAAGCGCCACCACAGCTGCCACCACAAGCTCCGGCAGCCGAAATCGATGAAGTAGCGGCACAGAAAAAGCTAGATCAGTTGATGTCTAATTCGAACGAGACATCCGACTATATTTTCGCCACTGGAGGCCTTGATGCCCGCATGCTTGGCCGTATAGACGGTTGGGTGTCGCAGATTGAGGCCAAAGACAAATATGCTAATGGCCACGCTAAGCCGGTGGCTGAGATATCTTGCGCAATCGCCAAAGAAATGGGCCTTGATCAAGATGCCATTAACCACATCAGGCAAGCAGCTTTAGTGCATGATCTTGGCAAAATGGGAGCAGCAGCTCAGATTTTGCAGAAGCCTGAAGAAGACCTTGCTGATTCTGAATTATTGCTGGTAATGAATCATCCGATGGATGGAGCTGAATTGCTTGAATCATTCCCTGACTTAAAACACCTGGCTCCCATCGTTAGAGCCCATCACGAAGAATTCGACGGCAATGGTTTTCCTCATGGTCTAAAAGGTGACGAAATTCCGCTGGCCGCGCGCATCGTCGGTTTAGCCAACCGCTATCACGAACTGGCTGCACCCAAGCGCACTGGGCCTGGTAAAGATCCTTCGTCGGTACAAAGCGACTTTGTTGAGAACGCAGGAAAAGCGTGGGATCCTAACGTCGTGCAAGCCTTTATTCAGGGCGTTTTGACCGGTAAAATTCCATCACAATTTAGTTGAATTTGGTAAATTGCTAGTATTACCGGTGGTGCCCGCGCTCTGTCGTCAAGAAAATTGGTTTGCTGTTGACTGTACGTATTCTAATTTGTTTTTCGCGTACGGGCGGCGGTCACGTTTATGCCGCCAAGGCTATTGAGAAAGCGCTGCACGAAGTATGTCACGCTCAGTACGACCCTGATGAGGTGAATATTGTCGTAGAGAGTGTGATTGGTAGAAGCAATCCGATTAATCGCCTATTTGTCAGGCTATACAACTATCTTTTGCAAAAGCATCAGCCGTGGATGAAGTACTACGTCGCCTTCATCGAATGTTTTAAACCCAATAACCATGAACTTAACTATCAGTTGAGTAAGACACATCTATTGAGCATTCTGGCATTGCACAGTCCTCAAATCGTGGTCTCAGTGCACCCCATGATCAATCATTATATGACCCGTGCTATGAAAGACGCCGGGCTTTGGCCGCAAAGTAAATATGTGGTGGTGGTGACTGATCCTAATGCCGGATTGTGGAGCGGTTGGGCCTGCGAAAACTCTACTCTCACCATTTGCCCCAACGATATTGCTGCAGAGCGGCTGGTGCAGCTTGGCTTGCCGGCAGAAAAAATTGAAATCATCGGCATGCCTGTCGACCTCGCTTTTTCTCGACCAGCGATTGAAAGCAAGGCCGAGCTTTTTGCGCGCCTTGGTCTGGCCACAGATATTCCCACAATCCTTTTGTCAGGGGGCTGGGCTGGTGGTGGTGCGATGCCGCGTATTTATTCGCAACTGCAAAAAGTGTCAAAACCAATTCAAGTAATAGCTTTGTGTGGTCGCAATAAAAAACAAGTAGCGGTTATGGAAGCACAAAGCAAACTTTCAAAAATTCCCACTGCTGTCTTAGGATTTGTTGATTCATTATCAGACTTGATGGACGCTTGTGACTTGCTCGTTACAAAAGCAGGCGCTCTGACAACATTTGAGGCAGTGGCGAGACGATTGCCATTAGCTCTTGATTTGCTAACCGAACCAATGCCTCAAGAAGCAGGCACAGTTGCCATGTTGATAGAAGCGAAACTTGCATTGCCGCTTGAAAAGGCTGGCGATATTGTGAATATCGCAAATGGGCTTAGTGTTTTGAGAGATCGTCAGAGAGTTCCGCTTCCGCATGAGCATAACCTTGACAGGGTGCAGGCAGCAAGAGAAATTGCAGAGAGAATTTTTGCTTTATATAAGTAGACCTAATCATGCTATTAATAGATAGCTCGACGAGTAATTAGTGATTAGAAAACTACGTCACTTGGAAGAATCAAAAAGAGGACTTCGTAAGTTCTGATTTTGCATGAGACCTCTAAAGAAAATGGAACCAAGTCTCATGCTCGCCCGTCGGGGCTAATGTCACCTCAGGAGGACAGATTAAATGATCCGTAAAAGAAATATGGGGCCAGTATTGGCTGCCATCGCCGCTGTAACTTCATTCTTGCCAGCAATGGCCCAATCTAGTACTAGTACTACAACAATCACTACCACTTCTAGACCAGTGATTTTGCAAGGTTCGGCTATGACCGCTCCTACAATGGTTGTCACCGGTTATTCCGGGAAGTCAGTAACAACCCCTTCACGTTTTCCAATCGTTTTGGCGAAATTTACTGCCACCAATGGCATCACTATTTTCTACGCAGCGGCTCGTGAAGACTTAGCTATGCGTCGTGACGATCTCTTTGCTCGTATTCTGATTGAGCAAGCTGATGGTCAACTTTCCTCCAGCGCTTCCAGCGATTTTATCAATCGTTTGGCCAGTATCGATGCTCAGAAAGCTAAAACCCCTAGCGACACTGAAAGCAGAGCCTACTACAAGCATGTCAAAGACACTTATGCTGACTATGATGAACTGGCTCAAGACATTCAAACCAGCTCACATCAACACAACAAGCAATTGGCCGGTAATTATTCTTACAGAGTATTCTAAGAATAGAGCTGTCTAGTTAGCTAATCTAATCAGAAGTGAAATCAAAGCCAGGAGCACCGTGCTCCTGGCTTTTGAGAGGAGTAGCAAAATGATTGCATCTTACGAGGCCATGCAGTCGCCAGTAGTAGAAACTCTCACCGGCGGTGAAGTTAGAATGACAGCTGGTGGGTGTGCCTTTCTATTTAAACGCTTGAAACCAGGTGTATTATTTACTGCTATATCCGGAACTGACAAAGGTGAATTGGGTACTGTTGCTCTTGATGAAATCAGAGAAGAGTTTGCCCGCTTTCGTCAACCTTTAGCCTGGTTTATTGATGCGGAGCATTCACCAAACGTGGTGTCGCAAGTGTTTGAGCAGTGGACTGGTTGGTTGCTCAAACACCAGCATATTTTCAAATCGATTCATGTCTTTACCAGCGATAAGGCGATGAGGCTCAATTTTTCTATCGCTCGCCATCTTTCTAGCACCGATCGGTTAATGGTGATTGATTGCGAGCGCAGTGTTTTCGAAAAAGCAATCACCGCACTGTCTCCCGGGCAAAACTTCGATGCGCCGATTTTTCAAAACAACTGGTCAAACTTACCGGCCCTTCCCGTGCGGAAAGAGTGTTTGCCCGATGGCACCATTGTGCTTAGCAACAGCAGCTGCACATTTACTTTCAAGCGCATTGACACCAATGTCATTTTTTCAAGAATTACAGGCGTAGACGAGGGCAGTCTGGGCAATTTGCCCTTAGATTATTTGCGTTCTGAGCTTAACTTGTGCACAAAACGGCTGACCTGGTTTATTGATGCTTCCTGTACCGAGCGCATTGCACAGGCTGTGCCTGAGACATGGGCTTACTGGATAGCCAGTCAGCAAGCCAATCTTGAACGAGTAGTAATGCTAACTGCAAAAGGCGCAATTCCGCTGCTAATCGACATCGTTAAAACGCAGCTAAAGGCCACCACCAATATCACAGTGCTTCAATCGGCCGAGCAATTTGAATTAGCTCTCAAATCTAAGGTTGCAGAGTAGGCGTAAGCAGCGGCTGCGTATCTAATGCGGGGTCTATTCCAGGTTCTGGTCTAAGCGCAGGCTTTAGTGCATCAAGCGGAACCACCAGATCTGGTGCCTGCTGGGGAGCTTCTGACTTGTGCTCGCTGTCTCTGACGGAAGGTTGGTCTTTTTCTGATTGATCGTTCTTAGGGGCGTTGTTGTTCTTCTTTCTCTTCTTATCTTTTTGCTCTTGGTCTGGTTCTTGATTCTCCAGCTTACCGGGCCGACCGAACATCAGATGCAGCAATGGAGCACGTTTGTCCAAAATTTGATTGAGTTGTCTCGAGACCATGTTGAGGTTGCCAATGGCCTCGCGAGTGGTGGCTAGGGTAGATCTCAAATCTTTGCCGTACCCAGGACGGCTGAACATCGTATCGACTTTATCTAAAGTTTTGCGCGCTTGGGCAAGTATCTCTTTGATGTCGTCACGCAATTTTGTGTCGCTAGACATTTTCTGTACAGAATCGACAGACATTTGCACGTTTTCAGTGGCCTGGCTGAGCTTGTCTAATGCCACCAGCAAGTCACGTCTCAGTGGCTTATCAGAAAGTGTGGCGTTAATATCGCGCACCGTCTCTTTAATTGATTCAGCAGTCTCTTTCAGCTTAGTCACTGTCTCTTTCAAGTCAGACGAGAAATGCGGATCGTCCAGGATACGATTGATTTTCTTGGTTGTATGTTTGACCTCTTTAGCTACTTCACGCAAATCTTGCGTAAGAGGTAAAGCATTGTCGATCACCGGATAAGACTTGGTTGCCAGAACTGAGAGCTGGTCAGCTGCGCGCACCAAGCGTTTGCGGTCTTCGTTGAAATTCTTTTGCAAGAGCACCGGATCGATATTACTTAAAGCGATGACGAGTTTGTTGATAGCCAGTTCAGGACGAGCGGGATCTTCACCACGCACCACGGCATTGTCGGGCAAGGGCGGAAGACCAGCGTCGCGATAAGGAATATGCGGGATTTTAATTTCTATATATTTGGCGCCAACGATACCGTTGGTCAAAATCATGAAGGTGGCGCCATGAGGAATGCGCACTTGTTTTGTGGTAATGCGCAAACGCACTAGCACCTTGTGGTTGCTTTGCCAATCCATCTTCTCGATGATGCCTACGCGCATTCCATCGAGATAAACTTCGGCATTGTCATTAAGTTGAGCCACTTCGTGAAAAATGACGTTAATGGTTTGCGCTTGCATCAGCGCACCGGTTCCCCTGAACCAGAGATAACCCCAGAGCATTAAAATTAGTGCCACCACTGTGAAAATTCCCAGTGAGCCATCGGTAATCATCGGTGCGTTTTCTTTTTCTTCCATCGTTCAATACTTTGACATATAGGCGGCCCAGGTAATCAATAAATTTGTGAAGAAACCGACTACAAAAGTTGCGGTTACGGCATTTGAAGGAACGGCTCTGTCACCATTAGTGGTGGCAGTACCGGCGGCGCAGCCGGCAAAAAATCCCACGGTAGGATTAACCAAAATCAGCTTAACGTGGTAAACCACGATATCTCTCCATTCAATGCCTGTATGGGCAGACTGTAAAAATTCGGCGGTGGAAGAAACGCCTAAAAGGGGAGCCGCGAGTGCGCCAGTGATGAAACCCACCACCAGACCGTAAGCGCCCAGCGGAACGGCCATGAAAAGTGCTGCCAGATAATTGGGTAGAACAAATGAGCGGCAAAATTTTTCGCTTTGTCCCGCATCATTGTAAGCTTGAGCTTCGGCGGCAATGCGAGCGGCAACTCTCGCGCACCATGCGAGAGACACGGTCAGTGGTCCAATTTCGCGCAGTAAGCCAATAGAAATAACAGCACCAGAAATATCTTCGGCTTGATACTTTTGCAACTCAATACAACATTGAATGGTAAGGGCAATAGAAACAGCCACAGCTGCTAGGGTAACAAGGTGGAATGATTCAGGACCCATCCACAAGCAGGCAGCCTTAAAGCGATTGTACGAGAATGCAGCCATTGAAGGCGGCGTAAACGCGCCAAATAGCATGCGAACTGCCCGGCCGAGCGGTGCTACCCAGAAGAATATTTCGATTGGTGGTATCAAGCCGACTAGTTTAGTTATTGCCATTATCTAGTTATACGGATAAGTGATTTGGAGTTTTAGAGAGAAGCGAGGAAGTCATCAATATGTTCTTCCGCTTCATCTTTAGAGTGACCATAATGCTTTTGCAATTTGGCGGCTAGTTGTTCGCGCTTGCCGGCGATCTCAAGGGCGTCGTCATCAGTAATTTTGCCCCACTGCTGTTTGATTTTTCCGGCAATCTCATGCCAGTTGCCGATTATAAAGTCGTCCCAGTGCATCTCAACTACCCCTAAATGGAACTTGTCGCTTTCCGTCATAGACCGCAATTCGCTAACTCAGTGCCATGGTTTATGCCAGCTATTTCAAAATTAACATAATAACGGACCCGGCTGTCTGCTTTCTGCCATAAGAGAAAGACTCGAGCCTGAGCCCGAGTCTTTCTTTTTGATATGAACAGTTATCGGTCAGAATTTAGTTAAGTAAATCGCTTACATCCATGCCTTTCAAGCTCAAGGAAATTTTGTGTTCCTTTGGCGAGAATTTCTTGATGATTGCCTTTACTTGTTGACCGACTTGTACGATTTCTTCTGGCTTGGCAGTAGGCTGATCGCTCATTTCTACTGTAGGCAGAAGCGCATCTACACCAGGATAGATTTGAACAAATGCGCCGAAGCTCTGAATTTTGCGAACGGTGCCGTTCACAACTTGACCTTCACCGAACTTGTCTTCAATTTCTTTCCATGGATCAGGCTGCATTTGCTTGAGACTCAAGCTGATGTGGCCCTTTTCTTGATCTACTTTCAAAACTTTTGTGGTCACCATTTGACCAACTTTCAGAACATCTGATGGATGGCTGACCCGTTCCCACGAAATTTCGGAGATTGGCAGCAAACCGTCGAGGCCGCCCAGATCGATGAAAGCGCCGAAGTCTGCAATACGCACCACTTCGCCGGTAACAACCTGGCCAGATTCCAGAGTAGAGAGAATTTTTTCTCTTTGCGCAGCTTTTTCTTCTTGCACTGCAAGACGCTGGCTGAGAATCAGTTTGTTGCGCTTGGTGTCTGTTTCCAGAATCTTCATTGGAATTTCCATACCAATCAATTCTTCTGGTGTCGTGCCTTTGACGCGCAATTGGCTGGCAGGTACGAAACCTCTTAAGCCATAAACGTCTACCACTACGCCGCCTTTGACAACGTTGGAAATCTTGGCGCGAATGGTCTCGTCGTTCTTCTTCTGATTTTCCAGTAAGACCCAACCTCTTGCCTGAGCAACACGCTTCAGTGAGAGAGTTAGCTGACCGTTCTCGTTCTCTTCTCTAAGAATGTAGAACTCATACTTTTCGCCGACTTTGACGACATCATCAATTTTGTCGATAGGCATGTTTGAGACTTCTTTTTGCGGTACGAAGCCTTCCGATTTTCCGCCTACGTCTACGAGTATCCCGTCTCTTTCGATACGGACTACGCCGCCCGAGACAATGTCCCCTTGCTCAAACTTGAAACTTAAAGATTGTTCGAGAAGTCGCTCGAATTCTGATTTCGAGTTGGGTTCTAGCTGCTGTTCAGTCACTGAAATAGTCACTCCCTTGTCCTTTTTAAATTTGTGGCCGGCATTCAGATGCAAAAATGCACTGTTGAATTCAGCCACCAGCGCCGATGCTTTGAAAATTCCTTCAGGCGGGGTACGCCTCAAGGGTCGCAAAGCTAGGTGATTGGTTCGTAAATACTACTGCCCTCAGGCGCTCTTGCCTCGCCACCCCGGAATAGGCGAATGCCTAATTCCAAGAGCTTCAGTCAAAAGCCCAATCGCGCACAGGCGAAGTAGAGAATATAGACCAATAGATATGCAGCTTTCAAGAGAACTGGGGCTGGTTTGAATGAACATTTATACTTCTTGCACTTTCTTTGCAGAAATTCATGCAAAAGTCTCGATTTGCGGCAGGCTGGATAATATTTGACTCATAATTCTCCTTGGCTCTTGATGATGCGAATATGCGCTGACTCTCCAGAGCATCACTTTTGTTGCATTGAATTTACGCAAATGAGGAGCAATCGCATAGCTAATGGAGGTGCAGAAGGCGCGTTTTCGTTTTGCGTTAAAGCCGCATGAGAGGCCAACCTTCGCCTGACCGGTTGGCAAGTTATTCCTTATACTACTAGTTGTAGATTATCAGTCTCGTCTCCAAACTTTTTAGTGGCGTCTGGCGACTTGCAAAAGATTCATTAGTCTCAAGTTAGCATTTATGAGGATTCGTCATGACAAGGAAAGCTTTAACGGTATTGGCATTCGGCTTGAGTGCAATTTTTTTAGCGCCAACGGCAATCGCCAATCCTCTCAGTTTTGGCAAAGCGGCTACATCTTCCGCTCCAACGTCTGCTCCCACCAGTCTGGAAGTTGACATGGCTGAGTCGAAAGTAACAAATACGCACAAAAAATTAGAGCAAGCAAAACAGCAGTTAGAAGCCGCCAAGGCGCATCTAAAGGCTGCTGAAGCTGAATTTAGAGCTGCACAAGCAGACAAACAAGCTTTAGTATTGCGCACCAGAGCTAGAGAATTGGCCTCAGCTGCTGGTATTGAGCAATCTGTTGACACAGTTACTGGACCAGCCAAAGATGAAGCCCCCGCCCCAGGCGGCAGTCGCATCGACCTGGTGCCGGCTGAAGCTACCACGGCAACTCCGGCTGCGGTCACGACTTCGGCGCCTACGCTGCAAGACCTGGCTCAATAATCTAGATAATAGAAACGAAAAAAAGGGGCACCCAGCAGTGGGTGCCTTTTTTGTCGTTGCTAAAACGCAGAGAAATTTTGCCAATATTTCTCTGCGTTTTGGCAGGCGCAATTTGTACACGTCGTCTAAATGGCGTTTTAGTTGATAGCGCTGCTTGTTTCTTTCAGAGCTTGAAAAGCTAATTTGGCCGCTTCTTGTTCAGCTGCCTTTTTAGACTTGCCTGATCCTTGAGCCAGAGCCTTGCCTTCTAATTTTACGGCGACGGTGAAAACTGGGTCATGAGGCGGGCCTTCCGAGCTGATGACAACATAGCTGGGTGTGCCTTCTGCTCGCGCCTGTGTCAATTCTTGCAGTTGAGCTTTGTAATTGTCTTTGATTTCATCGCGGTCAACCACAGTGGTTTGATGGCCAAACAAGCGCACTAGCAGCGTCTGAACCTGGAATAGTCCGAGATCTTGATAGATAGCTCCGATTAAGGCTTCCATGGCGCAAGCAACGATTGACGGACGAGTTTGCACATTGCGACCGAGCAAAATGTATTTGCTCAAATTTACTTCTTCGCCAATTTCGGCCAGGATGCGATCTGATACCAGCACCGCCCGTAGCTCAGTTAATTGACCTTCATCATAATCAGGGAAACGCTCTAATAGATATTCGCTGATGACAAATTTAAGCACCGCGTCACCAAAAAACTCGAGCTTCTCATAATCTGCCCAGCCCGGATTTTCTGCAGCATACGAGCTATGCGTCAGCGCTTCGTTCACCAGGCCCATTCGGCCGCACGTTACTCCAAGCTTCTGGCAAAGTTGGTCCAGATCCTTAAAGCGTTTGGGCGAAATTGAAACTGATGGTGGCTGGGCGGTCATCGGGCTGTTTTTGCTGTATTCGGGGGCGCTTATAACGTTGGTAATTGAAACTGTTGCTCTCAAGGGATTCCCGTACCTCTTATCTACCTATTTAGGAGACTACAAGAGGTAAGCGCAAGATGCCCGTTTTGTTAACCATTGTTTCCACTTCAATTACGCTAAGTCCTACTAATGATGCCCATTTCAGCGATTGAATATCAGGGCTGTGACAATCAGTAATTGATGAGTTCGATCTCACGATAGATGCATGTGTGAAGTTATGCACTCTATAATCTACGCCTCTTAAGCTAATCTCTTGCTATATAGCCTGCTATGCTTTCATTGATTGCCCGGGCGTTACCGATCAAAATCAGTTTGAAAGATTTACCAGGTTTTGATGGATGCAAAGCGTATGAATGATGCTGGTCAAGCAATCTTCGTATGTTAGATCTGTTTTGCTTAACTGGCGCAGTCAGAACGGATGTCATAAACGTAAAATAGGAAGCGGCGACTAAGTAGAGGAACGCAACAAAGTGGATCAAAGTTCGTTGCAGCTCGGCCAGATATTTTTATTCGTAACGGTGGGTTTTGCCCTGCCGGCCCTGGGGATGATCCTCTTGGCTTGGGTTTTGCAGCTCGCACTGGGTTATCACAGACCAAACTCGACAAAAAATCAGCCTTACGAGTGCGGTATGAAGCCAATGCAAGAAGCACTGGTGCAATTTGATGTGCGCTATTACCTTTACGCCATCTTATTCATTCTCTTCGATATCGAAATCATCTTTATTATCCCCTGGTTATTGGCTACTGACAGTATTCCAAGGCTGCTAATTGGTGCCGATGCCGTTAACCAGCTGGCAGCCAGTGGTCAAATGGCAGAGCTGATGAAATTGAAAATGATCGGCCCCATAGAAATTTCTATGTTCCTTGTCATTCTCGTGGTTGGTCTGGTTTATGCCTGGAAGAAAGGCGCTCTAGAGTGGGAGTAGGAAAGAAATGAGTCAAGGAAACATGAGTACTTCTGCTAAGCCAAATACTAATCCGGTTGTGCCGGACGAACTGAAAGATTCTGTCAGCATATCTTCAATAGACTTTATGATTGACGCGCTAGGTCAGGTGCTCTCGCCTGTATTGAGCCCTATAGCCAATCTGGCCAGATCTAATTCGGTCTGGCCAATGACATTCGGCACTTCTTGTTGCGCTATCGAAATGATCAGTGTGGGGATGTCAGCCTTTGATATTTCTCGCTTTGGTTCTGAAGTATTTCGTGCCACACCACGACAAGCCGATATGATTATCACCGCCGGTACGATCACCAGAAAAATGGCACCAGCTCTGATTACTTTATATGAGCAAATGCCCGAACCAAAATATGTAATTGCTATGGGTGCTTGCACCATTACTGGTGGCATGTTCAACGACTCATATTCTGTTGTTCAAGGTGTTGACCGAATCATTCCGGTAGATGTTTTCTTGCCTGGTTGCCCACCTAGACCAGAAGGCATTCTTGATGCCCTCTTGAAGCTGCAACAAAAAATTCGTACTGAAAATTATGCCGAGCGCAGAAAGAAACTCTACGCTCAAACATCGGTGCGTAAAGTTGACTATGACACAGGTCGTCCATTGGAAGATTTGATTGGAGTAGTTAAAGAGGATACCAATGCGGCATTGAGCTCAGGGCAAGAAGCGCTTGGTGATGAGGCCAAAGGCATTTCGCCCAAGGCTGAAGAAGCAAAAACCGTTGCTACTAAACCGGTCGCTCCTAAAGTTGAAGTAGCGAAACCGGAAGCCGCGAAACCGGAAGTAACTACTCCAGAAGTGAAAAAAGTAGAAAACACTAAAGACGAAGCTGCCGAAAAAGCTGACGACAAATCTGTTTAAACGCAACGATTTAATAGGAACTTGAAGTAGATGACAGACGAGAAGCCTTCAGAGGCTGAAAAGCCGGAAGATAAAAAACCTGAAGCCGCAAAACCAGCTGAAGCCGCGAAACCTGAAGCCGCGAAACCTGCTGATGCTGCGAAGCCTGATGCCGCGAAACCTGCTGATGCTGCGAAGCCTGATGCCGCAAAACCAGCTGCGCCCGCTGCTGCCGCCGCTCCAAAGCCCGCTGCTAAAGCGCCAGAACCAGTTATTCCTGCTACAGCCGGAAAATTCGAGCAGTTTCTCAAAGAGCATGGCATTCCCTGCGAGCGTCTACCGTTGTCGCTGACAATTGAAACCATTGCCTTGAGCGGCGACGTTCTACAGGCCGCTTTGCGTCTTCTGCGTAATAGCTCTGAAGTTAAACTCGATTTGCTGCTCACCGTATCTGGTGTGGAGAGCAATGACACATTTGATTCGGTTTATCACCTGTGGTCTTACTCAAATCTAGACGAACTGGTGATTAAGGTACTGGTGAAAAAAAGCGATGTGCCTGAAGGCGATCTGCCTGCTGTGCCCAGTATCGCTAATTTTTGGGCAGCTGCTAACTGGCACGAACGCGAAACTTATGACTTGATGGGCATTCGTTATGCAAACCATCCGTACATGAGACGAATTCTTAATCCGTGGGATTGGGAAGGCTATCCGCTGCGCCGTGATTACAAACAGCTGGTAGATTCTCTGAACGATAAAAACCCGCACAGTATGCGCTAATTTGAAGGACTGAAAATGGCTACTGAAATTCAAGAGATTGACCTGAAAACTGATGAGATGATCATCAACATGGGTCCACAACACCCTGCTACTCACGGGGTTTTGAGATTGCTGCTTACCCTTGATGGTGAGACGGTCAAGCATACGGAGCCCGTATTAGGTCACTTGCACCGTGGTCAAGAATGGCAAGGTCAGAATCGCACTTGGTTCCAATATCAAGCTTTGATCGACCGCGTCGATTATTTGTCTGGCATGTTCACATCATGGGCAATGGCCCGCGCATGTGAAGAAATTGATGGCACCGTGGTGCCACCACGGGCAGAGTATCTTCGCGTGATGCTTTCAGAGATGAATCGTATTACCTCCCATTTGCTGTGGCTGGGAACTTACTTGATTGACTTGGGCGCCATGTTTGGTTTCCCCTTCTATCCGTTCCGTGAACGCGAAAAACTTTTTGACTTGTTTGAAGAAATTGCCGGCCAGCGCATGATGTTCAATTACATCAGAATCGGTGGTGTAGTGCGCGATCCGAAACCTGAATGGTTAGACAAACTGAAGCGTTTCCTTGACGAATTTCCAGACCGCATCGATGAATACGAAACCATCGTCACTCAAAATCCAATTTTCTTGAAGCGTACTAAAGATGTGGGCATTCTCACTCAGGCAGTGGCTAAAGATTATGGTGTCACCGGCCCTTGTATTCGCTCGTCGGGTATCCCACTAGATTTGCGGCGCACCAAGCCATATTCGGTTTACCCCGAACTTAAATTTGATGTCATCACTTTTGATAAAGAGGGCGACACCTGGGACCGCTACATGGCCAGAATCTTGGAAATGCGCCAGTCGATTGAGATCATTCGCCAATGTATTGATAAGCTGCCTAGCGGCGACATCATGGGCAAAAAGCAGATGGCCGGCATGCGCATCAAAGCTGGCGAAGGCTTCTCTGCTGTGGAATCACCCCGTGGAATTCTCGGTTGTTATGTTATCTCTGGTGGTGGCGAAAAAGCATTGCGCTTCCGCTGGCGTAATCCATCAT
This sequence comes from Cyanobacteria bacterium auto_48_18, assembly GCA_036170915.1. Lineage (GTDB taxonomy): Bacteria > Cyanobacteriota > Vampirovibrionia > Obscuribacterales > Obscuribacteraceae. The sequence continues at coordinate 13,954 of JAVHQC010000009.1, forward strand.
TCTGCAATCTTGCTATCTTGCCTGAACTTCTAAAGGGTTGCCCGCTTTCCGACATCATGGCCATCTTTGGTTCTATCGACGTGATTCTTCCAGACGTAGATCGCTAAGTTTCGAACTCTCTTTCAGTTGTTTTTCGGTAGTCAAAATAAGGTAAAAATCGAACCCCATGTTTTCAAACGGCGATGAAATTTTCAAAATATCAAGGCTGACAATAGTTTGGCTGGCCGGCATTTTCACCATCGTCTGGATGGTTTGCTGGGGTGTGGGAATTGCCCTGCCCATGCTGCTCACTAGTCAGTTTGGCGATAAGGCTGCCTTGACCAACGAAATTTTAAGAGCTGCCACCCCTGTGATTGGCATTCTGGTATTCATCCCCATTAACGCAATGTTCATGGTTTTAATTGAACGCCGCGCGCTGGCTCTTTGGACCGTGAGAAAAGGACCCAACCGCGTTGGACCAGACGGTAATTTTCAAACTGCGGCCGACGCAGTCAAGTTGCTTCTGAAAGAAGACATCACACCAACAGGCGCAGATGCCGTGATGCATACATTTGCTCCTATTCTATTTTTTGCTCCTTCAGTTTTTGGTGCGGTACCTCTACTGGCTGCAGTCACAAACAACCATCCGCTCTTCCATATACTAAATTTACCCACCGGTATTTTCTTTGTCCTCGCCGCCGGCGCATTGCCTGTGGTGGCCCTGGTAATGGCCGGTTGGGCAAGCAACAATAAGTATTCATTGGTTGGTGGATTGCGTAGTGCCGCTCAAGCAATCTCTTACGAAATACCTCTGGTACTTTCACTAGTTACTGTGTGTTTAATGGCAGGCACGCTTGACTTGGTCAAAATTACCGAGCAGCAGGCAGGTGGCATTCTAAATTGGAATTTGCTTGGTGGTGGTGCTTTGACCGGGCTGAATAACGCCCTTGCGGGTGGTGGCGCCAAAGCGCTGGCTACCAGCTATTTTATGGGTCCAGTCTCTTACGTCTGCGCTGGTCTACTGGTAATCTCTCTGATCATTTCTTTCTGGCTTTATTTGACCGGCGCTTGCGCTGAAATCAACCGCATTCCTTTCGATTTGCCTGAAGCTGAGTCAGAGCTGGTTAGCGGTTATAACACTGAATACAGTGGCATGAAATTCGCTATATTCTTCCTGGCTGAATTCACCAACTTATTTGTAGTATCGAGCATCACCACCGTGATGTTCCTGGGCGGCGGCGACAATCCGATTCCCCCTTATATTTTGAATAATATTCCTGGCATTCCGCAAATGGTCGCTGCTATTCGCGATTCTTATTTCTGCAGCACTTTGCACATTATCAATCCAGAAACATTCTTCGCTACCCTTTGGGTGATTGCCAAAGTTTATGGTCTGGTGATATTTGCAGTGCTGATTCGCGGCACATTGCCTCGCTTCAGAATCGACCAGCTAATGGCCTTCGGCTGGAAGCGTTTGATACCACTTTCGCTAATTGTTTTCATCATCGTTGTTTTTGCAAGGGAGTTCGTAATCTGTCATGGCTAACCTTATTTCAAGAGCATTTGGTGGATTGAACGAAGTTAGACGCGGTCTTGCCACCGTGTTTAAGCATACTTTCCGTGAGCCTATCACTAAAAATTATCCTGATGATATGCCTGACCTGGCCCCTCACTTCAGAGGCCGTTTGGCATTGACGGTTAATCCTGAGACAGGTGATCACCTTTGCATTTCCTGCAAACAGTGTGAGCGTGTTTGTCCTGATAAGTGTATTGAAATCACTTCGCATAAGAGCCCTGAGACCAACAAGCTGGAATTGATCGATTTCAAAATCGACCATGGCTTGTGTATGTTCTGTGGCTTGTGTACAGAAGTTTGCCCAACGCTCTGCATCATCAATACAAATGATTTTGAAATGGCTGATTATTCACGTGAATCGCTGATTTACGACTTGAAAAAATTGACTTTGAGTCAAGACGAGTCAGCTTTCTATTTCGAGCGTAAAGAAATGCCACTGCCTAAGCCAAAGCCCGCCAAGCCAGCTCCTGCCGCAGCCGGCGCTGCTCCAGCTGCGGGTGCAGCTGCTGCCAAGCCTGCCGCTGCGACAGGTGGTGCCCCTGCAGCTGGTGCCGAAGCGAAACCTGCTGATACTAAACCAGCCGAAGCCAAAACTGCTGATGCTAAACCAGCTGAAGCGAAACCTGCTGATGCTAAGCCAGCCGAAGCTAAAACTGCTGATGCCGACGCGAAAACAGTTGAAGTGAAGAAGCCTGAAATCAAAGATGACGCAAAACCAGAAGCTAAGACCGAAGAGCCCAAAGCTGACGCGAAACCAGAAGCTAAGACCGACGAACCCAAAGCTGACGAACCCAAGGCATAAACCCAAGGCATAGATAGGAAATCAAATCAAAATGGGACAAGATATGCTCTCAACACTATTATCGGCACCAGTCGTGGAAACATGGGCTTTCTATTTGCTCACCACTTTGTCGATTTGCCTGGCTATCGGAGTGTTAGTCGACAGGGTCGTGATTCGTAGCGGTTTCATTTTAATTGGTGTATTCGGCACCATTTCTGGAATCTTCTTACTGCTCTCGGCTCAGTTTCTTGCTCTGGCGCAAATCATGATTTACGCAGTGGGCATCACGCTCATGGTAGTGATTGCACTGATGTTGACCAATCCTCGTTTAGAGCGCGAGCAGCTAGTTGTCTACAATGACGAAAGCCTGCCACCTCTGGCTAAACTTTTCGCTTCTTGCAAACGCAATCTCAATTTGTGGGTAGCGGTTTTAAGCTTTGTCACTCTGTACGCTGCTTTGATTGGTGAAAATCACTGGCCACTCAGCGATCAAGCGGTGAGCCAAGATGCAGTTCAAACTTTGGGCGAGGCGCTGGTAACTAACTATTCCATTCCATTTGAGTTTGCTTCTGTGCTACTTCTGGCAGCGCTCATGGGAGCAATCATGCTGGCCAAAGGTGAACCCAAGAATAAAGTTGAAGATGGCGATTCGCCCATTGTTGATGAAACAAAGAAGCAAGAAAACAATCTGGCATTGCAAAGGTAATAAGGTAGGAGATCAAAGTGGAAAATGTAGTCGGTACGGTGAAAGCACCGCAATCTTCAATAACTCTTGCCATTGTTTACTCTGTAATTGCTGCAGCGGTTGTTGGCATTTATGCCGGGATGCTTTTTGCTCCGGCGGGCGTTGAAAAAATTGTCACTCACCATTTAGATTTTTGGTTCTGTGTCGGCCTGGGTTTAGCAGGTTGGATTTTACGCAGCGTTGGCGGGCACAAGGGTGTGATCGTCACTATGACTGTGCTGGCATCATTCATCATTTTGACTTTGAATCAGCCGATGTTGCTTCGCTATTTGACCTTTGCCGCTTTGCTATTTTCCATGGGCCTCTATGGCATGGTTCAATCTCGCAATGCTGTTCGCGTATTGCTCTCTATTGAACTAATGCTCAACGCCGTCAATATCAACTTGATTGCTTTTTCTCGTTACGTTGATCCGGTCAGTCTAAAGGGCCAGCTCTTTGTCATATTTGTATTGACTGTAGCCGCGGCCGAAGCGGCTGTTGGTCTGGCTGTTGTGCTGGCAATTTATCGCAGTACCCAGTCGGTTGACATGGATAAATTTACTCTGCTCAAGTGGTAGTTGCGCCAGATAATCGAGCGAAAGCCGGAAAGCGCTCCACGTGGCTTTCTCCATTGCGACCAAAGTAAATAACCTGGCCACCAGATAGCTGAACGAAGTAGCCGACACAGCCGGCGTCCATTGTCTTGCAAACAAAATCGTTATATGTGTGCTCGTTGCGCTGACTCTGCTGAACAGAGAGAGCCACTAAATCAGCCCGAAATTCTAAAGCTACTTTTTTGTCTGGATGGGTGACATCAACTACGTGTGAGGTTCCGTCTTCAAGATAGTAGGTGATTTCATGCCTGCTGTAATCGGCGTGATATCTTTCTACTCCTATATCGTTCAATTTTTGCAGCACTTGAGGAAAGGTCATGGCGCCTGTTAAGGAGCCCTGCGAGCATTCTTCCACGACACTTTTAAGATCCACTTTCACTTTTAAGATTTCGCTTTCAGTTTTGAGATTTCGCTTTCAGTTTTGAGATTTCGCTTTCATTTATGCACAGCCATGCGCAAAAAATTCAAAGCCCAATTTTGCAATTGATTCCAGTGCAATACATGGCGCATTGAAATCATGCGTCGTTTTTGCTCGTTAGTATCCAAAGCTAGAGCAGTCTTAAAAGCGTTGCATATTTCTTGCGGAGACTTAGGGTCTACAAGCAATGCCCCTTGCGAAAGCTCGCGAGCGCAACCGGCCTTTCTCGATAAAATAAGCGCACCTTGCTCATCATTGCGGCAGGCGACAAACTCTTTAGCGATGATATTGATGCCATCACTGACGGAATTAATTGAGAGTGCAGAGGCCGCTTGATACCAGGCCGCTAGTTGCACATGATCGAGCTTACCTTTTAAATGCTTGATTGGTTGCCAGTCATCGCGCCCAAATTCGGAGTTGATGGCAGCAATTTTTGCGTCTACCTGACGCACATAGTGAGAGTGTGCACTGTCCTGATGTTTTGCTTCCTGCGATATTTGTACGTAGTGGAAGCGCTTTAAATAAGATGGAGTGGTTTTGAGGAATAATTCCAAACCATTTAGTCTTTCTAGCGTGCCTTTGGTGTACTCCATTCGTTCTACGCCAAGAATAAACTGGCTGGCTAGTGAATATTTCTCGGTAATGGCTTCAGACGACGGCTGTGAGACCGCAGCTAATTTTTGCCAATAGCTGATGTCCACACCGAGGGGCAACACTACAACCGTTATCAGCCTTCCTTCAAAGCGAACTTGTTTATTGTCGAGGTCCACTTCTGCCTGATCAAATAACAAAGCTACAGTTTGCAGAAAATTCTCGGCATACTCTTCAGTATGGAAGCCAATCAGCTTGTTTTGCAAAAGTGCCTGGGTCAGTTCGCTCCCTATTGGTGATTCGGCCATAATTTTGGCTTGCGGCCAGGGAGCATGCCAGAATTGCGAGAGCACGATACCGGCCTGGGAAGCCAAAATTGGAGACGCAAGAGCTAGTTGATAGTCATGCAACCAGCAAATGGTGGGAAAGCTTTCGGAGGCCGTAATAATGCATTCCGAAGCCACTGACTGGCAAAGCGCCCGGTAAGATTTCCAGGCCTCAGGGTCAAACTGGCTTTTATTGACAAAACCATGCAATAAATCCCACAGGTAGCCGTTAACGACATTTTGATGATCGTCAAAAAGCCTTTTAACCGCCTGAGGAGCATAGAAGGTAAAACCACCGCGGCCAGTTTCATATTTTTCGTTCGGCGCAAAATCAGTGGCTGGCAATTCAGAGAGTGCAAACCAGTTCACCCGCGTGCCCAGCTTTTTCACCAGTGGCTCAAGTGATACAGGCACTCCGCCGGAAGCACCAGGACCAGCATATGAAATAACGTTGACTGTTGGCAGGAAGAGTTCGAGGCGTTCGATTTCTTCTTCGGTGACAGCGGGCAGGAGAGTCGGTAAAGCTGCGGAAATCGGGTTCATGGCTTTCTAAGTCTATTGAGGGGATAAAAGCTTGACAGGTTTGAACCTGTCAAATGACGCCCTGCAACCGCGAAGAAGTTGCTGAAAAAAAAGATTTCAGATGGCAAAACTTGGCGTTAAACCGCCTTAGTAATGTAATAGATATGCAGGAGGATATCAAGCTGCGCTCGAGGGATTTAATAGGAGTTATTGTTAATGTCCAGGGCGGAAAATAACGCATTTAATCGGTTAGTCAAATAACCCAGGTAGATTGACGATTTCAATACGCCCGGCCTTAATGTCGACAGTGGGCACCAGAGCTTTTACAAAAGGCACCAGATGTGATTGCTCACCGTTTGTAATTTCGAGCAACTGCGAAGTCTCGCCAAAGACTGCAGATACAGTCCCTAACTCAGCTCCTTCAACGGTGAAGGCCTGAAGCCCCACCAGGTCGTCAAGCCACCATTCATCTTCGGCAAGGTCATTCAACTGAGCCCGCTCGGTAAAAATAGTAGCTCCGATTATGGTTTCACCGGCGGTGCGATCGGGATACTCTTTTAGCGAAAGCAATATCAGTTTTTGCTCTGCCTTAAAAGACTTTACGTGAGCTTTTGATTTGATACCATCTGCGGTGACAATGAGCACGCTGCGTATGTTGTCTACGAGTTCGATATGGCTTCTCAATTTGAGCTTAAGGTCGCCGCGCAATCCTTTAACGCCAGTCACCACACCAACGCCAAAACAAAAAGTGCCTTCACCGGTGGGTGCTAGCTGCTTTTTGATCCCTGGTAAATTGGCCGGCTTTCCTCTTTCCATCTTTTAAATAGCCCGTTGTCAAAATTAAACTGGTCAAGTACGCGACCAACCACAAAGTCTATCTGATCGTCGACTGTTTGTGGGTGATGATAAAAACCCGGCGAGGCGCAGGCGACCACACCACCAGCCTCAGAGACGGTGACCATGTTGCGTAACTGAATTAAACCGAAGGGCATCTCGCGCACAAGAATAAGCAGAGTGCGTCTTTCTTTTAAGGTCACTGCTGCCGCTCTGTGAATCAAATTTTCGGTTAAGCCTGAAGCAATTGCTCCTAAGGTGCCAAGGCTGCAAGGCACTACTGCCATGCCTCGGGTTCGGTAAGAGCCGCTGGCAACCGATGCGCCGTAGTCTGTTAGGCTGTGCGTTCTCAATGGCACCGTATTCGGTAGCTTGAGATATTTAAGCAATTCGTCTTTGAAATTATCAGGGAAGACAAGATTATGCTCTTCCTTAATCACGCGAATGGCCGCTTTTGACATCAATAAATCAACTGGCTGCCCTGATTCTAGTAGAAATTGCAGCAGCCGCATGCCGTAAATGGCGCCACTGGCTCCAGTTATGGCAACAACGAAGGGCAAGTCAGCTGCTTTTTTGTCTTGATCTTGGCCCATTGTGTCCTTTCGTTTGAATGTGGCGTTAGAAGTCGCTGCCTGGTGCGCTGCTGCTCTTGCCTGTGGGTGTTTTTGGAGCGGGTCCTTCGCCTGAAGCCTCTTGCTCTTCAGCAGCGGCCGGGCGTTCTTTAGCGAAGCGTTTCCCGCTGCGCTTCGTTACCGGAGCTGACTCCTCGCTTGATTGTGAGTCAAAAGACTGCCCACTGGCGGCGGCAAAGGTAATTTTGAGAGGGGCATCGAGCTTAACCGTGATAGGCGAACCGCTATAAATGTACAGGTCTCGATTTTTCTTCACCAGTGAGCGAATTACTTTTCCGCTTTTTTCGTTATAGCCGCTATCACCTAAGATTGGATCTTTAAGAATGGCATCTTTACCTAACACGGCTAACTTGCCCGTGCGGTCACGTTTATTAGATAAAGCTGGATTGACCGCGTCGAAACCTGCTTGCGAACCGATATAGGCCACGCTGGAGCCGCGAGAGGTGAGCCCGGCGGCTCCGCCGCCTCTTTGGCCGGCCTGAACTTCACCGCTCATTGAAGCTACCAGAGGTAAGGTGACGCCGCTTGGCATTTTCATACTCATTAATTGCACACGCAGCTTGCCGAGTGGCTTGTATCTTTTTGTACTATCGCGCGGCTGACTTGAAGAAGAAACGGCTTCAACCACTTCGCCAATGATTTCGGTGCCGCTGGGTATCAATACATCGGTGCCGTTAGCAAGCACAGGTGCACTGATTTGAACGCTAAAGCGGTCGCCTTGTCTCGATGCTGACGAGCCGATGGTGCTCTGAATTCTCCCCTCAAAATTGGTGCCAATCGGTAGCACTACTGCTTTGCCATGATAGCTGCTCGGCGCGCGAAAATTGTTTTCTTTTTCTACTGCGTCGTCTTTTGGCTTGAGCTCACCTCGGTAAGCTTGCGCTGGAAGGCTGACCGTCATTGCAGTCAAAGAGGTGGCTGTTAGGAACAGAGCGCAGAATTTGTTCACTTTACGAAGCATTTTTACCATCCTGATTATTGCCTTCGACATCAACATCTACCACATTAGAATTAGAGTCTAAATCAGATTCAGATTTAAAGCTGGTTGCCGTCTGTTTTCTGCCTCTTAAACGCACCATCACCAGTGTCATGGCCAGAGCGATTATCAGGGCAATACCAATCAAGGTAAACATCCGCCCCAGGCTAAAAACGTAACTAAACAGCTCGTTAAACATGACGGCAGCTGCTGCCAGCACGATTACCGCACCACCTATAAATTTGAGTTGTTCTTTACTGATTTGCATCGGCCTTCCTGAGGCAACATCATGCCACCACCAGCAGTGGTAGTGAGCTTATTCCTCGTCGTCATAGTCTCGAGGGTGAATGTATTTAGATAAGCGTTGAACCACTGTCGGCGCAATTACTTTGGTCGCAAGCCACCAGGCGAAGCCGCCGAAGAGTGGCAGCGAGAGAACGCGCAGGGCTAGAGGCAAGACAGAATAAAAACAACAAAGAATTACGGCAGCGATACCCATAGTAAAAGCCATACAGAATTTTTCAACGGTCTGTAATTGTTCGGCGCGACCCATACGACTAAATGACTTGCGGAGAAAGTCAAAGTAGTTGGTCAATACTTTTTTCAGGCCACTTTCGCCCCTCTTCCATGCTTTCGAATCGCGAATATCGTGCGGTTTGCCGGCTGATTTACCATCATGCGAAATATCGACACCGTCTTCTTCAGGGGTGGCGTCGAAGACGTCGTCTTTCTTGCGCAAGCCAGATCTGCCCTTTCCGACTTTTGACAATTTTGAATCTTTTTTACCGACAGCCATCAGACCTCCAGTCTTTTAATTGTTCTTGAGAGCTATTTTGAGTTTCATCTCAAGGTATCACTCGGTTAAAGTTTCCTGCCGATCTGAGGTGCTATCACCTCTTTGCCCAGCCACCAGGCAAAAATCGCCATTGCTGGAAGAGAGAGCACCCGAACAGGCAATGGCAGAACAGAATAGAAAGAGCAAAGCAAAATGGCAGCAATGCCTAAGGTAAGAGCAATGGAAAATCTTGCAATTAGTTGCTGTTGCTCCTCTCGGGTGGTCCGATTCCACGAACGTCGAAGAGATTCTAGGTAGTAGCTAAACCAATCTTTCAATTACTCACTCCAGATTATTCCGGTTCACTTTTCTTGTCAGCACTATCGCTTGTGCCACTATCTTTAAGAGCTTCCTTTACTGGTGCGTCTTCAACTGGTGCCTTTTTTACAGGAGCTTCCTTTACAGATTCTTTAACGGGTTCCGGCTCGGGTTCTGGTTCTTTAGTGACAGTTTCTTTCGGAGGACTGCTCCTGGTAGGACTTTCATTCAGTGGTATCGGAGCGTTTGCTTTTCCTGGTGCTCGTTTTTTCAATTTGACCAGATTGGTTTCAACTTCTTTGCGCAGCGGATTTGTGTCTTCGGAAGCTTCAAGAAAACATAAAGCATAATTGATAGCTTGACCAGCATCTTGTTTTTCTGATTTAGTGAAAAGATTGAATAGACCGTAATACGCGCCCGGATACTGCGGATCGGCTGATAAAGCTTGACGATAATGATCTTGTGCGACTTCAGGAATCTTCCAGGTGGCATCTCCCAACTTTACCTGGCGAGCTGCTTCATTGCGTTGATTATTGATGCGACTCAAGCCCTGTTCGGCGCGCGTAGATACTTCGCTCAAATCTTTAGCATAAAGAAACGCTTTTTCAGCAGCGCGATAATCGCCTTCTTGATAGCACTGATCACCCAGTGACATTACCTCGTAGGGCTCTTCGCGATGCTTCTCAATAATAGTATTGAACAAACGATTGGCTTCTCTGAAGCGGTTCTGAGTCAAAGCTTTTTCAGCCTCGGAAAGTTGAATTTTCTCCTGCAAATCAGAGGCGTCGTTTTTGATCATGCGACCTTGAACCGAATGCTCGGTGACCACATTTTGCAGTTTATCCATTAGCTGTGTAAAACCGGCAGGGTAAGTGCCTTCTTTGCGAAATTTGCGAAAGCCCACGCGAGCAAGGCCCAGCAGAGCTTTTGGATCATCAGCTTTGCTTTCGAGAATGGTTTTGAACTCAGACTCTGCTACTTCTAATTTATCTTGACGCAAAGCTAACTCTGCTAGTTCGCCGCGCATTTCAAAATCGTTGGGCAAAATATCAAGGGCGTTATGATATTCAGAAATGGCCATTTCGCCATCACCGCGGGTGGCATAATATTCTGCTCTGCGTTTGTAGGGGTCAGGGTTTCGCGGATCTTCCGAAATTGATTTTTGCCAGCTGGCTAGAGCTGACGGCCCGTCGCCTTGTTTTCGATAAATGTCGCCTTCTACAGCGTGCCACTCAGATTGACGGGCACTATCGACGATATTACGCAACTGCAAAAAGGCTTCTTCGTTTTTGCCTTGATTAGAGAGCACAACTGCTTTTTGAAGGTGAGCTGGGCCATAATCACTTTTCAGTTGCAGCGCTTTATTGACCAGTTCTTCCGCTTCTTTATCGTGAGGGTTAACATGCAACAAAGCCTGAGCCAGCAAAGATAAATTGACGCAATTTTCAGCCAGTGAAGTAGCTTTGCGCAGTGGGGCAACCGCGCCTTCCATATCATCTTGAGCCATTTTGACCATGCCTAAAGTCTGGTGGGCGATGACGATATTGGTATTCTCTTTGATTGCTTTCTTACAGAGGTTTTCGGCCGCTTCTAAATATCTGTCGCGCAAAGCAGGCGACGCCACAGTTTTAGAGTGGATATAGGCAACGTAGCCGGCGGCGGCCATCACGTTTGGATTGTCCGAAAACTTCTCTTTAGCATTCTTTAGAAGCTTTTCGGCTTCAATCAATTTGGCGGGGGAAGGTTGCTTCGCTAAAGCTACTGCCAGACCCGCGTACGCATCACCGCTTTGATCTTCATCGAGCAGCTCGCGATAAGCTTCTTCAGCTTGCTTGAGTTTATTTTGCAAAAGCAAACCGTCGGCATCGGCAAGTGTGTTGGCAAAAGCAGGGGCGCCATAAAACTGCACCGACAGAGTCAGATAGCCGATTAAAGCACAATTGAAGAAAGAATTATTTTGCTTTCTCCGCGTCATCTGCTTTTTTGATCTCCTTTGCTGCTTCGCCCTCATCACCCATTAACTTCAATACTTCAGCTAATTTGCGATGCAGGTTTGATAAATTGGGTGCGAGAATAATCGCTTCTTTGTAAATTGCTGCGGCACCCGCATAATTTTTCTCAGCGACCAATTTTTCGGCATCCTTTAGTAATGGTTGTACCCTGGAAGTGTTAATTTGCCTCAGGGCATCTGCCGCGCCGGGCTCTTTCAGACCAGCCGCCTGTCGATAGGCCGTGGCCGCGTCATCGAGCTTGCCTTGCTTCTCCAGGGCTGTGCCCAGTAAAAGCCAGACTTTTCCATCACTGGGTGAGGTCCCAGCTAGAGTGTCTGCTTCTTTTACCGCTTCGTCAAGCTTATTTTCTTTGAGCAGATTTTCAATTTTTGTGTAACCGGCGCTATTATTGACTGGCACTGGCTTCGCGGGCGCAGTGGCTGACGAGGCTGTGGTGTTGGTCGGTGCACCAAGTGCCCCAGCAGTGGCAGTCGCAGAGCCCCCAGTTCCAGCTGGTCCAGTAGCGGCTACGCTCTTTCCGGTCAAATTATTGTAGAAAGGCACCAGATTTGGATTGACAAATTTATTGATAGAAATGGCTTTGTCAGCCGCTTCTATGGCTCCGGCCTTTTCACCCTGGCGATCCCGGCCGCGCGATAATATGTACCAGAGCTGCGCATCATTTGGGTTGAGCCTGATTAGATCGTCTACTTTCTGCACTGTTTCAGCCAGTCGCATGGGAGTTGAGAGTGGAGTTTCCACCACTGCCTGGTGATAGGCAATGCGAGCTTTTGCCAGATCAGGATTGGTCGGCTCGGCCCGCCAGGCCTTCTCGTAGCAAACCTTAGCCCGATCAAAATCGGCTTGTAATAGGTAGGCACCACCTAAAAGCATTTCATTTCTAAACGATGGCGTTATGGCGCAGGCCTCTAAAGCGACGTTGGTGAGGCCGCGCACGGCGTCCATATTGCTCGGATTGATGGTGACTGCCCGGCGATATGCAGTGGCGGCATTGTTTAGCCTGCGCGTAAAAATTGTTTTGTCAGGATAAGTCTTGGCCTTATAAGCAAAGTCTTTGAGCGTTTCACCCAATAATGTGTGACATTCACTCAAAGTATTACTGTCATCTTTGGGCCAGTCTTTGCGCAGGGCAATCAACAACTCTTCGTAGCCTTCAAGAATTTTGCCGCCCTTGATCAAACAAGCACCAAGGCGGTAATGATTAATGCCCGAATCCACTAATTTGGCTGCTTTTCGATATTCCACCACTGCATCTTCAAAGTGACCTGGTGCCCCTTCGAAATTTTTTGCCAGCTCTGTCCGATAAGTTGGGTCTGACGGGTTACGACCCAGGTTGTTCAAGCACCAGTCAAGATTGCTGTCGGCAGGCCCGTTGGCTGGGTCGGCAAAAAGAGCCTTAC
>JAVHQC010000010.1:0-233422 GCA_036170915.1 Cyanobacteria bacterium auto_48_18
TCGCGCGATTTAAACTTGCCACTTCAAAAGACGCTGTTTTAAACGGCTGCTAACATGCAGAGCCGATGGTGAAAACCATTCGGTAAGGCACGGCGGCATCCCAACGCAGGAGAACCGCTAAGTAACGCGGTAAAATGATTCTCGTAAAGGAGGCGCAGCCATGAGTTGGATTCTGCCAGGAGAATATGAAAGCGCCGAGCGATTCGAGCGCGAGCTGGAGCGCGATAGAGATGCAGCGCGTAAGATCCTTATGGGTTCGGGCTTGGTAGAGAAAGTCGTTTTCACGGATTGCATGATTCCACTACAGATAGCAGCGATTCTTCTCACCGCAGAAATGTGCTATGGACGCAATTCACGAGTCGGGGGCAACGTTACGATGTGGGTTTTCGAGCAGGAGTGTGAACTGTCGAAAGGCTGGCCACCAACGTTGTTTAAGGGAGAGAGAACGTCAGACGCCACGACATACTCAATATTGGCTCAAGAAATGATTCTTCTGATCAACCAATACCTGAAGAAGCAAAACGAGCACTCTCTCATCTGACCAGACGCAGGCGGGCTTCTTTGTTCGATCCCGCGGCAACATCTTCCAACTCTTCGGCAAAAGCATCGACAAAGCCTGCTTCAGTATGGACTTCCAAGGAAAGGCGGGATATTTCTTCAGGACGATGATCGGTCGGAACTGATGTACCTAACTCTACAAAACAAGCAAGATGCCTCGAATTGTTGTTGGGATAGAATCGCAGTTTGAGTGAGCCGATGCCTTCGCCTCCAGCTTCAAAGGACGCACTTCCATCAAATTGCTTAGCGAACATTTTCAGAGTTTTTGCAAATTCAGCCAGCTGCGGACGTTGCGTATATGCGCGCGATTCAGCGGCCCAAGTACCCGCACGGACTGTGCATTCTACTTCGATCATATGGTCGTCTTCCCAGACAATCTTGACTGAAAGCGACTGTTCATAACTGTCAGCCAAATCATTCACGGGATTAAAAACAGGTTCGTACCAGTAAGCATCTGGATTCTTGAACCAATGTTCGTTCTGCGGTTTGAGCTGCGTTTGCAATGCAACCATCGGCATACTGTATCGATGCAACAATCCGATCAAATCGCGCAGCGCCGAATCTGATAGATATGGAACGCACAAATAGACCGTCAAATCAGTGAGATGCCCGCGCACTTCCTTTACACCTTCAATATCTTGCAGCCACTTGAAGAAGTGATCTTCGTCAAGCTGGCAAGAAAAATGTGTTGGCTCAGGTATCGTTAGCGTCGACGAGTGTTCGGGCTCTGTCCAAACCGTCTGCTCAGGCGGATTGAACCAAACAGTAATTCCAATGCCCATAGCGCCCAGCCGCGACAACATCTGAGATTCAACAAAAAAGTTATCCTCATACACGCGCACGTCGAGATAGCCGCCCAGATTTTCGGCACTCAGCGCCTTCAGTTGCGCATGCACTTTTTCCAAATGGGCAACCCAATGCGGCAGTTGTGTTTCTACTTGGTAAGCCTTATCCAAACACAGCTCCCAAAACAAGACGGCTCGTTCTTGCTTGGCTTCTGCGGCAAATAGAACATCTTCCCGCGACGGCTGCACGCCGAGAATATCAGCAATCTGAGCAGGGTCAATCCGCTGATTCGAAAATGCAAGCCTGATTGATGTGGATGTCACTAACTTTTTACCAACTCTACTTGGTGACGACTGACCACATTGTACGACGCACAAATTCGTGGGTTACTTTTTGCGGAGAACGAACTTCTCAGTCATAAAATGACCAGTTCTAATATACTAAATCAAAAAGCCCCGACCCAATACAGGCCGAGGCTTTCAGGAGATTATCCAGGAACAATCAATAAAAATGGTGGAGGCGGCGAGAATTGCACTCGCGTCCAAAATCATCGAGAAATAAGTATCTACAAGCTTAGTCTGCTATTTCCCCAGTTACCTTGCGGCCCGCTGAGATTGGCACAAACAGCCAACCGGGATCGCGATTATGTCTTAACTGAAACTAGCAATCGCTAACTTTGTTTCAGTGCAACCACCGTGTCTTACCCTAAAGCGACGGGTAGTCAAGTCGCTTTCGAGTCCTAGAAGCCTAAGTTAAGTTAGGCAACCGCAGCGAGGCTGCGGCTAGGGAATTTGATGACATTATTTGCATCTGTGTTTTGCTTACTTGTTAACGAAGGATCAAGCTCCCCGACCTGCAACTCATGACCCTATAACCCTGTCGAATCTGAACGCCCCCATGGGTGAACAACGAACAAGAATGATCGTGAATAAATCTCAGATAGCTAATTTTCAGGGTGCAAGGCGGAAATTTGAATGTCCACTAAAACCATTATACACAGAGCGTTCCAAGTAGAAACTCAATCACCAATTTGATTAAGCATTAGCTGAACGGTACCCCCGTTATGCCTTTTGCAGAACCAGGCCAACCCATTGGCCCACTGTTTCAGATTGAATAATGCGCAAGGGGTGACCCACCAGCGCCTTTTCCAGTAGCGGCAAGCGTTCAGCTAAAATTCCGGCACAGAGAACAACCGCTTCAGAGTTAAGCAATGCGCTGTAATCAGGCAGCAAAGCGACTATATCTTCGCAGGTCAAATTTGACAGCAGTACATCAAAGCGACGCCCCTTAACTGTTTCAGTGCTGCCTTCAATAAGTTCGATTCGTCCGTCTACGCCATTGAGCTCAAAGTCGCGACGAGCATAATCTACGGCAACTGGGTCGGTGTCTACGGCAACAATCTCACTTGACGGCTGCAGCATACAGGCGGCGATGGCTAAGATACCGCTGCCTGTGCCCACGTCTAATACTTTTCCTTTTGGTGGAAAAGATTCCATCGCTCGCAGACAAAATTGAGTAGTGGCATGCAAACCTGTGCCGAAAGCCATTCCAGGATCAATAAATATTTTCAATCGGCCAGCTGAAAGATCGGCATCAATAGGCGGAAGTTTGGGGTCAATTGCTTTATCTAGATCGTGATACCACGATGGGCAAATCAAAAACTTGGTGCCCACGCGAAACGGTTCGAAGCCTTCTTTCCACTTAGCCAACCAGTCTTCTTCAGGAACATCTTTGCGCTTGAGCGTCTTCAAACTTTCGCCCAAACCGTACTCTTCAAGCGAACTTTTGATTTTGTCCCAGGTTTCGTCAGCCAAATGGGGGCTATCAAAAGTAGCTTTGATTCTCACCAGTGAACCATTGAGCATGTCAACTTCGCAACCCTGCGCACCACATTGCATGAGCAGCCATGAAGCTAAATCTTCTTGATCGCTGTGGGCTTCGATAACCACAGCCGCCCAAGATCTTGCAGCAGTCTCTAAAGGAGAATTTTCTTTCATTGATTGACTGGCCTCTCACTAGTTTCAGTTTTTAGTTGTCCGGCTTTCCAGCGCAGGTAGTCGGCGTTGCGACCAGGAGGTGCTGTAACTTCATACTCACGAGTAGTTTCGTTTAAATTGGCATCGAGCGCGACGCGGCGATCAAAGACAAAGCACTCACCATTAAAGTGAGTGTCGCCTACTTCTTCGAAATAACGCAAAATGCCACCATCTAATTGAAACACATTGGTTAAGCCAATTTCAGGCTCTTGCAAAAATAGTGCCGCCTTCTCACAACGAATGCCACCAGTGCAAAACGATACTATCGTTTTGTCTTGCCACTTTGCGCGGGCATCATCTACGGTGCCTCGAAACGCTTGCGGAAACTGACTAAATTTATCTATGCCATAGCTGACAGAGCCGTCAAACGTACCTATCTGCACTTCATAATCATTGCGGGTATCAAGTAAAACAATTTTACGACCATTATCATCGTGACCTTGATCAAGCCATTTCTTTAAAGTCAACGGTTCTACCGCCGGCGCGCGACTATCAGTGTCGGCACCAAGTGGGTAGACCAGAGGATGCTTCATGGTGATAATTTCTTCTTTAATGCGTACCACTATGCGCCTGAAAGGCTGATGATCAGACAAGCTTTCTTTAACTGGAATATTGGTAAAACAACCACCAAACAAATCGTCGGTGCGCAGATATGCGAGAAATTTATCAACCGGGCCGCGCTCACCGGCGACAAAGAGGTTGATACCTTCGTGAGCCAATAAGATGTTACCCATCACCCCAATTTGTTCGCAATGCGCCTTGATGAGCGGCCGCCAGCGGGCCGGCTCAGCAACGCCCACGAACTTGTACGCGGCGATATTAACAATTTCCATAGCCAACCATTATAGCGACCCAGACTCGCCAGCCTGTGCTCCTGAGGGAATAATCACGAGATTTTCACACGTGGGCGACTAAATTGGGGTCACTGAAGGCAAGCAAATGCCGTCACCCCCACAAACTGGCAGGAAAAAATGAACGTTTCGATGCAATCCAACTATGTAGATGCCCTTGAATTGTGCCGTTTAGGTTGCAAGGCGATAAATATTGAAAAGTTTGACTCTGCCCGCCAATACTTCTTGCTGGCGGCTGAAATGGGGTCGGTTGAAGCAGCCGTGAGCCTTGAGCTGATGTACAACCAGGGTTTCTTTGCTACTCTCAATTTCGACGATTTTGATCCTCGGCCAGCGCAAGTTGATTTAGAAGTCACCCACCCGCTCATGGTGCGCGAAGAATTAAAATTTCTGCCCACAATTAAAACCAGCATGTATAAGCATTAGAAATTCATTCAGACAACAGGCGGCGGTAAATAGTAAACTGCGCAAGTATTACAGAAAGTTTTGCGCATGACTCCCGACAACGAAATTGATTTTCGAGTAATTCTCGAATCTATGCCAGGGCTGTTTCTTGCTCTGAACAGCTCGTTTGAAATAATGGCAGCCGGCGATGAGTGTCTTAAGGTGATGACTTCAGACAGCTCGCAAGTGATAGGGCGATCAATATTTGAAATTTACGAACAAAGTCAGTGCAATGAAACATTTGCCGATAGCTTGCGCATGTCTTTAAACCGCGTGCTCGAAACAGGTGAAAGCCACAGTTTGCAAGCTCCTTTCACGGCAACTTTTGGCCACGACGCTGCTCGAAAAGTGCGCCGCATTGACAACAGACCAGTGTTAAATGCCGATAAAAAAGTTTCTCATATCATCCACAGACTTGAACTCGAAGATACTCACGAACAAAACCAATCTTCACCAATTGACGAAGAAAAGCTAATGCGCGCCATTCTTGACCGTGCGTACAATAGTTTCATAGCCATTGACAGCGATGGCATTATCACTGATTGGAACCACCAGGCTGAGTTGACTTTCGGCTGGACAAGAGAAGAAATCATCGGGAAGTCACTGGCCGAGACGATTATTCCGCCAGAATATAGAGAAGCCCACAATCGTGGAATGGCGCATTACAAAGTTAGCGGCGAAGGCCCGGTGCTCAACCGACGCATAGAGATACAAAGTTTGCGCCGCGACGGCTCGACCTTTCCAATTGAGTTAGGAATCTTTCCGGTGCATCTCGGAAGCAAATATAGTTTTTGCGCATTCATCGCCGACATCAGCGAGCGCAAAGCCATGCTTAAGAAGCTCGAAGAGCAAAGTGAAGAATTGGTGCGGTCGAACAGCGAATTGCAACGCTTTGCCTATGTGGCTGCTCACGACTTGCGAGAGCCGCTGAGAACAATCGTCAGCTTTACTGGCTTGCTTGCTGCCGACAAAACCATTAACTTCAACGAAGAAGCTCAAGAAAACATGAGCTTTATAATTGAAGCCGGAAAGCGGATGCAACAACTAATTACCGATTTACTTACTTACTCGCGCGTTGAATCAGCGGCTAAAGCCTCTGTTTTGACTTCAAGCGAATCTATTTTTGATCAGACTGTCGCCGAAATGAAAGTCTCCATTGAAGAAGCAGGTGGCTCCATAACGCACGGTCCATTGCCGGAAGTAATGGCTGACCCATCTCAGTTGTCGCAACTGTTTTTAAATCTAGTTGGCAACGCCTTAAAGTTCAGGGGTGAAAAGCCACCGGTAATAACCGTCAGCGCAGTAAGGCAAGATGCAGACTGGCTATTTTCGGTTAAAGATAATGGTATCGGCATCGACATGAAATTTGCTGAGCGGGTTTTTCAAATGTTTCAGAGGTTGCACGGTGTGGCGGAATATCCAGGCACGGGCATTGGTCTAGCGCTCTGCAAGAAAATTGTAGAACGGCATGGCGGAACAATTACTTTTCAATCAGAACCTGGTGAGGGAACTGAATTTCTATTCACGCTGCCGGTGATCAAATAGTATTTAGGTGCCTTTAGCAGGTGCCAATATCGACCATCTTTTAAGCAATCCATGTAAATCTTCATTCGAGATGGGCTTTGTCGCATATTCGTTCATTCCGGCTGCCAAACAGTCCTGTTTGCTTTGCCCGGGTGCTCCAGCACTGACGGCAACAATTGGCGTACTCCCAGCGCTTGTGGTCATGGCCCGGATCGTTTTTGTCGCTTCTATTCCTGACATTAACGGCATCTGGCAGTCCATGAGAATGAGTGAATACTGATTCTGCACCACCGCATCAACTGCTTCAAGCCCATTCGTGACAGCATCAGATGCGATACCAAGCTTATGCAACTGCAAAACAAGCAAAGTGCGCATAATCGGATTATCTTCCACGACCAGCACTTTGTGCTCGACTGTCTTCTCGAGCGAATCTGCAACAGCATCAACATCGACACTACTGTGGGCAATTTGGCTGATACTGTCAAGCAAACTCCATTGCTTGACTGGGCGCGTAAGGTAAGCACAAAAGCCTGCCGACCAAGCCTGTTCACCCCTTATGCGCTGATCAATTTTTGTTAAAAACACTAGCTTTGTAGCCGACAAAACCGGATCTTCTTCGATCATTTGCGCCAGTTCAAAACTATTAGGCGAGCTGGCATCCAGATCAATCACTGCCACTTCGTAATGTTCGCCCATGGCTTCAGCGTGAAGCAAAAGTTCCATTGCCTCAGCCGCTGTGGCGGCCTTACCGTTAGAAGACCAACCAGCAGCTTCGAGATAATTTTGCAGAATGTCACGCTCAACACTATTGTCATCAACGATAATTACTCGCACAGGTTTTTTGTAATCTGATAAGCGGCGGCTGTCGCCAGAGCGCGCACCACCATCGGTGCCTCGCTTTAGACGCAGCGAAAACCAAAAAGTAGAACCTTTTCCTTCAACCGATTCGCAACCGATTTGTCCACCCATTAAATCAACCAGGCCTCGGCAAATTGAAAGGCCCAGGCCGCTGCCGCCAAAATTTCCACCTGAGTGCCCTGGTGCCTGCACAAAGGGCTCAAATAGATTTTTGCGATCAATCTCTGAAACGCCTATGCCTGAGTCTGAGACAGAAAATCGCACAGTCACAATACCGCTGTCTTCTGCCTCTTTGGTGGCACGTAAAACTACGTTGCCTGCTGGGGTAAACTTGATCGCATTATTAGTCAGGTTAGTGAGAATCTCACGCAACAAACCGGGATCACCAATTAACAAAGGCTGCAGCTTTGAGTCGACATAGGTAAGTAAAGAAATGCCTTTGCCAGCTGCGGCGGCGGCAAACAATTCAGCGGTATCTTCAACCAGAGATACGGGGCAAAATTCGATGTAGCTGAGCTCGACTTTTCCAGCTTCGACTTTGGAGAAATCGAGAATTTCACTTAAAAGTGATAGCTGAGAACGAGCAGAATCATCAATCAATCGAATCAGTCGCTTTACTTCTTCGGGATCTCGAGTGTCGCCGTCTAACATCAAGAGCTCTGTAATCGCCAGAACAGCGCTTATGGGTGAGCGAATGTCATGGCTCACTCGCGCCACAAATTTTGATTTAAAACTAGACGCCTGCAAGGCATGCTCGCAAGATAAAGCCAGAGACTTGCCCATTTTGTCGAGTTCTTGATTAGCGGTGGCCAGCTGTATTACACGGCGCTCGAGCGAATCATTGAGCCGCTTCATTTTCAAATCAGATTGGTGGCGCTCAACTGCATACTTAATTGAACGGCCGAGCAACCCAGGTAAAACCTGACCTTTCACAAGATAGTCTTGAGCGCCTACCTGCACGGCTTCGCTGCCTACGGCCTCATCTTCTAATCCAGTGAGTACGATTACAGGAATTTGCGGTGCATGACAGTGAATCTGATAAAAAGTTTCGATGCCTTGCGAATCTGGCAGCGAAAGATCAAGCAAAATCAGGTCGACCTTGACGTGCTCAATCTTTTCTATACCTGCCGAAAGTCGCCCGGCAGAATCAATATCGAATGGCCAATCTGCCAGCATCTTTTGCAGTAGACGCACATCGGCCGGATTGTCTTCTATAACCAGGATTTTTAGACGCTGAGAATCTGCCGGCTGCAAACCATCACCCACATAAACTATATCTCAGTTTTACCATACCACCTGTGCCAAGGGGCTGAGTATGGACAGGGCTATAAAGTTTTATGGGCTGTAGAGCTAGGCCTGTAGGCAGTCTTGTCTGGTGCACCAGGTGACGCCTACAAGAAAACCTACCCTTTTGAGGTAGGTTTCTTAAAAAACTGCCGAAGATCGGACTTGAACCGATACACCCTTGCGGGCGGTTGATTTTGAGTCAACTGCGTCTGCCATTTCGCCACTTCGGCTTGCGAGGCAGAAAACATTCTACACTATTGTTTCGCCCTCAGTGCCCGCGCGCACCGGTTATAGAGGTACATTTCTTGGCATCGAAGCCGCTAACCTGCCTGCTGACGGGCTTTGATGCCTTCGGCGAACACTTGAGCAATCCTAGCCAAACTCTGGTAAATACTTTTCCTGACATGGTAAAAGTTCAGCCTGGTGGCCGTTTGCAGCCAGAAAAACTAATTCACATTAGGAAACTTATTCTTCCTACAGCAGGTGTCGCCGGCTGGAAAAAACTACAAAAAAACCTCAATGATATGACAGAGAATGATGAAAAGCCAATTGTCATTATGACCGGATTTGCCAGCAAACGTGAATATCTTAGCGTTGAGCGTTTTGCCTTGAACTGCAGAGACTATCGCATCGCCGACAATAGTGGCGCTCAGCCGTTAGACAAGCCAATAGACAAAAACGCTGCCGATTTGCTACGCACAAAAATCGACCTGTTAGCCATGAACAAAACTCTAAAGGCCGCAGGATATGCGTGCGAAATTTCCAATCATGCGGGCACTTTCGTATGCAATGAGCTATATTTTCGCGCTTTGAATTATGCTGCCATTAACAATGAGCTCAAAGCAGTAGTTTTTATTCACCTGCCTGAGCCTGCCGCCTTTGTAGAATCACTGAAAAAATCAAGAAAAAAAAGCCTGTCTGCTCAGGCGAAAAAGGCCACTACTGCCGCAAAGCAAATGGTACTGTTAACAGATGCTGTTGTAGCAGTGATGTCCTGGATAGCCGGCAAAAAGTGATGCAACTCTATTTTCAATCTCCAAAGGAGCCTGTGGTGCAAAGTAAAAGATTTATTCTCAAACTAGCTATGTCAATTTGTGCACTATCAATGGTGGCAGGTAATAATTTAGCCCTCGCCTGCGGGGATGATGGTTGCGACCACAATAAAAATAAGAATATTGAGAAAGTAGAGAAAGTCAGCGTGCAAGCCGAACCGGGCACGAATGTCAGCAGTGGAGCGGGCACCACCACCTTGCAAAAACCACAAGAAGGCTTTAATCAATTTGCCGTGTTGGCAAAACTCGGTGAAGTTAAAATTGTGGTTGGCGAACTTGATGCTGCTTCAGGTGATGGCACGTTAGATAAAGACCAGCTCAAAAAAATTATGAGCACCGAACTGGCAAAGACTTCTGCCACCATTTGTGGTGAAACAGGTGATTGTTGCGCAAAAGGTAGTGGCAAGGGTTGCGACCCAGCCACCGTGCCAATTATGTATCTCAAGTTAAAAAGCGTACCCATGGTTTCTGATGCCAACCGATCGGCATTCACAATCAATCTTTCACTTGTAGAGAAAGCGAAAGTGGCTCGCAACGGCGTAGAGTTGATGGTTCCCGTATGGTCGAGAATTGTTTCAGGCACCATGGACAAAAACGACCACAGCGAAATTGACAAAAAATTGAAAATCGCTTTGACCGATTTCAGCACAGATCTGGCTCTAGCAAATGCGGCGTCCACTCCGATATTTTAAATGAAGCGATTTTCTCAGAGCTTCTACGTTCTGTGCGCACTGCTCGTGTCTCTACAGTCAGTTGGTGCCGAAGAAATAGTGGCTGTGACCAAACTTGCTTCAGGCCGCGAAATGATGAAACTTTATGGCGTCAAAAAGCTATGCGTTGGTGTTCACCCGCTACCCGCAAAGCTTAAGTCGAAAGCCATTACTGAAGAGAGTTTGGTAGAAATTATGAGCGAGCGTGTAAGCGCGCTCGGCGTAGATATTGATCACAAAACCGCATCCCATCTGCTTTCTTTGCAATTAAACGAAGACGGCGAAAATACATACGATTTGCTTTTAACAGTGACGTCTGTAGCTGGTCCAATTTGGTCGCTGAAGATGAAAGCAAGCATGTCTGGGCACCACCCCCAGCACATCAAAGAGTTGGTAAAAAGAGGAACTCTGATTTTCTGTCGCAATTATCAAATTGCCAATAGCAATATCAGTAAGGAGAAAGCTTATCCAGATTCGACCCTGCCAGGTAAGAAAACACAATTTAAGAATCAGCTTCGCACCGACGGGATACCGCTTAAAGATACTCAGTTCAAAACGATTAAACGCTACAGGTAGCGGCAAAGCTAAATAACCAAATTAAGGATCGAACGAAACCAAGACCATATGATCTCTGATTAGCTAGTCATGTCAAGCTACAGCAATTAAACGGGCAGAAAATGAAAAACTACATTCTCAGTATTGACCAGGGCACAACCAGCTGCCGCGCCATTGTTTTCGACAAAACCGGCAAAACAATCGGCCTCGGTCAAAAAGAATTCGAGCAATTTTTCCCCAGGCCAAGCTGGGTTGAGCATGATGCCAGCGAGATTCTGGCCACTCAAATTGAATGCATTAAAACCGCAGTGAAAAACGCCGGTATTCAAGGCGATGAAATAGCTTGCGTAGCGATTACCAATCAGCGCGAAACTACTGTTGTCTGGGATAAAGAAACCGGTAAACCAATTCATCATGCCATTGTCTGGCAGTGCCGGCGCACGCAAGATTTAGCAGATAAATTACGCAAAGACACTGAGCTATTTCGCCAAAAAACCGGCTTGATTCCCGATGCTTATTTTTCCGGGCCGAAGGTCGCCTGGATCTTAGACAATGTTCCAGGCGCGCGTGACAAGGCTAATGCCGGCAAGCTGTGCTTTGGTACCATCGACAGTTGGTTAATCTGGAATTTAACGGAAGAAAAATTGCACGCCACTGAAGGCAGTAACGCTTCGCGCACCATGCTCTTCAATATTAATACGATGACCTGGGATGACGAGCTGCTAAAACTTGTAGATGTGCCCTTGCAAGTGCTGCCGAAAGTGCAACCGTCTGACTCTAAGTTTGGTACCACAAGAGCTGATCTATTAGGATTTTCTGCCCCAATTCTAGCGGTGCTGGGTGATCAGCAAGCCGCTTTATTTGGCCAGGCGTGCCTTGAAGAAGGCATGGCCAAATGCACATACGGTACAGGCGGCTTCCTGCTTGCCAATATTGGCCACAAGCCGAGGTTGGCATCAGGCTTACTGACTACGGTGGGCTGGCAACAAGAAGGAAAAGATCCGATTTATGCTTTTGAAGGGGCAATTTTCGTTGCCGGTGCCGCCATTCAATGGCTGCGAGATGGCCTGGGTATCATCGAATCGAGCAGCGACACAGAAGAGCTGGCATTGTCGCTCGACTCAAATGAAGGCGTCTATTTTGTACCCGCGCTCGTAGGTTTAGGCTCTCCCTGGTGGAATTCAGACGTGCGCGGCACCATGGTCGGCCTAACCAGAGGCACAGGGCGAGCTCACCTTGTGCGGGCGGCACTGGAGGCCATGGCTTACCAAATTGGTGACGTTGTGGAGGACATGAAGAAAAACGGCATTACGATTAAAGAGTTGCGTGTAGACGGTGGTGCTACGCAAAACAAATTCATGGTGCAATTCCAGGCTGATATTGCCGGAGTACCTGTTTTGCGAGCATCGCAATCTGAATCGACTGCCTGGGGAGTGGCGGCTATGGCGGCGCTAAAACTTGGCTTGATCAAAAGCAAAAAAGATTTTTCCAGTGGCTGGCAGAGCGATTCAAAATTTATGCCATCGGCCGATCGACGAAAAGATTATGCAGGCTGGCAGGCCGCTCTGCGAGGCGCTTTCGCTTGCGCCGCCAAGTAAATAGCAATTAAACCCGGCCATCAAGCACACTAAGCTGGTCTAGAATTTCTTGCACGCTACGAACAAATTCTTGTGGTGAAACGCGACCTTTATTTAGATATTTAGTTAAGCCCAAAGTGAGCTTTCTTCGGTCTTTATCGTCTAACTCCTGACCAGAATACACCAGCAGTGGTACCAGCGCAAAAGGGCCTTTTTGCAAAGCACTGATTACCTCAAAACCACT
Organism: Cyanobacteria bacterium auto_48_18; assembly: GCA_036170915.1. Lineage (GTDB taxonomy): Bacteria > Cyanobacteriota > Vampirovibrionia > Obscuribacterales > Obscuribacteraceae. Next base: position 12,483 of record JAVHQC010000010.1, read on the forward strand.
TAGCTTGGGCAAACCCACGTCTAAGATAATCAAATCAGGCTGAAAACTCTCGGTCAGTGTCAGCGCTTCTGCACCATCATGCGCTTCCATACAAATAGCCCCGATCGATCGTAACTGCGCCGCAATTACACTGCGGGACTCTACGTCATCTTCAACAAGCAGCACTCGACGAGAGGTCGATTTAACGATCGCTTTCTCGATGGTAGCCAGTAATTGATTTATCTCGAGTGGTTTAAAGAAGCAATCAAGCAGCACGGGATAAGACAAAGAGAGTTGGTCTAGATTCTGACCGGTAGTAACAATCACCGGTACATTAGCGTCGGGATGTTTATCTTTCAAAAATTGCAGAATCTCCAACCCGGTGCCGTCTGGTAAACGTAAATCGAGCAATATTAAACTGGGCACGTGGTTGGTAATTGATTCAATTGCTTCTTGAATACCGGTGGCGTGAATTGTTTGATAGCCGGCCTTACGTAAAACCAAACGCATAAATTGAGCCAAATTATCGTCGTCCTCGACTAATAAAATGGTGGACGATCCGGCATGAGGGTTAGCAATTATGCGTTTAGCAACATCTACAGTCGGAAGATCGAACCAGAACGTACTGCCGGTAATCTCTGAGCTGTGAAGACCGATTAAACCTTTATGCTCTTCAACAATTGCTTTGCACAGAGCTAGACCTAGCCCTGTACCTTCTTTGGCACGAGTGTCAGAAGAATCGACCTGCTGAAAGCGCTGGAACAATTTCGATTGCAGTGGCAACGGAATGCCCTCACCCTCGTCTGTGACACTGAAGCGCAAGCTGCCGTCTGACCTAATAGCCAACGCTACGTTGACAGAATGATTTGGTTTACTGAACTTAATAGCATTAGAGATCAAGTTGGTCAAAACCTGAAGAATGCGGTCAACATCAACTTCTACAGTAGCACCATGATCAGTATCCTTGAGTAAATGAACATTGTTTGCTAGCGCCATGCCTTCCATCGCTGACACCGCTCGCGATACCAGACTTGTAGCGTCGATTTTCTCCAGACGCAGTTCAAGTTTCCCGGCTTCGATTTTCTTGATATCAAGAATGTCATTAATCAGACGCACCAGTCGCTCCGAGCTGCTGCGCGCCACTTTGATCATTTCAGCACATTCTTCAGAGCCCATCTCAATAATTTCGTCGTCAATCAGGCCAAGGGCACCCCGGATGGAAGTTAACGGGGTTCGAAGCTCGTGAGAAATTGTGGAATAAAACTCACTCAATCGTTTCTCAACTTCTTTACGTTGAGAAATATCGCGATAAATTGAAGAAGCACCAAAAGGAATTCCCTTTTCATCAACCATCAAAGAATAGGTCAAAGCCACATCAACACACGTGCCGTCCTTACGCATGCGCACCGTTTCAAAATCGTCAACTTTCATACCGCTGCGAACGCGATCATCAATCACACCGTCTTCCGAAGCTCTAGAGTCAGGAAGGATTATTGTAATTTTCTTGCCGATCATTTCTTCGCTGCTATAGCCAAACAACCGCTCGGCAGCAGGGTTCCAGCTTACGACCGTGCCATCATTGTTTTTTCCGATAATAGAATCGTTAGAGTGTCTGACAATTGAGGCAAGCTGCGCGTGCACTAGTTCTTTTTCACGTTGCTCCTGCTCTGCCAATACCCGCTCAGTAATCACTTCTGCTGTGCCCACAAATGTATTTTGATCAGAGCCATCTTCGGATCTCACTCTTGTGGCCACTACGTGTACCCAGCAGACTTTATCGCCCTTTAGTCGATATTGAACGTCAAAAATTCCGTTGCCGCCAACTGCGTTCAGCCATGACGCTTTGACATAGTCAAAGTCAACCTCGGCAACAACATCGGCCCACCCCTCTTCTGTGGCCTGCTCAGCAGTAATATTGTAAATCTCGCAGAATCGATTGTTGACATAGACACAGTCTCCGTCCTGAGAAGTAAGAAAAATTCCTACCGGTGCAGTCTCACAAAGCGCACGGTAGCGACTTTCACTTCTGCTCAGCTCTTCAGTTCGCTGAGTAACAATCTCTTCCACACGTGCTCTGGTTTCTCGCAACTCAGCCTGCTCATTAGCCGAGTTCACCATCGAATGGATACTCTGATGGCCGGCGTTCAAGAGGAAAACATCCTCGAAAATTACCCACCAAACGTGCTCTAAAGTGCGCCACGGACTGGCGACAGCAACGCCATAGATTGACTCAGGTATGAGCATGCCTCTTAGAGCATGGTCAACCATCGTGACACCAGATGCGGTGAGCAGAACGCGCCAGTCACGATAAAAAGATAAGAAGGCAAGCGAGCCAAAGATATGAAAGTGCGTTTCGATTCTTCCACCAGTGAGGTGAATCAAAAGTCCTGAATACAGCATTTGACAGGCTGCAATTGTATGCCTTGTTAGCGGTTCACCACTATGCCGAAAGGCCAGGTATGCCGGAAACAAAGTAATCAATGAACCCAAAATGGTGGCGAAATAAATATGGGGATGAATGTATGAATCGCGACCGGCCCAGGCAAGCGGAGAGACTGTAGCTGCGATCAAGATCGCGGCCAAACATTGGATAATCATCAACCAGCCAAAAAGATAATCAGTGCTTCTATAGACTGCTAGCCTCTCCACTTCAAAAATACTTCTTGCCAGCTCAGAATTTAAAGGCAAAGTCTTCCAGCTGGTCAACCAACGGTCAAGAGATGAAGGAACCGGCTCAGCATTTTCAGTCACTGACTCGACTCCATTGAACATCCAAATACCGGTGCAGTTTTTAATGCAGTTTGCTGTCCATTGATGTGACTGCTCAACGCGTCTCCACCACTACTTTCGCCTTCGTGACCGCGTTCAGCGGTAATGCCACCACTGAATAATTTCTCGCCCTGTTGGTTGAACAATAAAATTTGACCTGAGGCCTGCGCGCCAAACTGACGCGACTGCTCATCGTTATCATCGATTACAACCTGTACACCCTTCATAGCTTCAAGTGCCGATACCAGACTGCTTCTAACAAATGAAGCGTCTGTGCCGGCTGGTTTAGAGATTACGGCATAAACCTTTAGGTTAGTACGTGTCTTGAAAATATTTTGACGAGTCAAAACTCTACTTAGCTCGGCAACTGTAGCCCTGGAGCAAGGACATTGCGGATGAAAAAATGCAATTAGCGTTTGGCCATTTTTGTTTAACTCGAGTGTCTGTGATTCTGACTGTGGAAAATGCGACGGACCTGAAGTGGTTACAGCCGGTTTAGACGAGTAATTGAGAAGGCAACCGTAACCTAGGCTTACCGCTGCTATCCAGATTGCGAAGACTGACTTGTTCAATTTACTCTTCATGCGTTTTTCTTTGCCGTCCAGTCATCGCAAATTTTGCGCACTTCAGTGGCCAAATCTTTCGGGCTAAAAGGCTTGCAAATTACCCCCGCTGCTCCGAGATTCATATATTCATCTACTTCGGTGGTCATTACCTTGGCGGTCATGAAAATTACCGGACAGTCAAAATCAGGAAACTGTTCTCGTACCAAATTAAGTGTAGTGGGGCCGTCCATTCCAGGCATCATTACATCGAGTATAAGCACGTCCGGATGACCGTTAGCCAGAACGGCAAGTGCTTCAGGGCCGGAGGCCGCCAGCTCAACTTGCCAGGGTCCTAATTTCACCAGACTAATCTGGGCGATTCTCCTGATACTCGCATCATCATCAACGAGCATAACTTTCTCAATTTGCATTCAACACCCTTAGTGCCCTCTTTGCTTATTCCCAGGTGCATTAGGTTGCGTCGAATCTAATTTGAAGCACATTACAATTAAAGATAGATTTTTAACGGGTGGCATCAACGAGCGCTCGAGGTAAACCTTCTATTGCCACTCTGGCAAAGGGTTCTACCTTGACTATATCGAAGCGCGCACCTTCAGAAAACATGTCGTTGTCGAGCTTTGCTAAAGTACGCGCACCGTCTTGCTCATTGCCAATCTGCAAAAAATTGACAGTAATTTCGCCTTGAGATTTTATCTGTTGCGTAGCACGCACAATCGAATCAATCAAAATTCCTTTATCGCTGGGATCTCCGTCGGTGACTACCTGCACAAGCAATCTGCGGGTGGCAGCCGGATTGCTGCTGCGTCTGGCAAAATAGTCATTTAAGACGGCATCCACTGTTTTACCAGTGAAAGTGGCCCCCGACGGATTATGCTCTCCGAATATTCTCGTTACATAGTTCAGGTCGACATTGCGAAAAATCTCATAGTCAGAAGAATAGAGCGCCACAGTAATTCCGTTTCTGAAAACAGCGGAGATTTGCGACGTGAGCGAAAACATCTGATCGCGGCACCAGTCCCAACGGCTCATACCACCCGGGCAGTCATGCTCGTCCATTGACCCCGACTTATCGAGCACTAAGACCACATCATAGGTTGACAGGACACTGAGTTCTTGGGCCGTCAGTGGCTTACTGAACTTGCTGACAAATGCAGGCTGAGCCAGCCCGACGGCGCCTCGAATCAAACTCTGGTTAGCAGGACTGCGCCCGTAAAATCTTCCTACCTGATTAGCTATATTTGCGCCCAACTGTAAGGCTTTGATTGCATCAAAACTGGAGGTACTTTCTAATGTTGGGCTAGATGCTGCTGTGTGAGGAGTGACTACAGGAGTGGGTGCGGGCTGTTGCACCTGGCTAAAGGCGGCCTGGTCGGCTGCTGATACCAGCGGGCTAGTGTCGATTCTCTGCGGCGCTGCCGGTACGGCAAAATTATTGTTAACCCCGGCAAAACTGTTGAGACCCGCATTGACTGATGGAGGACGACTGAGTCGAGAGGCACCAAGAGTGGTTGCACTGCTGACAGAGCCGTTTAAAGTTGGTTGTGCAGACTGAGCTTGTGTTGACAGCGGTGCAGTTAATCTATAAGACTTTCTCGTTGGCGCTAAAGGCGGATTTTCCTGACCATGGACAGGCAACAGACTGAGGGCCAACAATCCTGCCATTGAAGCGCCGACAACGACTTTACAAACTAACTTGGCTGCTGAAATTGTCATTTTTTCTCGTTCTGTGCCTACTAGTCAAAGACGAGTCAGCCAGAGCGATGTTCCCCTGGGACGGACGCAGCGTTTAAAGTGTGACTAAGACTATTATCGCAAAAGCACTGGCTTTGCATCGACCTTAACACGAAACAGTACGTAGGGTTTTTGACGCTTGTCGATACCACCATGAAACTGCGCCTGCCTGTGTAATTGGTTAGCTATGAAATAGAGATAGCCATCAGTAGCCAGCGAAAGCGTGTCGGGCCAGAGGGCACGGGGATCGCACACCAATGTCTGATGTTTTCCAGACAACCACAAACGGTGAATGGCGTTGTGCTCATAGTCAGTGGCATAAATGCAACCGGAAGCATCGCTTTCGAGGCCATCGGAAGCACCTTTGGTGACTACCTCGCACACGGTATCAGCCACGCCACCGTCGGAAATAACGCGATTACACAGGGCGTCGACGCTGACACTATAAAGCTTACGACTGGAGAGTGGACAGTAAAATAGCTGTTTGCCATCGGCACCAATGGCGATACCATCGCAACCGACATGGATTGATTCCCTTTCACCCTTGGCACTCTCTATAAGCAAAGGAGCGCCTTCAATTATTGGCAAGAAACCGGCTAAAGGACGCACTGAATAATGGTCATTAAGTTTGCGCCAACTTTCGCCCGAAGCCAGGTCAACGACAATAATGCCGTTAGGACCCACCGAAGACGAATCGGTGATAAATGCCATGCCTGCTTTGCCACGACTGAGATCAAAGCGTACATCGTTTAAGTAAGTGTTTTTGTGCGCAACGTTATCTGGAATAAAAATTGTCTGCACAACTTTATTGGTCTTTAAATCGACGCAGACGAGTTTTGGCGCGCCTGCAATTACCGGCCCCATTTTCGGCGCACCGGTATCTACAATCCATAGCCGGTCTTTAGCGTCTACCACTACGCTCTGCACTGAAAGCAAGTGATCTTTGACCGATTGCAAATCTTGCCGATTAATTTCGGCATTTGGAAAGGCCAAGGTTTTTCCACCAACAATTTCAGCCACCGTAAAGTCGACCACGTCACCCCAGCGGGGGAAATTGACAAACTTTCGACCGCTGGACGACACAGTAATGCCCGTAGGCATGGCATTTTCAAACAGAGCAACAACTTCCAAATTGCCAACTGATTTTTGCGAGGGTAAAGCCAGCTTATCTGTGGCGCAGGCCGGCGCACAACAAGTCAGGAATATTTGGAATGTTAGGACCAAAAGTCGCCAACCTGATTTCATATGCACTCCTGCGCGGGCTTTGTATTGACCGATTTTACGAGGTTTCGAGGCTCCATGGGGAAGTCAAAAGTATCAAATAAAGTATTGGGTGGTATTTTCAGATGTTTTTCTGACTAATATTAAGTGCCTTATCAGCGCAACTTGATTTCACTAGACGAGCGGTCTATTATTTTACTAGTTAACCCGAGGTAGTCATGTCTAATACCGCTAATAAACCAGCCGAGGCCACTCTGTCGCTGCAAGATTCGACGCCCAATTTATTCAGCCCGCTGACTATTGGCAAAGTGACTTTGCGCAATCGTATAGGCGTGTCGCCCATGTGCCAGTATGCCAGCGTCGACGGTTTTGCCAATGATTGGCATCTGGTACATCTTGGCTCAAGAGCGATTGGCGGCGCAGGTCTGGTTATCGTAGAAGCAAGCGGCGTCGAAGCCCGTGGCAGAATTTGCCCTGACGACATGGGCATCTATAAAGACGAGCATATCGACATGCTTAAAAAAATTGCCGAATTTATGGAGCAGTATGGTGCCGTGCCTGGTATTCAAATTGCCCACGCTGGTCGTAAGGCTTCGACTAAAAATCCGTGGAAAATCGGCAACCGGCATGAGAAGCAGGAATTGAGCGACGAAGAGGGCGGTTGGCAGCCCGTTGCACCATCAGCGGTGCCATTTACACCAGGCGGCCGTGTGCCGCATGAGTTAACGACTGCTGAAATCAAAGAAATTCAGCTAGCTTTCCAGAGCGCAGCGAAGCGAGCTCTCAAAGCTGGTTTTAAATGGCTGGAAATTCACGGTGCTCATGGCTATTTACTCAACAGTTTTTATTCACCTCTGGCGAATTTCCGCACTGACGACTATGGCGGCAGTTTCGAAAATCGCATTCGCATGATTGTAGAAACCACTAAGCTGGTACGCGAAGTATGGCCCGCCGACCTCCCTCTTGCTGTGCGCCTCTCAGCCTCTGACTGGGTCGAGGGCGGATGGACGGTTGATGATTCGGCTGAACTGGCTAAAATTTTGAAAGACCTGGGCGTCGACTTGATCGACTGCAGCAGTGCCTATGTGCGTTCTGGTGATCATTATGCATACGGGCCGGGCTGGCAAGTTCCGCTGGCTGAGACTGTGCGCAAGGAGGCAGGAATCGCTACTGCGGCAGTGGGTATGATTACTGACGCGAAGCAAGCCGATGATATTATTCGCCAGGGCAAAGCCGATATTGTATTGCTGGCCCGCGAATTAATGCGCGACCCTTACTGGCCATATCACGCAGCCCAGGCTCTAGAAGCCGATCTCGGCATCAATGCTAAAAAAGTATTGCCGCCCAACTATTCTTATGCAATTTAGGGTGCAATCTAGGGTGCAATTTAAAAGTGTAATTCAAGAGTCCAATTTACAAGGGCAATATACAAAGAGGACAACGCTGTGACCGACACCACATCTGGTACCACAACCGCTGCTAGTGCTGCTACTTACAAAGCCTTTCAGTTGGGCAGCTTTAAGCTCGCAGACATTAATGCCTGCGAAAAACCGAAACTAAAGCCTCACGGAACCCAGGTGCTAATGCGGGTCAAAGCAGTTTCGCTGAACTTCCGTGACACTATGATAGCGAACGGAATTTATAGCAAGGCAATACCTCTGCCTATCGTACCCTTGTCTGACGGCGCCGGCGAAGTGGTAGAGATTGGAGGTTCGGTCACTCGCGTTAAAATTGGCGACCGCGTGTCGCCTAATTTTATGACCGCATGGCATGCGGGCAAAGTAAACAACGAAATCGCCAAAACCGCTCTTGGCGGGTTTATAGACGGCATGTTACAAGAGTATGTTCTGGTAGATCAAAATGCGCTGGTGAAAATTCCTGAGCATTTGAGCTTTGAAGAAGCCGCCACTCTTCCCTGTGCAGCGGTGACCGCCTGGCATGGCCTGGTGGTAAACGGCAAAGTTAAAGCTGGTGATACCGTGCTTGTAATGGGCACCGGCGGCGTATCAATTTTCGCCCTGCAACTGGCTCACCTGGCCGGAGCTACAGTAATTGCAACTTCGAGCTCTGACGCTAAATTAGCCCGGTTGAAAGAGATGGGTGCAGCACACACCATTAACTACAAGACTCATGAAAATTGGGATGAGCAGGTGCTTGCATTTACCGGTGGTGAAGGCGTAGACCATATTATTGAAGTCGGCGGTGCCGGCACACTAGACCGATCACTGAAGGCAATCCGCATGGGTGGTCATATTGCGCTCATTGGCGTGCTCGCCAGCGGGCAAGTCAACCCTATTCCCATTTTAATGAAATCAGTCAATGTTCATGGTGTTTTTGTTGGCTCTCGCGCCATGTTTGAAGACATGAACCGAGCCATCAGTGCAGGCGGATTAAAACCTGTTATCGATAAAGTATTCAAAGCCGATCAGATCGTAGAAGCGCTCGAATACATGGAAAGCGGCAAACACTTCGGCAAAATCGTGCTCACATTTTAGAGTGCTGGAAGCAAACTAGTAAGACATCAATTTGGCGCGGCACTGTTTATCAGATGATGTGGTGTTGGATACCGGTGAAGCCACGCGACCATAACTGTTGCCATAATTATATGCATACATGGCTGGTGCAGTGCGTGCCTGAGCCAATTGCAATGGTCTTACTCGACCGCTGACATCGTTATTGCTTCCGCGAATCTCGGTGGAAATATTTTTATTGCCATGAGGTGGCAATACCACAGGCTTGCTGCTGGCGGTGTGAGTAACTGTGTTGTATCTGGTAGCGGCGCGATTAATGACTTTGTAAGCAGCTTTGTTTCTATCGATTTCTGTCCAGTAGAAATGTTTGAGGTTGTGATCTTTTTGCACCAGTGGTTGTTCCCAACCTGAGCGGCTACCGTGATACTCGGCAACTGCTTGCACATGTTGGTCGGCCTGTACTTCGTCGATCATTTGAGCCTGCGCAGGGCTGGCCATAACTGCGGCGACTGTCAGGGCCGAAGCGACTATTAATGAGGAAGCAATTTTATTAATCATAGAAACCTCGACAGCGGGTCAAGAAAGGAATATCAGGGGAATCAGTGGTAAATCGGGCAAAACTCGGTTCTTTACTATTAATAGCGTTTATTTGTTATCGAGTTGTAAACGGGGCAGGAAAATTGAAAAATATTTGAAAGTAGGCGGTCAAGGCCCATACTATGAGGATTATTAAACAAGCGGGCGGATTTTATGTCAGGACTGCCAATCGTAATAGCCATATGCCTGGGTTCAGCTGTTTTGGCCCTGGTGGGCTTCAGCGTCAGCCGCAGGCTTATGAAACCTATAGATATGAGCGAGCATCAGCAGTTTCTTGATGCCATGTTCAGCATTGTCGGCACGCTCGTCTCATTAATCTTGGGCCTGCTGGTAGCTGCCGCCCTGGATCATTATCAGAACCTCGAAAGCATTGTTGATGCCGAAGCTTCAGGCGTGGCTGAGATTTACAGATTTTCGCGTGGCATGCCGCAGCCCACCAGAGGCAAAATCCAGGCGCTCTGCGGTAGATACGTCAATCTTGTAGTCAATGAGGAATGGCCAGCCATGGCCAAAGGAATTATCTGCCCCGAGCTGCTGTACACCCTATTGCAGCTCAATGACGAGGTTGTAAGAATTCATCCTCAGCATGACGGCGAGAGCAATTTGCAGGCTGCGATGTTGCAGAGTCTCGACACTATTGCCACGGGAAGGCGGGAGCGCATCTTGACTCTATACAGCAGTCGCAATGAGCTGATTGGCCCCATGCTGATTATTGGCTCCTTGATTGTGCTGGCCTTTTCCTACTTTTATGTCAAACGCATTTCTATGTTTCACACAGTGGTGCTGATAGGCGTGATCGTGGCCCTGGGAGGCAATCTCGCCCTTGTTTACTGGCTGAATAAACCTTTTGAGGGTCACTGGCGCATTCAGCCCCGGTCGTTCATTTTAAATATGCACGTAGTTAAAGAGTTGCATGACGCCGGCATGGCTGAACCCGCGGTAAAGCTTTCGCCGCCCGTCAAAACAGTCGCACCGCTTAAATAAGCTAATCTTGGTCGAGAATATAGCCGCTGCCGTGAACAGTGCGAATCAGCGACGGCAATCCTTCCCTGTCGATTTTCTTGCGCAATTTATTGACGTGCACGCGAACGGTATCATTGGCGGTGTCTTTTTCATTCGACCAGACTTTGTCGAGAATCTCATCCGAGCTAAATACTCGATTAGGATGCCGCATGAAAAATTCCAGCAATGCAAATTCTTGAGGCAAAAGCTTGATTTCGTCGCCCTGTACCAACACCCGGCGGGCGCCAGTATCCATGTTCACATAGCTGCTGGTCAGGTGTTCTGACAACAACTGACTCGGTCTGCGCATTAAGGCTTTGATGCGCACGTTGAGCTCTTTTGGGTGGAATGGTTTGGTCAAATAGTCGTCAGCGCCAGCGTCAAAACCTTCCGTCTTATCATTTATATTGGCCTTGCCGGTGAGCATCAAAACAGGCAACATGCCGCCTGCCGTTCGATAGCGGCGACACACTTCAAAACCATTAATGTCGGGCATGCCCACGTCTAAAACTACTAAATCGTACTGATAAAGCTTGAGGCGCGAGAGCCCGTCTTCACCACAATTGGCGCACTCGACAATGTTGCCTTCACCAGCAAGCCATTCAGACAAAACTGAGGTTAGCTCTTCATCATCGTCTACTAATAAAAGCTTGGCCATGGAGCAGCGACTTCCTACTGTGCTGAGAACATATTATCAAGGAATAAAAGCTGTTTTTGGGTTCTCGGGGCACTTGATTTTCCGCGCCTATGACTTTTTACAACCTCTAGGTTGTGAAAAAGTACAACTCAAGGGTTGTAAAATTTCTTAGGCTTTTGAAAATCGCTATCTCCCACCGAACCACCGGCAACAACAGATTACCACCTGAGTCACCGGCAAAGGCATATCTCAGGTGGTAATAAACTGCTTGGAATTATCCGCTTGGAATTGTCCTAAATGGAACGCTTAGTCCCAGCTCAAGGCTCCGCCGGTTTGATAGTCGATGACACGAGTTTCAAAGAAATTCTTTTCTTTCTTCAAATCGATCATCTCGCTCATCCATGGGAATGGGTTCTTGGCACCAGGATATTGCTCAGGCAAACCAATTTGTTTGAGGCGACGATTGGCAACGAAGCGCAGATATTCAGAGAACATCTGAGCATTGAGGCCAAGTACTCCACGAGGCATGGTGTCAACGGCATAGGCATACTCAAGTTCAACACCCTGTTTAACCAGATCAATAATTTCTTGTTGGAAATCATTGGTCCACAAGTGTGGATTCTCAAGTTTGATTGAATTGATCATGTCGATGCCAAAGTTCAGGTGCATAGACTCATCGCGCATGATGTACTGGAACTGCTCGGAAGCACCCGTCATTTTGTTCTGACGGCCGAAGCTGAGCATTTGCACGAAGCCAACATAGAAGAACAAGCCTTCCATAATGATGTAATAGCCAATCAGATTGCGTAAGAATCTGCGGTCGGTCGCTTCAGTGCCAGTCTTAAAATTAGGATCGGCCAGCTCTTGAGTGAACTGCAGCTGGAATACGTCTTTCTCGTAAATCGAAGGAATCTCGCGGTACATGTTGAAGATTTCGCCTTCATCAAGGGCCAGGCTTTCGACAACATATTGATAAGCGTGTGTATGTACGGCTTCTTCAAAAGCCTGACGCAAGAGATATTGACGACATTCAGGGTTAGTGATGTGGCGATAAATTGCCAGCACCAGATTGTTTGCTACCAGAGAATCCGCAGTAGAGAAGAATCCGAGATTGCGCTTGATGATGGTGCGCTCGTCATCTGTTAAACCGTTTGGATCTTTCCAGAGCGCAATGTCACGGCTCATGCTTATTTCTTGCGGCATCCAGTGGTTAGCGCAGCCGTCTAAATACTTCTGCCAGGCCCATTCATACTTGAATGGCACCAGTTGATTAAGATCAGCGCGGCAATTGATGATGTTCTTTTCGTCAACTGTAATTCGTTTTTGGGTAATTTCGATTTGTTCGACGCCAGTGGCGCCCGCACCAGATTCGGTGGCAGGCATAACACTGACGCTAGACACTGTTTGTGTGGTGCCTATAGTTGAACTTGCAGTTGCAGCAGTGGGTGTGAAGTCTAGAGCAGGGGCAGTTGCAGTGAACAATGGAGTTGCGGTTGCTGTCTCTGCTTTAGCAGCTGGTACATCGTCGAAGCTAAGCATGTTTTGTTTCCTTTTCTAAGTTAAGAAAATTCGATTGCAAGGGTGGAGATTTCAATTGGCTTTAGGGCCAGTAACTATCAGCTACTGGCAGGCTTCACATTCAGGGTCAATAATTGAGCAAACTTTCGGAGCGGCGGTAGTTCCTTTAACAGGAATTGATTTAGCACCAGAGCTATTAACCGCGTTAAGCACACCAATTTGAGTGGTTGATTTCTCTGGAGCGGTAGCAGCCGCAGTGCGCAGGTAATAGGTGGTTTTGAGACCTTTTGTCCAGGCCATTTTGTAGATTTCGTCCATCTTCTTGCCGCTTGGTTCGGCCATGTAGAGATTCAAGCTCTGGGCCTGATCAATCCATTTCTGGCGGCGGGAAGCAGCTTCAATTAACCAGCGAGTATCAATCTCAAAGGCAGTGGCGTAAAGAGTTTTGATTTCTTCAGGAATGCGCTCAATAGGTTGCAGAGTGCCATCAAAGTATTTGAGGTCATGCACCATCACTTCATCCCACAAGCCAAGCTTCTTCAGCTCATCAACCAGGTAAGTGTTTACCACGGTAAATTCACCGGAGAGATTAGACTTGACGTATAGATTCTGGAAAGTTGGCTCGATAGATTGGCTGACACCAATGATATTAGATATGGTGGCAGTCGGAGCTATGGCCAGGCAGTTGCTATTGCGCATGCCGTATTTAGCAACGCTCTCACGCACATGCGTCCAGTCAAGCCTGCCGCCGCGCTCGAGGTCAAGAATTTGACCACCAGCTGCCACTCGAGCTTCGTCAACTAAGGCCAGTGAATCTTGAGGGAAGATGCCTTTGTCCCAGAGTGATCCTTTATATGAGGCGTAAGCACCGCGCTCGCGTGCCAGTTCGCTGGAGGCGAAAATAGCATTTAAGCTCACTGCTTCCTGACAGTAATCGGCAAAATCAACGGCTTGTTGCGAGGCATATGGAATGCGCAATGTTAGCAGTGCATCTTGGAAGCCCATGACGCCAAGACCCACTGGACGGTGACGCACGTTTGATTGTCTGGCTTTAGGCACGCTGTAATAGTTGATATCCACAACATTATCGAGCATGCGCATGGCGATGCGGCAGGTGTTTTTCAACTTAGCCAGATCAAGGGCACCATCGATGATGTGTGCCACCAGGTTGATAGAGCCAAGATTGCAGACAGCTGTTTCAGTCTCTGAAGTGTTGAGTGTAATTTCAGTGCAAAGATTGGAGCTGTGAACTACACCAACATGTTGTTGCGGGCTTCTTAGATTGCATGGGTCTTTGAAGGTCATCCATGGATGACCGGTCTCAAACAACATGGTGAGCATTTTTCTCCAGAGAGAAACTGCAGGTATGGTTTTGAAAAGTTTGATCTGTCCATTGGCGGCTTTTTGCTCGTAGGCTTCGTAAGCAGTTTTGAAAGGAATGCCAAAGAGATTGTGCAGATCAGGTGTTTCTTCAGGGCTAAAGAGAGTCCAGTTGCCATTTTCCAGAACGCGCTGCATGAACAAATCGGGAATCCAGTTAGCGCTATTCATGTCGTGAGTGCGGCGGCGATCGTCACCAGTATTTTTGCGCAGCTCTAAGAACTCTTCGATGTCCATGTGCCATGTCTCTAAATAACAGCACACGGCGCCTTTGCGTTTGCCACCTTGATTTACTGCTACAGCTGTGTCGTTTACAACTTTCAAGAAAGGCACAACACCCTGGCTTTTGCCGTTGGTGCCGGCAATGTGCGAACCAAGAGCGCGCACTGGTGTCCAGTCATTGCCGAGGCCACCACTAAATTTAGACAACAAAGCATTTTCTTTCATCGCATCATATATAGAACCCAGATCGTCAGAGACGGTGGTGAGGAAACAAGATGAAAGTTGCGGACGATGAGTGCCTGAATTAAACAAAGTTGGTGTGGAAGAAACAAAATCGAAACTAGAGAGCAAATTGTAGAACTCAATTGCTTTGTTTTCGCGCTCGATTTCATTTAGCGCCAGGCCCATAGAAACGCGCATCCAGAAGGCTTGCGGCATTTCAAAGCGGGAACCATCAGTGTGCAGTAAATAACGATCGTAGAGAGTCTGCAAACCGAGATACTGGAATTTAAAATCACGATCGCCGACAATCGCCGCACCGATTTTTTCTAAATCAAATGTGGCCAATCTTGGGTCTAATAATCCCGCTGTAATGCCTTTAGCTACATACTCAGGGAAATAAGTCTGGTAGCGAGTTTTCATATCACTCTGGCTGACTGCTTCGCCGAGAATTTCTAAACGCATCTGGTGCAATAGCAAGTGCGAAGTGACAAAGCTGTAGGCCGGATCAGTCTCAATCAAAGCACGAGCACTCATGATCGCTGAGCGAATCACTTCACCTTCTGGTACGCCTTCATATAATGATTGCAGAGTCGCTTCCATGATTTTGCGGAAGTCAACTACATCGCCATGACCAGCACAGGCTTCTTGCAAAATTGCCTCAAGGCCAAGATCGTTAAAGGCAACTGTGGTGCCATCAAGTCTGGTGACGTTTGGACCACTCATGGTTTGCACTGATGCAGGAAGCGCAGCCTCACGCTCGGCACGTTCTCTTGAACGAGCTTCGCGATAAAGTACATAGCCACGAGCAACTTCTTGTTCGCCCGCGCGCATAAGCGCCAGTTCGACCTGGTCTTGTACATGCTCGATATGCAGCACGCCGCCTTCGGGCAAACGACGCATCAATGTTTCGGTGACTTGACCGGTCAGCTTGTTGACGAGATCTCTGACTTTAGAACTGTCGGAGCCATGAGTGCCTTCTACCGCGAGAAAAGCTTTTGTCAGTGCTACAGCGATTTTAGATGGATTGAATTCCACCACATTGCCATTGCGCCTCAACACTTTATAGAGCACAAACTGGCTCACCAGCGTCTCGTTCAAACCGAAGTTTGCACCGGCAGACTCTGCGTGTGTGGTGGCAGCTGTAAGCACTTGACTCATTCTTGTCTTTCTCCTGGTTTACCAATGTGGCGTTTCTGCATTTAAGATTCGTCGAAAAATAAACCCTCTTAGTGGTTTTCAACCAAGAGGGTCGATAGTGCAAAGTCTGGGTAGACTTCGCCTTCAACACGTACCCCTCTTACTCCACGAAGATGGTGTCCGATGTGCCCTGGTGGGTAGCCTGACTGAGGATTCTCATCCTATTACAGTTGCGGGACAGCGATGGATTTGCACCATTCTTCCCCCACCAGATTAGTTCAGTACTCTTCGCAAGCCGATCGAACTTTTCAAATACGCTTTCTAGTAAAAAGAAGCGATTAAAATCGCCTCTCTCAGGTCCACAAGAAACTTGCTTCACTAAGGGAGTATTCGTTTTTGTATTGTTCAACCGACTTAAAAGGAGCTTTGAACTGATCCCTGTTCTTCAGGGCACTCAGTTAAATTTTGCGATAAATCTCCTGTAGTCGATTCGCATTGACAGCAAGGTAACACTTGCAAAAAAACAATACAATAGCTACCCCAAAACGATCAAAAAAAGAACTCAAAGCGCCGAGCCTATCGAGCTTAGACCATGGGAGACTAGGCAAATGGAGATCCCAGTAATCACCAAAGATGACACCACTGCGTATATCTTTCCAGGCTAAGTGCGTATGCATTAGCTGTGTAGCCTTGACCATATTCACCAATTAAATTTGCAGAAAGGCGATGATAAAAGAAGAATTCATTGTTTTTTCGCCGATATATAAGCGCCGGCAAAGCCTATATACTTTTCCTTAAGCGCCTCTTAAACTGGCCGAGGATGAGCCTTTACAAGATCAACTAGCGAAGGTAGAACATCTCCACTCCTGCCTTGCAAAAAGGCATCTACATTTTCTGAAAGGGCAGTGCGCTCAAGATTGATTTCCACTAATTTTGCTCCTTGCTCCCGTGCTATATACGGAAGAGATGCAGCAGGTTGCACCAGAGCTGAAGTGCCGATGGCGAGAAAAAGGTCGCATTGCCTGGCTGCGGCCATGGCCGCATTGAGCACTGCCGGGTTTAGTGACTCGCCAAACCAAACAACATTCGGTCGCAGTTTGGAGTGACATTGACCGTCATTGCAGCGAGGTGGCGACTGCAAATTTCGCTCGACTTCAGCAGCTTGATGATGGTGGTCGAAACAGCGGAAGCTGACAATATTGCCGTGCATTTCCAAAATATTTTGAGACTCTGCCCGGTGGTGCAATCGGTCTACATTTTGCGTTATAAGAGTAAACGTTCGCGGAGCATGGAGCTTTTCTAGAGTAGCAAGAGCATGATGACCAGCATTTGGAGACACATTCTCGACCAAATTGCGACGCCAGTCGTACCATTGCCATACCAGGTCTGGATGCCTCTTAAATCCGCTTGCGCTGGCGAGTTCAGAGGGATCATACTTTTCCCACAGTGGTGCCTGCGCTGATTTGCTCTGACCGTGAGCGCGAAAAGTTGGCACACCACTTTCGGCTGATATGCCAGCACCAGTGAGCACCGCAATTTTGCGGCTATTGGCAATGTAATCGGCTACCAGTTCAAGAGTGACGTTCACAAGCTCTCTGATTTCCTAACGACGTTGCTGCATCTCGTTTCTTACACGTTCGAAATCGCTACGCACCTTACTTCTAATTTCTTCGCTTTTGCGCAAATGCTCAGCTCTCAAAGAATCGAAATCAACTTTCGAATTGCCGCCGGCTCTGTAGGCTGGCGAAGTTGACCTCGAAGCGCCTTGCCAATTAATCTGGAAGTCAGCTGGCGACGTCCGCAAAGAAGAAGAAGAAGAAGAAGCGGGCTTTCTTTGACTCCAACCTGGTGCCGAAGCGGTGGCAAAACCTTGTTCGGGAATAATCTCAAGGGAATTTTCAAACTGACTGTACAGACGCGACTTGAAAAAATCTGCAGTGCCCTGACCGCCAACCAAATAAAGTCTACGACCGCTGAGAATCATGCAGCATCGCAAATATTGATCCTGCTTAGCAATGCCGGCCTTAGTGGGAAGTTTGAAGCTCAGTTCCATAGCACCAGGTTTCTTCTGACTGGGCACAAAACTAACATTAGTACCCTGAGACTTTTTCACCACCGCCGAGGCTATTATTTGCATAAACTGTTTTTGTTTATCAGCACTGCTAATCGCTGCCGGCATAATGATGTAAGAGACAGTCATAGCGCCAGCTAGATTGGAATAGGCGTAATCAACCATGCGAATATTATTGAGGGTTTCATACTTTACTTCTGGGTCACCAGGAAGCTGAATTCTAAAAAGGCCTTCCGGGAAATAGAGCGGCTTGAGATTGCGAGCACCAAAATTGATGCTGTTGGCTTTCTTCGCCAATGTCGTATGAACTTGCTCAACTGTGTAGTCTTGCTCTTTCAGTTTTGCCACCAGGCCATGATCGCCTACCAGGTGAGCCGCACCAACAGCCACCATAACACTTCCTTGTGAGGGCAAATGCTTGTTTAACTCAGCAAGCATTGCGCTATTGCGTTTATCGAGCAAAGCTACCTTTGCATTTTGAATATCTTTGTCGGCGTCAACGTCATTAATGCCCAATGATGCAAGAGCAGAAGCATCGCCGTTTTTCCAGCTGTTCTCAATCTTCTCCATATCAGACTTAGAATCACGCAGCGAGATAATACTTCCAAGCAGCTGTTTTTCCTGAGTGGTCTTATCAAAGCTACTAACCAAATTAAGCTGAGACTCGAGCGATTCTAAAGCAATAATCTTTTTTGCCGAAGCGTGAGCTTTACTGAGCAAGTGCCTATCGATGCCGAGCTCAGGTTTGTAACCTGCTTTGCGAATGGCACCACTGGAGAGAATTTGTGAAACTACCCAAGGTTTGTACGGTTGGTACATCGACAATGACTCACCTGACCACTCAATGTATTGATTAAGTGCATCAGCTGTTGATGGAGAAAGATTGTCGGTAAGAGTTGCCGGAGGAGTATAGAGACCGATGCGCCTGAGAGTATCGTTGACTTTTCCACTATCCTGCAGCACATCTGCCTCGACAAAAAGAATGCTGCTATCGTTCAGTGCTGACTCCATTTCACGCGGCAAAGGATAAAAGCCTGGACGAGCCACGTGAATGGTTCCAAGAAGATAAATTACCTGGTTACCTTTCTTGCACTTCCAAAGGAAAATTGGCTTAGTATCTGCAGCAGCAGCGGTCACTGCCGCGATTTTTTCTGGCTGGGTGACGGCGACTTCGTCAGCCAGAGCAGCGGAACAAGAGTAAAAAAATAAGGAGCCGGCTAAGCACATTATTGTCAAACTTTCTTTTGGCACATCATCAATCATAAAATCACCGGTAGCTGCAGAACTTAAGAACGACGGATGCCATCCATAAAATACCCGGCGGTTTGGGTGACAAAACCTTAAAATGTTTGCTGACCAAAAGGCACTGCTGACTATAGGGCAGTGCTTTCTTCCGTTAATGCAGTCAAGCAGCTACAATAGCCCAAGGCCCCGGGAATCAGCCACATTGCAAATTAAAAGACTACAGTTTCATCTAATCGGCTTAGTGGTGCTTAACGCGGCATTCGGTCTAAACGCCAATGCCAGCACCCACGATGATCCTCTTGGTCGTGAACCAGTTGAGACCAATCACGGTCCGCGTCGTGCCTTCCACCATGGTGGATACAATATCGTGGCAAGTTCATCGCAAGATCTAGAACACAGAGTTTCTGCGCTCGTTCGAGAATTACAGGGCAAGAAGCACAAAGTTGCCACCAGCCGCGATGGCACCTCGACGGTGATAATAGATCAGACCACCCGTCAAATTTTCAGGATCCACGAAGCTTCGGATACAGTTTCTAACAACGCGACAGTAGAGGTACTTGCTCAACTATTTCCTAAAAATGCGCGGATTCTTTATGCCACCAGTGAAGAATTTGAAGCAATAGGAAACTGGGCCAAAGCGCTGGAATATTTCAAACGCAACAGTCTTGTGGGCTATAAATCAGACTTGATTGACCCCAATGAGCCTCGGGAGCCCCTGGCGAAAAACAACCGATATAATTCTACCTGTGCCTTTTACGAAAGCATGTTGGGTCGCAACGTAGAAGCGCTAAAATACTACGAACGCGCCATCGCACTAGCACCCACTTACAGCATCAACTATTCTAACCGGGCTCAACTTTACAAAAAGATGGGCAAGCTTGATCTCGCTGCCAAAGACTCTGCCAAAGCAAAAGAGTTGCGCAAAAATGACCCCGACTCTGACGTCTCCATGCGCCGTGGTCGCGAAAGACATCGCGGCGGCCAACGTGGTCATTACGTGTCGTATGCGCCGAACAACTACGAATATGAATTGCAGAATCTTTCAAATGAATTGAAAGCACTTGAGAAAGCGCCAATGAATTTGGCCAAAGCAAATTTGTATTTGCAACGTGCTCGAGTGCAAAAGCAAATGGGTCACTACAAAGAATCGCTTAGTGACTATCAGGCGATCGCAAAATACGAGCAACACAATAGTAATCTGGTTAAAGAGCGCACGTTAGCGCAAGAGCTTTTGCGTACAGGAGCGCCGCCGTACGGAGACATCAAATCTATTGGCGACGCAAAATATTATGGTGGCGAACCAGTTAAAGAAACGAGCATAGCGACACTGACTTCAAAAAAAGGAGATACCAGAGTTTACTTCGCCATCGCTGAGGGTTTGTCAAAAGCACATAAACTCAAAGAGTGTGCAGCTGAAGTAGACAAGTTATTGAAAATTGCTCCAGACAGCCAGGGTTATATCACAGCAAAAATTGCTGTGTCAGAATCGCTGAACGACTCAAACAATGTGGTCAAGTATTGTTCGCTGCTGATCGATAAACTAACCACTGGTGATGCCAGTGTTGACCTAGCCTACGCTCGACGACTCTATGATTTTAGAGCAAAAGCAAATTATGCGCTTGCTCACTTCGACAAAGCTGTGGCCGACTACTCCACATTGCTTAAGCTTGACCCGAAGTCGCCTGAAGCTTATCGCGGACGTGCTGACTGCTATACCAAGCTCAATAAGTTTGACCTGGCTAAAGCCGACTTGGACATGGCTAAAAAGTTCGATTCGCCAGGGCAATGATTTAGTTTAAGGGCGACAGTTGTCAGGGGATTCGGCCAATTAGGTGAACTAATCGCCGAAAAGGGTATATACCTGACAGGCGTTGAATCTTGGCCGAGCGGCTGGGGGGATTTTCCATGGTTTTTCTGACAATTATTAAAAGGGTTGAAAAGCTATGGAGGTTGAATCCACTGCAATTTTGACTATTTCACTTTTGGCCCTGCTTAACTTCAGCGCGGCCAGCGCGTGCCCTCTTCGGCCTGAAGTGGCCATAACACCAGCTCACCGCCAAGCCGAGGCTTTGCGCTTGGTACGAAGTGGAGATGTAGAAGCGCGTGGCGGCTACTATGAGTTCGCCGTCAATTGTTACTTTGCCTCCACTTTAAGCGAACCATCGTTCGGCAGACCTTATCGAAGCGCTGAAGAAACAATTCTCGCCGGTACAAATAAGCAGGAAGCCCTTCGTAATTTAGATAATGCGGTGCAAAAAAATCCGAATGATCCCTATGCTCTCGCCGTTCGCGCGACAATCAAATGCGACCTGGGCGACAGACAAGGTGCTGAAGAAGACTTCTCTCGCTCAATTGCGCTGAAGAGCGATTTACTTTTCAGCCGCCAGGCGCGGGCAGAAAACCGAATCTTTGCCGGTATGAATCTTGATGCGCTAGAAGATTGCAACATGCTTCTAAAAATCACTCGAAATAATCCACGAACGCTTTTAGATCGCGGCATATTTTTAGCAAGGCACAATCAACCTGCGGCTGCCATCGCAGACTATGACCTGGCGCTAAAAGTACGGCCCGGCTGGTCACGACCACACATAATGAAAAGTGAACTATACGCCGATCAAGGTGATCATCTATCTGCCAGAAAATGCTTGGATCTGGCAATTCAATCTGAGCCTGATTTAGGAGCTTCGTACCGAAAAAGAGCCATCGAACGCCGCTGTCTGGGTGATTTGGAAGGTGCCGTTGACGACCTCACTTTGGCA
This sequence comes from Cyanobacteria bacterium auto_48_18, assembly GCA_036170915.1. GTDB lineage: Bacteria > Cyanobacteriota > Vampirovibrionia > Obscuribacterales > Obscuribacteraceae. The sequence continues at coordinate 34,010 of JAVHQC010000010.1, forward strand.
ATTTTATATCAGCCAGAACAGAGCGATTTCATCGATCGAGCCTTTCTCAAATTTCAGCTGAGAGATTATAAAGGTGCGCTTGCTGATCTAAGGCAATAGGCTCGAACGCACTCTCCTATTTAGCCGGAGTCGGTTTACTTGGCGCAAACAATTGTTCTTCACCAATGACCTGCCGAATAATTTGCATCATCGGGCTAACTGAAGTCATCATCATTGCATTTGCAATCTCTTTGTCTATGGCTGGCTGTTGTTTGCAAATCTTCTCACCTACAGGCGTGTGGTAAAAAGCTATCATCTCGCGCAGATCCTGCTCTGTAAAATACTTGTCGTATACCTTTAGGCTAACTTCTTCCGTTATCTTATCCAGATCAACATTCTGACCAAGTAGCTCTGTGGTGCGAACAGCCATGCGGTTTGCATCGTTATTTACGTCTTCAAGAATAGCTTTCTTCTGCATAGAGGTCATCGAAACTCCTGGCGGAGTAATTTGTGTCATCAGCGACGGCATCTGCGGACGAATCAATCCCATCATCTTGCGTATATCCGGAGATTCTGGTTTTGAAGTTCTGCGCGTTAGCCTCAAATATTCCAACAGAAGTGCCCGTTTCTCTGGTGAAATAGCAGATTCAGGCAGGGGCTGCGTCAATGGTTCAGCTGGAGCGCCAATATCAAAGTTTTTTATGTCGGTTAGCGCCGGCGGCGCACCCATTGGCGGCATTTGGGCAAGACACGGTGACACTGTGAAAATCATTAGCATCACAGGTAGTACCACTCTAAATTGGCGCATCTCGATTTCCTTGTGTGTCGTTGCTCACTTACTTTGCCTTGGTTGCTTGGCCTTCAAAATATGGATTCTCCAAATACGGTGGCTTTTCAGTGGTGTGCAATGGCTTTGCGAAATCTACGTCGGCTAGAAGCACTGAAGGAGTGACCATACCAATTGTTGTCGAGCTATTATCAGTAGGATAATTAACGATGTAGACATCAGCATCATCACTGGCAGCTTGCATGGTGAGCAAATTTTTCTTCGAGATAGTCTTTAATCGGGCCCCGCGCAAAAGCTGCTCGCTACCGGTTTTCACATCTACTTTGTAAACTTGATTGAGGCTCATACTGGAGCCATTGAATCTTTCCACATCAACTATTTGACCACCAGCAGAAAACGATGGTCTGATTCGTCTAACAATCAAAACATGGTCTAGCCCTTCTTTTTTGCCAGCCTCTATAAGCTTTTGTCGCAAGGCATTGAAAGATGTGCCGGCATCACTGCTAACAAATAGATGTCCTGGGCTGGCCATTCCGCCGCGGTTATGTCCATTGCTGACTTTGACAACACGATTTGGAGTACGGGTACTGCAGAGCGTTTTGAGGATACCCTTATCGATAAGAGTTAGCCTTTTTGCAGCCACCCCCTCATAGTCAATGTTCCACCCGCTCTTTAAAAATTTGCCCTTGTATTCTTTCTGAGTTGGGTCGTCAATCACCGTAATACTGCTTCCTAAAATTGGTTTATTGAGCTTGTGAATTTCATCCGCTCCGACATTACCCATCTCATGTCGAGCGCAAACAAGCGCTGGAAGCATTGACGAAAGTAGCTCTGCGGCCGCCTCTTTTTCAAACAAGACAGGACCTGAGTATTCTTGAGCGCGTTGCGCAACCACTAAAGCCCCCACACGATCGCAGAGCTTGCGCACTATTTTTTCCATCTCTGCCTGAGAGGGTAAGGAAACCTCTGTTTCTCCTGCTAAAAAGTCGCCATCAGAAACAGTCATGCCATCTTTGTTTTGGCTGCTGGCGCCAAAGAAAATAAGAGTGCCGGTCTCACCATATTTAACAATGGTGCCTTCACTATTAATCAAACGTGTGGTGCGCGCCCTAATATTCATGTAGACGGTAGAGTCTTTGATATTTTTATACTCTTTAAAAATGGCAGAAAGGGCCTTGACTCGCCCGGCCCATTCATCGATGTTAGCTGTTAAATGCGCATCACTTTTTACACTGACAATAGCCGGAGCATCAGAAAATGCGTCAGGCTTGTCCTCAACGTCAACATAATTCATCTGCGCCCGAGCACTGGTGAGAGACTCTATGGCTTGTTTATAGCTGCGATCAGCCTGTGTCCATAAATCGCGACGTATAGCATCATAATTGTCTTCTTGCACTAATCGACTTTGAAGACCAAGCAGAGCGCGCAGACCGCCGCCACCAGCCGTAGTATTATCGAGCTGTTTATCACCCACGCGCAAAGTAAAGTCTGAATGACGATCACGAGAGACATCTTTGATTGACAGAGCGCCAAATGATGCGCTAATGCGCGCGAATTCTTCATCAGTGACGGTGCATGAGCCAAAATATGGCAGTGGATAATTTGGCAATTTCAAACTTTTCATGGAGCGATCAAGTTCGTCTTTCATGGCGCGCATCACAACATCATTCTGGTATGTTGCAGCTTCTGAATTTTGCGGAGCAGCCGGCGCGGCTGATGGCACAACAGTGGACGAATCAACTGAGGCAGCCACAGTCGGCAGATTTGAACCTGTCACAAACCACAGCGAAAGCGCAGTGGCTATGATCGATTGTTTACTGAAATTGGCTTTAATCAAATGCTTTTTCACTTGTTATTCTCAGGGGCTGGTGGTGGCAAAATTGGTGGTTGATCTTGCTGCTTGTATTCTTTTTCTAGTTCGATAGTGCGAACCAGCAGGCTTGGAGAAGTTGCAGATACAGGCACCCAGCCAGACTCGGCACCACATCTACCGTTAAAGGTGTCATCATCTTTTCCGGCACAAATAATTTTTTCTAGCGAACCTAACGGCGTGCCCACAATGTTAACTCCGCGCGATAACTCATCGGGCCTGCCGTCAACGTATACCCGTGTAACTCGCAACGGTAGCAACGAATAAGATTGCGGCATGAAAGTCTGGGTGATCGTGAAGCCACCTGAAATTTCATCAATTATTAGACCGTAAGGTTTATGTTGCGCTTTCGCTTCTTGAATAAGCATGGCTCGCAGTTTGGTATTAGCAACTCTATTGTCACTGTCGACAATTAGATTTCCTTGCCTGGCAACCGGCGCGGATCCTTCTGCACTGCGTCCATGACCATTCGACTTATCAAAGTTGCGAATCGGGCTGCGCCCCATTAAGAAACCACGCAGCACGCCTTTCTCAACCAGCTGAACACGCTGCGCTGGAACTCCTTCATTGTCAAATTTGTAATAGCCTACCAGTGGATGTTTATCAAAAGTAGCACGGGTAGGGTCATCGGACACAGACATGAATGGTGGCATAATTTGTTCGCCAACTTTCTGAGCAAAAGTACGGCCTTCGGTTTCGTCTTTCTGCCTGTGACCTTCTACGCGGTGTCCCAACACTTCGTGGAAAAATACTCCCGCCGCTTTTGACTTTAAAATAGCGGGCCCCACAAATGGTTGCGCCGGTGGTGCATTGCGTAAGTCGACAACTTCTTTGGCTAATTTCCGCACCATTGCTTCAATCTTTTCTTGGTCGGGCAAATCGTCGATTCTGGGTACTTCAATGCCGTCATAAAGTCGCACAACCATGCCGTCTTTGGCTACCGCGTTAGCGCGCGTTGTGATGCGCAAACTCTTGCGATTATCTTCAATTTTGCTACCTTCAGAATTTACAAGATAACGTCGCACTTGCTCGACTTCAAAGTTGACTGAAGAATCGTCGATTTCAGGGAAGTCTTTGTAGATTGCTGATGCCTTACGTAAACGCTCTATCCAGGCCTTTTTATCGATAGCAATATCACTTACAGGTTCTATATAAACCTGTTTATCGGCGTCAGAAAAATCACCGCTGGCATCTTCTTCGGCAATGCGAATGTCGCGATTTGTCTTAATTTGCATGTAATCAGTTTGGGCTCTTTTAAAGGCCGCATCTGTTGCGTTCCACAAGCGATTGCGAATAGCGTCTTTATCGTCTTCCAACGGGAAGGCACCGCCACCATATCCTCCGCGACCGAACGCCAACGGAGGGTGCGACGGCAACGCGCCTCTGAGCCGATGCGAATTGTCCATACTTTTGTCACCCACACGCAGCTCGACGTATAGACTGCGATTGTGGCTTTCTTCATCTTCGGCCATGGCGCCGTATGAAGCTACCAACGATTGACTGGCCACGTCATAAACACTGTAACTAATGAAATAGAGAGGCGCGCTGGCTGCGTTTTTTAGCTTGGTCATCGAGCGAGTGAGCTCTTCTTCCATTGCCTCGAGCACGACTTTATCGTCAGTCGATTTAATTGGTGAGGCGGCCTCTTCTACCGGAGACTTTATGGCTGGGGCTTCCGCGGCCGTGGCGTAAACGGCAGAATTGCATAATAGAGAAATGGAAAGTGACAGGCCCACGGTAAATCTTTTGAACAATGCGCCTGGCGGTGATTCCATTTAATAATGATCCTTCTAGCAGGTCTGTCTTGTCATTCTATAGCAAAAGGGGGGTGGCCGCGATTTGCCCTAATTTATGGCTGATAGGTATATTTTCTTTATCATCCCAGCTACATTAAAATTGCTCGCTAATCGATTAAATCGCGCTCTTGAGCTAGCTTTGAGTTGATCAGAACGGTTATCAATATTGCAAACTATCTGATCCCAAGAAAACGCATTCACACACTCAGACAGGTTGGTACAAGCCATGAAAACCGAAACGAAAACAACACACCTCTACAAAACTCGCATTGATCTTCCTGAAGCGGCACGGATGAAGAGCATAGATCTTCTCAACACAACGCTCGCTGCTGGCCTCGATATTTACACTCAAGCTAAACAAGCTCACTGGAACGTCAAAGGCAAAGATTTCTATCAAGTACATTTGCTTTTCGATGATCTGGCCACGACACTATTCGAGCCTATCGACATCCTGGCAGAGCGCATCACAGCCCTGGGCGGCATTGCTCAAGGCACAGCGCGCATGGCCGCTCAAGTTTCAATCATCCCTGAATATCCAGATACATCAAAAATGAGTGAAACAGACCACCTCACAGCCATCGCCGACCGCGTGGCCGTCTTTGCCAAGCACATCCGCCAGGGCATAGAAAAAGCTGGCTCATGGGACGATCAAGTGACAAACGACATTTATGTTCAGATTGGCCGCGAAGTAGACAAGAAGCTCTGGTTCATTGAGGCCCACTTGCAAGATTAGATAACGAAGAACAGCTCTTCAAACGCCGCCATTGCCAATCCCGGCAGTGGCGGTGTTGTTCTAACAAACTCTATTAATAGATCAGAAGCAATCTCGAGACTGGCTGCAATTCCTGCTAAATTTTTCATAGATCAAATAATCGATTTGACATTGTGGAGGAATTTTTCATGGCAACTGTAGAAGTTAAGGCACGCGCAGACAAAAATTATCGTCAAGAAATCACGTCTGCCACTCATTCCTTCGCCTCTGACGCCGGCAAAGAACATGGCGGCGAAGACTCCGCACCAAATCCACATGAACTGCTTCTGGGCTCACTGGGCGCATGCACAGCCATTACCGTGCAAATGTACGCCAAGCGCAAGGGCTACGATTTGAAAGCTGTCAACGTCAAATGCGAAGAAACGCAAGTTGAGAATGGCGAAGGTCAAAAATCCACCTTGATCACACGCAACATCGAGATTGAAGGCGACCTGACTCAAGAGCAAGTCGACGGTTTGAAGCTAATTGCCGACAAGTGCCCCATTCACAAATTGCTTCAGGGCCCCAAAGAAATCAAAACCGAAGTCTCACGCAAATAGATGAACAGCGGCTCTGAGATTCTTTCTCTAGACGTAATTGAAACTTCGCTGACAACAAAAATAATCGGTAAAGCTCCGGGCGCGAAAAACGAACTGTGGGCTGAAATTGGTTCTACAAACACTCGCGCTGCTGCACTGGCTGCTGAAGGCTGCCCTGAAGGAGTCATCGTTCTAGCCAGGCAGCAGACAGCTGGCCGTGGTCGTCTTGGTCGCGCCTGGATTTCTCCGCCTGATGCCGGCATCGCATTTTCAGTTGTTTTGCGTCCACAACTTGAGCTATCACGTTTGCCACTGATTACTCTTGCAACAGGAGTGGCAGTAGCTCAGGCTATCGAAAAAAGTGTCGGTGTGCGTCCCGGTCTTAAGTGGGTCAATGATTTAACTTTATCAGGCAAAAAACTTGGTGGCATTCTTGCGGAGATGCCTGGGCAAGCGCTAATAATTGGCATTGGTATTAATGTCAGATTGGAAGAATCTGAATTGCCACCAGAACTTAAAGACAAAGTGGAATGGTTGGAACGTGCAATGGGCAGGCCGATTGATCCCAATTTGATCGTTTTAGAACTAGCGCACAAATTAGAAGCGGCGTACGAACTTTTAAAAGAAGGCCAAACAAAAAAAATAATTTCTTTGTGGAAAGATTATTCAATTACCCTGGGCCAATTGATTGAAGCCACCAGCAATAATCAATCTATCAAAGGTCGTGCGGTTGATATCGCCGACAGTGGCGCACTGATTGTTGAAGATGAGAGTGGAGAGCGCACTGAGATTGTGGCTGGTGAGATTTCAATTCGCTTACAGAATGGTGGCTATTGCTGATTCGGTCAGCTCAGTGCCTATCAATCGCAAATTCTCGCAGAAGAGACTTTGCTAATTTTTCCTGTTTGTCTTTTCGAAGCAGGTTGCAATATTTTTTCACTACCATTTTTATAAATTGCGGATCATGCAAAGACTTCTCTTGACGAAGAATATCTACTGCCATTTCGTATGATGCTCGGGCGCTTGTTCTGTCTCCGGCAGTTTCGAATTTCTGAGCTTGCGCATAAGCGTCTTTCACCTTGGTGGCCGAAAACGGTTCAGGAGTTGTCTTCTGATGCCGCTCCGGCCGACCGTCCACATAGTGCTTTTCATCCACTAATGCGGGTTCTACAGACCATCCACCATTCATATCGCGCGGCTGCTCAACCTTCAGGAACTCATCCGGCAAAACCAATTTCTCTTCCGCCCCAAACACCGCAGTGGCATTGAGAAAAGCAATCAACGAAGCCGCCACCGCGCGCACACGCAACCTGATACCATCGGCGATGCGGCGACCAATAGGACAGTCTTTAGTGATTATGGTGCCATCATTGCGCCTATACAATCGCAAGCATCTTTTTCCAGAACTTGCTTGCAAAAAAGCCTCAGCATCCTTGCGAGTCATTTCTGAAATATTGTAGACATCAAGGCTGCACTGGCCGCAATGACGACGTTGCTCGTCGCCGTCCATATCAGCCCATTTGGCCGAGCACGGCGAAGCAATGGCTACGTTATCCAACAAACTCTTTGACTGGCAAAACATGCGACTGATCTAGAAATGAATCACTGAATAAACATCCAGATCTTCGTCTTCAACCAACTTTTTACGACCGTCAAGAAAATCTAGTTCAACTACAAAACCAGCACCAACGATATTGGCACCAAGCTTACGCAAGAGCTTCTTGGCCGCCAGAGCGGTTCCACCGGTAGCAAGTAAATCGTCGATGATTACAACGCGATCTGCAGAAGTGACAGCGTCTTTGTGAATCTCAATTGTGTCTTCACCATACTCGAGAGCGTAAGACATTTTCTCTGTCTGCCATGGCAATTTACCTGGCTTGCGAATCGGCACAAAACCAACATCTAAATGGTGAGCGATGGCAGGTGCCAAAATAAATCCACGAGCTTCAATACCTACAATTATTGTTGGCTTCAGAGCCTTGCAAGAATAAGTGAGGGCATTGAGCACCAGCTTAAAAGCGATGGGGTCTTTCATCAAAGTGGTCAAATCTTTGAAGACAATGCCTTTTTTAGGAAAATCAGGCACATCACGAATGATGCTTTTAATCCAATCCTGTTGTGCTTCAGGCAAGGGCAGACTGAGCACTTCATGCGATTTAACAGTGGCGGCCATATAACTCTAATGTCCTCAAGCTGGCAATGTCACTAATACGGTTGCTCGGAGGCCACCGTTACTGCCCGAATGGCAGGCGACACAACTTCAGCTGAAGCGGCGGGCTCTCCGGGCAGACCCAACTGATTGGGAATGAGAGCTAATTGTAGCTCTTTAATAGTGCATTCTTTGCACCATTGTCTGAATTTTCTCACCTGGTCAAGAGTTTGACCCAGCTGCTTGTACTCAGGGGTGTCTTCCACACGGGATGCGGGATCACCCAACAAGTCAAGATATATTGTGCCATTCTCTGAGAACCAATCAATCAGATGCACTTTTTTAAAAGCAGTCAGGGCGAGTGCCACTGACATCTTACTGGCGCCCATTACCGACACCAATTTATCCCCTTCAACCTGGCCATCTTTCTGGTTGATCACGTACCGCACCAGACCAAGAAGTCTTTTAAGGAAATTGGCAGGTTCTTCTAATTCATCATCTTCGCACCCGACCAAATAAATGTTCGAAGCTCCACTATCGCGCACTAGTTCCTGGAAATTTTTCAGAGATGGTGGGAATTGCCATATCAATAAATGATCGCGACCGGCTAGCTCGGCTCGATCGTTAAATGTGATGCCATTCACTTTGGCGCAAGATTCACCAAAGATAGAAAGATCTTTGCCTAACTTTGCCTGAGCTTTTTTGACAACTTCCGGGTTGCTATTGAACGAACGCAAATCTTTGAAGGTTAGCTTAACTGTAGTTGGTGCGTGAGTTCCAGGCTGACTGGCACCTGCAACGGCCGCAGGTTTACCGGCATCATATTCGGTGCCCACAGTGCGAGTAGACTGTGAGTTCGATTGAGGTTTACTCTTTGATTGCTCAGTCTGCTTGTTTAGTTTCGCTTCTTCGTCAGCCTCTTGCGCGCGGGCTGCTTCACCGTGGCGACGCCAGTCGCAGAGAATTAACTGCAGTCGATCGCGACGATTGTACGAATTAAGTTCGGCATTAAAAGCAACATCTATTTCGTCGCCGTCGGCAGGAATGCGCCCGCGAGTATTCCACATTACCGACTCGAACTCTTTGCCAGAGGCATAGTCTTTCATCATAATGCGACTATGTTTGTTTTCTTTGCCCAGTGGGCGTGTAGACGTTACTACAACTTTAGTCATGCACAAAACTGGTTTGCGATTTGACATACCGAATGGTGCCATGGCATTGAGTTCGCGCACCAGATCAAGCGAAAGAACTGCTGGTTCGACAACGCTGTCAATTTCTAGTCGCACTCGCATATTTTTCTCGGCCAGAGCCTTATTACATGCAGCAACGATGCCCTTTACAGCAGCTTCAGCTTTGTCAGCTTCAATAGAGAAACCAGCGGCCATTTTGTGACCACCCCATTTGATCAACAAATGTTCGTTGGCTTTTAAAACTTGATAAAGATCAATTTGCTCTACGCCGCGGGCCGATCCTTTGACTACATTATCTTCCACATCTAACTGCCCAATAAATACTGGGCGTTGAAAACGCTCTACCAGACGAGAAGCAACAATGCCGACCACACCGTGGTGCCATCCTTCATTGTAAATAGCAATGCCACGGTCAACGTTAAGATCGCAGGTGGTCAGAACTTTGGCTTCTGCTTCTTGAAAAATGCGCTCGCACAATTCTTGTCTGCGAGCATTGTCTCGTTGCAGTTGCTGGGCGAGTTCTTCAGCTCGCGCTTCGTCGGTTGTGGTCAGCAGTTCCACCGCCACATTGGCATCAGACAAGCGGCCCACAGCGTTGATGCGCGGCGCCAGACCAAAACCAACGAGATCAGTATCTTCTTTTCCGCCCACCTGATTAAGTAGTGCGCGAATGCCTGGTCTGGTGGATTGCACGAGTTTTGGCAAACCAATTTTGACCAGGTAACGATTTTCGTCGACTAAAGGCACCAGGTCAGCAATCATTCCCAGGGTGACAAAATCTTGCAAGGCTTCAATTTCTGAAACCCGATCAAACTTGGTCAGCAGTGCTTCGCAAACTTTATAGGCAACTCCTACGCCAGGCAGGTGAAAAAGAGGATGCCCTTCTTGAAGCAGCTTTGGATGCACAACCGCGACAGCTGGTGGCATCATCTCAGGCATGGTGTGGTGGTCCAAAACTAATGTATCAACGCCAAGCGATTTAGCTAAATTGATTTCTGAAAAATTAGATACGCCACAATCACAAGTAATTAAAAGCTTGGTGCGATGTTTACTGGCGAGAACACTCACAGCTTTAAGATTGAGACCATAACCTTCTGATGAGCGGTTAGGAATATAAAAATCTACATTGGCAGACAAACTTTTGAGCACACTGAGCAGCACAGAGGTGCCGGTGATGCCATCTACATCATAGTCACCATATACGGTGATTTTTTCACCCTTTTCTATGGCAGCGGAGATGCGTTCGACCGCTTTTTCCACCCCTGGCAATTCAAAAGGGTGCGTGGGCACGTATTCGCTTTCATTCAAAAACTGACGCACAATTGCTTTGCTGGTCAAGCCACGACGAATGAGCACGCGAGCAAGAGTGGCCGAACCGCCACAGGCCTCAAGCAGCTCTTGATCTATGTCAACGCTATCAGGGAAAACCCACAACTTAGCCGGGATGACAGTTGTTGAACCTGCACCTGTCTGAATGTCGCCACTGGGTTCGAGCATGACCCATGTCCCCGCTGTAAGTTGAGAGTAGAAGAGATAGAAAATAGATATCTACAAGGCGTATATATTTACGGCTTTTTCGAATATCACGGTTTGCAGTTTGGCACCACGTATGATGCTGCACCGATCTCTATCTTTGTGATTGATTATTTTTCAATCGTAACACGAAACCAGCCCCAAACCCAGTGGTGAAGGGGATTGATGCAGACCAAAAGCTATCCATTTACTTATACGTTGGCGGGGCCAAAATAGTTCAATTAGATATGCCTACGGAAAAACTATTTACTTATTAAGCTCAGGGTCCATGACATTGATTACCCTTTTGGGTTTTGGCATATTTGGCCAGCCCCGCAAATCATATTCAATTATGGTTGTGATGATGGGAAATTTTGGCCAGGGTAAGGCCCAACCAATAATCCACATTATCGGCAGCAGCACCACGTGCAGACTAAGCGCCACTAAAAATGCCTGAATCAGACTGGTCTGATCCTTAACAGCGCCGGCAATATCTCTGCCTAGAGAATTTAAAGTGTCGCGAAATAGACTCAATTTCACTTCTTAAAACGATGGTGTTACTATGTGCCATATTACTTAGCATACACGCTAGACATACGCCACTTGAGCCCCATACCATCCATGCCGACTCTACGCAGCATTCTCATTCTATCTATAGCGATCGGTCAGTTGTCATTGCTCGGCCCGAGCATATCGCCTCTGGCTGCTGCGGCTTTCGGCAAGCAAAAAGAATCTACCAAAGAGACGGCTGAAAAACCTGAGATAGAAGGCAAAGAGACCCTCGGCAAAACACAGGGCAAAGAAGAAGTCAAAGAAAAGAAAGAGAAAAAAGAAAAGAAAGAAAAGAAGATCGAACTGACTGAAGAAGAAATTGAAGAAGAAAAGGCTTATATGGAACACCAGGCAAAGCTTTCAGCACTTCTCAAAGAAATTAAAACGCCATTTGGTTCACCAGGAGTGGCACAGCCAGACGAAAAGCCATCGTTGGTTGCACCAATGACCCTGCCCCCAACTTCCCTGCGGCGCTCCGGCGCCGGCCGCAGCCTTGGCGACCGGCTATTGGCTTCCAGACTTTATCTGCCCGGCCGCCTGGTAATGGGCCACCCTGCCGAATTTACTATTAAAGGACGCCCCGGCCACTGGGCGGCTCTGGCTATGGCCGACCGCGACACCGGCGCCAAGCCCATCGCTGGTCATGCCCTGCGCCTGGGGCCAGATCGCAAAGTCGTGGCCCTTGGCAAGATTCCCTCTACCGGAGTGCTTACCTTAAAGATGTATGCACCGGTGGCCGGCGACCTGGTGGGTTCAAGTCTTTACTTTGAAGCAGTCACCTGGCCAGAAAATGACATCCATACTGTTGAATTTGCTCAGACCGTGACGTCCGAAGGTGGTACCAACACCAGCAGCTCCGCCACCAATGCGGTTTTAGTAGCTGAAGAGGCGGTGAGAAAACGCGGTGTGCGTATTGTGCCCGAGGCGGCCATGCCGATTTATCAGCGTGGAAGCGCGGGAGGGGTCGGTCTTGGCTCTGGCAAACCGTAAATAATGGAAACCCGCATGAAAGTTCTTTTGATTCCCCTGGACGATCGTCCGGTTACTTATGGCTATCCGCAACTTTTAGCTAGGGCTGCTGGCTGGGAAGCGATTGTGCCACCCCGCAGCGTTATGGGTTCGCTTTCACGCGGCGCACAAATTGAAGAACTCTTTGCTTTCGCTGAAGGGGCCATTGGACGGCACGAGCCTGATGCAGCGGTGCTTTGTCTCGACAGCTTAATTTATGGTGGGTTGATTACATCGCGCCGCAGCGCCGAGCCTGGTAAAACATTCGCTGCGCGTTTTGAGCGTTTGAAAAAATGGAAAGATTTGATGGGAAAGAAAATTCCCATTTACGCACAGTCAAGCATCATGCGCATTTCAGATAACTACGATAATACGGAAGAGAAAGAATACTGGTCGCGTTTTGGCCGCGAGCTATTCGAATGGTCTGGTTGTCTTCATCGTCTCGCCAGCGGCGAGAAGCTGACACCAGGCTTGCTCGAGTCTTTAGAGCGCCGCATTCCATCAGATATTCGCCAAGATTATCTCGATACTCGCTTTAGAAACTTCACCATCAACATGAACATTTTAAAGTCGATGGATGATGGATTTTTTGACCACCTGGTTTTCTCACAAGACGATTCTGGCGCCTGGGGCCTCAATGTGGGAGAAAAAGATAGACTGAAAAGCGTCAGTGAGCAAATGGGCCTGACAAACAAAGTCAACGTTTACGCTGGTGCCGACGAAGTGATGTGCACCTTAATGGCACGCTTGATCCTCAACACCGAGGGTGATACCAGACCGGAGCTCAAACTACAGTATAGCCCCGAGGCTTGTAGTACAGTGGCAAGCCGCTATGAGGGTCAAGAAATCGGCGCCACGATCGAAGCTCAAATTAAAGCCAGCGGCGTCAGTATTAAGGGTGACAGCACTTCAGGTGATGGCACTGTCAACAAGAATGTCATTACCATGATTGCCCATGGTCCTCACGAAAGGCAGGGCGATCACATTACCTTGCCCGGCCTGCCCGATTTAAGCCATATTGACACCAGCCGAGCCGTGTCGGGAACAATTAAGCTCATAGAAGAAGCACCCGGGTTGGTAATTCTGTGCGACATTGTTTATGCCAACGGCAGCGATCCGATGTTGATTGAAGAGTTGATTAAGCGGCCAGAGCTTCTGAAAAAAGTTTGCTCGTACGCCGGCTGGAACACCACCGGTAATACCGTAGGTAGCGCTATCGCCACAGCTTTGTGTACCTGGCACGGTAATAATGCCAGTGCTAGAGGTGTCACCAGCTCTGCCATACAAAAGATTGTTAACGATTGCCAAAAGCGCTGTCTGTTCACGAGGTTGGTTGACGATTGGGCTTATCAAACTAAAGTGCGCAAAAATCTGCAAGGTGAACCATCAATGCAAGTTTTAGCAGAGCTGATTTCGCCATATATAAAGAGAGTCAGTGCGGCTCTATCATTTGAGCCCAGCGTTAGATTATCCTTTCCCTGGCGCAGAACATTCGAAATCGAAATCGGCTTTGAGGGAGGCTAAAGGCTTGTCGAAACACACCAAACTAGCCAGGTCTCACGCCGTTCTTGCCTTGGCCAGAACAGCACTATCAATGTTTTCAATTTTGTCTTTAACCTCATGCAGTCTAATTTCACCACCGCAAGCCAACGCTCTAGAGAGTTGGGAAAAATTAGACAAGCGCATGAAAGGTCAGGTGGTGCAAATTAGCGTCGGCCTGAAAATGAAAATAAAAGATACCCTCTGGGCTTCACTGGCTGATGTTTCACCAAAAAATAAATATCCGGTTTTCAGCGCTTCAGCACGCGACCCTGGTTACCGTGTAGTTTCATTTGGCTCATCGTTTCCCATCAAAACCAACCTTCACGACAAAGCCTATTTCCTCACCAATGAACATGTGGTCTCTGGGGCCGATCAAATCATCAAAGAAAGTCAGCGATTTTATGCCGGCATGCGCCTATACTGTGAGCAAACAGCTGCAGGACACGACACCGACGGTCGCTTTCGCGAAATTTTGCAAATCATCAACTTGAGTACGAAAGCCAATCGCTCTACAGCGGAGCTGAGTACGTATCAGGCGACAGCTGACGCGATCTGGGACACCTACGAGACATACCTTTCAAAAAAAGCTGACCCGAGCCGCGCATTATTCAACCGCTATTTAAGTCAAGTCAATGTGGCAAGCGAAGTTGGATATTTCTTGCACGCTGCCGGCCCCGTATCGCAACCGCCAATGGTGGCGAAATTATTTAAAGTGGCAAAGACAGACAAAGATCCGGACATCGCCATTTTGACTGTCGATAAGTCAAATCTGCTGCCCATGGAATTTGATCCACTGCCTGCCAGCGAAGGGCAGGAGATTCAAGTGATCGGTTATCCGGAAGCATCAGATCAAATCGATACCGACGCCGCCAATCATTATGCTCCTACTTTTACCACAGGCCGGGTTAGTCGCATCGCACCGCGAATGGTGCAGGTAGATGCACCGATCACTAACGGCAACAGCGGCGGGCCCGTGGTCAGCTTGCGAGGCAAAGTGCTGGGAGTGGTGGCGCGGCGCGCTCGCGGCGAAGGCGGCCAGGAACTGAAAACTTTTGGCGGGGCCATGACTGTGCAGTCAGTAAAAAGTTTTGCCCCTGAGCTATTCGGAGCACCAGCGCCCTAACTATTTTTTCTTGAGAAAATCCATGTCTGGTGCTTCAGAACTGTCGTCGTCGCCCATCAGCAGCTGCATTTCAGACTTAACAGGTTTATAACCGGTGGGTGGATCAAAGAATGAAGCAGGCTTTTTCATAGCTGTAATTTTTGTAGTTTCGTAGGCGGTCTCGAGCAATTTAAACTGGTTCGGCTTGAGCAAATTGAACTTAAGCACCACGCCATCTTTCACATCAACTTTAACCAGGTTTTTCATCACCTCGCTAAACTCACTGGGCGCCGGGAATTTTTCAGCAATCCACACTACCCCTGATTTGTAGGGTGTATGGGGTTCACCTGGTCTATAGGGAGGCGCAGGTGTACAAATGAGATCAGCTTTGCGGCATTTAAAGCCGGCAACCTTTTCGCGCACACCAGTTTCTTTGAGCTTTAGGTCTGGTTCTTTCCTCCCAGCTTTATGGCCACGCATATCAAAGAAACCACTCTTCCAGGTAGCGTGGTCGCGTACCAAGATCGTCTTTCCTTCTGGGTTATAGCAATAGCTCTGCCACTTAGGCCCTGAAGCCAACCAGACAATACCTAGTTTATCAAGGCTAAATTTGACCGCCTGTTTACCAATGGTCATGTTCATTGGGCCAGTCTGAAGTGCTTTCTGTTCCAGCACCATAACTTCGACTGCGGGTCTGGTATCAGATTTTTGACCATCTACTTTTTGAGTTTCGTGCTTCTCAGCACCAGCCGGCAGAAAAGACGTAATTAAAAAAGCAGAGGAGCATACGGTCATAGATAGCGCTGCCACCACTAGTAATGCTCGATTACGTTTATTCATTTTGGTAATTCCATGGGTGGTGGCTCAAACGACCAGAGAGTAAAAATATGCTTGTTTGGCAAATCAGAAGCCGTCTGAATAACTTTAACCAGCTCAGGCAGAGATTTTACAGGATTATCGCTAATGACTTCAACTTTGTCTTGCTCGCGTTTGATCTCAGAAATCGCCTTGCTGGTGGTCACCTTTGCATCATAGATAATGGTAGCAGGAGGATCTTTCGCATCTTGCAGCTGCGCAAAAATCACACCAGGCAGTGCTCGCAACTGAAACTCGATTACCGGAATCCGGCATCCGCATTTGATATTGCTCATCACCAGTTTAAGCAAATGCAGAGAGCTGGGCTCCTGATTGTCTAACAACTGACCAGCGTAAGTTAGTGATTGGGCATAAACATCTTTGTGTCCGTGTTTGGCCTTTCCTGACTTACCATTACTACTACCAGTGCCACTATATTGATTCACCAGCTGGCGCGCTTCTTCTATATGACCGGCAGAAGCACGATTACCCACCAGCGCAAGCACTTGAGCACTGTCGGCACCAGAATAACTGATAGCCTGCAAGTATGCCTTTTCTGCCAGGTCAAGGTGGCCACCGCTCTCAAAATTGCGACCAAGTTGATAGAAAAACTTATCGGCGCCCATAAAGTTGCGTTCAGCAATCGCTTCTAATTGGGCCAACTGTGGTTCTGTTAGTTTGGCAGACGGCAGCGCCAGTGCCAGAGCGACTGACTTATCGTCGAGCATATCGGTAAGACAAGCCGGCAAGAGTTCGGCAATAACTTTAGCGTTGTTGGCTGCCAGAGCAGCTTTAAACCTGCCCCGTTTGACTAGATAACTAGAATCGATTTGCAAAGCACGACTGTAGCAGAGCTCTGCATCGGCAGTCATTTCCATAACCAGATAGGCTGCACCCAGAGCAGTCCACTTCTGACTTTCGTCAGAACCCTTAGTCTGAGCCGCAAGTTTGAGCTCCCGCTCGGCAATCACCCTGCCGTCAGCACCATCGATAGACAGGCATTGGGCAATACCAAGATGCGGTCGCCAGTCTGTGCCATCAAGTGCAATAGCGGCACGATATTTTTCTACAGCGGCACTGCGCTCGCCATTTCGCTGCAAAAGAATGCCCAGATTGCAGTTGGCTACAGCATTTTTGGAATTCAGTTTAACTGCTGCTCTAGCTTCGGCAAGAGGATAAATTAAGGGCTTGGTTTTAAACAACAGAACAGCAAGATAGCTGTGTGTGCGAAAACTATTGCCCTGCGACTGCTTGATGCCGTTAATCAGGGAAACCGCCTGCTCAAACTTGCCATCTTTATAGAGAGTTGCAGCCTCGGCGAAGACTGGCGCATTGTCTTCTGTGGTTGCCGACTTCGCTGGCGCAGGCTTAAACGAGCCACTCTTGACGGTTGTGGCCGCCAACTTTACGGGCAAGCTTTGGTGACCCGCTGCGAGAGCCGCATTATTGAACAGCAATAGAGCGCCAAGAATAGCTAAGCGAGACACGAGGATTCCCTTCACCTGCACAGCAAAACTATAACATGAGCTGAAAATGGCCGCTTGCGCGGCCTAGTCACTAAATGCGGTATTAACGGCCCGCTTAAAACTAATAGTTTTGCTCAGACAAATAGGCAGACTGAAGAGCTTTGTAGGCGATGAAGCCATAAACGAGAAAGAGTGCGAAGAAGCCAACAAAGTAAAATTTGAAGCCAAATTTCAAAATTGGTCGGACCAGCATATCGATAAAAAGAAAACCGGTGGCAGCGCCCATCTATTTGGCCTCGTCTACTTTCCCCTGAGCCCCTTCAACATTAATTGCTGAGAGCAGGGCATATCGTATCCCCTAATAGGTGAGGCTGTAGCGATAAAAGAGATTAAATATGACCCTTGGCAAGCATGCTTAATCAAAGCACATGACAAGCAAAAGTTATCAAGCAAATTTATGAAATTGCAGAGAAAAAAATCCACTTCAATACAAATTACTAAAAACCACTGATTGACAGCAAGGACAGACTAAAATCATATGCTTACACTGCTTATGAAATGGAGAGTTCGATGTCAGGAAGTAATGACGGAAAAAATACGGGCAAACAACTTCTGGCGAAATTCTCCGCCCTGTCGCTCTCTCTAGTGATGGCGGGATGCACCACTACAACTACCACCACCACAACCACAACTACTACCACCTCTAAATCAACTGATGCACCGAGCACAATTCCCAGCCCCACAGGCGCACCCGGCTCAGAGTCTCCTATTCAAAAAGCTGAAAGTGTTTCGCCTGGACCGTACCAGTCTGTCACCGTAGATGGTGCCGATTTGAGAAAAGGCAGATTTGCCATAGGAAAACCGGGTGGCAATCTGGTGCGCTCAATTGTCTCGAGCAACCCTGCCACGTTCAACTACTGGGTCGCAGCCGATACTACTTCAAGAGACATGGGTGCGCTCATGTTTGCCGGTTTGCTCGACATTGATCCCTATACCGGCGATGTGGTGCCGGCAATGGCAGAAAGTTTTACTGTAGACCCTGATGGCGTTACTTACACCACCAAACTGCGCAAAGGTTTGAAGTGGTCTGACGGGCATCCGATTACATCAGCCGATGTAGCGTTTACCTGGAACACACTAGTGGCCGGCGGCTACGGCAATTCGTCCATGCGTGATGTCACTACCATCGAAGGTAAATCACCAACAGTAACTGTAGTGGACGAATTGACAAATAAATTTGTCACGCCGAAACCCTTTGCACCGTTCGTGCGTCAACTCGGTCTGGTGATTGCACCAAAGCACATTGTTGAACCAATCACTAAAAAGAAAGACGGACGCAAATTATTCAACAATTTGTGGAGCACCGAAGCCAAACCAGAAACTTTCGTCACCAGCGGCATGTTCACTCTCGAGCAATACGTGCCAAGCCAGCGCGTAGTTTTCAAACGGGCCAAGAACTATTTTACAGTCAGCCCAGAGAGCAAACCGCTGCCCTACCTGGAACGCACCACATTTACGATTGTGCCTGACGTCAATACCAACTTGCTCAAATTTAAAGGAAAAGAAATCGACATCACACCAGTGCGTTGTCGCGACGCAGGTGATCTGGTGCCTTTAGCAAAAGCTGGCAATTTCAAACTATACGATTTTGGCCCTAGCCAGAGCAGCACCTTTATCATGTTCAACATGAATCAACGCAAAGATCCAAAAACCGGCAACCCATACGTAGATCCGATCAAGTCAGTCTGGTTCAACGATGTTAATTTCAGACAGGCTATCAGTCACGGTGTGGACCGCCAGTCTATTATCGCCAATTATTTCAAAGGCCTGGGAGATCCGTCATTCTCGGCTCAGGTTGCTACCAGTCCATTCTTCAATTCACAGTTGCAGCCCTATTCGCGTGATGTAACTGTGGCAAAAGAACTGCTGAAAAAATCAGGCTTCACCTGGGATAAAAACGGCAACTTGCTCGACAAGACCGGTCACAAAGTCGAGTTTGATCTACTGGCTGCGGCTGGTGGAACCTTTGCTGATTTTGTCTGCACCGAATTTCAGAAGAATATGAAAGAGCTCGGTATCAAAGTCAACTTTGCCCAGGTCAATTTCAATTTGCTGGCAGGTAAAATCAACAGCTCACTAGATTGGCAAGCTGCCTTCTTCTCACTGAGCGGCGGCGATCCACTTGAGCCAAACGATAGTGCTAACGTTTATAAGAGCGACAGCCGTCTTCACTTATTTGACCAACGCTTGCCTGATGCTAATGGAAAAACTTCAGTCACCGATGCCAGACCTTGGGAAAAAGAAATCGATCAACTGATGGATAAAGGCGCCAGCACTCTCGATAAAACTGAGCGCAAAAAAGTATATGATCAGGTGCAACAGATTTTGTACGATCAAATGCCCTTCATCTATCTGGTTTCACCGCGCACCATCGTCGGTGTACGCAACACAATTCACAATTTCCAACCTACACCAATTTCACAACCAGCATCTGGCCTACACAATCTGGAAGAAATCTGGGTGCAGTAGTTGATGAAAAAACAACTGCTCACAGCTTTAACGTGTTTGATGGCAACGAGCCTGCTCACAGGCTGCATTGCCCCGCGCAAAAATACAACCAATCGCGTGGGCATTCCCACGAGTTCGCTAGCCACAGATCCGGCAGATCCTGATGCAGCGAAAACTGCAGAATCAAATACGCAGCAACCGTCGGGTAAATTGACTTTTCTTTTTCCCAATCCCGGACCACCCAAACTGGTCACCAAAGACGGTGCGGAATACTGGCAATCGCGTGGCGAAGTGGGACAGTTTGGCGGCTCTCTAAAGCTCGGTAGTTTCGGCGGCGGCCCCAAAACATTCAACCCATGGGAAGCTTCCGACGTAGAAAGTCACGGCATTGGCATGCTGCAATTTGACTCTCTAGTCGATTTCGATCCATGGAGCGGCAAAGCCATTCCTAAGCTGGCCAAATCGTTTAAGGTCAGCGAAGACGGGCGCACCATCGACTTTGTCATGCGCAAAGGTTTGAAGTGGTCAGACGGTCATCCACTCACCGCTGACGATGCCGTGTTCACCTATGGCAATCTAATTAAAAACGGATTTGGCGAAACCAGTTCACGCGACACCATTTCTACACCAGGAGATTATCCTGACGTTGTAAAAGTGGGCGAAGATACTGTTAGCTTTCGCTTCAAAAAACCTTTTTCACCTTTTCTAGCTAATTTAAATGCCGTGATGGTGGCACCCAAGCATATTTTCGAGCCCATAACAAAAGGCTCGAAGGCAGACTTTCATAATTTTTGGAATATCAACAGCGATCCAAAAACGTTTGTGGCATCAGGGGCCATGATTGTAGAAAGATATGTCCCTGGCCAGAGACTTGAGTTTAAGCGCAATCCTCATTATTCTTTCGTCGATAAAGAAGGCCGCCAGTTGCCTTATTTAGACAAGATGGTAATTGGCATCGTGCCTGATCAAAATACAATGATCATCAAATTTCTTGGTGAAGAAATTGATTTGCTCGACACTCGATCGGTGCGCGGCATTGACGCAGCGTTGATGAAACAGCGCGAAAGCAGTGGCAATTTCACCATGTATAACCTCGGGCCAGACGACGGCACCATGTTCTTGATGTTCAACCTCTGCCAGCGGAAAGATCCAAAAACCGGAAAATTCTACGTGGACCCAATCAAGCAAAGTTGGTTCAACGACGAAAAATTCAGATGGGCAATCAGTCACGCAGTTGATCGCAAACGCATCATCAACAACGTGCAAAAGGGCGTTGGTTACCCGCTTTCTACCAATGAAACTGAAGCCTCACTCTATTTCAATAAAGCCTTAAAACAAATCGAATACGACCCTGCCCTGTCGGCAAAACTACTGGCCGAAGCTGGATTCGTCAAAAAAGGCAACGACCTTTTTGATGCCAAAGGCAACCGGGTGGAATTCGATTTGCTGACTAATTCGGGTAACACCGGCCGTGATGCCTGTTGCATTGCCATCAAAGAAGAACTAAAAAAGCTGGGTATCAAAGTCAATTATCAAGCCATCGAATTTAACACCATGACCAATCGCGTGCATACGAGCCTCGACTGGCAAGCCATTGTGATGGGCCTCAGTGGCAGCCGTTTTGAGCCCTATGGCGGCGCCAATGTGTGGAAATCAAATGGTCGCATGCACTTGTTTGATACACGCTTGCCCGACAAAGACGGCACAGTCAAAGCACCTGACGCTCGCCCCTGGGAAATCGAAATCGATAATTTGCTTGATACCGCCGCCGGCACTATGGACGAGCAAAAACGCATTGAGGCCTACAACCGTTTTCAGAAAATCGCTTACGACAAGCAGCCATTCATCTACATTTACGACATCATGCTGCTCACAGCCGCGCGGAATAATCTGGGCAATTACAAACCCACCCCGTACGGCATTTATTACACTCCAAAAGGCACATTGCATAACATCGAAGAAATTTATAAAAAGGGAGCCAAGCACTAGTGTCGACACCTGTCTACATTTTAAAGCGCATACTGCAAGCATTGCCCTTGCTCTTCTTCATTTCGCTCATGGCATTTACCATGCTCAAACTTTCGCCCATTGACCCTCTGGCGGCAATGCGTGCTAATCCATCAGTTTCGCAAGCGGCCATCAATGCCGAAGAAGAAAGACTGGGGCTGAACAAACCAGCACCCATACAATATGCAATTTGGTTATCGAGCACACTACAGGGCAATCTTGGTGTTTCCACAACCGGTGGGTCAGTGGCGGCCAGGCTGATGCAACACGCCGGCAATACACTGCTTCTCAATGTGGTGACGCTGTTCTTCACCTGGTTGATTGCTCTGCCCGCAGGCGTCTATGCCGCAGTGCACCGCGGGCGGTTAATCGATAAATTATTTGGTTTTCTCACTGCAGTAGGCATGTCGATGCCCACATTTCTACTGAGCTTTCTCTTTCTTATGTTTGCTCTTGCCACACACTGGCTACCAATCGGCGGCATGACCAGCTCAGACTTTGCCGAGCGTGACACTCTCAGTCAAATTGCCGATATCGCCTACCATTTAATTATTCCTGTATGCGTACTGACATTCGTTTCACTTGCCGGCATTCAGCGCCAGGTGCGCAGTAATCTCTTAGATGTATTGAGAGCAGATTATGTGCGCAGTGCGCGCGCCAAAGGCTTGTCGGAAGAGACGGTAATTTACAAACATGCACTGCGCAACGCCATAAACCCGCTAATCACTTTACTCGGATTTGAATTTGCCGGTCTGCTCAGCGGTGCCGCGTTGACTGAAATGGTGCTGGCTTACCCTGGCCTAGGACGGCTGACCCTGGAAGGCGTGCTCACCAAAGATATGAATCTAGTTATGGCTTCAATCATGCTTGGAGCGGTAATGCTAATTGCAGGCAATTTATTTGCCGACCTCTTGCTCAAATTTACCGACCCCAGAATCACAGTTGAATAACTTTTGGAAACTTTAGTTGCAATTTTAAAGGAATCGCTCATTGTCGGCTAACTCGTTATCACCTGCAGAAGCACCAATCAACCCTACACCGGCTCCTCAAAAAGTCAGGGCAGACTTGAAGCACACAGTTTTGAGTCGTTTGTGGAAAGACAAAGTCTGTCGCGCAGCACTTGTGGGCCTATCATTGCTTTACTTCTGCGCGCTATTTGCCGACATCCTTACGCCTTACGCTATGGAATTTAACGATGCCAATGTAGGTAATGCTCCAGCGACGTTGATTCATATTCATGACGATAAAGGTGAGCTTTGCTGGCCCTATGTTTATCAGGTGCGTCAAGAAAATGATCTGGCCACCTATCGCCAGACTTTTAAAGAAATTGAAACCACCAAATTTCCAATCAAGCTGTTTGTCAAAGGCGACAGCTATTATTTACTTGGATTTATACCAATGGACCTGCACCTGTTTGGTGTAGAGCCACCAGCGCGCATCTACTTGCTAGGCGCCGACATGAATGGTCGCGACAATTTTTCAAGATTGTTCTTTGGCGCTCAGAAAAGTTTGACCATCGGATTTCTTGGCTTATTCATCGCTTTTCCTATTGGTATTCTATATGGTGCCATCGCCGGTTATGTTGGTGGCGTGGTAGACAACATGATGATGCGTTTTGCTGAAGCAGTTATGTCTATACCGAGTTTCTATTTATTAATCGGACTGGCCGCCGTGTTGCCACTGGGAATGAGCAGTTCACAGCGTTTTGCTTTGATCACTGTCATTCTTTCATTCATTGGTTGGCCGGGGCTGGCTAGAGTAATTCGCGGTATGGTGCTGTCGATTCGCGAAGAAGAATTTGTACAGGCCGCTAAGGCCGTAGGCATGTCAGAAATTGCCAACATCGTTCGGCACGTCATTCCTCAGACAGCTAGTTATGTCGTTATTGCAGCCACACTGCAGGTGCCTAATTTTATTCTGGCTGAAAGTGGACTGAGCTTAATCGGCCTTGGTATTCAACAACCTGATGCCAGCTGGGGAAACATGCTTAAAGCGGCCATGGATCAGCCAAACGAGCTGCTCACTCAGCCATGGTTGATAGCGCCAGGCTTCCTTATCTTCTTCACCATTTTGTGTTTCAACTCTATTGGTGACGTACTGCGCGATGTGCTCGACCCTAAACTTTCTGGCGGTCGCGGCTAATGCTGCACTGGATTTTAGTGGTGATTGTCCTGCTGGCCACTGTGGCTCTGAGCGCTATTGCATTTAAGCATCGCAAAGGTGAGGGCGCGTATCTCTGCGAGGACTGCCGCTTTAACGACCCGGTGAAATGTCTTAAAGAAGTACGGCCTTATGCTGTGGAGTGCACGAGCTATCGGCAAGGTGTTGTGCAGTTGAGTAGTGACGAGAATAAGTCGGTTTAATCAGTGCCTTTGAATAGCTGTGTTACCGCTCCAGCCACTACATACAACAAGGGAACCATACATAGCGCATTGATAATGTTGAGTAACTTCGAATTATCTCGACCTTGTTGGGTTAAAAATTCTCGAAATGAAAAGTAAGTGATGGGCATCCCTATGGCTCCAAGAGCCGCTACTAGCAACAATAAGTAAAAGAAAAATTTTTGCTGATCAGAATCTGCAGATGAAATTGCCGACAGATAACTATTGGTGAGCGTGAGCATACCAAGCTGGCAAACTAGCAAGTCTTTGTCAAAATCTGATAATTGATCTTTGAAAACAACTTTCATGGCCGCAACTACGAGTGTCGGTTTAATGATAGTTGATAACAGTAATAAAACAGCACCCACCAGCAGCAGCTCACAAATGATAAGTGGCCAGAAAAAGTCTGAGCCAACATACCCTGATAACCATAACAGAGTGATCACTACCGGTAGTAATTTTGCAGTACGGTCCTTCCATTTAGGAGCAATCACATGAGCCATGACCGCACCAGGCAAAGTTCCAAGTGGTAGTCCAATCATGAGCGCCCCGACAAACTGTTGCGATGGTTCTATTCCATTGATGATTGTGTGCAGCACCGCCGAACAGACAAGAATCACAATCGCAAAGAGTAACGTAAAGAACCAACCGGTGTATTGCACAACCGTGAGACAAGCTGGAATTAAAACAATCCAGCGCAAAACAAATACAATTCTCTCGTGCCGTGCTGGCGCTCTCGCATTATTTTCTGCCATCACAAATTTGCATTACCATGCTGAGCCATCGTTTTAAGTCTGGCTTCCAGAGCCGTGCGCAGCACATTCGATTGAGTAATGGCATCGGCAATATGCTGAGCCAGTTTGGCACCACCATCAGCGTTTAAGTGCACTGTGTCGCAAAAATCACCAGCAGTAAAATCAGGGCTATTCGATAGGTCAATGTAACTGGCGTCACCTTGCTTGCAGCGCTCAGCAATTTTGCGCTTGAAACCGTCCCAGAAAGAATTCGTCAGTAGAGCCCGGTTGGTTGCTGTAAGCGGCATGCCTACTACTAAAACTTTGATGTTGCGACTTTTCATATCTGCCAGAAATTCTTGCATGTACTTGAGTTGCACAGCATAAGACGACGGATATGCATTAGAGTATCGATGCATATAATCAACCGTATTATCTACGTAAATTTTTGGCAGATTGGGCCTGAGCACAGCCTGACCAGGCCTCAAATTACCGCCGTATCCACCAGTGACTAACTTAAGCTGGTCTGCCGCTGTGACCGCTTCGATTTTCTTTGGCGACTGGTCAGTTTTAACGGCAGGCAAATATTCTGACTTGCTCAGTTCACTCACAACCTGATTGACTGCTGGTACTAATCTGCGCACCGGCAACTCGGTAGAAACGAAATAAGTGAGGCGCGACCATGGTTCATGAAAGGCCAGGTTGGTGTAGCCAGTCATGTCGTTGTACTGAGAAAAATAACGATATGAATCTGTGGCGCCGGCGGCGGACAAAGTGTTATCAATAAAATCCCGTGGTGAGACCGTCAACACTAGAACTGACGGCGCACGTCTCTGGTACAGAGCTCGACCAATGACAAAATGATCTGAAACCATGGCGCCCGGCAGTGCAGAAAGAAAAACAGAGGGCTTGGCGCCAATACGTTTTGCCAGATCGTTTTCTAGAGTAATGCAAGTTCTATTGGATGTCAGATCAATAATTTGTCCGCTCGTGTTGGCATCGGCAGCTTGCAGACCGCCAATTTGCGAACTGCCGCAAACCACAACATCAGCTGGTCTTTCACTGGTTAGAAATAGACGAGCTAACCACCAGCTGGCGGGTTTGCCCTCAGCCAACGCTTCATTGCTGAGAGCAAAATCGCGCGCATCAAGTGCGGCAATCTTAACTACGGGCAGTTTGGCTAGAGCCAGATTGACAAAGGCAAAAAGTATTAAAGCGATGAGAAAACGTGGCACCATGCCATAAGGATAAGGCAGGCTCAGGCGAAATGGGTGAAGTCATTCTCAGAGCCATAATTTTTGTGCACTTAAAGCACCAGACCCCTGTGCCGGTTCACACACCGGGCTCACAGGGGCCTGCTCCAAACAAACTGCCTCACGGCAGCATACCGGGCTTTCACTGTATCGAGACGAGAGCCGCTCCATGTGATTTGAGATTTACTCCGGGATCCATTTCTGGTGGCCCGCTAACATTGAGAGCATTGGCTTCGTGCGATATGTTTCAATTATAGCAAGATGACAAGAGGGCGCAAGTACCCTCAAGCTTAAATTTATCGGTCACAACTTCCTAACCGGTTAAGGTAATTTTGCAACAGGCCACAGAGCTACAAACTCGCTAAATCGAAGCAACGCAGCGTCCACAATTTTACTTTTCAGCTTGCTTTTCTTTGTTCAGCAAAGCGACGAAGACCTTGACCAGGCGCGGATCCCACTCTTTGCCTGAACCTTCCATTATCAGTTTCATGGCATCTTCGTGACTGTGCGCTTCGCGGTAAGGCCTTTCACTGGTCATGGCGGTATAGGCATCTACTAATGAGACGATGCGCGACTCAATTGGAATGACATCACCCTTGATACCATTAGGATAACCACTGCCATCCCAATGTTCTTGGTAAGATTCAACAATGGGTGAAATTTTTGCCAACACTTTGGCCGGTTCTAAGAATTTCGCGCCGGTGTGCGGTACCTGATTGATATAAACCAAATCTTCGTCAGAGAGTGGGTCTGGGCGTTTCAAAGTTTCTTCAGGCACAGCCATTTTGCCCAAATTACAGAGCACCGCCGCCAGTGACACAATTTCAGTGTGCTCTTTGGTCAAGTGCAATGATTGAGCAATACGATTGGCATATCCGTACGCCCGTGATGAGCGATCTGGACCGTACGAAGAACGTTCTTCCACCAGGCGAATCAATTGCGCCAGCATACCCAGCAAGCCCTTCTCACGAATCAGCTCAACGTCAAATTCGGGCACAAGCTCGCCAACAGGTTTTTCAACTACAGGGCCCATGCGAGTATCAACTTTCATAGCCATCTTGAGCTGTTCTTCACCACCATCAGCCAGGCTCGGAATCAAATCATCAGCCACTGTGCAGACCTGGTTACGACCGCGGTGCTTAGCAAGGAAAAGCGCCTGGTCAGCCAGTTCGAACAATCTGTCTTTGTCTTGCGCGTCATTAGGGAAAGTAGCTACACCTACTGAAGCTGTGACAATACCCCAACCTTCTACCGGCCTCTCGCGCATAGCAGCGCAAGCACGTTCTGCCACCATTTTCGCCCATTTCAAATCAGTTTCAGGCAAGAGCACCACAAATTCTTCACCACCAAATCGGCCCACTGTGTCAATTTCGCGCACACTGCGCTTAATTACGTTACCAATGTGAATGATGGCGGCGTCACCAACGTGGTGACCTTTGCTGTCGTTAATGCGTTTGAGATAATCGAGGTCGACGATGATAAAGGAGAAGGGGTGACCAAAACGCTGGAAACGATCAATTTCTTTGGTCAGCTGTTCTTCAAAATATCTTCTGTTAAACAGACCGGTCATGGGATCGGTAACCGCTTGCCTCTCAACAGTGGCAAACAGTTCGGCGTGTGAGATCACCACGCCCACCCGGTCTGCCAGGTCGATAATCATACGCATATCTTTATCAGGGAATGGATGGTCACGATCGCGTGCCACCAGCATTAGTGCCGCCTTAAAGTTATTACCCTGTCCTAGAGGCACCAAAATGGCTGAGCGATTATTCCATTCAGCAGACAATATGTCTGGCTGAAGACGCTCTTTGATTTCATCAGGTTTAATAAAAACAGTCTGGCCATCACGCAACAAATCTAGTGAGCCGGCAAAAATGCGATCGGCAATTGTGTGTGCCATGGGCTTGGGCGGCGGCTCATCGGTAGCGTGGCTGAGTTCTACCGGTTCAGGCTGCGGAAACTCTTCTGAGTTACCGGCAAATTTGCACTTAGTGGCATCATCTGTGGGGCCATCGTACAAACTGACGATACAAAGATCTAGTTGGAAATAATCTTGCACCGATCGCACAAGCGTATCCATAATTTGATCCGCTTCTTTAAGCGATCGTTTGATTTCTACAGAAACCTTGTTGATAAGCGCGTCGCGCACCTGGTCGGCGCGAATTTGTTGCACGGCCATATCGGCTCTAATTACGTTTGAAAGGTGACCAGCAATAGTCAGACCCAGTTCTCTATCTTGTGGTCTGAACTGCGGCCGCTTAGGTTGGCGCTGCCAGAGACCAATAACACCAAGGCGAGTGCCCTCTGAAATCAGAGGCAGCACCAGAGCCATATCGTGACCGAAGAAAGGGTCGCCCTTTCTCGAATATTCCATATTTACGACTTTGCCGCGAGCCGATTCGAACACCGCCACAAACGGATTCTCTTTATTGTCCAGCTCCACATTGGCCACATCAGAATTGATTTGCGGCTCTAGCACACCACTGTCAGGGTTGAATAAATAAATTTGCGAGTGAATAAAGCCCATGTGATCAGCCACCAGCAAAACTGATCGCACTAGCGAATCTCGGCTGGTCTGGCCTTTTGAATCACGAAAGAGACTGGCAATTTCATTGATCAGCTTCATTTCCTGGGCGTCCATCTCAATTTTCGATTGGTCGAAAGATTGTTGAACAACCACTGAGAGCATCTCAGCTACTTTCTGTAAAACTACGGCATCTTCAGTGCTCCACTCACGTGGTTTACCACACTGTTGCAACTCCAAAAATCCAGAAAAAATACTGCGTGAGCGCAGTTGTACCATCAGACGACCACGCACATCACCGAGTTCGAGCAGTGACGATAGAGTGCGTGAGGCTTTGTGCAAATCGGTATCTTGCGCAGTATCAGGAATGCTAATTACACCCGCACCTGATTCATCAGGAAAACGTGAGAGAAACTCGAGCACAATCGCCATTGACTCTTGCGAATTGAGTTGATTTTCCACAAAACATGTATGGCCATTGATTGAATATTCGTTAGTAACAGCCAGCTGATCGCCCACTACTTTCCATATCAAGCCTCGATCGGCTTTCAATTCTTTGGTCAATACTTCGATGGCATATTGCAAAATTGAAGTGAGATCGCTTGAGTGTCTGAGCTGTCCGATAATATCGCTGATGATTGTCTGTGCCGTAGGCGGCATCAATTTTTTGGCATCACCATCGGTGCCCTTAATAGCCTTAAGATTACTGCGAGTGGCATTCTTGTTAACACTCTTGCGCGCTTCTGGTGGTGTCAAAAGGGCATCGTGATTAGATACCGCCGATCCGCCATAGATAGCCGATCCGGGGCTTTCACTGCCATGGCCATTGCCACCTTGCGACAGAACAAAGCTGCCGCTGGCATCACCTTGAAAAACTGCCGTAGTCGGTTGACTGCTGCGAAAGAAAGTTGCATCAGGCGGCGGCAACCCAGCTGCCAGATGCTGGGCAATAATTTTATCCATCTCGTCTTGACTGTGCGTAGCACCAGGCTGAGTCTGAGCATTGGCTGCAGCGGATTGGGCCTGAGATGGCATTCCCATAGCACCCTGCGCAATAACCTGATTTGATCCGGTTTGAACAAATTCAGCTTCAGGTGTGTCCACGGCAATGGGTGAAATTTTGTTGGGGCCGGTGACACTTTGAGCCGCCTGCAGAACATGTTCGCCGCTGACGGTGACGTCGTAATAACTTGGGTCAGTGGTCTCACCCTGCAAAATAAGACCTTGCTGAATTGGCGCTTTAACCACTGGCCATGCCGCTTTCATTCGCTGCACTGAAAGTGGCGCGCTGCCGCCTGGGCCGAGCGACACACGACAATCTTCTAGACGGTTGCTCTCAGCCAAATTGAGCGACTGCCAAATGGGCAACAACCGGTTGAAAGCTTCGCGCACAATGGCCGGCTCCATTGAGCCAGTGCACTGATACTTTTCAGCGTTAGGCGACTCCATCGCTTGCTGACCATAAACAACAATGGAGAGCCCAGGACTCTCCATTAAAACGCACCATTCATCCGGCGCATCCTGTCGCTCTTCAGAAAAACATGACACGCAGGTTGATTCACGCAAAAGAGTGCCGAAGTCTTTGCCCCTTGGCAATAATCTGGCGGCACTTTGACGGCTCCAGTAAACAATCACCGGAGCGAGCTTTTGATCTAGCGACAAGCGCTCTAGTTCGCGTATGAACGGCAGAAAACTTTCAGGCGGCAAAATGCTGAGCGGCAAAGCGCCCGCGCCGGACTGCTGCACCAGCATCATTTGCAATTGTATGCGGCCGGACTCGCCCATTAACTCTTGAAATTCCCGTCGCTACAAGCTCTATAGAAGAAACTACATCTCAATAGTGCCTGGTTAATTAGATACCACTCCGGCATGGCCCTTAATCCCTCACACGCAGACTGTGACTTAATGTTACCCTTTACAACCGCAATGCGGCCGCCCCACTGGGTCAGTGTTACCATGAAACCCCTGCTTACCTCGAGATGCGCATCAAACCATTGACCATGACAATACCCGGCGAAGAAATCCAGACTCAGGCCACGCCTGATGATAACGTTTACCAGGAAAATATCGCGTTCTGGGAAAAAGCCTGGAGCGGCTGCAAAACTCCATATACTCAGCTTCCCGACCTCTCTTACATTTCGCGCATTCCCGACGAATTAAACAAAACCAAAGCAAAACGAGTGCTCGACCTCGGATGCGGCTCAGGCTGGCTTTCGGTGTACCTGGCGCGGCAAGGTTTTGATGTGGTTGGCGTTGACGTCTCAGCCCAAGCCATCTACCTGGCCAAAACTTGGGCAGAGCAAGAAGACCTGAAAATTACATTTGATGTGGGTGACGTGGCCGATCTCAAATATGCAGATGGAAATTTTGATGCGGTCGTAGCCAATTCAATTTTTGAACATTTCCCCCTAAAGCAGGCCGGGGAGATGTCGACAAAAGTGCATAAACTGCTCAATGACCACGGCATATTTATCGGCTGCTTTGATAAAGTCGGTGGCGGACCAGGCGAATACTACACGTTGGCCGACGGTACTCATGTTTATACCGACAAGGGCCGCAAAGGTATGCTATTGCGGCGCTATTCGCTCGAAGAATTAAAAGAACTGTTCTCTGGTTTTGCCACCATGACCAGTGACGAAGTAGACGGTGGGTCACTCTTTATTGTGGCGACAAAATAATTCAAGCGCACTTCAGTTCGGTCCACATGCGGTCGTAAATGAAAATGGCGGGGCCCAGCTCGCCCAGCTCTTCACAGCGCGCCATGACACTTTCAGGCGGATAAAGATTAGGGTCATTGCGTAAACTAGAATCCACCAATTTCCAGGCTGTCTCATTGGCAATGGCATAATTGGTAAAATTAGCGCAAGCCGCTGCCACAGCCGGCTCAAGCATATAATTTATCCATTTGTAGGCCAGGTCGACGTGCGGTGCACTTTTAGGAATGCAAAAATTATCAGTCCAAATCGATGCGCCATTGCTCGGTATGACATAGCGAATATCATCATTATCGCGACGGGCCTGATAAGCATCACCACTAAATACTTGCGACAAAAAAGAGTCACCGCTGGCCAGTTCAACAATTACCTGGTCTGAGGTATAGCACATGGTCAATGGCTTTTGCTCAATCAATAGATTGCGCGCGGCACCGATTGTGGCTTCGTCTTGGGTGTTATAAGAATGACCGGCCAGCTTCAGGGCCATGCCAATTACTTCGCGACCATCATCGAGTAATGTCATGCGTTGCGAAAATCGTTTATCCCAAAAGATTTCCCAGGGTAAACTCAAACTGCTTGACTTAATGGCACCAGATGCGGTGAACTGTTTTAAGCTAAAACCGATGCCTGTGGTACCCCAGGTGTAAGGCACGCAATGCTTTAAACCAGGGTCGAAAGCTGAATTGCGAAAGCGCGGCAGCAGGTGCTCTAGACCGGGCAAGCGCTCGTGATCAAGCCCGGCCAAAATATCAAGCTTATGCAATTGCTTGACCATATAACTGGACGGCACAATAATATCGTAACGACTGCCACCAGCTTGAAGCTTGGCCATGAGCGCTTCGTTCGAAGCAAAAGTATCGTAGACGACTTTGCAAGAGTAGCGTTTTTCAAACTCAGGTATGGCATCAGGATGCAAATAATCGGCCCAATTCAAAATATTGAGTTGGTGCTCGTCGGCATCATTCTGACTGTTGCATCCGGCGAGAGTAGTACCGCATGAAAGTGCCAGCAGTGCAGCCGAACATTGCGAAATAAACTGACGCCGATTTAAACTCTTCTCGTAAATCATACATTCTTACATGCCAGTGCACTAACATCAGCACCATCAAGTTGCAGAAAGAGATCTTGATCGATGGTTAACTGTGACATTTGCGCTGCTGGTATCACGGCTCGAATTGCGACATCGGGGAAATCGAGGCAACGTAATTTTAAATCTACCTGGCTACCTTGATAGGCACTGGTGATAATACGGCAGGGAATATTGGCTTTCTGCCCTTGTGTATCAGGAGTCTGATCACCAGCAATAAGATTAATGGCCTCAGGTTTAAAGCAAGCGAAAGCCTGATCGCCGACCTTAAGGGCACTACCAGCAGTGGCGCGGCAATAAATCAAATGCCCGGCACAATCTAGAGTTATCGCACCATTTTCGGTACCATTATCAGTGCCATTAACTGCAACCACTTTGCCGGGCACTAAATTAGAGCGGCCAATAAAGCTCGCCGTAAATGCGGTTTGCGGTTGTTCGTAGATTTCGCTCGGAGTGCCCACTTGCTCAAGTATGCCCTGGTTGAACACAGCCACCCGGGTCGATATGGCTAAGGCCTCTGACTGGTCGTGGGTAACCATGACAAAGGTGAGATTGAGTTCGCGCTTCAGGCGCGAAAGTTCGTCTTGCATTTCTTCGCGAATACGCACGTCTAAAGCTGAAAGCGGTTCATCTAAGAGCAATACTACCGGACGCATAACCAGCGCCCTGGCCAGTGCCACACGCTGCTGTTGGCCGCCCGAAAGCTGGGCCGGAAGCCTATCGGCGTACTGCGCAAGACGCACAACATTTAAGGCCTCGCGACTACTTTCACCGATTTCAATATTGTTCAATTTGCGCGCTGCCCGCAAACCAAAAGCGACATTTTCGAGCACGCTCATATGCGGAAAAAGAGCATAACTCTGAAAAACCATATTGACCGGTCGCTTGTAAGGCGGCACTCCAATAGTTGCTTTGCCGTCAATTAAAATTCTGCCGCTGCTTGGTTCTTCAAAGCCGGCAAAGATGCGCAACAAAGTGGTTTTGCCGCATCCTGATGGGCCAAGGAAACTGTAAAACTCACCAGCCTGAACATTGAGGCTAATATTAGAAAGAGCAGGAGCGGAAGCCCCTTCAAAACTTTTGCAAACGCTTTCGGCAACGAGCACGCCCGAGGCATCACTTGCCGAAGTCACGGCCGGCTCTTCTACTGTAAGGTCTGACTTCAAGTAATTTCCTGCTCTTAGCTACGTTTTTTCAGCCCGCTTTTCATATCTCGAATCAAGTATGCAATTTGCAAATTAAGCAGCACCACCTGCGAATCAATATCTACTTTTAAGATATCTGCAATTTGCTCAAGGCGATAACGCAAAGTATGCCTGTGAATGAAGAGCGAGCGAGCAGTTGAATTGAGGTTAGCGCCATGCTCCACATAGACGCGCAAAGTATCCACCAGCTCAGATTCCCACTCTTCATCATAAGCTTCAAGGGGGCTCAAATTTTCTTCTAAAAATCTGTCTGATTCAGGATGATCGATAATCAGATACAACAAACGCTTGAAGCCGAGCTCAGCGTAACCAAGCAAAAATTCGCCGTCGGCGTCAATCATTGAACCGACCACAAGGGCCTGGCGGGCTTCACCATAGGCGTCGGGCAAATCTAAAGCGGTTGTCACCAGACGACCCGCACCGAGCCTCACTTTTATGCCGGGGTTGAGAGCCTTAATGCGAGCGTTCAATGTTTCAGCTTGAGTCAACCATGGCTCTGGAGATTTCTCTTTGTACGGAATGACAAAAGCGCGCATGCCCTCCGCTTCACAAGAAATGTAAGTATCGTCAGGATAGGCCACGCTGTGTTGAGCAACGCCGGAAGCATTTTGCTCGTCAGTAAAGCTTGCACTAACGGCAAAAACAAGAAAACCTTCGCAGAGATCAAAACCAAAGTGCCTGTCTAAGCGCTCTTGATCGGCAGCTGAAAGAGTGCGGCCCGACAGCAAATCTTTGAGCAAAGTTTTTTGCGTCACTGAAAACGTAGGCGAATCTTTGAGGCGATGGGAAAAATCGACCTTACAAGCCAGTGTCAGTGGATGCATATATTCAGACAGCGCCGCCACATCGTCTTGTGGCCGAATCATCACTGAAACGTATCCGGCAATCAAATCGCCCAGTGGAATAGGGAAGACCAGGCGGCGGCCAAAACTAAATGGCACCATATTGATGTCGGCACTGGTCTCAAAATGTCTGTTAGCGCCAGGGGTAATGGCTTCTTTGCTCTTTTGATGCGCTCGCAGAGCGGCCTGTCCTTCTTCTTCGAGATTCTTTTGCTGGCTCAAGGGAGTCGCGCCCATGTTGCGAGCGGCCAGCACCTTAAACTCAGCAGTCTCAACCACAAGCGGTCTGTTAAGCCACCCGGAGACAGTTTCGATCAGACCTTCGAGGCCTTCTTCAAGGACAATACTGAGCATGGCCGAATAAAGCCTGGCAGAAGAAAGTTTGAGCTCAAGGAGAAATACCGAGCGAAAATCTTCAATCACTTGAGCTGGGTCACCATAACCTGGTACCACTATTAGTGCCACCGACTCTTCCTGACAGCGCTTGATCAAGCGCTTCATGGCAGCGTCAATAAGTGTTGGCGCCGGGGTCGAAGCTGACAAGGCGGCTGGCTGCGCGATGCTTTGAGCTGCCTGAGTAGTGCCAGCTTTAACAGCAGTTGTAGGCTTCGTAGTCGTTGTGGTGGCAGTCGTAGCTGTGCTTGTACTTGAATAGTCAGCGCTGGTTTTGACGATCACCAGAGCAGACAAGTGCGAAAGTGCAGACAATTCGATTTTGCTCAAGACATCAGAGCGAGTCACCACCAGACTGCCCGGGCGCGGCGCGGTGCCAATGCTCGAAATTACCTGTGAAACCTGGCGATCGAGCAAATCATTCCCCACCAGCACCTGTGCCTCTGCTAATGAGTCAGAGGTAAGCAGTTGTTTAACCGATGGGTGAATCGAATATGGTGCCTGAGTCATAAGAACTTGCCTGCGGCAATTAATGGCGTCAATGAAAGACTGTAAAAAAGCACAGCCATACCTATTTTAGCGCGACCGCGATCACATAAGGCAAGATATACTCAACTCAGAGTATATACAGAAGAGTTCTTAGATAAAACTTTGACTTTTCAGTAGAAATTCTTCCCAGACCTATTGAGCTTTTCCAGTCTTTGAGTAATATTTAATACAGTCGCAAACCAACTCCTCCTGACCATTAGCCTAGAAAGAGCTATCGATGAACCGAAACGAGCACGCCAGAGCCTTAGACACGAGATTACTGGGCCTATTCGAGCACAAAATTCTTGAATTCACCAAGTTTTCAGAAGAGAATCCCAATACAGCACCGATCACAATGATGATTGCTGGTCTCTACAAAGACCTAGCAGACATCATCAAGAAGTAAGAAATCCAAAAAATTGCTTAGAGAGGGGCGCCCGTGGCCCCTCTTTTTTGTGGTCTATTTGGCCAGCTCGACCGACAGAGACTATGATGGAAACAACCACGGCCGGGTAACAAGCCATGTTCTTTCGCGCAAAGCGGCACACTGCAGCACTTACCGAAATCATTGGTGATCCGCATGCTGACGAGCATAAGTGGATGACGGCTTGTGCTGCGCTAGGGGAGCAATCCAATCGCCTGAGCAAAAACGAATTGAAAAGAATTCTGTTGCCGCACCCACTGGCGCATTCCGCAGCAATTCTCTATATAACTTTGAATTGTCTTTTGAGCTGGACAATGGTTACCCTCGCATTTATCAACTTTGCAGAAATGAGTATTCTCGGACGTCAAGCCACGCTTGTAGCACTGGTGCCAGCACTGCTTCCAGGAATATTGCTTTCATTTTTTGGCACCATTGGCTTCTGGCAACAGTTTTACGCCGATTCTCCAAACAAGATCCGTACTACCACCTGGTTCGGATGCACTGTTGTAATGGCACTTATTCCTTTTATTTTTGGCTACTTTCGCTGGTTTGATGGAAACTTACCGCTGGCAGTGGGTGTCGTACCAGTGGTGGCAGCGCTCGTCTTTTATCCTATGAATGCCCTGGCAGCAAAAACACGAGAGGCACTGCCCAGGTCTTTTCGGTCGGAGAAGGCACTATTTTTAACTGCGCTTATGTCAATACCGTCCCTAGTTACTTTCGGCATAGATTGCGTTTTTCATTTAGGAATTTTGACCTGGCAGCCAACGATTTGTCTTTACCTGCTTTCCAGTATTGCACTGCCCGCCTTCGTCATAGCTAGAGTTGGGCGATCAACAGCTCTATTACCTTCGTTGTGCTTGAACACCATTTGCAATGCTCCCCTGGTGCTTGGCGTGATTGCACTAATGGTTGTTGGATCTGCGTTCAATTTTCCGACAACACTGAACGCTGACCCTGTTTTTTGGGGTCTAGCCGCACTTGCCAGCCTTCTTCTGACTCTGCTTCCAATTGCTATCGGCTCCTTCCTCGGAGTTAAACAGAATCAAATGATTGTCGCTGCGAGCCTCAAACGCCTCGCAAGTGGGCCATCCGCAAACTAAAATCGGCATATGAGTATTCTTCCCATTTACAGGGCTGCGGCCAGGCGCTAATCTGGGCTCCTTGAGAACTGAGGGACAGATAGAACACATGGACATGCCTTTTTACATCATGAGCGGCCTGATCGCCATTTCTATTCTCGTTTTCATTGCCGAGTCAGACCGGCTGCTTTCGTACATCAAGCCCAAGCCAAAGATTGTCAGCTCCAATTGCTGGGGCACTTATGAAGGGATAAAGTCAGACGCCATCGTCGGCACCATTGAAGTAAAACCTCTGCCCGGCAAGCAAAAAATCATTGGTGGCAGCACCACATATGCCGCCGGCCGTGGTGTCAAAATGAACGGCAGCTGATCTTCAAAAAGAGTATTGAGTGAGCGACAATAAAAATTTCGTCAACCGTTCAGGCATCATTCTGGCCATCCTGGCTGTGCTCTGGGCCCCTTCCGCACTTGCTTATTCGCAAGTCGAAATCGAAGCCATGCACAGCAAGGCTTCCGACAAATTGCCACCAATTGCCGAAGCCCTAAAATTCAGCTATTCCAAAGAATGCAAAGACGAATTCAACAGAGCCTGCGCCAAGGGCAAAGCGGCCATTGATAAAGCCGTTGCCGCCGAAGGGGCCGACAAACCAAAACATTCTCTCTGTGTGGTCTCTGACATTGACGAGACTATTCTCGACAACCGCCCCTTTATCACACGCGAAGTGGCGAAAAATGCCAAAGAAGTAAACTGGGGCGCCTTTGAAGAATGGGTGCATGAAGCTGATGCCGCGCCTTTAAAACCAACCATTGACCTGCTCGCTTACGCTCGTAAAAAGGGTCTGGCAGTCTTTTTGATTACGGGTCGCGTAGAAAAATTGCGCCGCTCCACCATCAGCAACCTGATTAAGGCTGGTATCACATACGATGGCCTATATATGCGGCCAGATGGCGACAAGAGCAGTGCTGTGCCCATGAAAACCGCCTACCGCAAACAAATCGAAGCCATGGGCTACGAAGTTGTAGTCAATATCGGCGATCAATACTCAGACCTGGCTGGCGGCCACGCGGTGGACGGCGAAAAGCTGCCCAACAAAATGTACTTCATCAAATAATCGTCCAGTATTGACTGACTCTATCTGGCCAGTCGACCTGAAGTAATGCTGTCGTAGCTGATCACGCCGATATCGCGCAACAATTGTGCCTGTTGAATATTGAAGCCAATAATGGCTTGAGCCTTGCGCACCAGGGCCTGAGTGAAATCGCGCTGGGCATTGATGACATCAATGTTGGTGCCTACGCCGTTAGCTAAACGCACTCGTGCCAGGCGCAATTCTTCTGCCGATGACAACACTTCTTTGGTGGCCACTTCGATCTGGCGCTCGGCGGTGAGACTGGTCAAATAGCTGGTGCGCACTTGCTGCAATGTATTGATCACAGTTTGATTGACGCGCAAAGTGTTTTGCCTTGCCACCGCCCGCGCTGCCTGTATATTGGCCAAATCGGGCATACCCATACCAAGAAAATTCCAGTCAACCCGCACACCAATTTGATAAGACTTACGCAAACCGCGGTCAGCTTGCACACTGGGATTATAAACAGCACCCACAGGCACCACCGATTGCGGGCTGCTTAAAACCGCTGAGGCATTTTGCACAGTGACGGTCTGCGCAGTGGTTGCCGGCGCCGCTAAAGGCACGATAGAAAATGATGGGATAGTATTTTGCGTGGTGTTACTCAAGGTCTGGCCGTTACCGTTGTAACCGCCAAAAAATTGAAACTGCGGATAAAGCGGTGCTGCTTGCACTTGGATATTGCGTTTGGCAGCCAATCTCAGCTGTTCAAACTGTTTCAATTCAGGACGATTTAAGATGGCAATGTTGATCAAATGGTTGATGTCGAGATTTGGATCAACCAGACGCACCTTGCGCACTTCAGATTCTACCGAGAGTAAATTGATGGCACTATTTAGATTTAGCGCTGTAGCCAGATCGATGGCAGAACGACGCAATTCTACTTCTTGCGTCAGCAAAGCCTGTTCGTCGCGAGCTAACTGCGTTTCTGATTGCAGCACTTGAAAGCGTGTGCCAGTGCCGGCTTTCTCTAACTGCTGGTTGAGCAAAACCTGTGCTTTTGAAACATCTACCGCTCTGGTCTGAATTTGCAGCAAAGCTTGATTTTGCACCAGGTTGTAGTACAAACGAGTGACATTGAGCAGCGTGTCATTAATAGAAGCGCGCAAGCCTTGCTTGGCAGCGCGGAAATTATGCAGATTGGAAAGGCTGGAAAAGAGAACAGAGCCACCACGGAAACCAAAATATCTAAAACCGGCTGTAGCAGTGACAAACGGATTGCCGAAGCTCACCGGAATAGTACCGCCGATAAGTGAAGTACCTGCTTGATATTGTGAGTTGTAGCTGAGCAGAGCGTCCGGCAAAAAGCGACCAAGTGAATTACCCAAAATCCATTTGTTCTGGGTCACCACCTCGCGCTGTATACGAATATCAAGGTTGTTATCGAGAGTATATTGCACCACTTCGCGCAAAGAAATGGGTTGGGTATACGTCGCCTCAAGGCGAATTGGAGGCAATTTTGCCCCCAGGCTCATGAGCTGATCGCCCATGGGCAGCCTTAACTCGATGGCCTCGCCCTGCAAAAATCGTTTGCGAAATTCGTCAGCTTGCGTATTGACCACATCATAATCACCCTGCCGTTCTTTGGCAGTCAGGCCGGAGGCCTCCAGAGGCACAGTCTTTGCATCCGCCGATAAACCAGTGCGGGCGTTAGTCTTGTCTAACGGTCCAGAATTCGTGTCCACAACGGGATCCGGCGGCCGTACTGAGGAATTGTCGCCAAAACCGGGTGTATCGCGCAAATCAGGTGAAATCAGCGAATTAGGCGTATTGGGCGTACTAGGCGTATTGGGCGTAATTGCAGGGCGCAAAGGCAAACCACTGGGCGGAGTGTCTGATCCAGTTCCATTGCCCGACGAGCCATAAACAGGTGCGGCGGCAGGAGTTGCCGGATTGGCCAGGCTGGCCGGCTGGCTGCGAGTGAGAGCCCCTGTGCCTTGATTAGTACCAGTGCCGGCGCCAGCTCTGGCCCCGGTTTCGGTATGGCCG
The DNA here is from genome assembly GCA_036170915.1 of Cyanobacteria bacterium auto_48_18. Classification (GTDB taxonomy): domain Bacteria; phylum Cyanobacteriota; class Vampirovibrionia; order Obscuribacterales; family Obscuribacteraceae. The sequence goes on from JAVHQC010000010.1 coordinate 73,909, forward strand.
GGGGTATAAGCATCTTGCGCTAAAGCAAAAGGCGGCAAGCCAAAAGTAAGGCCAGACGCTAAAGCATAAGCAAGGCTCACCGCCAGTAAAACGGAACGCCGCATTCTTCTTCTAACTACCTGGGACACCATCATATAAATCGCTCAAAGATTCCTAGCATTAAACAAGCAACTAACCGACCAGTCAATTATTATTTCACCAATTTTTGCACAGCTTTAAATTTATCTGTGCCTGATTCAACCAGCATTTCAAATAAACACATCTCGACAGTAGTCGGCAAAGCGCCAGCTGCATACATTTTGGCTAAGCCGATGGCTTTATTCTCCGGCGCCCGACTGCCCAGGGCATCTGTAACTAAATGCACGTCATAGCCTTTTTTCAGAAGATCGTGCACCGACTGATTGACGCAAACATGGGTCTCAATGCCACAAACAATAATTTGCTGGCGACCCAGCTTTTCAAGATGTTTGTCGAAGCCTTTAGCTCCAGAAGCGCTAAAGCACATTTTTTCAAAAGTCTTCGCCGGCTTGGCGGCCAGTTTCTCGGCGATTTCGGCCACTGTGACACCGAGGCCTTTCGTGTATTGCTCCGTGACAACAACAGGAAGGTCAAGTATATGCGCGCTTTCCACCAAAATGGCAATCTTCGCCGCTACCTGCGAAAACTGATCAATATGCTCGCGAAAGCGCTCCTGAACATCTATTACAAGGAGCAGGGCGCGCTCTGCATTGACTAAATTTTTGTGCCGACCCATCAATCTATGTCTCCACTAACAGAAGACTAACAGGCAAGCCCTTTCTCTATGTGAACAGTGACAAATAAAGAGGCATTCGTGAGTTAGGAAAAACTCAGCTTCACGGAAGTAACGTTGTTGAATGTCCGGCTTTTCTTGCCCCGGGAATGTATGGTATAAGTTGCACTGTACGGGGCGTTAGCGCAGTTGGTAGCGCGCTTCAATGGCATTGAAGAGGTCACCGGTTCGAATCCGGTACGCTCCAAATTTTGTTTTGACAGCATTTTGGTCTGCAAAAAGATGTTTTTCTTGCGCAGTTGGCTCAGGCGTGGCAAAGTATAACTGCACCGCATTCACCGAGATGAGCTGATGAAGCCTCCTAAACAACGCCACCTGGCTACCATAGTCATATCAATCGCCCTGATTGTTTTTGGCTTGGTCTTGAGTTTAGTGCAAGACATCATTCGGCTGCCAGTGACAATCATGGCCGCTTGCACCAGGGCTACCACACCGGCAACACCCGATTTTTCCAAATATGACGCTCTGCTCAAAAGCATTGTCAAAGACGGAAAGGTTGATTATCGCAAGGCAAAAAGCGAGCCTTTGCTTGGCGCTGCTTTAGACGCACTGGCCACCACCAGCTGCGAAAAATTCACCAGCAATGATGATATTCTCTGCTACTGGATCAACGCTCACAACCTGCTCTGCATCAAACTAGTTTGCGATCATTATCCTCTTGAAACACTTTTTCCCGTGCGGCGAAAATTTATTGCCGACCGTTTTGTGGTTGGCGGAAAAACTATGTCAATCGAAGAAATTTTGGTTGATAAAATCCATCCCCGCGTGCTTGGCGATGATAGAAGAATAGCCGCGCCTGCTCTGGCTATTTTCCTGATTTGCCGCGGCTCCCTTGGCTACCCGCAACTGGTTGATCACGCCATTACCGCTTCTACAATGATGGCTGACATGAATGCCAATATGGACCTCTTTTTGCACAACCCTCAAAACGTAGACTACCAGCCAAATTTATCGACTATTGATATTTCTCAGTTTTTCCAATGGTATCGTGATGTCTTTGGCCAGGGCTTTTCAGACCCCTGGGAGTTCGTTCTTTATCATTACGATAAAGACGATAAACTGACCACTGATGCCCGCTTAGAAAAAAGATTTTTTGGCAAATTTAACTGGAGCGTCAATGACCGTAAATAACGTGGCCTCGCGGGCGATGGCTACTTTCACTACAGTATCGGTGGCACTGCTTACCAGTTCTTGTGCCACGAGTGCTCAGGTAGAAAACGGTAGTCAGGCCAATACTTTCGGTACCGCTGGTAGTGTCGTTAAACCTCTGGTGCCTGTTAAAAAATATGTGCGCCCAAAACTCTCCCCTGATCGTCCACTGCTCATAGTCTATCCTTCGCCGGCAGCCAATGTGCCTTCGTCAGGGTCTTTCATTATTGGTTCTACTTATCCTGGCTACACCCTGACGGTCAATGGCCAAAATGTGCTTATTAATAAAGAAGGTTTCTTTGCTCACGTGATTGCGCTCAATCGGGGGAAAAATCAATTTGATTTACGCGTCAGCAACGCTGAAGGCAATCAGATTTATAGTCAATCGCTGGATGTACAAAGAGAGCAAGCGCGCCAATCTCTGCCGGCCACATCATTCGAATTTGCTAAAGACAGCTTTGAACCAAAAGACGATCGCGGCGTCAATGTAGGCGAAATTATTGAGTTTGCTGTACGTGCCACACCAGGCTGTCAGGCGCAAGTAATTCTTGGCAAAAAACATATTGCTCTATCACCAATTAACAACTTGCGCGTGGCGCACAGTGCCATGGGTCGCAGAAAGAGCAGCGCAACTAAACTGCCTGGTTCAGCCATTAACCGTGGTATGGAAGCGGCCTACGGCCAGATGTTCCAGCGTCACTCGAATGCTGCTGATCTTTACGTCGGCTTATATAGAGTAGAGGCGGGCGACAATTTCGAACAAGAACATCCACGCTTTCTCTTGCAAAAAGCGGGACAAAGCATCACCACGGCTGGTGCCGCAGCAATTACCGTGTTACGCCAGCCGCAAATTGCTCGCACCGCCCACGATGAAACAATTACTCGAGTAGCCCCTGACTTAGCCAGACTGACGCCTCTGCCTCAAGGTGTAAGGCTGCTTGTAGACGGCTATCAGGGCGAGAATATTCGCTGTCGCTACACGCCATCAAAACATATCTGGATCAAAAGAGAAGATCTCGATTTTGAAGAAACCGGCAGCCCTGCACCAGAAGCAGTGGCACGCACTATAATAGTCAAACAAGATAACTACGGCGAAAGTCTCGTAATTCCGCTCAGCCAGCGTCTACCTTTTATAATTGAACAAAATCTCAAAACGAATCACTTAATGGTCAAAATCTTTGGTGTCAGCGCCGACACTGACTGGGTTTATCAAGCTCCTGATGACAGCGGCAATTCACATTTAATTGAAAACGTTTCCTGGAAACAACCTGAAGACCATGTCTACCAGATTGATGTTGATCTTAAAGGCTTGCGCCAGTGGGGCTATTTCGCCGACTTCGATGACAACAATCTCAATATTCATATAAAGAATGCTCCAAAAATCGATTTACCAATAGCCACTTCTGCCGGCCCGGCCGCCGAGGAAGCTGAAGTTGCCTCACTAAGCAGGCTTAAAGGTTTAACGGTTTGCATCGACCCTGGTCACGGCGGCAAAGAAACCGGCGCAATTGGTCCCTCCGCCATACGCGAAGCTGAAATCAACCTTGCCATTGCTCTAAAATTGCGTGATCTGCTTAAAGCCGATGGCGCCACTGTTTTCATGACCAGAGAAGATGATACGGATGTTTCACTGAATGACCGAGTTGATTTCGCCAAAGCAAAAAAAGTGGATCTTCTGATTTCAGTGCATAATAATGCTCTGCCTGACGGACGCGATCCGGTCAAAGAGCATGGCACGTCAACCTACTGGTATCACCCGCAGTCTCAAGAGCTGGCGCGCGCTCTCAAAAATGGTGCGGCTAAAGAGCTGGGTTTTCCTGACATTGGCGCGCGTTATCAGAACCTGGCACTGTGCAGGCCCACCAATATGCAAGCCGTTCTAGTTGAAGTCGGTTTTGTCTCAAACCCTGATGAGTATGCTCGTTTGATCAATCCAACCTGGCAAACCAAAGCTGCTCAAGGAATACTCAACGGTTTACATTACTACTTTGGACGCAATTAGAGACTCGATGAAATCAGAAAGGGCTCTTGCCATCGATATTGGAAACTCAAGAATTTGCTGTGGATTGTTTGTCGACAGTGAGTTGAGCGAAACCTGGAATTACAGTACTGCTGACCCAGCTACTGCCGCCAGCCACCTCAATAGCTTGAATAGCAAATACGGGCGCGGATTAATTGCAGTGTCATCGGTGGTGCCCTCCACTCTTCCTAAAATGGTGGCAAACTGGCCCCAGGCGCAAAACAAAATATTTGAAGTAACCGCCCGCAGTCAAAATTTACTTTCTGGACTTTACGAGACGATGGGTTCAGACCGCATCGCCAACGCTGCAGCGGCTTATAAACTGCATACATCAAATAATGATGCCGCCATTGTGATTGATTTTGGTACTGCCACCACTTTGACCGCAGTCAATAATAAAGGCAATTTTCTTGGTGGCATGATCACTCTTGGTCTGATAAAAACTTTCCACGCACTGCACTATTCAACTGCGCAGCTGCCCGAACTTTCGGTGCAAGAAGTAGAAAGTCATTCTATTTCTTCGCCCCTTGCTTTCGATACGCAAATGACAATTGAACGTGGTTGCGTTATCGGACACATCGGCCTGGTCAAACATTGGATAGAAAGAGCTCTGAAGAGCCTTCCCAGCAATACTACGGTAATAGCTACCGGCGGATTGGCACCACTTCTGGCACCAGCGGTGGAGCTATTTGATCATGTCGACGTTAATCTAACTTTGAAAGGAATCAAAATTATTGGCGAGGCGGCAAAGCACCAAGCGGGTCAAGTTTGAAACTTTGTTCTAACTGCTCACGATAGGCCATGTTGGTCAAGGCCTCTACCGAATACAGCTCATCATGCCAGTAACTCGCTTCGCGATCCTTAAGTTCTTCCAGACGCTTGAGCAAATTGGCCGGTATAAGCTCGTCTTGCATTAAGTCCTCAAATTCTAGTTTTTATTGGTGCAAAAAAATTGTGGTATCAATTCAAAAAGTATCAATTCAAATACATCAATCAAATCTTCAAGCCACAATCTCAGTTTAGTTCGCTTTGCGAATTTCGCAATTCTTGACTTCTGCGTATATGCGATAGAAACGGGCGCCAGAGAAGCTTCTTCAAAGTGCAACAAAAAATTGAAATCTAAGACTTTGCGAATATATATCAATGCGGTATTTTCGACTGACAAGCGTACAGACATCTGCCCTACTTTCTCATAAGCGGTTTTTTATCGGACCTTTGATAAGATGGAAGAAGAAGAAAGCAATAAAGATAAGACGCCATTGAGAATGTAAGTTGAGGCAAGCACTATGAACCTGAAACTACGCCTTGAAAAACTGTGCGATACCCGCTCATGGGTGCGCCTGCACTTTATGGACGGCACCAGCTTAATTGGTCGAGTGTTGCGCATCGGCCACGACTATGTGGAAATCGAATCTTATGGCGAAGCAGATCGGCACGGCATGCCAGACTACTCAAAACACCTCATTCCCCTGGGCCTGATCAAATATTTGACCATTGATTCACCCAGGTTTGCTGAAGCTGAAAGGCGCAGACTTGACTATATTTCGCAATTAGAATCCAATCCAGACACCATATCTGAACTGGAGCGGTAATTGGCCGTCATTAAGTGAAGCTCGCTGTGATTATTCTGAGTCTAACTCTTAGCCAGTGCGCCCTGTTTGCGCTTTTCGCTCCAGCCATCAACATTGCTTTGTTTGCCTCGCGCCACAGCCAGTGCGCCATCGGGCACCGGCTTCGTGATCACGCTACCAGCGGCTACCACAGCTTCAACGCCGAGCTCGACTGGTGCTACCAGCACTGAGTTACTTCCGGTAGAAGCACCGTCATTAATGACCGTACGCGCTTTTCTCTTAGTCAGGTGATCATAATTGGCAGTAATAGTACCCGCACCAATATTGACGTTATTACCTAAAGTAGCGTCGCCGACATAACTCAAATGCGAGACATTTGACTTGTTGCCTACCTGTGCTTTTTTCAATTCGACAAAATTTCCCACTTTAGAGCCGTTGCCCACACTGTTGCCTTCGCGCATATGTGCAAACGGGCCGACTTTGCAATTTTCGCCAATGGTCGAATCATTCATGTGTGAATTAACGACTGATGATCCGCTGCCCACAATCACACGACCTTTCATTACGGTATAAGGCCCAATATGGCAGCCGGCGCCAATTTCAATGTTACCGATTAAGTAACAGCCTGGCAAAATAACAGTTTCTTCGCCGATGGTCACTTCCGGTGCAATCCAGGTTGAACTGGGATCAATTATAGTGACACCCGACTCTAGAGCCAGTTTAGTAGCGGTGATATCGCGCAAGTGTACCGTTGCTTCGGCTAATTCCACTCGTGAATTAATGCCGCAAACTTCACGAAAGTCAGTCAGTACAACAGTTTCAGTTACGTGCTTCTGGTGATAGGCCCATGCCACCAGATCGGTCAGATAATATTCCTTCTGTCGGTTGTCGCACGAAAGCGAGCTCAAGCCGGAAGCCGCAGCGGGCCATTCGATGCAATAAATACCGGTGTTGACCTCAGTAATCAGTTTTTCTCCGGGCGAACAATCTTTGTCTTCGACGATGCCTCTGACTTTGCCATCTTGATCGCGCACCATTCTGCCGTAACTTTTGGCATCAGGAACTACTGTGCTCAGAGCTGTTATCACAGCTTTACTCTCACGGTGACTGGCTAAAAGACGCGCCAGTGTGTCACTTTGCAAAACCGGTACGTCGCCCACAGTGACGAGTAAAGTGCCAACAAAATCATTCAAGGCCGGTACAACTTGCATCACAGCGTGGCCTGTGCCTAGCTGCGGCGCCTGCAAATGAGTAGAAAACGGGCAGTTGGGCGGATTTTTGTGGACGAACTCACTGACCACTTCGGCGGAGTGTCCAACCACCAGGTGTAAATGCTCGAGCCCTAGAGCTCCCACAGCGTCCATCACTCGGCTGAGAATGGCGCGCCCCATAACCTCATGCAGCACCTTCGGCCGACTGGATTTCATCCGTTTACCTTGACCGGCAGCCAGCACGATAGCTCTAACAGGTAGCATGATTTACTCCATAAACGCAGAGTGAAGATTATAAGCCGTCGCCATAAAAAAAAGCCCCACCGCTTGGTGAGGCCTTTTGAAATGTCCGCAGTGTTGGTGCCGCCCCAACAGACTCAATCCCTTGTGTCTCTCGTACTGGAGTTCCTGCGATGAACAAATATATTATTTCCCATCAAACCTCATAAAACCTACGCTTTTAACCTTTCGTTTATTATGCCCGTAACAAGCGTAATACTACGTGGCATATACAATATGTACTCTGGGTGTGTACAAGATGTGAACATAACCCTGACCGTAGTACCACTTTAACCTGGCTATGAAATAGACGGAATGACTACAAGAATGTTTCCACGGTGTTACAAAGAAACTTTGACGGCAGCCCAAAAGGTTTGCTGCTATTGCCTCTTCCTCATTACAAGTGTAACGTTCATGGTCTCAAGTTATCCGCCGGCAAGTGCTCAATATCGCAAACCGCAGACGAGACCAGCTCAAAGTGGAGCAGCTACAGTCTATCCGGAATACCGCAGCCGTTATGGCAGTGTGCACTGGGTGCGCGACCAGATGCCGCTCAAAGTCTACATCTCCCCTGGTCTGACTTTAGACAGCATCATGGATCCTAAATGGGGCGCGCCTGTTGCCAACACAGACAATCTGGCAGCCTGGCCCAACCTGGTTGCCCAGGTAGTTTCAGACCCAGAGCAATTTCGGGCGCTGAAACCGGCAGATGGCTACGTAGCCGGCCATTACCAGGCGGCACTGGAAGGGGTGCTGTCATGGAAAATTTTTGAACGGGAAGGCTTGTTTTCATATCAGTTGACTGATGATCCTGGCGAAGCCGACATTTATGTCTTCTTTACCAATCACTTTGTCGGCAAGAACGGCATGGCGCTGTTCTCTCAAGACGTTCGGGGCTACACATCTAAAACAAACTTTCCCTACAAAGCCATTCTGGCGGGCGGCCAGGCCGATTTTAAACCAGCTGTAATTGTGTTGCGCACCACTGATGGTCAAGGGCAACCCATGGCACTGGGTAAATTGAAAGCAGCTGCTACTCACGAATTTGGCCACGCCCTTGGCATAGAAGGCCACAGCACTAATCCGGGAGACTTAATGAGTCTCTATTATGGCCGTGGAGTAATATCGCCTAATGACGCGGCTACAATCAGGCATCTTTATCATCTGACACCAGATTTAATACCATAGAAAGATGCCATTGCAATGACTGATTTTGACGATTACCAATCAAGACGACCGAAGCCCAGGCCTACAAGGATGCCACGCGCCTATCAGCCGAAAGAAGATCTAGACGATAGCGACGGCTTCAACGACGATTTTACTCAGCATGTACCTGAAACAAGACGCGAACCAAAAGTAAGCACAGACTTCTCACGCAGCCGCAAATCATCGAGCAGGCCGCAAAGCTTTGATCCTCGTGGTACTGAAATTGGCCCAGCAAGCGGCAGTAGAGGGAAAAAGAAAGGCGGCAAAAAATCATTCAGTGAAGACGATAAAGAAACAAGAAGCAAAAAACTTCGCAACTTACTCAGCAATCAGGCTCTCTGCCTCGTTATTATATTTGGCCTGCTTGGTGCCTTTAACTGGATGGCCACCGACTACAGCGGAGAATACATCAGCCAGGATAAAAACCTTGGACTGGTCAAACTATCATTGATACGTCGCGCCACCACCATTGATGGCGAACTTTATTACAAAAACACGCCGACTATGGAAATGCAACAGGGCGAACAGCCTAAAGAAGGCCAGGTTGACTTGGTTTTTGTCAATCAAAATAAGTGGGCAGTCAGACCTCGCTCTATTCAACGCGCTCGCTTTATCGGCACCATTGATGGTTCTATGGCCGAAGGCGCCGTGGTAGATGCCCGCGGCAGCCACCCTGTACGCCTGACGAAAAACATTGTGGCATCGCTTTTTAAACAGCTGCAAGCGCACATTCCTACCTGGCGAACACCACCACCACCAACGTTCTTCCATGTACCTGATCATGCGCCACAGCAGGCAATAACACCCATGCCCGGTCAAGCTCGCTTCAATCAGACTTCCAATAGTGGTGCTGTCAATCTTAATCGCCGCGGGCGCTCGAACGATTCACAAAGCGCCAGCCCAAAAGAAGGGTCGGCGCCTCAGCCCTTTAACCTGACTTCGCCTTTCAAGCAGTTTCAGTCTAAATAACTTTTGATGCCTGCACAGCAGCTTTTGCACTTTTAGCAGACGGCCCTGGCCCATGAATCAATTCAATAACAGTGGCCGCTGGCGGGCAGAACAAGCGAATATTGCTTCTTGGGTCAGCACCAAGGCCGCGCGAAACATGAATTTTGGTGCCGCCTACATCAACCATGCCCGAGGCATTTTTTCTCGACAAATCAGAATCGGTAATTAAGGCACCAAGACCCGGCACGCGAATTTGTCCACCATGTGTGTGCCCACCAAAAGCGGCATGAAATCCGGCTTTAGAGAAGCTATCAAGATACTTAGGCACATGAAAGAGAGCCAATTTGAGGGCATCAGCTGGAGCCTTGTCCATCATCTGCTGCAGCTCATTTTCTTTCATGCCAAAATAATCAATGCCGACAATGAAGAGATTTTCTTCGGCAATGAGAACGCTTTCGTTAATGAGAACTTTAAATCCACCAGCCTCGAGTGAAATACGATGAGGCTCAACATTGTTGCGATGTACCGGATGCCTGTACTTGCGATTGAGACGACCAAAAGTCTTATTGAAAATGGAGTAGTCATAATAATCGTGATTGCCAAAGACCGCATAGGCACCTAAGCGCGGCTTACGGCTGAGCAGGCTCGGACCAAATTTGAGCCCATCCAAGAACTCAAAAACATCACCAGTTAAAACAATCAGGTCATAGTCTTCGTCTGTAATCTTGCGAATAAACTGTACTTTTTCCTCATCATTGCCAGAAAGATGCAAATCTGAAATGTGTAAAATCTTCAAATTTTGCTTGCCGCTTGCCGCACCGCCCACGGTGCCTGTGCGTACTCGCAATTGTTCGAGGCGAAAGCGTTTAGTCTCTACTCTGGTGCCATAATAAAAAAGCCCCAGTCCAAGCCCAAGGGTTACCGCTGCCAGACCAGCTAAACCTAAATACAGCTTCCAGTTAACCTGACTGAGATCTTTAGACAAACTCTTCCACCACATGATAGCGCTCTGTCGGTTTCGCTTGTGGTGCTGTGCGGGAACTCAATTCTGGTGCCACCAGAGTTCGAGTCAACCAGCGAAATGGAAAAGCGATACCAACTAAAATTACACTACAGAGGACGTCGTAGGGCAGCGGATACCAGGTCATATTGCGAGCCAGTTGAAACACCCAGGGCTGCCAGGCCAGCGAGGCACGGTTGCCGTCAAGCAAGTATGAAACCAGACAACTGCCGAGCAAATAGAAAATTCCCGACAGATGCACAACCGTTAAGCCTGCCGCTATTGAGAGGATTTGCACCAAACTAGTGCGAGGACCGCGTGTAATCATTCCCACCACAGCGGCTGCTGGAATTAGGGCCAGAAGATAGCCGAAACCTGGCTGTTGATAGTAATCAGGCCCACCACCAGAAGCAAAAGAGTGGATGCCCAGGAATGGCCCAATCAGGCCCAAGAAGACAAAAGTAGCACAAGCACTGGCACCGATCACCGGCCCGAGAACGTAACCGATGAAAATGGCAGCGGCAGCCAGGGGCATATAGAAAGTTTTGCGCACAGGAGCATTGGCTTTAGTTAAAAGCGGCACACGGCTCTCTAGTGTAGTTTCAATCTTGCTTTTGTAACGTTCTGGAATCAGGTGATAGCCATCGCGCAGCTGATTTTCGCCAAAAGCGATGAGATTGCGCTGGCTAGCCACCGGCACCTCAAAAGATGTGAACTGGGCCAGAAAAAGCACCAACATACCTAGAAGGGTCAAAATAATCTGGCCTAAAGTAGACCTGCGTTTGATGCGCGGTGCAATATCCTGGGCAACTAAACGCAATTGAACCTCCAGCCGTTTAACATGTCTATTTTCGTTTGCCGCCTTATGACAAGTCAACCCCTGCTATATACAGAGCATGACTAGAAGTAATGACTTTTTTGGCAATATCGTACGATTTAAGCTAACTTTTGAGCCGAAGTGCGCCTCAAGAGAGGGTATCGTCGGCGTCACATTCGAGCTCAGGGCGCATAAACAGCTTGTCTAGAGCATCGAGATCGCCTACTACCTCGGCCAATCCACGCTCTTTCACTCTTTTCTTAAATAAAGTAAGGAAATCAGGAGAGGTCAGCCTGTCGGTCCACAAAACCATGGCGTCTTCGTCATTGTCTTGATAGTAGTTGGGACGAATACCTAAGCTGCGAAAACCATACTTACCATACAGACGTTGGGCAGACTCGTTGGAAATGCGCACTTCCAGTGTGACTAAATCGGCTGCCATTTTGCGCGCCTGAATAATGTCGTTAACCAAAAGACGCTCGCCCACATGCATGCGGCGATACTCGGGATGCACAGCCAAAGTGGTGATGTGCGCTTCGTCGCCGATTAACCAGTAACCCGAATAACCAATCAAATGACCTTCACTGTCACGCGCAGCAAAATAATGGCCGCTGGTATTGAGCAGCTCATTCATGAACGACTGACGCGACCAGTGGTGCGAGCCGAAAGCCACGGGTTCAATTTCCATGACTTCTTCGAGATCGCTTAAGGTCAAAGCGCTAATCTCAATTACTTTCGACTTTTTCGATAGCATCGCCTTTTTTCAGTGTCACTGATGCGCCCCGCAAATAGAGCGGCTCTGTTAGCCGATAGTGAAATGCAGCAGGCTCGGTTATACCTTTCAAAGATACCCGAAGCCAGGCAATTTTGGCTTGTTCTGCAGCAATATTCTTAACGGGCGGCAGCAATTGGCAATTACGCAACTGCGGCAGGCGCTCTAAAACACTGGCGTCGCAATACCAGCGCGGCGCCAAATTTTGCTCAGCCAACATGGTTTCATAAGTCAGATAGCGCGGCAAAACGGCGGCCGCCACATCGGCAAAATCTAAACCAGCACCCTGAGCCTGTGTATACACAGCCATATAACAATGAGTGCGAGAGGCTTCTTTGATAATGCCGACGCACTCTTCAGGCTGTAAATTAAAGCAAGCCACTTCAAGGGAATTAATTCCAATCAACGGCACTTTTAAGGCCTGGGCAATTGTGCGCGCAGTAGTGATGGCGACACGAATACCAGTAAATCCGCCTGGTCCAATGCCTACAGCCAGGCAACCAATGTCGCTTTTATTCAGGCCGTGTTCGCTCAAAAGTTTATCAATGGTGGGAATCAGCAAACTGACCGACTCTTGTCGGTTGGTTTTCTTAGCGCCGACGCTCGGTGCCGCAAGGGGCAACCGGGGATCATGAGCAGACAATTCACCAAAATCAATGCGCTCTTGCGCAATCAGCTTGCCACCAGCCTTGGTGCTACTGCCGCCTTCAAAGAGAGCGACCGTGAGTTCGCGGCCACTGGTATCAAAGGAAAGAAATAGCATTACTGTTCTTTTGCAGCAGTGCCACTCGCAGTCTTGACACCATTGCCGTTCGCATCAATTGATTCATTAGAATCGCTTGAATTGCTTGAATTGCTTGAATTGATTGGATCACTTAGATCCTTTGGATCAATCGGATCAACGTCAGCGGTTTCTTCACCAAGTGGTGCCATGGCAATTGTATCTTCGTATGCCTCGTCATCGTCACCGTCTTCGATTTCTAGTAGCTCAACACCCACGGACGGATTTGTCGCATCTTCCGACGAAGCCGCTCCAGCCATGAGTTCAGCCATTCCGGGCCCATTCAAGATGGCTTCGAGTTCTTCGATATTTAAGCCACCATCTTCATGGCCGAAGCTTTGCGCTTCTTGCACCTGCTTGATGATATTGATTAGATCTTCAGGTGTCATGCCTTCAGGCAAATTCTCAAATGTCAAATTGTCCAGATCGTCAATTTCAATAGATTGAGGCTGGGCGCGGAATATTTGCTGAATTGCTTCAGTTTGAATACTGCGCAGAAGCTGGTTAAACATGTTGAAAGCTTCGCGTTTGTACTCTTGCAAAGGATCTTTCTGGGCGTAGGTGCGCAGATTAATGCCATCACGCAATAGATCGATATTGTGCAAATAATCAACCCATTTGCTGTCGATATTGTGCAGCAAAACTTGCCGCTCAAATTCGCGCATGTCTTCAGCGCCGATGTGCTCTTCTCTAACTTTATAGGCCAGCTCTAGATCTTCCCAGAGTTTTTGTCTCAAGTCGTCGTAAGCAAGATTTTTCAGGTCTTCTACTTTGACTTCAGCCATCATGGGCACATCTACAGCCAGATTGCGCAGAACCTCAGGCAGCTGCTCTTCTTCCCACATGTCGCTTGGCGCATCAGGGTCGATCTGCGCTTCAAGAATAAGATCGAGGTGCTCACGCAGCATGTCGTGCATGCCGGCCCGCAAATCGGCTTTCTCTAAAATGCGTCTGCGTTCACGATAGATTACTTCACGCTGAGTGTTCAAAACATCATCGTATTGCAAAACGTGTTTTCTGGTATCGAAGTGGTGCGCTTCTACTTTTTTCTGCGCGTTCTCAATAGACTTGCTCACCATGCCCGATTCGATAGGCATGTCTTCGTCAGCTTTGATCATATCCATCAACTTAGATATGGCGGCACCACCGAAGATGCGCATCAACTGATCTTCAAGCGACAAGAAAAAGCGAGTGGTGCCGGGGTCACCCTGTCGTCCAGCGCGACCGCGCAGCTGATTATCGATGCGGCGGGCTTCGTGACGCTCGGTACCAATAATATGCAAACCACCAACTTTGACCACTTCATCGTGTTCTTTGTCGGTCTGCTCTTTCATTTTTATGGTCAGCTCTTTGACCTTGGCATCATAGAGAGCGAGACGCTCCGGATCGTGCAGTAAGTCTTCTGAGTCAGGAAACTCTTTTAAAAGTTTCTCTTTGGCCAGATACTCGGCGTTACCACCAAGCAAAATATCAGTACCACGACCGGCCATGTTAGTCGCAACGGTTACGGCCGCTTTACGCCCGGCCTGAGCCACAATCATGGCTTCTTTATCGTGTTGTTTGGCATTGAGCACATGGTGATCAATACCCTTGCGAATCACTGCCACCACTTTGGCTGTGCGCAGCGCAGAGAAGAGTCTTTCTGCCAGTTCTTCTTCTTTGGGAAATTCACTTTCGGCTTTTTTAACAAGAGTCTCGAGCTTATCGACTTCAATTTGACCGGGACGCTCAAAAATTTTGCGCAATCCGTCGATTGTCTCTCCACTGAGGTTTCTGGCCTTCATATGAGCGTCAATTCTTTTGATTTTCTCAAGAAGATATTGGCTCATGCCCTGCGGCTTACTTAAAAGGTCGTCAATCAGCTCTGACTTTTCAATGGACACAGTACCTACGAGTACCGGGCGACCGAGCTCGTACATGTCCACAATTTCTTCAACCACGGCGATATATTTCATGCGCTCGTTCTTGTAGATAATGTCTGGAGAATCGACGCGCTGGTTGTTGCGATTTGTGGGTATCGCCACAACATCAAGGTTGTAAATTTTAGAGAACTCAGCTGCTTCAGTCATAGCCGTACCGGTCATACCAGCCAGCTTTGGATAAAGTCTGAACAAGTTTTGATAGGTAATGGACGCGTAAGTCATGGTCTCTTCTTGAATCGGCACGCGCTCTTTCGCTTCAATCGCCTGGTGCAAACCATCGCTCCAGCGGCGGCCCTGCATCATGCGGCCGGTAAATTCATCGACGATGCAAATTTCTGGCTTGCCTTCTTCGTTTGGATGAATTACATACTCGGTATCGATGCGATAAAGCTCTTTTGCTCTCAAAGCTTGCACCAGGTGGTGCGAATAATTGTTATGCATATCGAACAGATCTGGCACATCAAGCATCTTTTCAGCGTTGATGATGCCTTGCTCTGTAAGCAAAACGTTGCGTTGCTTTTCGTCTACCCAGTAGTCGCATTCTTCGTCATCTTTGTCTTTACCGCGCTCAAGCAGCGGGGCCAATTGCGACATACGCACATAAAGATCGGCGTGAGAATCACGAGGGAAGCCCGAAATGATTAGCGGTGTTCTGGCTTCGTCAATGAGAATGTTATCGACTTCGTCAACAATGGCAAAGTAATAAGGACGCTGCACCAGCTCTTCTAAAGACTTGCGCATATTATCGCGCAAATAGTCGAAACCAAATTCGTGGTTGGTACCATAGGTGATATCAGCACGATAAGCTTGATATTTTTCGTGATCAGGTTGATGCGAATAAACCAGCCCTGTGCTCAGGCCAAGAAACTTATATAAACGGCCCATCCACTCAGAGTCACGTCTGGCCAGGTAATCGTTTACTGTGACCACATGAACGCCGCGACCAGCAAGCGCATTGAGATAAGTCGGCAGAGTAGCTACCAGGGTCTTACCTTCACCTGTGCGCATTTCAGCAATTTTATTGAAGTGCAGCGCTGCCCCACCCATAAACTGCACATCGAAGTGGCGCATACCAAGCACGCGCTTGCTCGCTTCGCGACAAACGGCGAAAGCCTCAGGCAGCATTTGTTCTAAAAGATGTGAGAGCACGATGTCTTTTTTCGTGCGCATTTGCCCCGGCATTTTTGGAGTTTCGTCGGGAATGAGCTTGATGTCTTCCACATCTTTCAGCGCTTCGGCGATGCGGTTTTTAAATTCGTCAGTTTTAGCTCGCAGTTCTTCGTCAGACAATTTCTGCATAGCGGCTTCAAAAGAATTGGCTTTATCGACATACGGTTGCAGATGCTGCACGCGCTTTTCGTTGGTGTCGCCAAACAGACGTTTTAAAAAACCGTCAATACCATCCAACATCAACTAAATCTCCCGCAAAGCCAGCCAAGGGCGTATCTTACCGCGCAAAACGAAGTAAAGGCGCCACTGCAAGTGTATTTTAACATCTTGCAGCATCCATCCCGCTTGTGAGCCACACTGGCCGGCGCCTGCTATCATGGTCAACTGCTCGTCAAGCGCCCAAGTGCAGGCTCCGGCGCAAACTTTATGAGTAAAACTAAACTGAATATCAGGAATAACAATGACCACAGGCGACACAAGCGAAATAAAAGAAGATGCCGCTCATTTAGCGCCAAAACAGGCGTTATCGGGCCTTTCTTTGGCAGAGCTGACCAAATTCGTTAAAACGCTTGGCCTGCCGGTCTTCAGAGCAAAGCAAATCCACACCTGGATTTACGTCAAGTATGCCAATTCTTTTGAAGAAATGACCGACCTCTCAGTGGAGCTGCGCCACAAGCTCAATCAGGTGGCTCAGGTGCCTCTGCTCAAAATTGCCCACCTGGAAGTAAGCAGGGACGGCACTCGCAAATATCTCTTCCAGCTGCCTGATGGCAAACTGGTGGAATCGGTGCTCATGACATTCCAGGACCGTGACAGTTTGTCGGCCTGCGTTTCATCACAAGTGGGCTGCGCCGTGGGTTGCACTTTCTGCGCCACTGGCTACCTGGGCTTCAAACGCAATTTGACCCAGCAAGAAATAGTCGATCAGGCCATGTCGATTCAACGCGAATCTGGCAAACGCATCGCAAATATTGTTTACATGGGCCAGGGCGAGCCACTGCTAAACACTGAAGAAGTAATTGCTTCTATACACACGATTAATCAGTCTGTGGGAATCGGGGCGCGTCACATCACTGTTTCTACCTCAGGTGTAGTGCCGGGCATCAATCGCCTGGCGGAAGAAAATTTGCCTGTTACGCTGGCACTTTCACTGCACGCCCCAGACGCAACCACCCGCGAAGAAATTGTGCCGATTACTAAAAAATGGCCAATCAACGAAGTCATGGCGGCGGTGCGAAACTATTACAATGCCACCAAACGCAGAGTCACCATTGAATATGTTTTGCTTGAAGGCGTAAACGATTCTGTTGAACAAGCAGTGCAGCTGGCCGAAATGGTGCGCGATTTGCACTGCAATATCAATTTGATTCCGTTCAATCCGACCAAAAATAACGACGGCGAAATTTTATACGGCCGCCCGCAACTCTCAGCCCAGCACAAGTTTGCCAGCGCCGCAGCGCGCACAGGCAAAACAGTCACCATACGCTTAGAGCGTGGCACCGATATCGACGCTGCTTGTGGGCAATTGGCAAACAAATTTGTGGAATAAAATTAGCAACTAAATTGCTTTAGCCAACTGAGCTAAGTGCTTTGCCCTGGCCCTTTGCCTGACTCAAAGTAAATGCCAGAGATGATTCAGGTAAAGGTTCAAAATCATATTTATTGCCCTGCACGTGAACCTTTCCCCAAGGAATACCCGGCTCATGATCGAAGACTACAAGCCAGTTTTCAGCAGAAGCACGGGCCAGCCACTCTGATTTAATATCGCAGCTAATTAACGGATGATGGTCGTAACCCATTACCCAGGGCGGCGATAAATGAGTTTTAGTGGGAATGATGTCGGCGAAATAAACACCTTTTTCGCCATTTGATTCAAAGTAAACCACCTGATGATGGCTGGTGTGGCCACCTGTCACTTTCACCCAGACACCAGGCACCACTTCGTAGTCGCCTTCAACTAAAATCAGCTGATTAGCTTTTTGCAAAGGCACAAAATCATCGGGCCTGTAACTAGCTCTGGCTCTAGCATTAGCTACGAAAGCAAAATCGTATTCGCCTTGTTGCACTATATATTTTGCCTTCGGAAAAGTTGGCACAACCTCGCCGTCGCACATAATGGTGGCACCACCAGCGTGGTCAAAATGCAGGTGGGAAATAATGACAAAGTCGATGTCTTCAGGCTTAAGGCCAACCTGATCAAGCATTGTTGCGGGAGTTACTAGAGAATTAAGACCGAATCGCTCTTTCTCTTTTTCACTCCAGCGGTCACCCATTCCAGTTTCTACTAGAATTTTTTTGCTACCTGTATCAATCAAAAGCAAGTTACAGGCAAGCACAATGCGATTTTGATCGTCTGAAGGAGACTGCTTACTCCACAAGCTCTTAGGCACCACACCAAACATGGCACCACCATCGAGCTTAAAAACAGATTCGCGAATAATGGAAAGATCAAATTGTCCGAACTGCAAGAATCCCCCTCGGGCCTAGGCCCTGACGGCATCCTTCTGGCGAGCGCGGCGACTTTTCTTGCCTTTGCCACCTTTGCGGCGGTGCTTAATCAGCTCCACCGGAGCAGCAAACTCGCTCTCCACAAGGCTAATTGGAGCAACGAGATGCAGACCCACTGGTGTTTCAGTGCTGCATTCAGAATTTATTTCTGCGTCGGCCTCTGCATTTGCTTCTGCATCTGCGGAAATTTGCTGAGCAGCTTCAATGGCTTCAGCCGAACTCAGTTCTGACTCCATCTCTAGCATCTCAATTTTTTCCATAATTTGCAAACGGGCCAGAAGCTCTTCAAGCTCTGGAATGTCGTCGTCCAGCGCCACAAGAGGAGGCAACTCGCTAAAGTTTTCGGCAGCGAGATCGAAGCCGCCGCCAATTTCGCCAGTGTCGTCCATGAGCTCGCTGTCATAATATGAGTCTAGATTGATTTCGGTAAAATTCATGCCGCTCAAATATGTAGATTCCACAGCATCAAGTGCAGACATAGCTTGAGAATTAACTTCAGTCGTCACTTCGTAGATACTTTGTTCATAGATTCTGGGTGCTGCCAGTCGTTTGGTTATAGCCGCTTCATCAACTAAGCTTGCAGTCTGGCCAAACCAGCGGGCTTTTGATTGCTGCTGACGCTGCCGCCTCTCTAAGTAGTCTGTTGAGCGCTCATCGATGCGTGCGCGCAAATGGCATAGATCGAGCCGGTCAAGCGCTTTTTGCTCAGTAGAAACGCGAGTAGAAAGAAGCTTGTGTTTTTCTAATAGATTGGCTTTCGACGAAGCAGGGGCTGGTGGCTTTTTCTCAATGGGATGATTTTTTGATGACGCTCTTTGCGGCAGTGCCGCTTCTTTCTTACCTAAAAGAGTGCTCCAAAGCGTCATCAGTATTGCCATTCAGCAAATCCTCGCGTATCGCCAGCGCCATAGACCGGGTTTCTTGTAGCCAGTATACGTCGCCGACCTAGCTCGTCAATGGGATTATCCGCAGATGTGACGACAGATGATAAAACACTAACAGGCACAGCCTCTTGCCTAATCGCGGCGCGAGTTCGCCGTATCTACTCAGCCACAAATCAGCCACAAAGCATCATCTATATAAACGCAATAAAATGCGCAGACGCCAGCACCACATGTGGTGCTAGTTGTTTTCTACTTCTTGAGATAATTCATCTGGAGTTTTGCGAGTGTCTGCATTTCCAGCGGCTGAATTTATAGAAGCGAGCGATGCAGCGGTTCGGGCTTTAGCGCGACGCTCGAACTCATTGAACTCATTTTCTAGCCAGGCATCAATTTTCGAACCGACTTCAGGTTCGATTTTGCTGCACTCAACCAGCATGTGACCCTTATGAGGAAAAACAACCATGGTCGCTTTTTTAGTGCCTAATTTCGGTACCATGGCCGTTAAAGCTGCGGTATTCTGCACTTGATCCAATTTACCGGCAAGTAACAAAATTGGCATGTCTTCGGGAATTTTTGCAATTTCTTTTAAGGCATTACGGTTAGTTACCGCGGCTTTGATCAGATCGGTAACACTCATGGCCTTACAGGTATCGGCGCTTTCCATAAGCTCTTGAGTAATACGTTTGTCTTCAGACAATAAGGGCTCATAATAAGCAGCAATATCAATTGGCTGCTTCGGATCTTGCAGACCCTGCACAAAAGTTTTTAACCAGAGGGGCCGCGGATGCACTCTGTTTCTCGCCACAGCACTGGAGGCAATAACGCCATCTAAAAGTGTGGGATCAGTTGATGCTTCCCAGATAGCCATGTTGGCGCCAAAACTTTCACCAATGCAAAAAATCGGTTTCTCAGGATACTTTTTTCGCAGTTCTTTGAGCACAGCCGTCAGGTCGTCTTTACTCTGGCTGAAGTGTATAGCTGAGTCACCGTCAAATTTATGATCTGGTGATCGCCAGTCGCCGAAACCGCGCATGTCGTTGGCGTAAACGATGTAGCCCAAATCTGTAAAATGAGAAGCGAGAGTGCCGTACATGCGACCACTGAAAATCAGTCCCTGCAGCGCTACGATTACACCCTTAATAGGCTTATCAGGATTGGTCCAGCGGTGCACCGGTATTTTTAGACTTTCGCCAATGTCACACTGATTATCGTAAACGGGCGCGGCAATAGCGGCGGGGCAGTGGAGTGATGCCAGCAAGGTAAGGCCACAGGAAAGAACAAATTGGATATTAGCTTTTAAACGCATATATTCCAGGTTAGAGCTGAGTTCAGCCACTTAATGATATATCCAAAACGCTCAAACGTCACCTGGCAACAGCTGACTAATCTGCTTTCAGCGACTAAAAATCTAGTACGACAGCAAAGTCAGCACCGCGCACGGTGCGCTTGTCTCTAGACAATTGCTGCGAATAAGCATATTGAGCGCATATGTAGAATGATGAACAAATTACGCAGGTTTAGACAGCAAGGTCTACAGCTTTATCAGGTGTTTGGACCGCAGGAAATCCCATAATTCGCTGATAGCAGACGTTCATAGACTCGTAACAAGGGCAACTTACTTCTTCCAGAGCCCGCCGATCAAGCACGGAGATCTTTCCGCGGGTATAAGAGATTATTCCGGCCTTAAGCAGCTGGCCAGCAGCGAAATTTACACTTGTGCGTGAAATTCCAAGCATTGCCGCTAAAAATTCTTGGGTCAGGACAAAAGAATTACTTTCGCAGCGGTCATCAGAAAGCAGCATCCAGCGCGCGCAGCGTTGCGCGATGGAATGCACGCGATTGCAGCCGATGTTGATAGACACGTTTTCAAAGAGTGCCATGCCAAAGCGACTACATACATCCGCTAGTTCCTTATGCTCGATGAGCAGACGTTGGAAAGCCTTAATCGGCACCCGCAAACCTGACGCTTCGACCTGACAATAGACCAGCTGAGCAATGGCCGGTGTACCAAGCGCTACGCACACGCCGAGCATGCCATCCCGGCCAATGGTAGCAAGCTCAACCAGCGAACCTTCTTCCATAACAGTCAGAAAGGAAAGCGCCCCAGATTCGATAAAATCGACGAATTCAAAATTAGTGTTTGGTTCAGATACATGTTCGCGCAAATTAAAGTGGACTGGCTCAGAGACGGCCATAAATGCTCGCAGGACATGTGGCGGCAAACTTAGCAGAAGTAAATTTTGTGGCTGACCGAAAATCACAAGTACACCATTTGTCTTAGGGACCAACAAACGGTTGAGCTAGTCGATTAATCTACGACAGCCGCGTGCATACAATCACTATGACAGATTTGAACATATATTGCTTGCGGCAATGCGCCGGTATGGGCGGGTCAGCATCCGATACCAGTTATTAATGGCAATTTTCGGGGTTGATTGACTAAAATGGCCATAGAGGGAAACAAATGCCAATTAACGCACTATCCTTTGAATTATTAGCAAAACTGGTGAACTCTGCCGCAAGCGGAATTGTGGTCACTGATCCTATGCGCGCTGGCAATCCTATTATTTTTGCCAACGACGCTTTTTACAAGATCACCGGATATAGTGCCTACGAGACCATTGGTCACAATTGCAAATTTCTCCAGGGCGCAGATCGCGCTCAGCCTGCGCTGGAAGAACTGAGGCAGGCAATCAAAAAGAGAGAATCATGCCGCGTCACTCTGCGTAATTACAAAAAAGACGGCACCATGTTCTGGAACGAACTGTATATGACCCCGCATTTTGATGGAGATCAACTGACACATTTTGTTGGTGTGCAGAATGATGTGACAGCAATCGTCGAACAAAAGCATCAAAAAGAAATGTATAACGCTGGTATTATCCACGATATCAAAGGGCCACTTTTTGGCCAGGCGAGAATATTAGAATATCTTGCCAAGCAAGAGCCAAATGCAAAATCAAACGAAGCGTACGAGATGATGTTGGCCAGCCTCAAATCGTCCTTAATGCTGATTACCGATGTTCTGGCGCAATACAAATTAGAAAATAATTTCGTCACTCCCGCAATAACCAAATTTGCCACGAGCCCACTAATTGCCCGCGTTATTGAGAATGCCCAAGCCGAAGCGCTCGCGCGCAATGTACACCTGGGTGTGTTGTCGCCGGGTGGTGAGACATATATCACTGCAGATCAAGACATGGTCTTGCGTGCTCTGAAAAACCTTGTAGATAATGCCATCAAAAATTCTGCGCCGGGTAAAAATGTCTGGCTTTTAGCCAGCAGCACCGTCAGTACTACCATATTGGCCGTGCTCGACCAGGGCCCAGGTATGCCGCAAGCATTGAAAGAAGCTCTAATTAAAGACTCAACAAAAATAGAATCAGCATTTACCGGTACAACCAGAGAGAGTACCGGCCTGGGTCTAATGACCTGTGCTCAGATTATGCGTATTCATGGTGGCACTCTTACTCTACTGAAAAGCGATGAGGACGGCACGGATCTGGCACTGATATTTCCCATTCAACCAAGAAAATAGAAAAATATTGGTGATACCACAAATAGATTTTTACTGATACTATGGTGGCATATTTCCACCATGGCTTTAAATGTTTTCAAAACGCCTTTTGAACCTCTTACTAATTGCTAACAGTCTGAGCGTCATCTGTGCGTATTCGTGTCAAGCCGCCAATAATGGCATTTTCGAAACCTCAGCTGCTGATAAAACTGAAGCGAAATCATTTGCACGCCAGCCCATTGTGGGCAAACCTAAGATTGGCTTGGCCCTCGGCGGCGGTGGCGCGCGTGGTGCAGCTGAAGTAGGCGTGCTTAAGGTTCTGCAAAAAGCTGGTATCGAGTTTGATTGCGTCGCCGGCACCAGCATTGGTGCTGTAGTAGGCGGCTTTTATTGCCTCGGCATCAGCCCCGACGTGATGGAAAGAGAATTTACCAGTGGTTCACTCATGCGCAATTATATGGCCGAACCCCTGGCCTTCCGCATTTTAGGCGCCCCATTTTTCGCCATGCTATCTAGATTCAGCCGCAATAAATATGATGGCTTATATGGTGGCGACAGATTTCGCAATTATCTGGTAGGCAGGCATTCTACCGATGAAATTTTAATTGAAGACATCAAGAAACCGTTTGCCGCCATAGCCTTAAATGTGATCGACGGAAAACCTTACATGATTCGCAAAGGCGATATCGGTTACGCACTGCAAGCAAGCTGCGCCGTACCGGCCTTGCAGAAACCGGTGGAAATCGACGGCATGCTGTTTTCAGACGGCGGTGTGGTCTGCAACCTGCCCGTAAAGCAATGCCGCGAACTGGGCGCTGACTTTGTGGTGGCCATCAATATCGATGAATCCTTCGCACCCGTGCCTCTTAATGCCTTGACCAAACCCGGCAGTATGGCCCATCGTTTCCTCTCATGGCAGCTCTATGACATCGACCAGGCGCAAGCTGCCCTGGCCGATATTACAATTCATCCGGAAACCACTGGCGTATCGCTGATCTCAAAGCGCAAGTCAGATTCTCGGCGCGCCCTGGCTGCTGGCGAAGCAGCCGCGACGGCAGCTCTACCGGCACTTCTAGCCAAGCTCAAAGCCATAGGCATTGTGCCGCAGCCGAAAACTGGCCCCATGCTGGCGGAAAAATAAATCAAGCCTGGTCTATTTTGCTGTTTGCAAAAGACGATCAGCTATCAATTTTTCCAGCTCAACCAGTGAAGCGCTGAAGCCTTCAATGCCATCCTTAAGTTTGTCGTTGGCCATGCGGTCTTTCTCATGCATAGCTTCGAATATCTCTTTATTCATTTCTATGCGCTCGATTTTTTGGCCTTTTGCTTTAGCCGGGTCAAGCTTGCGTGGCAAGTCGCCTTCAGTAGAGTCGAGTTCGGCCAGCAGCTTGGGCGAAATGGTGAGCAAATCGCAGCCTGCCAACTCGGTAATCTCAGACATGTTGCGGAAGCTGGCGCCCATAACTACAGTGGGATAGTCAAACTTTTTGTAATAGTCATAAATTGCACTAACAGACTGCACGCCGGGATCTTCAGCACCTTTATAGTCTTTGCCGGTCTCTTTTTTGTACCAGTCTAAAATGCGGCCGACAAAAGGCGAAATCAAAGTCACTTTAGCTTCAGCGCAAGCAACTGCCTGGTGCATGCCAAACAGCAAAGTCATATTGCAGTGAATGCCTTCTTTCTCAAGAATTTCAGCCGCCTTAATGCCTTCCCAAGTGGAGGCTATTTTGATTAAAATGCGCTCGCGGGAAAAGCCATCTTTTTCGTACAGGGCAATGATCTGCCGAGCTTGCTCAACAGTTGCATCAGTATCATATGAAAGGCGGGCGTCAATTTCGGTTGAAACACGACCGGGAACTACTCCCAAAATCTTCTTGCCGAAGGCCACGGCCAGGTGACGGAAAGCCTGGTCAACCACTGCCTTCTTGTCGGCATCAGCACCAAGGTCGGTCTGGGCATCAGCAATAATGCTGTCAACAAGAGCGCTGTAAGCAGGCATCTGAGCGGCGGCCGCTAAAAGGGAAGGATTGGTGGTGCTGTCTTGAGGCTTAAATTTGACAATTGACTCAAAATCGCCGGTATCAGCCACTACCTTGGTCATTTGCCGCAACTGTTCTAACAAACTAGCCATGATGAAATCCTCGCCTCTTGATCCGTACAATGTTCGTTTAGCATAGCGTCAAATATGCTTTTGGAAGCGAAACACTTTATATATTTTGTTCCTGGTCAGAAAAACCTCGAGTTTTTCTGTAGGCAGGAATTTTCGTTTTCTGTTTACCCTGGCAAGCCCGCAAGACAGATGTGAAGTGGAAGCGGTTGACGACTGTGCCACCGCCTATGGTGCAGACTCACTTCTTATGAAGCGCATTAAGCATTGTTTGTAATTCTTTGCGGGCCCACTGTATTTGAAAGAGACCTGGGCAGCCGTATTGCTCAAACGATGGTAATGCAGCCACTCTGCTGTCACGGAAACTATTGTAAATTCGCCCTTGATCTAAGGCGTGCAAAATTTCAGTAATCATAAATTCTTGAGCCTGAGCACCGTTTAAATTTTGCGCACGAGCTTGCACACCAATTTCTCTACCAACAGAATTATTGTAGAGATCTTTTCTTGCATCGAGCATGAATGGTTCGGTGCCCGCACCACCACAGACTATTCCTTCCGCATATTCGTTAGCTCGAAACAACAGGTCAGACGCACCTGAGCCAAGTTCAAAAGCTGCCAGGGCTGAGCCATAAGCATGTTGAAAGGAATTGACTACCTGCTTGTATACATGGACGGTTTTACCATCGCGCACAACGCTATAGGTATTGTCGTAAAACGAAGCTGGCGTGCCAGCCTCATTGTGGTCGATTTTCGGCCCTAGCGGAATCAGATAACTACGCCCGTAGAGCTCTTGTTCGGCTATGCTGACGCGCCACAAAATAGAAAGAATATAGCAAGCGAGCAAGATTATGAGAGTGAGCCCAAGCAGCGTTGCTTTAGCCCCTAGAGCTGGGTTTCTAATTTTATTGGTTATGAGATGCAATTTATGTAATTGATTGAACCATTTGGTGCGAAAGAGCGTCTTCCATATTATCTACAGTACAGGAGTACTTCAATGAACACTTTCTTCCGCGCCACACTTGCGCTAGCACTTACCATCGGTGCGGCAGGCTTTGCCAGCCTGCCGGCTGACGCCCAGTACAACGGCAGTGTAAATCAAAGGCAACGTAACCAACATTCTCGCATCTATAACGGTATGAACAACGGCTCTCTCAATGGCAGAGAAGCAGCTCGACTATCACGCCAACAATATGCTTTGCATCACAGAGAACAACGCTACAGAGCAAGTGGCAACGGCTTGAGCACGGCCGAGCGCGCCAGATTGCATAATCAACAGAATAGACTCAGCCAAAACATCCACCAACAGAGCAACGATCGCCAGGGTTATAACAATGGTCGTGGCTATAACAACGGGCGTGGATACAACAATGGTCGCGGCTACAACAATGATCGTGCGTACGGCAATGGCCGTGGCAATTCACGCGGAAACTCACTGTACGATATCAACCAGACACAGCAACAACAGGCCAATCGCATCAATCAGGGTGTGACCAATGGCCAGCTGACTCAAAGTGAGGCTGCGCGCCTGCAAAGCCAACAAGCTTCACTGGCAACGCGAGAAGCAGAAATGCGAGCAAGTGGCGGCGGTTTGAGCATGTCTGAAAGAGCCCGATTAGACGCTCAACAAGATCGCCTGAGCCGCAATATTTCCCAACAGAGACGTGATAACCAGACCCGCTAAAAGCCGGTCGTATTGACGTTCGCTGTCGAGAATTCTAGAAACATGCCGGGCAAAATGTCTGGCATGTTTCGTCGTATACATGTAACATTACGAATAACTTTTGATACAGGCGAGCTCTTGCTGTCCACAATACGCAAGAGAAGTTGCTGAAGCTGCTTGTAAAAGGATTTCCATGACCGGCTATCGCATAGTAATGCTTGACAATAATCACGGCCACATTGAAGCCTTGAGAGCGAAGGCAGGCGTAAACTGCAAAGAGATTTTGAGCTTTAACACGATTGCAGCGGCCATGCAGTGGATAGATACTAAAGACCACGTAGATGTGATTGTCTCTAATGCTTTTCTGGAAACTGAAAACGTTTTTGAGTTTCTTAAGGCCGTAAAACAAAATGAATCCCACAACTGGATTCAATTCATTTTGGTTTGCACTGAGGTTAATGACCTGACTTCCTTTCTTAATAAGACAGCAGAAAAGACCGCTAGAATTTTGGGTGCAGACAAATACATCATGATGTCTGAATTTTGCCCTGAAAGATTGTTGAAAGAAATTGAAGCCAGCCTCCCCAATATGCCGCCACAGAAAGAACTAGACCCAATAGGCGAAGCTCTGGGTGTGCCTCGAGAGCCTAACGAAGTGCCCGTTAATGTCAATGAAGCACAAAAGGATGGCCCTAAATTAAAAGGCGAGCAGCCTGAATCAATTTAGCCTTTTGCTTTTGATCAAAAGCACAATCCTTTTTACGATTTCATCACTATCTTGATACTGCCCCTGCGGCCCAGTTGATTTGATCTTGGCGTAGGCAGCCAGGGTTTGATCAATATCTGCAACTGGCATGGCGGCACCACTCTCTTTCAGATTACGCCAGCGCAATTCAAGCCCACCCATAAGCAAACTCATCTGCTTGGCATATTCAGCTCCAGATATTTTTGCAAATTGGCCTTCAAGCCGCTCGATTAAAACCGCACCTTGAATTGGTCGCATGGCGTTGAAGACTTCTTTTACCGTTACCGCCTTGGCGAGGTGATCACGAGCATTGCCCCACTGATTGTCGAGAGTGACGGTATCGTTCTTCAGATCATAATCAATCAAATTAACTACGTGGCCCGATACATTGTCTAACTCGGCCGCACTATTCAAACTTTTAAAACCAGGTTTTAAGGTAAGCAAGTCACTGTTGCCTTGCATACGTATAACTGCGTACACATCACCTTTGCTGCCCTGTTTCAGCCGGGTAAGATGCTCTCTCAGACTCTCTTCTGTAGCAATCTGTCGACCGTAGAGTTTGGTGTTGGCAAGATCTTCTTTGGTTGTAAAACTGACCAACTGTTCTGGTCGATTGCGACCAGTCAATTGCCTGTCTAATGTGACCATCATCGACACACTTGTGTCAGAAGATGCGCTGACATTTTTCGGTGGAGTAAATCTAAAGTCGTATTCGCGCAAAAAGTCTTCCGCACTCTCAGGTGGCTTGCCCGGCACAAACTTGCGATTATCTTCTTCTTGGAGCAGCCTGCGATCACCAGGAGGAATTGAGCGTTCATTCCAGCCAGCAAGAAAGACATTGCGAGCGGCCATCTCAAAAACCTGACTAGTATAGGTGCGACTGTTAGAGCCTTTTGCATCATTAAGGGCGGCCTGTCCGTGCGCTCTTAAATTGATGGCATCCATCTCTACTCTGGTACCAGTGACGGTGACAAATTTGCCTTCTCGGGCAATCTGCGCAAGTATCGCCGTAACTTTAGAAGGCTCCTGAGCATACATACGATTTTCGAAAACAGCAGTCTGACAGGTGTTGTACGCGCCCTGATCATTTGACTTGGGGTCAGAAATCGCTCGCAGGGCGCCGTTAACCAGACGCACACGCTCTCTTTCGGTTAAAGGTTCTTTTCCTCTGGTGCCTAATATCGAAGACAAATCGCGGTAGGTTTTTGCCACTTCATCACTACTCAAACCATCACGCGTGGCGCGTTTTTCAAAATCAACCATGTGTGCAGTAAACTCTGCTCGCTCTTTTGCCAAGACTATATTCTTGTCTGCAAATCTGATCAGATTTTCTTTTTCTCTGGCCACAGTGCCAGCAGGTTGGTCAACCCTGGTGTTCTCGAGAATGACGCCATCAGCATTAGTGACTACTTTAAAATTGTCTTGCGCCCTTGGGCCAAAGTGCTGAGCCGTAAATTTATAGCCGGCACCAGCACCAACACCTTTGCCTCTATATCCGGTGCCGTCTTTGTAAGTCAAAGTGAGAGCCCCGGTACTATCGTATACATATCGGCTGCCGCGGCTGTCATTGAAGATGAGACTACCGCTCTTGTCATGACCAGGCAAAATTAGATTGTCCCCAGGCTTGGTGGCATAATCAGATTCTGCGTTCAACGCCAAATTATTGATCTTAGCTATTTCTTTGACATAAGCGTCAACCAAAATATCTGGGCTATCAGTTGGCATTTTGCTTCTGGCAATGGTTCTCAGTGACTCTTCACCAACGGCAACAACGGTGGAAGGTGCTATTTCTAGGGGAATTCGCGAACCGGCGATGACACTAGTGCCGTGGGCGGTGCGGAAAGAAATCTCAGAAACGGACTCAGCGACTTTTTGACTGCCCGGTAAAACTTCGGGTAAGCCTGCCGGCTTATCGGCAGGTAGATCAACGTTTGGAAGATCTTTTCCGTCATCGGACGAGCCATTTGTCGAGTCATTGGATGAGTCAGTAGATGCACCGATGCTTTCAACCTTCAACTCAGGGAAACCTAGAGCAGAAACTCTCAGAGGTGACTGTCCAGCTTCGCCTTTCTGAAGCGGACTCTGTAGCGTTTCGGCTACGCCTGAACTGTCGCGCGCAACGGCATCAAAGGTTTCGGGAACCTTCGTACTAGCCGCTTGCGGTTGATCTGAATGTCCAGCCAAAGCTTCCTCGCTTGGAATTACAGACAGGCGCTATATTATACCTTCCTTTTATATACACAAAAAAAGCAAAAGTAGTCGCAAGCTCTTTCATCTCAGGCTTAGGGTTTGTAAGTTTCCACGACCACACTGAAATAAGGTCCGTTAACCACAGGCTTTTTAGTTTCAACATAATTTTGACCATTCCAAACTATGGCCGTCAATACTGGCTTAAAAGGAAGGTTGCGTGCCAGATGAAATTGAGCGGTGTTTTGCACTGCATAACCATTGACTGCGACCACCACAACACCTTTTACTAAAGGTGATTCAGGACACAATGGGTCTTCCGAAGTAATTACTGCACCACCTGTGGGTGCTTGCTTAAAATCACTGAGCTGTGCGGTTTTCAATCCCTGAGGAAAAACTTCGACAATTTGTTTTTCACTTTCACTTTTGAATCTTGGATCTTTATCACTGTGGCGCGCAAAAAATCCGGTCAAGTCATGCTTACTGTTATAGCGCTCCATCATGGCGTGATAGCTTTCCTCAGCTTTTTTCAAATCGCCCACGCGCTCAAAATAGCGTGCCTGCGCCTGCAGTCCGCGAGCCGAATAGACGTCGCCAGCAAAAATGGCAAGCTCTTCAGCTTTTTGCTTCTGACCATGATCAAACCGATATTGAATCAGCCAATCACTATGATTAGAAGTTGCAACATCGTCGGACCTGACGGCAATGCCTTTTTCAAAAAATTTTACCGCCAACTCTGCTCTGTCGTGGAGTACGCAATAAGTGCCAAGCTCAAAATATCTGGATGGCTGCTTTTTGGCCGTTTCTTCTTGGAGCGCAATATACTTATCAGGATCTTTTAGTGCAGCGCTAGCTGCAATGGCTCTGACTCCTGGAATATAATCAACTAAATTACCGAAGGCCTGCAGATACTGATCGGCGGTTGCATTGTCGCCATATTTTTTCAGAACCCATTTTTCCACCAGATTCTGACTGTAAGGGCACAAAGTTTTTAAGCGCGTCAGTTCATCGAGATCAGCTTTGTAATTGGTGAGAAAATTTCGCGAATGGAAAAAGAATGCAGTCCCCATCGGTATGGCCGGATCGAACCATAATCCATCAGAGACAAAAGCAGGTTTTGACTTATCGGCCTTAACACAATCATTGACCGTGTCCCAGTTCTCTGAAGCCACTCGTTCAGGATGATTGACCACCATCGCTTGGGCACGACTGAAAAATTCGGCCTTTTCAGTCGGGTTCAATACAAATTGAGCTTCAGCAAAAGGAAATTGATCAAGCTTAGAAAAATACTCGGTCGCTCTGCTTATGGTTTGTTTTGCCAGCTCGGGCACGGCATATCTTTTTTTATAAAAAATGTACTCCATCATCACTGCTTTCAAAATATGACGACAGTGAAAAGCGGCAAGGGTATTCCAGGGTAATACGTTAATACCGACAGCCGGTGCGCTTGATACAGCTCTAGTTGGTGCGAGGTTTAAATCAGTGATAACTTTTTTGAAATCAGATTCACTGGCTTTATTTGTTTTGTTGTAATCGTTCAAATAGGCGCGCAATTCCGCCCCTACCAGCTTTGTTAATACCACATGACCAGACTCCACTGAGGTCTCAGTAGCCGAGATCATTCGCATCCATTCCACAGGCATAGTCGAATGATGCTTTTCTATATATGGCATCAATGACTCATCCTGGTTGTATATTGAAGAAAGGTAGCAATACTGTTTTTCTTCAATGGCTGTTTGGTTCTTTGGATCAAATATGCGGTAGTCTCCCGTCGCATTCATTTTGAGAGCCCGTAGCCAGGCGGCTACCTCTGGCTGCACCGCTGACTTCTCCATTGCCGTAATTTTTTCAACAGCAACTGAAAGGCGCCAGGAAGAGTTCTCGAGAGCAATATCGGCTATCTTACCCACTGGGCTTAATTGACCGTGATTTAAAGCTTTCGCCAACGCTAAGTGTGCTGCTAACCGATTAAGGTTTGGACGGGTATCACAGAAACGTCCGGCCATTTCCTGTAATCCGAACGCTGTTAACAGCAAAGACGCTTGTTCATGCAGACCGGCATCGAGGGGGTGCTCAGAGAGCCCTTTTGAGATGCGCTCGTTTTCGGCGATCAGTGTTGCCATTTCGCCATCAGCCAAACGGGTTAGAAATCCGGGTGGAGCAACTGATACCGAATCTGGTGCCAACTTCAACTGCGAAATTATCGCAGTCGCCAGAGGAACATAATTATCTGGGCTCCAGATAAAGCCCTTAAGGGCAAATTTGTGCTGCACTGTTCCAGCACCATTGATGGCATAGGCATAGCTATAAATGCCTGCGCCTAGATCTATGGTCTGACCTTTAAACTCAAGGCTTTCAGAAACATTTTTAGCAGGAGCCTGATTATGCAATTTTGCGTAAGCTAAAATTTCGGCGATATCAAGTCCAATACTATCAACTATCCACTCTTGTTCATTTAAATATTTCCAGGCCACTGGTCGACCGCTGGTGGTCAGTTCGACCTTAAGAGGCGATGCAGCGGGAGACGCTAAGTCGTTAGCAGATTCACTGCCCTGAGCGCATGAACATGACAGAACCAGATTGGCACTTACGACTAAGATAGCGCGACAATAACTTGAAGTAAACAACGAACTAAAATTTCTCATGAGCAAGAGCACCAATCAACGTATAAACCACAGTTGTAAAACCAGTTAATAATACCGCGGTCTTCGACGGTGTAATTACTGACAATTAGCCCAGTGGAACCTGCCTGTATAATTCTAACTGCTGAGTTTAAGGCTTAGTTTTATGACCATAAGCCCGCGTAATCAGTGGCCCAAAATACTCAACCTGGCGTTGAGCGCAATAGTTTTGAATTTGAATTTCAGTTTGAATTTGAATTCAGCATTGTTGATGATGCCGGCACAGAGCCAACCAAATCACGACAATGCCATAAGCGTTCAAGAAACAGCGCAAACCTTTCAGCGCCTGGCGCCTACCTTGCGTTATTTCGATATCAATCAAGTGCTATATGATCGCTTTCAGCCTTACGGCAAACCCAGTTACAACGGACTTCCGACAGAAGAAAAATCAGTATTTGCAGAGATCAATTCACCTCATCACAGCACCGCAAACTTGCTGCCCCTTCTAAAAGACAAAGATGCAAAAGTGCGCACACTGGCTCTGGCAGCTCTTTACGCGAAAGAAGACGCCAAGCTGCTGCCACAGTTTGCGTCTATGGTTGACGATCATGAAAAAACATATTCAGAGCCTCTCCGAATAGCTCTGAGATCGCCGGCTAACGCTTTGCCACCGATGCAAGAAAAAACGGTGGGACAAATAGCAGAAGCCATAGTACGTTTTTATATGGAAGCAGCCGGTTATCATTACGGCGTTAAAGGTTCTGGCCAGGAACCCGGATTTAGTCAGTACTGGCACCAACGCAAAGACAGAAACTATTGCGCCAGTTGGTTTGCCATTAAACTAAGACGAGCAAGCACAGGCACAAGCCCCACCGATAAAACTCGCGCGGACAAAATTGCCTCAGTGCGAGCGCAAATCGACAAAATCTCTGGTGCGGACCGCGACTGGATTTTACTCTGGTTACAAACTGAAAATGGATTTGATCTTCTAGCCAGTGAAGCCGACATCAATCGCGCTCTCAAAAGACTAGGCGCTGATAATTTGGCGAAAATGCTGCAGCGAAAAATACCAACTACTGATCCTGATTTGAAAATGCGAAAAAGCAACGACTTCTCTTACAAAAGCTTGATGCTCTGTGTTTTAAAGCGCGCTGCTTCTCACTTGCGTCGCGATCAAGTAGACATGTTGCTTGCCTGCGATAGATGGGAGCGCGCCTATCAAGAGCACCAGATCAGCGACCCATTGATCGGACCAAACTTTGCCATAGCCGCAGCCCAGTTAGACCCCTCTAGAGCAAATGAGCTTTTAAAGAATGAATTCGCGCGCCTTGACAAAGACTTTTATGGCTATCAAAAGGCCGAACTGGCAGCAGCCTTGTGGCAATCGGCAGGGCTGAAAGAAACAGCATTTTTACTTAACTGCTTTTACGATTCTTCTTCTTTTTACAAGACAGGTCAATATTCTCACTTTCGTCCAGAATGGCTTAAAGCTATTGGGCGTAGCGAACACGATAGAAAACATTTGCTAAAGACGTTAATCTACGACCCCCGTTTTACCAAGTTCGCTGATTGTTCCGGCCTACAGGCTCTGATTGAAGTGACTTCAAAACTCAATGGAAAACCCACAGCTGATGCCGCTCATAC
The DNA here is from genome assembly GCA_036170915.1 of Cyanobacteria bacterium auto_48_18. Lineage (GTDB taxonomy): Bacteria > Cyanobacteriota > Vampirovibrionia > Obscuribacterales > Obscuribacteraceae. The sequence continues at coordinate 107,442 of JAVHQC010000010.1, forward strand.
AGACCACGCCTGGCATCCGCTCGGCATCGACAATTGCTGCATTAATTTGCAAGCGGCAAGTAAGCAATATCCCAAAGAGACTCAAGACCTTCTTGACGTAATGACAAAGTGGCGCCGCGAACTGCAGGTAAGTGTGGCATCATGGCCTTAACCACGGTCGCCTGAGGCGCGCCGAGTTAACGCGCAGACTGGGCAACCAGAGCCCTTCCCCGTGCGATTTGCAACGGTAGCCTGCCACTGATGATTTTCTTGCGGGCACTGCCACCACACTTTCTTGCTAGATCCGGCAGTCAGTGTGTCACCATCTATAGTGCCGTTTAGAGTAGGATGCAATTGTGCCGCAATAGCCGGAAATTTTGTTGATAGGCAAGTTTCTCTGCTTGCTTTTTGGTTTGTACAGTAAGGGCAGCCACTACCCTCGGTGCGTCGCGAAATTTCTGCCTGCCAGCAATGCTCACTATTATTTCGACAGAGCCACCAGATTTTTGTTCTAGACTTGCAAGTAAACTGACCAGCTGTAAGTTGCTCATTTAAGGTAGGGTGCCACTCAGCGGCAACCTGAGGACACAAAGCCAGAGAATTAGTAACCGAAACCTTTTTATTAGCGCAAAAAGGGCAGCCCTTACCGCCGGCACGAGAGAATATTGCGGCTTGCCAAACATGATCTGGTCCTGCTGCACATTGCCACCAGGCAATCACATCTGAGCCGCTAGAAAAGTCCTGTGCAGTCCACTCGCCATTATTCTCAGGATGCCATTGCCCTGCCAGTTCCGGATAGTTTTCGGTGAGCGGTACAAAGTCGCGGCCGCCAGCGTAACACGAACGGTCATTCTTTACGCTGTCTGCATTGAGTTCGGTTTGCGTTCTCGGTTTACGGGCTGATGTGGCACTATCTCTCATAGATTGAATTATATTAGGGCAATTACACTTCACGCAAGTTTCACATACGACTCACGATCAATTCACGGTTGTTGACTATAGTTACGTCAGTAATCGATAGAACCCGTCCAACTCCATGTGCAAACATGAGAGGAACGATAGTGTTGAAAAATAGCCAATCGAGAAGATGCAAAAGCAACAATAGCAGGTCCGAGCGCGGCGCAGGAGTGCTCTTACTTATGCTTTTGCTCGCTACCCTTTTACTAGTATTTTTCTCCACATCAGCGGCGATACTGATAAGTTACTTCACCGCCCACCGTCATGCCACTTCTGCAATTGAAGGAGCATCGCTAGCGGCTGCCCGTGAGTTATCAGCCATGGTGGTGGCAGATCCTGACTGCGGATATATTGCGCTGGGCGATTTAGCCCCTTCATCTTCAAGCTCTTACGCACTGATAGCTGAGGACGGCAAACCGGTTCCGGTAATTGGCATAAATACTCTGACGGCAACAGCAAGAGTCAGTATGCTTGTGGCTAAACACCTAAACAATGAAGAGTACATGCGTCTGGCCAGGCTTGACTCAGCGAAAGCAAGAGCTGCCAGCCGCAGGCTTGTTGACGGCATTAAACTATGCTTGCGCGAAGACCCTCGGGCTCCTTTGGGAAAAGATGGAAAAGCAGTGCGACCGCTCACCGTCGCCCGTAAAGCTCTTATTCAAAGCTTGACTGATTCTGGCACTTTATCAAGGGTAAAGCTGAAAGGACTCAGCCTCGATCTTGGTTACCTGTCAAATGGTGGCACCACCAATACTCCGTTGCCAATCTCAGAAAAATTGGCGGAGGTGGCAAATGCCGACAGCCAAAACGGCTGCTATACAGCGTTTAAAGATTTCCCTGTCAATGGCGAGTCTTATATTTTTGCCGCAGTTGGTAAACAACCCTGCCTGGTTTCTAAAGATCAATTTGTTCTCGACAAAGAAGCAAAAGAAACCATGCCATCAAGTATAGTGCGCGCCCAAGTAGCGCTAGAAATGGTGAGCGATAAAGATAGCGATAAAGATAGCAATAAAGGCAGTGACAATACTTTCGGCAAAATCTTCTGTGTTGCTTGCGCCGCGCCCTTCTCGTTAACCGACAAAGCGGCATCAGGGGTAATGATAATTGGCCTGCCTGATGGTTGCCCCAGTGGTTATCTTTCCATAGCAGATTACATCAATGATCCGCGGTCCAGCCGCACCAACTTAGAAATGCTCAGAGCACAAGGTGGAGATTACCCGCTTGATGCCAGGGCAATGCTAAAAAGCGCTTCACAAGAAGGTCGCGTCAGCACTCTTTCAAATGTCTTCATTCAGGGTTTATACGATTGGGTAAGAACAGCCCACGGTCGAGTAAAACTTGATTCATTGCTGGCAACCATCGGCAATCGCATTCAGCCATCTGAAGGACCGCTGGGCGTGGGCCAATCAGTTGTATACCGCTTTAAAAAAGATGGTGCGGTGACAGTAGACGGATATTTCCTATCGGACGTGCCAAATCAGATTGTTCATGATAGTCAGGTTTGCACACTAGGGCTAAACACTTTGCGGGCCAGCAACACCCTTTGGACAGTGGCTTTTCGCGATCAAGTGCACAATCTGGGGTTTGCTGAAAGCGGTAAACACAGTGGGCAATTAATGGAAATCGATAATTGCTTGAGGCCAATCGGCAGTTTATACAGCAAGCCTTTGCTCAGTGCCCACAAAGATGCGGAACGCAAAACATATTTTGACGGCGGGCTAGCTGTTGAATTTGTAATCTCATCTCCCCAATATCAATAAGCAAGCACCTTTTGATACAAAGTCAGTTCACGTTAGTTAGAGCGGCACGCGCTAGAGGTTAAAATGAAAAGATCCCCCGATCAAAAAAACGCTACATTTCGGTCAGTTTGCAGCAAAATATTGGTTGCACTCGCTTTGCTGGCAAGCACTATGCCGCTATCATCAGCGGCTCTTGCCAGCGGCGATTTTGGACCGCATCGATATTATGTTTCGAAGAACGGAGACAACACCACCGGGCGCACATGGGCCACAGCGTGGAATGAAATGGACCAGATTCGTTGGACCGCTATCAACACCATGCAGGGAGATTCACTCACCATCGATGGTGGCGTCGGCCGTATGATTTATCGCAAGCCTCTCTCAGTGCAAGCCAGTCCGGGTAGCTACTATCCGCTGCGAGTGGCGGTCTCAACCGAAGCGAAACACAATGGCCAGGCGGTGATTGCACCCGGCAGTGACGCTATCGGCATCAATGTCAGTACTGGTGCTATACAGTTAAACGGCTCCAAACGATCCGGCATTTTTGTCTACGGTGCCAAACGCGGAATCTCTGTAACGGCTTCAGTACCGTATCCATCCAACATCAAAAATATTGAAGTATCACATTGCACCGAAGCCGGAGTGTTTGTGGGTCCATCCTATTATCCGCTGCCTTTGAGCCAGCTGATTGTGCACGACAATGCCACAAACGTGGTTTCAACACACAATGGCACCCCTGGTGGTGCATCACTGAGTAAATGCTGGATCTATAATTCAACGCCTAAAATCAACTCAGATGGTGTGCGCTTAGATGGCACCACTGGCGCTCCCAGTAACGCCATAGCCATTAGCAACTGCGTGCTCGGCCCCGGTTTGCGCGACGGCCTCAATAATACAACCGCGGCAGCCACGCCAACATTGACCAACTGCCTGCTAATTAACGCGTCGCGAAACAATGTTTCATCAAACTCGATCAATTTACAGAATGTCACTTCCTTTATGACCAGACTAAATGCCTCGCAAATGTCGCATAACTGCATCAAGCTCCAGGGCCCCGCAAGCGGCTACCCTTATCAGCGCGGCAGCAACATAAAACAAACAATTGCATTTGGCGGCCAGGTAAATATACCGCTGACAATTCCTTCACCTTATCCGACTTATCCACCAGCTCCTCCTGTTGCCTTTCCAATTACAGTGGAGAAAAACACCCAGTTTCGCACCACAGGCAATACCTCTGTCTTGGCGCCAACTATGGTCAACCCGCAATTTGTCGCTCCAGTAGGTCTTTTGCCGAATCAGACACCAATTCCGATTCTAATGGGTTTAGATTTCTCTTTGAGGCCAGATTCGCCGGCTGCTGGAACCGGCTCAGCCGTAACCTCAGTAAAGCAACTGCTGAGCTCATTTGAATAACTAGACTGATTCGAATAGTTAGCACAGTTGTGAGCCGGCATCGGGAACTTTTTCTGTCCACAGCGGTCATAGCTACCGCAGTGAATAGCGACTCAGCATTGGAGAAAACCCGATGTCAGACAACACATTGAAAAATATATTCCGCAAAAAATTAGAGCAAGAAGAAGCGCTTCCTGATTTCAGGGTTATTGCAGAGAACCGCCGCATTAATACTATTAGATCAGCGTCGCCTGCCGCATTTAGCAACTTCTATTTTATGCTTGATCCATTAATGGAATCCTTGCCTGAAGAAGTTGAGGAACAGCCCTATGAAGTTCTTCAAAATCTTTTCTGGACCAAAGCAAAGAATAACGCCGCTAGTCGGGGGAACTTCCGCCGAGATGCGGCCTAATCTAACTCTGCCAGAAAACGAGAGATAAACTCAGCTTGATCTGGGTGCATAATGCTGACGGCTTTGTCCACCAAGACAAATTCTGCTTTGTCGATTTCCCACGACGCACAATGCGGAGCGGCATTTTTCGGCGCCTTGCCATAGAAGCAATGCACGCGCTTTTTGCTTTTTTTGTAGTCGACAAAACCGAGGTCAGTCAACTCACCAGGCACCACCCCAGTTTCTTCTTCTGTTTCGCGCCGAGCGGCTGCTTCAAGGCTTTCATCTTGGTCTGGAATACCTTTTGGTATTCCCCATTTGGCTTTCTTATTGTAATTTCCAGATGGATGCACAAGCAGCACTTCAAGCACGCCGCCAGATTTTCGATACAACAATGTTCCAGCACTTTGTTTCATAGATTACAGTCTAGCAGTCAGCCTAGCAGTCAGCGCGACGAAGAAGAAAGAATTCTGGCATCAAGCTCATCTAAGGTTTGCAAACGTGCAGCCAGCAATTGCTCAGGTAACATGCCCTTGGCTTTCATTTTGCGACGATAACGAATCTGGTCAAAGAGCCAATAGTTGGTTAGCGCCAGCGACGCGGCAGTTCCTGTTGCGGCGGCAATGCTACCGGCCAAGTACATATTGTTTTGCGCTTTTGGCCGTCTGGCATACTCACGCAAGGCCACCGAGCTTATTATGTCTTGTGTAAGATACGTGCCCGAAATTGCTGGGCCCGACAACTCACCTTGCAACGCTACTTTGTTCTGGTGGCGCTGATCGATAAGACCCTGCTGAATAAATTCGTCATAGCGTGCTGACCACAATAAATATACAGAGATACGATTTTGTACCGAGCCTGTTGCCTCCAATTCAGCAACGTCCTTAGAAGCAAGTTCGTGGTTCAATTTATCCATCGCCACTTTCGTTTCATCTTCAGAATTTTTCAAATCTTCTTGCAGGCGCTTACCTAAACGCTTTCGCCAAAATTTGTACATGACGTTATATGACTTGGTACTGACTGGCGCACTGGCGATACCAAGACAGTCGCCTACCATTCCCGAGTTTGTAGAGGGGATGGAATGAGAATCATCGGTGACAGACTTAATAGCCAAAATTTGCGAGGCCAGATAAACACTGTCAGCAGCAATATCGAGGGCATAATAAACATTAGCGCTGGCCTGCGAAGACTTGACGTCAGCATAAACATCAGCAAACTCTGACAAACACCAGTCGCGAAAGCTCTTCAACACTCGCCCTTCCGCTTGATAGAGTTGAGTGGCCGCGAGCTCAGGATGTTTCGCCACGATCAAATCTCTTTGCGCTATCTGGGCGTCAATGGCTTTAATGCGTGCCACCACATTTTTTACGGCAGCACCAGGACTGGTGCCACTTTTGATATTCTTTAAGGCTGTGAAACCGTTTGAACAGAGTTCAACCACTGAACTGCCGCCATCCAACAATATTCCAACCAAACCGACTTCCAGCCCCTGGCGGGTACCTCTAAGAGAAATATTCTCTGGGTCTTTAATGTGACTGCCCGACAAGCCAATTTGAGTAATGTTCGATGACAGCCCACATAAAGCCGATGAAACTTGCAGACCAAAATATCTTGCGCGTCGCCATTTTGGCTCTTTCGTACCATGCACGCGGTATTGCAAATAGTAGCGCTCTAAATCGATTTCTTTATGGACAATTTCATTGGTGAGGTTGTCTATCAGCACTTCATCATCAATAGGCGCAAGAGCGTATACACCGCTGGTGCCGCAAAAGAAATGCGAGCAGAGCGATATGGCAATTAAGGTGCGTATTGCGCTCTTCATGACCACTGAAATAACATCATTCAATTGCAGCTATTAACAAAGGGCCTTCACTATAAGTTTTTGAAAGTGAAGGCACAAATGTTCGCTATTAGTAAGGAAACGACCAAAGTCTGGCACACCACCAATTAGACCGCGCTGCACTGAACTAGTGAGTACATCATCTTCTTCGCCTACTTCTTTATTAAAGGCGATCAATTCTTCAGCCCATTTTTTATCAACACCAGGGCCAAAATATTGTTCTGAAAATCCTTTGGTGTGATTCGGACCATTGGGCATCCAGACATCTATTGATAAATTGGGAAATCCGGGATTAATGTTAATAGTCATATTGGGCCAAAGCAAATGATACTGAGCTTGCCTGACTTCGCCACCAGCGTCGTAAACTTTCACCTTACTTTTGCCTTCCAGGGCAGACTGACGCACATGGCCAACCTGACTGGAAAACCACTGGTGAGAAGTAAGTTTGTAGCTATCTTGATCAACATCGATGGCCGCAGCAAAACCAGGATGTGCAACTGCGCAGTGATAACACTCAAGATAATTTTCGAGCATGGTTTTCCAGTTGGCATCAGATGCCCACTCTTCACGGCTCCAGAGTTCTAGAGCGTTAAAATCGAGACCACTGTCAGCAATGATGGCGAGCAGATCGCCATAATAAGAAGCGGCGGACATGCAGTTTTCGTCAGCGCTGGCAAAAACCCATGGCCCTAGAATATCAACCTTTATGGGCATGAGCGGATAATCAGAAGTGCTGAAATTCGGCTCGCGATCTGCACGGGGAGCCGCTTTCAAATCTCCCTTCAGATCGTATGTCCAGGCATGATAGCCACACTGCATAACTTTCGCATTGCCGCAGCCTTTCATTACCTCATGCCGTCTGTGTCGGCATACGTTAATAAAACCTGCCAGCCCGTCTTGATTGCGCATCACCACAACCGGAATATCGCCAACATAACCGGTGATATAATCGCCAATATTTTTGAGCTGCTGAGCGGGTCCGATGTACTGCCAGGCTTTGCGAAACACTTTTTCAATTTCTTGCGCTGTAATGGCCGCATCTGTATACCAACTTGACGGCAAAGATTGACCACGGTCGAGACCAGCGATCAAGTCGATTTTCTTTTCGCCCACTTGTTGCATCATCTCTCCCAGCTCATGTTCTCGGGAGCAGATAATAACCCATGTAGCCGCACTTTTAATTAAAACTGAGCGGCGCAGCGTACGAATTTGGCTACAAAAGAAAACGCGCATGTTAGAATCACCGACTCCAGATACTGTTTGTTAGCGGGTATTGTCATGCTTTATCGTCTGAACCGTTTATTCCACCCAAAATCGAAACGCACATTTGTTGTTGCAGTTGACCACGCCCTCTTCAACAATGCTGCCTTTTTAGAAGGCATCGAAAACATGGAGAAAACTATCGCCGCCCTGGCTGATGCCAATCCAGATGCCATTCTTCTGTCACCAGGTGAAGCACCGCATCTGCAAAAGATTCCAGGCGGAAACAAACCGGCACTGATGATGAGAGCAGACACTGCCAATTTTTATAACGACGTATTGCCATCTTCAAAACTTTTTTGTGAGGCTTATGAAGAAGCAGTTGAAATGGCAGTGCGCCTCGACGCCGCTTGCATTTTGCTAAACCTTTTGCAAGTAGATGATTATCCTGAAATGCTCAATCAATGCGTGCGCAATATTCTTCGCTTGAAAAACATTTGCGACCGTTACGGAATGCCAATGGGTATCGAGCCTCTATCATTTAAGAGAAGCAAAGATGGCATGGTTGGCGACGGCAGCCCTGCCCGGGTGGTGACCTTGGCCCGCATGGCGGCTGAACTTGGCGCCGACTTAATTAAGACCGATTCTACCGAGCCAGAAGAAGAATTCCACCGTGTCATTGAAGCTGCCTCTGGCGTTCCTGTCACTGTTCGTGGCGGCGGACGCGCCTCTGACCATGAAGTGCTTGCCCACACAGAAAAACTTGTAGGGCAGGGTGTGGCCGGCATTATTTATGGCCGCAACATTATTCAGCATCAAGATCCAAAAGGAATGACTCAAGCCTTGCAAGCCATTCTTCACAACGAAGAAACCGCAGCTAGTGCCATTAAATACATTAAAAAAGAAGTTGCAACAGCCAATCGCTAAATTGAACAATCCACGGATTACAAGTGGCGAATCACGGAATTAGAAAAAAACTGCAACCAACAGAAGTCAGGAGTTTGTGATGAAGCAAAGTGAGATTAATCAACTTTGTCGCGAGGCAGCCGATTGCTTGGAAAAGCATAAATGGGTGCTGCCCCCGCAACCAGAATGGTCGGCTACAGATTTTGGTCTTGGTGATTACGAGAAAGTCGGCCTCGTAGAAGTGCTTCTGGCCAATGAGCCCGAATACTGCGAAAAAATCATGTACGCTCGAGAAGGCATGGTCACACCAGCACATACGCACTACGAAAAAAAAGAAGACATCATCTGTCGCCAGGGTCGCTTGCAGATTACGCTCTGGTCAAAAAATCCGGGCGAAAATAAAGCCGAAGGTTCAGTAGATGTGAAAATCAACCGCAAAATGGAAACTCGCCAATCAGGCGTACCGTTTGAACTGGCGGCCGGTTCTCGCATCACACTAACTTCGGGCATCTGGCACGAATTTGTGCCTGTGGGTGGCGCCTGTGTAATCGGCGAAGTCAGTACTTTTTGCAACGAAGAGACCGACAATATTTTCGCCGACCCTAAAATTGATATCTTCCAAGCACCGCAAGCTGACGAACCGGTGGCCTTGCCCGTTTAGACCCTGACACTATTTATGATACCAGTGGAGTTTAGCTCAATGGCACTTCCTCACGCTCTTATTTTTGATATGGACGGCCTGATGCTCGACACCGAAGGGCACTATAAGCGTGCCTGGACACAAGCAGCCAGAGAAATGAATTTTGGTCTTACTGACTCTCTCTATCTGAAATTAATCGGCATCACGGTTGCAGATGCAGAAGATGTTTTGGCAAAAGAATTTGGCGCAAGTTTTGATAAAGACAAATTTCACCTGCGCGCTCAAGAACTTTACGAAGAGCTGCATACGAAAGAAGGTTTAGCCCTAAAACCCGGCGTCAAAGAGCTTCTAATCTGGGCGCGCGATAATAACATTCCCTGTGCCGTGGGCACATCTACGGTAAGAGAAGAAGCTGTAAAAAGACTTTTGCACCATGAAATTCATGACTATTTTGTTGTTGTAATTGGTGGCGATATGGTCAAACGCGGCAAGCCCAATCCAGATATTTTCCTCATGGCTCAATCAGAACTAGGTCTTTCTGCAGACAATTGCCTGGTGCTAGAAGACGCTCACAGTGGCCTTCTAGCGGCACGAGCTGGTGGCATGCGCTCGTGCCTTGTGCCAGACTTGTTGCCACCATCGGCAGAATCACGTCGCCTGGCTGAAGGAGTTTTTGACTCGCTTCATCATGTGCGCGAATGGCTGGCCAAAGACTGTCCTGTCTCGGAAGAATGCAGGCACTAATTGTCAGTTTCAACAGAACTTAAACCGCGCGTGCTGACAAATTTGTGTTACTGCGCCATGATGAGCCTGGCTATCGGCGTTAATTTGCTGCCCATTTTTCTGGTCTCAATTCAACACTCTTTTCCTGGTGCCAGCGGCGCGCTTTTAAGCAAAGAAGAACTGGGCCGCCTGGGCTCCTTTACTTTTAGCGGGCTGGTGGCTGCTATTCTATTTACGGGACCATTGGCAGATCGTTATGGCGCCAAAGTCTTCAGTTTAATCGGCAACGGCTTGCTGGTAGTCGGGCTTCTACTAACAGCATGGTCGCCCAATTACACAATACTGTTATGGGCCAATTTTGTATTGGGCTTCGGCGCTGGGGTGCTCGACATGGTTTTGAGCCCTGTAGTGTCGGCGTTGAACCCCGACAACCGCTCAGCGTCAATGAACTGGCTGCATTCGTTTTATTGCGTGGGCGCCACGTTAACTGTGCTGGCAGGCACCATTGCCTTACAGATGGAAATCTCATGGCGCATTGCGGCTCTGCTCTTAATTCCACTACCTGCGGTGCTGATTTTTGCCCTTGGTGCAGTTAAATTTCCGGCTCTCACTGTGGAAGGTGGCGAGCGCACACCGGCGCGACAATTGCTGCGTCAATTGTGGTTCGTCGGAGCCCTGGCAGCGCTTTTTCTAGGCGGAGCAACCGAACTTGGTATGGCACAATGGTTGCCTGCTTACGCTGAACTCTCGCTGCAATATCCACAATGGGTAGGTGGAGCAGCGCTATTTGGTTTTTCAGTCTGCATGGCCATCGGCCGCATGGGCATCGGCGCTCTCAGCACGCGCTTAGACTCTTACACGATCATGGCCTGGGGTTGCGGCCTCTCGGTGGTTCTCTTCTTGGTTGGTTCTTTCTGCCCGGTTAAACTGCTCGCACTAATTGCCTGTATTCTGGCGGGCTTAACCGGAAGTTGTTTGTGGCCAACCATGTTGGCAGTGACCGCAGATAAGTACCCTGATGGCGGCGCCACCATGTTCGGTGCGCTTGCTGCTTTTGGTAATGCCGGCGGCATATTCATGCCCTGGCTAGTGGGAATAATTGCCGACCGTTATGATTTGCACTGGGGCCTGGCTATATCAGCTCTGGCACCACTTTTGATGCTGCCGCTAGTTATGGCGCTGGGGCGACGGGCGCCGAAAGCTGTGAAGGCTTAAGGGCAATTTGGCAAAAGCTAAAGTGCTACCACACCATCGCGCAGAGCAATACGTTTAGCCACAGCCGCTCCAGAGTGCAGACCACCTTCCATATAACCCTGGAACGCAAAACTTGTATGCTCTCCAGCAAAATGAAGCCGGCCTAGCCCATTATATAGAATCGGCCCAAGTGTCATTATTTGCCCGGGCGCAGGAGCAGAATATCCTGCTTGTGACCAGGGGTCCGAAGGCCAGTCAATAAATTTGCCCTGCACAAAATTTTGCGCATAACTTGGATAAATTCTTGAAATTTCAAGTGCATAGTGAGCCGCCCTCTGGTCTTCTGGCCAGGCGCGCGCGGTGTCAGCGGCATTTCCACCAGCAAAAACAGTCAGACAAGCGTGTCCTTCCGGCGACTGCATGTCGGTAGCGTTCCAGGTTTCGGCAACAGGTCCATCACTCAAAGAAACCGGCGACACTTTGTCGGCCAACCAAAAACGCGTCCGCACTTCCGACAAAAATTTGACTTGATTAGCCATCTGCGGAGACAGTTGGGGCGGAAACGGCGGAGTAAATGTAATGCGTTTCCAGGTGCCTGGTGGCACAGATAGTATCACGTCATCAGCTTCAATCGTGGTGCCATCAGCAAGGGTGACAACAACTTTGTCGGCCCGAACATCTACCGCTTTGACCGGCATTTCCATGCGAATCTTCTCGCGGCCGATGGCATCAGCCAGCTTCTCAGCCAAAAGTGCGTTACCACCCTTGCAGCGATACACTTCAGACTCACTCCAATATTTCTCAACGCCGCCGCCCTTTACCACCGCCAGCCGACCTAGCAGACTCTGCCAGCCGGTATCGTTGGCGTCTGAAGTTTCTGAGAGACGAATGGCCAACTTACAAAGATCAGTACATTTGAGGCCTGTTATCCACTCGTCTACAGTTCGGGCATCAAGCTCTTTAGCGTTCGGACTTTTCCACGGCTGAAAGGCATCCACAGGCTCTGCTAATTTATTATAGTGATTAAGATACTCCCCGACTTCCTCCCATAGAGCTGAAGCTTTGGACGGGTCCATCACTTTGCCCTGAACAGAAAACGGTTGCTCACTATCTGGATATGAAGTGCGCTCTAACATTTGCAACTTAAAATGCTTGGCGTAAGCCTGCCATGTTGGATGGTTGCTGCCAATTAGCTCACCACCAGCTTCTACATGCTTGCCTGGAATGAAATCATAAAGTGTTCGCACTCGTCCGCCAAGCCGCGCACGCGCCTCTAGAACCTCAACATTGTAGCCGGCAGAAAGCAGTTCATAAGCAGCGGCAAGGCCGGAAAAGCCGCCTCCGATAACGACAATTTTGTGATTTAGTTTTGGTTTAGCAGAAACAAACTGTGGGCAATCGTAGCTGAGCATCAAAGTGGCTGCAGCGGCCATCATTCCTTTTAGAACTTCACGTCGACTCATGCGTTCGTCGCGTGTAAGAAAACGGTCATTGAGCTGATTGATAATCGAACGGGACATGCTTTAACTTTCCTCTGCAATAACTTCTGCGGTAACTTATGTTTTTACTTCTGGTATCACATCAGATGACACCAACGGCTCTTCCACGTTTCTAACTTTGGCCCAAAAGAGGGGAATACATAAGAGGAACAGTACGCTCATAATCGTGAGAATATGTATCAGCTGCAATTTATGAGCGGCGTCAGTAACGAATTCGACGTAGGCGTCAACGCCGAGCATTCCTAGCGAATAGGCGAGGTTGTAGACTGCGTAAGCGATGGCATAAGAGGTAGAGCCCCTGCGGTCAACCGCATCACCTAACTCGGCTGAAGTTGGGTTCATTGTCAATGCATAGCCCATTGTGATCGTGCACAGAACAGCCGTAGCCAGCACCAGATTTGGTGTCAACGCCAATAGCGGCATTGACACCGCTGTGGTGAAGAGGCCCAGTATAACTGTCTGACGCACCCCAATGCGATCAGACACAAAAGATACTGCCGGCGGCATAAATGCGTAAATCAAATTGGAAAAAGTAAACAGCAAACCAACCATTGAGGGTGTGGCATTGGCAATGCGAATCACATGCATGGGAAACAATGGTTCCATCAGCGACCAGCCGGCAGCGGCTAGAGATACGGCAAATCCGGCCGATAGTACAGCTTTATCAGTGACGATTCCGCCCAATTCTCTAAAGGTTTGATTCCACGTGCCTTTTGCTTTTGCTACACGATGCTTCGATATAAATACACAGCGCAATATTGCGTCGATGGCAAGGAAAAACAGCATGATAAAAAAGGGCGGATAATAACCCCATAAATCGTACAATTCGCCGCCCACAAGCGGCCCTGCCACAGAACCAATGGTGCCACCAAGCAAGGCAAAACCCATGGCCCTGACACGATGTACTACGTGATACTCAGCCACTAGAGCCAAACCGGCAGTCCAGGTGCAGGCAGCTCCTGCCCCCTGCAAGATTCTTGATGCTATTACCATCTCGTGGGTATTGCCGACCATAAACAAAACGGTGGCGAGAAATAGAAGAACTACGCCGACGATCATCGGTTGGCGTCGGCCGATGCGGTCAGTAATCAAAGCTAGAATGGGTGTAGCAAGAATCAAGCCAATAGCGTAGGCACCATATAAGGTGCTCACCATATGCTCGTCTTTGATGTGGGCCGGCGACATGGGTGTCAGTGGAACCACAGCTCCATACAGCACCTCTTCAACACAAAGGGCGAATGAAACCACAAAGAGAACCATTTTGGGAGAAGATTGCAGCTTTTCAATCCAAGCCATCGATATCAACCATCTGGAAACGGCGTCACAGCGTTGAGTTTAGCGCCTTTGACTGTAGCTGTCACACGAGCACACTTGGCAAGCCTCGGGAAATGTAGGGAATAGGGCATATAATTGAGGGACGACACCAAGGAAATTTCAATTTTGAGAATTCATGCATTTGCAACGGTAGTCTGTATCTCATTTAGTGTTATTTTTGCCTTGATGGCGCAGGCAAAACCGCCAGCTATGCGTAAAGTGCATTTTCCGGCAAAATCTATCGGCAAAGCTCACTTGATGACGTCTGAGTGGATCACACTCGGTAGCATCAACGGGCGCTTTCTTGGTTCAGCAGGCGGTGACTATCTTATACCGGCAACCGAAAAAGTGGCGCTCGATCTTGATCCAAGAGTGGCCGAAAATCCCACGATGCTCACCGACTTGGCGCCGGATGCGGTGACCGCAATACGGCTGCTGTATGCCGATACACCAGACAGCTTCCTTCCTGCCATAAGCAAATTGTCAGGCCTGCACAGGCTCGAAATGAGGGAATGCAGTGTTTCGGAAGACGGCCTTTCACAGCTGGCAAAAATAAAAAATCTGGAAAGACTAGTGATTGAAAATTCCGATTTTAAAGGAGACTACGGCAAGGGACTTTCAAAGATAAAAAGCTTACGCTTCTTAAGCCTTGCCGGAAATCACGTTGCACCATCTACAGTAGCAACAATTTCTAAATTGCCTAATCTTGAATATTTATGCTTGTCGCGCTGTGCACTTTCAAATGAGGCCATTAAATCGGTGAGTTCACTTAAACGACTTAAACACCTCGACATCAGCTCCAATGCCGGCCTCAGCGCAGCAGGCCTGCAATATTTGAAAGCATGTCCGGCTCTAGATACAATAAGAGTTCCATTCACGACCATTAGAGCTCACGACTTACTACGGTTGAAAGGCCTGGCACTGACTCATGCGGAGCTGCATGAAACTAGCCTTACATCAGCAGAAATGGCACAACTGAAAAAAGCGTTCCCAAAGTGCAAATTTGCTCTCCGTCCAAGGGAGCTCAAAGGTGATGACAAAATGCTTTTTGCGCCTATCCGGTAGTTTAGGTAGGCCATTGCGGTCAATAAACCAAATTATTTGACATAATGGCTCCTGTTCAAGTCACTACCTAACAGCGACTGAACAGCCTTGAAAAAGTTTCATCTGGATAAAATAAAGGAAAACCTATGTCTAAGTTTGATTCTGTCTGGCGCTCATTAGATAAAACAGTCGATGCTAAATGGGCACCCGGAATTGTAGCCGGTGTCAGGCACAACGGCGTCACAGAGTTGTATGCCACAGGTCTGCGTAGTTACGACGCACCAGATGTGATGCAAACAAGTACGCCCTTCCGCATTGCCTCTTTAAGCAAACCACTGGCAGGTGCGCTTACAGCCTTAATGATCGCAGACGGAGTCTTTGCCCTTGATGATTCAGTCGAGCGCTGGCTGCCTGAATTGTCTAATCAAAAAGTACTTACGCATCCGCACGCCGCTCTTGATCAAACCGTGGCTGCCGACAGACCAATCACCATTCGCCATCTGCTGACCATGACAAACGGTATTGGAGCCTTCTTCACCAAAACACCACTAGCAGTGGCAATGTTATCGGCGGGCCTATCGCCCAGTCCAATTCCGCCTCAGATGTCTGCCGATGAGTTTATGGCCGCCATCGCCAAACTTCCATTAGCTTATCAGCCTGGCGAACATTGGATGTATCACACTGCCAGCGACATTTTATCAGTGCTGCTGACTCGCGCAGCAAACAAATCATTGGGCGAACTTTTAAAAGAAAAAATCACCGGTCCGCTGAACATGCATTCCACAAGTTTCGCTTCAGAAAATACAATCTTGGCCTCGGCATACAGGCCCACACCGCGTGGCATTGTTGCTTTTGACGAATACAACGAGGCATTTGCACAAGCACCAAAATTCGAAAGCTTGGGCGGCGGGCTGGTTTCTACAGTGCCCGACTATCTCGCTTTTCTTAGCGCCCTTGCCGACGACACTCTACTGCCGGCTGAGTTGCGCGCGCAAATGACCTCCGATCAGCTGAGTGCCGAACAGAAGGCTGGTATCACAGAAATGATGGGGCCGACAAAAACCTGGGGCTGGCAGCTGGCCATCGAACTCGCTGTCAGTGAGCCGTGGACGGCGCCCGGGCGTTACGGCTGGACAGGTGGCTCCGGAACCAGTGCTGTTGTGGATCCTTCCCGCGATCTCATCGGCGTTGTCTTCACTCAACGGCTGATGTCTGGGCCCAATGAGAATTTTTCCTATTTCTGGGAGCCTCTAGCCGCCGCCGTGAGCCTCCAAGTAATATGATAAATGTGACAAATCGCCCTTTGGTTGGCCACACTGAATAATCAAGTGCAAAGGTCTCCCGTTAACGGACTTTGAAAAATGACTAAGAAACTGGCAATCGTAGGCGGTGGACCAGCCGCCCTCATGGTCTATAAACGACTTGTTGGTTTAAATACAAAGCTCAGCATTGATATTTTTGAGGCATCCGAGACTCTCGGCAGTGGCATGCCATACAGCCCTTCAGGTGCAGGCGCTGAGCACGTCACCAATGTCTCGTCAGACGAATTACCTGAGCTTCTGGTGCCGCTGGCCGATTGGTTGAGAGCACTGCCCCAAACCACTCTTGAACAATTTGCAATTCGACGAGAAGAATTTCACGAAAAGAAAATCTTGCCTCGTTTGTTGTTTGGTCAATACTTGACTGCTCAATTCAATCAAGCCATAGACCTGAGTGCACAAAAAAATATTGAAACGCAAGTGCATTACAAAACGGTGGTCACCGATATTGGCGAAAGTGAAGCGTCCAGCAAAGCCTCTGCGAAAGTTACAGTAGTCACCGCCGAAGGTGCTTCAGACTTTGACTGCGTAATTATTTGCACAGGCCACCACTGGCCACATGAGCGCGAAGGCAAAGTGCCTGGATATTTCGATTCGCCCTATCCACCCGCAAAGCTGGCCAAGCATTTTAATCATAAAATTACTGTGCGCGGCAGTTCGTTGACAGCTGTTGATGCCATTCGTACAACCGCACGACATAACGGCGCGTTCAAATGGATTGGCGCAAGGCTAACGTTTAAACTCAATGACGATTCGCCGCAATTTCGTATTGCCATGCACTCTCGACATGGCTTGTTGCCTTGCATTCGCGTGCACCTAGAAGAGCCTCACGCAGGTGGGAAGTCGCTGATTTCGCCTGAAGGTATTGAAGAAAATATACGCAAAAATGACGGTTTTCTCGAGCTTGATTATCTATTTGAACAAGGTTTCAAATTGCCGCTGAAAGAAAGTGACCCGGCATTTTATGAACGCATTAAATCAATGAACATCGAAGAGTTTGTTGACGCCATGATGAAGTCGCGTGAAGCGATTGATCCTTTCACCCTATTTAAGAAAGAATATGTGGAAGCGAAAAAATCCATCGAACAAGAGCGTCCCGTCTACTGGAAAGAGATGCTTTCGGCTCTGAGCTTTGCTATGAATTATCCGGCTAAATATCTATCAGCCGAAGACATGCTGCGTTTGCGCAAACATCTTATGCCTCTTATTTCTGTGGTAATCGCCTTCATGCCGCAATCTTCTTGTGAAGAACTAATGGCCTTGCATGACGCCGGAATACTTGAACTAATTTCTGACGGCGATGGCGGAGAAGCTGAAATCACAGACGACAATAGAATTATTTACTGCTATGAAGACGACGATGGCAATGAGCAAAAGGTCGAATGCCAAACATTTATAGATTGCATTGGCCAAAAGCCATTGGCACTCGAACGATTTCCATTTCAGGGCCTGATTAAGGGCGGCACTGTTAGCCACGCTCGCTTAAAATTCAAATCTTCAAAGAGAGCAAAAGAACTTACTGCCGATGGCGAAAAAAACATTGAAGAGTTGAATGGCGAATATTATTTGCGAGTCTCTGGGGCGAACATCTCAGATAATTTTCAAGTCGTCGATGCCCAAGGTAAAGCGAGCGAACGTGTTTATTTGATGGCAGTGCCATACATGAGTGGATTCAATCCCGATTATTCAGGGCTCGATTTTTGTGAGCGTGCTTCAGAACTAATTGTGTCGCATATTTCGCAAGTGCAATAACGCAGCACAAAGTGCCCGCGTTCATCAATATCTACTTCTCAAATTCATCGGGCAATTTAAACACGTTGACAAACGATGTGCCTTTGGCAGATTGCACATTGGTGCCGGTCTGCCAGCTAGCAAAATTGGCTGGCGACATTTTATAACTAGTACCCTTAGTGGCATTTGCATCATCTAAAGTGCCATTAAAACTCAATAGGCGTTTTGCATCAGGCGTAAGGAATGGGCCATCCAGATCGCCACCAAAGCCTTTAGAAGAGAGATATAGATTGGTGCCGTCTACGCGATACTGGCCGCTTTGTTGCTCAAAAAGCTTTTTATCAAACATGCTTACTGGCAGATAAGAAAAATCAATCTGTCCACGACCCGCTTCAGTAATCGAATTATTTGCACTGTAATCAGCCATTTTGCCCTCAGGGTCAAGAGCTGAATATTGCTTGTCTGCAGCAAGAAGGCCTATATTGAGACTATCGGCACCTTTGTTGCCACCAGCAGCCACAACTTCCAAACCGCGCTCTTGCAACTTTTCAATGCCGTCAGTTATTGCAAGCACGTGTCGCATAAATGCTCTATCGTTGCGCGAGAACTGATTTGAATTGACATTGTCGCGCATAGCATCGAGTACATGCTCTTTTTCATCGCGAATATTCTCGGCAGTGACCGGGAATCCAACCAGATTACTCACATCTTTGAATGATGTTTCCAGGCCTAAACTAATATTGACGACATCGCCCTTTTTCAAATCAATTGTGCCATCACTCATACCTTTATCGATCTGGCTGAGCGCGCCGGGAATATCCCTATTATTGGCTTTTAGCAGACCCACTTGCATGCGCGTCACATTCAGGCCATTCTCTTCCGCCAGGCGGGCGCTCAGCTCCCCGTGAGAAAAGCCTTTGTCGTCTTCTAGGAGAATGTCGGTTTCACGGTAATCATCGAGAACAAGCACATTACTTTTGGTGGAATCAGCCTCAATGCGCCTGGGCAAAATGCTAGCTGGCACCGGATATTGCACTTTTTCTGCGGGTGAGCCGGCACCAGAGTCGACTTTAGCCTCAGGCGCTAGCGGCAATTTTGGAATTTCTAGGCTTTTCTGCTGGCTATCCGAACCTGGAGTTCTGGCTGGCGATTTAGCCATTTCGGGAGTGCGAGTGGTCATTAAATCGCCGTCTTTTGCCCAATCAGGACTAGCGCCGGGGTTAAGCCCACCGTCCTTGGCTTCAACTTTTAATTCGGCACTGGTGCGCTTTTCAGGCACTGGCCGGTCTTCGACCAAATGAGGATCTCCCAAGAACCCAATTATATGTACCCATTTAAGGTGTCAGACCGAACAGATATCAAATTAAAATGACCTTGTCCGAAAACGGCGATCGAATCTGTCTCATCAGAGCTAACATGCTCTTATGGGGTGGGGAAAAAATTGCAAACAGATGCGACGACTTATTATGAGGCTCTGCGTACTCGCGACAAGCGTTTCGACGGCATCTTCTTTGTGGCTGTGCAAAGCACGCGTATCTACTGCCGCCCGGTCTGCAAAGCTCAAACGCCGCTCTTTAAAAATTGCCAGTTTCATCGCAGCGCAGCTTCTGCCGAAAAAGCCGGCTACAGGCCATGTCTACGCTGCCGCCCCGAACTGGCACCAGGCAATGCGGCGGTTGATGCTGCCAGTCGCCTGGCCAATCTGGCAATGACACGCATTGAAGATGGTGCTCTTTCTTCTGGCGGCGTAGATGAACTGGCTGCAGCAATGGGCATCAGCAGTAGGCACTTGCGACGAGTGGTAGAAGCAGAATACGGAGTTACACCCATCGAATTGGCCCAAACACAAAAACTATTAACCGCAAAAAGATTATTGACTGACACCAACTTGCCACTGAGTAACGTCGCGCTAGCAAGCGGATTTTCTAGTGTGCGCCGCTTTAACGCGCTATTTTTCGAGCGCTATCGCATGAATCCGACTGAGATACGCAAAACCGGCGTAGCCAAAGTTGCGTCAGATAGTTTTGTTTGTGAACTGGCTTTCCGTGAACCTTATGACTGGTCTTCAATTTTAAAATTCCTCAAGGTCAGGGCATGCAGTGGAGTAGAATTTGTAGACGAAACAAAATATATGCGCACAGTTTCACACGCTGGTCATGCTGGCTGGCTGTCAGTCGAGCGCAGTAAAAGTAAAGACGCACTAACGGTGACAGTTTCCAATTCACTGGCACCAGTATTGCTGCATGTAATTACTCGCTTGAAGCGTCTATTTGATTTGCAATCAGTACCAGAAATTGTCGACAACCATTTGGGGAAACTGGCGGTAAACCATCCCGGCCTGCGCGTGCCTGGTGCCTTCGACGGCGCAGAGGTAGCGGTGCGCGCCGTTCTTGGCCAGCAGGTAAGTGTCAAAGGCGCGTCACTTTTAGCGGGAAGATTGGCGAAATTATTAGGCAAACCGATAGTGACACCATTTGAACAATTGCATCTATTAACACCCACAGTCAGCGAATTGGCCAACGCGCAGTTAGCTGATATTGCTGCACTGGGTATTATAAAAGCGCGAGCTGCCACCATTATTAGTCTGGCCAAGGCAATGGAACTTGACGGACTATCATTAGAACCTGGAGCCGAAATTAATCGCACAAAAATGCAACTGAAAAACATTGCCGGCATCGGCGACTGGACCGCCGAATATATTTCCATGCGCTGCCTGGGCTGGCCTGATGCATTTCCATACTCTGATCTTGGTATTAAAAAAGTGCTTGGTCTTAAAAGTGATAAAGCAATTATCGAGACTGCCGAGCAATGGCGACCATGGCGTTCATATGCAGCAATGCATTTATGGAAATCACTTGAGAGCGACACGAAAGTAAAATGACTATTCTGGAGAAAGAAATGAACTACGTCTTTAAAACCATGATGTCACCCATAGGGGAGCTAACGCTAGTTGCCAGCGAAAGCGGCCTCGCGGCTGTATTGTGGCCTAATGACAAGCCGGAGCGCGTGCCACTACCAGTGATGACAGAAGACAATCACAATCTGATTCTTTTAGAGACAGAGCGACAATTAAATGAATATTTCGCTGGTCAAAGAAAGGAATTTTCTTTACCACTTGATCCGGTGGGCACTGAATTTCAAAAAAGTGTCTGGAATGCGCTACTAACCATTCCCTTTGGCGAAACCAGAAGCTATGGAGAAATCGCCAGACAGTTAGGCAATGATAAAGCCATGCGCGCAGTTGGTGCAGCCAATGGTAAAAATCCAATTTCTATAATTGCGCCTTGCCACCGGGTCATTGGCACAAATGGTGCGCTGACAGGTTTCGCTGGAGGGCTCGAAGCCAAGGCAATCTTGCTCGACTTAGAAAATAAAGGCGCAAAGCTATGTAGACGCTAGCGAACTAGCGCACTTGCACCGGAATCGGTAAAGCGTGCGAAATTCGGTAAGACTCTTTCTTCAAGTCACGTTCGAGTGGCTGACTGCGCCCTTCTGAATCGACGGCTCGACTCATCAATATACAGTCGCCAGGTGTGCCCGGAGTTTTCCATTGATAGTGCCAGAAAATCCAACCATGAGGATTCTCGGCGCCACCCAAATTGGCCTCATGCCAGACTTTGCCACCATCAACACTAACTTCTACTTTGGCAATGGTGCCACTGCCTGTCCATGCGGCACCATATATGAGGCAGGTGCTATTGGCCTCGACCACTGCGTGGGCGGCCGGCTGTGCAATTTGTGATTTCAACTCAATTTCGGTAATCGGCTGTCTCACGGGTAATCCGTTGCGATCTTCCCAGAAAGCATAATCAATTTTTTGGAAATAGCCATCGTAGGGATAATCGGTGACAACAATGCGTTGCAACCATTTAACAGAAGCCATGCCATACCAGCCGGGAACGATCAATCGCAGCGGAAAACCATGAGCTTCAGATAGTGGTGCACCATTCATTTCATAAGCAAGCAAAATATTGCTATCGAGCGCTTTGCTTTTTGGTAGAGAGCGAGCGTAATGAATGGGCTCGCGCGGCCTGGGCTGTTCTTCAGGAATACCTTTATCTGCGCCTTCAAACACTACATCGATAGCATTCTCGGCAAGGCCCGCGCGCTCAAGTATTGTCGATAGAAGTACACCCTTCCACTCTGCATTGCCAACCGCACCAAGTCCCCATTGTGCACCAGCGACTTTAGGCACAAGAAAAACGCGACTGTTACCTGCACATTCCATAACTGCAGTGACAGTTTGAGTCGGCATAGAGAGCAATTCAGGGAAGGTCAGCTGAAGCGGTTTTTCAACTGCCCCTTCGATTGATAGACGCCACGACTGAACGTTGATTTCAGGCTGAGGAAAGTGATTGCGCACATAGAAAGCGTCAGTAGGAGTCAAGTCAGATGACAAAGTTTCAAATGGAAACTCTAAATTGACAGGATCAGACTGACGAACAATTTTGGCTGGAGCTTGAGCGTTGGTCACTTGAAGTCTCGTATTTTCGAACGGAAGAATGCCCAAGTTTAACACGGTCGGCGTTGCCAAGTTAATTGTTTTGAAAGCATAGAGTTGTTGTAAAATTCAACTATGAACAATCAACAAACCACAGAAACGCCCGACATAGAAAAGCACAAATGGGAAGAGAGCTATCAGGCCGACACCGCTCCTACTTGGGATACAAAACTACCTGCACCGGAGCTTGAGCAATATTTTGCGGGCTTAGACAAAAGCATGCTGCCAAAGAATGTTTTGGAAGTTGGTTGCGGCACCGGGACAAATGCAATCTGGCTGGCCAAGCAGGGCTGCAAAGTCACTGCCACAGAAATTGCACCCACTGCTTTAGATAAAGCAAAGGCAGCAGCTGGGTCTGATCAAGTGGAATTTCATTTGTTAGACATTTGCGAATCTAGCCCGGTGAGCGATGGCAGCCAAGATTTTGTTTTCGACCGCGGCGTTTATCACGTGATCGCTCGAGCAGAACGCAGTCTTTTCATCAAACGCATTGCATCAGCGCTTAAACCGGGCGGGTTTTGGCTCAGTATAGTGGGTTGTAAGGACGAATTTCGTGAGAATCCGGAGAACGGCCCACCGCAGCTTTCTGCCTCTGACCTGGTCACACAAATGGAACCGTTATTTGAAATCTTCGAATTGGGGCGGGCCTATTTCATTTTACCTCATGGCACAAAACATCTAGCCTGGAAAGCGCTTTATCGGAAACGTGCTCTGTAAAGTTGCAAAAGAGCCCTTATGAAATCAGATCAAACCTCTGCCAATAAACCGGCGAAGCTAAATCAAAAAGTTCTTGAACGTCTTATCGAAAGAGCCAAAGAAACGCACACAGACGCCATGCTTCTCAGTCAGAATGGCACCGAGATTGGTGCCTGGTATTTTGGCAAAGAACCGCAGCGCATCGAAACTATGTCGATGACAAAATCAATAGTATCACTCGCTGTCGCACAATTAATCACAGACAAACTTATCGAGTCGATAGATCTTCCTATCTGGTCGGCTTTCCCCGAGTGGCGTCAGGGCAACAAAGAGAAGATAACGATCAGACATATTCTCAATCATACTTCAGGGCTCCAAGATGAACCGACTACCGAACACATTTATCGCAGCCCGGATTTTCTTAAGTTGGCGTTAGCAGCCGAGTTAACTGCTGCTCCTGGAGAATTGTGGTTTTACAGCAACAAAGCCTGCAACATTCTGCCGGGCATCGTGAAGGAAATAACCGGAAAGCAGATTGACGAATACTTACGCACCACACTATTTACCGCGCTAGAGATTGACGATTTTTATTGGGCGCGAGACTCAGTCGGCAATCCGCATGGATTCGCCGGCCTTGCCCTAAAAGCCGGTGATCTTGCAAAAATTGGCCAGCTGATGCTGCAGCAGGGAAAATGGAACGGCGCACAAATCTTAGATA
Source organism: Cyanobacteria bacterium auto_48_18 (assembly GCA_036170915.1). Lineage (GTDB taxonomy): Bacteria > Cyanobacteriota > Vampirovibrionia > Obscuribacterales > Obscuribacteraceae. The sequence continues at coordinate 131,225 of JAVHQC010000010.1, forward strand.
AAAGATTCATCAAAGAAGCTATTGAACCTTCGCAAAAACATTCAAAAAACATGGGATATCTATGGTGGATTGATTATTTCGGCGAAACATTCTTCTCACCTAAACATGAGGAGAACACTAAGGCTAGCGGCTTTGCTGCACTGGGTTATCTGGGTCAAAATTTAATCGTGCGACCGAAGCAGAAATTGGTGGCAGTGCGACAAATTGACAGTAAAAGTTACAAAAGCGATGCCGACAATTTTTGGGATTTCGAAGAACTAGTAAATAACCTTTTCATCGCAGACTAAACAAGGTAACAAATTACTGCACAGCTGGCTTTCTTACACGAAGAGGATCGGTTAGTTCGATTCTCACAACATCACCTTCTCTCAGGTCAATTTGCTGATTTCGCTTACTCAGTAAAACTGTACTGCCCCATTCCGCTCCGTAAGCGATAAGTTTACTTTTTGTCTCCTCATACTTTGCTAACGCTAACTGTTGTTTGCGAATCCAGGCTTTCGAAGGAGGCGACATCATACACATGCTTGTACCTAAAGGCGCTGACTGCCCCAATCCTGCAACAGCAATTTGCACCGTAGCCAGATCGCGACGCACATATAGCAATCCGCCCCTAGCTACAAGGGTGCCTGTGAATGGAACTTGGCCCTGACCAACCAAATCGATTGTCTCTAATTTGATTCTAACTGCCTTGATGCCGTTTTTAGGGACAGCAGGGGGAATATATATCTTTCCAGTAATTAGAGTGTCAACGGGTAGAACCACGCTGCCGTCACACGTTGTTTCCTCCACAGTTTTAAATACTATTTGGGTACCATCAACGCAGTCGGCACTATTAAAATTGGATGTGAGCTTCACTGCCAGTTTACTTCCGGCTGGAACTTCAACAATTGGTGCCGGGGTGTATGCGCGCGCAGAGAAAGAAAGCGTCAGCACACAGAGAAAGGCTAAATTGATTGCTTTCAATGACTTTGCGAAATTTGTAGAATTCATAAATAGAATTCTACTTCATCGTCCGTTTTTCGGCTTCCTCTAACTTTTCTTCCAATATTCTCGTCGCCATCTCGCCATTTTCAATGCCCCAGAAGCCATCGTGAACCCCGGGAGATTCCGGATCTAGACTTGAACGGAACATCACGTCTGTTCGAGTTTTAGAATAGGCTTTCGATTCTACGGGCCCAAAATGCTTGTTGCTGAACGTGACAATTTGCTTCACTCCATCATCAGTGAACGCAAGCGTGCGCTTTTCAGTGATGGCATATATGGTGTGCAATTCACGCTTATAGGTGAAATAAGGAATGGAAAGCAGACATGCTCCCACTGCCACAAAGGGAAGGCCCCAGAGCACCATGAACCATCCGAATATATTTTTCATCGACGCAGCGCCACCAACTGCCAAGCTCGTCCAGAAGATGGAAAAGAGAGTCCAGATAATGGCAAAAGGAATAAACCAAATTTTGGCCATCCCCTCATGACCTGGCTCGGGTGACGCCACAAACAATATTTTTTCCTCTAGAGGCATTCTTGCAGCAGCGCGTTGATGCAGCGTTCGATCCAGCTCTAGAGTCGGAGCACCAGCTACCACGTGAACTGCAGGCTTCTCCAGGGCCGCAATGCCCCAGCCGGCAAACGGCGCTATGGTGACCACCGCAATTGTGATTAATATCGGTCCTAACGGCACCCGCGCCACATAAGCATTATTGCTGCCGCTCGGGTCATGGCCGACGTAATGATGGTTTCCTCTATTGCTTTGCTTTCTTTGAATCTTCATTCTTTCTTTTCTTCTCTTTTTCTTCTTTAATACTTCTACATTGCCCCGGCACTAGTTAAGGAGGGGTAAAGAAAGTATTCTTCTATATCTGTAAGAAACACTAAATTTGGTAACCAGATGGATGACTTAGACGACGACGAAGTACTAGAAGAGTTTATTCCGCCTTCACCACTACGAGTCGCTCGCCGGGCATTGACATTGACCGCCGTCATAGACCGCGGAAATTTGGAAAGAGCAGAGCTGTCCAAAGATGCAGCAGATGCTCAGCATCAAGACTTGATCGGATGGGCGAAAGAGGATCACGATCTCACTACTGAATTTGAAAAATCTGAGCTGGAATTTCTTGAGAGTGCGGTTGGTGCTCTCGACGAACAATCGATGATTAATGCATCATGGCGTATCGAAGGCTTAGCTATCTTGGCTTGGGCTCTTAATCTAGTTGAACTCCCTGTCTACGATCAGACCGTTAATAGCACGGTCATTATGACCAGCGTAATTCAAGCGGCGAAAACAATTCTGCAAAATCCAAAACTTCGCGATGCAGATGAAATCGGTAAAGTTAGCGAACAAATATTTTCACTAAGGTGGCGGCTCAGGGAGCCCAGAAATGGTCAGGCCTTAGATTTTGCTCGTGTGGCCGAAGGTAACTGGTTTCTATCATCAGACATCTCATCTTTCAGACTGATTGACAGAGATATTGCCCTCGGCGACACTAGCGTTAGCCAGGCGCCGCCGGCTGTATTGCAATCAGCGGTGAGTTGCACGATGGAACGCGACCGGGCTATCAGATGGCTGTACGGTGCCCATGAAATATACTCTGAAGTCGACCTTTCGACCTGAAGTTGCTTATCACAAACGCTGGGCTTATCACAATCACCGGCCTCTCAAAGTGTTATCGTACTAAAATGACTTCATCCCACGCTCCAGATCTGCAAGCCATTACCACTCCCGGCCGCGAACAAGAATTGCTCAGCCACCTCAAGTGTCGAAGCTTCGATTATTTTCGCAATGAGTGGAATGCAACCACTGGTCTAATTGCAGACAAAAATCAGCCCGGTGCACCCGCGAGCATTGCCGCCTTGGGAATGGGATTGACCGCATACATCATTGGTATCGAGAGCGCCCTTCTATCGCGCTCAGAGGCCATCATGCGCACCCTCACGGCTTTGCGCTTTTTGCAATCCAGCCATCAAGGCACCGAATCTGATGCCACCGGATACAAAGGCTTTTATTATCATTTTCTCGATATGCAAACAGGCAAGCGCGCCTGGCAATCCGAACTTTCCACCATCGATACAGCAATTCTTATGGCCGGTATACTCGCGGCCCAAACTTACTTCACTGGCGATAACGAAGACGAGCGCGAAATTAGAAAACTTGCCGACTTTCTTTACCAACGTGTGGAATGGCCCTGGGCACTAAATAGGGCGGCGACTTTCTCACATGGATGGACTCCAGAAAAGAAATTTAAAAAGCATCGCTGGAATACCAATTACTCTGAGGCTCATCTGCTGTACTTGCTTGCCCTTGGTTCACCGACGCACGCTGTCGATGCAAAAGGCTATCACGAGTGGACTGCCACATTTCAAACCATAAACATCTACGACATAGAATGTTTGCATGCCGGGCCGCTCTTCATTCACCAGATGTCGCATTTGTGGATAGACTTTCGTGGCATTCAAGATCAGTTTAATAGAAAAGTCGGCTTCGATTATTTTGAAAACAGTAAACGTGCCACATACATTCAAAGACAATACGCAATAGAAAATCCAAAGAACTTTGCCCACTACGGAAAATATTGCTGGGGACTAACCGCCAGCGATGGCCCCGGCCCTGCACGGCGTACCATCAAAGGCGTCAAGCGAGTCTTCTATAATTACATTGCTCGCGGAGTTCCTCACGGCCCCGACGACGGCACAATTTCACCATGGGCAGTTTTGGCATCGTTACCATTTGCACCAGATACGGTGATTGAAACTGTGCGGCATATCATTGAAAATCTGGGCGAAAAAGGTTTATGTAAGTATGGATTTGACGCTAGTTATAATCTATCATTTCCACAAACCATCGATGGTTACAATGGCTGGATATCACCCTGGGTGTTTGGAATAAACCAGGGGTCGACAATCATAATGATTGAGAACCACCAGTCAGAGTTGATCTGGAAGACCATGCGTCAATGCCCGTATCTGATTTCAGGTTTAAAAGCGGCCGGCTTTGAAGGTGAATGGCTGAATTTAAGCCACAGTCGCCGGTAATGTAAAACAAAAGTGTGTGCGGTCGAGGTCGCGCTCCACCCATATTGTGCCACCATGATTGGTGATCATGCGCTGCACAATAGGTAGGCTCATTCCAGTACCTGACTCATCAGACCGGGCATTGACACGTACAAATGGCATGAAAATGTCTTTAAAATTCATGGTATCCACGCCAATACCTTTATCTGTCACAGTCAATAAATAGTCTTTGTCTTGTTTTAAGCAAGTAATCACTATTTCGGGTTTACTCCCCGACTTGCTAAATTTGATGGCATTGTCGATTAATGCAGCCCAAATAAATTGCATGTGCTTTCCGTTTACCAATAAGTACGGCAAATTATCCGGCTTATCGATTGCAGCTTGCGACCTAGTGATTTGTTCATTTAAATCTATGATTGCTTCATCGAGCGAACGCATTAAACTAGTATTCTGCCGCTCGACTTCGGTGATTGCATGGGTATAATTCCACAAATCGTCAATCATGCGCATTATCGATTCGCTGCCTTTCAAACACTTGTCGATAAATTCATCAGCATCTGAGCCTAAACGTTCTTTATAGCGCACTGCGAATAACTTTAGGTAGCTTGATACGATTTTTGCTGGCTCTTGAATTTGCTGCGAAACGTGCATAGTAATTGTGCGCAATTCTTCGTCTGTGCGAAGAAAATTTTGAGAAGCCGATTCCAACTCGCTTTTCAATTCTGTTTGACGAATTTTGTGCAATTCTTCAAGTTCATTGTTCAAGCGAATAGCTTCTGCCTGGGAGGCTTCTAACTTCATTAAAGATGTGATGGTGTGATAAGCCGACGAAGCAAATTTGCCAAGACTGAGCATCAAACGCAAATCTTCAGTATCGAAAGAGTGCTCCAGGTCATGCGATAAGGCCCAAATAGTACCAACCGTTACCCCACCCGAATAAAAAGGCACCAGTAAGCACTCTTCAATAGTCGGTGTCATAGTATCGATGTATTCATAACGCCTTGAAGGTTGCCTGAAGAGCAGCGGCGCATTACTGTCAATCACGTCGCCACAAGGTCCAAAATTGCGGGGTGTACCAAATTGCTGATTTGGAGTCCACATCCCTGAGACAGCTGGCCAATGAAAAAACTGACCGTCGTCAGTCATCAAACTGACGCCGGCAGATTGAAATCCAAGTACCTCAACAATGGCATCGGTTAGCCCCTGCAAAATTAAGCTCGGCTGGTCAGCCATCTGCTGAGCTAGCATACTCATCATTTGCGACTCAAGCTGATACTGAGGAGTTCGATCGGCTTTGGTAGCCAACTCGCTGGTAATTAGGACCTCATGGAGAGGTACGCATTGAGCTCTGATGTCCATCAATTCAATTTGGCCTGAGGTAAGATTTTCTAATTTAGCATGAAACCATTATGGCTTTGATTACCTTTCAACCATTAATCTGACGCCTATTCGCCTCTTTTGCGGCTTCTTTAAATCGATACCGCTTGTTCTCTGACAAGCCCCCAACTATTGCCGTTTTTTCCAAAATTCAGCCCACCACCACCATACCGGGCCAAACCCCACAACCAACTACCCAAATTTACTATAAAACTGTAAGCTAGCCTTTTCAGCCCCGGTCCACTCCCAGTAACCAAGACGAAAACACAGTAATAGTTGGCGTTCCGGGTAAGGCCGGACGCACCCTCAAACCCGGCGACATTGTCGGCGATAACTATGAGTTGCTGGTCTTAATCGGCGAGGGTGGAATTGGCGTTGTTTACCGCTGCTGGCATAAAATCATGCAGCGGGAATATGCTCTCAAACTTTTAAAACCCACGCAAGTCAACGAACAAACTTGGCAGCGGTTTCAGGTGGAAGCCAGAGCCATCGCCAAATTAGACCATCCAAATATCGTCAAAATCTACAATATGGGCATCGATCACGGCGACTGTCCGTATTACGTTATGGAACTGCTAGACGGTAGTTCCTTAAATTCATATATCGGCTCAAACACGCTGGCTGAGCTCACTACAGTCCTCGACATATTCAAGCAACTTACTGCAGGCTTTGGTTACGCTCACAGCAAAGGCATTATTCACAGAGATGTAAAACCGGCAAATGTAATTTTAGAAACCGACCACTCAGGCTCTTTAATAGTAAAAATTGTCGATTTTGGTATGGCAAAATTATTAAACCGTGACACGGTTATGAAACAGGGTCTTACCAGTGCCGGCGAAGTATTCGGCACACCTCTGTATATGAGCCCCGAACAATCGATTGGCGCTGATATCGATGAACGCTCAGACATTTATTCACTGGGCTGTACTTTCTTTAAAACCCTCACCGGCGAATATCCTTTTCGCGGAGAAAGCTCGGTAGAAACAATTTTATTGCACCAGACGCAGCCGGCACCAGCACTAAGCGATGTAAGCGATCAAGATTTTCCGCAGCCCATCGAAGACATAGTGCAAAAGATGCTGGCGAAGCGGCCCGAAGATCGCTATCAATCTATGAAAGAAGTGGAATTTGATATTGAACGATTTGAAAAAAGTCAAAATCACTCTCAGTTTACGTCAAGCCAAATTGTCACTGACACTGAGGAAACTGCTGGCGATGCTCCATATAATCTCAAACCGCTTCTCATCCTCGGCGCTGTCACACTCTCGATTCTAGCTATCGGCATTGGTACCTACTTACTTTATAAAAACTCAAATCCATCTGTCAGCGATACCACAAACCCTGCCGATACTTCCGCCTCTGTCCGCGATGCGCAATTGGACGGTAGCTTAGACACGGTGACAAGGGCTAAGCCGAATGCCTATGGTGACATAGTTGAAAATTTACCGATTTCTAGAGGCGAACAACTCTTTAATCAATTTAAAAAACGTGCGTCGCAGCCGGCAGTGAAGAACGGTGTGCGTGGACTGAAATTCTTTTTCCCCGCAACCTCAGTAGGACGAATACAGAACAATCTAGGCATTCATGCAGAAGCTCGTGGTGAAGTTTTTGTCGGCGAAACGCGACCTATCTGCCTTGAAATACGAGAGAGCGATCCGGCAGTGTGGGCGAATCCTAACATTCTAGAAAAAATTGATATCGATAATATCAATGAAATAAGGCTTAGTCGCAACAATTCTGTTGAGGAAGATCCGAGAGAAAAGTCTGTGCTTGCCATGCTCAAAATTGCTAGAAAAGCGAAAAACTTAATTGGAGTGCACTTTGCCGGCTTCAATCCCGGCCTGGCGGTAATCGACTATGTAGAGACCTTTCCTAAGTTGACTCGCTTTAGCATAAACAACAGTAATGAATCGGCCAAAGATTTTGCGAAACGCCCTTTTCTGAAAAAACTAGAATATCTTGAAGTGTCAGGCATGCTAGATGTAGACGCAGTGATTGCGGCACTTGCAGGTTCAAAAAAATTGCAGGCTTTAATCATCGACGAGACAAATCCGTCACTAGCGGCTCTCGCGTCTCTCAAGACATTCCCTAATCTAGTTTATCTGTCCTACGGCTCGGCGGTTATTACAGACGAGCAGCTTGCTGCCATCAGCAACATTCCTAGCCTAAATTATTTTGTGGCACGGCGCTCACAATGCAATATTGAAAGTATGGTCAAACTGAAAGGCTTCAAACGCCTCACTGAATTTACTATCGCCGGCTGGTCAAAAGAAGACGTTGCACGATTTAAAAAATCATTTCCTCAGTGCAAGATAAATGTGCATGAAAAGAGCACCCCACCTTTAGCGGAAGAAGATTTTGAAAGATTAAGCCGACCCACCGACAAAGAGTAAAGATGACTAACTACTCGACTTGCCGGCGATGGTACCGTTGGTGATACCTTGACCTCAGTCACCAACGGCAATGGGCCGACGGACGAAAAGGTGCGCGGTTCCAGATAAGCTACAATTATGCAAATCTGCGTGGCAAAGTAGTCATGAAGTAACCCGGCCCGGCAATAATGAGGATTCGCACGTGAAAAAGAACCAGATAGCAGCGCTCTTAATTGCGGCATCTATATTCTTGACTATTCCTGCCCCCTCATTTGCGCAAAATAATGAAGGGCCTCAGGTATCCACCGTCATGCTCAAAGTTGTGCGCAATCAAGACGGCAGCCAGAGCGTGATCACCCCCAAAGGCGACCTGGCCCCATTGCCTGGAGCCGGCGTTGCAGGTGACGCAGCCGAAATTTACATGGGCTCGCAAGGCGGCTTCTGGTACCAAGACATGACCGGTCAAACTGTTGATCTCAACGCCGCTGTTCAAGCCTTGCAAGCAAGACGCCAGCGGGCATCAGCTCACCAGATTCCGCAGTACGCTCCGCAGCCATACTATCCAGAGCAACAGACTCAAAACACCACTCAGACGACAACCCAATCAACAGGCAGCGGTGCACTTGCTGCCGTAGGTACCGCAGCTGCAGCGGGCATGGGTGCTATGGCAGGCGCGGCAATGTCCAACAATTATTACAACGCTCCTTACGGAACGCCTATGTACTACGGCGCACACGGCAGCCCCTACTATTACAACAATAATAATGAGCGGCAAACATTCAGCGATCTGAACGCCAACCAACAAGCGGTGCTGTACAACAAAAGAAAAAATACAGTGAATAATCAGGCTGAAGCGGTTCAGCATGCGCAGACCAGTCAACAAAATCGTCAGGAACAGTATCAGACCAGCCAACAAAACAGACAGAGCCAATATCAGAGCGCTCAACAAACAAGACAGACTGAGTATCAGAACAACCAGAACATCCAGGCCAACAGAACGCAAATGGCGCAGGAAGCGCAAGCCAACCGCTCAGGCTCACAGCATCAAGAAAACTATCAGAGGCAACAACAGTGGTATCAACAGCAGGTTGCGCAGAACCCAGGCCGTTTTCAAAAATCTGAAAGCAACCCATTTACCGCTCAAGGCGGCGGTGGCTTTGGTCAAGCGCGAGCCGAAGGTGGTGGAGGCCGCTTTAGCGAAGCTAGAGCCGAAGGTGGTGGTCGCTTTAGTGGCGAACGCGCTTCAGGTCGTTCGTTCAGTGGTGGTGGTGGCAGAGTGCGCAGACGCTAAGTCTGCACAGTTCGCACCAGCCAGTTTATTTCGCAGCTTTCTTCAGCGGCTTCCAGTCAGTGTTTAAGTGCAGTACAACCCACTGCCCGTTTTTGCGTTCGAATACTTCTGAGCACCACGATTCAAGAGTGGTGGCACCAGGATCGTTGAGATCTTTTGTTGCTCTGAATGACACCATTGCTGTTTCACCTTTGATGTGAACAAATGGATTGTGCACAATCAATCGCTTTACTGGATGAGTGCTTTGATTGCCCAAAATATTCTTCTTGACGTGGTCAATTACTGTTTGCTTACCGTGCACATATTGCTTAGTTTCGGCATCAAAAGTGGTGACTTCATCACTCAGTGCAGCACCAATTTGATCGAGGTTACGATGGGCCATACCCTGCAACAACTTTTGCAAGGCGGCGATTACCGCTAAATCTTCTTTGTCTGTCTGTGTAGCACCAACCAGCTCTATATCGATCATTGCTTCAGGTTTTATTACAGCAGGTTTTATTGAAGCAGGCTTTTCTTCCACCGCGCTTACCGGCAAATTGCCCGCAAGTGTCAATGCCGCAAGTAAAACCAAATGGTTGAATCCAGGTCTAAACATTTTCATCTCCTTCGGTTAAAAGCGGGCGTCATTGTAAGCAGAATCTTGCGCGTTCAAGGCACGGTCAAGATCTCGCACTTGACGGTCGCAGTCTTGCAAGTAGCGACTGAGGGAATATTTTTGTTGCTGCAGTTCGGCAATTTTGCGATCTACGTCGCTGTAGGCTCGCTGAATCTGAGAGCGTTGGTCTAGCACCTGATCGCGTGAGCGCAAGAGGCTGTTGCGCGCGCCTGAACTGTAGGCGAACACAGCCCCTCCCAGAGAAAGTAATGCCAGTGTAGCGACTAAGGTGCGGCGAACGGGTCTATCTTTTGCCCGTATTTTCGAGTCAAGACAGCTCTGTTTACTCAACGGCATTCTTTTTTCTCCTCAGGGCAGACAGCATAGATTTGATCATGACGAAAATCACAGGAACAAGATAAAGGCTAAGTATAGTCGAAACAACCATACCACCACATACGGCGGTACCTAGCGATTGACGTGAATTAGCACCAGCGCCTTCGGCAATCACAAGTGGAAATAGTCCGGCTACGAACGCCAGCGATGTCATCAAAATCGGCCGCAGCCTCATTGTCGAAGCCTGCACCGCTGCGTCTTTAATTGAGAGTTTTTCAACTTTGAGCAAGTGATTGGCAAATTCAACAATTAGAATAGCGTTTTTACTGGCCAGACCAACAAGCATTACAAGACCAATCTGGCAGAAAACATCATTCTGCAGACCTCGCATCCATTGCGCTGATAGAGCGCCAAGAACTGCCGGTGGAACGGACAGCAAGATGATGAATGGATCAGTAAAGCTTTCATACTGCGCCGACAAAACCAGAAATACAAAGACAATACCCAGAGCGAAAATTACAATTGCAGAACTGCCGGCCTGAATTTCTTCAAGCGAAATGCCTGACCAAGAGAATGTCATGCCCTTGGGCAGCACATCAGCAGACAGCTTAGTCATGGCTTCCAGAGCCTGTCCTGAACTATAGCCGTGTGCTGGCGAACCATTCACTTCAACAGAGCGGAAAAGATTGTAGTGCGAAATGATTGGCGCGCATAAACTCGGAGCACCTTCAATCAAAGTATCGAGGGTGATCATTTTGCCGTCTCGATTTTTGATGTAATACTGAAGCAAGCTCTTGGGCTCTACTCGAAAACCCTGGTCAGCTTGTACATAAACTCTGTAGCTGCGATTGATGTAATCAAAATCGTTGACATACGATGAACCGAGCAAAAGCTGCAATGTATCAAGCACTTGCGAGATGTCGACATTTAACGCCTCGGCCAGTTCTCTGCGCACATTGACATTCAGCCTGGGAGTGCCGGCACTGAATGTGGTGAACAATCCCTTGAGACCAGCGCTGCTGTTGCCGGTCTTAATCAACTTGCCGGCGGTCAAAGCCAGCTCCCCTACAGATCTGCCAAATTTGTCTTGCAGTTGATAAGAGAAACCACCCATCTGCCCCATGCCCTCAAGGGCTGGAGGTGCAAACGGCCCCATAGATGCTTCGGTCACTTTAGAAAGTGTGCCTCGCAATCTGGCAATTACGGCGTCGGCATGGCTACTTTTCTCTGCTCTTTCTTTCCACGGTTTAAGAGGGCAGAAAACTAAACCGTAGTTGGGTGCCACACCCGAGAAACTGAAACCAGACAATGCCAATGCCGGTTGACATTCTTTCTCTGCTTCCACGATTTTACTGACTTTTTTCAACACATCAGTGGTGTATTCGAGAGATGTGCCGTCTGGGCCGCGACCAACTACAAAGAAGTAGCCTTGATCTTCATCAGGTACGAAGCCACCAGGCAAGACTTTAAATAGATAGACAACGCCGACAATGATCGCCACTGAAAGTAGTATCATCACCGGCGCCATCTTGAGCGACATTAGAAGCGTTTTCTCGTAAATCTGGCGAACAAAATCGATGCATTTATTGATTACTTTAAAGAGAGGGTTCTGATGCTCTGGTTCTGGCTTCAAAATCAGAGCCGATAGAGCCGGCGAAAGAGTCAAGGCATTAAAGGCTGAGAGAGCTACCGATGCAGCAATGGTCAAAGCAAACTGTTTATAGAGCTGCCCGGTAGTACCAGGGAAAAAAGCCACAGGCACAAAGACGGCAGCCAAAACTAAAGCGGTGCCCACCAGGGCACCAGCAGTTTCTTTCATGGCAATTGATGTCGCCTCTCTTGCCGACATTTTAGATTCTTCCATGTGCCGCTTGACGTTTTCAACCACCACGATGGCGTCATCAACAACCAGACCAGTGGCCAGAGTTAAACCAAACAATGTCAATGTATTGATGGAGAAGCCCATGGCCTCCATGAATACAAAAGTACCAATCAAACTCACCGGAATGGTCACGCAAGCAATAACCATGCTGCGCCAGTCTTGCAAGAAAATGAATATCACCAACACAACAAGCACAATGGCTTCGAGAAGTGTTTTTACTACTTCGTTAATCGATTCTTTTACAGCTTCAGTAGTGTCTAAACAGACATCGCATTTGATACCAGGGGGAAATGATTTCTCAAGATCGGCCAATTGAGCCTTAATACCATTAGCGACTTTAAGAGCGTTGCCACCAGCCCGAAGATAGACGACCATAGCCACCGCACCGCGATCCTTATAGATGCAATCGGTAGAATAATTCTCTGCGCCTAGCTCAACCCGACCAATATCGCTGATATGTACCAGTGAACCATCGCTGCCGCGCTTGACCACAACTCTTTCAAACTCTTTTGGATCAGACATGCGTCCAATCACCTTTAGATTATATTGATAGCGTTGCCCAGCCGGCGCCGGAGCAGCACCAAGGTCGCCTGCACCTACCTGGCGATTTTGACTTTGCAAGGCAGTGATCACCTCAAGTGGTGTCATCTGTTGTTTAGCCAGCTTGCCCGGGTCAAGCCAGATGCGCATAGCATATTTGCGCTCGCCCACGAGCTCTACGCTGCCCACGCCGTTGATACTTTTGAAGACATCTTTGAGATAAAGGTCGGCGTAGTTGCTTAGATATTCTTGCGAATATTCGCCGTTGCTGTAAAGCGCTAATGCCATCACCAGTGATGTTGAAACCTTGTCCACTGAAACGCCAAGACGTTTCACTTCTTCAGGCAAGCGACCCTGGGCAGACGACACTTTTGTCTGCACATCCATGGCCGCCTGGTCATTGCCACGCTCTAAATTAAAAGTGGCGATAATCTTACTGCTGCCGTCATTGCCGCTCCACGACTGAATGTACTTCAGCCCTTCAATACCATTGATCTCCTTTTCAAGCGGCGTGGTAACTGAAGACTCAACTTGCTCGGCACTGGCACCAATATATGTGCTTTTAACTTGCACCTGGGGTGGTGCCAGAGAAGGATACTGCGAAATAGGCAAAGCTGGAATGACAATAGCGCCGGCCAGAATCATGGCAAAGGCAATAACAGCAGCAAATACCGGTCGACTGATGAAGAATTCTGACATCTACTGACTCCCGGACGCGTCGATTGGTGATTTGTCCGCCAGTAGTTGAATGCCTGAAACCACTACTTCGTCGCCGGCATTCAAGCCAGACTTAACCGTTGCTGTATTGTTCTGGATAGAGCTAATTTCAACAGGCTTTTGCCTGGCGATTGGTTTGCCGTCTTCGCCTTGCGCAGCCACAAATATAAAGGCCTTACCAGCCACAAATGAAATTGCTTCAGTGGGAACAGACAGTGTTAATTCAGTTTTGAGAATCAACTTAACTTGCACCGATTGATCGGGGCGAAGTTGATCTTGAGTGTTAGCAAATTCACCTTTTACAAGCACAGATTGGTTCTGCAAATTGACGGTGGGTGCCACGTAGAACACTGCCGTTTGGCCATAAGAAGCGCCGTCATTACCAAGAATTTCCATCTTGGTACCAACTCGAACTTGTTTTGCCATTTCTTGAGGCACTTCTACATTTACTTCAAGAGGTTTGTTCTTGCTCAAAGTCGTAAGCTTTGTTTGCGGGTTAACGTAATCACCCATCTTCACAGGAACATTGCCGATTACGCCACTAAAAGGTGCATGTACAGTACGGTAGCCAAGTTCGGCTTGTTGAACTTTTAACTCAGCTTTCGCCTCTTCAATGCGTTGCTTAGCGCGCTCAATCACTTCTTTCTGCGCTACTGTTTCTGCATTCAAAGAGTTGAGATTCGCCTTGGCTACGCGCAGGTCTCGATCTTGTCTGTCAACAGTGGCGAGAGGAACTACACCCCGTTTCTCCAACCAGTAATAGCGCTGATACTCGACATTATTAAGATCAACCTGCGACTGTTTTGCCTCTTGTTCTGCCTGAAGCGCACCAAGTCTTCCAACTTCCTTTGCATAGTCTGACTTTGACAGTTCCACACTGCTTCGCTTAGCTGCAACTTCGGCCTCTTGCTTATTACTCTCGATTTCAAAAAGCAACTGCCCTTGTTGCACTGGCCTACCAGCAGTAATTGGAATTTTTGCTATGTATCCATCAATGCGCGGAAACAAGTCTACCGAGTTGCGTGAGTCCATAGCACCAACAAGAGTGACACTAGCAGCAACCTTGCTTGCTTCAATCTTTTTCAATTTCACCGGTACTGCTCTTGCCTGCGCCGGCTCGCCTTTCTTCTCAGTCTCTGATTTACAGCTACAAAGCAAAGTGCCACAAGCGATGATGCAAGCAAGGCAAAACGCGCTGACAAATGGAGAAAAACCTTTTTGCACTTTACTTACTTCTCCTGACTTGAAAGCGTTGTGGACTGGTGGCAGTAAGAGTATCTACAGAGATAAGCCCCGTGGCGTGCAGCAACCTTGCCTGTGACTGTTTGTACCTGACAAATGCCTCAATGCGTCTGCTCAATGCATCAATGTAATCTCGCTCAGCTTGAATCACTTCTAAGTTGGTGCCAATCTGATGTGTGATGCGAACGGTAGCCATGCGCAATTGCTCTGTCGCCGATTGCACCGCTTCTGATGTCACATCGATTTCGGTTTCTGCCGCTCGAGTATCAAGATAAGCATCACGCACTTCGGCACTGATACGCAGCAGCTCTTCTTTTCCTTCTAAAACAGCCCTGCGAGTGTTCTGCCTTGCAATTAAAATATTACTGGCACTGTCAACTCCGGCTCCGGCAATCAGCCAGTTTAAAATAAAACCACCCGAATAGCTGCTGTTGGCGCCGCCACTGGAGCCCGTAGTGACACCACCAGCGGCACTGCCACCACCTGTGGGGATAATGACCGTAGAACCGCCGCTGCCAAGATTGGTTGAGTTGTTGGTAAAGAATGCCGCTCGCGGTAGAAGACCCGACCCAGCAGCGCGTGTGGCATTGCGCGCTGCTAAGCGCAATTCTTCCCACCGCGCCAGTTCAGGTCTATTCTGAACTGCCAGCGATGTTAGAAATTCTGGTGTTTGCTTTGAATCGACAAGAGGCTGTTTTGTAATTTGATTTTCAGAAGGTATCAAATTGACCAGAACACTTTGGTTGAGCACCACGCATAGTTTCAGTGCAGCGCGCCTCAACTCGACTTCTTGCCTGATCAATCTCTGCTTTTCCAGGGCATAGAGCGTTTTACTCTGCATCACTTCAAAATCAGTTCCCAAACCAGCGGTTTTTAGATCTTTATTGATGGAAAGCTGCGTATTCGCCACTTCTAACGATTTCACCCGCAAATCGAGCAGTGCCCAGTTGAGCACCACATCGTAATACTTCAAGTAAGAATCAAGCAAAGCATCGTTTGTATATTTGTACGTAACCTGACGCGCTGCGCGCATCTCATGCAATCTTTCCAGTGATGTGAATAATGCACCCCCACCAAGAAAGACCGGGTAAATAAGAGTGATAAAAAACGGCGATGTTCGCACTTCGGTGCCGCCCGATTTCAAAGTCTGCGGCACATAATTCATTGACATGCTTGGCAAAAACGAGCTGAAAGATCCGATTAGCTTGTAACGAGAGCCAAGAGCATCAGTTTGCGCAATTTTAATGGGCAAATTATTGTCTCTTGCCAACTGCAATACGTCGCGTAAGCTAACCGGCTGATTGTAAGAAGCCTCCAACTTAATGGGCGGCAACTTGTCGGCGCCCACGGGGATAAGATTTTCAGGCGCAGTCTTTTTGAAGTTCAAACGATCTTCCGAGAAGCTGCCAAGTGGGATTTTCAGATATTTGGATTTATCTGAGAGCACTCCCGGGTCGGCAGGCTCACGACGATTAGGCATGGTGGGAAAGACCGGCGCAACTTCGGCAGGCGCAGGAGCGGGAGAAGAAGAAGAAGGAGCCGGAGAAGAAGAAGGAGCAGGAGCAAAAGCAGCAGGCTCTTCAGGCTCGATACCTCTGAGCGCAGGAATACTTTCGCCTTCAGCCAATGCAGGCAACAGCGAGATTAACAAAGCAAGAAAAAGGGAGATGCCCTGTGCAAAACTTCTCGTCATTGTGGGCCACCTGGCCGATGCCGAGCGTCAACTGTCATGCAAAATTCCCGTGAACTAACGCTTTTAAAGATACTGTAGAGTTCAGATACTACCATCATGATAAGTTGCCAAAATTATCTTTTGGCAATGACACAACCGAAGAAAAATTCGTTGGTCTACAAAATCATTTTCACAAGCCTGGCAAGAAGTTCATCAAAGGGATAAACAGTAAGCAAAAGTGGTGAGAAGGGAAGCAACGATGCCACCGCGTAAGCAATCACTGTTCCTTTGGTGATAATTACTGATTTCATTGACTGCACTACAGCAAAACTGTTTGAAAGATCTGCCAGCGATTGAATATCAGCGCTACCCAGCAAAGGCTCATCGTCAGACCTTTTACCAGTAATCCATTTTTCGTGAAAATCAGTTGTATATCGATTAGCAAGGGCGCCATACTCAAGCAGGCCTCTCCTTTTGCAATCAATCAATTTGGGTGAAAATGCCAGTGAGGGAATCAAAAATATTACTGGTGCAAGCAACACCACGGTGAAAATCAAATATTTGAAAGAGCCTAGTTTAGCGCCTTCGAAAACTATTTCTTCACCGACAAAACTGGCGGCCTGTGCAGCTAGAGCAAAATATAAAATGGCAAAATTAGTTTGGGCCACCGAAATGAAACCAAGCCCGCCCATGCGATCAGGATGCGTTGGTGTCACCCGCAGTGCCAGCCTCGAAGTGCGAATAAGCAACTGAGTCCAGATAACATATTTCCACAGCCACCTAAACCAGAGCAAAGCAATCATCGGCTTAGCAACATACAAATACCAGAGAAAAGCCGCTGTTGGTGCGGTTCCTGTATCAGTAGCAACCATGCGCCATGAGGTAACATCTTCTGAAAGATTGAGGTTGCCCACGTGCGGACGAATGAATGCCAGCAAAATCAGCAGAAGTTCTACGCCGACTGAATTTTTATCCTTCACCGCAAGAGCAACATTGTGCTTAAACTTTTCAATATCGGCTTCTGGTAACAACGTACGGAAATTTGCTGTGACGTAACCCACCCACGGATCGATAATGCTCTCTGCAATGATCAAAAGTGGCAAAACCAGCACAAAGCGACATGCTTCAGAAAAATCGTAAAGAAACGGCACCTTGAGCGCCGGCGTAATGAAGGTGCCTTGCGAAATAGTTATGAGCGCCAGGGGCACCCAGCTAAGAGCAAAGAAAAATAAAATTCGCAACGCAATTCCGGTACGCCCGCTGCGTGCAACGCCGGCTTTCACAAGCAAGCCGTAAAGCGGACCGCCACTGAGAAAAGACGAATCAAAATCACCCAGGGTAATATCTTTACTCATGTCAAGACGCCAGCTTCAGTGGGAAGCCTTTTCGATAGGCATGCTTCGACAAAGAGCTTGTAATCTATGTCTGTCTGTTCTGCATAACACAACGCGTAATCAGAGATGGCAGTAGCAAATTTTTCGCTGGTGCCTGTATATTCGCTAATTGCCCTGGCTGCACCAGATTTAGCATGCGCCTTTGCCAATACTTTGCCGGCAAATCTGGAAATATCCAACACTGTCGACTTTGTCCACATGGCTGGATTGGGTGACAATTTCACATCACGAAGTTGCCGCAGGTAAAAATGTCGTTCATTGGTGCCGGTAGTCCAACCGAGAAACATATCGCTAGCAGACTGCATCAATCTCTGACCAATAACCACGCGCTCTCCGTGATGCTCAAATACGCTCTCACCCAGATACGGCTCGAGAACAGACTTATTTGCTTCCTTGACTTGAAGCACGAGCAAGTCGTCATTGCCGCTTACCAGTAAAACTACTCCGCAATACGTGCCCACGCTGCCTGTACCAACAACTTTTCTCGCAAGATCTACGATCTCAAAATGGTTTAGAAGGCTTCGTCTATCAGCCGAAAGCGTCTGGAGATAAGCAGCATATGCCTTACGCACATTTTGCATCTCAAGATCTTCAGTGTGATAAAGCAGCGGTGGAATATCTTTAAAACGCCAGCTGCCAGCTTTTTTCTCGACCACTTTCTGATGCAGAACCTCTGGCGAAGATTTTATCAGTTCTTTATCAAGGTACTTTCGAACTCGCTCACGGTCCTCTTTTCTCGAAGACTTGTCGACCATCGTGTGAAAATCAAGCTTTGAAAACCACACATCAAGTAATCGTTCGGTGGCATGCTTGGCCATTTCTTTCTGATAGGAGCGCGTCAGCTCAAAAGCTGCCTTCTCACCAGTTTTTGCAGAGAGGCCAACCGAATTTGAGGCAATAACAAGACTGGCAGCAAGACGCTTTAAGTCCCACTCGAACGGCGCAGGATGGGTTTCGTCAAAATCATTGAAATCGACAATGACATTGCGCTCCGGTGTAGCAAATGCTCCAAAATTTAAAATATGACAGTCGCCACAACATTGAACGGTGATACCAGAATTAGATTCAAAGGCCAGATCATTGGCCATTAATGCTGCAGCACCCCGATAAAAAGTAAAAGGTGAGACCATCATTCGACTGTGCCTGATCGGCACTAGAGCCTGGTCGCGACCTTCATTAGTCTGCTCAATAATCTTAACCGGGTCGCGCTTGCTGCGAGCCTGAGGCACCGTAGGACCGGCTTTGTGACCTGACGCATTATCAGTTTGATGGTGATGCCTGCCGTGATGCTGCTTTTGTTTAGCCTTAGCCATAAAATTGCCCTTACTGAAGTTCTTCAAGATAGCAATAAACCATTGTCAGGTAGCATTCTGAATGTAAAAATTGTCACTGGAGCTTTGCTATAGCGCAGCAGATTCCAAGCACTTGTCTCCCTAGGCATCCCTGAGGATTCGATTTTGAATTGTGGCGCACAAAAGTTTTTGATTTACTGTCAGGTAGCCCTGGTGTTGATAATGGTGGCAACTCGGCCAGCCAGTGCTGCCGATAAGGTCACCTACTTCAAAGTTGACTTTCCAATCACCAAAGATCCCATAGCTGAAATTAGCTATTCGTTGAGAGATGCTCAAGGCAAGCATCGATTCAGCAAACGAGCATCAGGCAGATTTACCTTACCAAAAAATGTTGGTCTGACTATCGAATTGCGGCCCGGAATTGTCACGACTCCAACTCTGCTGCGTCAATTATTGCCAGGCAGGGTGGTAGAAATAAATGCAAACGCTATTGAATTTGGCGACGAACAATTGAAGTATCTGCTCGATTTTCGCAAAATTAAAAAGCTCAGTCTGCGCGGAACAGACATAACTGATAAAGCGTTGACTACGGTTGGAACTTTTAGCAATCTAGCCTATCTGAGACTAGATGCGACGTTGCTCACCGGAAAAACATTTTCTGATCTACTACCACTGACTAAGCTCGTGAGATTAGATCTGTCTGGCACAAATTTAGAGCGTGGTAGTGTGACAAAACTAAAACCGCTATTTCCGCAGTTGGAGAATTTGGCCATTAAGAGGTGCCGTTTAACACAGTCGGACATGCCTGCTCTGAACGCCCTGACCAATATCGAGGATCTCGATCTTAGCGCAAATAAAGAAGTGAACGATGCTAGTTTGAAAAACTTAGTTGGCCTTAAAAAGCTGAGAAAGCTCAATATCGATGAAACATCGATCACGTTCAAAGCACTGGATACTTTGAAGAGCATGCCGGCTTTGAAGGAAGTCGTGGTGCGTGGCAAGCAGTTTGGTGAGAGAAACTACAAGGCATATTGTCCAGCAATAACTTTTATTGATCCTGCAGGAAAAAGAGATGTGCCAGTGGAAATTTTTGCACCACTGCATTAATCCAAATTACGCACGATTCAGAATTTAAATCTTAATCGCTGTAACACTTATTTGTGCAGCACACTACAAACACCAGCCCCCTATGTCAAAACCAGACATATGGCGCTTATAAGCCAGTAAATTGACTTTTTATCTTCCCAGATAACACACAGTAAGGTCTATTCGTGCCATGCTAGTCATTATAGCTAACGGAAAGCGCAGCTCATCAGGATTGACATTGTCAACTTTACCCCAGACGCTCTTGCACACTATCGAATCAATATTTCAAGAAATTGGCCTGGGAATTATCGCCACAGACCAGAACGGTGCGCTCATATTCGCCAATCCAGCGGCCTCAGCAATTCTTGGTATCGAAGGTAATTTAGTTTCGCTGGACAACTGGGTCGAACATTACGGCATTTTTTCTTCTGATGGAATTACGATTTGTTCGCAAAAGGACTCACCGCTAGCCAGGGCGCTTGCAGGTGAAGAGGCCAACGATCAGCAATTTCTGATTCAAAACAAGTTGGGCGCCGGCAGGTCACTATGGTGCAGCATTAACCTAAAACCACTGCGGGCCGACAGTGGTGAAGTAAGCGGAGCGCTCTTGCTCTTTCAAGACATTAGCGACAGAAAAAAACTCGCAGAAGAAGTAGCGCGTTCAAACATGGCATTGCAACAGTTTGCTACCGTCGCCGCTCACGATTTACAAGAGCCACTGCGCTCAATTGCAGGCTTTGCAGACATGCTGGCAGAGTACCAATCAGAACAACTAGATGAAAAGTCAAAGCGCTGTATGGGCAAGATCAAGGGTGGAGTTACGCGTATGCAAACTCTTATCAATGATCTTCTCGACTATTCTCGAATTCAGACAAAACCACAAATTCTGCGATTAACAGATTGCAACGCGATCATGAATTCCTGCATCAAAAGTTTGGACGCAAGTATCACTGAACACAAAGCCACTATCAATATTGAGTCATTGCCGACAATCATGGCCGATGCCTCCCAAATTTCACAACTTTTGCAAAACCTTGTCGGCAACGCACTTAAATTTACTGCAGCTGACAGACTGCCGGTAATTACCATCTCAGCACAGCGGCAAGCCGCATATTGGAAATTTACGGTAAAAGACAACGGCATAGGGATCGCACCAGAATTTGCTACGCGAGTGTTTAGAATTTTCCAGCGGTTGCATACGGCCACTGCCTACCCCGGCACGGGAATTGGGCTGGCCATTTGCCAGACCATTGTAGAGAGGCATGGAGGTCGAATTTGGCTGGAATCGGAACCAGGTGTTGGTTCAACTTTTCATTTTACTATTGCCGAACTCAGAAAAAATAAACCATGACAGAACTAGTAAATATTTTGATTGTTGACGACAGCGCAGACGACATTGAGTTCACGCTTGCGGCCTTCCAGGGTACCAAACTAGCTAACACTATCAGCATAGTGAATGACGGCGTAGAAGCAATGGCATTTTTGCGAAGAGAAGGTCAGTATGCTTCAGCACCAGAACCATCCTTAGTATTACTCGATTTGAATATGCCAAAGAAAGATGGACGAGAAGTGTTATCTGAGATGAAAGCAGATCCTGAATTAAAACACATTCCTGTAGTGATTTTAACAACATCTAAAGCAGAAGAAGACATTATTCGTTCTTACGATCTGCACGCCAATTGCTACATAACCAAACCAGTTGATCTAAAAGGAATAGCAGAAATCGTGAAATCGATTGACGAATTTTGGTTTGGCGTAGTGCGACTACCGCCGGTGAGGTGACTATGCAAAACACACGCATCGGTAACAATATGCCTTCCTGCTCGATTCTTTTTGTCGAAGACAACGTTGATGATTTTGAACTGATAGAGCATCAGCTAAAAAGCGATCATCAGGAAGGCCTGACGATTAAGCACTGCGATTCTCTTGCTTCTGCTCTCGGGCTTCTAAAGCAAGGTGGAATTGATATTATCCTTCTAGACCTCTCACTTCCTGACAGCCAGGGCATCGCGACTGTCAAAGAAGTACGGCAAGCCGCTCCTACTGTTCCCATAATTGTTTTAAGCGGAACTACTGATAGTGCTGTCGCCTTTGAATCTTTGAAGTATGGTGCCGAAGATTATTTGCTCAAAGACGCTTCAGACTTGCGCTCCTTAAACCGCTCAATTAACTATGCCCTGACAAGAAACGAGGCAAGAGCATCTAATGAAAGGCTGGCAACCATAGTGGAGGCCTCTGACGATGCGATTATCGGCAAAACACTAAACGGAACAATCACCAGCTGGAACAAAGGAGCGTCTTTACTTTTTGGTTATAGCGCAGAAGAGGCCACCGGACAATCAATTTCAATGCTCATGCCCACAGAGTTAAGCACTGAAATGCAACTGATTCTAGAGGCCATTGCTAAGGGTGAAACTATCCGTAACCGCGAAACAGTGCGCGTTAACAAAAGCGGCGAGCGTATTGACATTTCGGCGACAATATCGCCAATCAGGAGCTCCAATGGCACCATAAGTGGTGCGGCCTCCATAGACCGTGACATCACAGATCGGCAAAAGGCTCAGCGAATACTTCAGGAAAGTGAGGAGCGCTATCGCCTCTTAGTCGCAGGCGTGAAGGATTATGCCATTTACATGCTTGACGCAAATGGTTTGGTAGAAAGCTGGAATGAAGGCGCCAAACAGATCAAGGGGTATGAAGCCACCGAAGTTATAGGCCAACATTTTTCTATTTTCTACACTGCAGAAGAACGCCAACTAGGCCTTCCCGAGGCTCACCTAAAAACTGCAATAACCACTGGCAGGTACGAAGAGCAGTGCTGGCGCACACGCAAAAACGGGTCATTATTCTATGCTGATATAGTAATAGCACCGCTATTCATGGCGTCTGGTGAGTTGCGCGGATTTACTAAAATCACTCGAGATATTTCTGAACGCAGATTGGCTCAGCTAGAAATTATCGATGCGAGATTAAGATTAAGTCTGGCACTTCAAGCGGCATCTGTTGGAGTATGGGATTTTGATCTCGTGAAAAATACAGTGTGGCGCTCATTGCAACACGACGAAATTTTCGGTCATCATGACCCTGTACCAGACTGGAACTTCGAAATTTTTGCAACTTATTGCCATCCAGAAGATCGCGAAGGCGCGAGGGAAGCATTTAAAAATGGATTGGAAACTGGAGATTTCAGGATGCAGTGCCGAATCGTGCGAGCTAATGACAGAGCCGTACGCTGGATTTCTGTACTTGGAGAAACATTTAAAAACGAACTTGGTGAGCCTATTCGAATGATGGGAACAGTGGCTGACATTACCGACTTTAAAAATCAAGAAGAGCATAAGTCTACGCTAGCACTAATGAATGAACGCGAAGACTTTATTGCCACTCTCACGCACGACATGAAAAATCCTCTCATGGGAGCCAATCGATTATTTGACTTTTTCATCGCCGGTAATTTTGGTGCCCTGAGCGATCAACAGCTTGAAATTATGCAATGCCTTAAAGACAGCAACACTGATTTACTCAAGTTGATAGCCGATCTGATGGATGTTTACAGGATGGAGAAAGCTGCAAACTCATTAACGATTGACACCTGCAACCTCGCAGAAATCATCACTACCTGCCTCAATCACATTATTCCCTTTAGCAAGCTTCGCTCGATCACAATCACGTCAGACTGCCCAGAATCTCTAACCGTTAACGCCGACAAGAACAAACTCGAAAGAGTGATGCAAAACTTACTTGGCAATGCCTTAAAATTTGCTCCTGATGGAGGCACCATTAAAGTCAGACTGCTAAAGTCTAGCGAAAATACGATAATCGAAATAGAAGATAACGGAGCCGGCATCGAACCTGATGAGCTACCTCGTCTGTTTAAGCGCTTTTCGCAAGGTCATGCTGGACAACGATACAATGGGGGCACCGGTCTCGGGCTCTATTTATGCAAACAAATTGTCGAGGCTCATGGCGGAACAATTGAATGCACCAGTGAGCCCAATCGCTTCACAATTTTTCGAGTCACTCTACCAACGCAGTTAAGGGTTTAGTGTTTCCGTGAGTAATGCAATTTCAATTTGTGAAAATCCAGGAGAGTGCAACCTGGTTCTCGTGGAAGACGACAAACTTCTTCTCATAGTGCTGGCATAGCAACTCAAAACAGCCGGATTTAAATTTTGTACAGCTGCAAATGGTCACGAGGCTCTGGCCCTTCTAAGGTCTCACCATCCAAAAGTTTTGATACTCGACGTTTCTTTGCCGGGGCTGACAGGGTTTGACCTGGTCGAAAAAATTCGCACGGAGCCTGACCTTAGTGATTTAGCCACCACCAAAATCATTGTTCATACGTCGCGCGATTTAACTTCGGCTGAAGAAAATCGCCTCTCGCTGGGACACACCATTTTCATAACTAAGACAAAAGCATCATTTGAACTTGCTGCGATCGTTGCCCAGTGCTTTCAAGATAGCGCTGTATAGCGCTGTATAAGCGTTGAAGGCATCATGGTTCACTCGCTTCCGTTAGCGGGAATCACCATTCTCGACTTACCCTGTTTCAGGTAAGCTTGAGGAATGAAGAGCCTTCAATACATTTGTCTCGCTATAGCGACCAGCGCCCTCACGTTGAGCGCACATCCGAGTGCTGCGAAGTCACCTCCTGCTACCGGCGATTCTCTGAACCGTAAAGGCAAATTGACAGCTAACAAGGTAGACATAGACCAAGCGTATGCCCATTTGCGACTTGGTGACAAGTTAAGCGCGGTGCATGACTGGCGCGGTGCAATAACTAGCTACTCACGCTCAATAGCTCACAATGCAATGTGTGGCCAGACGTACCTCATGAGAGCCGCGGCGCGCCAGGCTATTCGCGATTACTCAGGAGCAATTTCTGATTATACGCGTTGTAGACGCCTTGAACAGACAAACAGTGCTGCTCTGTGGGGGCGAGGCTATTGCCTGTCTAAAATAAATGACGAGACCGGAGCCATTGCTGAGTATTCGAAAGTGGTTGAGATGTACCCATACGGTGCGCTTAGCTATTTGCGACGCGGGGATGCCCTTGCCGGTTTCGGCAGAAATAAAGAGGCTATCCACGATTTTAATAGAGCAATAGAGCTAAATTCAAAAAATGCTGCAGTGTATTCATCTCGTGCGCTTGCCCGACACGCCACAGGCGATACAACTGGCGGAATGAGCGATTTTGACGAGGCCATCCGTCTGGAGCCAAAAAATTGTTCTTATTATTGCCAGAGAGGATATTTTCGATCTAAGCACGGCAATATACGAGGCGCGCTGGCCGATTACAACCATTCGATCTTGCTGAATCGGCACTATGGAGATGCTTATGCTGGACGAGGACTAATAAAGTCTGATATTGAAAATAGCCACTCAAATGCTTTAGCCGAGTTCGACCGAGGTATTGCGGAAGCTCCCCAAAGCGCTATCTGCTATGACTATCGAGCTTACGAACATTTGATGTTGAAAAACTACCCAGCGGCAGTGCACGACTTTAACATGGCAGAAAAATTGCATCGCGATGTCTCAGCTCTTTATGTAGGCAGAGGTATCTGTCAATACAATTTGGGCAACTACAAAGCCTCACTGGCCGACCTGGATAAATCTATCGCAATGGGATTAGAATGCGGCACGGGTCACTATTACCGTGCGAAATGCCGCCTGCATTTTGGTGACCACCTCGGTGCGGCTAGCGATTATAGTCTGGCTTGCAAACTATATCCTGCCTACGTCAAGCAACCGATTTTGGGTCTTAACACTTACACCGGTGTGGCGTGCGTCGACAAAACTATTGATGTGCTTGGTCAAGCCTTGAGACAGCTCCAATATTGTTTGATGAAGGCTTTTGGTCGATAGCAGTGTGGCAGCGGGAATCACCATTTTCACCTTAAGCAAATTGAGGTAAGCTCGATCTATGAAGCCCCTGATTGCATTTCTCTGCATATTTTTCGCCAGTCTCAGCATCTGCGCTATTCCAGCACAGGGCGGGAAAGACGCGATTATTGCCCCGCGGGCTCTGGTGTCTGCAAAGAATGATGCCGCAGCCAAATCATTGCATGCGCAGGCAAAGGCCGAGGAAAAGAAAGGTAATCATAAAAAAGCAATTGAGGCCTGTACGAAGGCTATTGGTTACAACCCTTCATTCTCAGAAGCATATTTTTGGCGGGCACTCTGTCGCTCCAGCATCGGAGATATTCAGGGGTCTATAGAAGACAATATCAAAGCGATCAAGCTCGACCCTGAATGCGCGGGGGCGTTTGCTAACTTAGGCGCCGATTTAGACGATAAAAATGATTACAGGGGTGCGATTGCTAACTACTCTTGGGCCATCAAGATCAGGCCTAGCTGGAGTTCTACCTATTTCAACAGAGGCCTTGCATTTGAATCTTTAAATGACTACCAAGCCGCTGTTTCTGATTACACCAGGGCAATCGAGCTAAATCCGAATTTTACCGACGCCTATGGTTGCCGCGGAAGCGCTTATTTAATCTTAAATGATGCGCAAAAGGCAATTGCCGATTATTCTCACGTGATTAAAGACCGGCCTCAGCAAGCCTCCAGCTATAACAACCGGGGTCATGCCCTAGCGTGCATTGGAAATTACCAAGCCGCAATAGCAGATTTCAACAAAGCCGTTGAACTAGACCGCAATCTAACGCAGCCCTATGTTAATCGTGCATCGTGCAATTCATTAGTTGGAAATTTCAAAGGTGCTCTCAGCGATTATGACAAGGCAATTCAATTATCTCCAAATGATTGCACCATTTACTGCAGCAGAGGAGAATTACTAGCGTCTCACGGCGAGACAAAAAACGCATCTGCTGATTTCAACCATGCGCTTGCCTTAAACAAGCGCTGCGGCGATGCTTATGACGGTCTAGGTATGTTGAAATCTCAAGCTGGGGATCACAAAGGAGCGTTGTCGCTTTTCACACGCGGCATCGGCGCCGAACCGCAAAACTTCAAGTGCTATTACGACAGAGGCTATGAGCTTCTTCTGCTTAGGCGCGCATATGAAGCACTACAGGATTTTAACCGCGTAGTCCAATTGTGTCCAAAAAAATCGAGTTCTTATGCCAGTCGAGGCTTTTATCTTCATTTGGTTGGTAACTATCCTGCGGTGACCGATCTTGATTTTGCCATATATTTAGATTCAAAATCCGCAGCCTCGTATCACACCCGCGCAAAATGTCGATTGAAACTGGGCGATGAAACTGGAGCTGCAAGCGACTACGCAGTGGCTTGTAAGCTTGATTCGAAATATCTCAATGAGCCGATTAAGGGACTCGACTGTTGCGCGAAAACTGAAATGCTCGAGCGCGTAGTAAAGCCTATTGGTCAAGCAGCTTCTCGTGTGCAGGGTTACTTCGAGGCAGTCCTGAGGCGTTAACACATATCGCTTAAGCTTGATTGAGAATCAAGGATCACGAAATGAGTAATCAACAACAAAAAGTAATCTGGACGTTCGCTTTCAACAGCAAATGACGCATTAAACTGCTGCTTCTGATTTCGTCCTATGAGCCACTAACATGGCAACAGACCAAGTAAAAGGTAATATCAGACTGAGAAAACTCAAAATCGTAATTGCTTTAAAAGTCGTTGCTCCACGATTCTTGGCGATGTGAACTGGTAGCGCCAGTAGTGCCAGGCTAGCGACCATAACTAAAAACGCTAAGAAGCCGCACGAAATTCCGGCGGTAAGAGCCAATGCTCCATGCTCGCCCAATGTTTGATGTAGAGGAATGCAGGCGGTCAAATATCCGGCACCGATCAGTGCTATGCCGATAAGAGCGTACTTAGAACTAGTCGCCCACTGTTTGATGAATAGAAGTAAGAAGGATGCAAAAAGAAACATCAGGCCGTTGCGTATACCAGCTATTTCAGATACGTTAGCAAAAATATTGAAGAGGGCTTCCATATTGCCGACTTGGGGCAGTGATTGTTCCATGATTCCTCGCAACCCAATGAGTCAAAACCTTTAGAATACTCCCCTTTAAGTCGTACCGATAGTAGGCCGCAAATGAGAACGGCAAGAAAGACGGGAGCTACGGTGTGTTGCTAACATTCTCGCGTGCATCCAGGTCGTAAACAGAGATCACTTGCCCTTTCTCAAGTTTATTATTTGCACACCTGCCAATTGCCATATATGCTGCAGTGATCGCACCATGACTAATTCTACTTTGTGGTATCTCGATAGCGACCACATTATCCCTGGTAAATTTGCTCCCGGCATTTACATCAGCTAAAGCGCAAACAACTGGTCCGTAGCCATCATCAATCGATTTTGGATCAACTAAATCACGCGTTAGCCTAGAATCCTTTGGCACGGCAGCCAATGTAGGTTGGCCAATCACTCTCGATTGATCAAAAATGTGTTTTGATTCTTCCTCTGCGTTGCCAGGCTTGAAGTCTATGCGGGTCACCTTATTCTCGGTGATTATCTCTCCTTTTGCTAAATCCTGAGTTGTGATGATGGCTACCTGTGGAAGCGCGTAATTGATCATGTCAATTCTGGTAAGAATAGTTCGACTTGGTGCACAACCGACGACTGTGACTGCTGACAAAATTGAAACTGTAAGAACGGCAAACTGAGTTTTCATTTGCTGAAATTACCAAAAGATAGCTGATGACAATAAAATCTAAGCGCTTCGCCGCAGACGCGGTTCATAAACAAATTAGTCTCTCAATATTCTTGCCTCAGCAACACAATCGTCTTTAAATTTCAAGCCAAGCCACTCCGAGTCTAGGCCCCACCCTCGCTCTGGTCCCAACCAATAGACATAGTCGTAATCTTTAAAGTAACCCGAACTGGGTGGCACACTCAACAGCTCATCTATATGCGCTCGAGACATTCCAACTAAATGGTGCCGGCTCAACAGGTCATCTATCATCCATAGACGTTCGGGACTAGAAGAATCTTCTTTTACCAGCTGCTTCCACCTAACAGAATTAAACGGCTTTACGTGTTTCGCAAACTCTTTCGCGTCAGCGGTACTACTGGAAAATGGTTGGCCCAACACCAGCCCGAGATAGGTCAAAGCGATGAGAGCAGATACCGCCCCCACAGCAGTTAATATAATACTTTTGCTGAAATTCCCTTTCACGAATGTCCTACAAGAAAAGTGCTTGATCGCATTGTACTTCAGCACCGGCGCCACACGCTGAACCGATACCAAACTAAAACTTCGCCCAGTCACTACCCAATTCACCCGCCGCGGCCTTCCGATCTTTGAGAGCAAGATCAGCCTTGCCAATTTTGTCATAGCAGTTTGCTCGAACTTGATAAAAGCGGCTCCGTTCAGAGTGTTTTTCGAGTGCAATCGCCTTTGACAAATCATCAATTGCTAACTGATAGCGGCCGGTTTTAGAATACATGCTGGCGCGACTGAAGTATGCCCAAACTTCTTTTGGATCTCGCTTAATAGCCTCCGAAAAGTCGCTGATTGCTTTTTCTGTATGACCGAGCAGCACATGCCAGCTGCCACGATCTTTGTACCAAAATGAAGGTGCCTCCGCGCCTGCTAAAGACATCGCTTTATCGCAAGTAGCAATGGCTAATTCGGTTTGCTCAAGCTCACTGAACAATCGCGCTTTTTCAAAATAGGCTTTTGCAAAAGAAGGATTTATTGCAATCGCTCGATCTAAATCACGACGAGCAGAGCTTGTATCTTCGCAGTTTAAATAGGCGCGGCCGCGCTCGTAAAGAGCCAACGCATCACCAGGGTCTAAATTAATCGCTTCACTAAAAACCGGAATCGCAGCACGATATTTATTGTGGTTTACCAACGTCAATCCATTCTGATAGGCGCGCGTTGACTTCGCTGATGGCCTGGCGTGAACAGCGTTAAAGCACGAGGCGAAAGTAACTACAATCGCAAAAAGCGCCAGATATTTACCAATAAAATTCTCCATCATTTTATTATGCCGATAGTCGTCAGCCAGGTTTCAACTAAAGTTGGCCACGCCGAAATCGGATGTTTTGTGCGTCGCAATCCGAAGGCGTGGCCGCCCTCTGCGTATAAATGCATCTCCACCGGCACTCCCGATTTTTTTAGGGCACGGTAGTAAACTAACGCATGCTCTGGCGGATCAACCGGATCATTTTCCGCTTGTAATAAAAATGTTGGTGGCGTCTGACGAGTCACAGGTACAGCCGGATTTAGCTCAAATTTCTCCTGATTAATCCATAAGTGCCCAGGATAAATCGGCACTGCAAAATCAGGACGGCAGCTGACTTTATCAGCTTCATCAACAGGCGCGTACAACCGGCGATCAAAATGTGTACTGATCGCCGCCGCCAGGTGCCCGCCGGCAGAAAACCCGAGCACGCCAATCTTGTGCGGGTCGATTTGCCACTCGGCAGCGCGCGAACGCACAATGCCCATGGCTCTCTGAGCGTCTTGCAAAGCCACCGGCGACTTGGGATACGACCCTTTGTTGGGCACGCGATACTTCAATAGCACGCCGGTAATGCCCCGCGAAGCAAACCATTTGCAGACTTCGGTGCCTTCTAAATCCATGGCCAAAATTTTATAGCCGCCGCCGGGAAAAACAATTACCGCAGCTCCTGTATTTTTTCCCTCAGGCGAAAAAATAGTGATTGTGGGCTGGGAAATATTGGTAGCAGACAGCACAGTCTTGCCGGCAATGAGACCTTCACCTTTAGATGTTTTCTCAGGACCATCCATTTTTATGGCATCAGGAGCGGCTCCCGGCCAGATTGGTATTTGGGTATGACCAGCCGGTGGCTCCCAGGGCAACGCCTGAACGCCCTGACAGCACAGGGAGAAAGCGATGAGGATGAAGATTAAACGCATATTTAATGTGGCTCAGGGGAAATCTCAACCGCATAAGTATATATGCCTCTATCCCCCCCGAGGAGAATGCAATGTCCTCAGCAGAGCTAAACGACGACCAGCCACCGTTTATTCCAGATACTAATACCCAGGATGCTCTCAAAAAACTGAGCGAAGAATTGAGTGTCTATTCTGATTTCAGCAGTCAGTCAAAGTCGACACAATTTAAAATCACTCCTCCTGCCGGGTGTCCTTCATCTCCTAAAGCAGCAGTCACGCTCGACAACATCGGCGACTGGTTTGTGCAGAACGCCAAAATTTATGATCGTGATGGCGACAAAGCATTGAATACGGCTGAAATGCGCTATGGTCTGAAAAACAGATGCATTCCCTTTCGAGATGCCGAGAGCTTGAAGTTTATTTTGAACAACAAAGAATTTTTTGCTGACGTTGACCAAGATTTTGGGGGTGACCAGAAGAGACTCGATGCTTTCAAGGCAAAAACTAGTGGACCGCTGGCAGAGCAACCTGTTTTTGTTAGCGATAAAGACATGTTGACTTATGCTGAGTGGAGGACCATTGCCAGAGATGACATGCAAAAGTTGAAGGCGTTAGATTTGGATGCCTATAACGGCATTACATTTTTGAAAAAGAATTTCGCAACTCTGGATGCTGATAAAAATGGTGGCATAATGCCGAAAGAATTGCGTGGCGCAATCGACAGCGGTCGTTTCAGCGGGAAAGATTTGCAAACAGCAGAATCGATAGCCACAAATTTCCAGCAAATCACCGAGAAAGCCAACCCGAGAGGCTGGCGCACGCAACTAGTCGACACAATTTTCGGCTGGGAACAATCAATTTATCAAGGAACCATCGCCAGCTACGTGATGAAACGGAACGATGAATTCGACACTTTAGGCGAGAGCTTCAACAAAGCTTTTGGGATAGTAAATAGATCTAACGCGCTGGAATACTATGACTATCCAAAATTGCCAGGAGCAACGGAAGTACCGAAGCCACAGGGTAGTTGGTAGTTGGGCGAGCTATGTTTTCTTCCAGCTCTCTAATGCTTTACGCGTGTATTCCGTCGGATTCAAAATATAAGCACGAGAACGATCAAAACGCTCTCTATCGTAACCAATCTTTCGAAGCTCCTCGTACAAGGCTTCTGTGGGCTCGAAGGTTGGCTCCATCACAGAATACCAACCGCCATATTTCTTTAGCACTCTATTGAGCTTCCAATCTACGCCTGGAATCAGCGATGGCTCGACCTTTAAAGTTCCCACGGTGCTTAAAGGCGGGCGCGGCTTGCCGCCATCTGTAACAAAGGCAACATCAATTGCAAGGCCATTTAGACCAATCCAAAAAATGTCGCATGTTCGTAAAAATTTCAAAACTCACTCACCTTAAATCAATGCTGCTTTTCATAGCGCTCGTTCAAAATATTTTCGATGATGGCTAAAGTCTCCAGATCATCATCAGATTTAACGATTTCGGCAAAGCCAACAAGATCAGCGTCGCTTCGCGTTTTCAAGCTATCAGTCAATGAACAATTTTCACGTTGAAGGCCTTTTAGTGCGCGTCTAAAGCGAAATAGATCAAGATAATTGCCTTGACGAAACGGGTTTGAATGGAGAACTATTACTAGTTGCACCAGTGCTAACGGCACAATCGATAGACCCCAACCAATTTTCAAAAAAGCAATTGGCTCAATTTTCATCGTCAGAATATGGAATGCAATTCCTACCGACTGAGTCAGTGGCAGGGCGAGAAATAAGAAGCCAGCAAAAATGCAGCAATTGAATCTGAGCTGATTTATATAATCGTTTCGACCGAGTTTTCCAGAAGCGATTTTTTGATAGAAAAAAGTTTGCAGCTTGTAAAAAGCCACCATCGAAGTTGCTGCCGTTAAAAACAAACCGATGGTAACACCAGCTCCCCGTTCCCAACCAACCGCGCTCAATAAAAGGCCTTTGCAAGGCTGTGACGACAAAATCATCGCAGCAAGCACATTAGCCCAGATGGTACATGCTAGGTAAATACCTGCCTGTGCTAACCATAAATGGGAACGCTCACCGTAGACAATCGGTACCGTCGGTTGCTCCGAGGCTGGCAGCAACGAGAAGATGCGCAATGCCGGCGCCAGTTTGTCGGCCGGGAACATCAAGCGGCTAGTTGGCCAAAGCCCGAGACCACTGTCGATGGCCATTATAATGGCCCCGAGGCCGAAAAAGATCGACGAGAGCATCGCGGCAAAAAAATTGATTAGGGATAAAGTGTCTGTGCTATTCACGGGCCAGCCGCCAATCATTCATACATGGCATTATACTGCTCTGGTCTGAAAAATTCGACTAAGCCACCGATACCGCCTACTCAAGTAATTTACGCCAACTATCAAAAGCATTTGAAATAAATCACGGCGCGGCGGCTCAGTTTTACGAATGACAGCCAGAAGTAGCTGCAATCATTCTAATTCGAGTCACCCTTAACTGCAGTAGTTTCTTCGGCTCCTAACCAGCGATAGAGAGCGCCACCAAATGCGGCACCAGCAAGTGGTGCTACCCAGAACAGCCACACTTGCTCTAAAGCCCAGCCACCAACAAAGATGGCAGGCCCAAGACTGCGTGCAGGGTTCACCGATGTGTTTGTCACCGGAATACTGATTAAGTGAATCAATGTGAGACCAAGGCCGATGGCGATTGGTGCAAAACCTTTTGGTGCATTTCCGTGAGTCGAACCGCAAATGATAAAAAGGAAAGCGAAACTCATAACGAACTCTGTAACCAGCGCTGCCATCATTGAGTAATGACCGGGCGAATGCTCACCGTAGCCGTTGCAAGCAAAGCCTCCGGCCAGTGAAAACTCTGGCGCGCCGCTGGCAATCACATAAAGAATTCCCGCGCCTGCAATACCACCAAGTACTTGTGCGACGATGTATGGGCCAATGTCTCTAGCCGCGAATCTTCCGCCGGTGAAGAGCCCTATGGTAACGGCAGGATTAAGATGGCAGCCGGAGACGTGACCAATAGCGTAGGCCATGGTTAGAACTGTCAAACCGAAAGCGCAAGATACTCCAAGCAGTCCGATGCCCACATTAGGAAAGGCAGCAGCAATAACTGCGCTTCCGCATCCACCGAGGACGAGCCAGAGGGTACCTATAAATTCTGCACTCATTCGCTTCAGCATGAATAATCCTCATATGGAACGACTGAGCTTACCCTCTTTGCAATCATATGTGATACCGCTACACATCTCTCGCGGCGTAGACGACAACTTCATTAGTCCAGCTAATATACTTGTAGTGAACTTGCAAGAGTCGGCCATTTGAGGTCTTGCCCGTGAGCATCTGCAATTCTTTCTCGGCATTCGCCGGCAGCGTAAAATCTTTAGGGAAACATTCGAACACTTCTGCCTCGGACACAGGCGGATCTTGGCACTCCATGAAGGCCCGCGACTGGTCATCAGCAATTACGATTCTGAACATGGCAATACCACTGCACCAACAAATCGATCATACCCATTTTTCAATCTAGCGGGCTGGAGAGCGATTGCGGGGGAGCGACGACAACGTTTAGACTAAGAATCTGAAGAAATTTAAGGTTAAGGAAGAACCACACAACGCTGGATACTAAAGCGAACGGCACCAAAATTCTCAGGTCGGGGCCGAAAAGCACCAACATGTTCGGTAGCCACGACAACCACATATTTGCTGTAGCAAATGTTCGCCAAAATCTAGTCTTTGTCCAATCTTTTAAGCAACAGATAACAGCGGCCACAGTGGCTCCCGGCAGCACAGCTAGTGCCGCAAAAGCGAGCAGTGCCACCAGAATGAAAAACAACGACACAATATCCATTTTGGACCTTCAGGCTTTTTGGCTTACGAGTAGGCAATCTACGGGGCCTAAGTCGACGGCCGGTCTGCCGGTGAAAACTTCTTCAACTCTTCTTGAATCTCAATTAAGTGGTGTTTCAGTCTTGCAGTCATTTCGCTTTGCTGTGCAATTTGCAATTCTAGTTCGATGACATTGAGATTCTCGGCTCGGAATTTTTCCAACTGCACGGCAAGAATGGCCTCCATAACTTCAGACTTAGCTAACGCTGTTGCTATGTTGGCGCGGTTGCCAGTCAAGCTATGGTAGACAGATTCTAAATTTTGTTCTGGTTCGCCTACCATGGTAAATCTCTCTACTGCAATGCAGTGGGCTACTGAGCGTCGACAATACTTTACCACCTCTCTGAATGTTCCCTGAGACAGGCTAAACTATTGGCGTAGACTTTGAAGCTAGCAAAAGTGTCAAAACAAATCAGCAAACGCGTCCTCAGTATTATGGCCATAGCCAGCTTAGCGGCCGTCACTCCGGCATACTCTAATGACGCGGCTTCGGAAAAAGTTCTTCTGCAAGCCTTAGCAGTCGCGCAGGCAAACAAACAGCCTGCCAAGCAATATGAAGTTTACAGAAAATTAGCTGCACAAGCGCGAAAGCAAAAATGGAACGATAAATTTCTTGCTTACGAGAAAGCAGCATTGGCTCTTTGCCGCTCTATGCCTCAAGCAAATAAGACTAAAGAAGCAGAAATTTACTGTGACCTCGGCAATTTTTACCTTGAGGAGGACAAGTATGCTCCCGCCGCAGAAAATCTAGAGCTATGCATGAATATTGTAAGACCCATGTGTAGCGAAAATAGTGTGACCACGCTCGACCTGGAAGTTGCTTTGGCAAACTTGTACGCCGAATTGGGCGACAAATCTAGGGAAGCGCAGTGGAGAAAACTCAGTCTTGCCCACTCAAAAAGTTTAATGGAAACAGTTCAACGTCGCATCAAATCAGTCTGGTTCCCGAAAAAATGGCCAAGCAGTATGCACGCGGTGGCATTATTCAAAGTGAACGGCAATGGTGAGTTTTTTGACATTCAGTTTAGCAATTCTTCGCAAGCACCAGATTTTCTAGATGCCTGCCGGGAGGCAGTCAAAGGCTCAAATGCCAAACCTATGCAATCGTGGCAATATTACGCTCCTCCAGCCGATGTTGAATTTAAGTTTGACTATAACGTTTATGGCGGCCAAAAAATCCCTAATGGTGCGCGCCCCGGCTACACGCCGCCAACACCACCGTCGCCACCTGGCCCCCACGCTGAGTTAGCCATGCTAAGGGGAATGAATAAAATCAATGGGGAGATAAACAAACAGCTGGCCGATTTTATAGCAATCGACACCGACAAGACAACGTTAACTTTGCCGGTAGCACTAAAGGCGGTGGCATTGAGCGAGCAGTACCTGAACCTGGGGCAATTTGATAAAGCAGAAGCTTTGGTGAAAGACCTGTTGCAGCGCCCTGGCGTGACTCAAACAGAAAGCGTGAGCAAAACAGTGCTTCAAGCCGAGACGGGCTGCATACTGCAAAAACAGCAGAAATTGCCGGACGCAAGCACCGTTTTTAAGGCAGTCTGTGAATCTCCGCTGTTTGAGCAAATGCCACTTTCGGAGAGGCAGCGATTTCTAAAATCATATGGTGACGCCCTTTTCAAACAAGGAAAAGAAACTGAAGCGAACGCCATATATGTGCGACGTGCGGCACTGACAAAGTGACTTGATATTTCGACAACGCTCACTGCCCAAAGAAGTTAGTCTGAATGCGAAGCCTACCATCGCCGGCCAGCGGGGCCTCAGGTCAGGTTAGTTGGGACTGTCAACCAGCTCGAAACTGCTATGATTTAAAGAGCTTGCAAACTCAGGACATTGGGTTCGATAAAAGTTGAAAATGCTAAATGCAATAAGCGACATGGTTGTTAGAAATTACTTGCTTCTCAAGAAAAGCATTAAGGAGTTGTGGCAGTTACCACTCCCGATTAAATGCGGAATTCTAGTAACCCCGATTATAGCGAAGCTGATGCTAAACCATGTTCGCTCTATTGGATGGGACTATGCCTCCAGTAAAATGGCAGCCATAGCAGTCTTTGTCGTATGCGGCGCTATCACCATGGTGTGGTGGTACGAAAGTAAGTACTTTGAAAAGGGTTCGGACTAATTAGCCACACTAAACCCTCACTACCCAACGAATTATCAAGTAATTAAATCATTGGCAGTATGCGTTCGCCCAAAACGCTTTATACTGACACAACAAAATGCAGTTCATTCAGACCCTGACTCTACAATCGGTGGTTTTCTCAAAGAACTAATCACTACGGCTTGATGTGGATATCAACCAGAACGAGAAAACCAAATGAATAATCTCAACGGAACAAAAATCATCGGCGTAGGCGGGGCACTTCCTGCGACGGTCGTTACTAATGCAGACTTAGAAAATCAAGTTGATACATCAGATGAATGGATAACATCCCGCACTGGAATCAAGCAGCGGCATGTCGTCGATACCGAGACTTGTACTAGCTTATCAACAGCGGCCGCATTAGACGCCATGAAATTCGCCGGTGTCAATGCTGAAGAGATCGACCTGATCATTGTGGCGACTTCAACTCCAGATTATTTGTATCCGTCAACGGCATGCCTTGTACAAAGAGAAATTGGTGCCATCAACGCCGCGGCCTTTGACATAGGAGCCGCTTGCACAGGCATTGTTTACGCACTGACCGTGGCAGACCAATTTATCAAAACAGGCGCTAGCAAAACCGTGCTGGTAATTGGTGCCGATGTTCACTCAAGATTTTTAGATTGGAATGATAGAAACACTTGCATATTATTCGGCGATGGTGCCGGCGCTTTTGTACTGCAAGCCTCAACTGAAGAAAACGACATTCTTGCTACGCATATCAAAGCTGACGGCCGAAAAGCAGATTTTTTAAACATTCCGAATTTTGGCGTAAATTACCAGAAACCTGGCACTCCAGACAAAAAAGAAGATCAGCGCTTTGTTCAAATGAATGGCAAAGTTGTTTATGAATTTGCGGTGAGCATTGTCCCAGACGCAGTGAGAGAGGTCTGCAGCAAAGCCAATATGGAACTAACAGATGTTGACTTCTTCATCCTGCACCAGGCGAACCGAAGAATCATCAAAGCCGTAGCGACAAAACTTGGCCTTCCTGACGACAAGATGGTAGTCACGCTAGATAGTGTAGGCAACACGTCTGCGGCGTCCATTCCGCTAGCGCTGAAGCACGCCTTAACGACTGGTCAAATCAAGTCGCCGGCCAAGTGTGCGCTGGTAGGCTTTGGTGGTGGCTTAACCTGGGGCGCGTTGATCATCAACTGGCGAGCGATTACCAAATCCAGGGTATGATTTGCAGGAGATTGCTGTAAAACTTGCGCTCCTTCTCTGCAATTTTAGTCGCCATGATATTGTTGCAAATGTACAACGGTGCAATTGCTAAAAGTGATATTGATACTAGACGCAAAATTTACTTCCCGGCAAAATCTATCGGCAAAGTTTACACCGTAAGCACTACTAACCCAGTGTTTCTTGTGTCACTAGGTAGTATTAGAGGTCGTTTTATCGGTCCTGCTAGCGGCACCTATACAATTCCCAAAAATGAAAAAGTCTTCCTTGAGCTTGACCCTGGCGCCGCCGAAGATTCTTCAAACTTGAAAGGCCTTGGTCCAGATACTTGCTTTGCCATTCGCATTTTTTATGCAGAGACTAACGATAATCTTCTGCGAGAATTGAGCAAACTAAAAAGCCTTTATCGATTAGACATGCGAGAGTGTATTTTCTCTGAACAGGGCTTGCGGGCCCTTTCGCAATTAGACTATCTAGAAAGATTGGCGATGGAAGGGTGTGCGATCAAGGGTGACTGCAATGAAGCCCTGCACCAATTTAAGAAACTTCGATATCTGAATATAAGCGGTTGCCATACGGCACCAGCAACAGTGGCACAACTATTTAATCTTCCACACCTTGAATATTTTGCCATAGCTCGTTGCGGCATTAATAACGAAGCGCTCAAAGGTGCACTGGCCGCTAAACATCTGAAGTTTTTAGATTTAAGTTCAAATGCGGAGGTAACGGGCGCAGGGCTAGCCAATCTAAAATCTTGCCGTTCGCTAACCAATCTCAGAATAAAATTTACTGGCATTCGCGCCCGCGATTTGCTCATGCTAAAAGGTTTGCCTTTGCACCTCGTAGACTTGCACGAGAGCAGCATCTCTGCCAGCCTGCTTAACGAGTTGCAAATCGCGTTTCCCGGATGCATGTTTACTCTTGCGAAGAAAGAACCTTCGGGTGATTACAAAATGCTTTTCGCGCCTACAACGCGGTAGTTGAAGTATGCCTCGAAGTTTGCAAACATACAACAAACCCTTGACTACTAACCGTTGAGTTAGTACTCTGTATAATAAGGAATCTCTGGCGCGCGCCCGAGTCCTTGAAAAGCTCTTACCAAAACGCAGAGAAATTTGCGGGAAATTTCTCTGTAAAATGTCAGGCACGCAGGAGACTTGATGAACCGATTGCTGGCGGCAATATTAATCTCTTGCTTTAGTCCAATTTTAATCGGCGCCTGCTCAAGCACGCAGCAAAAGTCGGCCGAACAAAGCGCACCGCCACCTCCAGTAGTGCAGGTGATCAAGTTGACACCTGAGGCGCTAGACATTTATCGCGACGTTCCAGCCCAAACTTACGCCCGCAACAAAGTCGACGTGCGCGGCCGCGTGGACGGCTACATCGAAAAATGGCTGTTCAAACCAGGTCAGCAGGTTAAAGCCGGGCAGACTCTTTATGTATTAGACACGAGACCCTATCGAGCCGAACTGGCCGGGGCCCAGGGCAAACTGCGCGAGGCGGAAGCCGACTTGCATTTTGCCAAACAACAAGTCTCACTGGCCGAAGCTCAGGCCAATCTGGCCAGCGCCAATGCCACTCTTCTAAAAGCCAAACAAGACTATAGCCGCACCAAAGAATTGGTGGCAGAAGGCGCAGTATCGCGTCAAGATTTCGACACCGCGACGGCCAATTTGACATCGGCTCAGGCCACCGTTAAAGCGCGCACAGCGTCGGTGCAACAGGCAGACGTGACTACGGCCACGCAGATTGATAGTGCCGGCGCCAAAGTTGAGCAGCAAAAAGCGGC
This sequence comes from Cyanobacteria bacterium auto_48_18, assembly GCA_036170915.1. Lineage (GTDB taxonomy): Bacteria > Cyanobacteriota > Vampirovibrionia > Obscuribacterales > Obscuribacteraceae. Next base: position 170,852 of record JAVHQC010000010.1, read on the forward strand.
AGTTTCTACCGCCTCACTCAATGTGCGCTATGCCACCATCATCGCCCCTATCGCTGGTGTCATCGGTGAGTCACAAATTCCGGTGGGCGGCCTGGTGACGGCAAATTCCACCACACCGCTAACCACAATCGTGCCCCTCGATCCGCTTTTTGTGCGCTTCAAGGTCACCGAGTCGCAATACCTGATTTACAAGCGTACGCACAAAGGCAGTGCGCCTATTTTAGAAATGTACATGGCCGACGGCTCTAAATTTCCCCACAAAGGTAAAGTCGATAACACTCTCAATGAAGTGGATCGTCGCACCGGTACACTCGAGGTGCAGGCTGAATTTCCTAACCCCGAACGTTCGGTTCTGCCTGGCCAATATGCCCGTGTGCGCTACATTCGCGAGCACCTGGCCGGTGCACTCACTGTGCCCGTTAAAGCAGTACAACAGACACAAAGTTTGAGCAGCGTGTTGGTCGTTGGCGCAGACAACAAAGCCGAGTCGCGGGTGGTCAAATTTGGGCCACGAGTAGGCGAACAGTTTGTGGTCGAAAGTGGGCTTAAAGCCGGCGAAACTATTATCGTCGAAGGTCAGATGGCAGTGCGCCCCGGCATGCTGGTCATCCCTGTGGCATCGCAGTCGCGCACGGCCGCTACCCCTCAAGAAATCAGGTAGAACATGGCCCGCTTTTTTATCGACCGCCCAATTTTTGCCATGGTAATCGCCATTATCATTGTCATTCTTGGGCTCGTGGCCATACCATCACTGCCGGTGGCAAGCTATCCGCAAGTGGTGCCACCACAAATTCAAGTTACCGCCAACTACCTCGGCGGCAACGCTGCCGATTTAGAAAAAACAGTGGCGCAGCCAATCGAAGAGCAGCTGGTGGGCCTTGACGGCATGCTTTACTATCAGTCAACTTGCTCTAACAACGGCGCGCTCACTGTCACGGTCACATTTAAATTGGGCACCGACCCTGATATCGCTGCAGTGCAAACGCAAAACCGAGTCAGCCTGGCCCTGCCCCGTTTGCCGCCCGAAGTGCAACGCCAGGGAGTCAATGTCAAAAAAGTTTCGTCTGCATTTTTGATGGCCGTCAGTTTGATTTCACCGGATGGCCGTTATGATTCGCAATTTCTCACCAACTACGCGCAAATCAATTTAGTTAATCAACTGGGAAGTTTGAACGGTGTGGGCGAGGCGCGCCTGGGCTCACAAGAATTGTACTCAATGCGAGCGTGGATCGACCCAGATAAATTGACGCAATACAACCTTACGGCCACAGATGTAAGCAATGCGGTGGCCGCTCAGAACAAGCAGAACCCGGCAGGATCGCTGGGTGAAGCACCGGCGCCGAAAGGCACCGACATGCAATATTCGGTCTCCGCTCCGGGGCGATTGACCGATCCAAAACAGTTTGAAGATATTGTTTTGCGAGCCACTCCTGATGCTTCGCTATTAAAAGTACGCGATGTGGGCCGGGTCGAACTGGGCTCACAGACATATTCAGGCTTCAGCCGCCTGCGCGGCAAACCGTCGAGCAACGTCGTAATTTATCTGGCACCTGGCGCCAACGCTGTCAAAACGGCCGAATCAGTACTGAAATTTGTTGAGAATGCGAAAAAGAATTTTCCGGCTGGCGTAGATTTTGTGGTGCCGTACAACTCGACAATGTTCGTTAAGGCCGCCATCGAAGACGTAGTTAAAACTTTACTCGAAGCCATAGCCCTGGTCATTCTCGTGGTCTTCATCTTTTTGCAAAACTGGCGCGCCACCATGATTCCGCTATTGACTGTGCCGGTTTCCATCATTGGTACATTTGCACTATTTCCACTGCTGGGCTTCTCAATAAATATCACCAGCATGTTTGGTCTGATACTGGCCATCGGTATTGTCGTAGATGATGCCATCGTGGTAGTAGAAGCTGTGCAGAGCCACATCGATGAAGGAATGAACGCGCGCGACGCCACTATTAAAGCCATGGAAGAAGTGTCGGGGCCGGTCATGGCCATTGCCATTATTCTCGCAGCAGTATTCGTGCCGGTGGCATTCATTGGTGGCATCAGTGGTGAAATTTTCAAACAATTCGCCCTGACCATCGCCGTCTCTGTTCTCATATCAGCCCTTAGTGCCTTGACATTGAGCCCTGCTCTTTCGTCGATACTCTTGAAACCATCAGGTCAAAGAAAAAATCTACTGACTCCATTTTTTGGTGCTTTCAACTTCGCCTTTGAACACACGCGAAAGAAGTACACTTCGTTTGTGGAATTTTTGATCAGAAGATCAATCATCGCGGTGACAACGCTCGGCCTGGTGATCGGTGGAACCATCTTTCTCTTCAAAGCTCTGCCCACAGGCTTCCTGCCCGAAGAAGACCAGGGAGCATTCTTTATATCAATTCGTCTGCCTGACGGTGCATCAACTGAGAGAACAGACAGAGCAACACAAAAAGTAGAAAAAATCTTGAGCCAGATACCTGATGTGGCAACATATTTTGTCATCGGCGGCATGGATATTTCAACAGGCACATCTAACTCAAATGTTTCCACAGTTATATGCGCACTTAAACCCTGGGAAGAGCGAAAAAAGCCAGACCAGCAGCTTACAGCCATACTGGCAGAAGCGAAAAAACAATTTGGTCAAGTCAACGAAGCGCGCATTTTCGCTTTTGGTTTGCCACCAATTTTAGGCTTGAGCGTAACCGGCGGCTTCCAGTTTATGCTTGAAGACACTGCGGGTGGAAGTATTGAGGCACTATCGGCGGCGGCAGACAAAATCGTAGCAGCGGCAAAAAAACGACCGGAATTGACCAATGTAATCAGCACCTTCAGACCATCGGTACCTACATATTTAGTCAATGTCGATAACGACAAGATGCAAACTCTCGGCATCAGCCCAATTGAGAGCTACAACACCCTGCAAACGTTCTTAGGCGGCCTCTACGTCAACGACTTCAATATCTTTGGCCGTACCTGGCAGGTGCGTGTACAGGCAGATCCCAAGTTTCGCGATGAGCCAGCAGACCTCGACCATTTTTATGTGCGCGGAGGCATGGGTGACATGGTGCCGGTCTCAACAATTGCCTCAATCAAACCGTCGGCCGGGCCAGATGTCATTTATCGCTACAACCGCTTCAGGGCTGTGCAAATCTTAGGCGGGCCCGCACCAGGTTACTCGAGCGGCCAGGCGACGCAAGCCATGCAAGAAGTAGCCAATGCCAATATTGGACCTGGTCTAAACTATGAATGGACCGGCACCACATTTCAAGAGAAGCAAGCTCAGGGCAATGAGCTTGCCATTTACGGTCTGGCAGCAATTCTAGTTTTTCTTTGCCTGGCAGCACTCTATGAAAAATGGTCGATACCGCTGGCGGTGCTCTTTGCCGTACCACTAGGAATGCTGGGCGCGCTGCTGGGAATTTACTTACGCGGCTTCGCTTACGACATCTATACTCAAATCGGCATCGTTACACTGATTGGGTTGTCTGCCAAAAATGCGATTTTGATTGTGGAATTCGCTAAAGAAAAACGAGACCACGGTGCCACCGCCGAAGATGCCGCCAGCGCAGCTGCTAATTTGCGCCTGCGGCCAATTTTAATGACATCGTTTGCGTTTATTCTCGGCGTCTGGCCGCTGGTGGCGGCAATGGGCGCGAGCTCAGGCGCCAGGCGCTCACTGGGAACAGCCGTATTTAGCGGCATGATCTCGGCGACCATTCTAGCCATCTTCATCGTGCCGGTTTTATATGTCTTGATTGAAAATGCGGTCAACAAAGAAAACAAGAGTCGTAGAAAGAAGCAGCAATCACTCAAGTCTGAAAATAGCGAGGGGGAAGATTTACCCGTTGCAGAGTCCGTACCAGAGTCCGTAGCAGAGTCCGTAGCAAGCTCGACTGATACCAATGAGACAAGAGTAAGCACGAAGGAGTAAAATTATCCTAGTAAGCTATCTCGGCCAGAAAGCACACAAGGATAAGATGGATATTACAGATTTAACTATCAAGATCTGTCGACACGCGAAATCAGAACAAAATGCCGGAGCTCTCGACGTCAGAGACATCGGTGATTATCGCATTCCACTTGCCTATGGTGGGGCTGAAGCAGCTATGCAAGTTGGCCGCGACCATGCGGAATTTTTACGCGCACCAGGCACGCTTTTCTATCGCTCTCCCTATTTACGTGTGCGGCAGACCATGGAAAATATTCTGAGGGGTGCAGACTTGCTTGGGCCAGGTGGTGAGCCTCTGGTGCGTGTCTATGAAGATCCGCAGTTACGTGAAGTTGAACATGGCTATAAAAGTATTGATGTTCAAGCACCGCTGCGCGAATTGCACGGATGGTTTTATTATCGCTTTGAAGGTGGAGAATCGCCCGCAGACTGTTACGATCGCTGTTCGAGTTTTATCGAATCGATGATGCAGCAAATCAGACGTAGACCGGAAACACGCCAGGTGTTCATCTGCACTCACGGGCTAACAGCAAGGCTTTTGGTAATGCGGTTTCTCTATCTGTCTGTGGAACAATTTGAAATTTTGGAAAACCCGCATAATTGTGATGTCATAACCATCGCCTCTCTCAACAATCTGGAAAATCCGCAATTTGCCAGTCGCCGCTGGGGCGTAACCGGATTGCGAGTCAGACAAGAATCGGAGAAAAATACTCCGCAAATGTTAGATGACGTCTAGCAGTAGCCATGACCTATGAACTTCCCGAACTTCCAGAACCGATACCACACGTAGAATCACGTCGCGACGCAGGCGAAAGACCACCAGCAATTGAACGCTTGGTGCCGCTAGAAAAGAACTTCTACTCTAAAGTCATTCGCTATAACCAAATTCCAATCAAGTCGGCAGAAGCCGTTGACGACCGGGCGCTACAAGAAGCCTGGAAGAGACTGCACATGATGCTGGCAAAGGTTCCAGAGATCGCGGCCAATCTCAGCGCAAATGGTGCCGAGCTTCACATCATTGGAAAAAATCAGGTCACATCTGATCTGCCTGAGAACAGCCAATACAAAGGCAAACCTTTTGCCGGAGCTAAAGATTTTGACGAACGCACCAGAGGTGTTGGTGGACTATTTGCATCTTGCGGTGAAGAAAATCTTTTACGACTAAAAGAAGATAGATATTTTGGTAGTGACATTTGCGTTCACGAATTTGCGCACACCATCTATACCTACGGGCTCAATAATAACGTGCGTGAATCGATAAAGAAACAATATGAGTCGTCGCTAGACAAAGGCAAATGGAGCGGCTGCTATGCTGCCACAAATGTTGAAGAATTTTTCGCAGAGCTTTCGACATGGTTTTTCGGTTCTCATGGCGACTATGGGAAAATTTCACCAAGTCCGAAGGTTGGCCCCACATGGCTAAAAGAATATGATGCAGACGCATTCACAGTTCTGTCTGACCTTTACTCCGGCCGCACCAAAGTTGCACGACCCCCCTCCACTGTTCTTCAAAAATTGCCGGTGAATATAGAGGCGAAAGTCAAATCTACGTCGTCTGCCATCCCAACTGAAATTCGTTTTGTTAATGAGTTGAGCTATCCGGTAAAGGTTTACTGGTTAGATTATCAAGGAAAGCGAGCTTACTATGCCGAAGTTGAGCCGCATGCCACTTTTACTCAGCAAACATTCTTGACTCATCCCTGGCTAGTCACAGACGGCAACGAAAAACCGTTGGCAATATTTTTGCCGACCGAGCAGTTAGGCGTTGCGATCATAAAATAACTAGTCGCTCGAACCAACCAGAGGCCACGAGAGCTTCAAATCTATTCTAGCGGGAATGATAAAGGCAATCGTAATATGTGATGGAGCAAAATCGGTCATGCAAACGAAAACTGATGAATTTGGCATTACGTTCGCAGTTGAGAAGGTTGAGCGCGCAAAAGATCTGCTGCCAACCCTCAAGACCGATCAAGCCTTGATGCAGTTGCTCGGTGACACAACAAAAATTGAATCTTGTTCCGGATTCAACAAAAATTGCATTAATGGAGTCGCCTTCCATCCGCTAGTTGCTGCTGCACACTTTGCTTTCAGCCAGCACCGCCCACTCTGCCTTTCGCCAGATATGATCTGGGTCACAATTGTTCAAGGTTTGGGCCGGCACATTAAGAACAACCCTGAAAGGCTTAGGCACCACTTTGTCGCCCACAGCGGAAAGCAAATTATTACAGTCGTACGCGACGATTTGCTTAAGGGCACGCCTGAAAATGCCTGGGAATCTGTGATCAACTCTATTTCGGCCGGAGTGCGCAATTCTGTTGGATCAAAATATGACCAATTAATATCAGATTTTTCAACCACGCAGTTGATCGAGCGCACCGCCTGCGAGGTCGCACTGCTAGACGCGTTCCAACCGTATTTCGAGTATGAGGTTTATTGCATCTGCGGCATTCCAGAAATTACGCTCGAAGGTTCGCCCACCGACTGGCAGCGACTGCGCGCGAAAATTGAATATTTATGCGACTACGAGCTTGACTGGTGGCTGCCGCACTTACGGAACATTGGTGACGAATTTGTTAAGGCCTCGCAAGGCGACATAAACCTGAATCACTGGAGTAACATTTATAAACGCCATGACGCGTACGGATGGGACGATGTTAATGGATGGATAACTGATTTAATACCGTATTTGGAAAACAAAGCTACTGGTGATTGCACAACTAGAAATCCGCTGCTGGCGAGAGATCCTAATGTACCTTTTGTCGATGAAGTTAAGAACCACACTGCATCTCCTTATGGCAATTGTGACTTTGCGATTTCGAGTAATAACATTCCTAGCGGTGTTTCACAGGCACCGTTCACGATTCAATTTGCAGACGAAATCGATTCTGAATCAATGGAATTTTTAGGTGGTTTTCTCGGCGTCACTCAAGATTCGAGTTCAGGCACCTTACGCCCGATGTTAGGTTGGGCGGTGCGTCAAGAGTCGGTACTTGACCAACTTTATACTCGTCTCACACCCTACAACTGCTCGCCGCCCCTCGATGCAGATTCCTATATAGAGTGCATGCAAAAAATTCTTGACCAGGCAAATTACTTTGGGCCATCCATACCTGGCGACCTGCTGAGATTTTACAAATTCTGCAACGGTGTCACACTGAATAGTGGAAAATACAAAATATTGCCCTTCGAGATGCTGCAGGATTGCAGCCCTAAAATCGCTGCAGAAGATCTGGAAAGTTTGCCTGAAGAAGAAATTTTAAGAGCCTTGCGCCCAGGTAGCTGCCTGAAGATCTGCGAACTCGCTGATCAAAGTTACGTTGACATTGAACTTTTTGCATCAACTCATGGAGATAGGGACGACTGTTCTAGAGTCTTACGTCATTTTCCGGATGGAGCCAAAAAGGTTGTTGCGTGGTCCTTCAGAGAATTCATTGAAATTTGTTTGAAGAACGAGTTATAGGCCCGGTTTGCTCAAAGCCGGAGCAGACTGTTCAGACAGCTGAGTAGCTGGGGGGTTCAAACGAATTCCCCGCTTTTGCAGGGCTTCAATAATTGTGGGCAGTGCGGCTCGCGCCGCAGACTCGCCTGCTGCCATTGCATTTGCAGCATCCTGCTTCTTCGTTGAAAGTAATCCAATTCCGTCAACATTAGGATGAATGACAATATCTGCTCTTGTCAGAGCACGATAATCTCTTCTAGCGAGCTCAAGGGTAATCAACCTTTTTGCGACACTGCCAAGCTTGAGAAAAGATTCTGCAGATTCTTTTTTAAACCGTTCATCAACATCAACAGCAATAACAAAGTGCGCGCCTAAGGCACTGCGAGCTTCATTAACAGGGAGGTTCTGGATTACCGCACCATCAACGAATAAATCGTCGCCAATACGCACAGGACGCCTTAAAACGGGCACCGCCGAACTGGCTTGCATAGCGAGAATCAGATCACCTTTAGTCAATGCATAAACGTGGCCGTCAACAAGATTGAGCGCCACGGCACAAAAAGGAATGGACAAATCTTGAATGTTTCTACGGTCGTCAGGCAATTCTTTGGCTAAAAATTTGGTAAAAAGGCCACCTTTATATATTCCATCAAAATGTTTCTTGCCAAATACGTAAGGCACCACGTGCAGTGGCGCTGTTACAACTCTTACTGTTGGCGACGGAGCCATGAAAGCCTTCATGATTTTATTGTTGCGAAATTGCTTTTCTAATTCGGGCAGCGGAACTCCCGCTGCATACATTCCCCCGACAATCGCACCAATGCTAGTGCCGGCAATACAGTCAATGGGCACACCAGCTTCAACCAACACTTTTAAAACACCGACATGGGCGCCACCACGAGTGCCACCACCACCTAAGGCGAGGCCAACGCGCGTACCTGAAGTCTCGACAGCTGAACCACGTCTAAACTCTGGCGAGGCCGCGTCAAAGAGGTTATCGAAGCTCCCAGACCCGGTGGGAAACTGTCTGTCAGTAACTCTCGCAGCATGAGCGACCGGCGGAAAGAACAAGCTCAGGCAGGCCGTCGCTACTAGTAACCGTTTAGAGATGCACATAGAATGTGCCATAGAATTCCCCATCTAATCGTTTTGAGCTTTGAGCGTTGAGCGAGGCAGTGCAAGGCTGTTGGCGCAAGTTTCAAATTTCGCTCTTCTACAAGCATAGCCTCAAAGTGAGTCACTATGCTGATAAGAGATATGTAGCCAACTTAGCCGGCCACCACGTGAAACCGCCAGCCAGGGGCCGTAGTGTCAGAAATAGGTTTAACTGAAAATGTGAAGTATCCTTCAGGTTTTGGGTTTTTGCGATTTTGGAGACAAAGAGCCTCAACAAAAGGCGAAGCCAGCCACACTTGACATCGGTCGAAGTTGGCCCCATTGATACAAAAAGCTCGGTAATTAGATTGATGGTCATGGCGTGCTAAAGTTTGCCGAATTCCACTCTAATAAAAGAGGTCTTCTAATGGAAACGCACAAGCACGCAGTTGATGCTCGCAAATCGACAGATCCAAAGTTTATGCACTGGAAATCAAGATTTAAATTAGCAGCGGCCGTTTTCGAAGAAGGAAATGCAAGCGAAGCACGCACCCTCATATATAAAACGCTGATGGAAGCAGAAGGATTGGCTGACCGTGACTTTGCAGTGCCAGCCTCACAAATCGCTATGGCTATTGTCTGTATGGAAGAAGGCAATTTAAAGGAGTCGAAAGAATATTTTGACAAAGGCTTGAACAGCCTGCGCCTTCTCGGTGACGACGCCGGTCGCGAGCTGTATGCCGCCGCACTTAGATTTAAGGCAATGTGGCACGACCAAAATCAAGATCTCACTAGTGCAGAAACTTGCCTGAGAGAATCTGTCGATATTTTGAAAAACCAGGCAGGCGCCAGTGCCGTGCAGCTGGCGTGTTCGCTAAATGACCTGTCGTTCGTGCTCATACGATCAGAGCAGCTGGAAGAAGCCAGTGAATTGATTCGTGCATCAATGGGAATTCTAGCCAACACAGTCGGTGTAGAAGACGCTTCGTATGACTGGGCAAAAATGCTGTATCAAGTTTGCCTTACACGCAATGACGAAGCGCTTTTCATAGAAACATTTGAGCTGTCCGCCACTGAACTTCAGTACAAGCGGGGTGGCAAACATCCGAATCTTGTACGTGCCCTCAATGCGTACGCGGCTGCGTTGAAAAAACGGGGAATGACCGAACAACTTGAAGAGGCGAAAGAAAAATTTGTTGCTTTATATAAAAGTTGATTCAGTTGCTTTGAAAAATCGCAACTGGATCACGCGCTGACAATTTTAGACTTGTTTGTCGCCTTCTCTTTAGACAAAAAAAGATCAGCACTGACGCTAAAATGCTCAGCAAGGGCCAAAATATGTGCTTTGCTAAGATCACGCTTTTCATTCCAGATCTCACTAGCACGGCCGGATGGCAGTCCCACTAATCTTCCGAAATCAGCTTGCTTCAATCCGTTCATTTCGAACAAATATTTGACGTTTTCGATAGGTGAGAACTCAATCTTTACTGAGTGGTGCTCTTTTTCGTAAATACCTATCAATGTGCCAAGCACGTTTAAATAATCCTGTTCTTCTTGATTAAGACTGCCTAGCCGTTCATAAAGTTCAGTCGATACTTCAATCGCATCATCCAAATCAAATTCACTTTTGAGCGGCCGCAATGGCAGCCTTTTGATGAGACCCATATAGGTGGTGGTTTTCAGCTTACTCATCGCCGCACATTATCCTCAAATCAATTAAAATTTTTCTTCGTCATACTCTGCATGAGTCATTATTTTCAAGACGAATACTGTTTGAGTCTGATACCAGACCATCGCAGCAAGCCTGTAATTCCCTCCACCAATATCGAATATCCATTTTCGATCACCTACGCAGTCGGCTGTGTTGAACGTGTTCAATACGTCAGGCGGGTTTGTCCATTTTGCCGCTCGCACTGCGACAATCCAATGAGCTAAAGGTGAGCCTGACTTGGGATGCTCTGTGGCAAAACGCCAGACAGCTCTTTCGTTTTTGATCTGCATCTAGTGCTCGCCTCACTAAGATTATCGTCACATAATGTGAGCGAATGCGCAACGGAATTCGGAGAAAATTCCTCACAAATTGTGAGATTTAACCTTATCGCGCTCATCCGCTATCTTATAAGACGGTTATTCGTCGATTAAAGTTCAAATCACGAGTAAAAACGAACTCTGCAATATGCGCGCCAATGCAGGAAAACGCTAGACCTTAGAGGTATTCGACAACCTGAGACTAGGATACCCTGCGATAGGAATGAGCTGGCTGTACTTAACTCCAGCACTGGTTTCGGTGAAGTGTTCGACCAATTGAGCAAGCTCTCCAGCGGCAAAGTGGCTTTCAGAAGAAGCGACCTTCTGCAAATCGACACTACCTGGATTATTCTTGCCAACGTGCGCCGTCATCTCACTGGTGGCTGCAGCCGTTGCCTTAAACGCTTGCGGTCTACTAGTTCTCTGCTTTCCCACTTAGACATTACCTGGACTGGAATACCATTCGGATTTCAAGAATACCCGACAGCTGCGGCAAAAGTACAGCAATGTATTGGTAGACGCAAATATACGTTGAACTTACCGAGTAGCCGACTCCATCACCGAACGGACAAACTTTCTCGGAATTTCCATGTGCCCTTCGTTTGTTGGTTTAAATAAAACGCCCTGCTTGTCGCCTCGCTTCTCCCCCTTATAGGCGGCCAGTTCGCGGGCTACAAACTTAGCTTGTTCCATGCTCTGTCCATGGGTGCTGCTGCCAAAGATGTTCTGAAATTTCTTTTCACCGCTGGCGAGATCGGCGATGTTGCTTTTGATCCAGCCATTAAAACCGTGCGTGTCATACAGAGAGTCTAGAAGTGTGACGCTATTGACCTTTTTGGACAATTCAGGGTTAGCGGCTAACTGACTTTTGGTAGGAATGAAGCCAGCCGAATGAGAAATTAAGCCAATGTGACGAACGTCAGCCAAGGTTTTTCCTTTCAGCTCTGGTGTCTTATCGAAAACATCTTGCACCATTTTTGTGGCGAAATCTTTGGAAGCATATGCGCCCTGTTGATTGCCACTCGCTTTCTGCCCGCCTGGATTGACTTGCCACTCAGGGACAATTAGCACCGTATTTGGTGGTGCAGCTTTCATCTGTTCTTGCAAGTTTGCATTGCGAAATGAACTAGAAGCGGTATCACGCCATCCGTGATTATAGATCACCAGATTGATTGGTTTAGTAGCATCGAAATTCTTAGGCAATAGCACCACAGCGTCGGCAGATTTGCCTCCATGCACACTATGCTTTAAGTTGAGTTCGTACTTTTTGGCTTCAAAATTAGAAGTGATAGGGGCGACAGGTTCTTTTCGCTCTACTCTCGAATCGGCCGGAGTAAGCTTCTTTCCATTATCTTCAATGGTCACCCGAGGAAGATGCCGCTCGGCCGAGTTAGGCGTGAGCGCCTCGAAGCCATTAGGCTCGAACTTTTTGACTCGGTCAAACTCTTTATGAACGCCAGATAGCGGGTTATTCCTCATCACGTTATCAAAAAGTTGCTCCTCCGCGCGAGAAACCTTTTTGGGGTCGGCAGGTTGTTCGCGCCATTCGGCGGCTCTTTGACCGGTCATGCTACACCTGGTGTACGGACCTGATGCCTGGTAATTTGCTACTATCTCTCAAGCAGCATACTTCGCAAGTAGTAAAGGATTTGTAAACGGAATGAGCAAATTAGACAGAATCGCTCTGGTCACCGGCGGTAATAAAGGAATTGGCTTTGAGGTCGCCAAACAGTTGAGCCAGACCGGCTGTACAGTTGTTTTGACGTCTCGCAATCGCGAGCAGGGAGAAAGCGCCGTTGCCAGACTCAAAAGTGACGGCGGTGATGTTTATTACTCACAGCTTGATGTATGCGCTCCAAACACAATTGCCGCCACTTACAAATTTATCGAATTAAAATTTGGTCGCCTTGATATTCTCGTCAATAACGCCGGCATTATTGAAAGCACTGATGGGCCAGCTTCAGCTGCATCGATGGACGCAATCGAAAAAACATTGAAGACAAATTTTCTTGGCCCAATTCAAGTAACTCAAACTCTGCTTCCACTTTTGAAAAAATCGAAGCACGCTTCGATAGTCAATGTTTCAAGTGGGCTCGGCTCTTTGACACTGAATGGCGACGAAAAACATATGTGTTCGCAGGTTCCATATGTTGGCTATTGCGCGTCGAAAGCTGCGCTGAATATGTTCACGGTGAAGCTGGCTTTTGAGTTGAAAGACACACATATTAAAGTCAATTCTGCCGACCCCGGATATACAGCAACAGACTTGAACAATAATCAAGGATATCAATCAATCGAGGAAGGCGCCGCGGAGACTGTTAGGCTGGCTTTAATAGAGGAACATGGTCCTACTGGAACTTACTCTGATAAAGAAGCAGTTTTGCCCTGGTAAACAGCCGATTACGCGTCGTACCGGAGGAACATATTTGTCATTGCCTAAATTTAAAATTGGCACTTGCATCGTCTGCGCACTATCAATTAGTTTTTTCACGACACAAACAATATGCATTGCCCAAAATAATCCACCTGCGCAATTGCTGACTGAGCCTCCAGACGCAATGTCGGAGCCGACTGCTTATAACCACGATCTTTCGGCTCTCTTTGAAGCAATGCATCCGTTGGACGGCAGCGAAGGGCCGTTTGCTGTGCAACGCTTTAAAGAAATGGGCAAAATTTATCTACAGCAAAACGCTGATTTACTCTCTCTGGGCGCCGACCTAGAAGCTTTAAAGCTTATGGCCGCCTGGCCGCTTGCCTCCAAATATCCTTTAAATCAGACGGCGATTGCGGCACTGTCTCACGCACTGACTGCTGGAAATATCAAAGCTGCTGATGTTTTTTGGGATAAAGTCAAAAGCAGTTTAGACTTTGAAGGAGCCAAAGCCGAAAATATCGCTGAGAATTATCCTCAAGTGATTATTCAACTCGTGCAAGCAGGGCGAAGGCCTGATGCAATTCTACTAGCAAGAAAACTGTTACCAATATTCAACGGTAAGCAAATTGATGCCAGCGACAGCTATAGATATACTGATTACCAGTATCGACATGACGTGCTCAAAGCGTGTGCCATAGCTCTCGCCGGCGAGTCAAAAGTAGAAGCCCTGGCTGTCTGCGATCAACTTTTTGACTTAGACCGCGACAATCAATGGCTTGGCGAAATGTACTTGGCCCTGGGTCAAAAAGAAAAGGCTTCAGCTTGCTATAAACGCGCTATCGCGCTCGAAGAAAAACGGAGAGCTGGTGGCGCAGAACAAAATACTGCACTGCCAAACCCGTCTCTATTTGACGCTAAAAAATTTAATTCAACAATTGACACTTCAGCTACCTACGCTTTGCTTAACCGCGCCCACCAGCTGATTGAGCAAGGCATAGTGCCAGAAAAAGAAATCACTGAACTGGTAAACCTGACTGATGATTACACTCTCAATAAGCCTGCCGCGCTGTTGAACCTGGTTCGAAATTTAAGCGATCATAAGATGATCAAGCAGTCAAACGATTTACTGGCTGGTCTTAGCGGCACGGCTAAACAACAACACTGCACGCCGATAACTGCGCTGTTTCTCGCGACCGAACAGGCAATCAATTCTGTTCGCAGTGATGGCACAGACAAACAAAAGTGGAATGAAATTGAAAATTATTTGACACCATTGGGCGAATTTTCCACCGATAGATTTCGCATTCTTGCACTTGCGTATGCGACGGCAGGCGACTTTAAGCGGGCCAAAATAATCCAGGATCACGCACTGCCACATCTGCAAACCGAACTATTCATCAAGAAAAATAGCAGAGGACGGATTTTATTTTTACTTGATCAAGCAGCTGTTTATTCAGCCCTGGGCGATGATGAAAATGGGCAAAAGCAATTTGATCAAGCAATGACACTTACAGCCGCCGAAGCCGCACGTAATGACCGAACAATCAGCGCAACCGATTGGCCCGGCATGACAGCCATGGCTAAAGAAGGTGAATTCAGATGTTCTCTTGTTACTAAAATTGTTAATTACATCATTGAAGATTCGACAGAGGATAACAAAAACGATCGCACAGAAAAAAACTTGCGGGCGGCCCTTAATGCCACCGAAGCTTTAGCACCTGTACCGACCAATATCACCTCAGCCAATAATGGCATGAACAGCTCTATGTTAATTGCAAGGGCCCAGCCCGCAATCAGAGTAATGTTAGCCAGACACCTGATGAAAAAAGGTGACCACACTCAAGCGAATGATATTCTGTCGAAAGTTGATCAGTCGGCTTGGGACAACTCTTTTGGCGACCTTGACGTTTTAAGGGCAGAGCTTGAAGCAGCAGCCGGCAATTGGAACAGGGCAATGGAAATTTATCTTACTGTGCCTTTCAGCGGCCAGACTATTAATCCTGGCTATGAGACAGCAGGCTACACCAGGCTGTATTTAACAAAAGCCCTTGAGGCAGCAAAAAAGCTTCCCAGTCTAAATTCGGCAAAACTTGCTTTCATTTACCACCAATTAGCTATGACGTATGACACACAGCCGTATGCACCAGAGCAAGCAATTGAATTTTACAAGCAAGCCTACTCGCTCTATCCGGATACCGATAGCAACAAATCGGTAGTCGCGCAAAAAATCGCACAGACCGAACAGGCCATGATTTCGCAAAAATCGGATGCTGCGATTGTCTCTTGCGAAATAACTAAACCTCTTGATCACAACACCACAACAGTCATCGAAATGCTACACAACGCGGCGTTACTTGCTGAAAAAAATCAAGCTGAGACCAGAGTTACCGAATGGCTTAATTTCGCTTCGGCGGAGGCACAAGCAGGTTTGCTTGACAGCGCCATAGAGCATGCGCAACATGCCATTTCTATTTTTCACAAACCTACTGATCAACAGTTATATATTCGTACAATGGAATTAGAGGCGGTAGTTTCAGCGCTTAGCGAACGCGGAAAGGCAAGCGCAGCAGAACAACTACTTATTGACGCAGCACAAAAAGTCGCCGAACTATTTGGCCAACCGAGCATGGAGTACGAAACTCAACAAGCGCAGCTCTTTCGATTTTATTACAATCAGGAGAATTACAACAAAGCGCTAGAGGTGGTTGACCAAATACTTGCTGTCGCGCCACAGACAGTAGAATTGAATCGACCATTTAATGACCACGGTCGTTTATCAGTTCTTAATTGGGTTCCTTATATTTCAACAGATAGGAAAGATCCTAAAATGGCACTAGAACTGTTGAACAAGTCCTATCAGGCCTATCAAAAATATTATGCTAAAGACGATTATCGTATGGCCCATCTTCTAAAAATGAGGGCCGATCTTGAAAGCTCTGATAATTTTGCTGCGGCATTATCAAACTATGAAAAAGCTTTGGCTATTGCAGCACTGAACGGCGGAAGCTCTGGCGAGTATTACCTGATAGCCGCAGCTACAGAAGACTTCCTGATAAAGAATGGTAAGGCTAAAGAGTTGGCTTTACTCCGCAAACAGCGTGACAAATTTGAATTGGTCAGGCAAGAATTTGATCTAACTTATCGCCGCATCGAACCCGTAAATATTGAAGCCAAATATTTTCATGTTTCAAACACAGCTCCATATAGCGAATATGCTGCTGTCATACTTGATACGATGCTCACCGATTTTGAAAAAAAGCATGATACTGAAGCGATCAACAAATATGTGCCGCTCGTTTTAGATGTGCTCAACCATACAAATTATTTTAACCACTACTTCGCTTACGGTCAGCTGTCGCCGCTTTCTGCTCGCTACAAATACTTAAAGATGATCATCGCCGCCAACAGTCGTAGCGATTTCAAAACCGCAAAGTTATGGTTACAAAAAGCACACGATTTAAAACTGCCGTTAGCGACTGTCGAAGAACTGACCTTCCTTTCTCAGGCAGAACTTCTATGTGGGAACCGGCAATCAGCGCTTGAATATTATAAACAGGCCTGCAAACTTTATCTTGTCGATAACAACAAGGACATTCATCGAGAAGCACTGATTGTTATGAGAAAGAAACTGGGTCAACGGGAAGATTTAAAATCGCCAGGGCATCCAGGGGTGCAGAGCGGAGCAAAGAAATAATGCATCAAGCAGCTCGCAGCACTTCCCACGTTAATAGGTAACCATTAAGAAAGGCACCCAGCAATGCTGAGTGCCTTTTCTTTCGTTTGAGGTCTGTTTAAAAACTAAACAGCTTTTACAGCCTGGTCATTTACTCGTTTCACATCGGTTGCGCCATGAGTCTTGAAGATATCTTCAGCGCGCTTAAGATCATCGTTGATCTCGCTGTGAGCGGCAATAAGAATATTGCCTTCTCTCAATTTACCTTCGAACATTTTGGCTTCGTATTCTGGAATTCCCATACCGATAAGAGCTCCGGTGATGCCACCAAGGGTAGCGCCGACGCCTATACCACTTAAAGTAGCCATGATCGGTCCTGCAGCAATAAATGGTCCTACGCCTGGAATTGCCAATGCGCCAATACCAGCCAGAAGGCCAAGTGTGCCGCCGATCACGCCGCCGGTAGTGGCACCGGTTGCAGCACCTTCTGGAGCTTTAGTTGAATTGTCGTGTGCGAAATCTTTTGTGCCTTCCTTATCTGGGAAAAGCACCGAGAGGTCGTTGCTCAAAAATCCAGAATCTTGCAGAGCACTGACTAGATTTTCTGCGTCTACACGAGTTTTGACAAGGCCGATTACTGATTGTGACATTATTGTCTCTCCTAAAATTCTGTATTAGTTGTATTTCTGATTAGTCGCTAACTAGTGAGGTTTAGCGGCCACGCTTAAGGAAGTCTTGATGCCTTTAACGCCTTTGCAGGTTTTAACAAGTTCTTCGAGGCGCTCCTTTTCTTCAAAGCTATTAACAGGTCCACGAAGAACGACAAAATTACTGTCAGACACAAGAATTTTTACGTTCTTAGCGTCCATAGACAGATTTTTCTGTTTCATGATTACTCTGCGGACATTGCCAAGAATTTTGATCTGCTCTCGGCCATTGCCTTGTTTATCGGCAACCACAGCATTCTCTTCTAAGGCTCCACGATTCTGTTTTGTATTATCTGCCTTCACTGGTTCTGCTTGTGCTGTGTTGACGCTAATCACCAATAGTGCACAAACGCCAGCTGATGCCAACAAACTTTTCATTTGCATTCAACCTTTGTCTTATGTTTTTGTACGGCCTCGCACTGTTTTTATCATCACAACTCGACAATGTTGAAATAAAGCTCAACAGCAAGTTCCCGAAAACCCGCTGCGCAGAGCAGCGAGCAGTGAACGTATCTCACAGTGATGTCAGTACAATTCCGAAGAGTACGACCATCGTCGGTGCCAAAAGTTCCAAAAAAAATTTCGCAGCGAAATTATGCAAATGACATCTTCATCTGCAAATCGGGAGAACATTGGGGCGCGGCAGCTACCTGTTAAACGGCTTCTCATTCACCCAGTGAAAACCACGATTGAGAAGTAGGTAATTGCTGCGGTTGATGCGGTGTAAGCGAATTTCGCATTGGATACCGTCAACTTCGCCGCGTAATATCCAATGAGTGGCATCGGGCATTTCGCTTACTAAATGCGCCTTCCAATCCTGATCTTCTTTTGCCACCAAATCTAAATCTTTGCCATTGTTGAGTTTGGTTAGTTTGTACGTCGTCCACTCTTCGCCAGCATTGCTGGCAGCAATACTTTTTTCATGTACCCACAGTGACTCCCAGCGGCAGTCAGCCAGCAAATCAGCCGGCAATGGTTGACCAGAATATTGATATGAATCAACTGTCCATGAACCTTTGTAATCGCCAACTCTAGGTAACTCCGCAACAGATGTTTTGAAACTTTTGTAGGAATAGAAAAAACCAAAAAATGCGTGATAGGCGAGGAAGCACCAGGCAACGCTCCACACAATTAAATTGAATTTCTTGTTTTGAAAAAGATTGAGTGAAGTAAAAGCAGAAGCGCTTCGCTGCCTACAAAAAATATTAAACAGGTTTCTAGTATCGGGCAAAAGCAAGAAAATCGAAAGCACCAACAGATGCCCTGAAAGTATTTTGACCGGCACGTCATAACACATATTGAGCATGACAATTTCGCCTGCCACGGTCACACACAAAAGCGTGCCTAATACTCGCGTATAAGGTATAGCCAGTAGTAAACCAGCGGTGAACTCAACGAGCCCTGTGAAAATCGTATAGGGCTGAGACGCGCTCATGAATGTCCAGAGCAGGCCCATGGGAGATTTTTCGCCAACGGTCTGGGTCAAAATATGGTTCTGCAGGGGCGGAAACTGGCTGGGAAATATCTTGCAGGCACCATAATCGAGCATGTTAGACGATACAAAAAGCAGAGACCAGATGCGCAGAAGTGCAAAGAGAGAAGTGTAGTGGCGGCGTTTTCGATCCAGAACGCTCCAGATAATCGCCCCGAATCCGGCAAAGCCTGCGTAAGTTGCTATTTCTATCCAACGAATCAGTTGATCTCCGCTGCCCGACGCTGCCGAGGACCAATCAGGCGGAGTATGAAAACAATAGGCAGCTGTTACGGCGATCAGTGCGCGAACGAAAAAGTCCCACGGTACGGCGATTAGATTTAATAGGGGAATCGAGCTAAAAGGAAACGGAAAGAGATAGAGAAAGAGGTAAACAAACCAATAACGAAAAAGAACTAGCTGCCAGAGCGGCCACACAATTGACGGCGCTGCTGCACCAGTTGTAGTGGTATCAGATATGGTTTCTGATTTTTCGGGAGATTCTTCAGGCAAAAAGCACCATAACGAGTTAGGCATTCATGCCAAAAGGCTATCACAGCGAATGCAAAAAATCGAACATCCAAGTACAATATTTATGCTTTAAAAAAGTATGGAAGAAATGAATAAGCAAATTTCTACAATCGTCGTCTTGGCAATTTTTGCGCTCACCAGTTGTGCCGAAATTTCACAATTTCGTTTCGAGCCACCAAAGGAAGTGCTCGAGGATAAGACACCTGAGCAGTACTACCGAATGGGCAGGAATTACAAAGATGCAGGGTGGCCTGAGCAGGCCAGGGAATGCCTGACTCGTGCCATAAAGGCTGACGAAAATGGCGAAGTTGGTAAAAAAGCAAAAATATACCTCAAAGCATATTTGCCGCGTGAGCCAATTTCGCAGACTGCAATTAGTCGAAATATCACTGCGTTTAATCAAGCGGCGAGCGGCAGCGAAGATGAAGCTATCGCCGGATATCAGGCATGCATTAAAGACTATCCAACTTTCGAATGGCCATACGGAAATCTTGCCGCACTTTACACTAAAGCTGGCAGGTATAAAGACGCTCAGGCTACAGTGCAGAAAGCACTGACTTTGAATCCAAATTATTTAAATGGGTGGCTTCATCTGGCAAGAGCCTTAGCAGCTGATAGAGACAGGGCAGGCGCGATTCGCTGCACGAAGCGAGCACTTGAAATAGACCCAGATTCCACCGCAGCTACCGAGCTCATGAAGTCGTTGATGCATCACCACACAGACAGACAACTGCAGTAGTGGTGGAATTAATGAATTCCAACGGTGGCAATCAGGCTTTAATCAATTAAGCAATGACTGCGCAAATAAATCAATCAGGTGTTAATCAAACCTCTCAAAAGAACCACGAATGATTTCTTCCTGTCTAGACATGCCTCAGCGCCTTCAGCTCAGTGCTTAGCCGCGCCAAATAGTTGCGAAGTTCTTGCTCGCTGGCACGGCAATCGTGAATGTCTTTGACACATTGTGCCGGTGTCGCAATTTCGAAATCAATGTCTGAAATAATCGAGTCGATCATTGTGCTCTCTTGAGTCTTTAATAGTTCTTGTGCCAGTTCTGATGCCCTGGTAGACGGAACTTCGTCAAAGATAACGGCATACAGGGCAATGGCGAGCGTATTTGGTTTCAAAGTCAATTTGATAACGTCACTTTGGTGAAAAACAGTTATAAGCTTACCGCACTTAAAACCGCTCCTCAAATGGAAGGTTAGCAGCGGCCGTGGCTGGGTCATGGTGCAAAAGCGGACCGAGTTAGCCCCGGTCCGCTTGTTCATTCAAAACCACATCGGTTTCGTTATTTCATGTTCGACATCTTTTCACAACTTTCGACGCACTTGCGACACTCAGCGGCGCAGTCTTTCATTTGTTTGTCATCGCCAAAAGATTCACAGCTTTCGGCGCAGAGCTTGCATATGTCAGCGCAAAAACCGCACGATTTTGCATGGTTTGCTGAATTGCGAGAAAGAAATTCGGCGCTCATTTTACATGCAGCAATGCAGTCTCTAAGCGTATCTAGATGCTTATTTTCTGCATGTTTGCCGCCTTTCTTTCGACAATATGCCAAGGTTTTCTCGCACACTTTTTGGCACTTGCGGCACACAGCCTCACAGGATTCCATACTGGGCATTGTTGCATTTTGAGTGTTTGTGCCTGTTTGAGCACTTATGCTGGTATTGCTCGAAAATGCAAAACATCCCAAAATCAACATGAATAGAACAACGATTTTTTTCACAACTATTTCCTTGATGAAGTAGGCCATAAAGAGAACTTATGCTGCCAAAAGTTCCCTTGAATTTAAAAATAAAGATGCCTAGGTGGCGCTCGACGCGACTAGTATTGATAAGTTCCCGATTACAAAGTCTTCAGAACATGGTAAAGAAGCCAGGTGGCTCAAGCACAGTAACTCACGCTTTCCTTTTTTGATTGCGAACATGCTTGGTCAAAATCTGACGCAGATAAGGTTGATAATCAAGACCCTCACCAGCAGCAAGCTCTTTCAAATCTCTAATCAGCGTTTTTTGCAAACGCACAGAGATTACATCGCCGTCGGTCATATCAATCGACAGCTCTCTGTTCAAAGCTTGTGCAATCTTGTTCAACATGGTGAGCGAATGCCCCTCATAATCGGCATCCTCAAGTCGGCTTATTACTGACTGGGTAGTGCCGATCAATCCAGCAAGCTGCTTCTGAGTTAGGCCTGCATCTTCACGGTAATCAAAAATGAGACGCGCGATTTTAGCATTGACACGCTCTTTATCAAACGTATCCTCACGCTCGGACGAGCCCGCAATGAACTTTTTGTGCAGGATCTTCACGGCATTTGATTGCTTACTGATATTTCTCATTTTGCATCCACTGAAGAATTGGGCGTCATTGCTGACAGACAAAACTTTCTCTGCTCTTGGTACAAAACCATCATTTCAGCATATCGCAAAATTGCTATCTTTACAACCGTTGTTGCCCAGCGCACCAGGAGTCTGCGCTATGACCAAAATTGCATCCTCAGTACAGACAAGAACGCATTGCGAAAAGGCTATTACGATAGCTGCGAAAAGGCTATTGGGATTTCAGCAGGGCGACCAGCCTTATTAAAGCTACCTTTAATAACGAAACCTGTTATTAAAGCGAAACCGGTTATCCTTTAATAAGGGTTAGCTCTATTAAAGGAACCTTTAATAGCCGTGGGTGACAACAAATATCAAAATGAATAGGACTTTAGCGATTGTTGCCTTTGCAGTGATAGGACTGACAAGCTGCTCTGGTATCCGGCTATTTCGCGCAGAACCACCCAAGGTAGTGCGAGAAGGTAAGACACCAGTGCAGTACTATCAAATGGGCGTGCACTATAAATCTGTGGGCTGGCCTGAGCAAGCGCGCGAGTGTATGGAACGCACAATCAAAGGTGACGAACACGGGGAGGTAGGTAAGAGAGCAAAAGTCTATCTTGCAGCCTATCTACCGCGTGACCATGTTTCGCCAGAAGCTGTTCATCGAAATATTATCGCTTTCAATTTGAGGTCGCGAGGTAAAGACGAAGAAGCGATTGCAGCATTTCAGGCGTGCACCATCGACTACCCTGCATTCGAATGGCCTTATGGAAATTTAGCCGGGATCTACACTAAAGCAGGCCGCTACAAAGAAGCCCAAGCAACCCTAAATCAGATACTAAATCTAAACCCAAATTATCTAAACGGCTGGGTTCAACTCTCGAGAGTTCTAGCAGCTGCCGGAGATAAAACCGGTGCAATGCGCTGTGCAAAACGTGCACTGCAAATTGATCAATACTCTAGCGAGGCGAAAGAACAGTTGAACTCGCTAGAGCAGGAATAGGGTGCGTTTGCGAACATACTCGCACCGTCCTTGATACCAGCAAAAAACGCCCGATTATTTTAGCGCAGCGTTCTTCAATGCCTCGCGAACCTTTGCAGTCCAAACTTCCATAGAAGATTTCACTTCTGGATCTGATTGTAAGAGGTAAAGAATGAACTGAGCCTGAATGGCTTGATCCCGACTTTCATCACTAAGAGACTGTTCTTGAACGAGCATGCGTTTCACCGGGTCTACATGATCGTATCTAGCATATTTCGTCCCAAGATCCTTACAATCAGACCAGGCCAATTGGGAGTTATTAAGATGACTGTTGTTTTTTTGCGCACGAACAAATTCTGCAAGAACCTCATTGATCTTTGTTTGATAGCCAGGTCCCATAGACTTAAAGAAACGTACAACCTCAGGATCAAGTCTTATCGAAACAGTTTGCTTCCCAGTCCTAGAAGAACCTACAGACACATTTTCAATCGTGCCAGCATCAAAGCCAATGTCGTCATCATCTGAAATCTCAGCACCGCTGTCCTGTTGCAATTTTAGTTTCTTCCAATTTGTAGCCATATCACTCGAGTCCTTAACTATTCTTTTTTGCGTGCCACAGTTTACGATCTGCCAGACTTGAAACGAAGGCCGAGATTATTCTTGTAACATCACCGCCGCGTCTTACCGTAAAAATGACTGAGACATTGACACCCTCAATGCAAACAAGACGCTTTGTACGAATCTCATCGTCCACGACTTGATCAATATCTATGAAATCAAACTCGTCAAACCAATCTATAACATCGTTAAAATCGATGTCGGAAATGAACGGTTATCTCTAATGAACCACCTAACTTCTCGATGTAATCTCTCAAAGTGCTGATGTACATATCAGTACGCTGCTCTATTTTTGAAATTTCGCGCTGCTGAACCTGCAACTTCTCCGCTAAAGCTCGTTGTGAACATTTCAAAGCTTTGCGCAATTCTTGCAAACCCATTTCTTCGGCCAGCATTTCAGCTGCGCGAGCATCAATCTTGCTACGCCTTTCGGGAGACAACTTTTGAAGATAATCATTGAGATTCTTTTTCATGCAGAGCATATCAATCGATAGCTTTCTATTTAAAGCTTGTGCGATTTTGTTCAACATGGTGAGTGAATGCCCTTCGTAGTCGGCGTCTTCAAGGCGGCTTATCACTGACTGGGTAGTGCCAATCATTTCGGCAAGCTGCTTCTGAGTTAGGCCCGCATCTTCACGGTAATCAAAAATGAGACGCGCAATTTTGACGTTAACACGCTCTTTATCAAGCGCAGCCTCACGTTCAGACGAGCCCGCAATGAACTTTTTATGCAGGACCTTCACGGCATTTGATTGTTTGTTGTTATTACTCATTTTGCTCAATATATGTATGCTTGGTTGGAGATTTTTCAAATAGAGGAACGGGCTCGATCCATCGCTATTAGCAAATAAGACGACCTCCGTTCTGGGCATCATCCCTCCTTTCAGCATATCGCAAAATTGCTATCTTCACAACCACCGAAGGCCACTCAATTAGAAACACCCACAGGCCACAGTAACACCACCATGCATTGCTTTCTTATAGACGTCGAAATATCGATTAAAGTTCAAAGCGACAGTTTAAACGGGCAACTTTTGCACAAAATTTGGGCTCGACCGCAAATATGGTTGATGCTGTCATACTTAACATGATTTCAATACCGGACGCTTAAACATCACTTATGCCAACCAATAACAAACAAGCCCCACAACCATGGCTCAAGAAGGCGACAGACCAACTGAAAAAACTCTGCAGAGATGCTGCTGCGGTGGTCGACGAAGGCGATGTACTCCCCAGCAAACAGGCCGTAAACACTGCGATCGAAATTTTGCAGACATTCCAAAGGGTCAGCAGGCCGAAAATAAGATTGACTGTGGACGGCGAAATCGCATTATCGTGGAATCACACTCGCGATGAATTTCAAGCGTTCATTCAACCAAACGGGTCCGTCCATTTTTTTCATAACCGAAAGCACATCGACAAAGCTGACTTTAGCAAACTACTGATGGGGCATTCAGCTTAGCAATTTCTTTGAACGCAAGTCGTGCCGCTCTTCGCCATCTAGGTGCTAGCTTTTTGTTGCCTTAGGTACAGACGAAACTTTCTTCTGTACTAAAATCTTTTCCAAGCGATCGAATCGCGAATTAATTACTGCCACTATATCTTCACCTAATTTTGTCATTTCATTACCGGAATGACTATCCTCTTCGGCGAGGCGCTCCAGCACCCACTCCCGTGCCATGGTACCGACCGGTTTCTTCACGAGACTGGCACGATCATAAAGCTTTTGAACGCTCTCTTCGTCAATTCGAAATTGCACAATTCCCGTCTTCGCAACTTCTGCTCGCGCCTGTAAAAGTGTTTGTCGCTTTCGCTTTGAAAGTTCCCCTGGTGTCATTTTCGACATCGTCATCAACTTATCCAATCCATCTCTTCTAGGAACCCCTACAATGTATTACAAATGTCACACATTGTCAAGATCGGCTACCGACCGCGTTCGGAGAATGCAAGTCAGCTTTGCCGCCAGATGACAGTCACTTCTCTTAGACGGCAAATCCACAATTAAAGTTCAAAAACAACTCGGCAATGCTCGTCTTACCGACGCCAAACACCGAGCAAATAAGCTTGAATATTTGATCATGGCGCTGTACTGGCCGCCCCAGTACCGCCACTGCCCATTCGCTTGTTAGTCACATCCTCGCCACAATTGAGAAACACAATACTTGAACAAGTCGATAAGTGAGGGCTGCACTAAATGCCGATATCCAGAGGCGAAAAATCAATTGATGTAGATTATGCAGAATCAGATTCGAAGGAGCAACTCTCCAATAAATTTGCGGGCCTTGATTTTGCTCAGGTTCCATTGAGTAACTCGAGCAGAGAATCTCAAGATAAGGCCTTACAAGAGAAGCAGATCTTGCCCAATGTCAACATTGCCCAGTCTGGCAATTGGTTTATAAAAAATGTTGATAAATTTGACGACAAATTCGAAACAGGAGATTTATATCTTGAAGATATCCGGCTTGCATTAGAGTCGAAAACCAAAGCCTTGACCCTCGACGAGCGCGCACATTTAGAATTTTACAAAAAACACTTCGAATACTTTACGAGCTTGAATGCAGAATATGTTCCGGCAATAGTTCAGTCGATAACTAAAGGCGACATGCGCGCGTTCAACAAGCAGTTAACTGAATATGGGGATGAATTGTCTACGTTGAAACAGTACGAGCCCGGAAGATATGAAGCGGTTTCATCTTTAAGACAGAACTTCAAATGGCTTGACCAAAACAAAGATGGCAGTGTCTCTTACGAAGAGGTAAATGCCGGCATAAATTTACCGAATTTGCCCGAGGTTTACAAACGCGGGTTAAAAACAGTTGCTAGCTATTATCCAATTATTACAGAGACGCCATCGAGTGTGGGCTACGATCGACCAATTGGTCCCGAGACAATTACCAGCTTTATTCTCAAATCAAACCTCCCATACCAGAAAGTTCACTCCAGTAGGTATGGCTATAGACAGCCGGAGCTAGACCCATATAAACGCGAAAGATTAACTAAACTAGAGACGTTATTTCAAGCACCTAATTCGCCTTAATTGGTTCTTCTGTTTTTGTCTTCAACTCTAGCTTCTGCCCAGCCTGTATCTTCTCTTTTACGCACCACCATCTAAATGATATTTGAGTACGTTGCCGGCAAAAACTTTTGTTTTAAAGTCGGGGTCGTTATCTTTCATATTCGTCAGCGCATCGACCAATTGTTTATCCAGTCCCACTAAGCCCAATCTAGGCCGTTCACGAAGCGTTGTTAGTGCCAGGTATCTCACTTCTGACCTGGAGTCGACAAAGCAAAGTTTAACTAATCGCAGCCGCAGATCAGTAAAGTTTTCCAAACAGCGAAAGATCAAACCTAAGTCAAGCAACGGAGACTTGGACAATAGCATTTCTTCAGCGTATTGAAATAATTTTTCCGCCTGCTGCAGATCGTTAATAGTTCTCTCGAATAACCAACCGCCGTTACGCCCTTTCTCAATCATCCTGAAAGTTTGCTCCCATGTATCGATATCTAAATACACGGCAGCATCGCGGGCCCTCCAGAAGGTTGAATCATCTTCCTCTTTCAACACCGCTTTTATGCGACTTGGCCAGTCTGGACGCGCTAAAATACCATCACACAATTCCGTTAGATTACTTGCCAGCTGCAACAACCGATCATCTTTTGACGTAGGTTGGCCAAGCTTAAAACTGGCAACATAATCTCTGATAGATTTGACCATCAGAAATTGTTCAATACTTATCTGCTTCGAATGAAAATGTGTCAGCAAAGTTGAAAGTGCTTCACATACTTCACTGTCCAGAGGAAAGTTGAGGTAAGCCGGAGGATCATCTGTAGGGGGCCATTTCATAAGACTGAAACGTTCAATCAGTCTTTCAATTTCTCTGTCATCCTTTTCCACAATTAACACTCCGCGCGGTACTATTCAAACTGCTTCCAAGCCTGGCCCAACTCGGCAACACTTTGGTAGCGCTTGTCTGGATCCCGCTCTAAGCAACGTTGAACCACCGCCTCCAGTTCATCAGAGAACTTAAGATCTTGAGCAACAGAACCCATTAATGGCGGCTTGTCGCGCACCTTTTTCAGCATGGTCTCCATGGCGTCTCTGCCTCTTAGTGGAGCGGCGCCCGTGAGAATTTCAAACACCATGCAGCCAAGGGAATAGACTTCGGAGCGGCAATCGGCTTCTTGCCCATTGCACTGTTCAGGGCTCAAATAAAGAGGGCTGCCGAAAATTTCACCAGGCTGGGTCAAGGTCTGTAGCAATGCTGCTACTTCTTCGGTGGGCCTATCAGCAGCCCAGTCCATCGACTGCAATACGGCCACACTGGTTGGACAGATTTCACCGGTCGACGCACAGGCTTTGGCTATGCCGAAGTCGACAATCTTAACTTGTGGTGGGGTGGTGCCGGCAATCAACATGATATTGCTTGGCTTGATATCGCGGTGCACGACATTTGACTCGTGGGCGTAACTAAGCCCGGCGCATACCTGAGAAAATATCGGAGCGAATATTTCGATAGGCAGCCGTCCACTGGCTTCTATCATGTCGTCTAGGTTTTCGCCTTGGAGATATTCCATAACCATGTATGGCTCAGACGCTTCGGTCAATCCAAAATCAAAGACTTTAACGATGTTAGGATGTTGTAGACTGCTGGCCAATTGGGCCTCGCGTTCAAAGCGCAGCACATTAGCAGCATCGGCTTTGAGGTGCCGGTGCATAACCTTAACTGCATAGGTTGCCTTAGTCTCGCGCTCAATCGCTCGAAATACTGTTCCCATACCGCCAACACCAAGCTCATTGAGCAGTTTGTATCGCTCAGAAACATTCTTCAGATTAGCTCCATTAGAACTGTCTACCGTGAGCTCAGAGCTCACTGCTGGACTGAGAAGTTTCTTGGTTCTCTCTGTGTTTTCAATCATGGTTTATTGGCTCTTTTGAGAACTAGTTAGACAGTTCATTATTCCCGGGAATCAATGATCTGACAAATTGAAATTACTTGGTGGCGCGCCTAGTTTGTTCATCTGCCAGATCTAGCATCGAAGCGATCGATCATAGAGTTTCGGCCTGCAATTTAACTTGACGTTGATCAACGGTTCGCTTTCAATGGACACACCCCTGCCACAATCGAGAAACAGAGTACTTGAGCAAGTCGATAAGTGAGGGATGAACTAAATGCCGATATCCAGAGGCGGAAGCTCAATTGATTTAGATTATGCAGAGTCAGATTCGGCGGAGCAACTCTACAACGAATTTGCGGGCCCTGATTTTGCTCAGGTTCCATTGAGTAGCTCGAGCAGAGAATCTGAAGATAAGGCCTTACAGCAGAAGCACATCTTGCCCAATGTTGACATTGCCCAGTCTGGCAATTGGTTTATAAAAAATGTAGATAAATTTGACATCGCCGAAGGCGCATTCAAAACAGGAGATTTATCTCTTAAAGAAATCGAGCTTGCATTAGGATCGAAAACCGAAGCAGTGACCCTCGACGAGCGCGCACATTTGAGATTTTACAAAAAAAACTTCGAATACTTTACGAGCTTGAATGCAGAATATGTTCCGGCAAGTGTTCAGTCGATAACTAAAGGCGACATGCACGCGTTCAACAAGCAGTTAACTGAATATGCGGATGAATTGTCTACGTTGAAACGGTACGAGCCCGGAAGGTATGAGGCGGTTTCATCTTTAAGAAAGAACTTCAGATGGCTTGACCACAACAAGGATGGCAGTGTCTCTTACGAAGAGGTAAATGCCGGCATAAATTTACCTAATTTGCCCGAGGTTGACAAACGCGGGTTGAAAGCAGTTGCTAGCTATTTTCCAATTATTACAGAGTCGCCATCTGGTGCGGGCTACGATCGACCAATTGGTGCCGAAACAATTACCAGTTTTATTTTCAAATCAAACCTCCCATACCAGGAAGTTTACTCCGGTCGGTATAGCCCTCGTCAGCCGAAAATAGACACATATAAACGCGAAAGATTAACTAAACTAGAGGCGCTTTTGCAAGCACCTTAATTCGCCTGAGAGGTGGCGTTATAGGTTATCCGGCCTGCCAAGGCTTGGCGGCTTAGTTAATGGCATGATTTGATCCTCAGCACCAGCCCGCCGCATGAACTCGCGATACTGTTCTTGCATTGTGGTGGAACTATATCCGAAAGCTCCAGGGTAGTCGTGCAGGGGTTTTGCAACCTGCTTCGCCCACTCAAGAGCCTCTTCTCTTTTGCCCATTGAAAGTAAAACGTTTGCCAGGCGCAGCTTATCTTTCGTCTCCGAGATGACTTCACCAGTGGGAGCCTTCGTAATTTGATCAGTACAAAGAGCGGCCTTCGCCAGTTTATTTTGCAATAAATATATCTCGGCAAAATTGATCATGCACGTGAACTTTGGTACAGAGCACTTACCGTACTGTTCATTCAAAATTTCGAGTTCACGCAATTGAATTTGCTCAGCTTCGTCATAACGCCTCTGCTGCACATAAAATTTGGTCAGCGCATCATACGCTTTAAGAGCGTCAACGCTGCCAGCGCCATGGGTTTCAATGGTTTCTGAAAGAATCTGCTTCAACGGTTCTTCAGCAGTAATTGCATAGAGTTCAGGGGAAGCCGAATGAGAAGTATAAAATCTGATGTTATAAAGTTTTTGAAGATCTGGAGGTCGCCTTGTGCCTTCAGCAGGTTTTACAGACACTCTATCTGCCTCAGCGCTCTTTCCTTCTTTTCTTAAAATTGAAGCAAGCAAAACCGAACTAATCCTTCCACTGTTTCGGGAACCGCCTATCCAATTTTCCAAATCCAGGGCTTTTCTAGCAAAGCCTTCAGCTAAAATCAACTTGCTCTGAGCCTCTCGCAACTTTGCATAAGACTGAAAATTTTCAATAAACAAGGCGTTGCGTGGTCCTACTTCGGTCAATTGAATTTTAGTTGCCTGCTCCAGAAGATTTTCAGCAATATCAAATTGTTTTTGCTCAGTAAATTTATCAACAACTGAATAAAACAAAAAAGCAGACATGCTATTGCCACGAGAAAGACAGATTGACGGATATTGACTAAAGGTTGCTAATAGTGCCTCAGCCCACTTCTTAGCCTCACTGTAATTATCCTCGTCAATAAATAACTCAGCTAGAAAAGCTTTCTCGATAAATGCGCTGGCATAAGTACCGGAAGCCCTATGCGTAAGAATACTCTGTTTAAGTATCGCTTCAGCTTCACGGTATTTCTTTGCTTTAACTAGAAGTGTAAATCCAAGGTCAGCTCTCATATTTCCAGGGTGATACATAGAGTGGTTGAAGCTTTCGCCCGACTCCATTGAAAGAGCGCGAAGCATTGCTGCCACACCATCTGCATACTGCTGTTTTCCCAGATGAATACGCGCAACATTAGCCCATTCAGAACTTGCGGCAGGGTTGAGTGCATTCTCTGAATTTTGAGCATGTTGCTTTGCTCCTAGCAGCGCTTGATCAACGTTGCCCGTGGCCAACTCAACAGACTGCAACCAATTTTTTAGAGTGTCTAGGCCAGCTGAACGAAAGTCGTTCTTCTCGGCCAGATTGATTATAGTTTGAACACTTACGGCACCATATCGAGTGGCAACAGATGTATGTTGTCTTTGAGCGGCCTCGACAAGCGCTCTTATGGTGTCGGGAGAAATCGTAGGCAAAGTGTTCGCTAGCTCTACTGCTCTTGCGAAAGCCAATGCTTGAGCAGCACTACCTCCGCTGACTCGAAGAAAGGCCAATATCGCTTTATAAGTATTTCCGGTTTTAGCCAGCACTTCTGCTCTGAGAAATCTCACATTTAGAACTTCATGACCAGGAAGGCTGACGCTATCGTCGCCATCACTGAACTGGGACAGCGACTCTTTAAATCGGCCGAGCCTATACAAGATAAGTGCACGTCGATAGGCCAATATCTTATCAACATTCGAACTTTCCGCACTTTCGGTTCTCAGTACGCTCAGACTCAAGTCGATATGACTGGTCCGAAAAAGCGCAACGCTTAAAGCACCTAACATTCTAGAGTAGTCATTACGTGATCTGTCGGGAACCATCAAAATATCAATTTTCTTTTGCGCTTCGGTTATGTTGTTCTGCAATAGATATAAAATTGCTTCGTAGGCAATTGGTGAAACGTCTCGTTTTGTAGCTGCAGGGTATGACCGCGTGGCGTAGTTAAACAGACGATGTGCCTTCACAGGCTCTCCCAGAAAAGCATAGATATAGGACACAGTGATCATTTGCTGAAATCGCTTTTGTTGGTCTTCGTTAGAATCTCTTTCACGTGAGTTAAATTGGGCAACCTCAAGGTCATTGAGAAGAGTGGTTAAATTTGACCAGGCGGGCGAAGCGTCGCTATCATCTTTACCCATCAGAGCAATTTCGGCCGTCTGATACAATCGATTAGCACTAAAAGTGGTGCCCGGAGATGCCAAATAGCTATCCATGCGTCTTAGCATAGCTAAGGCTCTAGTGGTGGTTAACTGGGTTTTCAGTAATTTGACCAGGTTTATCAATCGCGTAATATCATCTGCACTGTGTGTGCTCTTTGCGAGCTCCTGCTCAAATAGTGCATCCAATGATGTAATAGCTTTACCTTGATTGGTGACAGCCGAGTCATAGACTAACCTCGCCAAGCGAGCATCTGCACTGCCCTCTACGACTTCAGTCTTAGGCCGATTCATTTCAGCAATTGCAAGCAGATTGTCAAATTCCTTAAACAACTGCTCTTGATTTGAAGCATCATTTCTTACAAGTAGAGCACTTAATTTTTCTAACTGCAAAACCGCTCGGCAGTCCTTGCCTAAGGCCTCGGATATTAAATTCTTGGCGAGGTCAACCTGCATCAGTGCTTGTGGCAATTGCTTAGCCCTGGCATATGAATTGGCCAAACGAATCTCGACATCACTTAAGCAAGGTGATCCCCAACGTTCTAACTGCATCCTCTCTTGAGCATTCAACTTATCGGTGTAAATGGATGCAGCCTGAAGCAGAGCAGATTGCGACTTTGTTGAGTCATCAAATTGTTCATAAATATCCGACAGTTTCAAAAGTGCCGATATTAGTTTCTGGTATTGAAAGATTCTTACGCTGCCCTGGGCATCGAGTTGCAAGTCCACAATGTGCCTTTGCGCAGCCTCGGCAATTTCCCGATGTTTACTGTCAACGGCGTAATCAACCAAACTTTTCAATGAAGCTAGCAAGAACTCTCGCTGCAAATTTCCAGGCTGAGCACAATAATCGGCTACTTGCTTGTAGTCTCTCTGAGCAGCATCCTCATTTGGCCCAGCCAAACTTGCTCGACCCAGCAGCACTGTTATCCTATTTTGAATCGACAAAGTCGGCAGCAATTTATATAGAGTGTTATAGATTTTTTGTGCGCTTTCGGAGCAGCCATGTTGAGCAAGCATTGCGGCACATTGAGTAAGCGCCTTAGTGCCAGCATCAGAACATTTTGCAGAATGAGCCTCAGAAAATTCCAA
Source organism: Cyanobacteria bacterium auto_48_18 (assembly GCA_036170915.1). GTDB lineage: Bacteria > Cyanobacteriota > Vampirovibrionia > Obscuribacterales > Obscuribacteraceae. The sequence continues at coordinate 203,500 of JAVHQC010000010.1, forward strand.
GGCTTGTTTGGCGGCTGCATCGAATTGCTCGAACATGCCAGTGAGTGCGTAAAAATCTAATGCCTTCGGCAACGCTTTAATTGGGTCCGAGAATAAAGCTGGAAACATAAAGTTTGGACAATTTGTAGCGGCAATAAAATATGGTACAGCCGCAAGGTTGTTGCCAGAGGCGTGGTGCCTTTCACCTAGAGCAGCGAGATCGTCTGCTGCATAGCCACTATTGGTAAAAAGGTCAGTGACATTAAGTAATGGCCCGTAGATCGACGCTGTTTTGTACATCGTTGCAGGCGAGTATCGAGTTAGAGTTTTCGTTAGGTATTGATCACCTTGAATTAGTGTCACTTCTAATTTCGAATCAATTGGTCCGAAAAGCATAGCCGATAATTCTTCTATGCTTTTGTCTTTGGCATAGACAGGTCCGAGCTTTATGACTCTGCTATCTGATGGGAAATACAAATCGTTGCTGCGTAAAGGCGAAGGGGTGCCGGAGCCAGACTCAATGACGGTTGAACCGTCGGCCAATCTGCGCAAGACGACGCCGGGATCGCCTAATTTGTCTGATGCACTATTGCCTGACACATGTTCACTGGAAACAGAATCTGCTACTGAATCAGCCCCACGGCAGGGTGATACCAGAGTTAGACACACGGCAAGCGTTGCTGATAGAAATTTGTACAAACGCACGCTGGATGCCTCAGGTTGTCTAATTCAAAGTATTCTGGCTGCTAAGAACATCAAGCAGACCACTAGTGCCGCTCGGCGACCTCGAGCAACTCCCGACTGAACCGATCGGCCGCAGCGACATCGAAAGTTACAAGTGCAATTGTAATCAGATTGTTGAGAAGATCGATTTGCATTGCAAAATCATGAGTGCTCACTAGCTCAGTTTCCCAACGGCGACGGAAATAAAGGGCCTCAATGGGTAGAAAAACAATCGCAAAAACAAGCGCCGGAACAACGGCAAGAGCTGGATCAACTTCACGCGCGGCGGTTTTAAGCCTTTCCTGGTGGCATCTCATTCGGTCACGAACCATCGCTTCAGAGCGTTCAGTCACCGCTTTTTCTGTCTCATACTCGCCCAATGTACCAGCCTTTCGTTCCAATGTAAAAGCTATACACCGGTCATCTGTTGAATAATTCTCAACGCTGTAGGCATCAAATGGAGCACAAAGCGATGACAAAAAAATATTTTCATTTCTCGCTACAGGTTTTACATTCATCAGATATTGAAGGCCAGCTGTCAGCCAGCGCACGGCTTCGGCCTTCACCTCAGCTGACAATATACGTCGATTAACTCTAATGATTTTAGATTTTTCAGGATGATCAGGCCCAAATTGACATACATCCATCGTTAAACATTCAACCAGTTCGGCTGCTATTCGAGCGCATGATTGATCATCATGCTGTTGACCATAAAATGGCAACGCCTTTTTATAATTTCCTACAGCATGGTGAGTAGCTTGCCTTGCGCCATTCAAATCATCCCTGAAATACTTCCCCATTGCCAGTAAACGGTTTGCGTCGCCTAGCTCGACTTGTCTATAAGCCACATGAGCGCTACCTTCACCATACACCAGCCGTACTATCTTATCGTTTTCATCAAATTGTTTTCCCCAGTAGCGATCGCATGACCAAGACCACTGAGTACATAAAGCTGTTCTGCCTTTGATCCGAGACGGGTCGGGAATTGCCTTGTAAATATACTCAGCTGCGAGCATTTGGCCAGATTCAGCGCAGCCTTTGGCTAAAGCTAATCCGCTATACCAGGGAATAGAAAAACAACATTTCAGAATCAAAACAAGTAGGGCTACCGAGGTCAAGGTTTCGTGAGTTCCGCTCAGTAAACGAACGACTTTACTGGTTCTATTCATCTTTGCTTGTAAGTCTTGCCAGTGACAGGCCAACACCCCGAATTTAGTGAGCCTGCTCACAACGAAGTAGATCGCGCCTGCGAGAAGAAATATAACTGGCTGAAGAGTGTCACCGACAGATGGACCTAAATGCTCGTGCAATCGACATGGAAGTTGCTGTGCATGAAACTCTACGATTAGGTTATGTACAATCATCGACATGCTGGTAAGCATGCACAAAGCAACAGCTAAATTGAGAAGTGAAAAATTTCGGCGCACAACTCGTACCCGTGAAACTTACTCCACTATGACACCGCAGCGGTGGTCTGTCACTCGTGGAAACATCATCCTTGCGGGGCGACTGCCCTTAACACAGGCTCAACTCTGCGTCGTCTTACGCGTTTACGAATTCAAAGCTGATTAAAAACCCTATTCACCTTCGCTACGCAATCAACAGCTTACGCAATGCAGGATCACGCATTTTCCAAAGCATGCTGAGTGTGCTGTTCGTTTTCAGTGGCCACATTCCCGCCACAATCGAGAAACATAATACTTGAACAAGTCGATACTTGATGTTTCGCCCCGCAAAATTGCAGGAACAAGAAAATGATTAATCTCAGAGAGGTGTTCGCTTGATATTAATTTGGAAGGGTGCAGGCCTCCTGGTTTTATTTATTGGCCTTGGAACACTCGTTGTAACTCAGTGGATTCTTGGCCCCCTATATCAAGAGGGGTGGGCAAAAATATTAGGCTTGAGCATTGCTGGTGTTATCTGCTGGTTTCTAGGCAAGCATCTAAATAGGCACGCCAGCAACCACGACCTTTTCTTCATCCCGATGGAATATTGGGGCATTGTACTTCCTATCCTCGGAGTGTCGCTATCTTTTGTCTGACGCCGATCCCTCGACCTGCGCAAGTAATAGAAGGCATCACTGATAGTGTCATCAAAATGAGAAAGGTAAATGCGTAATTTGCGCCGGAATTATAAGTGACAGCCAAGGCTGCCCAAACCAAGAGAATACATTCCGAAAAAGTACACACACAAAGGGACGAGGGCAAGCGCACAAATTTCGCCAACAAGTTGATTGCCTCTTACTTTCTGGCCTCTAAACCCGGCCAAAACACAAGCAAGCAGCGCTGCGTACCATGTGCTTAGTTGCACATGGTTTGTAAGCATCTCGTATCCAGCATCGGTAAACTTAATGACCTGAAGCACGTGAGGATCGCGTGGATCTAAGGGCGCTCCTACAAGACCCTGCGCATTTGCATGAGCAACGCACAAACAGCTAAGCAAAACAAAAACCAGGCAGGCGCCAAAGCGTAAGTTGATGATTGAAAACATGAGTGCCTCACTCGAAAAAGAAAGCCAGCAGCCAAGCCGGGCTGCGTTGGATTGACAACTTTAAGCGCAGTTAACATGTGCGTAAAGAGGAAAAGCACCACTGAGACCGGCGAACGAAGGAGAAGCGCCGAACTGGCTTCCGCATAAGCCCAGGCTATCCAATGCACTAATGGCTCAAGCGGCACGCGCTGTTTTTCGCTAAACTTTGATCGCACAAAGAGGATGACAACTTGCAAGAACTGAAACCAGTTTCTATCGTGGCAGAGGGCCAGACCGGGCCGAAGTCATTTTCCTATCGGGTATTCTTCGAAAGTGACGGCGCTAAATCCGATTTCACCTTCACCGTTAGCGACGACGAAATCACATCGGTCTCTTGGGATAGCGACAAATTTTGGGACATCACCCGTGAAGATCCGCGGATGCCGGCGCTCATGCAAGCTATTCTTCGTTTGCACGATGCACGTCGAAGTCTGTAAATTGCTTTCAACAACTAAGCGAAGAGTGCTATAGTCAGTTTTAATAAGAGCTCCCACGCTTCCCGTTTACGTAGCGCACCAGGGAGCTCATTATTAACTTGCATGGCGATGTCTGCCTTATGGCGCATGATGCCCATGTATTTCTGATAGGTCGCTTTGACGAGCAGCGCCGGCGGATTAGGCACCACCTTTACGCTCCAGGGTAACGTTTAGACACTTTGCCCGCGGCTCTTTTAGCAACTCGCGTCTTCAGCTCATCTGGGCTCAAACCTAATTTTTGCAAACCCTTCTGAGCCCTGAGCATCAAATCGGCCATGACTTCACTCTGCGGCAGCAAGATGATGCAGCCTGGTAGCGAAATTTCTACGACAGTTTCACCAGCATGCAACCCATGTTGCTTACGCGCCTCTTTCGATAGCGTCACTTGCCCCTGTGTACTTACTTTTAGAGTGCTTATTTGCGGTTCGTCGTGCGCTAAATGGCTCATAGTGCTTCCAAGCAGATGGGTAATCATTAGACTTTAGAACTTCAGTTAAATTTAGATTCTTTAGAAACTATAGTCGAAAAAGCTGCAATTGACAAGCTCTGTATACACTAGTGTGGTCAATTGCAAGCCAGAGAGAGCTCCGACAAGATCGCCCATTAAAAACCGCACAGTAGCTCGCTACACCATGCCATATAATTATCTAAATACACTAATTGAGATAGCCGAATTGCCCATCAAAAAGAAAAAACTTTCTTCAAAACGTAATGACAAAATTTATATAGAAGATGTGGTCGAACCGGCACGAATTCGCACACAATCATTTGCCTCGGCCTTTCCAGCATTAGCACAATGGTGGCATTATAAAAAGAATTGTGGTTTCGGACCAGAAGATTTTTCATTCCGCTCCCATGTGCGCGCCTGGTTTAAATGTCCAAAGGGAAAAGATCATCTATTTCAAGTACAGATTGCTGCCATGGCCAATGCTGCGCTTTCGCAATCGAAAATAAAAGGTTGCGGCTTTTGTAATGCGAAAAGAGTGTCTGTGACGAATAATCTGGCCGACCATTATCCAGACATAGCAGCAGAACTTGTAACCAAAAAAAACAATTTTGATCCCTCTAAAATCGCAAGCGGCTCAGGCAAGAAAGCCTGGTGGAAATGCAAGAAAGGTCACCAGTGGCAGGCAGCAATCAATAACCGCACCGCAGATGGTACCGGCTGCCCGCGCTGCAATGTTGGCGAGCCACTTGATTTGCGTAACTATCCGCGAGCGATGAAAGAGTTTGATAAAAAAAATAATCCGGGAGTAAACCCTCATGCCTTGCCTTTCACAGGCAAATTTGCCTGGATTTGCAGTAATGATGCGCGCCATAAATGGACCGCCGGCTTTTATCGCTCCAGCGAAAACCGAGTGCGATGTCCGCTTTGTCGAAGCCAAAAAGGTTCTACTGGAAATAACCTTAAACGCTCTTACCCGGCCATAGCCAAGCAGTGGCATCCGACGAAAAATAAATCAGTCGGCCCAGCCGATGTCACGTTCGGCAGTGGCTATAAAGCCTGGTGGAAATGTTCTGCCGGACCCGATCACGAATGGCAAACTGCGGTAGCAAATAGAACTTCTAATCAGACGGGTTGCCCTTTTTGCCTATTTAAAAAAGACTCAGTTACTAACTTAATCTCAACCGCCGCGCCCAAATTAGCCAGAGAGTGGCACCCGAGCAAAAACAAAAAATTGACTCCCGAAAAAACTAGAATTCACTCAATGCAACCAGTATGGTGGCTCTGTAGGAAATGTTCATGTGAATGGCAAGCAGCACCAATTTATAGAGTGACACGGGGCAACGGCTGCCCCGCCTGTGCTCGCAAAAATCATAGTAAAATCATGAAAGCGATCAGGGGCAAGCAGCGACTGTAAATTAATAGGCGCGAGCTACATCGATCGCTTGCTCCAGGGCGGGATTCTTACATTGGCTACATCGACGTGCAGGGCCGGCTAATCATCCCTCCTAAGTTCTCACCGGCGGAACAGTTTTCAGAGAGCCTAGCATGGGTATGCCCCGCTTCTGAAGTTAAAGGGTTCAGGAGCATTTCACGTTGTTACTGGTCATGAACAAAAGCATGGAATAAAATTGCAAATAGATGGAGGTACTTACCGAACCAATGCGTCGATATGCAATCGTTGAAATTGAAGATGTGCAAGAGGCTTTTTGCGGCGTCCGTCGTAAAAACATGGTGGCCCTTTCAGACGCAGAACCAGAGATCGCTGAAGAGTGGTGCTATAAACAAAATGCCGGCTGGGGTCCTGAACATTTCAGCCGCGGCTCTGGCGTAAGATGTTGGTGGGAATGCCCTGCATGCAAGCGGCCATATAAGGCGCAAATAAACAACCGCACCAGCGCTATGCGCAGCGCCTGTCCATACTGCGCCAGTAAGAAGGTCTGTTGCGACAATGCACTTTCAGACTTGTTTCCGGAAGTAAGCAAAGAATGGCATCCGACCAAAAACAAAAAGTTGAAACCGTGCGATGTTACCTATGCATCAACTACAAAAGTGTGGTGGCTGTGCGGCAGGTGCAATCACGCTTGGCAAGCTGTTATAAGTTGCCGTACAGTCAGCCATTCAGGCTGCCCTGCTTGCTATGAAACTCGAATGGAGGAAGCTAGAGCGCATCCGCAAAGGAAAGAGCAAATACAAATTGTGCTTAGCGCCTCAAGCAAAAATATCTCCAGAGCGTGGTATGAAATCGGTGAGCGCCGATTTGAGACACTCGCTAAAGGTTATCCAGCTGTCGCTAAACAGTGGCATCCAATCAAAAATGGTGAATGGACGCCCGCTGATTTTGCCGCTGGATCTGAAACTATTGCCTGGTGGAAGTGCACTAAAGGTCCCGACCATGAATGGCAAGCACCGATATACTCGCGCACAGGAAGCAGAAAAGGTGGTTGTCCCTTTTGTTCCGGAAAGCGTGTATCAGTGACTAATTCTTTAAAGCACATGTTTCGCGAAGTGGCTGCAGAATGGCATCCAACGCTTAATGGCTCGCAAAAGCCGCAAGATTATACGGCAGGCTCAGGACAAAAAGTTTGGTGGCAGTGCAAAAACAATGCGGCGCATGAATGGGAAACATTAATTCACTTGAGAGCAGGCGGCAGTAAATGCCCCAAGTGCAGCTTCGTCAAAGTTGGTAATAGTTTCCATGCCACTGGTGACAATTCGCTTGCTGCTAAATTTCCGCACATTGCCGCACAGCTTCATCCAACAAAAAATGGGAATTTGAACCCAAACGAAGTGACATTTGCCTCGTCAAAAAGGCTATGGTGGGTCTGTCCAATAGACACAAATCATGAGTGGCAGACTAGGGTGTCAAATAGGACCAAACTTTCATCTGGTTGCCCTGATTGCTATCGAGCGAGTAGATAATCGAAGCAAGTAATCGCCGACAAAGATTTCTTCAACCCTGAATCATTTTGAGAAGGATTGGCTCCAGTTCGTGCGCGAACAGCCGAATGTCAAAAAGACAACGGTCGCACCGAAGGCGTCAACATTCCGGGAAAATGGAAATACATCGACAAGTCAGGCAAAACCGTCATCGCTCCTCAATTCGATGATGCCAACGAATTTCACCTGGGCCTGGCCGCCGTTAAACTCGCAAAAGAATAGTATTTCATCAATAAACAAGGCGTAAGATACCTTCCGCATACTTCCAGTCAATGTGCTCTTGTTCTAACCGAATATTTTGTCCCCACCTGCCGTTCTTTAATGCCTGGTACATCTCATAGTCTGGCTCAGATAGAGCTTCTAGATTACCGGCACCATGTTGATCTCTTTCTACACCCCAGACATACTGATGTGCTAGAAGCGTCCCTTGATCCATAAGAATTGAACGTAAGTGCGGCAAATAAGTTCTCGCCGAATTTAAAATTGCAAAACCATGAGTATCTATATCGCCCCAATAAAGCACATCAAGATTTTGCATCCAGGAAATTCTTGAAAGATAGTCGAGTCCATAGCCGGCGCCAAAGACGACCATGCTGCGCGGCATAGCAGGAAAAGCAAGAAAATTGATTTCATTTTCGACAATGAAAACGCGCGACAGATTCAGCTTGAGTCTAGCAAAAGTATTCGCATCCAAGGTGACATCTTCTTGAGCACCGCCAAAAATAGACAACTCTTGATCGAGAATGCGAAACCTTACTAGCAGCGGTTTCTCTCGAAATCCATATCGCTGAGAAAACTTCTTGGCGCCAGAATATGTTAAATCGAGAGCATCGACCGGCAGAGCGAGGTCAAGCAATTCCAACAAAACAGAACGATTGTTCTCTATAAATTTGCTGTGAACACCAATAACATCAACCTGGCGCAGATAAATTCCCGGCCTGTGGTTTTGCTTCATCCAGCTCACCACTCTCAAAATTTGCGGCCATTGATCGTAAAGCGCAAGAGCTTGCAAAGGTCGACGCTTTAGCCACGGTATCAACTCAGAATGTTCAGTAGTCGTTGATTGCCAAAGTTGATAAAATTTCTCAGCGGCTTGTTTTTTTCCGATCAGCAAGAGCGCGTCGCCACACGACTCTATCCATGCTTCTCTAGGAACAGAATTTTTTCCGATTATGCGATGACTGACTTCTTGATGCTTTAACCGAATCCCTTTTATTTCGCTCACCTGAGCAATCCATAATCGCACGTCTTCGAAATGTGTACTCATCTCCGAGGAAGTCGGTGACTTAAATTTCAGCCGCCTTGGAAAAGTTGGATCCTCCTGGTACGGCTCAACTAGAAGATCTCCTTTATCCCACCACCTGCTTATCTGGGCTTTAATGTCGGCAGAATTGGTCCAGGTCACTTGATAGATTCCTCAGGCAAGGTCTTCTCAATCTTGACTGAAAATTTGTCGAGAACATTCTTGCTTATAGATTGCAGCTTTGCTTTCTCTTCATGGTATTCCGCGATGGTTAAATTGCGCAGCTTGGAAGACTCGCCACTGGCATTTTGAACAAAGCCCACGTTGAATATATACGGCTCGATCACACCTATCTTTTGAAGAGGCGTAACTACCAGAAGCTGCAAATTGAGCTTCTCGAAAAGCTGCAGACCATACTGGGTAGATTCATCGGACCCGCGACCAAAAGCTTCATCGATGACGACAAAACGGAAAGAGCGAGAGCGCACGTTGCCCCACTCCAGGCCAAATTGATATGCGAGGCTGGCGGCTAGAATCGTATAGGCGAGTTTTTCTTTTTGACCGCCCGATTTGCCACCAGAATCAGAGTAATGTTCGTACTCGCTGTCGTCATTGCGCAACCGTTCCGAAGCAGCAAAAGTAAACCAGTTGCGCACGTCTGTAACTCTTTCGGTCCAGCGTTTATCAATGTCAAAGAAGCCCTCTCGACCGCGCAGACGCTCGATGATTTGCTTTACTTGCAAAAACTTTGCTTCTGAATACTGTTCGTCGGCAGAGCCAGTCAGAGAGCCATCGGTGCAAGCTCTCAATTCAGTTTGAAAGTTGCGTATGTCTTGATCTTGAGTGTGATGAGCTTCCAGAATAATGTAATGTCCGTTCACGTAATCAATTTGAGTGAGAGATTTGTTGATAATTTTGATGCGATCTTCAATAGTAACTCTCTCACGCGCCAGTTGCGATTGAAAGTTGGCGACCTCTCGAATTGTGTTTTCGTTGAGCAATTCTTTAAAACGAGCTTGAAAGCGCGGCAATCCGTCAGATTCGAGTGCCACCAGCATATCTTCAAACTCGCGGGCCGATTCAACTTTGGCATCCACCTCAGAACTTTCTTTGGGAAAAGCATGCATAAAGTTTTTCATCGCAGCAATAATTTTGTCGCGCAAGCGTTCAATTTTTTGACTATCGCTGTCAATTTTCGCCTGTAACCACTCTCGCATCGTCAGCTCGAGTTTATCGCATGATTCTATGCTGATTTGAAGCCCACCCACAGCATCGTCTTGCATTAGAGACAGGGCTTCAAATTTAAAAACAAAGTCTTGCTCGTTCAGGTCGATTAGAGAAGCATTCGTCTCTGCCAATAATTTATTTGCGACGTCACGTCTTTCTTCAATCTTAGAAAGCAAAGCTCGATGGTCTACAAGCTTTTTCTCAGCCACGCCAATGGATAACACCACTTCACTAAGTTGCGCGTTCAGCTGTTTTAAAACGTCAGACGTGCTCTCGAGTTCTCGCCGTTCTCTATCAAGCCTGGCAATTTCGCGCGAAACGGAGGGCCAATCTAGGTCTTTGAACTCTCTATATTCTTTCAGGCCGGCAAGACTATTAGATTGAGCGCCCAGGCCGCTGATTTGCTGTTGCAAAACACTGATTTCACCGGCAATGTCGGCAATTTGTTTTTCAGCGCTTTTAAGCTTGCTTTGCAGCGCGGCGATTTTTATCTCATTGGTCCAACCAAGCACGTAGCGACTTTGATCATCAATTCGATGTCTGTCATCTTTTTCATGGCGTTCGCCGCTGCCTTTGATCTGACCAGACATGGTAATGGCGCGCGTTTCTTGCCTGAATTGCTGTTGGCTCAAGCAACATTTGATATCTCCGCGCTGTGCCAGCTCGGCTTCCAGCCATTCATAATAAGGCGAGTCGGGTTTGACGGATAACTTTTTTGCCAGCACATCTTTTTGCAGGGAAAAGATGGTTTTACGATTGTGTTTATTCAGGCTATCGAGAACTCGGAAATATACCAGGCGACCGCCCAAATGAGTATTGTTAACCCATTCGGCAACCCTGGTGTAGTGTTTGTCAGGCACAATAAGGGAGAGGCCAAAACTATGAAAATAACGTTCAATAGCGCCTTGCCAGTCGCTGTCTTCAGCACGTACTTGAAGCAGTTCACCAACAAAAGGAATGTCGGCAATATCAATTTTCAACTTGCTGCACAACTCAGCCCGCATACTGATCTGGGAAGTTGGAATGTTACTGCGCCTTGACCTCAAACTCTCAAGTTCAAGGGCAAGAGCAGAGTGTTCTGATCGCTTCTCCTTCAAAAGAACGCTGGCTTCAGTGTGCAAATTTTGCAAATCTGCTGTCTGCTGAACAAGGCTTTCAGCCAGCAAAGTAAATTCATTTTGTTGCTCGATAAAACTATCTTGACTTTTAGCCGGTGAAATTTTAAGTGGTTTCAGGAGTTCTTCATAGCGCTCGGAGCGCTTTCGCTTATTCTCGAGATCAATATTTAGTTGAGCAATATCGGCAGTAATCTTCTCGATTCTGTCGCCGCCATTGGCTCGAATATTCTGTTTAAGCTCGTTCTCGTTGAGGCGCAGACCCTGCACATTGTCGTCAGCTGACTTGACTTTCGCTGCTTGCTTGGCTAGTTCGCTTTCAAGACTAACTATTCGCTCTGTGAGAAGATCAAGCTTTTGCCGGGCAAAATAAAATTTCAGGGCGTCGCGATAACCGCGCAGTCGCTCTTTCTCGATACTCAACCCTGAAAATTTATGGCAATCTAAAATCAGGGGCTTGAGCAATTCCACCTGCTGGACTGCCTTCAAAACAGATTCATGGGCTGAATTGAGATCATCAAAGTGGTGTATAAGCGCGCTCAATCTATCAACTACATTAGAAGGCTCAAGCATGTGATTTCTCACAAATTCAGTCAGGTTGCCAACCGACTTCATCGATACAGTTTGATGAAAGAGCTCAAGTGCCTGATCGCTGTCAATGCCAAAGCGTCGGCGGAACCAGGCGCCGTATGGTGGAAATGTATCGAACAGCTCAGCCCCTTTGTCACGCAATCTCTTCTTCAAATTATTCATTTCGATGCCGAAGCCTGAAAAATTCTCAGCAATAGACAGCTGTTGCTCAGCGCCAACGTAAAATCTGGCCGGCTGACCCTGGAGATCTTTCATCCAGTAAACCTGCGCCAGAGTTACTGTTTGATCGTAGCCGGCATTGGAGAAAACTCCTAAGATCACAGAATAAGAATTAGGCCCTCTCAAAGGAACCGGTTTAGCTGCACCACTTTCATGCCGTTCAGATTTGTGATATCCAAGCACATATGATTTTGCCGTCCGTTCTTTATTATCGGCGCCGGCAGCTTTATTGTAAGCCGCACGGTTGGCCGGCACAAGCAAGGTGGTTATGGCATCAACAAGAGTAGATTTGCCGGAGCCGATATCTCCAGTTAGTAGTGCATTCTGACCATTGAGAGTAAAAGTCCAGACTTGTTTGTCGAATGTTCCCCAATTATAGATTTCCACCTGCTTAAGTCTGTAACCAGGCAGTTTTTGATCCACTAGTGATTTAACTTCGATGTCAATTTCAGCAGGTATTACTTCGGCATCAGAAGAATTTGCATCTAGATCTTCGGCGAGATCATTGCTCATCGCCCACCTCCACTCCAGATTCAGAAATCTTGGCTTTATATTGCGCCAGCTGATTATCGAAATCTGAGAGCCACTGGGCATCTACAAACGCCTTTAGAATGCGTCTAACTTCGTATAAATTTTGCTTGCCGGCAGTTGTTTTGATCTGGCGGAGAAAGCCGAGCTCAATGATCTTTTTGATATTAGTATCAACTTGATCAACAAGCTTGGCGTCATTGCTTCCTGAGGGTACAAAAATTCTGATCAATTCAACGATTTCATCCCCACTTAATATGAGCCTGGTCTCCCCACCTCTAGCATCAAATTCTGCCATTTTCTTGCGCAGCAGGGCCAATAGAAGACTGACTTGGAAAGAAAGCGGACGCCTTGCCACCAAGCGCGGCATCGCTGCACTGGCATCAACTTCACTTTCCTCAAAGCGCGAGCGCAGAAAGGCGTAACCCTCGGCCTCATCAAATATTAGTTCTAATCCCAGGATGGCGACGTAGTCGCGCACTCTTGCTTGTAACTTAATCAGCTCGCTCCAGAGTCGCGGATCGTTTTCTTGATAAACAACGCCTTTAAGCAGCGAAACGATAATCAGAGACAAATCGTCAACTTTAACGCTGGGTGAATTTGATGTTGCCGTTTCAGTTTCAGACATATCTCACTACCTTACAAAAATAACGCGCGGCAAGGTTGCCTGTTTGCGTTCACCATTGTCACCAATCCATTGAACAGTATCGAGCACGTCTTCATCAGTGGTAGTTTCAAACGAATCGCTAGCCAGCTGCAAATAAGTTACTAATTCAGCAAGCCCATATTCGAGGGGCCTGATTTCGAGTAGTTCACTCAGTGTGATTTGTGACTTCAATTGTAAGGCGCGACGAATGGAATTGGCCAGAGCCGACTTATCAACCACCGAGTGCGAGAATAAAATATCGGTGTCTACGCTATCGCCATCGCCGTCAAGAGCGAGGCCAGCGATTCTTGGCTTGTTTGTTTTCTTGTACAAAGGCCTTTCAAAGGAAAGCTCAATTTGGGCCGACATACCATTGACGAAAAAGAACTCACCAGCAGGTGGCGAAGTCGAGACAGCCAGCGCATGCATTTCAACGTCTCGCAAAATTTCGATGATACGCCTGTTTTGCAGCCAGGCTGCATCATCAAGGAATCTGCGCAATTGCTGTGAGAGCTTGGCGACAGTCAGCTGTGTGTGCTCGCCAGCCTCTAACCAATCATAATGAATTCTGTGCACCCGGGGATCAGGGTTTAATTCATTCACCGCCGGCAGTGACAAAACTCGCGACAGTAATTGAGTAAATTCTTCCTGCCTGCGGCTCGACATAAGAAAATCCCAAAAAGCCCGAAAACTATTGCCCTGATCAGTATCGGAAATCTGGTCTCTCTCTCCCATAATCTCTTCCAGCAGGCTCCCTTTATCGCCTTTCCAGAGCGCTATTTTTTCACGCGCACTTCTATCTAGAGCGCGAAAGTTTTGCTCCACTTCGCGGAAATCAGAAAGAAGCTCTCGGGAAATTGAAGTAAATTGTTGAAAACGTTCTTTTACAGCAGTGTCAGCTAGAAGAGAAATATCGCCTGATTCAAGTTGAGCCATTTCTCTATCGATTTCGTCACGTCTTTTTTTCAGTTCGGCAATGCGCAAATCTTTGTCGGTTTCAGTACCTTCGCACATCTGCTTTAGTAGTTCAAAGACAGTAAGCAAGCGCGATTCGGTGCCAACGAAACTACGAGCGGTCAAACTTTCAAGCCAGGAAATTGCTTTCTCAGTTGAAGGCATCAAATCAAAATAAGGTTCGTCTGAACCTTTCTGGTAAAACTTGCGCAGCCAACCTTTATCGTTGGCGGCCCAATCGTTTAAGTAAGCCTGGGCGTCTTTGGGAAACTCTTTAGCCCCAAGCAAATTACGTAGCGTAAATAGCTCGTCTTCTAAAGCCTCTGCCAGGTCAGCCTGCGCCATAACCCGCACATTCGGTTGAATGAATACACGGTTAAGAAAGCTTGCCACCAGCGGAGCCTGGTCTGCGCGCAACAGTCGCCATGACGGGTGGTCAAGGCGCATTTTTTCTAAGGTTAGATAGTCGAGCGTCACAGAATACCTGCCTGGTGAAGCAAATAAAGATCAGGCGCAACAGCTGAGCGATTGAACAGAATTATAAGCGATGTTCGGTGTATATACTTTACATACGTATGGTCGGTGTGTCAAATTATATGCAACTATCGAAAGCTGCCCCAGTCAGCGCCTATCAATATAAAAGTGCCAAAATAACCACAAACTAGAACTCTAGGGAGTGGTATTTAAGGTATTCAGTTCTAAACTGGGCCCCAGGTGGCATGCAAGGCAGCGGCTCCCTAGGGCAACTAAATGTATAATACCCTACCCCAGCCGCCTTTGACAAGATTATTTAAAATTGGGTCGGTCGTCATTACGCTTTGTATGAAACACCCATGCCAACCTTTCAATACAGCCAGCTAACTTTAGAGAAGCTTGAATCAGCCTTTTCCGTATCTCGTCTAGCGCGCTACAAGACGCTAGCTGGTGGCGATCTAAACCTAGCACTGGAATTGCACGTCTGGAACGCAGAGCTCGGCCAGGGCCTCCACCTTCCTATGCAGCACTTTGAGCTGCTTCTCCGGAACGCCTTCAACGATAGATTAACGTCATTGCACGGCGATGCTTGGTTCGATGTCCTCTTTGAGGACTTTCAACCAGAGTTTCAGCGTCAAATATCGGCTGCAAAAGATGAACTTGCGAAACAGAAAAGGAATGTAGTGACGCCTTCTGTAATTGCTCAATTCACACTTGGAACTTGGGTAGCAATGCTTGCGCCTTCCTACGATGATTTGCTATGGAAATTTTGCTTATATCAATCATTTGCAAATCCACCAGTTCCATTCTCGAGAAAGACGGCAAAGAAAGCACTTGAGAAAATCCGTATGCTCCGAAATCGAATCGCTCATCACGAACCAATTTATCATCGAGCACTGGATAAAGATCTGGAGCATCTAATTAGCGTTGCCGGTTGGATTTGCCCAGACACAGCCCAGTGGATCGATGACCATTGCTTTTCATTTCGGCATGCTTGGGCAAGGCAATCTGAGCTTTATTCAATGGCAAATGAAAATTCGATAGCCGACTATAGCGCACGGTATGAATTGATAGATTGGACACGATAGCCACCAACGGGCACCGCTGTCTAATTTACTTCGGCTCCAAAATCAATCGCTGCCAATGATTGTCGCGCAACGACTAAAAATTAACAGGCGAAGACCTAACCGGCCCGAGATGCGGAAGGACGCCTGCACCAAGCCACAACAGGGTAAATTTATTCACAAGCGTGCGGCAGAATAAGTTGCTCTCTGAAATGATCTACAGTGACAACTATGGAAAAACAACATTTAAGAATCAATCCAAGTAGGGCTACGGAGATCAACGTTTCGCGAGTTTCGCTCAACAAACGAACGACTTTACTGGCTCGATTCATTTGAACTTGTAAGTCTTGCCAAGACACACCACTGGGAGCAATGGCTTGCCTGAACTGTCCTCTACCGCCAAAGAGACGAAACCAATACCGCCACTGCCCATTCGCTTTTTGGCCTGGACCGCAGCTTTTTGGTCTCCATTTTTATGGCTGTTCGTTATTAGCATACGTCGGTATGCATGCAGTTCTCGATCTAAAACTGCCTGAAGAACAATTGCGCGCATTGATTTCAAATTGGATAGCGGGCGGCGCCTGGACCGGCCTTTTTCTGTTTGCAATTTGCTTTTGCGCGAATAGTTGGTTTAGAAGGAAATCGCCGCTGATTATATTGACGTGGCTGATTATGATCTGCACCTACGGTAGCGGCATAACAATAGGCTCATTCACAAGCGCAATTATAAAATCAAGTCGGAGTGTCGGTGATCAGTTAGATCGGCTCAAAGAACAAAAAGAAGCTTCACGACGCGAAAACGGTGGCAATTAGTACAATACATGAGCCGAGCTTGTTGATTTGTGATCTGACAATCCAATAGGCCAGAGCGTCCAGACAAGATCTTCTACTTCCTCATTCTTACACGGACCAAAAAGCTATATGGAATCAAGCAGCGATAGCGTCACAATTTCGCTCAATAATGACCCTTTTGAGTGCGGAGCATCTTTTCGCATTTATGACGGTTCTCAAAACATTGTTTTTGATATCGAAGAGATTAGCGAGAAACTCAATCTCAAACCGACAATGGCGCATCTGAGAGGACCTAAGCCTCACAATAAGAACCATGTTTATGGAAGCAGCGCATGGCTTTTACATTCGGAAAAATCGGTCAAATCAAGTGAGCCCGGCAGGCACCTTTCGTGGATTCTAGATCAAATCGCACACGCACACAGTGCCATTAGGGAGTTCAAAATTCGTGGTTTTAAAGTAGAAATCTGGCTGACAATTAGAATAGGACATTGGAACACGCTAGCTGTTCTTTCGCCAGAAATCATTGCTGCACTTCAACACTTCGATATCCCCCTGCTCATCGACATCTATGATTACCAAGATCTTGGAGGCTAGATGTGCGCCATAAAATCGCCTCTCGGCTTTTAAAGCATATGCGGGCTTACTCAAGCTCGCACCGCTTCTGATACCACATACCTTTGCTCTACTTCGGCTCAAAAATTACTTGCCGACCCGGGTAGTCGAAGGTCACGGTCTTAAATCGGCGGAAAAAATGATCACCTAATACAATTTCGCTTGCCATTGAAGGAGCCTGCTCGGCAGAATACACGTCAAAGTAGGGCGCATCAAAATTAGACTTGCCAAGCTTGATACTCTTCAAGCGAACATGATTGGAGTCCAATCGTCCTATCCACGGGCCCGCTATGTGACCTTTGAAAATGAACTCTGTTTGAATCGGTTTAAGTAACGAGTCAGGCGAAATATTAAAAGGACCTCCGGTATCTAAAAGTGCTGATACCACAATGCGATCATCTAAAGTGACGCTGCAATAAGGTTTGTGGTCGCGCACTCTCATAGGCAAGATAATGATCGGGTTTAAACCGCTTGGCTTTAACGAGCTAGAGAGAATGACCTTCTTGTTTAAATAATCTACCGTGACAATAAAATTCTCAAGAATATTTCCACCGAGGAAACCGCTCAAAGACTTGTGTCCAACCAAACCGTCATTAACAGCCATCGATACAGTCGGTAGAGTGACAGTGTCTAATTGAATGCTACGAGCAGTAAAGGAGCCGTAGCTATATCCTGTTCCATTAGCAGTAGCGCCGCGCAACGGAACATTTTCCAATTTACCAATTTGAGGCATTGCTTGTTTCCACAACTCTGAGTGATTGCAACCCGTATCAAGCATCAGCTCGAGAGCATGGTCGTTAACGCGCGCTGGAACACAAATATGATTTTGATCATCATAGTGAAACGGCAAGACGACGGACTTACTTTTGAGTTGCTGATCGATATTGTATTTGGGACTATGTTTGCTGTAATGATGCAAAACCACCATGGGATTACAAAGAGACGAGGAGCGTCGTTCACTTGGCGTCGCGAACCTATCTGCCTGATACCAGGCACTATCTGCCTGACTGATCTTCTCAAGCATCAGATAGTCTCGTCCGAGATTGACCCAATTGAACTGACTTTCAGCGTCGATACTCGAGATTTTAGTTCGAAACGGAATGGCTTTGTCATAGAGTCCAAGATCTTCGTAAGAGGCGGCAGTGGTGCAGAGAGCGCATAGTGAATTAGCGTTCAGCCCTATCGCCTTACTGCAATCTGCCAATGCATTTTGTAGTTGCCCCAATTGATAATATGCATGGCCACGTTGCTCGTATACTTTTGCTAGCTGCGGACTGATTTGCACTGCCAACGTCAAATCGTCAATCTGCTTTTGATATTGACCAAGGTCACGGTAAGCATCCGCGCGTAACAAATATCCTTGAGGGGATTGAGGATTAAGCTTAATGGCAGCAGTATAGTCCTCCACCGCCTTGTGAAACTCACCGAGACGAAGGTAGATGAAACCCCGTTCGATAAAAGGCCCAGACTGCTTTGAGGTCAGGCTCAAAGCTTTGTTGCAGTCTTGTAGAGCTTCTTGATACTTCTTTAAGTGCCTCAAGGCCGTCGCTCGGAACAAATAATATCTCATGACCTTTGGTTCTAAGGCAATCGCTTTGTTGCACTCCTCGACGTCTTTGTCATAATTTTCTAGGCGCTCATACACCAGGGCCCGCATGCCATAAGGATCGGCCAACTTTGGGTCTAAGGCGATCGCTTTATCGCTATCAGCAAGCGCATCCTGATAGCGTTTGACCAAGATATAAATTGCCGCCCTGGTGCAATATGCGAGGGCAAATTTTGGGTCAAGAGCTATTGCTGCATGACTGTCAGCAAGCGCCTCGTCATATTTTTCAAGCTTGCCATATGCGAACGAGCGTTCTCGATAAGCTTGCGCGTATTTAGGATTTTTTTTGATCAAGGTGTTCAGAGAATCAAGCGCAGCTTGGTCTCGATTTTGACTCAGTAAACCTTGGGCGTTCTCTAGCAGCTCAGATGGCGTAGGCGGGAAAGGACCGAGTCGGTACATCCACGCAAAAATAACGATTGAGGCAATGAGCACAGCTGCGATTAGTAAGTGGATTTTAAAACGCACCAAGACTCACCTTGTCAGTTGCCACAGTTTTGATGTCATTGGTTAGCACGAAAAATTGGCTCATTAACACCGAAACAACGACGAGTAGCAACCGCTACATCTGCTGAGACTCTGCTGAAACGCCACCATCGCAGGTATAGTCGAAAGCAAACGCTACATTGATTGTTTCTGGAGCACCTGGCGGCAGGGGCCGAAATGGCGCTGCATTCTCCACCGCTTTCATCGCTGCATTATCTACAATTGCCAAACCACAAGATTGCTGTAGTTTCAAGTTACTCAGGCTTCCATCTCGTGAAACGATGAAAACAAGTCTTACTTTTTTGCTTTCAGTTCCTTTTGGAGGAAACCAAGCTCTTTTAATACGCTTGCATAAGTCTGCCATATACAGCTTATGAACAATCTCTTTCGACAAAGTAATTGGGGGTTTGGCTGAGGGTTCAGCTGAAATTGGCAAAGAACAGCAGAGCCCGCAGAGCACTGTCAATGCAGAAACTCTTGCCGTTTGCCAAACTAGATTTTTGACCTTCATCGAAATAACCTCTTATTCATCCGCACTATATGTGGTGCTAAACGCTTGAAGTAATGGGAACATTGCTAGCAGACCAATTAGACTTAAAATGCCAAACATGGAGCAAAACAATGAGGCCATTTGCAGGTCAGACAGAGCTCCGACAATATCACCCATCAAAAAGCGCACATCAGCCCTATGCCTGGCAGCCCACCTGTCAGAAGGGTCGATGTTCAGCGCCTGGTCAAAGTCTGCGAGCGCGCTTTTCATATCGCCCATTTCTAAATGCAACAGGCCTCGATTGCCATAGGCCATACCAAATTGATTATCAAGCTTAAGGGCCATATTATAATCTTCTAGCGCTGCCGCTTTGTTCCTGTCGGCTAACCATGTGGCTCTTACGTTGTAACTCGACGAAGAAGTTGGACTAATCTTGATGGCTCGATTAAAATCATTCATAGCTAAATCGTAGTGTCCAGAAAACGCAAGCGCTCGACCGCGAATGATATAAGACCAGGTGTCCTTCGGGGAAAGGCGAATCGCGATATCACAATCCGACACCGCTTCTCGAAACTTTTCAAGCTCAAGATAAATCTCCGCGCGCTTGCGGAAATCGTAAAAAAGATGCTGGCTTGGGGATTTGCTTTTAATAGCAATCACGCGACTTAAATCATCAATGGCCCCGGCCTTGTCAGACAATTTCAGTTTGGTATTCGCTCGCGAGTGAAGATCGAATGTGTCCTCAGGAGTTCGTTTTAAAACTTCGTTGTAGTCCAGTAGCGCACTTTTGTAATCGCCTAAATCGAAATAATTGTCACCTCTACAAGAGATTGCTGTGACCAAGCTCGGGTCAAGCCTGATTGCCTCAGAGTAGTCCTGTACAGCATGGCGATAATCGCGGCACCCAGTCCAAAAATCGCCCCGGCGGGCCCAGTCATATGCGGTCTTTTGCGCAAGAGGCAGTTCTGTAGACTGCGGATTGTGAGGCCCACATGAATGAGTAGCCCAGGCAGCAGCAAATGAGCTGAGCGCCACGGCCGTTATCAAAACTGCAATTCTGGTGTGAAGGGTCGGCATTCTATGATCATACCCACTGAAGACCGCAGTGGTAATGGTGATTACCTCACTGCGCGGAGGGTCAATTCGTCCCGGACGTTCTCCTGGTTATAGCCATGGTGCATTGTAATTTCGGTGAAACGGCCCAGATGCATCTAGAATAGACGCATACCAATCGGAGCCATGGCTTGCCTGAACTGTCCTCTACCGCCAACGAGACGAAACCAATACCGCCACTGCCCATACGCTTTTTGGTCTGGACCGCAGTTGCTTGGTATCCAATCTTATGGTTGTTCATTCTATGTGCTGTAACCATTCCTGCGCTTAACGAACAAGATATACGGCCCTTGGTTTCAACAATGATCACGGGCGGAGCTTGTTCGATTGTGGTTTTGTTTGCGGCTTGCTTCTATGCGAGCCACTGGTTCAGAAAAAGATCGCCAATCATCATTTTGTCGTGGGTGATCATGATGTTCAGCTGCTTTACGACGGAAGGCGCACTTACAAATGCAATCATTAACGCAAACCACAGCGTCCACGAACAGTTGGTGCGACTCAGAGAACCATCAATAGCCGAGGTGCCGGTCAGCAGTAACAACTCAACGGCTGGTTTATGGGGATACATTGATCGCACTGGAGCATTTGTCCTACAACCTCAATGGGTGGAAGCAGGAAACTTTTGCAGCAGTGAGGCAAAAGTTTTAAAAGATGGTACTCGGTATTACATTGACCGCAATGGCAAAACCGTCCCGGAGCATAAACTCTCCGCTTGCGCATGCGGTGATGAGGACAGAGTGATCAAGTTCGAGAAAGATATTTTTGATGCAAGTGGACACAAATTGATTGCCGCCAAGGGAAAAAACATCACTGTTTATAAGTTCTCGGATGGCATGGCTCTATTTTCTATGCCGATGCGCATGATACAGCGCTATTATCCTGAGCACTTTTTTGAGTATCGAGTCATGATACCGATGACGAAAGAAGAAATTGAGCCGTCAAAAAAATGGGGTCAATATGGTTACATAGATACGCGGGGCCGAATAATAATCGAGCCAAAGTACTATCGCGCCGAATCTTTTAAAAATGGCCTGGCGAAAGTACCACTCGATACGGCGCACGGTGGGCTTCAGAGCGGCTTTATAGATAAAAATGATCAACCACTTACAGGTGCGCTCTTCTCAGAAGTAGAGCCTTTTACAGAAGGAATTTCAGTTGTAAAAAAATTGAACGGCATGCAGTGTCTAATAGATCGCTCTGGTCGATTAATCGCAGACAACTTACAAGATGCAAAAAATATTTCTAACGGATCGATTGTTGTGAAGCAGTTCTTCAATTGGTTTCTTATGGACACAGCAGGGAATCTACTAAAGCGGCTCGACTACGATGATATTGAGTATTTTCACGAGGGCTTAGCCGTGGTAGCGAAAGGAAACACGAAAGGCTACATTGATACAGCTGGCGAGCTGGTTATTCCTCTGAAATTCATGGACGCCAGCCGCTTTTCTAAAGGTTTGGCTGCCGTCCAAAACTAACCACACCGGAAAGTAAGTAATCGCCCCAGCATATCTGCGCCGTGCACTGGTTGTAGTTACGCTTGAGAAAATCACTACCAGACATCATGGCAATCTTTGACAGTTATTGCCATGGCTCATAGAATTGGTTTAGCGGAAAGAGGTACTTGCTGATGACTATGAATGTATCGTTGACACCTGAATTAGAAGGCTTTGTCACTGAAAAGGTCAAATCAGGGCTCTACAATTCTGCCAGCGAAGTTATAAGAGAAAGCCTAAGACTGTTGCGCCGTCAGGACGAGCTGGAACAACTTCAATTGGCTCAACTAAGACGAGAAGTACAAGCCAGTATCAAGCAAATGGACGCTGGCAAAGGCATTCCACTTGCGACGGTTCGAGAAAATATCCAGCAACGCCGAAGTAAAAAGCGCTAAGAGGTGCAGCTGTTCGTGCGCTTACGTCGATGCCAAAGAATTTCACCAAGGCCTGGCCGTCGTAAAGCCCGGTAAAGAGTGGTGATAAAGGGTCGGTGATTGCCGCCGGGGTGAAGGCCTAGGCAAACTGTTTTTAAGGCTTCACCAGAATATAAAGACAGCACCAGCTGCGATACCACTAATATTCTACCGACCAGGACAGAAACTCAAGGGCATAATAATTCGCGACGCGAAAAATTTATGTTAGCCACGAACGCATGCAAATGTTCAACCTTTGCAGGACGCCTATCGGGCAGTTTCCTCACCCTTTAAGGGGAGCCATGGACTTTGACAAGGCCGTCCAACTTCTAGCGCTATCTGACTAGCTAAATGCTGAAGTTTTATGAGCATCTTAACCTTCTCTTCTGGAGATAATGATGCTAATCCCTGACGGCGGTCGAATTTTCGCCGATAAATAGCTTCTTTAGTGGTAAGGCTTTCGTTCATGTTGTCATCTTACGCCATTTGTCTTCCAAGCAGTGCCGTTTAAGAATTTCGGTCAACTTTGACTCATCAGCGGGCTTAGAGTCTAATGATACCTGCAAACGCGCACGGTCTTTCGGTCGCCCAGTCTCTGCCATAATCGCCAGCAGATGCTCATATTGGAAAACTCGGGTAGGTACACCCGCAAAGGTTCTTTCGACTGCACCATCAAGCGCCTCATCAACGAGAGAGCCCGTCGATGGTAAAAACTGAACAGGAACTCCTTCGATTTTAATATGTTCTGATTCAGCTTTATAGCCCCGCGCCGAAGTCCATTCAAAAAGTGGCTGCAAGTTTATCAGCAGCCCCTGTGAGGGTAAATGACAGAAAATATCTAAATCAAAGGTCAATGTAGGTTCGGTGTAAAACAACAGCGCCACCGCTCCACCAATGGCATAGCGTCCAATGATACCGCCCTGCTCAAGCTCATTTATTACTCGCAAGGCCTTATCCAGAACAAAATCGTTTGAGTCAGAACTTTCACAAGATTCCGGCATCTTCCACCCATTTATCACTAACTCGTAGAATATATTAACAAGTGTATCCACACTCACAGTCTTTAAGGGATCGACGAATGATCGTTAGCCATGTTTACCACTTCCTTTCCTGGGTGTGTACTGTTCTCCCCCCAGTAGCCTACTGTGCCATATTTTGGCAATTAATTCGCTTCGAAAACTTTGCTAGAACTCGGATAAAATAACCCATGGTAGATTCATCTCGGCCCAAATGACACGACAGAAAAGTCGATTCTTTTTTTTATTCCCACTCGCAGCGCGGTGGATTGCATCTAAAGCGCAAATATTTCTTCTGACCGGGACGCTTTGCATAAAAACCCCACTGGCCGCAAATCTGGCTATTAAATAAGTCCTCGGCGCTCTCACATTGCAAAAGATTTTTTTCCACAGCACGAACCAGAAACTGACAAGTCCTTACTATTTGCAGCTGAGGGCACAGGGCCTTAACTAGCTCAACTCCGGCCTGGTCATCAATAAGTAGACTCCACTGACGAGAAATCGCAACAGCAATTGTCTCTGCCTCGCCAGGATCTAGACCCGTTAAACGTTTACTGCCAGGACAACTCCTCCAAATATTTCCATTTCTATACGATAAGGCTAAGCGTTCTTCATCTGCGGTCAGGGCCACACTTCTCCAAAGAGTTTCACGCCCAGCAATGAATGTTTCTAGCGGCAATTCTGCATTCTTATACTTACTATTCTGCTGTTGTCTAGCTACAAATAATGGCCTCAAGATTTCGGACTGCGGTTGTTCCAGTAGGAATTCAGCACCGAGTGGCTCCTCCGGATCGAGAACCACCGGTGTCAAATACACAGGCGCACGCAATGCCTTTTGAAGAAGAACTGCATTTCCAGTAAATACAAAATTGCTCAAAAAGCTTGTATCAGCTAGACACGGTATTGTGATCACCATCTTAGCTACCGTAGGTTTTTGAAAACTCGCGGGATTCTTTTAACTCGCTCGCGTCGGCATTTTGCGGGCCTTCGAGAAGCTCATTTTGGATGGTCATGGCATCAAGCCGCAAAAGCGAGGCTGCCTGCCCGACAGACAATACATCATCTTCGATCAGCTCTCGGACACGTTTTAAAATTGATGCAGGATATCTAGACAAATACGGTGCATCATCGATGCGATTTTGAAACATCACAGAGTCGAGTCCTATGTTTTTGGCCAAAGAACGAGGACTAAGCTTTTGCCAGTTATCTCGTTGCTCTAAATTGATATGTCGATCGAAATGTAATCGATTAAGCATAAATGCGTAGCTAACCTTGAAATAACTTGCCAGCTGTAAGGCATCATATTCGGTGATGCAATTAAGCAATCCTAAGGCTTCAATAAATTGCTTGAGGCCCTTACTTGGCACGAGCAAGTTTGCAGCGAAGGCATCTGCAAACTGTTCACGAGATGAGGTTTCTCCCGAGATGCTCACGATACATTCGTTGGCACCATAATGAAAAAGTGCGTGACCAAATTCGTGTGCCAGAGTAAACATCTGCCGTCCGTGAGAAGTCTGTGCATTAATCAGAATGCAATATCCTAATACTGGATGATTGTAAAAGGCACCAGAAATACCTTCGGCACTTATATCACCAAGGGAAGCTTTGCACACTAAAATATTTTGCTCATCAAGGAATGCGAATAAATCGGGAAGCGCGAAGTTACCCAATTCATAGAATTCGCGCACCTCGGCGCTTACTTTAGTAACGCTACGAATATCAGAAAAATCCGGGCCGCGATCGATTCTCTTTGGCGGTTGTTTCTGCATCCTCTTAGAAGGATCGGCGAGCTTAGTCCATTGATCTAAAAATGACAGCCAGTGATTGACCTCCATTTGAATAGCCGGATCTTTAGATTCGATACCACGAAGTAGAACTTTGGCTTTACTAACATCTCCTTGAGTCTCAGATTTTTCGCCAAGCAATAGTTCAACTTCGGTGTTGAAGAGCTGTGCAATGTCCTCAAGCTGTTTCAGATTCGGACGTCTCGACCCGTTTTCCCACATTGAAATAAGCTCGCGCGGAACTTTGAGCGCAACTGCAACCTGATGTTGGGTCCAGTCGCGGTCTTTCCTATATTTCTGCAAGCAATTACTCAAATTCATAAAGAACTCTCCAACAAATTACGACTTCACCAAACCCAATCGAGACGTTCCGCGTATGGATTGTATATCAAAATCACGTAAATGGTCAATAGATGAAGTATTTAGCGGAAAGTGTTACCAAAATATCTTACATTCTGGCATGAAGGTGTTACATTCAATTAGAGGGTATCAAGCCAGTCGGGCCAAGCCAAACATGACTTATGTTCTAGTCGATGCCACTAAACATAAATCAGGCAAATAGTGCGCGCAATTAAGCGGCACAGGGCTTAGGTGCAAACTGCCACTTAATTGTTTACTCTTCACTTATTGCTCGAGGTAACTTGTTTACGAAAAAGAGAAAAAGCACCGGCACTAATTGGCTGGTGCTTTTTTGTGCGGTGTTTAGAGCAAGGAGGGCAATTGACTCGTACCAATGCTCAAGGAAAATATCTCCAATTGGCAGGAAACAAGCCAAAGCAAGTAATCGTCGCAGCATATCTGCGCTGTGCAACTGGTTGTAGTTGCGCTTAAGAAAATCACTACCAGCTAACTTATGGCAATCTTTGACAATTATTGCCATGGTTTATAGAATTGGTTTAGTGGAAAGAGGTACTTGCTCATGACTATGAATGTATCGTTGACACCTGAATTGGAGGGCTTTGTCACTGAAAAGGTCAAATCAGGGCTCTACAATTCTGCCAGCGAAGTTATAAGAGAAAGCCTAAGACTGTTGCGCCGTCAGGACGAGCTGGAACAACTTCAATTGGCTCAACTAAGACGAGAAGTACAAGCCAGTATCAAGCAAATGGACGCTGGCAAAGGCATTCCACTTGCGACGGTTCGCAAAAACATCCAGCAACGCCGAAGCAAAAAGCGCTAAGAGGCGCAGCTTTAGTCATCGCTTCAATGATCTATCCCCTCAGGATAGGTCATCTTTTATTGATGCGATATCGCGGGAAGTGTGCCACACTCTCAGGATTTCCACTTTGTTGACGTTAATGCGATAGTAAATTGCATACTTGCCGGAAGTAACGGAGCGCACACCAGGCACAATTTCCTCCCTAGCTCTGCCTGCTCTGGGCATATGCGCCAGATCTTCGCAGCGGGCCACAATCTGGTCTATGAGCGTCTCGGCGGTGCTGAAATCAGCTTCCTCAGCTATATAGGCCTCAATTAGATCAAGGTTCTTTTCGGCATCAGGAGATAATTCTATTTCTAGTTTTTGTTGTTTTTCGGTATCTGACATTTTCTAATCCAGTTGAGGTTGAGGCAGAGAGCAGTAGCTGCCAGGCTCAAGCATCTGAATGTCATACATTGCCAAGATCGCAGGACTGCCTTGTCGAGAAAGCAACCGCATTGGCATTGATAAAACATTCGTTTCAATTAAAGACGTAATACGCGGAATTAAAGTTCAAATGGTCGCATTAGGCACAGATCGTCACTTAGCGTGGCCATCGCCGCACAACGAAGCTACACAAGCCAGATTTCTCAAAAGACTTGAAGCCAACGTCGACCTGCGCAAGCCATCAGATAACCGCAGAAGAAGATATTTTTTCATGCTCGCTGACCGGCTGGAAATCTTGCGAATATGCAAGCCTAAGAGCATTATTAGAAATAGCGTTAACCGGCTTTCCTAGGGTAATTACGTTGACTAACCGCTGCTGTCTCTTATACTGAAACAACCCTATGCCGGTTGTCCCAGATGCACATCGCAGCAATTCTTCAACAGAGAACTCATATCTCTTGCAAGACGCTTTTGTCTGCGACATTTAAATGCGTGCTTCTTCTCAATGGCTTAGCCTTAGTCGTTGAAAATCAGCCGAATCCAACTTTCTATAGCAAAGATCCTAAGATTGCCCAAGCCGAAAATGCGAAAGCTGTGGTGGAAGGCCGGTTGCTATACAACACCTTTATGCAACAGGTCCATGAGCCTGCCTATGCAACATCCATTCAGTTCGTAATTAGCAATTATGAAAGTCGGCCTTTGCAGATTGCAACCAACGAATCAACCTCGTCGATTAAATTTAAATACGACCGCGATTACAAACTTGTGGTGTTTCCAGTCAGTGACAGTGGGCATTCCAGATTTAAAGAAGCCTTGAAAAACGCTCACATCAGCACTTCGAGAGTACTTTGGGGCGCGGAAAGGCGTTGTCCCCTTCCGCTAGAAATCGGAGAAGGCGTCTACAACTTTCTATCCCTCCTTTACACAATTCTTCCACCATTAGGATTTATTGCCATATTCTGGCAACTGATTCGTTTTGAAAATTTTGCCAGCACTCGGTTCAAGTAACCAATGGAGCATGTGCCGACTTACCTCCAACAAATGCATAAGCTCACAAACTCTCTGCTCACATTGGCACTGCTCGCAATAACTTTCACGACTGCAACGCCAACTCTCGCCGCCGAAGACGAAGCAATACAAGCCAGATTTCTCAAAAGACTTGAGGCCAACGTCGACCTGCGCAGGCCATCAGACAACCGCAGGCGAGAATATATTTTCATGCTTGATCAATCAGGGCGCGAAGTCGCCAAACTCGATTACGAATCGGTCAGACCGTTTTCGAACGGCATGGCGGCGGTGGCTCCCGGGCGAGAGTCTTATATCGGTTACATCGACGTACAGGCCCGGCTCATAATCCCTCCCAAGTTCTTACCGGCCGCCCAATTTTCAGAAGAGCTGGCATGGGTGTGCCCAGCTGCCAAAGTCAAAGGGTTCATCGACCTCTCCGGAAAGCAAATAATCGCCGACAAAAACTTCTTCGGCGCCAAATCATTTTCAGAAGGCCTGGCGCCGGTGCGTGCGCGAACGGCCGAATATCAGAAAGATAACGGTCGCACCGAAGGCGAGAACATGCCACCTCGATACGATGATGCCAACGAATTTCACCAGGGCCTGGCCCGTAAAGCTCGGCAAAGAATGGTTTTTCATTGACAAGCAAGGAACAGCCACAAGCGAAAAATACAAAGCAGTCGGCGCGTTCTCAGAAGGCGCGTTTACTGTTATGAACTTTACCATCAACTTAGAACTATCTGGCCGAGAATTATTTTCAGCCAAAATGGAGAAGTTGATAAACAAGGTAATACCAACTTCCCGAAAGGAAAGAAGCCCTATTTTTTAATTCATGAATCTGGCACTGGAAACAATCATGCTGTACTTGAAGTTAAATCCGCAAAAGGTAGCAGGCAAGGAGTAAAAAAAAGACATTGAAACTCTTCGCGATTTTCAAATTTGCGGTTACAAAAAGGCTATCTATCTTATCTTCTCAGAACAATTCTCGATAGAGAAAAGTAATTGACAGAAAAACTGATAAGCCGGGAACGTGAAATCCATAGTACCCTAAGGTTTCGAAAGAAGGTTTGATAATGACTGCTAATGCTGGTTCAAAATAACGTGGTGTCAAAAAGCGTGCGCGATTCGTTAGTTAGCTGACCTGCTCCCCGAAAGTTGACCCGTTGCAAAGGTGACAACTGCATTTAAAATTGAACCTAGAAAGGGGAGAAGTAAATGCGTAAAAGCAAACACACAGAAGAACAGATCGTGGCAATCCTCAAAGAGATTGAAAATGGCGGCACCGTTTTAGAAGTCTCTCGAAAGCACAATCTGCAGCCACAATCCATCTATCGATGGAAAGAGAAATACGGTGGCATGCAAGGCTCCGACGTCAAAAAGTTGAAGGCTTTGGAAGATGAGAATGCCCGCCTGAAGAGGATGGTGGCAAACATGGCACTGGAAAACGAAGCCATGAAGGATCTGATTCAAAAAAAGTTCTAACGCCGAACGAGAAAAGAGAACTGGTTTGCCATCTCGTTCAGTTCGGCATCAGTAAACGCAAGGCTTGCGAGCTAGTTGGCTTGCCCCGCTCAACTGAGCGGTACAAGCACAAGCGCGTCCCTGACGCGGCCTTGGCCGAGAAGATCAAAACAATCGCAGGCGAGAGGCCAAGGTTTGGCTACAGACGAATTTGCGTCCTGGTCAACTCTGGCACCGAGGTGGTTAATCACAAAAGGGTTTACCGCATTTACAGAGAGCAGAATTTGGCAGTTCGCAAGCGTGGCAGGCGCAAGTACTTCTGGGGGCGCAAAACTCCCAAGGAGCAGCCTCTAACACCGAATACGAGATGGTCGATGGACTTCACCAGCGACACACTTTCGCATGGAGGAAAATTCAGAACATTGAATATCATCGACGACTGCACGCGTGAATGCCTTGAAATCGAGGTTTCTCGCAGCCTTCCAAGTGCGGCGGTTATTGCTGTTCTTGAGCGTCTTGAATGGTGTCGTGGCCTACCGAAGGAGATTGTCGTTGATAACGGTCCAGAATTCACGAGCAAGAAGATGATCAAATGGGCCTGCAACAAAGGTGTCAACCTTCACTACATCGACCCAGGCAAACCCATCCAGAACGCTTTCGTTGAGTCATTCAACGGCAGATTCCGCGATGAGTGCCTCAATCAATACTGGTTCACCAGCCTGCCTGATGCAAACGAAATAATTGCTGCATGGAAGGTGGACTACAACGAAAACCGCCCACACAGCTCACTAGGCAATCTGACACCAGAACAATTTAGACAAGAAGCAGAACTAAAAATTCAAAATCAAGGAGAGAAAGAAGACGGTCCCCGAAATTTAGACCACTAGCTAAGAGACATCTTTGCTTCTAAA
>JAVHQC010000011.1:0-185214 GCA_036170915.1 Cyanobacteria bacterium auto_48_18
AGAGACGATCTTAGCTAATTAATAAATCGGTCCAGAGTTGCGGGTCCACCACAGTTATAGGTTAAGTCAGCGGCCGTCAGAGGGTTCTGTGGCAGTAGGTGCCATCAGTCGACTTAAGGCTATTGAGCCTCTCTTGCGTTATGCAACTAGCGTCAAAACCTATTCAAGTTCAGCTCACGTTAGCGCTTTTGAAGTTACCCTCAATGAGGGAAAATTCTTTCTGGTGCTAAGTCCAAATGCAGCCCGCGGCTTTTCGGGAGAAGGGCAAGCGCTTTCTGATCTAGCCGACCGAGTTGCAGACGTCACTGTTGCCAAAGTAAGAGCTAATCTTGCTTGGCAGAACAATCTTGACCCAGATAAATTAGCCTTAGAGCTTGACGCGAAAGCTGATGACATTACAAATGCGCTTAAGATCTTAGGCACGAGAGGACTAGTTGGCTACGATTTATCCAACAGCTCTTACTTCCACCGCGAATTGCCTTTTGATTTGTCACTGGTGGAAGATCTTAGCCCCCGCGTGAACAAAGCGCGTAGGCTTGTCCAAGACGAAGCAGTGCGCATTACTGAAACTTTTGCTCAAGGAAGTAAAGTCTTTGCCACCGTCAGCGGTGACAGAACAGATCACTTGGTTGAAATTCAGGAGGAGAGCTTTCGCTGCACGTGCGATTGGTATGCGAAATATGAGGGTAATAGGGGCCCATGCAGCCATGTTTTGGCCGTTGAGATTAAGATTCAAGAGGCTGAACAATGAAAGCCATTACAAGCGAGAATCTCCAACAGTTTATTGAAGACAACAGCACTGAATCCCTTATACAGACTCTGTCTGAAATGACAGAGAAAGATAGGCATGCGCTTCAAGATTCGGCGCTTAAAGCCATCGCGCACTTTTGGCAGGAAGCAGCCGAACAAACCAACAAAACCTCTGAATTCGTACATGAGTGGTCTGGAATGTTTGAGTTAGAACGCAACCAAATAGAGAATCTCAAGCTGATCAGTCCCCGTACTATTGAGGTGATAGAGTCAGCCAAGGTTGCCGTCTTGTACTGTTGCGACTTTGTCGCGCTAAAGGAGGCCGGTTTTAAAGGACTGCCAGCAGCTGCTCACGCCTATCGCGTCCTTCATCACCGTCAACCTAAATGGCTTAACAAGTGGGCCGCGTGGGCATTCGGCTATGCACCACGAGCACAATGGAAAACCGTAATCGATCTAGAAAACGCCGGACTTGTGCAGATAAAACATAAGCCTTCATACTACGAGAATCTGGCCTTGGGTTTGAGTTCTGTTGATGATATGGCGAAATATATTAGTGAAACAGCGATTCTGAAGAATGAATTTTTTGACTTCTTAACTTTGCCTGCCACGCTTAAAGCGATCGGCACTCCTGTCAAATTTGTCTCTGACATGTGGCAACATGACTTTATGACCAGCAACAAATATATGTACGGTTCGTTCAGTGCCTTACTGTCAACAAATAGCTTACTTCAGCAAGGTCATACTCTCGAGAACCGATCTTTCGATCCAGAGCAACACACCAAGCTTTGGCTTGAATGTCTGGACAAACTGGCGAGTCAGGAAATTATAGACCGGGACCGATTGGTAAATTTGTCATTCCAATTGCTAGTAAGTAGTGCCGAACAGCCAGAGAGACGTCAGCTGAGGATTACCGCTGATGAATCAGTCGCACTCTTTCTATGCTCTCTAAATAACCTTATCTGCCCAGACAAATCGAAGTTTATTTCTCACTACCTGGCGTTAGTTGGTGCAGCCAATAAATATATTTCCCGCTATGCCATTAAAGTCTTTCTCGATTTAGATCACAAGCTCATTCCAATTAATGAGCTATGCCAGAGCCTTGGTCAAACATTTCGCAATGGCGACGCAGAACCTTCTCTTTCAGCCTTACAACTCATTGAAAAAATGGTTAACCAACGCGACAAAATTGCAGACAATGAAAAAGAATTGCCCGCCCTAGCACTGGTCGAAGCGTTCACCAGCAAGAGTAAGGCGGTTCATAATCAAGCCCTGAACCTGCTCAGCAAATATCAACTGCTTGAGTCCGAATCAGCTAGGGCGAAGCTACTAAGAAACTTAGACTTATTGCAAGGAACGAACAAAAGTATAGCCGCGAAACTTGTGGCTAAAGCATCCACGCAAACCTTTGTCACGCTGCCAGAGGACAAGGCTCCACATACTGAGCTAAATGTGAGTGCGCTTATTTTACCAACTCTTGATGAAGCACTCGACGAGCAGCTTTCACAACTAGCAGGAATTGCGGGCATTACTAGCACTCACATAGAGAAATCAGCGAATGATTTGGCACAACTGATAAATGCTCCTGTAGATTTGTTCTCAATGGAATCACCGAGGTTGCATGTAACTCAAAGATGCACGCCTCTCACAGAACTTGAGGATCTGATATTTCTCGCTTCTGCATCACTAACAACTGAGCAGTCATTAGACAAAATGGAACTTCTGATAGATGGTATTTCCAGGCTCTGGCAAGAAAAAACTCATGACTTCGAAAGCAAAATTCGCAATGCGCAGGCTCGCTTACAAGATGTGGCTCGCTATGGCCTGGGCATAAACGGGTTTTCTTTTATAGTTCCCATTCATATGTGGCTCAACGGCGTCGAGCGCGACAAAATCGAAATTTTGTTTAAGCCGACACTTTTCTCTGCTCGGTGCCTTGGCGTTGCAGCTAGAATGAAAGCGAAACTATCGCTGCCACTGCTTGCGGTACCAACTCATAAAGGTGGTTGGGTAGAGCCTAGTGCTCTAGTAGAACGCGTCAAAGTCTGGCAATCAGAAGGCAGGCTATTAAAGCATTCCGGAGATTATTCCGCCTGGACAAGCCCGAGTAAGTTTCACAACTGGCTCGCCGATCCACACACTAATGCATTCCACGCTGATGCCCCAGAATTCATACAAGCTCTTCTGAGATTGGCACCAGAAGGTCGAATAATTGCCCTCGCGCAAGCTCAAGATTTAAAAGGCGATTTTGGCAAGTCAATTAGATTCGCCCTTGGGGAAGGAAATGTGGATGATATTGAGAGGCCTGAACTAGCCCTTGCCGCCTTTAGATCTCGCTATCCACGCGGTGTTTGCACAACTAAGGCGAATAAAATTCCAGACATGCCTGACGGTATTGAACCAGCCAAATACACTTTCAATCCAGCTGCAGTTGAAGAGACTGCCAAGGATCATTACAGAATAATCGCAAATCTCCTTCCGGATTTTCTCACCAGTGAATCAGCTGGGAGATCCAATTTCCCCGTTTGCAAAGAGTACGGCAGGTCGCACCGGATAGCAGACCACGTACAAATAAATTTTGAGCAATGCCAATATCACCTGTATGCCACAGTGGCTATGCATAGCAATTTGGTCAACCATTTCAGCACAGAATATTGCACCATTTGGCTGCAAAACAGAGAGCCACTTCTTGCACGACTGAGTAAGGCGCTCTTGCTCACCATCAACAGCATAGGTGCATTCAACCCAGATAATTACTCCTTGTTTTTTGACCCAGACTTGCCGCTGAGTGAAAATGGCTCTTGGTTTCTAGCTCTTATCTTGGTGGCAAAAAATGATGATTTGAGGCGGTTAGGGCTAGATATATTAATAGCCGCGGTAGAAGAGAATCGTGCTTCAGCCCTAAATCTAGCCCATTCTATGGCTCTACTCGTTGGCTTTACCCAAGTGAGGTGGTTAAAGTCGCTGCGTGAATTAGCCAAAGTGTCGGCTCTGCATGCAGTTTTTGCCTGGGAAGTTTTAACTAGCTATGTACTAGATAGACAAAAGGAGACGCCGCTAGGATTTCTCGAACTGCTGTTGGAGCTTGCAGAGGAACATGGTTTCGGGCTCTCACCAGAAGCAGTTCAAGCCTTGGAACAGTTTACCGGTGCAGGAAAAACTGCCAAATTGGCAAAGAGTCTTGCATCGGAAAAATCGCATTGGAAGAGCTACGCTACGCTCAACGAAGCGGCTCAACAAAGTCTGCGTTCACGGGCATCAAGGGTCAAGCGCTGGCATCGCTTCTCATAAGGCTGTTAATGCCGCTATAACCAAAAATGTTGAAAAAGGCTTTTGAAACCAGGTGATGACAAAGTGACCTTTTGTGGCCTCAAAAGTTCTGGCACCCTATTGAGCAGACGAAACACGATTTAGAAGTGACTGCGCTATTTTCATTTGGCTGTTTGATTCATCGATGAAACGGAGGCAGAGCCGTTTTGCAACTTTGTCATTACCGCGATCATGAAAACTTTTGGCCAATTCGAGAAGAGATGTTGAATCAGCGCCCTTGCCACGGTCTATTAGTCGGACAACTTCAAGGTCTGCCAGTGCTCGATCAGGTTTATTTAAACGAGCATAAATTGAAGACCGAACTCTAAGAAAGCCATCAGGGCCCGGGACAACAAACTCATAGAGCTTATTTACTTGATTGACAGCAATTGCGTCGTTTGCATCTTGCAAGGCGGCGTCCAGCTGTTTCGTATCACGGTTTACTTGACTTCGCGTGTTTAAGGCTAGGCTATCTGTCGGATCGTTGGCCAAAATCTCGTTTAGCACTGTCATGGCGCTATCAAAGTTATTCTGTTTGTACAAAGAGAGAGCCTTTAGATTAAGATACTGATTCTTAAGTTTTGGCCAGCCATGCGCTAAGAGTTGGTCTAAATCACCAATCGCCCCTGGATAGTTCTCAGTTAAAAGATACAGTGGTGCTCTTGCTGTTCTCAGGTCGCCGTCAGCTTGTTTGTTTGATTTTCGCTTCTCAATTTCAAAAGTAAAATCATCTATTGCATCTTTTATATTCGACAGCGAGACTTTAAAGTAGCCGTGCAGTCCTCTAGCTTTGCGCGGAGAAACACTGCGGACAAAATTTGCATCATCTACTGCAAGTTCGTAGTTGTGAAGACGATTTTGGACATCGCTTCTGACGCTGCGCAGTGCAAATAATTGTGTCTGGTCAGTAGTTTCTCGTATGGACGCATTGAGTGAATCCAACTTCGAGAGCAATTTCTTTCTCTCGCTAGCAAACTCACTTTTGATCTGATTCGTTGAGTCACTGCTCCGGTCGGCCTCAACAGCAGGTGAGCAGCCAAGAAGAAATGCGCTAAGTAGAATGACGCAGCTTTTTCTTGCATTTTCCATTATGACTTGGTGCTCCCAAAATGAGAGAATCTTACCACTCATAAGGCAGCATTAGGCTTAAGGGAGGACGTCAGAAGTTAACATAACTATCCTGGACAATTATTTTCGGTTGTTCTGCTGAGATGACTTCGGTGATATAGCAGCTGGAAAAAATCACAAAGTGTTCCACATTAGGGTGACAAAGCTCCAATAGGTCGTTATCTTTTCTGATGTCACTCACCCACGAGGAGGTTTGATTGACATAAGTATTTAGACCAGGCAATGTATCCGTCGCGAAATCGAATCGAGGCCCCTGCTCTTCTTCAACATTTCTAAAGGCACAGTAGCGTTCCCATTCAAACAGAAAAATTTGTCCTTTCCCATCGGCAAAAGTTTGAAAGAAGATTTGCAGACGTTTTTGCTGTCTAAGCTCGACAAAATCAAAGTTGCCTAAATTTGAAACAAGAGTAGGCCAGCTCCCTAAGCGTTCAAATTCGCTAGCTAGGAAGTCCATTGATCTTCTCCATTAAAGAGTGGAAATTTGCAACTTTAGCCAATTCTGCCTTCACTACCGTGACCATGTGAGTTAATTTCCCGATATTAGGGCACGAAAATTTTTTAAAGACATAGTGTGTTCCTGGAGCCATAAATGCAGCGAACTCAATTATACAGTCTTGATGTCGCTCTGACGGATGATCTCGTCAACGACACGCGTTAGCGGTGCGGTGGCATCGATGATGATGCCGTGGCTCGGAATGTCTTCTTTCGTTTGATGCAATTGCCTGATCAATTCTCGTTCCTCGTGTTTACCGCCCCACTCATCTTCCGGTCGCTCGTTGAGCCGGTTGTTCAATGTTTCAAGGTCGAGTTCAAGGACAAAAACGCCGTCAAATAGATCTATGAACTTTGAAAAGTTCCTAGATCCACCGCAGAAAAATGTTACCGCCTCATCTTGGCTGGCGATTAAAGCTCTTACTTTATCTATGTCCCAGATGTGGTGTTCATGCGTGAGGCCTTCAGTTGGTGAGCCAGTTTCTGGATCGCCTTGATAGGCCAGTTCCCTGTCGCCATGAATGGCATGATAGCCACGCCGCTGCAATTCATTGCAGACCGAAGTTTTGCCGGTGCTGGAAACACCCTCAATCAAATAATTTCTCATGCCCATGGCTAGATGATACCTGAAATTGCTCAGTGGCATAATTTCAGCATGTTTGAGCGGGTTAGCTTATGCTGCCCCGGATGAAGGGTATGTTTTACCAGCACTCCCGGATACACTACCCTAGTTGGCTTTTGAACTAAGTAACGTGAATATGATTTGTCAAACAGGCTTTAGACACCGAATTTGGATGCGCCTTGGAATAGTTGCATTCCTGCTAGTAGCGCTTAGCACGTCTAGACTAAGTCATGCCAACGACGAATTGCCATTTAACAGACTCGAATACGGAAACGATCACGGCCTGACCGACCTGAATGGCAAGGAGCTTTTGCCTCCAATATATGCCGGCATTCGCCATGTGGGGCATGGATTGTTTCTGCTTAAGCAAAGAATTCCAGATAAGAGATTTGATTGTGCTAAAGAAAAAATTCTATTAAACAGCAGGTTGGTCAAACTGAAGACTCCAGTTCCTGCTGGCACAACCTTTGAACGAATAATGTGGTTAGGCAAGCGCGCCGATAAGAGTGATGATTTGATAGGCCTTAGGTTGCCAGAGGACGCCCTCCTTGTAAATCAAGCCGACAAGTATTTCGGAGTGTGCGATAGCAAAGGCAGGCAGATTTTACCGCCTGATTGTATTTGGATTGGAAACTTGTGCGACGGTATTGCGGCACTTCGCAAGTCTGATGGTCTTCTCTATACGTTTAACTTTAAAACACGAAAGCTTCACAAACTGTTTTTCCAAAAGGTGCGACAGGATTGCCGTTTAGATTTCTGTGAAGGGCTTGCCGCATTTGCGACAGAGCCTTCACCGCAAAGCCCATCCATGTGGGGATTTATGGACACTAACGGTAATGCAATCATCGAGCCGAAGTTTGATTTTGCTTGGAATTTTGTGGAAGGGCTGGCTTGTGTTAGGTTTCCAGCGAGAGGCTTTAGCGATCCTGCTCACAATGAACTCATTGATAAAACGGGTAAGTTGGTCTCACTTCCGAATTTGAAAGTGGTCATGACTTTTGGACGCTACATCGAGGTTGCGGACTCATCGGGCAGCTGCGGTGTCGTTGATCGACGATTTAAATTTGTCATACCGCCAAAATATCAGTCTATTCACGCCCAGGTTACTCACCCCGATGCAGTTGATGAAATTGGTATCTGGCCTAGGTCAGCGCCCATACCAATTTTTTATTTTGCAACGCGGAAGGCGGATGGAAAGTCAGTGATTTTGTCAGCCAAAGGCGATCTGGTCTTGGAAGTTCCGTCAAACCTTATTTCACATGATTCAAGATCTCAGCCAATATTTATGGACGGTGTATTTGCTTGCAATCGTGGTCCTGGTGTGCCTCTTTCCAAGGCTACTTTTATAAACTTTAAGGGCGAGATTGTACCTGCGCCGTATAGCAATTTGTCAGACTCGGATGATGTTAGGTTTGGAAAAATTGCCTCAGGTGTTCTTCTAAAAACAGTGCAATGGAGCAAGGTGCTTCGCGATAGAGCAAGGGATAAGAACCTGCCAGAAGACTTATCTTCTAAGGAAAGAACTTTGCGACAGTATGCCTGCGACGCGCTGACAGAAGCCGTCATTGATTTTGAAAATGGCAATTTTACAGGCGCACTCCTTAAGTTGCAGAACGCAAAATTAGATGAGAGAAGAGATCCACTCTATCAGCCCGTATTTATTCGCGGATTATGTCTGCAGGCGATGGGCAATTTTGCAGAAGCTGCCGGTGACTATGCCACTGTGAATAGATCTTCCAACGATCAGCTTTTAAAAACGAAATCAAAGATAGGTTTGGAGTGTTGTTCCAAGAAGCAATCTTCCATACCACCAGAGATGGTGACATTTCCACCACGTTGGGAAAGGGAAGGATTTGTTGAAATTCCTCTCCCTAGGCGCCGGTAAGAAACCTGGCTGAATTAGGTTTTCAAACACTTCGTGTGCCCCGAGGGGGTTGGCTATTTTTAATCGCCTGAGATTTTCGTTGTTGACCTAAATGTGGACACAAACAGAGGTCCAACTTGCCCCAGGAACGTTGTAGACCGGACTGCTTTGCTAATAATTCGAGTCTATTTCGCCGTTAGGGTAATTATTTCGGCCTTGCAGGTTGGTCCAGATGCGAAATCTGCAAAAAGGCATGGTCTATAAGAACCGCCGCCGTCGATGATGTATTGACCGTTGCCTAGTCGTTCAACGCACTCTTCTATAACGAAAGCGATATTCGATGTTTCCGGCCCCCGGATACTAGATGGACGTTCAAATAGTCTTTCCATCCTCATAGACCCGATTTCACGGAAGCCGCCATTTATATAATCATACCGAATAATTTTTTTCAGAGGACGTTTGTATTTTAAAGTGCGGTCGGCATCACCTCCGAAAATTAGTGGGTTGCCTTTTTCGTCAGTACAAATATTTGTATGTGATACGCCAACTGGAAACGTTTCCTGCAACGTCAAACTAATTCAGTTCGTTATATCCAATATCTCAGCTGAATCAGTGAAGTGGCTCCGGGTTCGCGAGTGATTGCGTCCTATGTCCGACTCTCCTCCAAGACAAAAGACTTTGCCGTTCGGAAGCAGGGTTGTGCTGTGACAGACTCTGCCATAGTTCATGTCGAACTGCTTTTCGATGCGGCTGGTTTCCGCGTTGTAGACCAACACTTTCGACAAATACATTGAATCTTCGTCCTGATTGCCACCACTAATTAGAAATCGAGCCTGTCCCAGATTTAGTATTGAACAGCCAGAAGGCCATTGGGTTTGGAG
The DNA here is from genome assembly GCA_036170915.1 of Cyanobacteria bacterium auto_48_18. Taxonomy (GTDB): domain Bacteria; phylum Cyanobacteriota; class Vampirovibrionia; order Obscuribacterales; family Obscuribacteraceae. Next base: position 9,047 of record JAVHQC010000011.1, read on the forward strand.
TACTTTGCTCCAATTGCGAGTCAAGCGCAGTCGATTCAGCGACTTTGCCGTTACCTGCTTTCCGTTAACCTTGATAACATCCTGGTCTTCGAATGTGATCTTTGCAGTCGTTTTTCTAACGCTATGAGTTTTAGAATTCCAAAAATGCAGTACTTCTGAAGTCAATCTCGAACCGTTCTCTCGCAATGTTCTAAATTTCTTAAATTGAATGGGATTGAAAAAAGCAATTTGGCCGCCTTCAAGCGAAAAAAACATTCCACCTGATGGCGCATATCCATGATAATCCAGTTCCGAATTGCCATAATGTAAGTGATTTATAGTTTGAACCTTTGACGTTATGGGTTCTTGAGCTTTCGCACCTGCACAGTTCAAAGTGATAGCCGTAAAAATTGCAAAAATGGTTTTTCTCATGACTACAGTAAACCACCGCTACTGCAAGTGTAAATTACAGGTTCAACAGTTTGCATACTGATTGCTAGAAGGAAAAGTTCGACCAACCCAAGCACCCAGAGCTTTGCCCACGTCGATGATGCCGATTAACTAGGATATCCAAAGGCTATGGAAAAACCAGATGCGATCGGTTGGCCGGCAGCAAACTTCATCACTTTGAGTGCTCCGTGATGGCGATAGAATTCCGTGCAGGCTGGCTCAACCTCCGGCACCATTGAACGTTTGCATTTCTTGTATGTGTCAGCGCTCTATGAACTAGCGTCAAACTGGTTTCGAAATTTATTATCGATACGGGTGAGATTAAGGTGATGCTTTGATTTAAGCTTTAGACACTCCTGCAAGCTAGTCGCTTTACCGACTTGTGCATTTGCTCCGCACGATGTAAATCCAGTGCCATCTGCAGTTTTAGCCAAAACTGAGGCGTAGTGCCAAAAGCGTCGGCCAAAACCATTGCGGTTTGAGGAACAATACGTCTTTTACCGGTAACTATTTCTTTTACCTTTGCTTGCCTCCAACCCACATGTTTTGCGAGCGCACTCTGACTAAGCCCGAATGGAACGAGAAACTCTTCCCACAAAATTTCGCCGGGGCCAGTTGGTTCTCGTAACATGCGTCTTTTCATTTCGCTTCCTCACGACGTTTCTTACTAAGTTGCTTATAGCGGCTGGTAGATTCATTGACTACGAAGCTCGGGGTTAGTGAAACCGCTGTTGGTGTCAACCCGAGAAAGACGTTGGCTTGCACTTGGAAGTACTCTGATAAAATCTTGATCTGCGATTTGCTCATTTCGCGCTTGCCATTGTAGATTTCGCTTGCACGTCCAGACGTTTCACCAAGGATTCTGGCTAAGTCGATTTGTTTCAAGCCGTCGCAGGCCATGAGGCTGTGCAACGCTTCAAGCGGGGTTTCTTGCAAGTAGTCGTTTGGATAAGTGAGGTCCTCGTAGAGCTTGATAAAAATTCCAAGCGCCTCCAGATATAATTCCTCATCTGAATCCAATTTTTCTTTAAGGTGCAAGGCTTTCGCGATTTTGATTGCGTTTTTATACTGCGCTTCCTTCTTGATAGCAATCAGTGGAAAACTCTCAACTAACTTTTGATATTTTTTTCCAGGTCCGCTTGTCTTCACTATTTCCACTTGCCCATTGCGTGTTGATTAGTTTCATCACGCACCTGCGAGGGGCTGTTGTTTTATCCTCCCGTAATGGGAGGAATTTGTCAAGCTATAACCTGTGAGCTTGGATGGAGTCGTAAAAGATTAAAAACTTACATGCATTTGAGGTGACGAGGTCCGCAAATTTGAGGATACTATTGCATGGCTTGGTTCTCTGGTAATTACTATGGAGCAGTCCGCACATAAAGCGTCCTTCTGGTCACAGTTTGGCTTGGCTGTCTTTACAGTCTACTTCTTCACTTCGGCGATTCTGCTCTACTTGAGCTCCCTTGTTCTTCTGCCTTACTGTTTCTTCTTCGATAAGAACAGACGCCTGCTTTCCTATCTGGCTTGCGTCTGGGGCTATCATTTTGTCAGGCTTAATCCAGGCTGGCGCTGTCATTTTGAAGGCATGGCCAATTTCAGCCCCGACCAGACTTACATAATTGTTGCCAACCACCAGTCGATTGTGGACGTTTTTGTTCTGTCTGGGCTGGGTCGATCATTTAAGTGGGTGTCGAAAGAGTCACTCTTCAAGCTGCCATTTTTCGGTTGGAACATGTATCTCAAAAAAGACATTGCTATTCAGCGTGGTGACATGAGCAGCATCAAGGCCATGCTGAGCTCGTGTAGTGAATGGTTGAAGAAGGGAGAGACAATTTTGATGTTCCCTGAGGGCACGCGTTCTGAAACCGGAGAAATGATTCCCTTCCGCGATGGCAGTTTTCGCCTAGCGGTGCAGAATAATGTACCGATACTACCAGTGGTGCTAAATGGCACACGCGAAATTTTGCCGAAAGAAGCCCGTCAACTCAAATTGTCTGGAGACATGCATATAAAGTTTCTACCGCCGATTTATCCAGAGCAATGCAACAACAGTGCCCCTGAACTAAAGCGCCATGTGCATAGTCTTATGAAAGAAACGCTGGCTGATATGAGGCTACCGGCGACAGAGCTGTAGGTTTTTCAAAGTTCTAAGATTTTCTCGTTGTTTTTTTAGCGGCTGCTTTAGTGCCTTCAACTCGCTTGGATGCTTTTCCTAAGAACAAATCTGCGCTCACACAGAATCTTTCAGCAAGTAGCAAAATATGCGCTTTGCTCAAATCGCGATTTTCATTCCAGATTTCGCTGGCGCGGCCGGGAGTCACGCTCAGTAATTTTGCAAGCTCCCCGGACTTCATATGATTGGCTTCAAACAGACTTCTTAGGTGCTGTATGGGCGTGAAGTTACCTGGTCTCGTATGGTGCTGCTGTTCATAACGATGAATCAAAGTGCTCAGAACATCGAGGTAATCTTGTTCGTCGTCATTAAGCCCTTCAATATTTCCATATAGATCTGTCGCCACCAAAATGGCTTCATCTAACTGTTGCTCCGATTTGATCGGCCGCAACGGCAGCCGCTCAATCAGATCTCCATAGCTTCCCATGCTTATCACCTTGTTCCGTGAGTCACTTGTTGAATAATCAAAAATTCTCTTTGTTATACTCCTCATGTGTCATCACTTTTAAAACGAATACTCTTTGCTGCTGTATCCAAACCATGGCTGCAAGCCTAAACTTATTGCCACCAATATCGAAAATCCATTTTTGGTTTCCCAAATGATCAGCATTTTTAAAAGTAGCCAGAACGTCATTTGAGTTTGTCCACTTAGCCGCCTTAGTTTGGTCGACCCAGAACTGTAAAGGGCTCTCCGAAAACGCATTTGCTTCAGCAAACTGCCACACTACCCGTTCGTTTAATACTTCCAATTACTGTGCCTGTCCTTATCTATATAATTATAGTCCCGTATTGGGATTCTGAGCGAAGTATAGTCCCAAAATGGGATAATTTAATCTCTCAATCCAAGACTTGTTCTCGATTTACAGCAAAGATTCTCGGCCCGCTGCAAGAGTGCTGTCCAGCAATGAGGGTGTGAATAATAAGCATGGTATTGCTCGTGAAGGCGTATGAACACTCCACTTATTTTCACAGACTCAGGCGATTAGAGATCTTCTTTGGGCGTCCTTCTCGAACGTCTCATCTGTCTTGGTCAGTTTTGGACTATATATAGCCCCCAGCCCTAACCACCCATCAACTTTCTAATTCCATCAATCCAAGTATCGCGTTCAGGTTTTTGCTTGGCGGCATAAGCGCTGCGTGGAAGTTTTTCCCAGGTGAGTGCGTCCACTTGATGCTTTTCTGTGATCTGTGTTTCGTGTCTAAGATGCTGAACATCTTTTTGAAGATGCACTAAATCTTGATAGCGTTTCTCTGGGTCTGAGCGCAGGCACTTCCTTAAAATGCGCTCCAGCTCTCCGCCTGCAAGGTCAGGTCGCGACTCAGCAAGCGGCACTAACTTATCAGCCGCCTTATTGTTAAAGACGTCGATAACCGAAGTACCGTCAAAAGGTAAGCGACCTGCCACCATTTCATAAAGCACAATACCAAAGTTGTACACGTCAGATCGTTTATCGACCTTGTTGTCTTCAGCCTGCTCTGGGCTCATGTAGTGAACAATGGCTCCCTCTGCCAGTAAGGTTTGCGATTGAAGATGGGCAGCGCGAGGATGTACCACCGAGTCGAGATCAATCAGTTTCATTTTCGACAAGCGCTCACCATCGAGCACCATAATGTCTGACGGTTTGAAGTTAGCGTGAACGATGCCGACGCTGTGCAAGTGAATTAGTGCGTCGAGCAATTGCAGGCTGAGATCGAGCACCTTATCGAGCGGTATGCTGTGAAAGTCTCTCAGTATTTTTTTCAGTGTGCACCCTTCAAGAAGGTCCATGACGAGGAACCCCTCACCGTCTTCACTTTCACCATAATCATGCACTTTGACAAAGCAGGGATGATTAACATCCATGAGCGCTAGCCCTTCTTTCGCCAGCAACTCTTGGCCGGTGTCGGTGTTGCTGTGAGCACGCAATATCTTAATTGCCACCATGGAATTGCCAGGGTATACCTTCGCTGAGTAGACCCTGGCTGAAGAGCCGGAGCCGACCATTTTTTGAATCAGATACTTTCCGGCAATGCGCTTGTTTAGATGTGGTGGCGCACATGCTACATCGTTCAGGTCTTGCTGTTCATAAGCGTCAAACATTCTTACTCACCTATGCTCTTTATCCGCGCACTGCAGCCTCTATTTTAGCAACATCAATTTTACCCATTTCCATCATCGCAGCGAATGCCCTCCTCGCTACATCGCCGCCTTTGGCCATCGCCTCTACCAGGACGCGAGGAGTGATTTGCCACGACAATCCCCATCTATCTTTGCACCAACCGCATGCGCTCTCAGATCCACCATTTCCTACAATTGCATTCCAGTAACGGTCGGTCTCTTCTTGATCATCTGTGGAAATTTGAAACGAGAACGCTTCGTCGTGCTTGAATGCGTCTCCGCCGTTGAGACCCATACATGCCACACCGCAAACTGTGAACTCGACTGTGAGCACGTCACCTTCCTTGCCGCCCGGATAGTCGGAAGGTGCTCGGTGCACAGCCCCTACCTTACTATCTGGAAATGTTTGGCAGTAGAACTGCGCTGCCTCTTCGGCGTCGTGGTTGTACCAAAGGCAAATTGTGTTCTTGTTCATACTAAGACCCCTGTCACCGCTTGGCAGTATCGCTAAGAATGATTGTTCCAGCCCAGTTCCTCTTTTAACCCTTGCTAAGGAATAATGAATATCCAAGCATTGTCAACGTGCTGCTGATAGCTTGGTAGAGGTAATCCTTAGTTGATTGGCCTTCAAGGTGAAAGCAATGGACAAAAAACCATATTCGCAGTCTTACAAAAACAATACTGAGACGACGCAGGCAGCAAAGCGTGGTGGGCTTGGATTTTCTGAGTTTGATGCTCAGGCTCTCACTCAGGGCACATTGGTCAGCAAGGTGGCTTTGCTCACAAGCGTTTCCTTTATGTTTCTTGCGGCGGGTTCATTCTTTGGCATTAAGATTGAGCCCAATATGTTTCTCTACATCGCCACAATAGCCATAACTTTCGGTGGCTTATTCTTTCTCCCCAGAGTCAATTCTCCGGTTTCTTCTATGGTCGGCCTGGCCCTTTGGAATTCAGTATTTGGAGTGCTGGTTGGTTTTGGTTTACAAGGCTACATTGAAACGATTGGCGCAAATACAGTCGCTGTCTGCCTTGCTGGTACTGCTGGAGCTATGGCAATCGTCGGATCTATCGGCGCATTCTCCGGCGTAGACTTCAGGCCCATGCAGCGATTTCTCATGTTTGCCCTGTTTGGTTTGATTCTTGTTGGTCTCAGCCAGTTCTTTATTCATTTTGCGGCTGGAGTCAACATTGCCTATGCAGTAGGCGGCCTGGTTGTCTTTACCGGCTTCTTCTTGGTCGACTTTTGCCGTCTGGCTAAGTCAACTGATAACAGCTGGCCTGAGGCCACCAACATTGCTCTCAGCATTGTTCTCGATTACGTCAACTTCGCCTTCTACCTTATGCGCCTCGTGAGAGAGCTCAAGAAATAAGGCGCCTCTTTTGTGAACACAGGCGGTATCTAGTTAAGTTTGGCCTTTGATCTCTAGCTTGTTAATCAGCCATTTTTTCACGCGCGGAAAATACTTGTAGAGGTTGTCGGTGTTCTCATTGCGACCGCCCATCATCGAGCCAAACATTTCCGCGCATGTCTCGCGAGCTCCCCAATCATCGGGTTTAGTGAACTCTGCAACTTTGGCCCGCGCTTCCTCTGGAATTTCCCTTTTGTCCGCTTCGTATTCTTTGCGCAATTCAGGGTCTTTAGATAGTGTCATAGCGTCACCATCAACCACCTGGAAGCACATATCTCCAACTTGGAGCTGTATGTAAGCGGGTGCGCGCGCCGGACCCAAGTCGGTTGTGCCGCGCTTTTTCGGGCGCTCGTATACGCACATATCAGCGTTACCGTAAATGCGACCAGGTTGTTCCGCTAGAGTTGGTCGCGGATCATTTTCATTCAAATCCTTCACACTATCTGGCCATCTATCAATCATGTTTGGTGAGATGATGACGCGTGCTTCGCTTTGATCTAGCTTTGTGCGAACAGGCGCCGGCAGCGCCAGAATTGCATTTTTTACTGCTTGAATGCTCTCTTCACTCACAGCCGGGTGTTGAAAAGCCGGAGGATTGACGACCATGCGACTCAAAAGAGTGGTGTTATTCGTTTGAGTGGATACACCAGCAGGGCCTATAACACTGCTTGGAACAGTCGACGTCGGCTCAGTTCGCGGAACTTCATCGATACAGCCGGTGAGAGCACCACAGGTAATGCTAAACGTCAGAGCAATTCTTGCAAGTTGCGCAGTCCGTTTTTCTTTAATTTGCATTTGAAGTCTCCGAAAAAATCTCAGCGAGCCGATGTACATGATATAAAATTTTTGCCGTAATGGGCAAAGTAATGTTCAACCCCCAGGTTATTCATTTAAAAATGAGAACTACTGACATCGGCGCGTTGCCTATTCAGGAAGCAAGCGAATATTGCGAATCAGCAACTTGTCGATGGGTCCTGGCCAAGATTCTACGCAGAAAAGACCCGGTCGGATAGGAATAATGCTGGTCTTGCTGAAAGGCTCTCCTGGCCTGCTTATTAGACAATCATAGATGACACTTTTCTTGAGATTGTTTTTGACATTCAGTAGGGTCATTTTTAATTCTGGATCAAATGAAGCAGAGAAATCGAGTAACTCAGCTTTGGGGTTCGCTGCGTCACCGGCAATCGTACTTCTTTCAAGATGCACAAGCTTTTGATCGATCACATCAAATTTGATTGAAAATTTGTCGCCTGGTGCCAGTACCAAAACACCAGCTTCATTTAGTTTATTTACATCCAGCAAAGACAGCAACTTGTCTTGGGCAGGGTGCGATCCTAAAGCAGCAGCTTTTTGATACCACTTTAGCGCTTCGTCTTTGTCGACCGGCACACCGATGCCACTTTCATACAATTCGCCTATGCCGTATATGCCAATAGATGACTTTTGCTCAGCTGCCTTCTGAAACCACTTCATAGCTTGTTGTCCGTCTTGAACTACTCCGTGACCTCTTCTGTATTTGCCGGCCATGTTTTCTTGGGCTGACACATCGCCCTGTACCGCCGCTTTCTCGCACCACTGTGCTGCCAATTGAGCATCTTCAGGCACCCCACGACCGCGAGAGTACATAACAGAAAGATTGTTTTGAGCTTTGGCGTGTCCTTGCTCCGCTGCTTTGCGCCACCACTTTACGGCCTCCAGATCATTTCGCCCAGTGCCTCTGCCTGAAGCGTATGCCATACCCAAATTGTTTTGCGCTTTGACATCACCTTGTAGAGCCGCTTTTGTGTACAAGTCAAAGGCCGCTTCGTTTTCACCGGAGGCAAATTTCAGATCGCCCAACACATTCTGCGCTGCCGCTACATTTCGCTGCGCCAAAGGAGTGACAAGATCTTGGGCCTTAGAATAATCGTTATCTGCTATAGCAGCTCTAGCCTGTTCGACAATTTTGGTATCATCGTCTGTAGCCAACGTTGGCGATACGCTATAAAGTTGAATCGCAGCGAGCAGAATTACAAGCCTGATGCTTGTTTTAATCGTGGGGCAATTTGCACGTTGTGCCATGGGTTTTTCTCTAATTTGCATTTGAAGCCTCTGCAGTCAGTTTAGAGTTTGTGCGCAGGTACAACAAAAGCATTTGCTTCCAGTATGGCCAATCATGAGCGAATCCATCCCATGTGATGAAATCGTGAGGCAACTGTTTTTCTGTCATCGCTTCCGCCAAAAGTCTGTTGCCTTCGTACAGCGGGTCCGTCTGTCCAATTGGAAAAATTAGTTCCACGCAAGCAAGTTTTTCGATCTGTGCCTCAGGTAGCGATTTGAGTAAAAGTACCGGATTGCTTTGCACAACGTTGTCGTCGCTGTAGTGATGAATCCAATCAAACACATTGTATGGCGCACTCATCTGCGCGAAATCATAAGGGCCGCTCATGGCGAGGCATTTATTGAAGCTTTGAGGGAATCTCAACGTCAGATTCATGGCGTGATATGCACCCATGCTGGCGCCGAGGGCGATGACATAGTCATTGTCGTTGAGCTTTTTCGAGAATGGCAATACTTCTTTGATGATGTAGTCGTGATACTGAAGATGACGCTTGACTCTTTCTTCTGGTTGCACTTCCATGTTCCACCAGCTTTCGGCATCGACACCATCGACACAGAAGACTTGAAGTTCACCTTGCTCGATTTGAGGCCTGAGGGTTTCGATCATTTCGCGATTTTCCCAGTCGTAAAATCGCCCGCAGGAGGTGGGAAAAACAATCGCTCTAGCACCGGAGTGGCCGAAAACAAGCAACTCCATGTCACGATCGAGATTGGGGCTGTGCCTTTTGTAATATTCTCTGTTCATCTTTGTGGTTCTTCTCTGCTGCCAGCAAATAGTTACGCCTGCTGATTGTACCTTCTTTTTTTGGCCGTCTCAGTCAAAGTGCAGGTACACTAGGTAAAAGGAGGAGCAAAACTGTCTCTAAAATTTAAAACCTCAATTGTTATTGTTCTACCAGTGGCCATACTGGTCTACTTTGCTTTTTTTAACTTCCCTCCAGACCACAGAAGCCGGCTAACTGAGACCATGGAAGGAATAAATCACGCATTTCGGCAAAATAGGGAGCCAACTTTAGAAGAGAGAAAAGTTGGAATGTCTGCTTTCAAAAAGTGGAAGTCATTAAGTCGCAAAGAAAAAAATATTTTGGCCAGCGATATCGTACTGAGTAAAGTGTTGATTGGCCTGACTCAGAAAGAAATTGTAGTCTATATGGGTCCTCCCGACGCCTTTGGCGCTCTGCACGATATTAATCCACAAATTGTAGAAACTGGATACAACGTCATGGATGGAGAGAGCCAATGTGACCTTATGATTATGCTAAAAAATAATGGAAAAGCGTCGGATGTTTATCTCGACGTAAATTATTGATAGGCTATTTGAACGCTAAAGTATTCTGCCTTTGACTCTAAAAATAAGCAAGATCCACTTCAAACAGAGTGAACAGTCGATGATGCATCTCGAACAATGAAATTTGACAAATCAAAACTCGCACTTTTTATAACCCTGGTGCTGTCAGCCGGCCAATGCCTGGCGGCACCCGATAAAAAGTTGTCTCCGACGCCGCATTCACAAAAGAGAACTCTGCATTTTCCCGATACGTCTCTGGGCTTTATACGCGTTACGCCTCGTGATAAAGGGTCTGAAAATAACTCGCCGTGTGTTGCAGCTGCACGAGGCAAGGTCGTAGTAGACGTTCCTCCAGGCCACATAGTCGCTCTTGATTTGAAGGGCAGAGTGTTTCAAAACCTCGCTCTGCTCGATTTAATAAAAGATCAACCTATTGAATGCGTACGCGCTAGCTTTGTTTCGATGGATGACAGCGAGATGGCCACAACTGACAAGGCACTAGCTCATATTTGTCAAATGCGAAAACTCGAAGAAATAAATGTTGATCGCTCAGACGCAACTGATGCCGGACTGAAACTTATCCGCAATATGCCTGAGCTGCGCATAATATCGATCTTTATGTGTGAATCAACAGGTGCCAGTCTTAAAGAGTTTGCCACATGCCCTAATTTGCGACAGCTTCATCTGTGGAGTTCTGGTCTTCATGAGGGTAACCTCCAATATTTATCGGGTTTGAAGCGACTTGAGTTTTTAAATGTAAGTGCCACAAGATTGACCAATAGTGGTCTTAAATTGATTTCCAGGTGTATTAATTTGAGAACCCTGCGCGCCTTCGATAACCCAATTGATGATGGCTGCATAGACGATATAAGAAAGCTTAAGTATCTAGACTATCTCGACTTGGCCGGCACTAAAGTCACCCTATCTGGTATCAAGCGCCTTCAGGGTCTGCCTCTCAAAAGACTTGTGTTACCTGCTTCAGTAGGTGCGGTGCACGACCGAGAGCTTTCAAGACTTTTTCCTGGAAGCGTTTTTCAGCACCATGCGCCGAAAAAAGTAACTCAGGATGATATGGTAATTTTCGCGCCCACTCACTAGCTTCTTTAGCCTTTTCTGAGCATCAATCCAATGGTTGAGTTTGACTTTTCATACCGAAGGTCGATTCATATTGACGTTCGTAGCGACATACTCTTCAGTAGTGTTCTAGGGGAAGAATAATGTTGCACAAGAAACTCAGGCTTATTGGTTATATTCGCTGTGGTGGCACTGATTTCGGTTCAGCGCAGCAGCGCAGAATGATTCAAAAATTCTGTGATGATCACGGCCATACTCTAGTGGGTTTCAGTGAGACTGACGGCAGTGTACCTGGTTATGGTTTGCATGAAGCTATTGACGCACTGGGAGCTAACGACGGCATAATCGCCATCGATCTCGACAGGTTTGTCCGGCACCACGATGACCGATTACTTGACCTGCGGCCCTTGATTGAGAATATGCTGCACAATGGCAAAGTGTTAATCACATTACTGGATGGTATCGAAACTCTAACAGCGAGGGGTCAGCAGGTTACTCTTGATCTCTTAAACTCTTGGTCTGAAAGAGCAGGCGTGATAATGTCTCCAACTTTGGAAGGCCATCGTTCGGAGCAGGCCAATTAACAACAATGAATGTCACCACTGACATTCGCGGCGGCTCAGCTAAAGAAATAATTTTAGAGATCTGCTCTGAGTGGCCTGCCGATATGGTACTACTAGGCTCCCACCGTTTGGCCAGCTTACAGCGCTTTGCCCGCGGTAGCGTATCACTGGCTGTAACTCGAACCCAATTTAATATCTCAGCAGGAGCAAAACATATGAAGGTTCTCGTTGCAATTGATGACGCCGTCTCGGCTAAGGTCGTTTGTCAGTTTGTATCTAATCACAAATGGCCAGACGACACTGAATTGATGCTAACTCACGCTGTCGACCCCGCCAGTTTTGACCTCAATAATATTGCCTTCAGCGATCTTGTAAATATCACTGAAACGGAAGCAGAATCAGATGCGCAGAAATTACTCAGTAGCCTGGCTGCAACAATCAGCTGGAGCCATCCAAAAGTTAACTGCCAAACTCAGATTGTTCGAGGAGAACCTGCTGACTCCATCATTCAGCTCACTCAATCCTGGTCTGCTGATTTACTCATAGCTGGCTCACATGGCCGTTCTGGTTTTAAAAAAATTCTACTCGGTAGTGTTTCGATGACACTTCTGGCAAAAGCACAGTGTTCAGTGCTCCTGGTTAAACCTGATCTGGTTCAAGATGATGAAAGCTTGAAATCCAAAAATAAATCGACCACGCCGATTATTGGCAGAATTCTAATTGCCATGGATGAGACTGAAGTTTCCGATGAACTTATAACCTTCGTCACACAGCACATCTGGTCTAAGGCGGCACAGTTCAAAATTATTTCTGTAGTGCACTATGCCCACACCATTGGTGTTTATCCTCCTCCAGAGATAGCCGGTCGTCTGGAGGCGATTTTAGATCAACGCCGTGCACACATGAAAATAGCTGTTGAGAAACTTCAAAAAGCACTTCCGAACCACAGTGTAATATCAGAAATAGTGGAAGGCGATCCCAAAGAAGAGATTGCCGAATTTGCAAAACACTGGTATGCCAGTATGGTAATCATCGGGCACCACAACCGCAAAGGTTGGGCAAAATTATTTGGCAGCACTTCTCTTGCCACTTTTTGCAATGCGCAATGCTCGGTGTTGATGATTAGGAACTAGCTTAAGAGCAAGATCAATCTTCCTCTGCTACTAGCTTGTGAATTAATGGCTCTATTAGTTAAACCACAGTTTTAAGCTCTTTCAAGATTACCTGCCGAAATCACTTGCTGCTCAGTGCAATCAGGTTGCTTCGGAGGCAAAAGCAAGGTTGCAGATGCCCCTAGATCTCGCACAAAATGATCAAGAGCTTGTCCTGTACAAAGATATTTTCCGATTTTGGTACTGCTTGTGGTTATTACCAGTAACGATTCTTTTTCCTTTTTCGCCGCGTCTGAATAGAAATCTTCTATCTCGTGAAGCTTTTTGCCTATTACAGCGACATTTGATTTAGTCGGTAGGTCAGCCTGCACCTGGTCAACAAGTTGACTTATGGTTTTCAGTCGACCAGTACAAACGATTTGCGCCTCGATGTCAAAATCTTGCTTGAGCTTTAGAAAATAGTTTAAAACGGACGTGTTATAGGTTTCTTCGCAAACCACCAGTCGAGCTCGTTCCCAGATGTGGCAAGGCCGCTGTACTATCAATATTGGTGTGGCGCAAGCTTCAGCAACTTGCTGACAGAGACTTTGTTTCATATGTCCATGTCTGAACTGGTTATCAAAACGACTGATTTCCTGATGTCCGATGATCAGCAAGTCATGATGCTCTGCTCGGCGGCAAATTTCTTCTTTTACGTTACCGTCGTCAATTACCATTTCAACTGAAAGTTCGCTGCTAAACCTGGCCTCACAAGCGGTAACTAAAGTTTCGGCTAAAGATTTTAAGATCGTCTGCACGCTCTGATAGGCTGCCAGGTAAGGCCCGCTACCAATAATGCCAGGAAGCTCTTGACCAATTAGTTTCCACACGGCCTGACTGTTAACCACTGTTTGTACGGTTAATTTGGAACCGGTTTTGCTGGCTAACAAGGCCGCGAGGTCCGCAGCCCACATAGCTTCCTGTGAACCATCCATAGCTAGCAGAAATGCCTTTTGCATTAGCCTTGACCTTTTTGTACTTAACAAATCTATTAAACAAAAATACAAGGCAATCAGGCATCGACTGTAGGGATTAATCCCGTTGGCCTTATTGCCGTGGTGTGGGCTTTTTGCTTTCAGGTAAGGATTTTAAAAAATCGACCATGGCACTCATTTCTTGCGGAGATAGGTGCAAGGTGCGAATCATTTCTGGTTCATCATTGCCGCCTCGCAAGACCGCTTCCATTTCGGATCTACTCATCCTTGACGCGATTCCATCTAGCCTGGGGCCAAATCTTGTGGCTGCGCCATCGATTGTGTGGCATGCGGCGCATCCTCTGCTAAGAAACAAGGCACGACCTTTTTTTATTGATTCGGCACCACCAGAAGTGGCAGTGGTTTCCGCTTTAGTTGTTTTTGTTTCTTTTTTAGGAGCTGCCTTAGCATGCGTTGTTACTAGAAAACCATTTTCTGGGTCCGGTAAAGTGAGCAGGTAGGCTGTTATTAATTTCGCCTGGTCTAAATCAATACCCAGATGCGGCATGATATTTGAACGACCGCCAAACAACACCGGAAATTCAAGCATCTGCTTTTCGGGGTCGAGAAGATGCGCGGTTATGAACTGTTCTCCGCGAGCCCCGCCAATACCATCAAGGGGAGGCCCTAGAGTACCACCTGCGCCCTCGGCCTCGTGGCAGCTGGCACAATTGTGTTTTTGGTAGAGGAGCTTGCCCTGACGGCTGGCATCAGACTTTGCTGGTGGTGTGTAACCGCTCGGAGGAAGGCGATAATGCTGTACAGTGCCGGCGCATTGGTTCATTCCTTCGGCCAGGTCTGGCACCGGTGTTGTAGGCCCTGGCAACTCTTTGCCGCTTTTATGCAGGCCGGTTACGGCGGGGGCGTTATGGTTTATCTTGCCTGAATAAATTTGCCTTTTGGCAAAAAGAGGTGCACTGCAAAACAAGATTGCGCACAGCAGCGATACCATTTTTGACGCGTTACGTAAGCCTCTGGTCATTTTATATTACTGTTACCGAACACGGGGAATGCTCCACTACTGCCCGCCCCACGCTGCCGGGCCGATTGGTTGGGCAAATGTCTTTACCATGTGACCCTACAAGAATGGAATCGGCAGACCACGCTTCTGCTTCTTTGACGATTTCTGCCCAGGGTGCACCGTCTTTGATTTGATATACAGTACTGGTCTGCGGAAAAGTAGACTCTATTTTTTTACAGACTTTTTCACACAGGTGGCCGGCATCGTTTTTGCGCTGCTCGTAGATCTCCGCGGCGGTGTGGGAAAATTCGGATATGGTCACATCTTTAAACGAAACACAAACTGGCTCGAGGACTGTAATAATTTTGAATTCGGTGTTTGCAGGCCAGTCTCGCTCAAGCACAGAATCAACAACTTTGTCTGAGGTGGGGCTATCGTCGATTGCTAGAATGATTTTCATTGCTTGAGCCTATGCAGAGTGCTGATACCTATGCCAAGTTTAGCGATAGAGGAAAAGTTTTACATCATTCGCGTGGATGATACTTGCTGTCTTCCTTAGTCTTTATCTTTGTTTTCTATCTCCGCATTTGTTTTCTAAGCCAGTCGTACCAGCTATTTAGGCCGCTACCTTGGCGAGCTGAAATTTCAATGATTTTGATTTTCGGATTGACTGAAAGAGCATATTGTTTGCACAACTCGATGTCAAAATCGAGTTGTGGCAGCAAATCGATTTTGTTTAAAAGCAATATTTCAGCTGCCCTAAACATGTGGGGATACTTTACTGGTTTGTCCTCACCTTCGGTGATTGAGAGAATAGCCACTTTGCTTTTCTCACCTAAATCGAACAAGGCCGGACAAACCAAATTGCCCACATTTTCAATAAACAGCACCGAATCGCGTGGTGGATTTAATTGTTTGAGACCGGCCGCCAGCATCTGAGCATCGAGATGACAACCGGCCCCTGTATTGATTTGCACCACAGGGCAACCAGTCTTCTTGATGCGCTCGGCATCATTGAGAGTGGCCTGGTCTCCTTCAACCACACAAATTGAAAATTCATTTTGTAAATCTTTGATGGTACGCTCCAGCAGCGCTGTTTTACCAGCACCAGGAGCGCTGACTAAATTCAGAGCCAGTATATTTGTGCCTTCAAACCAGCCTCGATTTCTTTCGGCGAGAAGGTCATTTTTAGCGAGGATTTTTTCTTCTAGAGTAATTGTAGTAGAGACTTTGTGGGTGTGTTGATGATCGTGATCATGCCCGTGCTCATGCACATGATTATGTGTGTGGTCATGGTCGTCATGGCTATGCCCGTGACTGTGGCTGTGATTATGGCTATGATCATGGTGGCTTGTATCCACGTCTTGGTCGCTCAACATCGAGACTGAATTACCGGTTTGCAAATTTACTATTTTTGGGCTGGCATCATCTGAACATCCACAAGTTGTGCACATCACATCACCTCCATTTCTATTATGTTGAGTTCTTGACCGGCAAGGCAAACAATATCGCGAGAGCCGCATGGGCAAATTCCAGCCAGCAACGAAAGCTGCATTTCTTCTGAGCAGTGCTGACACTTACCGCGACCGGCTATTTCTTCAATTTCTAGGGTGGCTCCTTCTAAGAGAGTGTCTTGAGCACAGACATCAAAACAAAATCTGATCGCATCAGGCACAATTGCCGAGAGCATGCCGATTTCAAGCTTCACTCTAGTGACTTTTTGCTTGCCTGCTTTTTCACTAACGATGGCAACTATATTCTGGGTGACAGCGAGTTCGTGCATTAGCAGATCCTCGGTAATTGATCGCCAACCAGCATGTCTACAATGCGCTCGCCACCAAATACAGTTTTTAAGATCACAGTTTCGGCCGGCGTACTAAAAACTTCGCCAATGATGGTGCTGTGTAACCCAGCCGGGTGATTGCGCATTGCTGCAAGTGCGGCCGAAGCCTGGTCGCGGGGTAAGATTATTACTACTTTTCCCTCATTTGCCAGGTAAAGCGCATCTAGACCAAGAATTTCGCACATGCCTCTGACCTCAGTGCGAATAGGAATTGCCGCCTCATCAATTTTGATGCAGCAACCGCTGCTGATGGCGAATTCATTCAGAACTGTTGCAATACCACCCCTGGTAGCATCACGCATACAATGCACTTGAGGACAGGCTGCAAGCAAGCTCTCAACTATGCCATTGAGAGGCTGACAGTCACTCTCAATATCATTTTCAATAGCGAGATCTCCTCTTGCTCCGACAATGGCCGCGCCGTGGTCGCCGATATAGCCGTTAATGAGAACGAGATCGCCAGGTGCTGCCAGTTGGGCGCCAACGTTAATGTGCTTAGGTATGATACCAATGCCGGTGGTATTGATAAATATTTTGTCGGCTGCCCCGCGATCGACAACTTTGGTATCACCGGTAATTATTTTTACCCCGGCTGCATCAGCAGCCAGTTTCATTGAAGCTGTTATGCGGCGCAAGTCAGCTACCGGTAAACCTTCTTCAATGATGAAACTGCAGGTCAGGTAAAGGGCAATTGCGCCTCCTACGGCTAAATCGTTGACAGTGCCGCAAACAGCCAGTTTGCCGATATCACCACCAGCAAAGAAAATCGGATCCACTACATATGAGTCGGTGGTGATCGCCAGCCTGTCACCAAGTTTGGTCAAGGCTGAAAGATCAACTCTTGCTTGATCTTCCATCATCAGCAATTCTTGATTGTCGAAACTTTTTAAGATCACATCTTCAATTAAGTCGCGCATGGCCTTACCGCCGCCGCCGTGAGACATATTGATGGTCTCACTGGTCAAGATGCCACTACGCCGGCGCGTTGCTTTAGGGTTACTGCTGCTCATGGCAGAGCCTCCTGCTTTTCCCTGGCCAGCTTCAAGGCCAACAATTCAGGAAGACTGCCAAAGTTGTAGTAGGCCGCGCAGGCGCCCTCTGACGAGACCATGAGTGCTCCCATTGGCGTTTCAGGAGTACATGCGCCGGCAAATACTTTGCATTGCCAGGGTTTAATTGCGCCTCTTAGTACGTCGCCGCACTGACATGATTTTGGATCTGTAATTTTGACATTTGGCACCGCAAATTTTCTTTCAGCGTCAAATCTGGCGTACTCGTCTTTTATTTTGATGCCCGAGTTATCGATAGAACCAAGCCCTCGCCATTCGAAAAATTCTCTCAGTTCAAAGACACGTTCCATTGCTACCAGAGCTTGTCGATTACCTCTGCTTGCCACCACTCGCGCGTACTGATTTTCAACCTCGGCCCGTTGCTCTGCGATTTGCTTAATCAAAAGCCAGATTGACTGCAATATATCGAGTGGTTCAAAGCCTGTGATCACAATTGGTTTTCTATATTTTTCAGCGACAAAGTTAAAAGGCTTCTCGCCCACTACCATGCTCACATGGCCTGGTGCCACGAATCCGTCAAGTTGCATATCTGAAGTATTCAAAATTGATTCTATTATGGGCACGGTGGTAATGTGATTGCAGAATAGAGAAAAGTTGTCTAAGCCATCAGCTTCGGCTTGAAGTACAGTCAGTGCCGTGCTTGGCATTGTTGTTTCAAAGCCCAGAGCAAAAAATATAACTTCGCGATTTTTATTTTCGTGGGCCAGACGCAGCGCATCTAGTGGTGAATAAACCATGCGCACATCAGCCCCATCTGCTTTTGCCTGAAGCAAGCTCATTTTTGATCCGGGCACCCGCATAGCGTCGCCAAATGTGGTGAGAATCACCTCTGGTCTTTGTGCCAGCGAAACACAGTCGTCAACTCGACCCATGGGCAACACACATACTGGGCAACCGGGACCGTGCACAAGTTCGATGCATTTTGGCAATAATTGTTCAATGCCGTAGCGAAAAATTGTATGAGTGTGGCCTCCGCAAAATTCCATCAACTGTATGGGCCGTTGTTTGGAAAATTCGATCACTTCAACCAGTTCGTTTATTTCCCGCACTAAAGTCTGTGCTAAAGCCGGGTCGCGAAATTCATCTACGTATTTCATATGATGGTGCTCGTCATTGAGTCTAGTTCTTTTTGTGCCTCACCCAACTCTTGCAAGAGTGCCAGAGTCTTTTTTGCCTCTTCTTCTTCAATGCGGCTCATAGCGAAACCGACGTGCACCAGCACCCATTCACCCAGACACGAATTGATGGGATGGTCTTGATCAACGATGCAAGTAATGTTGACTTCACGCCGAATTCCAGAAATAGCAACTTTTGCCAGATTTTTTTCGGGGTCGACTATTTCCACTATTTGACCAGGTATGCCAAGACACATGGTTTTATTCCTCATTTTGTCGAATTTGTATGGCCGCACAAATCATTGCTTGACCCAGAGCCAGCCCACCATCATTGGCTGGCACCTGCCTGTGCGTTAAAACGTTAAATGAATCTGCTTCGAGGGCGCTCTTTACCAGCTTTTCTAAAATTTTATTTTGAAAAACACCACCAGATAGCGCAATAGTGGTCAGCTGCTTTTCTTCGCGCATAATCAACTGTTTCGCCATGGCAACTATAGAATTTGCCAGGGCTTGATGAAAGCGGGCCGCTATAATTTCTCTCTTTGTCCCTCGCAGCAAATCATCAAGAATAGCTTGCCAGACTGGTTTTGGGTCAATGTATGGCCCAGCACCATTATTCTCATTGCTTATATCAAATACGTAGACTTCGCCATCGTCGAGTTCTTCTAATAGTTCTAGATTCACAATGGCTTCTAACTCTATGGCCGCCTGACCTTCATAAGTAGCAAGCTCGCGACAGATATTCAGTGCCGCGGCAACTGCATCAAAAAGTCGGCCGCACGATGAAGCCATGGGTGAGTTAAATTGTGAGGCCAGCATTTTATTTAGTGTCGCCAGCGGTTTCGTCTCGAAAAATTTGGTCAGCTCGAGGTCCGCATATTTGTGTTTGAAGTCTGTCCAATTTATGCAGCTGATCACATGCGCGTAAGTATTTCGCCAGGGTTCTTTCATGGCCAGGTTGCCACCAAGCAAAGCCACAGGCTTGAAGCTACCGAGCCGCTCGAAAGAGTGGTAATCAGCCACCATGAACTCTCCGCCCCAGAATGTATTGTCGCTGCCAAAGCCCAGACCGTCTAAAGCGATGCCCAAGACAGGGCCGGCATCGTATGCATAATTATTGTCGGCCAGGCAGGAGGCAATATGAGCATGGTGATGCTGAATTTCGACCAGGTGCAAGGCTTGCTCGGCTGCCATAGCACGGCCTAACTTACTCGACAAATATTCAGGATGCAAATCTACGGCTATGTGCTTTGCTTCGTGTTGATAAAGGTCTTTATACAATGCCAAGTTATGTTTGTAGTCAGCAAAGGTATTTGCTTCTTCAAGATCGCCTAGATGTTGTGAGACTATGGCTTTGCCGTTCTTTATTAAGCAGAAGCTATTTTTCAGCTCGCTGCCCATGGCAAGAAGATCAGGGGCTTTCTCAAAGCCTTGAGGCAGCGGTATCGGATTTGGTGCTAAGCCTCTACCACGTCGCAAGTAAGTTTTTTGTTCACAGCTAACTTGCGCCACCGAATCGTCCAGGCGATTGACTATTTTTCTATCGTGCATGAGCAGGTAGTCGGCAATCTGGGCCAGACTTTTTCTGGCGCTGTCATTGTCGATACACTGCGGTTCTTCTGAGCGGTTGCCGGAGGTCAGAACTATGGGCCCGCTGAGTTGCTCAAAGAGCAGGTGATGCAGTGGAGTGTACGGAAGCATGAAGCCCAAGGTCTTTTGACCAGGAGCCACCGAGGGGGCTATCTCTGAACAGTTTTGTTTTTGAGTAAGCTTCGCGAGCACCACTATTGGTGCAGAAGTGTCGGCTATTGTCTTTGTCTCAATGGTGTTCAGACAACAATAATTTTCAATCATGGCAATATTTTTGGCCATCAGCGCAAATGGTTTTTCATATCGCTGTTTGCGCTGCCGCATGCGGGCCACAGCATTTTCATTGGTAGCGTCGCAAGCCAGGTGGAATCCACCGATACCCTTAATCGCTACGATTGCTCCCTGCTCAATTAGTTTTGCCGCAGACTCGATATGATCGTCGGGCAATGTCACGTCAGAAGGCACATGTGTGCCGGTGGCCTCAAGCCAAACTCTTGGACCACAGGCGTGGCAGGCGTTGGGTTGAGCGTGAAAGCGGCGATCGTGCGGATCGTCATATTCGCTCTGGCAATCGTTGCACATTGCAAAAACATCCATGCTTGTGCAAGCACGGTCATATGGAATTGACCTGACAATAGAAAAGCGTGGTCCACAGTGCGTGCAATTCGTAAACGGATAACGAAAGCGACGATTAAGCGGGTTGAATACATCTTCAAGACAATCACTGCAAACTGCGGCGTCTGCTGAAACATTAGTTGCCGACTGACCTTTTGCGCTGCTTACAATCAAAAATGCAGTTGGTATTCTGCACAAATTTTCACTCAGTTCACCAAGCTCTTCAATAACAGTGTGTTCTATGGCTTCAATTTTAGCCAAGGGTGGTGACTGGGTGCTAATTGATTGAAGAAATTTGGTCAGTTCAAATTCTCGAGCCCAAGCTTCTATCAAAACTCCTTCGCCATCATTGAAAACACGGCCAGTTATGCCTAAGTCTGTGGCCAGCTTGAAAACTGTGGGTCGAAAGCCGACTCCCTGTACTGTGCCGCGCACTCTTATTTGCCAACATATTACTGACTGATTTTCCAGCTTTGGCAAAATCATATTCTTGGCCTAAGTGTCAGCCACCGGATGTTTTTCATCAAAAGATCTTACCGCGCTTTGTCTGAAGATTATTCGTCTGAGCCATTCATATAATTATGGACATCAAACGGTAAATGAAATCATCCCCAGGGTTGATGAATATATTTGCCGACAGGTGCAAGCTGGGAGCAATAATAATGGATGAAGGTAATGATGCCCAGAAGCTTAAAACTGAAGATGCTGTTGCTTTTCTTGGCTCTCCTGACAATAAGTCATCCTGCAGGGGCCGGCGATGCAAAGAAAAAGGTACCCTTGAATGTTCAGGCCAAAGGTTACATGGCGCTTCCCGTTTCTGCTGACAGTAGGGCCGGCAGATTAATCTTCCAGAAGAACAATTGCGCCCAGTGTCACACTGCCTCGACTAATGGAGGCTGTCTTGGTCCGTTGCTAGCCGGAATTGGTGGGCGGCGTAGTAAAAAGTTCATTCTTCACCGCATTACTGCCGGGCAAGCTGAAGAGAGAGAGTTTGCCGCTCTTTACGGACAAGCAGAATTAATGCCGCATCCACGTTTGCCGCGAGAACAGTCGAGTCTAGTGGTATCGTATTTGATGACTCTACCAGAGCCCGAAGGTGGTTTTGCTGTTAAGCCTCATGCTCTTTCTAGTCAGGCGTTAAGCACTGCAACCACAACTGACCAACCCACGGCTCAATCTATAGCAGCAGGCAAGAAATTGTTTTACAATGCCGGCTGCATGTCATGCCATTCTATAGGTAAAGTTGGTGGTCAATTTGCCGCCGCGCTTGACGATGTCGGTAGCCGCAAAGGGCGCCAGTATATAGCCGACCGCGTCAATGGTGCTGAAATGCTTACTTTGGGCTCTAATGATGAGTATAATCAACGTGGCACGTCGATGCCACCTTCTAATTTGAGCCCGGCCCAAGTCAAGTCGGTAACTGATTTTCTTATGTCACTCTCGACAAGAAAGTAAGAAACTAAAAAGGGGTTCTTCATGTATGTCACCTTATATGGTGCTGCTCAAGAAGTCACCGGATCATGTTATTTGCTGCAAACAGCCACTTCGAAACTGCTTATTGATTGTGGTATGTTTCAGGGTTCAAAGCGTTTAGAACTTCAAAACCGCATTCCGGCTAGCCTCAGTGCAAAGACACTTTCAGCCGTGCTGCTCACTCATGGGCATCTCGATCATTGTGGCCGACTGCCGCAATTGATTAAGGCCGGATATACAGGACCTATTTTTGCAACTGAGGGCACAGAGGCTATTGCCAAACTAATTCTCACAGATGCAGCGAAAATTGAAGAAGAAGATACCGAGAAAGAAAATCGCAAACGAAAAAGAGAGAAATTGCCGCTGATTAAGCCACTCTTTCGCCTTAGCCACACCAGACAAGTTTGCCAGCAATTTCATCTTATCGAGTACTGTCAGTGGTTTACTGTCGCCCCTGGCATCGAGGCCCAATTTATCGAGGCCGGCCATATTTTAGGCTCTGCCAGCATCGTGCTTAAGGTGACTGAAGATAATAAAGTCAAACATTTGGTTTTCTCCGGTGACCTGGGCCGCTGGGATGCACCCATAATGCTAGATCCATCACCACCTGTAGAGGCTGATGTAGTTTTTCTTGAGTCTACTTACGGCGATCGCGTCCATCCTCCGCTGGCTCAAACCCTGACAGAATTTGAAACCCTGATTAAACAAGGAATTGAGAAGAAAGGCAAAATTCTTATCCCCACTTTTGCCGTTGGACGCACACAACAAATTCTCTATCAATTGGCTTCAATGATTCGAAGAAAGGTGATTGCGCCCCTGCCGATTTATCTTGATAGCCCCATGGCCATTGCTGCCACAGAGCTATACGCCAAGCACGTAGCTTTTATGGATAACGAAGCAAAAGAATTGCAAATCACCGGTCAATTGCACAGCGATCTTGCCACTCTGAAAACCTGCCTCACTGTTGAAGAATCGAAGGCGCTTAATAACATTGACGGCCCGGCAATTATTTTAGCCGGCGCAGGCATGTGCAATGCCGGTCGAATTTTGCATCATTTTTTGCGGCAGCTTAACAGCCCTGAGACTCTTGTAATTATTGTCGGCTATCAGGCCAAAGGATCAATTGGTAGAGATTTAATTGCCGGAGTAAGCCAGGTGAAAATTCTTGGTGAGACTGTTCGTGTTCGCGCCACTGTCGCGGGCATAGACGGTTTTAGTGCCCATGCTGACCAGAAAGATTTGCTACGCTGGCTGCATCCTTGCGCTATGGGACGTCCGCGAGTAGTGCTCACTCACGGCGAGAGTCACTCAATTGACCAGCTTGCCTATCAAATTGATGAGGCGTTCAAGATTAAGTGCGAAAAACCTAAGCAAGGCGCAAAAATTCAATTTTGAAAGCGAACAAGTGAGATAAGTGGTGCCAGAAGAAGCAAGTTTGATCAACGATACGCAGCCTGCCGTTTGTAGCAGCGAGAGTGAGCTTAGCGATCAGCCAGTGGCCTTGCTTCTCAAAGATCTCGGCACTGATAGAGTCTTGGGTTTACCTGCCGAAGTGGCAGCTCACAGGCTTGCCACCGATGGTACCAACGAGTTTGCTAAAGCACATTCGGTTAGTGCCTTCAATGTGCTGCTTGAACAATTCAAATCGAGCGTTGTGATTTTGCTCATAGTTGCCACTGTGATATCACTTCTGATGCATGAATATCTTCAGGCCGCCGGAATTGTTGCCGCCCTGGTAATTAATGCCACCATTGGTTTTCTGACTGAGTATCGAGCCAAAGTGTCTCTTGCGGCGCTGGCTAAAATGGCTGGCGCTGTCATTCGCGTCAGGCGTGCTGGTCGTGAGTCAGAGTTGGCGGTGACCGAACTTGTGCGCGGCGATATCATTTTATTAGAGTCAGGAACTCGAGTACCAGCCGATTTGCGCCTGATTGAAAGCGCTGCATTTTCCATCGATGAGTCAGCGCTTACCGGCGAAAGCGTTGCTGTTTTTAAAGATGCCGATGCCTTCAACACCGATGATAGGCTCGCTTCACAAGGCACCTGCGTTGTGAGCGGGCGCGCTGTAGGTGTGGTTATTGCTACCGGCGACAGAACCAAAATGGGTAAGCTGGGTGCAATTCTCCATGATGTGCAGCTTGCTGAAACGCCCTTGACCAAGGCTCTAGACGCTCTCGGCCGCCAGTTGACCATGCTCGTGATGGTATTGTGTGTGGTTTTTGTTGTGCTCGGTTTATTGCGGCACACATCTCTTGAACGAATGTTGGAAACCAGCATCGCACTGGCAGTGGCAGCTATTCCTGAAGGTTTGCCAATTATTGCCACCCTGGCTCTGGCCGCCGGCATTAGAAGAATGATTGTGGCCAAGGCACTGGTCAGACGACTGGCCGCTGTTGAGACTCTGGGTTGCACCACGGTTATCTGTACTGACAAAACCGGCACACTGACTGAAAACAAAATGCTGGTAACGCACATAATTTTAGATCGTCAGGAATTACGTATTTCAGGACGAGGCTACGAACCCACCGGCGAACTAACCAGTATTCATGCAGATCTTACGTTGAGCAGTCCTGTAGTACGAGATTTTCTGGCTGCAGTCAGACTTTGCAATGATGCTCGGTTAGAAAAACATGATGGGGCGGAAGGCTGGCATATTCACGGTGATCCTACAGAAGGCTCACTAATCACAGTCGCAGTTAAACTTGGTCTTGACGACGAGCAGCTTTGTGCCGACTTCCCGAGAGTGGCTGAAATTCCGTTTGATTTAAGCCGCAAAAGAATGACTACTATTCACGCCAGGCCTGACACAGGTCATGTGCTTTATCTTAAAGGGTCTCCTGAAGCTGTGCTTTCAGTCTGTCACCAGTGGCGTAGTGCCGAAGGCAATAAAGAACTAACTGCAGAGACAAGGGAATGGTTTCTCAATGAAAATGAGAAATTGGCACGGCAGGGGCTGAGAGTTCTAGCTGTAGCCACTAGCGATTTGGAAAAAGTTCCTGATGATCTGGACAGCTCTATTGTCGAAAAAGAACTGACATTGCTTGGTTTGGTAGGTATGGCTGATCGGCCGAAAGAGAATGTGGCTGAGGCAATTGCCATGTGTCACGATGCTGGTATTCGCCTGGTTATGCTTACTGGCGATCAACCTGAGACAGCTAAGGCAATTGCTGTTGAACTAGGCATCACTGATGGTGTGACAGATCAAAAGTCGATTCTTTCGGGCAGTGATCTGAACAAGCTAACAGATGAAGAGATAGTACGTGTGCTCGCTCAAGTTACTGTGTTGGCTCGCGTTACACCTGAGATGAAATTAGATATTGTCAAACGCTTACAAGCAGCAGGCCAGATAGTAGCCATGACCGGTGACGGTGTAAATGACGCACCGGCCTTACGGCAGTCAAACATAGGCATCGCTATGGGGCTTGCCGGCACAGATATGGCTCGTGAAGCGTCGGACCTTGTTATTACTGATGACAATTTTGCCACTATCGTCAAAGCTATTAAACAGGGAAGAATTATATACGGCAATATTCGCCGAGCGGTTGGATATTTGCTTACTGCCAGCCTGACGTCGGTGGTTGCTATTGGTCTTGGTCTTCTTGCCAATACTGGGCTCTTTCTTGAGCCATTGCAACTACTCTATCTAAATTTGATCATGCATGTCTTTCCCGGCCTGGGCATCGTGCTGCAAAACGATCCGGCTGACGTGATGAAACGCCCGCCACGAAAACAAAATCAAAACTTACTGGGCCGGTACGAACAATTTCAAATTCTTACTCGCAGTGCGCTAATTGGCATTATCACCCTTATAACCGTGGCCATAGACCAAATCTATTTCAATGCTGCCAATTGCGCCACTGTGGCCCTGTCAACCTTGTCGCTGGCTTTGATATTGCAATCATGGTCGTGGTTGAAAGCCGGAAGCATAAGCATTGAGCGCGGCCACCAGAGCCGGTTTAATGCTCCTATGGTGGGAAGCACCGTTATTAGTCTGGTTCTGGTGGTGGCAGCAATTTATCTGCCGCCATTGCAGATAGCTTTAAACACAACCATTCTCAGTCAGGCAGAAATTATTCTTGTCTTGATTTCAGCCTTGTTTACATATGTGCTATCTATGCCCCTTTCGGGGCGGCTGACCAAGCCATTGACTGAAATGCTGAAAAGCGACCGTTAAAGAGAAGACTACGGCTCTTTAAGACAAAAGTCTTCCATGAAGTTCAAAACATTGTTTCTCGAGAGAAGCACGGAAATTCGGGTGAGCAATTTCAACTAGAGCACGCATTCGCTGGGTCAAAGATCTGCCGTGAAGCTGTGCGATACCATATTCAGTGACAACATAGTGTACATCCGCCCTGGTTGTCACTACGCCGCTACCTGGTGCCAGGCAGGCAACAATGCGCGATACGGTGTCAGCTTTGGCTGTTGACGGTAAGGCGATAATTGCTTTGCCGTCTTTTGACCTTGACGCCCCTCTGATAAAGTCGAGTTGTCCACCAAAGCCGCTGTACAAATAAGATCCAATTGAATCTGATGAAACCTGGCCAGTGAGATCTACGGCCAGTGCTGAGTTAATTGACGTCATGCGGTAGTTTTGCGAAATTATAAATGGATCGTTGATGAAATCTACAGTTTGAAATTCTACTGCTGGGTTGTTATCAACAAACTGATAAAGTCTTTGCGTACCCATAATGAAGCTCACCGCAACTTTTCCGGGAAGTACGGTTTTTGCATCATTTGTCACTACACCAAGTTCCATTAAATCTACTATGCCATCAGACAGCATCTCGCTGTGAACACCCAGATCTTTTTTGGCTGTTAAATGTCCCAGCACTGCATTTGGTATCGCACCAATACCCAGTTGTATTGTTGCTTGATCGTCAACCAGCGAAGCTACATTTTTGCCAATGGCCTGATCAATCACACCGATATTATCAGGAGCCAGCTCTGGTAATGGCCTGTCTGTTTCAACTATATAATCAAGCCTGCTCACATGCACAAAGGATCGACCAAGTGTGCGGGGCATTTGTTTGTTTACTTCAGCAATGACAATGCGTGCGGCTTTGCGGGCAGCGATTGTACAGTCGACAGATACACCATAGCTGCAATAACCATGGGCATCTGGTGGCGATACTTGAATTAAGCAGACGTCGAGCGGCATTTGTTTGCTCTCGAATAACCTGGGTATTTCGCTCAAAAAAATTGGCGTATAGTCAGCCCGTCCCTCATTTATAGCTTGCCGAACGTTAGCGCCGATAAACAGCGCGTGTACTTTAAAAGAGCCTTCATATTGCTTGTTTGCATATGCAGCTTTTCCCATGGTCATTATGTGCACGATTTGAACGTTTTGCAATTGGTTGGCCCGACCCACCATGGCGTCAATCAAGGGCTCAGGGGCAGCAGCATGAGAATGAATGTAAACTGAATCTCCTGACTTGATGGCCAATACTGCTTCTTCAGCAGAGACGAGTTTTTTATCGTAAGCTGCTTGCCATTCATTTTTTGGTGGAGTGGTTTCAGTTTGAGTTTGAGTCATTCTAGTTTCGTCCTTTCATGCTTGCTCACAGAGGGCGTGCTTGTTGATTTGGTCGATGATCTGGGCAGCTACTTCAGGCACCAGGTCAGCCACCACATCACTTAAGTTTTCGAATAAACCAAAGTGACAACTACCAATGGCATAGAGCCAGGCTGGCGGATTGTGATTATACAAAGTCTGACTTAACTGCATTAGTGTCAGCGGGTTACAGCGATGACTGAGAAATATTGAACTGCCACATTCTAACTCTGAGCTGATGGATTTTTGCAAATCAATCTTTTTGGGTAGACCATCAGTGAGAGCAGCGCTAGCATCGATGAAAATCACAGCGTCGGCAATGTTAATATCTTCTAGCAGCTCAGGGGCGAGAATTCTGGTAGCAATCACTTTGATGGTAATTTGCATTGCCAGGTCATAGGCTGCTCGCTTTTTGATTTGCTCGGCTACAGCAATACCAAAACCGTCATCACCTGCCAGATCATTACCAAAACCAATTACAAGCCAGTGCATCAAGAGTCCTATTTTAGCTTAGCGTTTAACCCTGTCTAAAACAGTACCACCCACATCAATTAGTTGTACGTCTAGAGCCATTTGTCCCACGGCATGTGTGGAGCAACTGAGGCAGGGGTCAAAAGTACGAATCACAGCTTCAATGCGATTTAAAATGCCTTCTGTCAGTTTGTCGTTTTTGATGTAATGCTTAGCAGCCTGAGTAATGCCTTTATTCATGGCTAAGCTGTTGTGTCCTGTGGCTATAATCAAGTCAGCATAGGTAATCAAGCCGTTATCGTCAATTTTGTAATGGTGCATGAGCGTGCCACGCGGTGCTTCAGAAATACCAAAACCCTCGTGAGCATTGGCGGCGGCATGAGCGCGCACATGACTGTCTAAAATCACGTCGTCGCTCAGCAACTGTTCAATCATTTCAAAGGCGTAGAGAATTTCAATCAGTCTTGCCAGGTGATAATGAAAAGCACTTTTGTGATCGAGTTTTTTAAATTCAGTCAGTGCTTGATCTGCTCTGGGAGTGCCACAAGTTTTGGCGAGGTGCAGCCGCGCCAGGGGCCCAACTCTATAGAGACCAGCGGGATAACCCTGCGGTTTATAATAAGGAGATTTCAAATAGCTGTGTGGATTAATGGCCTCAGCGACGATGGTTTTATAATCTTCGGCTGGTAAATCTGCCACCACTGTTCCTTGATCGTCAGCCAAGCGCAAGCGTCCATCATAGGTTTCAAGCTCATCGTGACTTCCTATCAGACCCATAAACAAGCCCGGAAAATTGGCAAAAACTGCTATTTCTTCACTAAACTTTTCTAGTGCGACGCTAAACCATTTGATTGTTTGTTCGGCTATTTGAATGGCTTCCGGCAATTTTTTCAAAATGTAATCACGATGTTCAGCGCTTAATGCGTGACTGACTCCCCCAGGTACTACCCAACCCGGGTGTATCTTTTTGCCGCCTAGAATTTCGATGATTTCCTGCCCCAGCGCACGCAACTGCACTCCACTTCGAGCCAGCTCAGGATTTTCCCTGGCCACTCCAACGATATTGCGTTTGGCTGGGTCCGAATCCATGCCTAAAAGCAGATCTGGCGAAGAGAGATAGAAAAAACTGAGAGCGTGTGACTGCGCTATTTGAGCCAGATTTATAATTCGTCTTAATTTGACGGCAGTAGGGGGGATGCGTACCGACATCAACATGTCGCAAGCTTTGGCTGAGGCAACTAGATGGCTGACGGGGCAAATGCCGCAAATTCTGGCCATTAATGAAGGCATTTCATGAAAGGGTCTGCCCTCAGCAAATTTTTCAAAACCACGCAACTGCGTGACGTGAAAAAGCGCTTCCTCCACTTCGCCTTGATCATCAAGGTGAATGGTTATTTTTGAGTGTCCTTCGATTCTGGTGACCGGATCAATAGTAATTATCTTGCTCATGCAGACTTCCTAAAATATGCTTGCTTAGAGGCCAAAACGAGTGATACCGTGCAGATCTGGTGTTCTTCCCGCCAAAAGCTCTGTTAGTACCGTGTGAATAGTATCGGCTGAAGGTGGGCAACCAGGTACGTAGACGTCGACTTTAACAACGGTGTGAACCGGCCGCGCGTGAGCGCAAAGCAAAGGCACCGTATCTGGTTGCTTGGGTAAGCCGCCGTTGCTTACTC
Organism: Cyanobacteria bacterium auto_48_18; assembly: GCA_036170915.1. GTDB lineage: Bacteria > Cyanobacteriota > Vampirovibrionia > Obscuribacterales > Obscuribacteraceae. The sequence continues at coordinate 38,671 of JAVHQC010000011.1, forward strand.
TTTCAAGGATGGCATTTACTCCCAGTGGATTGCGCAAAGACGGTACATTAGCGGTTACTGCACAATCACCCAGTGAGACTAAAATTTTGGTATGCTGGCGTACCATCAGTATTTTTTCAAGGTCACTTTCGCTGCTGACTGCCCCTTCCACAAGGGTAATATCAACATTGTCGGGAAAGTCTTTTCGATCAACTAATGGGCTATAAACAAGATCCACTTTTTCAAGCAGAGTGAGCAGGCGATGATCCATATCGAGCAATGACATGTGGCAGCCCGAGCAGCCATCTAACCATACCGTGGCCAGAGTTGGCAAAGCTTCGACTTCAGTTCTGCTCATGATTTTTCCGCTTTCATGTCGGCCAGATAGACGAGGAATTTTGGATCTTTAACCATTTCTCCGGCTGCCTTACCTTTTTCGAACAAGGCGCCAGTGGGACACGCCTCTACACATTTGCCGCAACTGGTGCAACTGGTAGATTCACCCCAGGGCTGATTCAAATCAGAAATTAATTGTGATTGAATACCGCGACCGGCGACATCCCAGGTATGGGCTCCTTCTACTTGATCACAAACACGAACGCAGCGTGTACAGAGAATGCAGCGGTTGGCATCGAAGATAAACAGATCGTGAGAAGCATCCACGGCTCTGGCCGGGTAACGATATGGTAGGGAGATATGGTCAATTTTTAAATCAGAAGACATGTCTTGCAATTCGCAATTATTATTTGAAACACAAACTGAGCAGATATGATTGCCTTCAGTGAAAAGCATTTCGACGATTGTCTTACGGTAGCCACTCAAGCGTTCTGATTCTGTGTTGACCACCATGCCTTCGCTTACTTTAGTGACGCAGGCAGCCGAAAGTTTTGCACTGCCTTCGATTTCTACCAGACACAGACGGCAGCCGCCCCATTCTGATATGCCATCAAGTTGGCAAAGTGTAGGAATTTCTATGCCGTGTTCCCGGGCCACGTGCAAAATGTCTTCGTCTTCGCGGCCGCTCATTTCTTGGCCGTTTATTTTTAAGGTGACAACGCGCATGTGGGCCTCCTGATGTCTTGGCCAATGGGGGCGCAAACTCCTGCAGGGCAGGTATGTCCAACTATGTGAGCCAGATATTCACTTTTGAAAAAGCGTAAAGTACTGAGCACCGGATTCGGTGCGCCCTGACCCAAGCCACAAAGGCTTGTAAATTTGACCACATCGCAAAGAGATTCGAGTTGTCCCAATTCTTCCATGGTGCCTTCGCCTTTAGTGATGCGGTCGAGCATGTCGTGCATATGGGCTGTGCCAACCCGGCAAGGAACGCATTTGCCGCAAGACTCGGCAGCGCAAAATTGCATGAAAAACTTAGCTACATCTACCATGCAAGAGCTATCGTCCATAACAATCATGCCCCCGGAGCCCATAAAAGAGCCCAGCTCCATTAACGTTTCGTAGTCGATGGTGGCGTCTAGATGTTCTTCCGGAATGCAGCCGCCAGCAGGCCCACCCGTTTGCACCGCCTTAAATTTGTGACCGTCAGGCACACCACCACCAATATCAAATATCATCTGGCGCAGTGATGTTCCTAATGGCACCTCCACCAGGCCGGTATTCATGATTCGGCCGCTCAGGGCAAATGTTTTGGTGCCTTTGCTGCGCGGGGTGCCGATGGTGGCATACCACTCTGCCCCATTAGTGATAATCGGCACTACATTGGCGAATGTTTCAACGTTGTTGATTAGCGTGGGCATGCCCCACAACCCAGATTCGGCTGGATAAGGAGGCCTTGGGCAAGGTAAACCTTTGCCACCTTCTATAGATGAAATCAAGGCCGTTTCTTCACCGCAAACAAATGCACCGGCACCTAGTCTAATTTCTACGTGAAAATCTAATGACATAGAGCCGATTTTGTTGCCCAGTAGGCCGTGTTTTTCAGCGCTGCGAATGGCCTTTGTCACTCGCTCAACTGCTAGCGGATATTCAGCTCGCACATAGACGTATCCTTTGGTGGCGCCCACTGCATAAGCAGCTATAGCCATGCCTTCCAAAACGCGAAAAGGATAATCTTCCAGTACGCTGCGATTCATGAAGGCACCAGGGTCACCTTCGTCGGCATTACAAATCACATATTTTTGTTCGGCTCTGGCCTTGGCCACTGTGCTCCACTTTAGCCCGGTTGGGTAGCCGGCACCACCGCGTCCGCGCAGCCCGCTCTTCTGCAGCTCCTGCACCACATTGTCTGGAGAAAACTCAGCCAGAGCTTTAAGCAAAGCGCGAAAACCGCCGGCGGCAATGTAATCTTCGATGCTTTCTGGATTAAGCAAGCCGCGGTGATTGGTAACCACACGATTTTGCTTGACGAAAAAATCGCTTTTGTTATCGCACAATAAACGACTGACTGGTGCACCGGCGAGTGCATCAACAATTTCTTTGGCATCAGCAGGTTGAACTGTCTGATAGAGCAAATCTTGCTCTGGCACCGAAACTAGAGGAGCGCTGGCGCAATTGCCCTGGCATCCACCAGGTGATACCAGACATTCATTGTCGCGCCCTTTGTCTTTAATTTCTGCTTGCAAAGCAGCAAGTACCGCGCCGCTTTGCACTGATTGGCAGGCAGTGCCCATGCAAACAAAAACGCGGTGTTGGTATTGAGCCTGCCAGGCCTCTTGTTCGGCCGCTACTTTTGCCAGGTCTTCTGCCGACGCAATTTGCTGAGTTATTTTTCGATCTATCATGATGGCGATTTCGTCTCGTTCAATTCTAACTCTCTCAACCAACCGTCTACCTGAGCTTCCACCAGCGCCGGTGACAGATTGCCCAACACGCGGCCGTCGAAAATGCCTGCTGGAGCTATGCCGCACGCTCCGAGGCACCGCGCTTCGAGTAATGAAAACTGATTGTCGCTGGAAGTGCAGCCCACTTTGAGACCGTATTTTTGATCAACCTTTTGCAACAATTTAGCGCTGCCTTTGATATAACAGGCGGTGCCCATGCAAATAACACAGTTATGTTTACCCTGTGGTTTAAGACGAAAGTGGCTATAGAAAGTAGCGACTCCGTACACCTTGCTCAGCGGTATGCGCAAGCTATGAGCGACAAAAGCTAAGGCAATATCATCGAGATAGCCGAAAGTGGATTGCACAGAGTGTAATGTTTCAATCAGCGCGCTTTGAGCTGAACCGTGTTTTCGCATCACTGCTGCGACGATTAACCAGCGTTTGTCATCTGACGGAACTTTGACAGCGACAATTTTCCGTGTTGCCCGGGTATTTACCGACATAACTGGATTATTACTCCGGTATCTGGTCTATTAATTTTCAATTTTGAATTTCGACCATGAGTTTACTCGAAATTGATTATGAATCTCGAAGTTTAGTCTAGTTCGATTGGAAAAATAAGGTATCAACCGCAAGAGTGATTTGAGTTGTTTTGATTTGATTATTCGATGGCGTGAGCAAAATCAAATTATTTGGCTGGCGGCAATGACATCAGAAAGTCAGTCACAGCTCTGATTTGCGCCGGCGAAAAAGCAGAAGGGCTCATGATGACTTTATCTCCATGCTTTTCTTCTTCGCTAAGCGTATGAACCTCGGCAGCAGTGAGAGTATTGGCAATAAAGGCACGATCTCGACGCTGGCTTATGCCGTCGAGTCGCGAGGCAAATTGTCCGCCACCGTTTCCGATACTGTGACATGAGAGGCAGTTGCGTCTGAGAAAAAGACTTTTTCCGGCTTTAATCGATTGCGCTGTAGAGATTTGCTCTGGCTTGATTGAAGCGGTTGAATTAGCTTCAGCCACCGGGTGACTGCCAATTTTAAAGCCTCCCGCCGGTTCAGGCAGGGTTAGCAAATAACTGACTAGATTTTTAGCTTGCTCTGCCGGCACTCTTGGGTGAGCAAACAACTCACCTGTAGAGTTCAGTTTCGCGTACTCATCTACTGCTGCTCTTCCTGAAGTAATTCGTGCCAGCATGAAAGCACGCGAGCGGCGAGCACCGATGCCGTCAAATGGTGGTGCCATGCTACCCCCGTGACCTTCAAGGGAGTGGCAGGCGGCACAATTTTGTCTTGCGGCTAGTTTTTTTCCTACGGCACTGCTGGGGCTTTCTAATTCTGGTTTGAAACTACTTGACGCTAGATAGACATTGGTTTGAGGCTCTTTGGCCTGACTATTGCTGATACTTAGCAGGCTCAAGCACATCAATAAAGCGATACTGGCAATCAAAGGGTGATTATCTTTGTTCATCAATCTTTGCCATGGGAAGATTTGCTCAATATACACCAGTCCAGTTACAAATTTGCTCTTGAGCTCGATTGAAAAAAAACCGCTCTAAAGTATGATGTGCGCCACTAACCAGGGCTGGTAAATTGCAGTAGTGACGAGCTCAAAGAGTTGACTCTAAATGAAAAATTTAAATCGAAATCTAATTGTTGCCCTTGCTGTTTTAGGTATTGCAAGTATCGTTTTCTCGAATCTCTCTCAGGCTAGAAACATTGAGAACAAAGCCAGTTCAAAAGCTACTGCAGACTCTTTGTGCGTGGGCCACTTAGCACCTGTCAACAAAAAGAAAGGCGATCAATCTGAGGCTAAGGCAGAACCGGTTAATGATGCGAAACACACCAATGGTCGCGTTGCAGAAGGTCGAATGCTCTTCTACGATCGTGGCTGCATAGTCTGCCACACGGTGCGCAATCGAGGCGGTCGTGTGGGCCCTTCCCTTGATGGCCTGGGTAAACGACACGACCGTCAGTATGTGGCCGGTCGCATTAATGATGCAGAATTCGTAGTCAAGCTAAAAAAAGATAGCGGTGAGCATGCTGCTTATGCCATGCCGCCTTCGGGGCTGACCAAGTCGCAGGCAGACTCATTAGCTGATTACATTATGACTTTACCCTAACATCACCTGACGTCGGCATGTTCCAGCTTTTCTGCGCCTGTTTCGCTGTGGTTCTTATATTCAAGATATTCCTCTGGCATGAGTAACATCGAGGAAGCAGTCAGGCAATGAACAAATGCCGAAGCATTGACGTCCAGCAGACTGACTCGCGCACCGGCAATCGCTCGTGTTGGTACTACTGGCAGAGTCGTGTCATAAGAGTCAGATGCAGCCTGCGATACTGAAAGATCGTCCAGCGAACTCAAGTTTATCTCAAGGTCTTTGGTCCTGGGATTAGCCTCCCTGAGCTGACAGATAATGTCCTCTGTGGATTTCGCTCGATTGTCAGTACCAAGGCAAACAATTATTGGCTTCAAATCCAGTAGCTCAGCAAAGTCAAGACAAGCGTCAATATATTTTTCGTTTAGATGTTCTAGTGAGACTAAAATTGACATTGTATTCCAGCTTTGACCATTGTCTTGAACAACCAAGAGTGGAACTGGACAGCTGTGAGTCAGGGCCTCAGCAAAAGAAGTACGCTCGACACTTTTGTGACTCTGTTGTTTGGCAGTTATTGAAAGGGGGGCCTTATGGTGGTGACCAACAACCACCAGGTCGTGGGCTTTAGCGCGCTCGCACACTGCAGTTACCGGATCACCTTTTTCGAGGACAAAACTGGAGGTGACACCATATTTGGCGGCTTCATTCAAATATCGATTTTGCAATTGCTGGCCAATTGCCCAGAGAGATTTACTCAAATAATCATAGACAGACTTGTACTCTTTAGATGAAACAAAGCCCTCGGGCTCTCTTATGACAAATTCTCTAGCGCCTTCAGTATCAACTACATGATGAGCTACAACACTTGCATCGGCTGCATTGGCCAGCCGAAAACACAGATTTGCAGCATGAACTGCATAAATTGATCCGTCCAGAGACAGCAATATAGACCGGTTCATTTTCAACCTTCTCCACCGTTGGCAAGTATAATTAACCGTACAAGCAAAGGACAACTCATCTGCTGCACCAGCATTATTATGCAGCTTACTTTTCAAGCTTAATATCGACCTAAAGGTTGAATCTTTAGAGAAGAATGCCGATTTGTTTGATGCTTAAGGTGGATGGCGTTTGCAGATAAATGATGGAAAATACAGTGAACGCACAGGTTTAAGGAGCGATGGAATGAAAGTATTGATTGCAGTGGACGATTCACTTTGTTCACACGAGGCAGTAAGCGTTGTGGCTAATCGACCCTGGGCTGATGGCACGCAGTTTAAAATTGTTCACGTGGTAGAGCCCATTGCCGCACAATATGGGCTGGTTGCTCCTGAGGCTGTTAGTCTAATGCTAGAGGCCGAGAAAAAGCTTAAGGCGTATGGTGTCAAATTTACAACCGACATCGGCGACTATCTCAAAGAAATCTTCGGCGACCAACAAGTGAGCTCAGTCGTTATTGGTGGCTATATTGCCGACTCAATTATTGAGCTGGCAAGAGATTGGCATGCTGATGTGATAGTAGTCGGCTCACATGGTCGTACTGGTTTGGACAAAATTTTGCTCGGTAGCGTTGCCGAAAAAATCGTCAACCGCTCACATTGTTCTGTTGAAGTGATCAAAATGAAAATCAAAAAAAATGATGACACATCTTCTAAAGATGACGGAAGTAATGCACTCGCAAAACAAAAACAAGCCGTATAGTCGCATTCATTCATTCAGGTGAAAAAATGAAAGTAATAATTGCCGTCGACCAAACAGATAACTGGAAGCAAATTATTGAAGCTACAGTTAAACGCTCATGGCCGTCAGATACCATTTTTAGAATTCTTACTGTGGTCGAGCCTGGTGCTGATGCTCTGGACAAAACAAAAACGCATCAAGCACATACTGCCGATAGGGTGGTGCATGAAGCACGGGCACTAATGTTTGAGCATTTGCCCGGATGCACTGTTTATAGCGAAGTACGAAAGGGCAAAGCCGCCGATGAATTAGTCACTGTTGCCGCCAATTGGATGGTTGACAAAATCATATTGGGAACCCATGGTCGCAAGGCAAATCGCCTGATACCAGCGACGGTGCCGCAGCTTGTCAGTCAAAATTCTTGTTGCTCAGTTGACCTTGTTAAATTAACACCAGTAAAAGCTTCTGTGGGCGAATCATCACTAACCCAGGCCACTGCTCAATAGAGCACCACCTTTTAGACAAGGAAATACAATGACAGGCACCCACTGCAATAAGTTAACACTGGCCAAGACTCATATTCAAGTTGCCCGCATGGCATATAGCGCCGGAGAATATACCGCCGCCTTCAAAAATTTGAATACGGCTGAGCGTGAACTGGAGGAACATGATCTTTCTGTGGACGACTTAACGCTTTTTGATCTGAGAAAATTCTTTGGCAAAGTGCGTGTTGCACTCGGCATGTTCGGTCAAGCGGAGGGTGATTTTCAGCGGGCGCTCGACCTGGCCAGGACCTCTTCTGAAATTCCCGAAAAAAGTTTGTTTTCCATAAAGCGTCATCTGGCCGATTGCATTCGTTTGAGAAGCCGATTCGACCAAGCTGAGTCTATTTACCGTGAACTTATAGGCGCTTTAGAAGATAAAGAACCGCCAATAGGCAATCAACTTGCTAAATCATACATGGGTCTTGCAACTGTGCTTATAGATAGTGGTAAGACAGGGGAAGCGCGACCCTTTATCGACAAAGCCATTCAATTAATTGAAGACGGACCAGGCCGCAAGTGTTTTTGGTATGGCAGAGCACTGATTGTTAAAGCACGGTTGTGCTGTGCTATTGGTCAGAAGCTGGAGGCACATGAGCTATTTCAACACGCACTGTCTATCGTCGAACCATTAATTGGCGCAGAACACCCGCTGGCGCGCTTGCTTGAGCGAAAGAAGAGCGAGCCTGTTCACCTGATTTTTGCAGAATTGAAAAACATAGAAAAACAGCTAAAAGACCACCAGCTAGATAGTGAACATTCAATTTCAGGCAGTCTGCTTTAACGAAACCAAAATCACTGAACAGGGCCCCTCGTTAACAATGGCTCGAGCAATGCTACCAAGGGTAAATTTGTTTGCTCCGCGACGGCCATGAGCGGCTACAGCTATAGAATCTGCCGACCATCTCTTTGCATTTTCAACAATAGTGTCAACGACAAAGCCGTTTTGTACCTCTGCTGTTACTACTGACTGAGGAAAAATCGAGCGCAGCATTTCTGCCGTTTCGTGCACAACCTTCTCTCCATCTGCAAACGCTTTTTGTTTAATTTCATCGAGCATTGGTCCAGGAAGGATGCTCATGTAGCTCCCCACCGTCAAAGGCTCAACTACGTGTAGAACCTTCAGTTCGTCGCCTTCGGCTAGCTTAAAGCCGCGCAAATAGTCAACTATATTTTGACTCGAACCACTCTGATCAATGGCAACTAATATTTTCATGGCTTTTCCTCTTTTCTGATTATCTACTAGCGCCAGCCTTCTAGCTTCCATCGCATAGCCTATCTTAAGTAGGCCGCGATGAGAACAGTTTAGTCATTCTAAAGGATGACTGTAATCTAAAATTCATACTCGATCAGGATGTGCAAACCGGGATTAATTGTGAACATAGGAGGATAGAAAACAGCTTGCACTGCCATAGGAAACGGTTAAGAGAATGGCTCTAAATGTAGCACTCCTAACAGAAAGTTTTGAGCGCGCCAAACGTGAGAGCGGTGGTACAACCAGTCTGGGCATGAGCTTTTACAAAAGGCTTTTTGAGAAATACCCATCTGTAAAACCATTATTTACGAAGCCTCCGGAAGTTCAGCACAAAATGTTGATGTCTGCTCTGGCCACAATTGTTGCCCAGGCAGATCAATCAGATCAGCTCGTTCCTTATCTTCATGCGCTTGGTATTCGGCATCTTTTATATAAAACCGAAAATGCTCATTATTCAGCTGTGGCCGAGAATCTTCTTGCTGTTCTGCGCGAGCATTTAAGCAAGGAAGGTGAATGGACCGACGCCATGCAAGAAACGTGGACAGCCGCGATTGCCTTGATTGTCAAAGTGATGATGGAAGCGTCGAATAATCCTGAAGCATACGCCGAAGAATTGGCAAATCATGGCTATGGTCCAAACGGATTGGTAATTCAGAAATGTGGTGTATCAACTGATGGCAGACCTGAAGTTTCCTAATGTGCGACTTCAGCTTCATGATCTGATCGCTAAAGATAAACATTCGCCACCATATGCAATGGCACACCTGGCCGTACTTTCTGGTCTCATTCCAGAGCATGCATTAAAAGCTATTGTCGCGGTTGAGCCGCTGGACATGTGCCTCTGCATGGCATCTGCCGAACAAATTATTGAAGAGTACTTAAGAAACTTACCAGCGAAGACTAACTTCCCCTCAATCAAGGCATCTCACATTGGTTGCAGTTTGGCTAAAGCAGCTGAAACGCATATTAAAAGCACCACAAGCGATAACTTTCTATCTGCTGGTATGAACCTGCCCAGCCACGATTGTCATCGCTTTGCTCCCATACTTTTTGATCTTATGCTTCAACAATTGATGCGTTATCCGGGCCTTGAGTAAGAAGTTTAAAACTAAATGTCGCCCCAGGGCCTGGGCTATCACGGCACCAGATTCTACCGCCGTGTCCTTCAATAATGCGCCGACAAAGGTAAAGCCCTAACCCGGTACTAGCATAGTAACGACCCGTCGAACCAGCTTGCCAAAATCGCTGAAATAATTTTGGCCGATTTTCCTCTGGTATACCCTTCCCTGTATCACTGATACTAAATGTAGTGTACTGATCATCTTGTTTCAAACTAACTTCAACCGAGCCGCCGTCAGGTGTAAACTTCAATGAGTTGTCAATCAGATTCTGAATTACCCGACGAATTTCCTCCTGATCGCAGCGAACTTCTTGCGATGCTTCTGGTAGTTTTGCGCTCAATGTCACGCCCTTCTCTTTAGCGAGGGGCATAATCTCGCTGAGCAATTTTGTGATTAGTTTGACTAAATCGCATTTCTGCAGGTGAAATTCTTTAACGCCGCTATCGAAACGATAAACATCGAGAAGGGTTTGAACAAGGCTGTAAAGAGCAGTATTGCTCTGCAAAATTGTCTCTAGCACAACTGTCTGTGATTCGGGTATGGGCCCGAAGTCGCCGTCGAGCATGAAACGCACCGCTCTATTGGTGGCGGATACTGGCGTCTTTAGATCGTGGGTTAAGGTAGCAACAAAATCTTCGCGCTGCTGTTGCAGCAAAACGCTGGCGGTCGTATTGGTAAACATGGCCACCAGGCCCGTCATATTGCCGTCATTGTCTTTAACTGGCCATGCAAGCCAGTCCCAATAATTATTATCGCCACTACCTTTTTTTGAAAGTTTTAGCGGGTCACCAGTATGCTTGATAAACTGGCCGCCCTTTAGTACTGCTTCAAAAAGTTGAGGGGTCAAGGCCGGTGCAAATTCGAAAAGAGGCTTAGCGACTAGATCAGCACGGCTGCCACCATCAACTTGTTCGACAAACTTGTCGTTGCATTCGAGACAAATCATGTCGCGGTTTAAGCTGATAATGCCCACAGGAGAATTTTCTAGAATAGACTTGGTTACTCGCCTCTCTGTTTCTAACTCGCGAATTGAATCTGTGTGATATCTCAAGGCAGCTTCTTTAGCGGAGATGTAGCAATCTATTGCCAGGCCCATATCTAAAAACACCAATTTCATCAGTGCTGAAATAGCCTTACACAGCTTGTCCGAGTCACCTTCATATTTGCCTATTACTTTTGGTAAAAACCATCCTAAAACCCGATTATAGGCGCCGATATACCACTTGGGGTCAAGCTCGATGCGATGATGCGTGGCACCAACCCTCAATCTATCATTGGCATAATCGGTGCCGTAATTTCCTTTGGTTAGCCTGACAAAATAGTCTTTTTGAGCTGCTTGAGCCCTTTTTAGGATTTGTTCATTGGGAAAATAGCTACGTGTCTCTTCAAAGGTTAGAAAATGCGCATACATTGACTCGATCAATTCATCAATATGATCAGTAACCAGCTTGTCAAGCTCGAGTTCAATCATCTCTTCGTCGCTAGCCGAAAATTCTAGCCAACGTTTGCGCAGCTCAACTTCTTCAGCGTTTAGCGTCAATGCCGAGGAAGGCCTGTCGGGCTCTCTCTTCAATTCAAACTTCCCCATCTTATTGGCAGGCTATAATTATGACTCTTCGGTAAAGGCTCATTATGTCTGACCAAACACCTTCTGCGACTGTTAACTCCATAAATGTATTGCTGGTTGAAGATCATGTTCTGACGAGATTGGGTCTCAGAGCTGCTTTGCAGAGAACTCAAGATATCCATGTAGTTGGTGAAGCCTCTAATGGAGAGGAAGCGATCGGCCTGGCCGAGTCATTGCAACCGCATGTCATTCTTATGGATGTTGGTATGCCGGTGATGGATGGCATTCAAGCGGCTGCGAAAATCATCGGACGACAACCGGCTATTAAAATTATCATGCTCACGCAGCATGATAATGAGTCAGACATTATGGCTTCTCTAGGTGCAGGTGCCAGTGGCTATTGCCTGAAAGATGTGGAGCCTGAGAGGCTATACATGGCTATTCGGTCGGTTAATGCTGGTGATGCGTGGCTCGACGCGGCCATAGCGAGCAAGGTGCTGAGACATTATTCACCAGTGGTGGCACCAACTAAAGTTAAAACGACTGCCCCAGAAGCAAAGTCTGCGCCCAACCACGTAGATGAAAGTAGTGCTGATATCGACCGCCCCGCACCAGATGCTCTTTCTCCTCGAGAACTAGAGGTGATGAAGCTGATTGTTGATGGTCTCTCCAATCAAGAAATCAGTGACAAGTTATTTGTCTCACTGGCCACGACCAAAACCCACGTGCGCAATATTCTCAACAAGCTGGCTGTGGACGATCGTACGCAGGCAGCTGTGCATGCGATGCGTCGTGGGCTGGTTTAACAGCAAGCTCGAGCTATGCACCGTAAGGCTGATTTGCTTCGACTAGTCCTAACGGATGGCGAGAGCAACAGTTAACGCTGCTATGGTAATCATGTCGACCGATTAACAGGACATATCATGAACGAAATTATCAATGAGCTACTGCAGTGTGAGAACGAACCGGTGCTTACCCTGATAGTTGATCTGGACATGAATCGAAAAGAGAACGAGGCAAAACTAAAACACCTTGCATCAGAAGTGCAACATCTGAAATTAGATCTCCCCGATTCGACCCGCGACATACTTTTTAAGCGGCTTGAATTGATTTTGCAAAGTATTGATGGAACATTGTTTAATGGCAGCGTTGCCATTTTTGCTGCTGCCAACTTCGGCAAAATTTTTCCCTTGCATTACCACGCTAAACCTCGAGTGGTTGCCGACAATGGTTTTGCTCTCACTGAAATAGCTTACAGCACCAGCACGTTCCCTCTATGCCACGTCTTAGTTTTTAGCTGCCATGGAGTGCGGGTATTTAGCAAAAATGGAGAGCATGTATCAGAAATTGCAGACAACCCTGCCGCCGCTCATGCCACTCATCTGCTCAAAGCATTGGCTCACAGCGGACACGTAAATGAAGCCAAAAACAGTGGACGTGGAGTAAAGGCATGCTCTGATCCGAAACTCAAGGCGGCGATTTCTGCTCTGTCAGAAACCCTTGAAGGACCAATGATCATTGCTGGAGCCTCGCACGCCGGAGAGTTGCCACCATCGTTGGACAGCCGAAGCATTGCCACCGTAGATGGTTGCTACGAGAACGCATCAATAGCTGATATTGCAAAAGTCGCGCAAGAAGCATGCGAGAAAGCAAGCACCGAAAGAGCACAAAATTACCTGGAAGCCATCGAAGCATTTTTGCATGAGAAGCGTCTTGGCTCTGGCAACGATGAAATTGAGCAACTAATTTTGGCAGGCCGGGTGCAGACACTTTATGTGGAGGATGATGCGGCTATCAGCATTAAGGCTTCCGAGCAACATAAACTCTCGGAAGAAGATCGAATGATAGCGTCGGCTCTGCGATACAAAGGCGAAATCGTCTTTCTGCCAAAAGAGAGTTTGTCGAACTATGGTGCTATGGCCGCAGGCTTGCGATTTTAGTGCGCGACCAGGCAATTAGAAGTCTAGATACTGGTTTGGCTAGACGATTTTTCTCTTAGGGCCATTTGACTTTTTCTGGGCTATTAATTTTGGAAATGGCGCGTCAGCTGAAAGCTTATTTTGCGCCTTTTTCGTGTGTATCAAATCGGGCAGGGTTGTTTGATATACCATCTTTGTCAAGGCATACAAGGCAAACTGATTTAGCGATGTGTTCTCCGTCTGGGCAGCTTGTTTCAGGCCTAAATGCAGCGATTTGGGTATGCGCAAAACAATTGTGCCACCCACTTCATCTGCTTCTGGCTCGCGTCCTTCTGGCGTGGGAATATTAGCGTTTGATTCTACCGCCGCCTTAAGATATGCAGGCAACAACTGTGCCACCTTTGATAGTGCTTCAGCCTGGCTAGCTGCGAAGGTTGAGCAATTTGGTAGTTCAGAGACCCATGCCCAATAGCCTGGCTTACCATCCCATTCTGACGATTGAATCGAAAAGTGCCATGGCATACTTACATACTCGTCAAGGTTTATTTTCTTACTCATAATTCTTTGCCCTCCTCTTCGATTTCTAGTTCGAGTATTACTTTGTTTACGTCCATAGGGTGACAGAATTTGTTGTTGCCATGCGGCTTCACTATTAGTATCGGAATTCGGCCTGTTTTCGAATAAATATGGTGTGAACCATTCGTGCTTTGTAATTTCCATGCATGTCGTTTAAGGATTCGCTCTATAACTGTGAAGCGAATGTTTTTCTTGTTACCTTTCAGCATGCAAAGATAATCTTGCTTTTTCGCCATAAAACAACCTCCATCATGCTAGCACATGCGCTAGCACTCCGCAATAATCGTGATTTGAGTCGGGGGAGATTAGAAGCTAAGTCTATTTGTTTTGTAGGGTTTGAACAATGCGCAAGAGACAGTAAGTTTAGGCATTGAGAAAGGATTACTCAAATGTTTTTTCGTGATCAGGAGTTTTTTGCCACGGAAATTTTGGAGCGCGATTCGGTTCTTCCCAGCGACCTACTTGAATTGCCCTTAGAAAATCGCCCACAAATAACTCGGTCTTTTTTCCTTTATCAGTTACGTACATCATTGCCCAAATGGCTGGCGCTAAAATATTCAACGAGAATCCAACTGACGCGGAGAGTTCATCCTCAAAGTATCTTCTGCCAATCATCGAAAGGTCGAGTTGAAATTCTTTAGAGATCTGCTGAATTAGCAGGAACGCCTCATCTCCAGTCAACTCTAGATCCTTTTGTATTGACGTGGAAAGACTTAACGGAGAGTTTGGCTCTGCATATTTCTCAATTAGCGAGAAAAGCTGTCTTTTCATGCGTTCCGTCATTCCTGCCACCTTTTGCACGTCTCCCGTCTCAAACATTCTGCACTCACAGATGCTTTGCCATCGAACTCGTCACCGGCTGGTCCGATCCATATGGCTGAACAATAGAAACCGCAATGATGCAATAGCCATTCGACATCTGTTGATGAAAGATGCGGTCGTTTCAGTAATTTTGCGGTGCCATTTTGTTCGCACCACTTTTGCAACCAACTATATTGGACAGCCCTTAGTGGGATGCGATCACATTCCGGCACAGTCATCCACATGCTCTTACTTTTATTCCAGCACGTGTTGGTATGTTTCAAATTTCTGCCTCTAGCTCCAATCAAGCCAGAATATTCTTTTACCATTTTTATACGAGCATCTGTTGGTAAGTGCGGCCAGGGGTCTCCCTTATTAAATGCTTTCGACATTTGCAGATCATCAACATCTTCGATAAGCGAACCAAGCGGATCATCCAAATTTTGAAAAGTGGCCCCTTCATTTCGCAAATATTCTTTGGCGCTAAAGTTATTGTGAAAATGCTTGTTCTGCTGAACCGTGTTTGATGGTCCTGCAGACGCCGCGTTAGCAACAATGATAACTACTCCAACAATGCTGGCAATTTTGAAGGCAGTTTCGAATTTTGATTTGAGCATTTAACTATCATAACTGTTTACCTGAGGCTAATTTTTCCGCCGTGGGGGCATATAACCGGCACAGGAGAGCCCTCAATTGAAAGAATTCTGCGAAATTAAAGAAGCAGTAAAACTGGTCGAAGTTGCGAATAGCGACCACAGCGCAGTGCCGGCCGTGGGTGAAATTGAAGTCGACATGGCTACCTCTAGCTCTGCTGTATCAACTTGTGCGTCTTCCTCGGTAAATTTCACACCGTCACCAGCTTTTGCGAGCGGAAGTGCATCCCCCTCCGCTGGCCCTATCCATAAACCTTCAGCCTGGTATAACTTCAGCCAGCGTGCGGCCATATCTTCAATTGTGGTTGGTTCGCTAATGACTTATCTGGTCATTTATTTACTCTCTGGCCATTTGTTCTGGCATCTCACGGGAGTACAGACCAATGATTACGTTTACGCGACTGTGAACGCATGCGGAATTGGTCTGGTGCTGACTGCAGTATGCTATATGGAATTTCTTCATCGCTTTGTAAATTTGAAGAATAGTATTTTTGGGCTATTTGCTTCAGTGGCAGCGGCGCTCTTTGTTGCTGGCTCGCTCACAGAGGGTCTGCAAGGAGTCTGGGTAACACTTGCTTGCTGCCTCGCGGCCTTAGTAACTGGCAAATTGGCTCAACAGGCAAGGCAAGCTATACCCTCTAGTTTCCGCTATGGTAGGGCAGTTCTTATCAGCGCTTTAGCCTCACTGCCGGCAGCGTTTGTTAGTATTTTTACTTTCGCGGCTGCCGCTGCTGATACCAGTACTGCTCCAGTTGTTTTTTCTAACAGCGTCTGTGGAGATGAAATTGCTGCGGGGATAGCTCTATTTGTTTTCCTTGCTGTTCCAGCCTACGCCTTTGCTCGTTGCGCGCGCACTAGCGAAGCAAAGCCTCTGATTGCTCTGGGCTTCTTGCAAATGTCGCCGTTGATTATAGGTGTTCTCGCTCAGCTCATACTGTTGTCTTCTGCTGGTAATGCCGTTGCCCTTGCGACATCAGGAATCACTGCATTAGCCTGTGCCGCAATTTGCGTGGCCTGGGGCTCGAGCGCCGGAGCGCTGGTGAATGGTTTGCGACATCGTCGGAAAATGAGCAAGGCTTGAACCGGAATAATCATTCCTGCTGTCAGATTTTATCTGGAGAGGTGCTTGTGGCTTTCTAAAAGAGCTGCTTGCGCTGGAATCAAGTAGAGATTGCAGTCCTTAATCAGTATTGCTTTGTCGTACTCATAGTGTTCAAGATTTTTCTTTGACGCCTTATCTTTGCTGAATTTAATTACGTGGTGCAAAAGCGTTACTGCATTGGAATACTGCTTTGCTTTGTTGTAGACAAGTGCCAGCTGCAGCTCTGTTTCGACAGTTTTCCACTCATTCGAATTTGATTTATGCAAAAGAATCAATGCTTTTTGACAAGTAGCAATTGCATCTGAATAACGACCCATGCCTTCGTATGCCCTAGCCAAATTACATAAAGGAATTGCTTGGCCAATATCAGAACCCTTGTCGATGTCGATGGCCTCTGTTAAAACAGTTACGGCCTTTTCAAACTGCTTGGATCTAATGTAATCGCAACCCAAGAAGTTGAGCGATATCGACAGAAAGGCCCCACTATTTTTCAGGCTGCGCGCTAAGGCGAGCATTTTTTCCGACTCATCCGTCGCTTCCAGGTAGCGTTTTTGCTCAGTCAAGATAAGACTGAGATGGCGATGCAAGCCATACTCGGCAGCACTTTGTTTTCCTGACTTTTGACATGCCGCAATTGACTGGCGAATTAGCGAACTAGCCTCTTCGTCGCGGTTTTGCGATCGCAGATAAAATGCGAGCTGATCTCTTGCATGCAATGTGTCACTGTTAAGCTCGCCAAGTTCTCGCGCATAAATTTCGGACGCAGTACGGAGTAATCTTTCCTTTTCTGGATTTGCTCGCTTGGACATAAAGGGATAATCTGGTGGCAAAAACCGTTCCAGTTGAATTGCAATGTCAGCATAACTGAGAGCGTCCGTGCCTGTAGATGGCATTTCCCGAAGAATCTGGCTCCAGAGGCGGATACCCTTTTCATAATCATGCGCGGTAATCGCACGATCGCCTTCTTCGTATAGAGCACACCAGCGAGCTCTATTTGAATAGTCCACTAAATTCGGAGCAAACAGAATCGACATTGCCGTTAAGACGGCAAATATTACTCTGATAGTTATTGAATTTTTCTTGATCGCTAGCAAGACTTCAGCCTCCGGGTCGCTGAATGGTGCAACCGCAGGCTAACATAAAACAATGAAGGCTCCTATGGGAGGCACCCCCCTGAAGCATTCAGGCTTGGCAATTCGCTTTAACCAGTGAGACTGCCTTACGGCAAGACCTTCAACCGACGCTCTTTACGTTTTGCTTTGACGCCGTCAGCAGCTGGGGGAACAATCTCCATAATCTCTCTCTTGGCCTCAGCAGCCAGAAACTCTTTGAATTGCCCAAGCAATTGTTCAGGACAACAAATTGTTTTGGTGACTTCTCCAATGAAGAAGTTAAGAGCCATATCTTCAGTCATCTCATGGCGGGCGATGACCGGTAAAACAGCGTTATTCATCCAACGGTAGCCTTCTTGCAAAGGCATAATGAAGTTGTCGCCAGGCTTCAACACCTCGACATTGGTTACGCCTGCCTGAGCCAGGTGATTTGCCAAACCCTTAGATAAGGGGGCGATAGTGGCACTTTTCGAAAAATAGATAAAGGCCTGATATGTAGACTTTTCTGCGACCTGGAAGAGTTTCAACCCAGATATACCGGCAGTTGAAAGCGCAGCGCTGAGTTTCTCCCAAATTTCTCGATCTTCGTCACGGCCTACCGATTGAAACTGCAAAATCAAGAATGATTCTGATTGTTCTAAAGTTAGAGCTCTATATGCTTTCGACTCTTTAGATATAGATTCAAGCAATTCTTGATCGCTCAACTGATGGAATTGGCTCAATTTTCGCCAAGTAGCACTACCAGCAGTGCGAGCGTAGCTACCACATCTTGACGAAAAGAGCTTAAGAAAGAGTGCTTTAGAATCTGGTGCGACTACAGGTACTAGAGACGCTGCAACGCTCATTGGTGGCTGAGATGTAGTAATGACCGAGTCCTCAACGAATGGCGAGTGGGTGACATCAGATTTAGTACCGCGAATTGTTGTCATCTTAATGCCGAATGCCAAAATGTTCAAGTCGTATATCTATGCGTGGAGAATTTGTATATATCAGTCGGTGGTATCATGAAGCCCCCGGGGGAATTTTCATGCATAACTTTGCTTTCCGTTCAGTCGCTTTCTTGTTTTCAATGGTAATAGCTAGCCAAGCTTTACCAGCTTCTGCCGCACCAGAGCCGGTATCAATGCCAAGTGCTGTTTCTACTGAAGTAGCTATAACGCCTGCACAAGAAGTAGCCATTGTTGAGGCCGCACAAAAGCAACTGAAAGTTTTTGGTGGCAAGCAGCCCATACCGGGAGCCTACATCGCAATCTATATGCCAGGCAAAGCGCCGTACTTTAAAGCTGTTGGCGTGGCCGATCTGAAAACAAAAGCAGAGTTTCAAAGGTCGGATAGATTTCGCATCGGCAGCAATACCAAAACTTTTGTGGTCACTGTTTTACTACAGCTGCATGATGAGCATTTGTTGAGCTTGGATGATCCTATTAGCAAGTTTGATATTGGCGTAAAGGTACCGAACGGTGATCACATAACTATCAGACAGCTAGCCGAAATGCGCAGCGGCTTGTTCGAAGCCTACAACACCAAAGAGTTTAATGGGCTTAACTTTAGACCGAATATGCGCATAACGCCGGACGAAATGATCAGCTGGGGCGTTGCTCACAGGCCGCTCTTTGCACCCGGTGCGCGCTGGAATTACAGCAACACAAACTATCTCATTCTTGGACGAATTATTGAAGCCGTTACGCACGATACCGTCGGTAATCAAATTCGCAAGCGATTGATAGAGCCTTTGGGCCTGAAAGAAACTATTTTTCCCGATACGGTCGACATGCCATTGCCGTTCGCCCATGGTTATGATTTTAACTCAAAGGGTAATTGGGTAGACGCCTCGGAGACACTTTCACCCGCAGTCACATGGGCAGCCGGTGCGATGATTTCATCTATTCCTGATATGGCACGTTGGGTCAAAGCTTATGTCACTGGCACCACTAATAGTGCAGAATCGCAGCGGGCGCGTCTGCAATGTTTGCCCATCGCAACAGGCACTAAAATGGCGTTTGGTCTGGGCATAGGCAACAGTGCCGGATGGTACGGATATACCGGTGGGCTACCCGGCTATCACACCGCCGCATATTATCTGCCAGAAAAAGACATCACGCTTATTGCCTTTGTCACTGCTCAAAGAGAAAAACCTGCTCCTGGCGCTGCTAATTGCATTATTCGCGATATCTCTCGCATTATCACTCCGCAAAATGTAATCTTTGCCGACGCACCACGGTCAGAGCCGAGGTAGCTAATTCTTTTGCTGGCTAATTCGAGTATCTAAATCAGACGCTTCTATTAAATGCCCTGACATGCGCAGAAATTGAGAATATTCAATAAAATAAGCTCGTAATTCTATATTTTCAGAGAGCTGTAATTTATCTATAACCCCCAAGGCACGAGAAAAAATCTGCCGTGCTTCGGCTGGCTTATTTTGTTTGAAATACATGCCTGAGAGCTCGAGTAGAGATTTTGCGGTTGTCGGATTTATATATCCTAATTTTCTTTGCTTTGAAACTAAGGATTTAGTGGCCAGCGAAACCGCTTCTGTATAGCGTCCTTTACTGCAAAAATACCGAGATAATCGATCAAGATTTTCAACCGCTTCGTCACTGTCTAAGCTGGAAGTTTTCTTCTCATCGGAAAGAATTTCGCCTTGCCTTTGAATTTTCGCCCAAAAGGCACTGTCAAACGAATTACTGAAGCTGTAAAGTAACTTTTTCAAGTGCTCTACTTTTGCTTCTAAAATTGGATCGCCCAGCGCTCTGTAGCTGACCCACGGATGATCCACCATAATGCGAGCAAATACTTCAGCTTTGTCCTCGCTTGCACTAACTTGTGAATACGGGCTTACGAATCCAGCCTTTTGCAATGGGCCTTCTCCTGATCCGCTCTCATATTCACTATTTGATTTGCCATAGTGAAAGCTTGGAGCGTTCATTGACTCCCATTCACTATCGGGCTGATTAATTTTCCGATCAATCATATGAAAAAATTCGTGATGCAGTGCTTCGCGCAAATCTTTCGATGACTCCACTGTAGTGATGTTCAGATACAAAATATTTGACGGTCGGACACAGACACCCATCTTTGGAACACCCTGAAGTGCAAGATTTTGACAAAAAACTATTTTTCTAAGTTGAGTTTTGGCAATAACTTCAGCCGGATATCTTGAAAATTCAGCAACGAACAATTGTAGATATTGATCAACAACGTGCGGGGTTGGTTTGTCAGCTGAGGCATCCCCGTCTCGAAGTAATTGTGCCATTTCTGAAACTTGTGACTCAGATAAATCTGTCTGAATTTCAATACTCAACTTTTGTGCGAGAGCCTTGAGCTGCTCCTGTGATGTATCCATAGATTGAGCGGAGCTCGGCAGCACCGCAAATAGGAAAATTATTAAGGAGGCTGGGATATGTTTCACACCGTCATCAACCTCAGCGGAGAGGAATTATTTGGATGGTAGCATTTCATCGGCTAGAATAGTTACATGCCCCTGACCATAGCTCATGCTGCTGCTGTTCTTCCATTTAAAAAGTGCTGTCCACGCTTTTTGAGTTTTGCCGCTTTAATTGCTGGTTCAATGGCACCAGATTTGACCTATCCATTTCATCTATTTCAACTCTCTGCATATGCGCATTCATTTACTGCATACTTTCTGATCAACCTACCGGCTGGCGTTCTTTTATTGATGATTTATTTCTTTAGTAAGAACTTGGTAGCAAGCCAGCTGCCCTCTCCGCATCGAGAATTTTGGACGGTTCAAAGTATTACTCTTAACGACGCTACTAAAGCTAACTCGCTGCTGGCCCCGATCGCAGTTTCAAGTCTTTTTTGTTCTCTATTGATAGGTTCTGCTACTCATATTATCTGGGACAGTTTTACCCATCAACATGGGTTTGCTGTGGAAGCCATTCCATTATTGCAGCAGAATTTTTTGCTGAGCCAGAAAATTGATTTTAAGGTCTACAAGTTTTTGCAATATTTTTCCAGTGTTACTGGATTGATCATTATTTGTATCTTTTACAGCAGACAAATCGCCGCGTCAAATATTGCCAGTATTCCCGACGCTAGAAGGAAGGTCGACGAGCGGAAATTTTTTAAGCTTGTGGCATGTTCGGTTTTACTCGCTACGCCATTGACTGTTTTTCAGGCAGTAAATGCGGTCGGACAGACTTTCGCTCATTTAGGATTTGTTTTCATCGTTAATAGCATGGTAATGCTTCCTGCTACATTAGTTGTAAGCGGTCTTATTGATCGTCTGATCACACGTCAAGGTGACCGTCCTAGATGAATTACTACATTGACACGGAATCCGTCCCAATCGCTGACGTTGCGGCAACTGTCTATAGATTAGTTTGTCGGTGCGATTTTTCGAGTCCCGGTTTTGCACTGGTCAGGCAATCACACGTAAGCGATTCGCTAACGCACAGGCGTGAACTCGTAGCAATTAAAGAAGCACTATCGATGATACATTCGAACGAAACTGGCATTGGTTTAGGATGGTTCACAATGAGCCGATTCGATCAGAAGAACACGACCAAGCTGCATCGCGATGGCGGTCCCAGTGAATCGCTGCTGATCTTAGGCTACGAACCGACTGAAGTTGTCAGTGAAGTTTCGATAGCCGATTACTCGGCTTGTGCTCATGACTTGAACATGACTCCCGACGAATTTCTTGAAAATTTCAACCCAATGTACGGCGAGGGAGTCGATAAGTTGATGCCTTACACAACATCCCTCGAAAAATTTGACCGAAGTGCCTTTCAGATATTGATAGTAAACAACAGTTCTTCTCCATATCATCCTAGTTCTACAAGGTGGCAGGGTGTTCTGCACGGAGCAAAAATGGTCCGATATGAAGATGCTGAACAGCGCGTTATAAACTCAACGAGTGTAGTGCCGGTGGCCGCAAGAGTCGACGAGGCGGTTTCACCCGAGCGAGTGCAACAATTTCTAAGCGGCGAACCCCTTTCGGTTTCTAGCTATTAGTTACTGCTTCGGTAGCTGAATCTAAATCATACTTATCTACGATGATCCGGAGAGCTTCCAAAAAGGAAACTTTTTTGAACTTCTGCACAAAATTGAAAATATCGCCGCCCTCGCCGCATGTATAGCACGCAAAACGTTCTTCTTTGGACACCGTAAAGAACTGACCATCCTCGTGTCTGCAAAACGGGCAGATGCCCACATAGCGCTTGCCTTTTAATTTAAGTGTGGTGTGCTCCGATATGATTTCGACGATTTTTACTTGCGATTTCGCAGCCGAAATTAATTCAATCATTTTCGCATCGTTTGACTCATCGTAATCCATCAGAATTTTCCTTCGAGCCATTGTGTCCATTGTACTGACGGTATGACTTGATGATAGTAAACGATTTCGCCAGCCTTGATTGGTTGGCTAGTTACTCTCCCGCTCGCTATCCAAATGTCACCAACTGCATCGCTAGGACACCTGCTCTCTCGAATTTGTTCAACCCTCAGATTTGCTGGCAGAGTCACAGAGCCAGTTGAAATATCCTTCAAGCTTCGAACAACAGGAATTTGTCTATCTTGCTCCATTTCCTCCGCATGGAGTGATGGATGCCCCTGCAATTGCAAAATATGCATTTTGTTCGCGGTAGTTAGTATGGATTCAGGAAACACTTGATCAAAAAGCACCTGCTTGCCAGCGGTCAGCGGTTTAACTGCGCGCCTTCCAATTGCAATCCATGTGTCATACAAGGCATCCTTAGAGCGAACATTCCGGTCAACAAATTTGCGCTTAAGGCAGTCGCCAGTTACCACTTTATTGGCCGCGACACTCTTTGTGCAGTAAACGACTTTCACTAATGGCTGTTCGTTGGCCTTGGCGTCTGATTGTCTAGTAATGGAAGGGAGAATACCCACTAGTGCCAGGATAGCCGTCAGTAAAAGTGTAGGACGTCTCAATTTAATACCCTGCTGCAACTTCTGCTTTGAAGCCAACTTTGTTCATTCTAAACCCTTTGTAGATATGCAGGAACGAGCGTTTGCCATCAGCGCCCGGAAACAAATGCCCAGATTAGACGTCTCAGATCTGAACATCCATTTTAATGGATGCAAGGCCCAGGCTTACCTGCATTGCAAGATGGCCTTGATAGGAATCTGTGGTATCCGGGGAAGTAAGCATGAGGCGATTCTTTAACATTTCTTGTCTGGCAGCCGTGGCTACCTGCCTTCTGTCAGTGAGCTTAATTGGTCCGATCCAGGCGCAGTCTCTCCCATCAATCCACTTTGCCCCGCCACGGAATAACTTTCGGCCTTATTATGGCGGGGGTCGCTTTCAACAATATTTTTCTAACCCGCCTCCCATTGCTCCCTTTTATGGAGGGTCAGCGGCGTCACGAGAATTTGAAGCTGCTACCAGCGGCTGGAGCGCTCTGCCGGGGTCCGTTGCTCGCTGGCCTGCGCAGAAACTCCCGCTTGCCGTGTATATAGCGTCTGGCGATGGCGTACCAGGTTACCGCCCATCGTTCAGCGATATTGCGGTTGAAGCATTGCGCGATTGGTCACAGGTCTCAGGTGGAAAGCTGAAGTTTCAATTGGTATCAGATCCACGTTACGCAGATATTACTCTGTCATGGTCAAGCTCTGCACCCGGCAATGAAGCGATGCTGGAAGCCGGAAATACGCTCACCACTGCTAGTATCAACAGACGAAACGGCAGCCTATTTATAGAACACGCCCGCATTTCTATACTTACTCAAATTCGCGGCGTTTCATTTACCCCGGCAGAAATTAAGAAGATCGTGCTTCATGAGTTCGGTCACGCAATCGGCATCAAAGAACATTCTCCAGTTCCGACAGATATTATGTTCGCTGTGACTTCACCAATGCAGCAGCCAGCCTTGTCTGTGCGAGATATCAATGCGGTCAATCAGATTTATCGCGGTTATCCGGCAGCGAACCTTTAAAATCTCCAAGAGGTAAGATAGTGTTGGGCGTTGGCGCGCCTATCTTATGCGGACAGTTATAGATGGGGATATTCAATGATTAGGGGCCGACCATTCGTCAGCATTGCAAACCGATCGGCTGTTGTCATGGCCTTCTCTCAGGCAGTCCTTGTACTAATCTCCACGCTTCCAGCAACGGCTGGTTCAGAAGGTTTATTTAGTGAGACCTACAAACGCATTACCGTTGCCAGCGATGCAGAACAGTTAGTGATTGAGCGTGAAGCGGACCAGGCGTCCAAAGCAAAGAATTATTGTGAGGCCAGCGCCAAATATCTAGCGGCTGCTGCGCACCTTTATATAGCAGGAAACTTTGAACGCGCCCGGCCAGCCTTTGACAAGGCATTTCTAATGGCAGCACAACTTTCGCCTGAAGAGCAAAAGCAGATGCTTTTGACTTTGAGCAAAGTGATTTCGAATAGTCGCGGTGACCGCGATATTAACGCATACAAATATTTTGCGCAGCAGCGACTGAAGCTGTTGCAGAAAAATTCGACGGCGACTCCTGATCAGCGCTATTATGAAGTGCAGACTCTTGCATTGAGCTGTTCTCGACATGGGCGATTTAAAGAAGCTATATCGCTATTGCTCGATACTCTAAAAGATCTAGAGTCTATTAAGCCACTGCCACGATCTTATGGCACTTGTCAGGCCACTTTGGCGCGAGTCTATGATGAGAGCGGCGATAAGGCTAAAGCTCAAACATACTATGAGCGAGCGCTCGAGTTTACCCGGCAATCACCCGATACAAATGGCTATGAGCATGTTCTTCAGAGCTATCTCGGGTTTCTTCTGAAAAATAGAATGGGTAAAGAAGTTGGACCAATCGCCGAAGAGTATTACAAGTTCACTACCGCACCGGGCTATAGCAGATGGCGAGATCGCGTATCGTACGGAACAATGGCTCAAAAGCTCGCCGAATTAAATGTGGATCTGGCGAATAAATACTATCGTGCTGCTTTTGAAAATCAGGTGGCAGGCACCAGAACAGCCATGAATATGGGCTACGGACAGACATGTGTTGAGTGGGCACAAATGCTGCATGCGGCTGGCAGAACCCCTGAGGCAATAGACGTGTTGCAAAATGGAATGGCTTTTTGCCGCAGCGCAAAGTGGCCTAATGCATTTGAGCGATACATGCCAATGATGCTCGATCCGTGCGAAGGATACCTACGCCTGAGCAATCGTCACAGCGATGCTGACCAACTTAGAGCGAATTACGAGAAAGAGAAAATATCGCGCAAGGTTGCTGTTCTGGAAGAACGAGAAGCTTGGCTGCAGCAAGCTTCCAGCGGCCCGGGACAAAAGCCGACCGACCAGGTTGAAGCTCTTACTGAATTGGCTTACCGAGCATTCGATACTCAGAAATGCGATGAGGGTCTAAAGTTGCTTAAAAGCGCTGTGGATGCCTACGAGATGAACGCCGACAGTAGAGATAGTGAGCGCATGTACAACCGGTTTCTAAACATTAGTGCTCGATTGAAGAAATGTGGTCATGAGGGCGACAGTAAGGCACTTTTACTTCGAATTGTGCGCGCCAGGATAGTAGCTGGTTTTCCGGATCCTGACGGTAATCACATTACCGTTTGCACAATGGGCCCTCGTCCGCTGGATGCGCTTACCGATTTGATGTATCAGAACAATTCAGATAAAAAAGCTGTGATAGATATTCTATTGGCCGATGCGAAGGCTTCCTCCAAGCCGACAAGCGTCATCTATTTTATGCAGTTTTCAAATCCAATTTCTGTGGATGAGCGGGGTCTAGCAAACTTAGAAGAGATCGAAGAGTGGAAAATCAAAGCAAACAATCCACCGCTTTTGTTTGCCCATATGCTGAGAATTTCAGATTGGATGATCCATTTGAATCAGTTTGACAAGGCCGCAGCAAAGTGGAAACAAGCAGTAGCTCTCGCCGAGACAGCGAAAACGCAATCGCCAAAGATGCTGAACTATTCGGCAACCGTGAGACTGCAAAATGTTGGCGCAGCCTTTGTTAAGAAGAATCAGATGTCTAAAGCGGCTGATGTCTATACTGTTGCTTACAAATTGGCCTTGAATGAGCCGAAAGAATATAGTGCTCAGACCATAGCTAAATCGATTGACACTTTAGCATCGAAATATGTCGAGGCTGGTGACACCGCATCTGGTGAATCGCTATTGAACAGTGTGCTTGAAATCAGTAGGGCCGAGAGAGGCAGCGATAGCCTGCTTGAGCGCATGTGGCTTATCAAGCTTGCTGACTTTTTTGCCCAGCGAGGAGATAAAGCAAAAACTAAAAGTGCCTGTAGTGCTTTCTTTGACTCAATCAACAAGCCTGGCTTGACTGTTAGCGCCAGTACTATTGATGATATGAGAAAGCATCTGACAGTCTTGAAGAACTATGGCTTTTCCTCAGAGGCCTCATCGGTTGAGAAGAAATTGCACGAGCTAGACGCGCACCAGTGCAAATGAGTATCGGTCGCGTCCCGCTAGCTGCTACTGCTGCCGCATGGTCACATGCCTGGTGCCATTGCGCTGCGATGGTGCCAGGTCAAAGCGATCAGCATTCATCACTTTTGCGAAAGCTGCTGCAAAGTCATTGACGAATTTTTGCTGCGAGTCAGCACTGGCATAAACTTCTGCAATTGCTCGCAGCTGAGAGTTTGAACCAAACACAAGATCAACTGGGCTACCGCTCCACTTTGGCGCACCAGTTTTGCGGTCGCTTCCTTCATAGAGATGCTCATTTGTTGCCGACTTCTTCCACACAGTGCCCATATCAAGCAGATTGACGAAGAAGTCGTTGGTCAAAGTTTCAGGGCGCTTGGTGAATACACCACGCTGCGATTTATCAACGTTAGTGTTGAGCACTCGCATGCCACCAATGAGCACTGTCATTTCTGGCGCAGTGAGCTTGAGCAGTTGAGCTCTATCGATCAATTTCTCTGGTTCCGATCTGTCAATATTTTTGCCGCGGAAATTGCGAAATGCGTCTGTAGTTGGTTCGAGTACAGCAAATGATTCAACGTCGGTCTGCTCTTGTGACGCATCTGTGCGCCCAGGATAGAATGGTACCTGTACGTCATGTCCGCCATTTTTTGCTGCGGTCTCAACGGCTGCACATCCGCCTAACACAATCAAGTCAGCCAGCGAAATCTTCTTGCCGCCTGCTTGAGTGGAATTAAAATCTTGCTGAATTTTTTCGAGAGTTTGCAATACTTTTGCCAATTCGGCAGGATTATTTACTTCCCAATCTTTCTGTGGTGCCAGGCGAATACGCGCACCATTGGCGCCACCACGCTTGTCGCTGCCTCTGAAAGTTGATGCTGATGCCCAGGCCGTAGAAATTAGTTGAGGTACGGTGAGACCAGAGGCCATGACCTTTCCTTTTAGTGAGGCGATGTCTTGTTCGTCCACCAATTTGTAATCTACTGCGGGCACAGGGTCTTGCCACAATTGTGGAGGTGCAACCATTGGCCCGAGCAATCTTGAATAGGGGCCCATATCGCGGTGAGTTAATTTGTACCAGGCTTTAGCGAAGGCTTCTCTAAATTGCTCTGGATGTTCATGGAATCGTTTGCAAATCGGCGCATAAATTGGGTCTACTTTTAGCGCTATGTCAGTTGTGAACATCATGGGCTGATGTCGTTTTGTCGGGTCTTGAGCGTCGGGAACGGTATTTACTTCTGATGGAGTTACCGGTGTCCACTGGTTGGCACCAGCAGGGCTCTTGGTCAGCTTCCACTCTTTACCAAGCAAATTATTGAAATAGCCATTTGAAAATTTGGTTGGTGTTGAAGTCCACGAGCCTTCGAGCCCGCTGGTAATGGTGTCGTCACCTTTACCTGTTTTATAGGTGTTCTTCCAGCCAAATCCTTGTTCTTCTAATGGAGCACCTTCTGGTTCGGGGCCCACATATTTAGCAGGATCAGCGGCACCATGGGTCTTGCCCAGAGTGTGGCCGCCGGCGACCAGGGCAACGGTTTCTTCGTCGTTCATGGCCATGCGACCGAATGTTTCGCGAATGTCTTTGGCTGCGGCCATGGGGTCTGGCTTGCCGTTCGGTCCTTCAGGGTTGACATATATCAGGCCCATTTGAACGGCAGCTAGAGGATTTTCAAGCTTTCGTCCGGCGCTGTAACGTTTATCGCCCAGCCATGTGCTCTCAGGTCCCCAGAAGATATCTTGTTGCGGCTCCCAAACGTCTTCGCGACCGCCAGCGAACCCGAATGGTTTCAGGCCAGACGATTCAAGGGCGCATGTCCCTGCATATACCATAAGGTCGGCCCACGAAAGCTGCTTGCCATATTTCTGTTTGATGGGCCAGAGCAGACGGCGTGCTTTGTCTAGGTTGGCATTATCTGGCCAGCTGTTCAGGGGTGCGAAACGCTGTGTGCCGTAACAAGCCCCGCCCCGTCCATCGGCAATCCTATAAGTACCGGCGCTGTGCCAGGCCATACGAATGAAGAAAGGCCCGTAGTCGCCAAAATCGGCGGGCCACCAGTCTTGCGATGTCTTCATTACCGCGTTGATGTCATTCTTAAGAGCCACGAGGTCGACTTTCTTGAATTCTTCGGAATAGTTGAAGTCTTTGTCCATGGGGTCGACCAGTGACGAATTCTGATCGAGTATTTTCAGATTGAGTTGGTTTGGCCACCAATCGGCATTTGAGTAACCACCAGCTGCAGTTGTAAACCTTTCAGAATCTTTTGTCTCAGCCATGACTGGGCACTTGCTGGTGGTCTGTGTACCTTTTTCATGGTCTGCAGATTGTGCGTCGGCTGCAAACACTGGGCTACCGTTGCAAAGAACCACAATGCTCGCCATTACGCGCGCGATACGAACTTTTGAAGTCATGAGGTCTCCTGAAATGGCTGAAAGTAAACGCCTGCCGTGATGCCTGGCTCATCAACTAATCAATTGTAGAAGATTCTTTGTGGTCCTTCCACCACATTTTTCAATTTTGCGGCTCATTACTAGAATGTCAATGTATGGTTCTTTGCGTGCTTTGAAATTGCTCATGCGTTTGAGGGCACCACATGTAGTGCGGAGCCTGGCCGATCACCGATTCGGTAGAAAGTAAAGAACCTCACAGCAATCTAACGCTGATATTTGTATTGTCTTTGTTGTGACCACTTACCACATCAAGCAAAAGGCAGTTTCATGACAAAAGCAATCGAAGATGTAAGCGACAATGCTAAACCTCAACAGACAGATAACAATTCTGACTTGTCTGTATCACTCTGGCAGTCAATGCGAAACGAAGGCACCGTAGGCACCACCAACAACAATCGACCAGGTAGCTTTGCCATTACCGATAACAACCGCGGAGCAAATGGTAGCGAGAAAGTATTGCCTGCCATTGATTTTTTTGACTCTCAATCAGCAGAGAATTCGCCCACTGGTCCTTATAAGTTCGAGAGCGTTTCCAGTTCCTATGTAGGGAAGAGCGACGCGCAAGAGCAGATGAGAATTGAAATGAAATTTGAAAGCGTAAACAGCTCGTATGTCGGTAGCAGCGAGGACCTTTATAAATAGCTAGTTAAATTCGTTACCGAAGAAAGGCCAAGTTTTTCTCTTTACTCTAGCGATCCTCACCCTTGACATAAGTGGCACGGTTGCTAGAATGTTTTTAGGTTCCCCCCATCTTTAGAGGTAAAGGTCATGTTTTCCCGAAGTACGTCGCACAGCAGCATATCGCTCTAAGGGCTCACAGCCCCTGCTTTGTACTTGGGACAAATGATCTGACGGAACTACAGCTTCTGTAATTTATCGTTGTATCCACTGCTCTGGCATCGCGCCTTGCTGCGGTAGTCAATTACGCATCCACGCGCCCGTTTAAAAAGCCTGCATCTGAGCGGCTTTGTATAACGCGCATCGTTTTTCACTTCGCTTGCAGCGGAGAGCTTTGCTGCGAGCATTCGGAGAATTATATGTTTGCCAATTTGGAAAAGTCATTTAGAAAAATCGGCGCTAAAGTCGCCATAAAAATAGCCAATGGAGACATTGTACGCGGCCGCCGACAAGTTCAAAAAGCACCGGTGCGCCTCAATATCGTCACTACAAAGGGAGAAGAAATTTTCGAGATTTCAGTTCGCCGAGATGCACTAGCAGACTTAGAGCTTTCAGTTTTAGAAGTTCTTGCTCACGACAAACACTTATTGTTGCTTTCTAGACAACTGGATAGCAATGGAACCGCACGGAGAAAAGACCATTTTCTTTGCGGTCGAGATGAGCGCCATCTGTTTGTCGCAGCTGTTGAGGGGGTGTCCACTGTGGCTGCTGCAAAAGCCTCTCTCAAACCAGATGAGATTTTGCATCAAGAAGTGGGAGTCAATGCAGTCAAACGAAACCGTCGCAAAACAAAGGCATTCCGACGCCAGGGAGAATGGTTTTTCATTCCAGTATCGCTGGTAGTGCCAACTGCTGTCATGCGCTCACATGAACCTCTTGTACGGGGAACCGGTGGTAAAGCTCATGTGGCCAGGTATGCATATCGCACTGGCGGTGAGAGTGTGATGGTGTGCAATCGATATCCTCAAGGGCTTACTGAGCCGGAACACGCAGCTTTGTTGGCAAGCGACGCGTTGGCCAGGTCATTTAATTGGCGGCTGATGTCTCGAAATGCAACCGTTTACGTTAAGGGCCCGGTGCGCCATCCTGACCACGCCACTATCGTTCTCAACCAGTGGCACCGGGTTCTCATGAACACCGAAGTGCGAACAGGCACCATTGCTTTTCTCGACTGATCAAAAATAACTAAGAAAGGACAAATATGACCACTAGAATAATTGCATCGTCAAAAAATTGGATAGAAGGCGATGCTATCGAACAACTAAATCAAACATCCCGATTGCCTGGTATGCGCCAAGCAATTGGAATGCCTGATCTTCATCCCGGCAAAGGCACTCCAATTGGTGCCGTTTTTGCCTGCCAAGGTTTTGTCTATCCACATCTTGTCGGTAATGATATCGGCTGCGGAATGGCCTTCTGGCAAACGAACTTAAACACCGCGCAAATTAAATTGGATAAGTGGATTAAGAAACTAAACGACTTTGAATCTGTCAAAGTCGATAATCATGGTGAACTGATTGATGGCACTGCGTTGGCAACCAATAATTTCGACAACGCATTGGGCACTATAGGTGGAGGCAATCACTTTGCTGAACTTCAGCGAGTTCACACTATTGTTGAACCAGCAGTGTTTTCTTCTCTGGAGATTGATAAATATAGCCTTTATGTTCTCGTGCATAGCGGATCACGTGGCCTTGGTGAGCACATTTTGCAAACTCACCAAATGCTTTATGGAAATGGGGGCCTTGAGGAAAGTTCGCATGAGGCACGTGAATATCTTTCTGCGCATGACGCTGCCGTCAGTTGGGCTAGCTTAAACCGTCGAATTATCGCCGCCAAGTTTATGCAGTGTCTTAACACGAGCGGAAAGGAAATCTTGGATGTTTGCCACAATGGTGTCCATTTCAACCCTGAAGAACGCTGGTGGCTTCATCGCAAGGGCGCGGCACCGTCAGATCAGGGGCTCGTGGTTATACCCGGTTCACGCGGCACCCTCAGTTATCTTGTGCGCGCGTGCGGAGATCAGACTTCAAATCTTGCAACGGTGGCACATGGTGCTGGCCGCAAGTGGAAGCGCTCAGATTGTCGCGGCAAATTGGAAAAGCGCTATAGCAAAGAAAGTCTCAAGCGCACCGAATTTGGTGGCCGAGTGATTTGCGAAGACAAAGCTTTGCTTTACGAAGAAGCACCACAAGCCTATAAAGATATCGATGTGGTTGTGGATGATCTGGTTAATGCCGGCCTAATTACGGTAATTGCAACGTTTGCGCCCGTCATTACGTACAAGACAGGAGGCTCAAAACGATGACGGTTTGGTTGCAGATTACTGCGGGCCTTGGGCCTGATGAATGTTGTTTAGTTGTGGCGAGAGTGGCAACTTTGATTTCGGAGGAATCGAAACTCAATCAAACCGAATTGCACTTAATCGAAGCCGTAGATGGAAAAAGAACTGGAACCTTCCAATCGTTGTTATTTTCCATCGACTCTGAAACTGTCCCTGGTTGGTTGCAAGCCTGGATTGGTTCGGTGAAATGGGTGAGCAATAGTCCATATCGCCCCAACCACTCTCGCAAGAATTGGTTTGTTGGTGTGCAGGCTTTGCAACCGCCCTCGGGAATTAATTTTAAGTTGTGCGATGTGCGCATAGACACGTGCCGAGCTTCAGGACCAGGTGGGCAACATGTAAACAAAACTGAGTCGGCAGTTCGGGCTACGCACTTACCAACAGGCCTGGTGGCAATCAGCCAAGACGCTCGTTCTCAAAAACACAATCGCGATCTGGCACTGGAGCGACTTAAGCGAAAGTTGCAGGTCGTAGATGAGGGCAAGCGAGCAAACTCCAAGCTACAACTTCATAACCAGCATTCACAGCTTGAAAGAGGTAATGCAGCCAAGACTTTTATGGGGGATGAATTTAGCCTGAGGCTCTAGCGGCTTTTCTACTAGCCATTCCAACCCACATTTGCTATCCTCTGCTGTCATGTATACATTAGGTCATGCTGTAATTTTAATTATCGTTGTCGTCACCCTGGCCCTGATAGGCCAATGGGTCGTCAACCGCAGCGTCAAGCAAGATGTGCTTGAACAACACCACAGTGCTGGCGAAGCAATGATGGGTGTAGTGGGCACACTTTTTGCTGTCTTGCTTGGTTTCATGATTGCATCAGCTATGGATCGCTACAACGACGCCCGTATGCACGATGAGCAAGAGGCTAGTAACACTGCCAGTATTTTCCGCGTAGCCCGTGGCCTGTCTGATATTGACAGACCAAGAATCAGACAGCTTTGTCGTGACTATGTAAATGACGTCATTGATAGCGAGTGGCCAAAGATGGAACGCCGCGAAAAAATCAACCACGGATGGGAAACTTATCAGAAGTTATGGGAAGCTACCGTTGCAACCGTTCCAGAAAACGATAGGCAGAGTAATTTGCAGCAAGGCCTGATTGCTTCGATGCAAAATTTGGGCGAGCATCGCCGCGCTCGCATTATGTTGGCCCAGACTTCGATGCCGCCGGCTCTCTGGATTATTGTCGGTCTTGGCGCGGTGATTACAATTGTGTTGAGCTACATCTTTGCGTCGCAATTCCCAAAAATTCAAGCTGCAATGACTACTTTAGTAGCAACGGCACTTTCCCTCAATATCTGGCTGCTTTCGGCTTACAGCAACCCTTATAGCGGTGAGCTGAAAATTAAGCCGACAATGTTTTTACTTTTAAGAGAAAGTGTGATGCCTGTGCCTGATACGCCATCGCGCTATTTGCATGACACCAAGGAAGTAAGTAAATAGCCGCAGGACCGTAAATGGCTAGCTCAATTGAGACAAAGCAGAAAGTAATCAAATGCATTGAAGAACTGGGCAATGTTGTCACTGTTCCTTCAGTTGTACAGCATACCGGGTTGTCGCTCAGTGAAGCAAATTTACTCGTCAATCAGATTGGTGGCGATGTCGGAGCGCATCTCGCGGTAAGCGCTGATGGCCAAGTTACTTACAAATTTGAATCTGGCTTTGCCAATTACTATGCCTTGAAGGGAATGACCAAAGTTCTCTATGCCATAGCATTCACAACTTTTGAGGCTGCGTTTTTTCTTGTGCGCATGTCTTTTGGTTTTATGCTGATCTTCAGCTTTCTTGTCATAGTGATCTTACTGATTGTCGGCATTGTGGCTCTGCTTGCGGCTCTGCGGGCTGACGACGCGCCAGATATCAGTGGTGGAAGCGCATTTGATATTGGTAGTATGGACCTTTCGTCCATTGGTGACGCCTTTTCATGGAGTTATACTCCAACGCACCAGGCTAGATTGAGGAAAAAGGAGCACAAAGGGCACTTCTTTCTTGAATGTTTTTCCTTTCTTTTCGGCGATGGCGACCCCAACTATAATTTCGACGAAGAAAAATGGAAGACCATCGCTCAAGTGCTCGCCACCAAGGGTGGAGTCGTATCAGCTCTTGAACTTGCACCATATACCGGTTTTACAGAAGAAAATGAGAAGGAACTATTTGCTGTGCTCGCCAGGTTTGATGGCAAACCAGAGGTGACGGAGAGCGGCAACATCGTTTATACATTTGAGCAATTCAAACCACAGGCGTTCAAGCCGAATATTGATCTTAATTCACCCCCGCCGCAGTCGATGCTTGAAAGATATTGGAATTTTAGTGTCTATCCAGACTTCTCCTTAATCAGAGTTTTTCTCTTCGCTGCCTTCAACTTATGGGGCAGCTGGTGGCTATGGAGGCACATTGCCACCATCAATGTTTTGCATCACTTCGTTCTAATTATTGATATTCTTCTCGCTTACTCCGCGTTCTTTTTGATCATTCCGCTTTTGCGTATTGCTTTCATTATCTTTGCTAATTCTGCCATAGATGCCAGAAATGATAAGAAAGACGCCAGTGTTGAAGCACTTGAGGAGGAGTCTGCCAAACAAATCTTGCTAGAGGCTCAGGCAATGAGGCAGCTGGCAATTGAGAGTGAAAAATCGAAAAGTGATCATGGGCAAAAGATTGTTTACACCACAGAAAAGCCTGTTGATGAACAAGATGATGATAAATGGCCTGCCGTGCCAGAGCAGTGAACGACTAATTTCTTAGCCATCCACCGCTCTAACTTCACACCTGGTGCAATTTCCATTTACCGACTTTGAATTGCCAGAGCATCAGTAGGCCCAGCATTACAGTTGGAATAGCAATCGCATACCAGCATCCGATTGGTCCCATTTTGAATGTAATCGTCAGTAGCCATGCCAGCGGTAAACGAATTACAGCCAAACAAATTACCGATGCCCACATCGGCCAGGTGGTGTAACCTGCTCCGTTCATGGCTCCCATCAAGATCAACCAGATGGCCACAAATGGTTGCGCAATGCCAACAACTTGCAAATATTGCACGGTGTATTCGAGCACCAGCGGATCATTAGTCATTGCTGACGCCAGTGGTCGCGCTCCAAAAAAGAGAACGATTGCGATTAACGCGTTCACCCCTGCACCGAGCGAAGCAACCTTCCAGCCGGCTTCAGCCGCCCGTTCTGGTTGTTTAGCTCCCAGGTTTTGTCCGACAATTGTTGCTACTGCCATGCTTAAAGCATAGATAGGAAAACCACCGAGCATTTCTTCTAATCTCCACCCGATTCCCCAGGCTGCTTCCGTAGCAGTTGGATGAGCGGTGTGGGCAAAAATTACAAGCAATACTCCATTGCCGCCGACCCATGCCAAATCTTGTACACAGGCTGGAATGCCGATTTTCATCAGTCGCTTGAACCATTCAATAGATGCTTCTGCAAACATCTTTTTCAAATTTAAGCAGTCGCCCAAATCTGAACGCTTGAGCAATACAAGCGATAAAGTTAAACCGGAGATACTGGCAATGCCCCAGGACATGCCGATTCCAGCGCAACCTAAATGGAGTGGCCCAAGGCAGAGAAGGTAGTCGAGAGCGATAACCTGCGCTGTGATTATTGCCATAACCAACATCGGTACGCGGGTGTTGCCACGGGCGCGAAAAATTGAATTGCTTACCCAGAGCACCGTAAATGGTATCTGAGCCAACAGATCAAATTTTAAATATTCCCAACCGAGTTTTTCAACTTCAGGAGACGCCCCAAGCAGGTGCAAAAGTGGGCGGCAGATTATCAGGCCAGTAGTGGCCGAGAAGATGCCGAATATAGCCGAAAACAGTAGTGCCTGCCTGGCAGCCACGATTGTTTTTGCCTTATCGCCTTCGCCCCAGAAACGGCTGACGAGCGCATTTGTACCTGATGACAGTGCCACTGCCAGAAGTATCATAAAGATTGAGATCTGCCCGCTCACGCCGATAGCAGCTTGAGCTTGCGAACCAAGTTTACCGGCAACCCAAATGTCAGCGAAGCTGGCAAATGCAATGGTTACCATGTTCAAGAATAGTGGCCATGACAGAGTCCAGATTGCGAGCCAGAGTGACCCTTGTGTGATCGCTTCATGGTTTGCGTTCTTTTCTGGTGTCTGGTCTTCTAAATTACCAACATCTACATCGATGTCGATTTCACTTATATGTGCGTTCATTTGTTCCTCGTTTGCGGCCGAGGCCGCCTTTGCTGAATCGATAGAAACGGAAATTGGCCCCATCTTTGCGAAAAATGGGCACAAAAAAACCAACAGCACGCGCCAAGCCCGGAGGGCAAGTTGTCGCAGACCATTGGTAGTCAGTTAATATCTCATACCTCTACCTTACCTTCTTTTTTGCAAAAGGCAATAGTTTGTTAAGTGGAGGAATTGAATTATTTATCGCTGCGCTAAGGTCTTCGAGTTGGACCAAAGCAAGCTGGAATCATTCTACAAATAGGGAAAAGTTTTTTTGTTTGCGGGTCTACCTGAGCAAGTGATGGCGAGTACCCGTCCGTACAGAAACGGTAAAGCGCTGGGAACTCTGTTCTATACATAGCTTTTCTGTTTAAATCAAGTTTCAAAATTGCTAGCAACAATTTGTTATTGAGTTGTGCTGAACCAGTTTGTTTGATCCATTTTAAATGCCCGATTTTAAAGGTCTTATCGATTTGAAATTCTATGCAAGCTATTGACTCGGGATGAGGCCATGCCTCTAGAATCTTTGTAAGTAATTCCGAAATGGCAGAATCGAAAGGCCCATTGTCTATAACTGCGAGCTGTTCTTCTAAATTAGCCCGCAGTTTCTGCAGGTCGACCAGGCGCTGTTGCTCATCTGATTTTTCTTCAATGAGTGACAATCGATCAAGATAGTTCTTTTCGCCCACACCTTTGCTGTTTCCGTATTTCAATCGTTCTACAAACACTGAACGATTCGATTCATAGTTTTCCTGACCATATGCGCCCAGCGGCATAACGAGCAACAAAATCGGCGTCACCGTAAGCTGATAGAAAAGTTTTTGCCGATGATACTTTTGCGAGTTCGTACAATCACCCTTGCTTGTAATCCTATATTTGATACGTTACTCCTATGAGTATCTGTTTCATCAATAATTTAACCAATTCAAGGTTAAGCCTTCTATTTGCAGGGCTTCTAGTCTCTACCATGATTTTGATGAATCAAGTTTGTTTCCATAAATTACTGATTCCACGAGAAATCCGGTGTGCTCTATTTAAACAAGCTCAGTTGGCGTATTGCAAACATGATTATCTTCAGTCTGAAAGTCTCTGGCGCCTGTTGATATGGCTGGACAAACAGCATATTAGTTGTGAGGTTGAAGTTTGGTGTACTGAGATCTGGTTGGCAGACTCCTTGATGGAGCATGGTGCATTTGCTGAAGCTGAGCCACTTTTGATTGAGGCTGTTGGAATAAGTCGTCGGATTGGTGCACACCCGTCCACAGAGATGTCATTGTCTACGTGGAGGCTGGCTAGTCTATATCTGGCACAGCGTCGGTGGAAAGAGGCCGAGGCTATGTATTCGCAATGCCTGGAGATTCGGAGAAATGCGTTTGGGATTGGACACCCGAAGGTCACCAGTGCTGTAGAGCGATTGGCCCTTGTTCGCAAAGTTCAAGCAGGCCGTGCGACGGCTGTACTACGTCCGTGAATGCGCACTGAAGCCTTTAGAAATGCTAAATTAGCAGCCTAAAGCCTCGTTGAGAATTCTCAAATTAAGCATTTACCAATCGACGATATTTTGCCTCAGGTCATTTCAGATCTCACAAGCAGTGAGAGCGGTGCTCTCGTGCTCATTGCTGCGCCTGGTGCTGGTAAGACGACGCGAGTACCACCAGCTATCCTTGATAGCGGCCTGGCTGACCTTGCTGGTGGTGCAGGTCAAATTGTTGTACTTCAACCGCGCCGGGTCGCGGCACGTGCTGCAGCATCGCGCATGTCTGATGAGCGCGGCACCAAAATTGGCGAAGAGATTGGCTATCAGGTTCGTCACGAAAGCAGAGCTTCTGCTCGCACACGCATACTCGTGTGCACTGAAGGCGTTTTTCTCAGGCGTTTGCAGAAAGATCCTTTGCTTGAAAAAATAGCCGTGGTTATTTTTGATGAGTTTCACGAGCGTAGCCTTGATAGCGATCTAGCATTGGCTCTAGTCAGGCAAGTGCGCAATGAATTGCGGTCGGATCTGAAAATCATTGTTATGTCGGCCACTCTTGACGCCGAACCTGTGAGCCATTACTTGGCGAATTGTCCGGTAGTAAATAGCCCAGGTCGTACTTATCCGGTCAACATCGAGTATCTGCAATCTTCGCCCAATCCAAGTAACCTTGAGCAGACAGTTTGCGATGGTGTCAAACGAATGATCAGCCATAGTGATGGTCACATTCTGGCTTTCCTGCCTGGTGTTGGCGAAATTCGCAGAACGCAAGAACTGCTTGAAGCAACTGCCGCACGTGATGATTTATTGTTGCTTCCACTATATGGCGACTTGCCATTAGAGGAACAGCACCGCGTATTAAGCGAATCGAGTAAACGCAAAGTGGTGCTTGCTACCAATATTGCAGAAACTTCCTTGACTATTGATGGTGTTACAGCTGTTGTCGATAGCGGTATGGCCCGAGTGAACAGGTTGGATGCGCGATTGGGTCTCAATCGCCTGGCGCTCGAACGCATTTCGCAAGCATCTGCTGACCAGCGGGCTGGTCGTGCCGGTCGCACCACCAGTGGTTCATGCCTTCGCTTGTGGACCGAGCGCGAGCATAGAAACATTGCAGCTTTTACTTCTCCCGAAATCGAACGAGTTGATTTATCTGAATGCGTGTTACAGCTTTTTGCCTGGGGAGAGAATGATCCAAAGGCATTCAGCTGGTTCGAGCAGCCGCCAGAAGGAAGCCTCAACCGGTCTTTGGAATTACTTGAGCGCTTAGACGCATTAGCGAATGGCAAATTGACACCGCTTGGTGGCAAGATGGCGCTCTTACCACTTCAGCCCAGGCTGGCTCGGCTACTTTTGACAGGAGCAGAATTGGGTCGCCTCAAGGATGCAGCCCTTTGTGCGGCCCTGCTGGCAGAGCGCGATCCGCTTAAGCGCTCCACTGAAAATAAGGGAGCCGCTCACAAGTCAGAATCTGACGTTCTGGACCGAATCTGGGCCCTCAAAGAGTTTGCAGATAGCGGACACAGGCACTCTTTTGTCGGCGAGCTTATGGTAAATCAGGCTAAGCAAATTTTACGTGCTGCCGAACAACTCACTCGTCTCGTGAGTGACTCAGGCACTGCAGGCAGTGACAAACAGCTTAGCGACACGTCAGGCAATAAGACATCTGCAAAAGCAGATGAAGCGGTGATGCAGGCTTTGATGCTAGCGTTTGTCGATCGCATTTGTCGTCGTCGAGAGACTGGTGGCAGAACGGCAATAATGGTGGGTGGCAGGGGTGTGCGGCTTTCCAATGACTCAGCTGTCACTGAAGCAGAATTTTTCGTCGCGGTAGAACTTGCTGAAACCGGGCAATCTGAAGCCACTGTCAGGCAAGCTTCAGCTATCGAGAAAAGCTGGTTACCTAAGTCGCACCTTTCTACAAGTACTGATGTTTTTTACGACACTGTGCGTGAGAAAGTCTTGGCATTGAAGCGCACTCGATTTTGCGATCTAGTTATTGAAGAAACAGTGTCAGCTATGCCTGAAGGCGTCGATACCGGTGAAGTGCTGGCTCAAGGTCTAATAGCAACCGGCGCAGATCTAGCCACCTTAGTTGACGAGCAGACTTTTCAATATTTGGCTCGCATAAACTATCTGCGTGAAAATTTGCCAGAACTAAATCTACCCGAGTTTTCGAGCGAGCCCTGGCGCGATTTATTGTCGCAGTGGTGCGCTGGCTCTTCAAGCCTCGCAGAGCTCAAGGCATGTTCATTTTTATCAATTTTGCAATCGCAACTTGATCATCAGCAGCTATCGACAATTGACTCTGAGGCTCCCGAACGTCTACTCGTGCCCAGTGGCAATCTAATCAAAATTCATTACGAGAGTGGTAAGCAGCCGGTTCTAGCTGTGCGAATTCAAGAATTATTTGGAATGGCCGCAACTCCAAAAATTGCCAGGTCGCGTCAATCTGTGTTATTGCATCTACTGGCTCCAAATTATAGAGTGCAGCAAATCACTGACGATCTTGCGAGTTTCTGGAAGAATACATATGGCGATGTGAAAAAAGATCTGAAAGCTCGTTATCCTAAACACTCATGGCCTGATAATCCGTTGATTGCACAGGCTGAGAGTCGGCCAAAGAGGCGGATTCAATCGTAATTTTGTGGTAGTGCACATCACTAAATGACATCTATCAAAAAAATAATCTTTCCAACGGAAACAAAATTTTTTTCAGAACGTCAAGCCCGAAAAATGTTGCCAGGGCGAGATTTTCGCCTCATTTTATTTGATAAGATACCGCGTGTTTCCTGAAGCCAATCCAGTGATCGGTCAGCGACCGATGACAATGAAAGCGCGCATTCTAATGCGACCTTGTGGCAATTATAATGGGGTATCGAAATGGCACGCACTCGAATTTACGCCGCAGTCCTCTTCTCTTGTTTGGCGTTTTCTCCGCTTGCCATTGCCAAATCGCATCAGGCAGAGGGAGCACTTCTCAAAAGAGGTGCCTCGCAGATCTCCAAGATTTCAGCACCCAGAGCGGATTATTTCTTAACGCACATTAGTACGGATAAGCCAATTTATCGTGTTGGTGAGAAGGTATATTTTCGTGGCGTAATGCTGAATGCATCAGATCGAAAGCCCTTAGCTGACAACTCTAATACTAACGCTGCTATCCAGATTCGAAGCCCAAAAGGCGAAGTAATTTTTAGTGGTACGGCCCGCACGCAAGATAGTGTTTGGTCCTTTGAGTGGCCGGTCTCGGCCGGACAGGCTGGCGGTGAGTATACCGTGTTGGCAACTTATCCATGGCAAGGCTACGCGCCAGCTGAGAGAAAGTTTGACATCAGAGCCTATAGAGCTCCACGACTAAATTCTCAGATAAGTTTTTTGCGCGACGGCTACGGACCGGGAGAAAAAGTAACGGCCACATTGGAAGTGAAGCGCGCTGAAGGGGGTATTCCGGCCGGCGCAAATGTTTCAGTCAGTGCCCGCGTTGATGGCGTTGCTATCGACGGCGGCCGTGGAACCGTGGACGAAAAAGGTTTCTGTTCGGTCAGTTTCGTTCTACCTTCAGAAATTTCACGTGGCGAGGGTACGTTAGCCCTCGCCATTGCAGATGGTGGTGTTGTTGAGACAGCGTCAAAAACAATTCCAATACTCCTAAAAAAAGTAGACCTTCACATTTATCCTGAAGGTGGCGAACTTATTGGTGGTTTTAAGAACCGTGTTTACGTGCAGGCAAATCAGCTTAATGGGAAACCTGCAGATTTGGAAGCAGAAGTTCTTACCTATATTGGTGGTGGTAAAACCAGTGCTGTTGCGCATTTTTGCACTGAGCATGAGGGTCGCGGACGTTTTGAGTTTAGGCCCGAATCAAATCGGCAAT
The DNA here is from genome assembly GCA_036170915.1 of Cyanobacteria bacterium auto_48_18. Lineage (GTDB taxonomy): Bacteria > Cyanobacteriota > Vampirovibrionia > Obscuribacterales > Obscuribacteraceae. Next base: position 80,270 of record JAVHQC010000011.1, read on the forward strand.
ATTTTTTGAAAATATTGAATCCCTCCGGAATTGAAAAAACGTATGAGCTGCCGGCCGTAAAAGATGCCGGTGCAATAATCTCTTCTGACAAAGAGGTTTTCGAAAGAGGAAAACCAGTTACTGTTCATTTAGGCTCAACGCGAAAGAAGATTCGAGTAACAATCTCCAAGCGTGGTGTTGATCTTGCTACCGTTCACGCCACCATGAGTGGTAGCACGCGGCACTCGGACTTAAAGACTATAGTCTTACCTTTGCCTTCCGAAGCAGACGGCGTGCTCACTGCTACGGTTTGGGATGAAGACGGTCTGCCACTTGCCGAACGTTTGATTTTCCGGCAACAAGCAAAACCCCTCAATGTGACCCTTAGCCTAGACAAGGAGAACTATATTCCGGGCCAAAACGCATCTGTGAAGGTAAAAGCTACCGATATTGATGGCAAGCCCGTGTCAGCTATTATTGGTGTAACTGTCACTGATGAAAGCGTACTGCAAATGATTGAGAAGCGGGAGCATGCACCACGGCTCCCTATCATGGTTTTATTGGAGCCCGAAGTAAAAGATCTGGCTGATGCACATGTCTATTTGGATGAAAATAATTCTAAGGCACCACTGGCCACCGACCTTTTACTTGGCACACAAGGCTGGCGCCGTTTCGCCCAAATTGACGTAAACAAATTTATACAGGTCAATGGTGACAAGGGTCGCCGTGCTATTTCGGCTGCGTTGCCTAAAGTAAGTTCGTTAGGAACAGGCATTGGAGCTTTGGCAGGCGGCCGGATTGTGGCAGGAAGAATCGGGGAATTCGGCAAAATTCTGCGTCCAGACAATCGCGTCCAAATTCCAAATGAGATTGGGCGGGTGGAAGGCCCGCGCGACATGAATATGTTTCAAGTTGAACCCACCGTCGTTGATGAACGCCATTTCTCATCAGGCCGGGCCGAAAGACATCAGAAAACGAGCCCTACTTTACCCGATGGAGCACCAGTTCCTGATGACGACGGCGCAAGTGGAACTGTAGATAGGTTTACGTTCTTCAGGTCAAATTTGGGTAGCCCGGTCGCCGTGGTGCGCGAGTTTGCTCATCAGGTACGTCAGAACAGACAGGCTAACGATCGCAGTGATTTTCAGGAAACTATCTATTGGAATGCCGCAGTTAAAACAGATGCAAATACAGGCGAAGGCACTATCAATTTTGGTTTAAATGACAGTGTAACTACATTCCAAGTTTTTGCTGATGCCTTTTCGAATGATGGCTCAATTGGTGCCACCAGTATGGGCTTGAAATCGGTTCAGCCTTTCTATGCTGAAGCAAAGCTACCTTTAGAGGTGACTACCGGTGATCAAATATTTCTTCCCATTAGTCTTGTGAATGCTACCAGCAGTTCGCTTGCAAACACTAAAACTACTGTTGATTTGGCCGGCCCATTTAAAGTGATGCCCCTATTAAATCAGTTACAAGAACTAGCCGCGGGCGCACGTGAGCGTTATATACAAGCCATTGATGTAGGATTCGGAAAAGGATTGATGAATTTCATTCTGCATGCAAATGCTGGCTCTTATGAGGACAAAGTAACACGTCAGCTCTTAGTTGTGCCAAAGGGTTTTCCTGTAGAAAAAACATTTGGTGGCTTACTTGAACCCGGCAAAAAGATCTCTCTAAAAATCATTATTGACAAAAATGTGGTGCCAGAAAGCATTTCCTCTAACACTGCAGTTTATCCTACTCCACTAGCGAATATGACCGGTGCTCTAGAAAGAATGATTCAAGAGCCAAATGGTTGTTTTGAACAAACGTCGTCTACGAGCTATCCACTAACTATGGCTCAGCAATATTTCCTTTCGCACTCAGGTGTTTCACCCAAGTTGATTGAAACATCGCGCGAAACTTTGGACAGGGGTTACAAGAAACTGATTAGCTTCTGGTGCCCAGATAAGGGTTACGAGTGGTTTGGTACCAATCCTGGACACGAGGCGCTCACTGCATTTGGCTTGCTTCATTTTAATGATATGGCGCAAGTCAGAGAAGTCGATCGCGATATGACGACCAGCACTCGCGCGTGGTTGATGAAGCAAAGAGATGGAAGTGGCGGGTTCACTCGTAAGCGTGCATCATTGCATACCTGGATTGAAGATAAGGACTGCTCAAATGCGTACATTCTTTGGGCGCTCTTAGAAATTGGACAGAATCCAGATGATTTGAAGCCTGAAATTGAGTCGCTAAAGGCCGCGGCCGGCAAAAGTCAAAATAGTTATGTCTTAGCGTTGGCGGCAAGCGCGCTTTACCTGTCAGGCGACAAAACTTTGGCGAAGCAATTGATGCAGCGATTAGCGACATTGCAAAAGGCTGATGGTTCTGTTGATAAAATTGAAAGCACCATCGTTGGGAGTGGCGGCGAATCTCTTCAAGTAGAGGGAACGGCGCTTGCAACCTTAGCTTGGTTGCGAGATCCACAATTTGCAGGCAACGTAGAGAAGGGTATTCAATATCTAGCCGAATCATGCAAGGCCGGACGCTTTGGTTCAACCCAGGCCACCGTCCTCGCCCTTCGCACCATTGTAAATTATGACAAGCAAAGGGCTCGCCCTAAGACGGCTGGCAAGTTGTGTTTGTTTGTTGATGGACAGCCTACCGGTGACTGTATAAACTTCAGCCCCTCCAGCCAAGACGCGATTAAACTTCCAGATCTCAGCAAGATCCTCAGTGCGGGTGACCATTTGGTTGTGCTGCAGATGGAAGGTGGAAGCGCTATGCCCTACTCACTTGCAGTTAAATACAACACTCTGAGTTTTCCCACTGACCAAGATTGCAAACTTAAATTGAGCGTCAAAATGTCGCAGGACAAAGTAGTTGAGGGTGCTTCTACCGAAGCGAACGTTTCAGTTGAGAATATGACCAAAGAGGCTGTCCCGACTCCCGTTGCCATCATCGGTTTGCCAGGCGGGTTGGAACCGAGACACGATCAGTTAAAGGAACTGGTTAAACGTGGAACAATCGACGCCTACGAGGTGCTTGGTCGTGAAGTTGTCTTCTACTGGCGCGCTATGCCTGCTAGCACAAAGATAGAAGTTCCAATCAGCCTCATAGCTGCTGTGCCCGGCACTTACACTGGACCAGCCAGCCGTGCTTATCTGTATTACACTGATGAGCACAAAAATTGGGCTGATGGACTGCGTATTGAAATCGCTGCAAAAAATTAAGTTGATCTATGTGTCACAGATGCAAAAGTTGCGTTTACGATCACGCGTCAAAGCATAGTGACATCAAAATATTGATTCGATTCCTTAGCACCGAATATGGTGTCAACCCAATTGAGCTTGGTTCGCTATGTGTTCAGCTCTGAACATCCAACTCTATGCATATTTTGCAAATAGTAACCTTGCGGCTGTGCTAAGCTACGCCTATAGAAGTACTTATAGATATGCAGTCTGAATTGTGACTGTAAACTAACTCTACAGTTGGTGAGCGTATGTCAACAATTCGACCGATTTCCGTCCTGATTGCAGAAGACGAATCTATTATAAGACTTGGTCTTACGTGTTCGCTCCAGCCTTTTACCGATATAAAAGTCGTAGGCACAAGTGCTGATGGTCGAGCTGCAGTTTGTGACGCGGTTGAGCTCAAGCCCGATGTGATCTTAATGGACATCGGATTGCCTCTCATCGACGGCATCACCGCTTCGCAGCAAATTAAGGCTGTTATGCCTGGTGTGCGCATTATCATGTTCACTGCTTCTGGAGACGAAGCCACAATTAATGCAGCATTAGGTGCTGGCGCCGATGGTTATTGCTTTAAAGACTGTTCACCCGCCCACCTCTATTCTGCTATAAAGGCTGTTGCTGGTGGTGTTGCATGGCTTGCTCCAGGCATCGCCGACCTGATTTTGCGCAACCGCCCAGCAATAACGCCTAGCGATAATTCCCTTGCTGGAACAGAAAAAAACCTTGTAGATGCCAGTCTGATAGCTCTGCCTTCTCTTGCCAGCGCCTCCTCAAGGCCTTCAACTTCAGCGTTGGAAAAGGGATCACTTCTCGGTGATCGTTATTTGATTGACTCGACGCTTGGCCGAGGCGGCATGGGTATTGTCTATAAAGCCACGCATTTATTGATGGACCGACCAGTTGCAATTAAGATGCTTCATTCTCATCATCTTGCCGACGCATCTATTGTTAAGCGCTTCCAGACCGAGGCCAGAAGTCTCTCACTACTGACCCATCCCAATTTGGTGACTGCGTTTGATTTCGGTATGACGCAATTAAATGAACCGTATATGGTGATGGATTTTCATGATGGTAAGGGGCTCGACGAGATACTGCAAACTTATTCGAAAATTACTTTCGGTCGCGCCGTGAATATTTTTTCTCAAATTTGCGACGCGCTTACTGCGGTTCACGAATGTGGAATTGTGCACCGAGATATTAAACCGAGCAACATACTGATTTCAGAGGCGGGGCTGGTAAAACTCGTTGACTTCGGAATTGCTAAAAGCATCCAAAGTATGACATCAAATCTAACTTTGGCTGGACAAGTGATGGGTACTCCGAGGTACATGAGTCCCGAGCAATACATGGGTAAGGAATTAGATTCTAGAAGTGATATTTACGCCTTGGGCTGCGTCATGTACGAGGTTTTTACTGGCAAGCCTCCTTTTTCCGCTACTGGCTATTTTGAGCTCGTGCGGCAGCACGTCGAAGATTTACCATCACACGAGCCGTTTGCTCCGCTTATTGATTTTTCACCAGCCCTGGAGGAAATCATATTTAAATGTTTGGAGAAAGATCCAGATTTTCGATATCAATCTGCTGAGCAGTTAAACTATCAGCTAGCAAATATCGGGTCGAGTTAGTGTCGACTTGGTGTAATCAAAATCGTATCTTAGAAAACCATTGAACTTCGCCACTTTGTCGTAGAGCAAGCGAGCCTGGATGTTGTTGTCTTGGGTGAGCCAGTAGCATTTGTAGCAGTCCAAAGTTTTAGCAGTCTCGGCGACTTTCTCAATCAATCTTCGAGCGAGACCCTGACCACGACAATTTGCATCAACAAACAAATCTTGTAGGTAACACATCTTTTTAGGCGTCCAGGCCGTCTCGTGAAGCAAATAATGCGTTATACCCAACAACTTTCCGTCTACACTTTCGCGTACTCCAAATCCGCTCAGGGTGCCAGACCTGCTCATCAATCTATTCCAGGTTGAATCAAAAATTTCGGTTGGTAGAGTTGTATTGTAGAAGGCCAGATATGCAGTCCAGAGTTCCACCCAGCGGTCGTGATCGGCTTCGCGAATTTCTGTTACTACTGCTTCCATGAAAGAACCTCTTTAAAAGTCTGCTAGATTTGCCTCGCCAAGTCCAGGTATATTTTAAGCCTAAAAAGCAAATACAATTAAGTTACGCTACCTTCCGGTTTGCCAAGGTTTATCTGATGACCATCTGTGTGCATTTGACTGCCGAATCCAACGTTAAGCATATTTTGCGCTCTGGAATTAAGGCGCAACCTGGTGGCGTAAATGGTGTCAAAGGTGTCTATTGCATGCCTGTTTTGCAAAATTACTATGCTTCGCACCAGTGGCTGCGCGAACTTCGACAGGGAGGTGGACGAAATAGAATGGCCATGATTGCCGTTGATTTTCGCCTGCATTCAGATGAAGCTGTTCTTGTCGGGCACTACGCCCAACCGCATGTTGAAACAACGGTCTCGCAAGCAGCCAAAGTAATTATGTCAGCGCAAGATCCAATGGGGTTCGAAATCTTTTTGCCACGGTCAGTTAAGCGGGATGAGATCCATAAAATTCGGTCTGTGGCACAAGTGATCGGATGGAGATACAGTCCGACGGCTAAAGGTACCAAGCCGTTTTGCACCTGTGAATATTGCATCCGCGGCACCTTTGGCGCTAAAAAGTTACGAGCCTTGAGACCCGACTCTGACTAGTAGTTTGCCCGGTCACGTCAGACTCGCCACAGTTTCGCCATATTGAAGCCCTAGTATCAAATTGCCGACCGAACCGCTCTGGAGTGTTCGGACCGGCACTTACTATTATTTGAGGTGGTTATGACACCCGATTTCCAAAGTGATCGTGCAGAACAGCATCAAAAGGGCGACCAGGCCGAAAGCCGTGTGTTCATTGATATGGCTGATCCCAAAAACAGTCTTACCGCAAAATCACTAAGCGGTCCCGGGCATATGGAGGGCAGCGGCAAAGGTGAACCTGCTTTTTTAAATTTTGATGATCCTTTTAAATCGGGCTCTGACAAGAATCATCACCAGGGCTTTAACAACCAGCACGATGGTTATCAACCAAAGCAAGCTAACCAACATGAGAACAATTCTGCTTCATCCGATAATACTAGGTGGTCTTTTGTCGGACAACAAACTTCTCGCGAACCTTTTGATTTAGAGCGCTTTGTATCATCGTTTAATTTGAGTGAGCGCGCGCGCTGGATGTTCCAGGCTATTGGACTTAATTACGACCCATCTAATTCATATGCTGCCGCGGCCTATGATGATTACAAGGCTAACCAGCGAGTTGATTCCAATACTAAGCGCGAAAATTTTGCACCAGAGGTTGCCCCATCAGCTAGACACATCTCGAAGAACCATCCTAGGCGTGCGAACTAGGGAGTGCTTTCATACGTAAGTCACCAGTGCTTTTGAGCGGTCTGCTAAACTGAAAGGATGGAAAAAAAGGATAAATTACGACGCGAAGCAGTCGGGGCGGTTGGAACTTTTGGGTTTCTCTGCGGCACTGTTGGTCTGGTGCTGGTACCCCTGCCGTTAACATTCGTTCTGTTTTTCTTCTGCGTTTTGGCCACTTGTTTTAAGTTCTTGCGCCGCAAAAGAAGCCCCGCTGCTGCCGCATCCATTGAGTCAGTTCAGCACAAATATATTTACCCGTTGGGCGATTTGATTTTGGCTACAACGATGGCAATGTTTTCTGTCGTGTTGACAGTGGTCTTCATTGCCGTATTTTTCAAATTTATACCGCTTGCTTTAATAGGCGCTGTTTTCTATTTCGCGGTCGCTTCGTGGCGAACAAAATCTAGCGACGCTGTGGTCAACAGTGGGTCAGCATAATCTTCTCTCAAATGCGAACCGCGAGATTCTGTTCGCAGTAGGGCGGCCTGCGCAATAAGAAGGCCAACCTGGAAAATATTGCGATGACTATATTGTTCAGCTGTCAATTGACTCTCAGAAACACTCTTTGATGGCGAATTCAGTAGCATATTCAAACCGCTCTGTGACCGCACCAGGCCGGCGTGTCTGTACATCTGTGCGCGGAAAATTTGCACATCTAGCGGCAACAATATTTGCTCATTTCTCTTCTGGCTAGCATTTGCCCTAACCGATTTACAATCTGATGCAAATAGTTCATCACCAAGGTTTAGTGCCATAACTCCAGCTTCGAGCAGCGAATTGCTGGCTAATCTGTTAGCTCCGTGCAGGCCAGTGCACGCGCATTCACCAATTGCATAGAGACCAGGCACGCTGGTGCGCCCTGAAACAGTGGCTTTAATTCCGCCCATCATATAATGAGCTGCTGGCGCAACCGGTATCGGCTGCGTCAGTATGTCGATGCCGTACTGGCCGCAGGTTTTTAAGATATGCGGAAATCTCTTTTCTATCTGAGCCGCACCGATCGGACGCATGTCTAAGTAAACTTGCGGCAAATCATTTTCACTCATAACAGAGTGAATAGCGCGAGCAACGATATCACGAGTGGCTAGTTCGCCATCTTGATGAAAGCGTTTAACAAATCTTTGGCCCTTGTGGTCAAGCAGGGTGGCACCAGCGCCTCGGGTCGCTTCCGAAATGAGAAATGCAGGTGCATGGTCTAATCTCAAGGCGGTAGGGTGAAACTGCACAAACTCCATGTCACTTAAAACAGCGCCGATACGGTACGCCAGCGCGATACCGTCTGCAGTGGCTACCAGAGGGTTAGTGGTACGTTCGTAAACTTGTCCAATGCCACCCGTAGCCAGCACCGTGTGGGTGGAATGCACAATAGTTTTGGTGCCATCTTTGAGCAGTTCGGCTCCGCAACAAACATCGCCTGTGGTGCGAAGATTTATGGCAATGGTATTTTCTAAAACAATCAGGTTTTCATTTTCTATCGCCGCCGCCAGCAGTTTAGCGCTCAACGCCTCAGTAATGGAACGACCTGTAGTGTCTTTGTTGTGCACAACACGGGCTTGTTTGTGGCCGCCTTCTAACGCCAGGTCATAAGCGCCCACCGGGTTTTTCTCGAATGCCACGCCAAGGCGATCTAATTCGGCAATTAAGCGGTGGCCATCAAAAATGATACTTCTTGCTGCATCAACATTGGTCAGTCCTGCCCCAGCTTTAATGGTGTCAACAAGGTGAATTTCTGGCGAGTCAAACGGGTTGGCACCTGTTACCGCAGCAACACCCCCTTGAGCCCATGAACTGTTTGAGTCAGAAAGGCCTGCTTTAGACACCAGCACCACTTTCAAATCTGACGATTGCAGACGCAATGCAAGCATTAAGCCTGCTATGCCGGAGCCGATGATTAGAACATCGGCATTAATGACTGGTGCGGTGCACTTGTTGTTCATTATTGGCTCCTAGAAAATCGAAATCATGCGCTCGATAGCGAGACGCGCTTTGGAAGCTATTTCTTCTTCGACGGTGACATGAAACACATCATCAACCAGCGAGCGGTGCAGCTTTTCCAGAGTGATCATTTTCATAAACTGACAGCTCATTTCTGAACTGATTGGCAAAAATTCTTTTTCTGGATTTTCTTTTTTCAGTCTGTGCAAAATTCCAATTTCGGTAGCAACTACAAATTTTTTCGAGTCAGAAGAGTTTGCCAGTTTCAACATTCCTTCTGTTGATGCCACTTTCAAAACATCTTTGCTGTCGCCACCTTGCCGTGCAACGCGGTCCAGATATGGTGTCAAACATCCGCATTCAGGGTGAATGAGAAGTTCAGCATCAGGGTGCTCTTTCATTTTTTCGTCAATTTTACTTGGGTGTACTGCGGCATGTACGTGGCATTCACCCATCCAGATGTGCATGTTTTTGCGCCCGGTCATTTTTTGAACCCACGAGCCAAGAAAAACATCGGGCAAAAACAAAATTTCTTTGTCGTCAGGTATAGACTGAACAATCTTCAACGCATTGCCTGATGTGCAGCAAAAGTCTGATATGGCCTTGATTTCAGCGGTAGTGTTAACGTAAGAAACCACTACAGCGCCAGGGTGTTCCGCTTTCCAGTCAACCAACTGCTGCAAGTTAATAGATGCAGCCAGGGAACAACCAGCTTCAAGATCTGGTATCAAAACTCGCTTGGTGGGGCAAAGAATGGCGGCTGTTTCTGCCATAAAGTGCACTCCGCAGAAGACAATCATCTCAGCGTCAGTTTTAGCTGCTTGCTGAGAGAGCCCCAGAGAGTCGCCCACAAAGTCAGCCACATCTTGAATGATCGGAATTTGATAGTTGTGAGCAAGAATGACAGCATTACGCATTTTGCTGAGGTATTTAATTTCATCGACCAGGGTTTGCGTTTGTTTGTCGATTTTAGAAAGGGTATTCATTGTTTGTTTTACCTCTTGCACCCGAGCTCACTATCTGATTGTGGTGTCGAGTAAGCGTACTTCTTACGTTTTACCACTAACTAGGCGGTTGTGCACCTAAAATTGCCAAGGTGCACATTAATTCGCAAGTTTTCGCTTAGTTTGGACCGTATCGCGACCCTTTACTGTGGATGCTGGCCCTCTGTGGTGGAGGCTATAACCGATCTAGGCCGCTAAACTAACTGTATAAACAACGGTAACCAAATATTCTGCCGATTGTCTTTTGCCTTCTCGGCATTTGGTTAAAGGCCTCTAAGAAAGCAGGGTGAGTCGTAAGACTGTGAGTGGGCCTGCTTAAGCAAGTGTTCAGTTGATTGCTTTAAGCCTTAGCGTTTGCTTTACGATTACTTCCGGTATACTGGGGGCAATTCGAGCTCCTTTCAACACCGTGGCAGCGCGCAAAAACCATAATTTATGGCTATTGAACCTATTAAAGTAACCGTCGATACCGTGGCTCTGGCAGTTCAAGAGGGCCAGCTAGAGATTGTTTTGGTAAAACGCAAGCGCGAACCCTTTAAAAATCTATGGGCATTGCCTGGTGGCTTTCTTGCCGATGATGACAGCATTGAGGACGCGGCTGCCAGAGTGCTTTTTGAAGAGACAAATGTTGGTGGTGTGTACCTCGAGCAGTTGTACACCTTTGGCGACCGCGGGCGTGATCCACGGGCTCGCGTTGTAACCGCATCATATCTGGCTCTGTTGCGGCAAGACGATTTGGAGCTCAGAGCCAGCGCTGATGCCAGTGGCGTGGCCTGGTGGCCAGTTTTGGATCTTCCACAGTTGGCTTTTGATCATAAGAGAATTGTCGAATACGCCCACCAGCGAATTAAATACAAAATCGAGTATTCAGCCGCTGCATTCAATTTGCTGCCTGACAAATTTACCTTGCGCGATTTGCAGTCAGTCTACGAAGCAGTTTTAGGCAGGCCGGTAGATAATCGAAATTTTCGCAAAAAATTTCTCAAGTCTGGCGTGTTGCGCGAGTTAGACGAAACCACCCAACAGGGATCTTTCCGTCCGGCCAGACTCTATGGTTTCTCGCAAGAAGAATTTGACGAGCTTCCTGATCGCCCGGTTTTTACTTTCTAGCCACGTCACGTCACGTCACTATATATGGTGCGCACTATGTCTTGGCTTTCGCCTTGGCCTTAGGCTTCTCTTTGATGAAGTCGCTGCGATTGAGTACGGTGCCACGAAACTGACGCACAATGTATACAGGGGTATTTCTTCTTACCATGCCATACAGGCGCGATATGTCTGAGTTGGAATGGCGAATGCAACCGTGACTGGCACTTTTTCTAATTTCTTTTGGCTCATTGGTACCATGCAGAGCTAACTCGTCGCCGTTGAGATATATCGCTGCTACTCCAAGCGGGTTTCTATGCGTCTGATTGTAGGGTGGGATCGGTTTCTGTTTTGGATCTATTGTTCTAGGCGGCACCCAGATCGGAAACTGCTTTTTCATCGCTACCAGATATCTACCTGAAGGAGTTGGCTTGTCGATGGTTCCAATGGCATTCGATAAGGTCATCACTCGCATAATTTCATCACGACGGCCGAAGTGTTGCAGCTGCAAAACGTGAGTGGAATGGCTGCCTTTATCAACAACGAGCACAGTAGGAGCATTCGAACGGTAGCCGTTAGTTTTCATTATTCCTGTCAACGCATAGTGTCCATTGATAAATGGATACTGCATATTTGCTTTGGCAACCCCAGGAACAGGTACAGCTTTCTTCGGATGAGCTACCGGAGCGCTAAACGCCGGCGCCCAAGCATTGATGCCGATGATCAATGCTGCCACTAAAGAAAACTGTTTCATTGCGCCCCTCCGGCCAGACTATTGCCCTAAGATCGCTAGTCGGAAGTAAGGAGAGTTAAGTTCCACTTTTAGAAGCGCCAGTTTGCCTATTTGAAAACTTCGTAAGGATCAACGTCAGCGGTTTGCCACCAATTGCGCTTAGCATCGCCCAGGCCAACAGCAAAATGCAGATGGGGACTAGTCGGCGGCGCGTTGCCCGAAGTGCCTACGTAGCCTATTACTTGGCCTTTTTTTACTTTGTCTCCATCTTTCAAATTGGCAGCATATTTTTCTAAATGCGCGTAGTAATAGACGTATTTATTCGACGGTTCACTCTGATAAATGGTTAAACCGCCCGCTTTGCTCGAGAATAGTTTGACGATTACGCCGTTATCAACGGCCAGTACCGGAGTATTGCGGGGAGCGGCCATATCGGCGGCGTTATGCTTGCTGTCACCGCGTATTTCAGTGAATGAACCCTTAATAGCAGCCATGTTAAAACCAGCGATTGGCGAACCTAAACGTTTGGCACGCAGTTCTTTGATTGCTGCCTGCATTTCGGCGTCTGATAGTGGTGGCTGTTCTACAGTCGTTTTTACCTTTGGTTCTTCTTTGTCTGCCGCAGCACACGGGCCGAGGCTAGCCGCACTAAGGGCCAAAAAGCAAAGTATTAATATGGGAATACTTAGTCTATTCATGCGCATAAGGACGTTCCTAACAAGTTAGAAGTTCCAAGAAGCAAATGACAGCTCTCAGTTGTGATTGTGGTACTCAAATGTTACGCGCTCGTTGAGAGTCGCATACAGGGAGGGTATTTGTTATGGCTTTCTGCAAAAATAGTTGGTCGCCGTAGCGGTTCAAGTTTCACTGTTGTGCAGAACGTTATCAAGGAGCTTCATGAATAAGTACAATCGATTGTCGAAAGACACTGCCGCTGTTTTGCTAGTCGACCATCAGGCTGGCTTATTGTCACTGGTTAGAGATTTTACTCCTGATGAATTTAAAAACAATGTGTTAGCGCTGGCTGATGTCGCTAGATTTTTCAATTTGCCGACGATTTTGACTACGAGTTTTGAGCAAGGGCCCAACGGTCCCATCGTACCCGAGCTTAAAGCCATGTTTCCAGATGCGCCTTACATAGCTCGCCCCGGGCAGATTAATGCTTGGGACAATTCTGATTTTGTCGATGCCGTCAAAAAGACAGGTCGTAAACAGTTGATCATTGCCGGCGTTGTCACTGATGTATGTGTTGCTTTCCCTGCACTAGCCGCTTTAGAGGAGGGTTTTGAGGTCTTTGTCGCCACTGACGCTTCAGGAACTTTCAATACGACTGTGCGCGATGCTGCGTGGAGTCGCATGACTGAGAACGGTGCTCAACTTATGAATTGGTTTAGCATCGCTTGTGAATTGCACAGAGATTGGCGCAATGATATTGAAGGTCTGGGCGCGCTGTTGTGCAAACATTTGCCTGCTTACGACAATTTGATGCAGAGTTACTCCGTCAAAAAATAATTCTGGTCAACGCCAAGACAGGGATACTTTATGACCATTTCTACGCGCGGCGAGCTAATTGAATTGCTTGACCAAGGGAAAAGTTTTGAATACTTGCCGTTCTATGACCACCGTCTACCGGCCGATGGATCTATTAGTGAAACTTGTTGCAGCCAGTGGTTTCCTGCTTCATTTAAGGTTGATGGAATTTATTATTCCACAGCAGAACATTTCATGATGGCCGAGAAGGCGCGGCTATTCAATGATGAGGAAACCCTGCAAAAAGTGCTCAAATGTGACACCCCGCGCGAAGCCAAAGCACTCGGTCGCAATGTTCGAAATTTTGATTCCAAAATTTGGAAGCCACATTGTTCTCAGATCGTTATTCAGGGCAACCTTGCCAAGTTTGAACAGAATATTGATTTAGGCCACTGGCTTAAATCAACAGCGCCTAAAATTTTGGTTGAGGCCAGTATCGACGATCGAATATGGGGAATTGGCTTAGAGAGCTCAAATGCCGATGCCCATGATCCGCGCAAATGGAATGGCGAGAATTTGCTCGGCTTTGCAATAACACGCGTGCGAACGCTGCTGCTAGAAGCTAAAAATTAAAGCGCAGCGGCTCCGATAACAGGTCCTCTATAATAATGAGAGAAAGAAGAGTTAGCCCAGCCACTTGATTAAACTGCCTACCTACAAAGAACTTGGTCGACTGTTGTTGTTCGCCGCAGTAATGCTTAGCCTTCTGGCTGTAGGTGTATATCTTTACTACATGCCGCGATTTAATCGCTCTATGATCAATTATGTTTTGTTTCATCCGCCTGATAGAAAATTGAATCAGCGTATTGAAATTGGTGGTGTGGTCGGCGAGCACCATAAAATTGCTGTTTCAACAACCGCGAAGTCTCCTGGCGCTGCCATTACTCTTGATTGTCTGTTATTGAAAGCGAAAGAAGAGAAGGGAATAATTTTATATTCGCAAGGCGTGGGCAGCTCTATAAATGGACTAGCCGACCATTTCAAAATAGCAACCATGCTGAAGCTAGGCTATTCGGTTTGCATTTATGATCACGAAGGGTACGGTCTATCCAGCGGTGAATGCAATCTAGATCGCATCGTACCTGATGCTATTGCTGCTTATGATTTTCTTGTCAAAAGCTTGCATTATCCGCAAAATTTAATTGTTGGTTATGGAGAATCTTTTGGTGGTGGCGTTACTTCTGAGTTAGTAAAGCACAGACCTCTTAAGGCGGTAATTTTAGAATCGACTTTTATTTCGCCGAAGCAGTGGGCCGACGATCAAGCCGGATTTACAGTTATCTATCCTTCGTTTCTCTTTATGGAACCGACCTTCGACAATCTGTCTATGTTGAAGGGCATTCACCCACCGGCTCTACTAATCGTCGCCGGAAAAGATAAAAGTATGCCGGCATCACATGCTGCACTTATGGAGAAAGAAGCAGTTCAGCCGTTCCAGTTTGTTAACTTACCAACTAGCAATCATGCGCTGGTTAGCCTGGCCGATCGTGATTTGTATGCCACTAGCATAAATTCGTTTCTCACCAGATACGGTGCCGGTGCTGTGGGCTCTGGTAAACCGCTTTGAAAAGGTATTTTTCACAAATTCCTTTGCTTGCTAAGTGTGCGCTTTGCTCCCGAACTAGATTGAGCTTATGGATTTTAGGTCTAGCACGTATAAACTTGTTGAATCCACAAAAAAGAACTTTGAGCCACGTGCGGCTGACTGTCTAATTGGAATTCTTTCTCCTTTTGAATCCACCGGATAAAAGTCTTTGGCCGCGCTACCGCCGCCCAGTTCTAAAATAGTGAGATAGGGTGGGCTAGTCGCACGGGAACTTTGAAACATTACGGTGTCTTCTGTAACGGCGAAGTAACGCGAACGCGGGCCGATGTTTGTTTCGAAAGTGGTATCAATGTCAGCGTCGACAATTTTGGTGAGCCCATTATAGTTTTGATACCATACAACGCTGTCTGATACAACGTTAAGTCCATCGCACCAGTCTTTGGTGTACGAGTGCAGCATTTCGCCACTGGCGTCAAAAACTGCCAGACCGACGTGTTGCTCTGACCGCATAAAAGCTTCATCTCCAAATCCGACCCAGATTTTATCAGTTTCAGTTATTTGAACATTCTGAGTATCGTGACCGAAAAATAACCGCTGCACAATGTCGCCCCGATGATTAATTACTGTGGCCGAGTCGGTTGGCGCTTGCTGCAGTGGTGCAATCAGGTAGCTCTTTCCGCTTAGAGGTTGAACAGCGAAGTTTCCCAATGGAACTTCACTTAACTCTATATCGCCTAAAGTCCCGTTTTGATAATGGCAAATTTTATACGAGTTTCTATGGTCATGCGTTTGCAAAAGTCGCGGGTATGCTTCGGTATTATTGAGATAGAGAATGACATCATCATTCGGCCCAACAAATATCTCGCTAAGCCGTAGATTCGCAAATCTGGCTTGGTAGTTGAAAAGTTTTTCCGCCTGAATTGGTTGAATGTTTCGCAAGAATTATTCCTCTATCTTACAGAACAATCATACTGATTATGTTTTCAGTAGCCGCCAACGTTAACAGTTGCGCTGCGCGTCCAAGTCAAAGTGATCATCATGCAACTGACTTGATCACTCGTCATCTAAACTTGCCCTGAAGGCCGCGCAACGTTTCATAAATTCCTCCCACGCCGGCACTTCCGGTTGGGGATGAATTTTTTCAGGCAGAACATCCCACAGTTCAGGCAAATACCAGCAAAGGTCGTGGCCCTGCTGATCGCGTTGTTGCCTTAGCGCAGTACGCAGTTTAATTACTTCTGCGCGCAGTGCTTCGGCGTCCATAGTTAAAAGGTCATCGTCCATCATTGCCTCGTTTTGGTTGGCCAAACTGGTGGCTGTCTAGAGTAACCCGCCTTTTAGGCCACATGTTTCCTACTCATCAAGGTCCAAATCAATTTCGCATTGTCTATTAGATTGACTAGACAGATTTATAACCAGCATCGGTTTGCCTATAGAGGTCGGCAGTAATTGATCGGCTGGAATTGCTCGTACGGCAGTACCTATAGCAGTAAAGTTAACAAGCAGCCCGCTGCCAAAAGTAGAACCCTCCTGTTTCACTTTTTCAATTTCGGAAGATACTTCAACGCCAACTGCGCCATGGCCGCCACTTGCTTTCACTTCCTTTTTTAGCTTGTTTGTGGCTTGATGCCTGCTGTGATAAAGTCCACTGCTAAATCTCTCCAGTTCCTGATTTTGCAGGCTGGCAAAAATTCCAGTTTGGGCTTTCTGGGTTTGAGCGTCACCAGCGATATAGTAAGAACAGTTTCCTGCAACCAGGGCTGTAGGCCAATACCCTGCCTGGTAAAGCTGCCAGAATTCAGCGCCGGAAAGATGACTGAGAAATGGTGTTTTGCGCGTGGAATCGCCCAGGTGATGAGCATTCCCTACGGTCATACCCATACCGGCAATGTGACCAATTGGGCCAGATCGCGGTTTTTTCTTAAAGAATGCATTGCCACCACCAGCAGGGCCAGGCGAGATATCCACTTCTGCAAAGATAGGTTTTCCGGGTACATTTATGGCGGTACCTGTTGCGGTGAATTCGGTTATACCTTTGCCCCAGTTCATTCTGCGGCTCAAGATTTTTACATCAATAACACCTTCAGCACCTAATGTTTCAGCCTCGCGCGTTAGCCTATTTAATGCAAGAATGCGCGCGGTATTGTAAGTGACGGTAAGC
This sequence comes from Cyanobacteria bacterium auto_48_18, assembly GCA_036170915.1. Lineage (GTDB taxonomy): Bacteria > Cyanobacteriota > Vampirovibrionia > Obscuribacterales > Obscuribacteraceae. Next base: position 96,895 of record JAVHQC010000011.1, read on the forward strand.
GGGTTGATTTCACAAGAATTGGTGCCATAGCTGCTGCTGTACTTCTCAAAATCTATATTGACGAATGCGCTGCCCATCACCTGAGTGATCACTTCATAGCCGGCTTGCCTTGATAAAAGAAAAGCGCCCGCGCCCATTGTAGTGCTGAAAAACTTTCCCTTAGTTTCTGCGATAGACTCTAAACGCTTAGTTGCCGCTGGCGTGATGCCACCGCTTATAAGCTGTTCGATACCGTTAGTCTGCTCCCGCTGGCGTTCTCTCTCGTTCTCGTCTTTTCTAAAAAATCCAAATGGCAAGTTTGGCACCCTCGCGACTGCCACTATTTTACCTCGAACCTTCAAAGGCTTTAGAACGCTAGCGTTGTCAAGAAAAGCTGATTGGAGACAATATTCAACTAATGCGACAATTGCAGCCCAAATCTTAGTTCACCTGCTAGATTGGAGCCCATGCAAGGAAGAAATCTTAAACCGCTAGCACCTCTGACTTCGCCGCCCAAAGTCGATGATCTGCAAAGACTATTGAAGGCCGCCCAGACAGGCACGCCTGTCAATCAGACCATTGCCATTCCCGATCGCACAAAATATGTGCTCAAGGTGCAGATGACCAAGGCTGCCAGCGGCTTGGGCCGCTCGAAGGCGGCTGACGCTGCTCCCATTTGGACGCTAATTGATGGCGTCCAAACGCTTTGGGAGTACAGCACCACTGATGTGGAATTGATTTTTAATCTGGTGGAAGAATCGCTTTACGTTAAACCAGCAGCGCCAGCTACAGATTTTGCCGCAGCTTCTCCAGCTGCCGTCGAGCAAGTGATCTATGGGGCCAGCCCAGTGAGAGCCGACAGTTTTGAAGCGCAATCACCGCAGCCGGCTATGCACGAAGCCCCAGTTGCTGCGTCAGTCGCTCCGCAAGCAACCAGTCAGACCATTCAACTCTCTGGCAATCTCAGTGAGTTAGGTGCCTGCGAACTAATTCAAACAATCAGCGTTGCCAAAATGACAGGTCGCCTTGATATCACCAGCGGCTTGCAGTCGGTTGAAATTTATTTTGAAGATGGGGCTCCGCGTCGAGCATCTTATAGAAGCGACTCTATGACCGCGGCGCCAAAAAATCTAACCGACGAAGAAGTGATTGTCGAAGCGATGACTTGGTTCAATGGATTTTTCCATTTTAATGCTTCCATGAAATCTTCCGAGCGTTCCGCCATGAAACGTTTGGACTTGCTTTTGATGGAAGGAGCCGCGCTCAGAGACTACATTGTTAGTATTGAGGGTGCAGGATTGACCGACGATTCTGTGCCGGTAAAATACGGCTCTCCATCTGAAGCTGAATTTGAAAAAGCTTTGCAAAATAGTGCGCCTGTTGATATGCAAAGTCAAAAAGCAATTTACATTGCCTTTGATGGCAAAGCTACTCTGGCTGAAGTCGTTACTCAGAGCGGATTACCAAAATCGGCATGGCTACCAATCGTTTTCAATCTTTCCAAATCAAAACTTATTGGTCTTTCTGTTAAAGCGAAAAAAGAAGAGAGTGCTGCTGAAATCATACAAGCCCCAGGTGCGAAAGAAGCAGTGCGGGAGGCATTTCAGCAAATGCTCCGTTCTGATACGGGTCTTATGAGTTATCAGCTTTTTATGCATTTTTTGGAAGTTGAATATCACCGCGCCCTCAAACTCAGATTGCCTTTCAGTTTGATTATCATTGCTGTGCACAAAGAAGAAGCCGCTATCAGAGAAGAGTTGTCGTCAGATGACTTGAAGTTGGTGGCAGAAAAAATTCGTTTGCAACTAGAGCCCTTTGACTATGTGGCTCACTACCAGACTTATAATTTGGCAATTTTATTGCCGCATCGCCCATCTTCTTCTGCTAAAGAATGCGTGGCGAAAATTATCAATGATTTCAATACTGAGTTAGCGCAGACTGGTAATGCCGTGCGCTTTGTCTGGTCTGTTGGTGCTGGCTGCATTCCCGAAGACGGTATCAAACTCGATGCGCTCTTAGCGAAAGTTGAAAAAGAACGCGTGCCGGTTTAAGACTTCAAAGCTCTAACTTTTGAAACGATAGACATTTTCTCTCATTTGCAATTTTCCTATTTTGTGGTACAAATGTTGTAGAGGTCTCGGGCCTTTTTCTTTTCAGGTATAAAATCGTGAACTTCAATACAGAGCGAAAATCAAGCGAGAAACGGTCCTAGTCACCGTTTACACGTTTGCGTCGTTTTGCTCTGTTGAAAAAGGTTTTCGATCATGTCAGCTCTATTTATTCGTTCAACCAAAATAAATCCGCAGTCAATCATTCAGATTATGGCTCTGTTTCGGCTTGTGGTCACTGAGCGATGTAGCAAACGCGTGCTCAGGCCTGTGCTGCTAGTTTAAGGCTTTAGCATTTGTCCTGAGCGGAAGTAGTTAAAACAGTCGTAGATCTGTTTTGAGAGAAACTCGAGGTTTTTCTGTAAGCATGATTTGCACCGCCTGTGGTTCCCCTCCCTCCTATCTGTTCTTTCAGATCTCATCTCCAATGTAACAAGCCCTGGTAGCTCAGCGGATAGAGCAGCACGTTACGAACGTGCGTTGTCGGGAGTTCAAATCTCTCCCAGGGTGTATCTCCCAGTAACTCAGCGGTCAGAGTGAACGCCTTTTAAGCGTGGGGCCGCAGGTTCAAATCCTGCCTGGGAGAATTTGGCGCTATCTTCTAGTGGTTAGGAAGCCGGTTTTTCACACCGGAGACACGGGTTCAATTCCCGTTAGCGCTAGTTTTTTAAAATCTTCTGCCGATAGAATTTGCCTGTAGAAAAGGTGGAACTTTTAACCATGGCAATTGTCACTGAACTATCGAAAGCTAGCAGCAGAGGTTCAATATGTTCGACAAATTTCTAGAGTCACAAGCGAAGCGATTTGTGTCCGACAGCAGAACAAAGTTTGACGATTTTCTGACCAATAATGACGTCGACAATAATGGTGAGAAAGATAGACAGCAGTTGCTAGCAGATTTTGATCAATTTACTGACGGTGTACAAGATTGCATCAAGTCGGGAGCTAGCATGGCTAAATTGTTGGCTGCGTATTACAACAAATTTGGTCCGAAACCAGAAGCTGCGTTGGTAGGCACGGAAGCCAGTAAACAATTGACCCCTTAGGGGCTACAGGCACTGTACAATCATGATTGCCGAGCGACTTTTGGCAATGGCTGAACTTATGTGGTTGTGAAGTGTCTGCACCTGACAGTTTTGAAAACGGTTCTGTTATCGGTGGCACGTACAAAGTGCTTGATTTTATTGGCGAAGGCGGCATGGGCCTCGTATATAAAGTCGAACATTTACTCATGCATAGAATACTGGCTCTCAAGGTCCTCAAAACCGAACAGTTGTCTGAAGCTGCCTGGTTGAGATTCCGCAAAGAGGCACAGGCTATTGCCCGCCTTGATCATCCCAATATTGTCAAAATTTACGACATGAACAAGACCGACGATGGTCGACCCTTTTACACCATGGATCTGTTGGAGGGAGACTCTCTTGCCGATTACCTGCAGCAGAACCATCATCTCTCCTGGTCGAATGCATTGCCTATTTTTCGCCAGGTTTGCAATGGGCTGGCTTATGCCCACGACCGCGGCATTATTCATCGCGATATCAAACCAGGCAACATTATGCTTTCCCTTGGCATTGATGCGCCAATTAATACGGCATCTGTAAAAATTGTCGATTTCGGCATTGCTAAACTGGTCGATGATGACGGTCGGACTATTCAGGCTCTAACAGCCGCTGGAGAGGTTTTTGGTAGTCCGCTCTATATGAGTCCAGAACAGTGTCTCGCTGGCAGACTGGATGGCCGCAGTGACATGTATTCAGTCGGGGTGTCACTCTTCCAAGCTTTGACCGGCAGACCACCATTGCTTGGTCGCACCGCTGTTGAAACCACAATAATGCATCAAACCACCGAGCCTCCTGCATTAAATGCGGTGGCACCAGATCTTTATTTTCCACCCAGACTTGAAACTATCGTCGCCAGAATGTTGGCTAAAGATCCATCAGATCGATTTCAGTCGCTTGCCGACGTGGCTGCCTTGCTTGTGCCGTCTATCGACAGTGACCAGAGTGAGAGTTTGGCGACGCACGATAGTAAACATATGGGCTCGAAAAATGTACCTTTGTTCGTTACTGCGCAAGATAGCGGGTTAGAGAACGAATTTGATCAGACCAGCGAAAACAATATTGATAGTGAAGTAAGTGGTTCAAAAATTCCGCTGATTCTCACTGCCTTCGCCGTGATCATTCTGGTAGGGGTTTTAGCAACTTTCTATTTTGTTGGTAATAATTCGCCCTCTAAAATAATTCACTTACCATCTGCAATTAGCAAACCTGCTGAGCCGGTCATACCAAGCGCTTATGTTCCTGGGTTGCTGGCGAGGAAATACGGTTATGGGTCAGAACCTAAAGTAAGCGCATCTGATGTTAAAGAAGTTAATGCCTTTCTCAGGTCTAATATAAAGCAATTTTCTCGCTTAAAAAAAGTAGGAAATGACACCATTAAAGAGTTTCACTTTCCCAGTAAATTTTCGCTAGGCAATCTTTTTTTTGACGAAGATAAGGCAAACTCCCGTCAACAAGCCCTCGATGTAATTCGAGTATCGGAAAAGACAAAATTAGTGTTGGAGGGAAATTACGTTGTTGGTGCTTACCCAGAGCTTCTAAAGTATTTTGGTCCCGACGAGCTCTATTCTCTGAGAATTGAGAGGCTACCTCAACGCAATGCAAAACTGCTGCCTATGGTAGGTCGCTTAACAGGGTTAACAGTACTGGAACTGCCTCAAGTCCACGTCAGCAATAACGACCTGAGCATAATCGCCAGCCTGCCGAATCTTCAAAAACTCAATATTGCTCAAAGCGATGTCACTGGTGCTGCACTGGCTAATTGTAGCGTTCTGGCTCGACTGCGCTCACTTAATATTGAGAAAATCGATCAGGTAGCGCCGGTTTTAGCACGTGTTAATCCGAAGATTGAAGAGCTTGATCTGAGCCATACCAAATTAAGTACAAACGACCTAAATACCATTGCTCGTCTGCAGAATTTGCACTCGTTAGTTTTGAGCGGAACGTCCATTCGTAATAGTGATTTGAGTCTGCTGTTGCCTCTGAAAAACAAACTGACTCTGCTAGACATCAATGAATGCCCGAATCTAACAATAGGTTGTGTGGAGACATTAAAGCAGTTTAGAAGCATGCGGGAATTGACACTGCCAACAGCGCTTAAGACAAGCGGGGTTAAATCGGTTCTCGAGCAGGCTTTGCCAGGAATGAACAAATTGTTGATACATATGTATTAGAAGCACTGACCACGCCGGAACTTCTTCTGCAACTTCGAACATTCAGCTTTAGCTGCGCCACTTACTGTTCTGTAGAACTGCTTTCTTTATCGTCAACTAGTTCAGTTTCAGATTCCGATTCTTCGTCAGCATGTGCTTTCTCTTCAGCTTCGCCTTCAGCGGCGGCTATGTTTCGCTGTTTGATAGCATTGGCAACAGCACCAGGCATATCAAAAACAGCGACGCTGGCCAATCCTTCCGAAAATGGGTGAAGCTGGCCAAATTGACACTTGATCACAATTTTTCCTGTGCTGTCGGCGAAACCCCAGAGACCATTGTCAATTATCGGCGTCAGTCCTTCTGCAGAAAAACTTGATAGAGGCTTGTCTCCGAAACGGAGTGCCTGTTCAGGCGGCAAAATGCGGGAGAGATAGTTATAGGCTGGTTGCAGGCGATACGCACCCCTTCTGTCAATCAATCCATATTTGCCATTCACGCTTACAACCGCCACGCCGTTGTGAAAATCGCCGGCGCTGTCAAATTTTGCCGGAATAACCATGCGCGTGAAGCCGTCAATATAGCCCCACTTTCCATCTTTAGAAACTGCCGCTAAACTTTCCGAAAAATTTGAAGCATCGCTAAATTGCGGCTCCAAAAGCAAGGTTCCATTGCTGTTGACAAAACCATATTTTGAATCTTTTTTTGTGCGGAACAAATACTCAGAAGGTTCACTGATTTCATCAAGATTCTGACAAATGAACTTACCATCCTTTCTGATTAGGCCTTGCTTTAAGCCCACTTCTACCCGAGCTACTCCGTTCTTAAAAGCTGTGGCTGTTTTCCAGTTGCTTGGTGCAATTGCCTGACGCCCTTCTTTATCAATGTAGCTCCAGGCTACTCCTTCTCTCACTGGTGCCAGCCCTTCCGAGTAATCGAGCACGCTGCTATATTTTGGTGGCACTACGATCTTGCCGGCTCTATTAATAAAACCCCAGCGCTTGTTCACGCGCACAGCACACATGCCTTCATGAAAGCTTGAGGTCTGCTCATACTGTGGAGCAATAACCTGCTTGCCGGTTTTGTCAATGAAGCCATAATGTGCTCCGTACGATTTTTGAACTGCGATCACTGCACCATTATCTGTTTCGTTAACGCCGACAGAGCGAAAAATAGTGTCGCTGCAGAGGGCAATCGTTGCGGCTACAGTGGGCTCTTGCAACACCAATGAAGGAACAATCAGGGCTGCGCACGAAGCAGTTAAAATACCGGCCAGAACTAATGATCTTTTCTTATTCATATTTAGCCTTTGTTTTCCCAGATAGGCGTTGGACTATCAGCAGCGATACCATAGGTGGTGCTTTGTGGCGGTAAGTCTCGAATGACAAAACGCTGACAAACTCTGTCCATTAAAGTTTGACCGTTTTTTAAAGAAAGGCAAAGAATCATGCCGTAGCCCAGATAGAAGAGCAGATAACCAAGGGAGAACAGGATGGGCCCAAAGTCAGGTAGAGCCATAACGATTAGCGAAATTATTGCTAAAATCGGATACAGACTGCAGTAAGCAAGCCCTTGCTTCATTTGTTTAGCAAGCGCCTGAACAAATGAAATTTTGCCTCCGTCCTCGGCAATCACCTTAATTCCAGCCACCAGCTTTCCAGGGGTGGCCTGTAAGCGACTGCATTCGAATGCGGCGAAGGTGCTTATTGTCAAAACAGTGGTTAGCAGAAAGACGACTAGATATAAGCTGATTATAGTGAAAACATCAGCGATCACTGCGTAATGGGCTAAGCCATGCGCCATGGCCACCATGCAAAAGCCTAGAGTAAATTGAACAATAGCGAAATAGAGAAATGAATCAAGTATTGAAGCCACCGCCCGCCTGCCAATTCCTGCGCATGCCGGTTTTTCTATCTTGGCGATTTCGGGCACTAGATTTGGTGCACCAGCCTGTTCTATTTTTGCAATATTGACCTTCGTATCCACGTAGGCCCCAGCGATGCGATCATGAATCATCTGGCGACGATTGCCGGCCACCAGATAAATAAAGGGCATAATACTAACAATCAGCGTCAATCCTTTGGCAAAATTACGTTCCTTCGCGGCCTTAAATGATAATCTGCCTCCATCGCGTGCAGTTACTTTAAGCCGCATAATTTCTTTGCCAGGAGTAGCTTGTTTCGCCGAACTTTCGTAAATTGCATGATAGAGATGATTCAAAAGCAGTGGGGTCACTGTTCCTAAACCGTTTGCGGTGATGATTGTAGACATGCCTCCCACCAATGCACCGAGCACCAGCAGGCCGCCGCAGGCTAAGGCGACATCAACAAAGCCGATGACAAAGGCAGAAACGCAGGGAACCCAGGCCCCATAATTGGCAAGATTGTTGCTGGCAGCGAGAAGAGCGTACACGGTGGCGGCAGATAGAGTTCCGACAATAAATGCATCTATCAAACCGGCAACGCTTCTCTTAAATGGTAGCGTTAACTCTGGAGGAGCCTCTCTGCTACCAGATGTGGTGCCTCGACTTATTTCTATTGTATTTGGGTCACTTAAGGTCATGAAATATTTGTAGGCTCGTAAAAGTTCAACGTTTACCTATCTTATCAACTCCCTTGACAACGCACCTTGGCTTCATTCCGATTTAAGAATTGGCGAACAGACCTATAATGACAGAGCATTTCTCCAGGAGACTATATGGCCGCTGAGACCTCTAAAAGTCTTGTCGTCAGGCAGGTGCGTAAAAGAAAGATAAAAACACTGGTCGCTTCAATTTTGTTGGCCTCGCATATAGCTGTTTCGGTGCAGCCGGCGTCGTCTCAAGACGCTTTGACAAATAGCGTTTCGGCAAATAGCCCGTCGGCATATAATGCAGAAAAAAACGATTTTGTCGCCAGGCTCATGGCGCAAATGACCCTTGACGAGAAGATCGGCCAACTTAATCTTTTATCTGTGGGGGCAGATGTCACAGGCCCGATTCTTTCTCAGGGTGTAGAAGAGAAGATTTCTCGCGGTCAGGTGGGTGGTGTTTTTAATATTTTTGGCCCGGCGTCTGTACGCAGGTTGCAACAGATGGTGCTAGCCAAATCTCGCCTCAAAATTCCATTGATTTTTGGCTATGACGTTATTCACGGGCACCGCACAATTTTTCCCGTGCCGCTAGGCCTTGCCTGCAGTTGGAATTTAGACTTAATCGAGCAAACTGCTGCTGCCGCTGCTGCTGAAGCCACAGCTGACGGCCTCAACTGGACTTTCTCGCCTATGGTTGATATTACCCGCGATCCGCGCTGGGGCAGAGTTTGCGAAGGGGCAGGAGAAGACCCTTATCTGGGTAGTCGCGTGGCAGAGGCCATGGTGCGCGGATATCAGGGAGAACCTGTGGCTAATGCTTTAAGGCCCGATAAAATGCTCGCATGCGTCAAGCACTTTGCTCTTTATGGAGCTGCCGAGGCCGGCCGCGATTACAACACAGTTGATATGAGTCGTCTGCGCATGTACAACGAATATTTGCCGCCTTACAGGGCAGCCGTCGAGGCCGGAGTGGCGTCAGTTATGACTTCATTTAATGAGATTGACGGCGTGCCCGCCACAGGCAACAGGTGGTTGATTACCGATTTATTGCGCAAACAGTGGAATTTTAAGGGTTTTGTCGCCACTGATTACACCGCCATTACTGAAATGGTGGCCCATGGCGTGGGCGACGAAAAGAAGGCCGCTCAACTAGCATTAAATGCGGGCGTCGACATGGACATGGTCGGCGAACTTTTCACCAAGTATGGTGCGTCGCTGGTGAGTGACGGAAGCGTGCCGGTTTCACAAATTGACGCTGCCTGCCGCAGGGTGCTGGAGGCAAAATATCAACTTGGTCTGTTTGCCAACCCTTATCGCTATGTGGGTCAAAGTCGGCAAAAAGAGGTCATGGATGCCGAGAAGCTTGCTTTGAGTAAATCCGCTGCCATAAAAAGTATGGTGCTCTTAAAGAACGACCGTAACATTTTGCCTTTGAATAGCGGCCAGAAAATTGCCCTGATCGGACCGCTGGTTAAAGATCAACGCAATTTAATTGGCAGTTGGAGTGCTGCAGGTCAGGGCAAAGAAGCCATGAGCCTCTGGCAAGGTTGTGCCGCTAAGGGCAGCAACTTTATTTATGCCAAGGGCTGCAATCTGGTTGACGACCCTGACTTAATTGAGCGACTGAACCGCGATGGGGGAGAGCTTGTGCTCGATGCCAAACCACCTGCGGCTCTAATTGCTGAAGCCGTCGAGGCGGCGAAGCAAGCTGATGTGGTGGTGGCTGCACTGGGCGAACCATTTTGTATGAGTGGTGAAGCTGCCAGTCGAAGCAACATTGGGCTGCTCGATAATCAAATTAATCTTCTCAAGGCCCTGAAGCAGACAGACAAACCGATCATATTGGTTTTGATGAATGGCCGACCCTTAGACCTTAGCTGGGCAGACCAGAACTTAGACGCTATTCTGGAGACCTGGTATGGAGGCACCATGGCTGGTGCTGCCATTGCCGACGTACTGTTTGGCGAGAGCCCCAGTGGCAAGCTAGCTGTGAGTTTTCCGCGCAATGCCGGCCAGATTCCAATTTACTATGCTGCTAAAAATACCGGCCGTCCGTATGTGGAAAAAGAAAAGTTCCACTCGCAATATCTGGATGTGCCTAATTCGCCTCTTTATCCCTTTGGTTATGGCCTCAGTTATGGTAATTTCAAATATGGCAATATTGCTTTGAGCTCAGACACACTTTCACCAGGTAACACCATTGCCATTACTACCTCAGTCACCAATAGCGGTGCGCGGCCGGCAGTAGAAACGGTGCAGCTTTACATACGCGATATGGAAGGCAGTGTTACTCGACCGGTCAAAGAATTGAAAGGATTTCAACAAATCAACCTGGCCCCTGGTGAAATGAAGACTGTAACTTTTAACCTGTCCGAGGCCGACTTGCGGTTTTACAATAGCGATTTAGAGCTAATTTCTGAGAGTGGTGACTTTAAAGCTTTTGTGGGCAGCAACAGTCGCGATTGTGCCGAATGCCGGTTTAAACTTGTGAAATAGTCGACGAAAGATCCAGGTGAGTAAGACAAGCTTATGACCGGTTCAGTTTGTAAAACTTGCGGCAAATCATTACTGGCTGAACATGCCGGTTCTTTCACGGCTTACATGTTTCAGCATAACTATTGCCAGTGCAATAAAGTAACTTTCTATAGTAAACGCAAACCGACAGCTTCGGCCGATTCAACTGAAGTTTGCAAACGGTGCCGTAAGGCGATTCCAAAAGACAGCAGGGGCGGTTCGTTTACCGCTTTTCTCTTTGACAATCTGCGCTGCCAGTGCGCGATTCCGGCACGACCTAAAGCTAGAGAAAAGAATAAGCGTAGCGATACTGCCTATCGTACCGCGCAGCGCAAGCAATTTACACATTCTTCACAGACTGTCCCTTCGGGAGTGGTGCCAAAAGAAGAGTTTAAGGCTGGTGATATTGTTGGCGGAACTTTCAAAATTAAGTCAGTTATAGGCAGAGGTGGCATGGGCGTTGTCTATGCCGCTGAGCAGCTTGCTTTGCAACGCTCATTTGCGCTGAAAGTTTTATCTCCGCAATTGATCAACGAACAGACCTGGAAGCGTTTTCAGGCAGAAGCTAAAATGCTGGCCAGTCTGCATCACACCACTCTAGTGAAAGTGTACGACCTTGGTATTCATAATCAAGCTGTGCCTTTTTATTCCATGGATTTGCTGGCAGGCCGCACGCTGGAGAGAATTCTGGCAGATGAAGGCCCGCTGGAATTGACTGAGGCCATAGATATCTTTCTACAAGTGTTAGATGGTTTGGCTTACGCGCATCGCAACGATATCGTTCATCGCGATCTTAAACCGGCAAATATTATGGTTTCATTCGCCGCCCAGGAGCCCACAGTAAAAATTCTCGATTTTGGCATTTCAAAATTGTTGAGAGATAGTGAACAAAATCTGACCGTAGCAGGAGAAATATTTGGTAGTCCATATTATATGAGCCCCGAACAATGCATGGGAGACTCTGTAGACGCAAGGTCAGACATTTATTCGGTGGGCTGTGCACTTTTTGAAACCTTAACAGCGTGCATACCCTTTGAGGGAAATTCAGTAGAGATGGTGGTTATGCATGAGCAAGAACTGCCGCCACTTATGGGTGATGTCTGCGACCTAGATTTTCCTTCATCAATTGAGTATGTTGTGGCTAAGTGCCTTGAAAAAAGGCCTGAGGATCGTTATCAGTCGGCGAAAGAGATGGCCATTGATTTGAGCCGTATCAAATCTGAATCTTCTGCAGAGAGCGATTATTTTCTCAATAAATTGCCACGCTCAGTCACTATCCAGGCTGCGCCCCCGCCGGTAGACACCCTGCCGGCCGGGCAATGGGTGAAACCTCTACTTCTGGCTTCAGCGGCGATTATGGTGCTGGCATCCGCTGCTTTAATGGCTTTCAATTTTTGGTCTCAGAAACAGTCTGAACCTGTGACCGCAGCATCTGAAGAAGCCGAACCAATTTATTTTTCCAGCATTGAAGGTCCCAGGGTGGTCTTTAGTTTCCCTGACAAACCAGCAATCGGAAGAATCAATAACAGATACACTTCATCAAATGGCAAGCTCGCTCAAGGTAAGGTTTATTACGCTCCCGCAGATCAGGTGCATTTTTTCACCAATGATTATTTGATTCATCATCCTGAGTTGGTCAGGTCATTTCGCCCAAATGATTTATACGCCTTTGTGGTGGGCGAACAATCTATTGAAGAAAGAATACGCATAAATGGCATTATGCCTTATGTTGCCAGACTCACCGGCTTACGTGTGTTTTCGGCCGACAACAATCGTTTCAGTGATGATTTGATGGGTTATCTCAATAGTTTGCCAAACTTGACTCAGCTCAATTTGATCAATTCGGAAGTTACCGCTGCTGGTATCAAGAATTATCATAACTGGAAAAATTTAAATGGTATCAATTTTGCCTACAACAGAGATTTAACTGCAATGCTGGCTGCGGTAGAAGCTAGTGAAAACCTGACCTTCCTCAATATCGAAGCTCCGGAGCAAAGTTTGTCTGATGCCGACGTCAAACTGCTTTTGACTTGTAAAAACCTTGGTCATTTAAACATCATGGCTTCAGATGCCACCGATTCAATGTTACTGCAATTGGCGACCATGCCTAATCTAAAGTATGTCAATGTTTCCGGCTGCAAAGTTTCGTCGGCGGCGGTTAAACAGGCAAAAGCTCTAAATAGTAATCTGCAAATCGTAACGTCTCAATCATTCAACAATGAGATGAAGAATTGAGTAATTCTTTTTCCTTTTCCAATGATAGCCCTGCTTTTCTTTCTACAGGCTGCAGCCGCTCTGTGTCCCATTTTAATGTATCGGCGATTGTCTCTGCTAGTGGCCTAATCTGAAGCCCATGCGCAAATGCTTTACTGCAATCAAACTGCATAAAGCCTGCCCAGTCTTGAGAAGACAGTGGTATCCACAGAGGCAATTCAGACCATGGTGTTATCTGTAGTGCCAGAAGTTTTTCGTCGCTCTGCCACACCAATTTACAGTCACTTTTAATTGTTTGCAAACACATTTGTAAAAATGCAGCCATAGTCAAAGGGGCTTCGGGACCAGTAGCATTGAAACAACCGCATGTATTGCTTTCCACCAGTTTGATTATCCATGTGGCGAGGTCGCGCACATCGATAAACTGAATTGTTCGCTCAGGTTTGCCTGGGCACAATATAGTTCCGCCCTGAGCGATACGCCAGGGCCAATAAGTGAAGCGATCACTGGGGTCAAACGGTCCGACAATCAGTCCAGGTCTAATAATCAGGCTGCTGCTGATATTGTCACTGACTATCTTTTCACAGTCAGCTTTAAAGGTGCCGTAGTCGCCTTCACCATTGTTTGTGTACTTGACCGCATTGGCTTCGGTAAGCGATAAGCGACTGAAATCACCGTACGCTGAAATTGATGAGATCAATACATAGTTTTGCACCTGGTCTTTGAGCGCTTTTACCGATTTCTCTACCACTTCTGGTTGGTAGCCGCAGGTGTCGATTACGGCGTCAAAATTTTTGCCGGCGAGAACTTCCAGGCTTCCTTCTCGATCGGCAATTAGTTTTTCTACCGATTGCTGTTCTGCTAAATTTTCACGGCCACGGTTTAAGGTGGTGACAAGGTGACCGGCAGCAAGAGCAGCGGCCACCAGATGCCGACCGAGAAATACCGTTCCGCCTATAATTAGCAGTCGCACTTATTTTCGCCTTGCGTTGTCAACGGTAGATAATAGCAACAATTCGCACACTAGTAGAGCCTGATTATGAAAGAGTCAATTCAAATTACCGTTTACGAAAAACCGACCTGCTCCAAATGCAGAGAAATGAGCAAGCTTTTAAAAGACAAAGGGCTCGATTTTCACAGGGTCAATTATTATATCGAGCCATTAGACGCGGCAAAAATTTCTGACTTACTACTCAAGATGCAATTGCCTGCCAGGGCCATTTTGCGCAGCAGTGAAGCAGTCTACAAAGAGTTGGGTTTAGCACGGGCTGAACTTTCAGATCAAGAGTTGATTGCTCTCATGGTTAAGCATCCTGATTTGATGCAAAGGCCAATAGTCGAGAAAGGCAAACGAGCGGTACTTGGTCGGCCAACTGAGAATGTCATCGCTCTTCTTGAATAAAGGAATATGGAACTTTCGCCTCACGGTGCCGTCGCGCTAAAGCACTAGTTAGGAGATTGCCATGTCAGGATTGAAACGAGCATTTACTGTGGCCCTGATGGCCTGCGCCATTTGTGGCAGCGTTGCAGCCGGTGATGCCAAGAATTATCGTCAAATTGAATCAGATATTCGCTCTGCCGCTTACAGTGGCTCAAGCAAAAAGAAGGCTGCTCCTAATCGGGTGGCGAAAACCACCGCGAGTTATCAAACTGGCAATATCGACCGCACCCAGCCAGGAAATGCCGCGAAATATCAAACCGGAAATATCAATCGCACCACAACCGGCCATCCAGCTAAATATCAAACTGGCAATATAGACCGCACTAAAGCTGGCCATCCAGCTCAGTATCAAACCGGCAATATTGATCGCACAACCACGGGCAATCCGGCTAATCTGCAAACCACTGTCCGCAGTAAAACCAGCAACTATCAAACTGGCAATATCGATCGCACCCACACTAAGTAATTAGCGTGGTGATGGTGGCGTGGTAGGCGGCATCTCGTTTACCATGCGCGGGGCCTTAACGTATTGAATCGGTTGACCCTCTGGATTTATGCCTATATTGGGCTTCCGTGAATTAACTCTCTGATAGTTTTGAAGCACAGCGCCGCGCTCCATCTGGGGCGTGGTTGCGGTGGTGGGATCTATGGTTTTATCCGCTACAAAATCACTAATAATCAAAGCTATAGCAAATACAGCTGCGGCCACCAGTACTTTGATAATCCAGCTGGCGCTGTTGTCGGGCTCGCGCACTCGTGCCGCCTCTAAGGCCTTTAGTTCGCTTGCGATTTCCTGATCTGACATAATCACCTCTCTGCTAGATTAATTCTGACGCGGCCTTGCGTGTTTAGTTCCTGTTGATATGTGGGCAATTGAGTGAATATTACCTATTCTCCAGAGCTAAATCGAGCTATTACGTACGCCCAGGAGGAAGCCAGAGATCTGGGGCACCACTGCGTTTCATCGGCTCATTTGCTATTAGGATTGTGTCGCACAGACAGTATTGCCGGCAATTTTTTGCGAGCCCTTGGTGTGACTTTACCTTTTGCCCTGCCTGTTGTAGAAAGGCTGTGCGGCCGCGGCGAGCCGCTGCCAAAAGACTTGATACTGCCATTAGATCAGAGAGCACACGAAGATTTAGCACTGGCGCAAAGTGAGAGCAATCGATTCAAAAGTGTTTTGTGCCATCCTGAACATTTGTTGCTGGCTCTGTTTAGAGACCCTGAGAGCATCAGTGCTGCTGGAATTTTACCGGCTCTGGGTGTATCGCTTAGTTATGCCGAGGCCGAATTTGCCATCTGGCCTGAAAATAATCATGACCTTTCGGGCTACAAACAACAGCTGCAAGCTATGATCAAGACCTGGCAAATGCGAGCAGAAATGGCAAAGCATCAGGGCTTTGCCCACCTGGAGGCACAAGCACTGCAACATGCTGACAAATACAAAAAACTCTTATCAAATCTTGAATAGACTTAAGACCAAAATTTTGAAAGCTTATCAAGGCTCGACAAAGTTCTGAATCTGCTCACCTTTTGAAATTTGCAACTCTTTCATCTTTTTGAATTTTTTCAAGACCGGATTGTTTTTATCAATGCCACATTTGTCGGCATAGAGATATTGTAAATGCGGCAACCGTGCCAACATTGCCAGATCAGTGGGGCTAATTTTATTGCCTGAAATCTGCAACATGGTGAGCCCAGAAATTTTGGCTATTGTCTTGAAATCGCTGTGCGTTAAATTGGAATTCTTCAAACCCAAGTTTGTTAACTCTCTACATTCACGCAGCTTTGCCAGCATCGCCGACGGTGCTACTGCGCCAGTCCAGTGAAATCGCTTTAAGTGTTTCCAGCAAGTAGCTTTAGCGAGTGTGTTGCCTGTTAAGGAAATGCCAAAAGCATCAAAATCTGCCAAATTTTGTAATTTATTCAACGAATCGATAGACCGCTCAGTTAGGCCATCATCAGAGATAAGTTCAAGAGATCTAATGAGCGGAATCTGAGTGACAGCGGCCAGCATTTTGTCGTTAGACTGAGAACTAAATAAGCGCACAGTGTAGATGTCACCTGGTTGAAAGCGTTTTACAAAATTGGGAAATTCTGCAGCAATCGGATTGGGCGCAAATTCAAGTAACTCGTTGTATTTATAGCGAATAAAGCCGCGCGCTTCCTGCCTGGTGTTTGGCTTATGTCGTTGAGCAATGATACCTATCACTGTATCTTTAGGAAAATAGAAGCAGCGATATTTCTGATCGCCAATGACGCCCACGGTTGAATATTTGTCGAGTTGGTTCTGTGAACCGATGGGCCTTTGCACTACGGCAGCGTCGCCAAAAATTGGTATAGGCGTATATGTTGATTGCAGACCTTCAACTGCTGGAGCTGTTTTGTTGTGACGCGGTTTTATAAGATCAAGAAAAACTGCTGAGGCCGTCACAGTAAGCGTGAGCAACGCCACTAAAAACAACACAGGTAGCCAGGTGCTTAAGTCGCCTTGAGTTTGATTTGGTGCTTCCCTCGGAGGAATTGTAGCGCCCGAATATTGCAGCGGATCCTTTCCTTCTTTAATGCGTGTCAAGTCTAGAGCCAGTTCTTTGCACGACTGATATCGTTCTGCCGGATTTTTGTGCAAACATTTGCCCACAACATATTCAATCGATTTGGCGAATTCGCGGCCGCTTACCGTACTCATAGTTGGTGCATCTTTCTCTTGATGCAGCAGCGCTGTGTCAAAAGCCGTTGGCCCCGCAAACGGTACGTAACCAGTTAAAATTTCAAAGAGAGTACAACCGAGTGAATAAATGTCGCTTCTGGTGTCGGCGGGTTCTCCGGCACATTGTTCTGGGCTCATATACGACGGGCTGCCGAAAATGTCACCAGCTAAAGTCAAATTTTGATGGTGGGCTGATCCTTCAAATTTTGAAATGCCAAAATCGAGAATCTTAACTACTTGGGCACCGTCCCTGGTGCAGAGCATGATATTGGCAGGTTTTAAATCGCGGTGAATTACTTTATTGCGGTGAGCATACGCCAGCCCGTCCAGAACTTCCAGAAAAGGATCAATTACCGTTTCGAGCTTGATCGGTCCCTGGCTGACCAGCATCTCTTCTAAGGTTCGACCCTGCAAATAATCCATGGAGTAAAAAGGGAATTTCTGTTCGTGCACGCAGAGATCGTAGACTTTAACGAACGTAGGATGAGTCAGGGCTGCTAAAATCTTGGCTTCGGTTTTAAAACGCAGCCAGCTTTTTTCTGTCACCTGGTCTGGTGAAAGCACTTTCAAAGCATATTGATTGTTTAGAGTCGTATGCCTGACAAGATAAACGACACTCATGCCGCCTTCGCCAATGACCGATATAATTCTAAAAGAGCCGCCGATAATTGTGTCTGCGGGCAGAATCTCGTGAACAGATAGTGGAGAGTCTGAGCGGGTTGCTTTGAGGCTCTGAGTAAAAAGTTTGTGCTGGTTAACTCTTTCGACGGTGCTTGTATGGTGAGCGTTTACGGTATTACTGTGTTCGCGCTCTAATGGACGCACCCCGGCACAGTCGCACTTCTGTTCTTTGAATAGCAAGGGTCTAGGCTTGCCACACGATTTACACAGCATTCAGATGCATGGCTCCGCCAACTAACAAGCAGTCAGTTTGAGTTTAACACAAGGGCGGCCATCAGTTGACAGATTGCCATAATTTGCACCATGGGCGGTGCTATGAGGCGTGCCGACGTTTCGTTTGAGGCAGTTCTAGTGGAGCGCCAAAGCCGCTGGCAGGCTCTTGCTCACCATAGGTGAAGCGCGGTACCTGGTCGCTGTCCATTTCACTGACCCAGTGATCAATCAAGTCATCTGCAGTCAAGACTTGCAGGTCTCTTTCTACGCACTCTCTGGCGTAACAGCGCAGTCTTTCAAGATCCCAGTTTTTAACGTCATCTACCAGTCTGGCTATGGTTTCCGCTTTATCTAGTTCGCCGTCTTCATAATGGCTTTTCATGGTTTAGCTCTATCTATATGTAACGCATATAAATAGTCGTATGTAATGGGTGGAAAGTTCCCTTTGCAATGGCCAAATTCCGCACAGGCAGCTATTCTCAACACCATACATATGTTCTAGCGAGTTCCAAATACTTGTAACCTGGCAGTTCCCAAGACGCCTGTGTGCTAAAGTTTGCCCACTAATCACGAGCAACTATTTGAAAGCGCAACTTGCATTTAATATTGATTTAGCGTTGCTCAGCCTGCTGCTACTCGGTTTATACACCCCAGTGTGTGGGCTTGAACCTCTGGCAATAACGGAAGAACAAGCCACAGTCAAACCAGCGGAAAAATCGGAGATTAGCGCAAAAATGCATCAATTGCAGACAGCTACTAGAAGCCCTTTTGGTACCACTAAAGACGGAGAAGCTGTTGAGCAAGTGACTTTGCGCAATGCAGATGCTGACATTGAGGCGCGCATTATCACTTACGGTGCCACCCTGACAGCTGTGGAAGTACCTGATAAAGCAGGTAAGAAGGCTAATGTAGTACTTGGTTTTGATAATCTCGGCGACTACGAGTCTAAGTCTCCATACTTCGGCGCCACCGTAGGCCGTTGCGCTAATCGCATTGCTGATGCCAAATTTGTGCTTGACGGCAAGACTTATGTTTTAGACGCCAATAATGGCCCTAATACGCTGCACGGCGGTCTTAAGGGATTTGACAAAAGAGTCTGGAAAATCATTGAACTGACAGACGGCGCAGTGACCTTTGCCCTTGAAAGCAAAGATATGGAAGAAGGGTTCCCCGGCAATCTTAGTGTCACAGTTAAGTATGCCTTGAATGCAAAGCAAGAACTGAAAATCACTTATGCCGCCGAAACTGACAAAGCAACGCCTGTTAATCTCACTAATCATGCCTACTTTAATTTGGCCGGAGCCGGTAACGGCAACATTCTTGATCACCGGCTAATCATGCATTGTGAGCGTTATACACCGGTCAATGCTACTTTGATTCCTACAGGTGAAATAGCGCCGGTGGCAGGCACAGCGTTTGATTTTACAGATTGGCACAAAATCGGCGAGCGCATAGAAGCGGCCGGTGGATACGATCACAACTTTGTCATCAACCGCAAAGCTGATGGGTTGGTCAGTGCAGCGGAGGCTCAAGATTCTGCCAGTGGGCGTTCACTCGAGATTTTGACCACCGAGCCAGGTGTGCAGTTTTACAGCGGTAATTTTCTAGATGGCACCATATCTGGTACCGGTGGCATTTACAAGAAACACTTTGGTTTTACTTTTGAGGCCCAGCACTATCCAGATTCAGTGCACCAACCAGAATTTCCCAGTATTATTTTGAGACCAGGCCAGAAATACAGTCAGGTAACTGTTTACAAATTCTCTGCTAAATAGAAGCAAATTACTTTCTAATTGATTTAGTTTCTAGCGGCACTTTTGCATTCTTAGTGCGTCGATTCGTCAGTGAATCGCCACAACTGAGGATATTAAATGAAACTGGTCAGACTCAATTTTATGCAAAGTGCTGAAACCATCATAGAGTACGGTTTTAACCCCTTGCAGATTAGCCATGTCAAGCCTAATCTGGTCAATGCTAACGAAACTGAGATTAAATTGGTCGATGTAGCTCTAGCACTTAAAGTGCAAGGGTCTTATGCTGAAGTGATGGCTCTGGTTGAAGCTGCTTTAGCTTAAGTTGCGGGTACAGATTTGAAAAAGCACTCCCTACTTGTCTTGTTTTGTGCTTTTGCGATCTTGCAATCGGCAGCTGCCGCTTCAGAGTCTTCTCAGCAGCGTTTGTACGAGGTTGGTGGCCAGTCGCTTGGTAAAGAGATGTGGAAACCCGGTTATGGTCTTTCGGTAGGCACTCTTGGATGCGCCGCCGCTGTATGCAATGTTTTAAAGAAAGCCGGAATCACTAAAGTCAGTTCACCGGTAGTAACAGTAATGCGCAGGCAACTGTTGAGCAAAGGTTGCCGAGAATTTATTGTGCGCAATGGCGAAGGTAAGGCCTTAAATGATCAAATGCTCCTCAAATATTCCCGACCCGGCGACATTCTCATTGCTACCATTGAGCCACCCAACCGGTTGAACGGTGGGGGCAATGCGCACTGCGGCATTATGGCTCAAGGCCTGCAAATCTACACCAATGATTGGAATAATGGCATCTGGAGTGAGGTCAATGTGCACCAGATGTTCGACGCTTATCCTTATGTGCGCTTAGTCAGGTTGCCACAATAATGCCGATGAAAACTCGTTTCGCACTGGCTCTCTTTCTTGCGGTGATTATCCTGGTGGCGCCGCTGCCGGTGGTGGCGCGGAAGACGCCTGATTTGATGGGTAAAACAGTAGTGATTACCGGTGCTTCTAGTGGCTTCGGTAAAGGTGTGGCACGAAGATTGGCAGCTGCTGGTGCTAATGTTGTTCTTGCTGCCAGAAGAGCCGATTTGCTTAATTCACTGGCCACTGAATGTGGTGCTCGTGCTCTGGCAGTTCCGGCTGATGTTACTAGTGAGGCAGCTGTAGAAAACTTGAGTGCTGTTGCCATAAAGCAATTTGGCGGCATCGATGTTTGGATCAACAATGCTGGTGTAGGAGCCGTAGGACGCTTCACTGACATACCATTGGCAGACCACAATGAAATCGTTGAGACCAATTTAGTCGGCACCATCAATGGCAGTTATTTTGCCTTGCGTCATTTTAAGCACAAAGGTCGCGGCACACTTATCAACATTGCATCAATTTCGGGAAAAGCGGCAACTGGATTCTATGCCTCGTACAGTGCCGCTAAATTTGGTGTATGTGGCCTGGGCAGAGCGCTCAGAGCAGAGCTACACGCTGATGGTGTCAAAGACATTCATATCTGTACGGTGATGCCAATGCCGGCGAATACACCTTTCTGGAAGCATGCTGCCAATTATACTGGTCATGAACTTAAGCCTTACCCGGTGTGTGCTGCAGAAAAAGTCGTCGATGTAATAGTGGCACTGGTAGACAAGCCGCAAGACGAAGTTGCCGTTGGTGACACTACTAAAAAAGCTTTTGCTGCCCTTAAATTTGCGCCCACATTTACAGAAAATAAAATGGCCGAAATCATTCGCAAGCATCAAATGGAAAGAAGTGCGCTTGCTGCGCCTACATCTGGCTCGTTATTCAAACCCATGGATGCCGGCACTGAAGTTTCAGAGTGAGGACATAAAGATCAAATTTTGCCGGCTCTGCCGACTAGATTGGTGGCTTTAATTCGCTCGCATATTGCTGCAAAATCGTCAGTTGGCCCTGGCCAGCGTAGTTCGTCGATAGAATCGAACACAGGTACATCAAGTCTCAATGTAGCCAATTGACGAAAGAGCAAGGCATCATCCCATTGGTCAAAAAGGGTCTTAGACAATTTTGCCGCGCCTCTTAGAGACGATGGCCATTTAGTTAGCTCATGGGGAATGTCTTCAAAATGTGGAAACTTTGAAAGCACAGCAGCCGCCCCTTTGGCACCCCAACCAGGCAAGCCGGGATAACCGTCTGCGGTATCACCCACTAGAGCCAAATAGTCAGGAATTGATTGAGGTGCCACACCAAATTTTTCGATCACGCCGGCTTCGTCGCGAATAGTGTCACGTCGCCTGTCCATTTGCACCACGCGGGTGCCCACCACTGACTGACTGAGGTCTTTGTCTGGCGTACAAATTATCACTCTATCAACGCTTTTGTTCGCTGCAGCTTTTGCAGCAGCTGCCGCCAGGGCATCGTCAGCTTCAAATTCCACCATGGGCCAGACTAGAACTCCAAGACCAGTGAGCGCATCTTCTAAAATTGGAAACTGCGACATCAACTCTGGTGGTACACCAGCACTGGTTTTGTATCCGGCATAGAGGTCGTTGCGAAAAGACTCAACTACATGATCAGTAGCAACGCCAATGTGAGTGACGCCTTTTTCGAGCATCGGCAAAAGCGAATTAAGTACTCCGCGCACGGCGCCAATTTCTTCACCGGCAGAATTGCTGGCTTCAGGCACGGCAAAATAATGACGGAAAAGTTCGTAAGTGCCGTCAATTAAATAGACTTCCAAAGTAAATCTCTCAGCGCGGCAGATCAGAATAGTAAAGTTCAGAATAGTTGTGGCAATAATGGCTGAATCAGTTAGCTAAGCTTAATTAAGCTCTTAACGACGCCAGAGCTGCCACCAGTGGCGTTTTTTCGACTTTTCCGCAGCTGCTTCCATAGTAGATTCGTCTGTTAATTCAACAGGCACGTTAGAAAGTTGCTGAAAATTGACCACAGTGTCGGCCCGCCTCGAGCTGACATTGTCGGCAGTTATTTCAAGATGATAGCGACCAGGCATGAGCTGAAACCGCGGAGTATGAAATGTAGTCTCATGCCCTTTCACATCGAAAGCTTTGACCGTCAAGTTGTGAAATGGTTTGTCGGTGGCGATATTGACGTCGCCTACATAATAAGTGCCTGCTGCCCAAACCACACCACTACCGAGCAAACCGAGCACTGGTATAGAAGTTGCCATCAGCGCCAATGTGTCTTTGGCAGTGGCAATTTTGTTGGCCCTGCTTGGCGTAACTACAGCAGGGGACAGCGTCTCTGTGGATTGTTTAACAGCGTTCATTTTCCACTCCAAAGTGGACTAGGATGTAAGTAGTTTACTGCTGGCTGGTCGGCTCAGCCTTAGATAAGACTTATTCAGCCGTAACACTTATCTAAAAGTTACTAGTTTGCTATCTTTGGTTGAGCGTTTGCAGTGACACCGTGCGTAATACCATAGCTATTTTTGCATTAGTGATACTGTTGAATTTGTGATGTGAAACCTTCGAGGCTTGATGAAGGACCCCCGTTGTATAGTACGTTGCCTGAGCCGTCTAAGAAAACCACTCTCGGAATACCGGTAACCGAATACTTTGCTGACAGTTCACCATTAGAACTGTTGTCTACATCTACTTTCTCAAAAGATACATCGGAAAATTTAGACTTGGTTGCGTCAAACACGGGCGCAAATTTTCTACATGGTGCTCACCGCTCCGCCCAGAATTCAATCACTTTCTTCACTTTGCCCATAGCAAGTTTCTGACCACCACCCGACGCTGCTGGCGCAACTGCCGCTTGCGAGCTACTGCTTGAAGATGAGTTACCTCCTGAACCGGTCAAGCGCGCTGATGAAAGTTGAGCTAAGCCGGTGGCGGCTTTAGCAGACAGATTGGCATCTCTGCTGTCTACGACCCATTTGTATTCTAGTTTTGCCTGGTCTATGCGACCAAGGGCCTGTTGGCAGAGCGCGACATAATAGTGCACCAGAGCATTATTGGGATAACTGACCTTGAAAGCTTGAAACTCACTCAAAGCGAGGGCATATTTGCCGTTGGCATAGTCAGCCATAGCCTGCTGGAACGACGGCGCTGCCTGCACTACCGAACTTATTGAGATTGTGCAAGCTAATAGCAAACCTACTGGTAAAAATCGCATAAAACCTCCGACATCCACAATCGCTAGTTTCTTATACCCTCATAGCAGCCTCAGTCGATGCACTGTCTACCTGGTGTGATAGTCTTTTGCACATTAACACTCCGTTGGCTTTACAGGGATTATTGATGAAAAGAGCTGCTGCCTTCATTCTCTCACTTGTGTCTTGCGCCAATGTTAGCGCTGTTTCTGCTCTGACTGCAAAGGCGGCCAGCACAGCAAGCGAGAAAGAGCCAATTATCCCCCGATTTTCAGCCGCATACATGGACAAATCGGTTAAACCTGCTGACGATTTTTATCTTTTTGCCAACGGCAATTGGGTCAAAAATAACCCGGTACCGGCTGATAAAGCCCGCTGGGGTAGCTTTAGCGAACTGGCTGAACGCAATAACTATTTGATTCACGGCCTGCTTGAGAGTGCCAGTGCCGATGTTGCCAAAAACCAACCCGGAACCCCTCGAAGACAGGTAGGTGACTTTTTTAAAGCCGGTATGAACACTGCTGTATTGGAAAAACGCCGTTTCGCACCAATTCAAAAAGATCTTGATCGTATTGCTGCTCTCACATCTTACGACCAGATGTTTCGGTTGCTGGCAGATTTTCACAAAGAAGGCGGCGGCGGTGTTTTCTATAGCACCGTAGATCCTGACGCCAAAGATAGCGGTATTTACGCCTTTCAATTAATGCAAGGTGGGCTCAGCTTGCCTGATCGTGATTATTATTTGCAAGACAGTTTTTCAGTTCAGCGCAAAGCTTATATCGAGCATCTAAAAAAAATGTTTGAGTTGGCCGGTGACAGTTCAGAGCAAGCGGCAAAGAATGCTGACACCGTCTTCAATCTAGAGAAGGAACTGGCCCAAGCCAGTCGCTCAAGAGTCGATTTGCGTGACCCAATTAAAAATTACAACAAAGTCAAAACCGCAGAACTAATCGAAGTCAATTCAGTTCTTCCCTGGCAAGTTTACCTCGACGAGCGTGGTCTCAAAGATATTCCGTATGCGGTGGTGGGCCAACCTGACTTTTTTGCTGCTCTTGATAAAACGCTTAAGTCTCATCCATTAGATCAATGGAAGACATATTTGCGCTGGCATTTATTGCATGAGGCGGCACCATATTTACATGATGCAGTAGAAACTGAGAACTTTAATTTCTTTGGCAAAACCCTAAGTGGCCAGGAAGTGCAAGAACCGCGCTGGAAGCGTGTTGCCAAAGTCATCGATCGTTCAGTTGGCGAGGCCTTAGGCCAGCTTTATGTAGAAAAATATTTCACTGCTGCTGCCCGCAAAACCATGGCCGAATTGGTCACTAACTTGCGCGAAGTATTTACCGACCATTTGCAAAAGCTAGATTGGATGAGCGATGTTACGCGCAAAAAAGCCATGGCCAAATTTGAAAAATTTGTGCAGAAAATTGGTCACCCTGATAAGTTTCGCGACTACTCCAAAATCACCATTGAAGCTGACGACTATCTGGGAAATGCCCAGAGAGCAGATGCTTTTGAGGTAGCCAGGCAAGTTGCTCGCATTGGCAAACCGGTAGACAAAAGCGAATGGGGTATGACTCCACCCACGGTGAATGCATATTTCAATCCGACCATGAATGAAATTGTATTTCCAGCCGGCATTTTGCAGCCGCCATTTTTCGATGTTGATATGGATGATGCCGTAAATTATGGTGGCATTGGTGCCGTCATTGGTCATGAAATTACGCATGGTTATGATGATGAGGGCAGGCATTATGATGCTGACGGTAATTTGAATGAGTGGTGGACTGAAGCCGATACGAAAGAATTTGATAGCCGTGCTCAGAAAGTTGTAGACGAATACAACTCATTTGAAGCCTTGCCTGGTTTGCATGTGAATGGCAAGCTGACTTTAGGCGAAAATATCGCCGACCTGGGTGGTGTCAGTATTGGCTACGACGCTCTGCAAAGAGCAATGAAGAAAGACCCGTCTAAACGCAAGAATATTGATGGCTTTACGCCTGAGCAGCGTTTCTTTCTTTCTTTTGCACAACTCTGGCGCATGAATATTCGCGAAGCTGAGCAGCGTCGCTTAATCACTGTAGATCCTCACTCACCAGGCAAATTCCGCTCGGTGGGGCCGCTCATGAACTTCCAAGAATTTTATGACGCTTTTGATATTAAGTCGGGTGCCAAAATGTGGCGTGAACCTGAGAAGCGCGCCAAAATCTGGTAGGTCATTTGTCAACAGCAATTGAATATGGGTGCACAAAAACAGGCTGCAACAAAACAGGGTGACTGTTGAGCCACCCTGTAAAGCATTTCTGGTAAGCGCCGCTTTCAGTGGAAACCACTGTTTTTTAGGCGTTTTGACTACGGTTTTTGCAGTTCAGGCTGCCAGTCATCAAGAATCGCACCTTCTACAGGGCAAGCTGATAAGCAAGCGCCGCAGTCGATACAGGTGCTGTCATCGATGTATGGATACTTAGTGCCTTTGGCGTTTGTCTTGCCGTCAGCCCAGTGAATGCATTCGACGGGACATACTGGGACGCAGTCGCCTACGCCTTCACAGATATCACTTACGATGGTATAGGACATTATTCGCTCTCCTTGTTGTGGCTATCAGAGATAAGTTTTCGCTGAAGCCTCATACTTTCTCTTCCCAATTATGACTCATGCTAATACGACTGGTGCCCAAATGTAATTGGTAAAAAAAAGTTTGGACATATAATCGATTTCTCAGTTCTCAAATTTGATTTTCGCACAAATCGGAGCCAATACAAGCTCCTCGAAGACAGTGACATAGTTGATGTTGAGGCAACTTGAAATTGGATGGCCATTGTTATTGCTAGCCAGTGTCAAAATTGCTAAGACCGTCAAGAAGCATGGGAATGGTTCTCAATAAGGGTATGGTTTATTACTCTCGAAAGCTCAATCGTGATTATCCGCAAGTTCCGAATGGCAGTCTGTGCTGTAGTTTGCGGCGATTGCATTCGGTCTACCTTGCGATGACAATTGAATTGCATCGACGGCATCTGCGAATAGCTGCCAATAGTTTCAAATTTTTCAGTACTTTGTCATGCACATGATCTTTTAGCTAATAATCACTGTGCAATGAAGACCGCTGCTGTGTGGGCTTATGGGTGAATTTGTCAGAGTCACTTTTTTTGTGATCGCGAAAGTTTGCAAAAACTGTCAAAAAAATAAATGCAAATTGTGGTGGAGAAGCAGTCAAAATCTGCGTATTTGATCACAATTTTATTTTTGACTGACCTTAATATTCACTGCTTGCGTTGCAAACAAAGAACCAATGACAAGGGTGACAATGCTGCCCAGCATGATGCGCCACGGAAATGCTACTTGCGGCAGGCATGCCACCACCAGAGCACCAGCAACCATGGCCAGGCAGTTGCCGTTGTCATTGCCGCGTTTGGTCAGCAAACCTAAGAGAAAGACTCCCAGAAGTGAGCCGTATGTATATCCAAAAATGGTTAGTACGATGGGAATGATTCGAGAGTCGGGATGCTCGATGACAAAATAGGCGGTGCCACCGGCCACAACGATCATCAAAAATGCAAAGACAAAAGTCAACTTGCGCGCTTCAGTTACGGTTTGCTGTTTCGAAAAATCTCTGGTCGCACTGGTTGCCAGTGCATTGAGAGCCGCACTGAGCGAGCCCATTGCAGTGGCAAAAATTCCAGCAACGAGCAAACCCCGAAGGCCAACCGGCATTTTTGTAAGAATAAAGTAGGCAAAAATCTCACTGTTCTTTTGCGGCAGGCCGGCGTCAGGTTGTTGCAGATAGAAGAGGTGAATCAAAATGCCGATGGTGAGAAAAATAAAGCCGATGGGTAAGTCGGCCAGGCCTGAAAGCACCAGCGACAGTCTGCTCTTCTTATAATCAGAGGCGGTAAGCATGCGCTGCACCATGTCTTGATCGGTGCCGTGGGTGGCCAGAGTGGTGAAGGTCGACCCAATGAGCGCCGCCCAGATTGTATATTCTGAGCCCAGTACTGCTTTTATATTTTGCCAGAGTGAGGCATTATCAGTGGTGCCACTGATAAAAATTGGCATGTCAGTGTGGCCGTAGAATTGCTGCACTGAGGCGAATCCCTCAGGCATAATGAACACGAGCACTGCTATGGCACCAAGGGCGCCACCGAGCATTACGGTTGCTTGAATGCAGTCTGTCCAGACCACTGCTTTGATGCCACCACTTGATGTATAAACGGCGGTAATTATGGTAATCACTACAATGGCTGCAAGATACACCGTTAGTTGCTCACCAGCGCTCAGTTGCGCGCCGCTTATGAGGGCAAAGCCCACGGCTAAAATTATGGCTGAAACATAAAGCCGTGCACCTGAAGCAAGCACACGAGTAATGAGAAAAACAGCCGACGCCAACAGCCTGGTTTTTCTACCAAAGCGTACTTCGAGATATTCATATATAGAGAATACGTTGTGATCGAAAAAGGGCTTGATAAAGACGAAAGCAACGATGACGCGCCCAATAACAGTGCCGATTAAAATTTGCAAGTAAGTGTAATTGACAAGTTTAAAGCCCTCGCCGGGCGTGCCGAGAAATGTGGCAGCGCTGGTCTCTGCTGCAATAATCGAGGCCAGTACAGCAGGCCAGGGCATTGATCGCCCACCCAGGGAAAAATCAGAAAGATTGTCTTCTTTGCGGCCAAATTTGAGGCCGACAACAATAATCAGGACAAAATACAAGAATACGATGGCAAGGTCTAAAGCAAAAAATGCATCGAGCCTCATGGTCACTTCTACTTATTTGGCTTTGACAAACTCTTTAAATTGTTCAACCGGCAGGGTATTTAGAACATCGGCTTTTGTAATGCCGGCACGACGAGCTAAGTGTATGCCAAATTTTAAATTTTGCAACTCAGATATGGCATGGGCGTCAGTGGAAATGACAAATTTCAGCCCACGCTCTTTGGCCAGCTTCGACCAGCGAGGCTCTAAGTCGAGGCGATGAGGGTCTCCATTGATTTCAATAGCCAGTCGTGCGTGAGCTATTGCATCGAGCAATTTTTCTACATCTACAGGAACGGGATCGCGCCTCAACACCAGTCGCCCTAGTGGGTGGCCCCAGACTTTGAAATGCTTGTCTTTCAAACCTCGCAAAAGTCGCTTTGTCATTTGCTCTTCGTTTTGCTTATATCGAGAATGGATGCTGGCCACGATAATGTCAAATTTGTCTAAAATATGATCAGGATAATCAAGTTTCCCGTCGGCGAGGATATCGCATTCGGTGCCTTTGAGAATGCGAATTTTTACCAGATCTTGTACGCGATCAATTTCTTCCCACTGTTCCTTTAAGCGCTCTATGTCAAGCCCGCCGGCGTAGTGAGCGGTGGGCGAATGGTCGGTCAATGTGATGTATTTCATTCCCATTTTCTCAGCCGCCCGGGCCATTTGTTCAATAGAATGTCTGCCATCTGAAAAAGTACTGTGGCAGTGGGTCATGCCTTGAATGTGGCCAATTTCAATCAGGTCGGAGAATGCCCCGCTTTTAGCAAGGGCAATTTCGTCTTCACCTTCCCTTAGTTCGGGCGGAATCAGAGGCAATTTTAAAGCGCGGTAAAAATCAGCTTCTGATTTAACTTCAATTGTCTGGCTGTTTTTTTTGAAAATACCGGCACCCAGTGTCAAATTTTGTTTTTCGGCAATTTTTTGCAATTGTTGATAATGCTCTTTTGAACCGGTGTGTTCAATCAGGCCCAGCGCCAGATTGTCTGTTAAGTGCATCTCAGCGGTAACACCCAGCGACAGATTGACGCGCATATAGGCATCATCTTTTGCATCAACTTTAGTCACCTGAGGAAATTTTTTAAAGGCATCAAAAGCAGCTTTGTGACTTGAATTGGTACTTTCAACCACCAGACAAATAGTATCTGTGGTTTCGTGCCATCTTCGCGCTTCTCCTGCCATAACAATGCGTTCAGATTTCAGTGCTGCTTTCATAAAACTGACTAGTTCTTCGGCTGCCGCCAGCACATCGACTAAGAGTGTTTGCTTGTCAGCGGTTTTGCTAGCATCAATAGCTTTTAAAAGTGCTTTTTCTGTACGCAAACCAAAGCCTTTAATTTCGCGCACCCTGCCTTCATGGCAAGCCTGTTCGAGTTGGTCTAAGGTTTTGATACCAAGCTCGTTATGCAAAATTTCGATGCGTTTTAAAGTGAGACCTTCTACTCGCGAAAGTTCGAGCACACCTTGTGGCAATTGTTCGCGCAAAGCTGACAACAGCTTGGTCTCGCCGGTATTGTAGAGTTCAATTATATAGGCTGCCAGTGAAGCGCCGATGCCGGGCAACTCTGTTAGCCTCTCTTCTTCAATTAAAAGCCTGATGTCTAGTTGCGCACTCTCTAAAGCTCGGGCACCAGATAAGTATGCACGCGCTTTGAATGCATTTTCACCTTTGAGACTCAGCAGCGTGCCGGTTTCTCTCAATGCATTGGCTATGGCAAATTTGTCGTGCATAGTTTCCACTGAAAGCCTACATATAGATATATCGTCAAAATATAAAGGCAAGACCGGCGATTGGTCCGGAAGTTCCTCAATTTTGCCCAAGGGCTCCATTTAGGGCATAATTTAGTGATGACCGTAACCCAAATCGCTATTGCTCAACATGTGGCCACATTGCAGGGCTGTGATCTATGCCCTTTGATGGTAGGGCCGGTGGTTACAGGCAGACCCGTGGTCAGCCAGGTCTATATGATCGGGCAGGCGCCAGGCCCTCATGAAGGGGCAGCGGCCAAGCCTTTTGCCTGGACCGCCGGAAAAACCCTCTTTCGCTGGTTTAGCACCATTGGTTTAAACGAAGAGCAGTTTCGCTCACTTGTATATATGGCGGCAGTCTGCCGCTGTTTTCCCGGCAAAGCTTTAAACGGCACTGATCGTGTGCCTAATGGGCAGGAAGTGGCTAATTGTTCGCGCTGGATGGCTGACGAAATGTCGATTTTGAAACCATCGTTGGTTATACCCGTAGGAAAGCTCGCTATTGAACAGTGTCTTGGTAAAGGTCAGCTTATCGACTATATTGGCCGCCAGTTTGAAAAAGAACTTTTCGGTGTCCATTGTGATGTGATACCACTACCTCATCCGTCTGGTGCCTCTACCTGGTTTAAGAAGGAACCAGGTATCACTTTGCTCGCTCAAGGCCTCAGTCAAATTGCTGCCCATGTGGCCTGGCAAGAGCTTCTACGTGGAGCAGATAACTTGTGAAATTTTTTGCCACCACACTTGTCGTTCTTTCATTGATTTTTTCGCCTGCATTTGCCGCAGAGAAAATGGTCAAGCGCACCATTGTTTTTCCGCAAGCTTTTTCTCTGGGACGACTTTATCAGTTTAAAGATCCGCAACCGGGTCATGTTACTCCCGCCCGGGTCGTAGTAGAAGGACGTGGTCAGGTAATTGGACCAGCTCGAGGCAAGGTGACATTTTTAGCTACACCTGGCAGTCTAATTTACTTATCAGCCTCTTATGAGCTCATGACCAAGCCTGAGGTGCTGCGCCAGTTAGAGCCAAATGGAATCGATGGTTTGACCTTCGGCAGCTCAGGCATTGTGGAAGAACTCGATAAAGTATATGCACCGATTTCGCATCTTACCGGCTTGCAAGTTATTGATTTGAATGCTTCCGAAGCTACTGATGAGCAGGTCAAGCTGTTTAAGCCTTTAGTCAATCTGGCTGTCGTATACCTCTCTATGTGTCGTCTCAGTGGCGATTGTTTTAAAGATTTGCCCATGCCAAAGATTCGCCGCCTGGAATTGAGCGGCAACAAGCTGAGTCCAAAAGCTTTTGTTTATATATCTCGTTATCGAACACTAGACACATTAGGCGTGGGCAATTGCCAGGTTACCGATGCCGCTCTCGTTGAGATAGCTAAGCTAAAGCAATTGGTGTCTCTGGCTGTACCACGGTCAAAAATTACGCCACGAGGTCTGGCCCTAATTGGCAAATTACCACGGCTGACAACATTGAATCTGGAAGGCACAAAGCTTTCTGCTCGTGACCTGCAATTAGCCTTAAAGGGTTTGCATCTACAATCGCTGATATTGCCTTCAGCTAAGATTACGCCCCAAGAATTGAAAGCGTTGCAGGGAAGCTTTCCCGCCGCAAACTTGGTAGTTCCTCAACAAGTTGACCGCGAACATATAGAGCTCTTTGCCCCTCTGCACTAGTTTTTGGTTTGTCCATTTCATGTCTACTTGGGCCTGCATAATGCTTGCATCGGTTCCACAGACCGGCTTACCAATCCCCAAGTTTAGAGGAAATCCACCATGCCAAATCCAAATCCATTTAAGGGCCATGAATCTGGTGCCGAGAAAAGTGCTGAAAAAATTCAGGCCCAGCCGGTTGATGCCAAAGTACTCTCAACTAACGATGACATGAAAAATTGGTCTGATGTTGTGAAAAGTGGCAGTGCGTCAAAGTCTGGTCAACTGTGTTTGCCCGATTTCAAAATTGAAAAAGACAGCAAAGAAGATTCTAAAAGTAAAGACGGCAAAAACAAAGACCCTAAAGAGAAAGATTCGAAAGACCAAGACGCCAAAGATAAAGACAACGACAACGACAACAAAAAAGATAAAGATAAAGTCAACGACAAAGATAAAGACGGCAAGAGATTGATCGAAATAGGTAAAAATGGCGCAAGCGTAGGTGCCGGAGTTGTGCTCGAAAAGCTAGACACAGAGCCTAAAGTAGGCCGTGATGGCGGAGCAAAGCGCGGACAAAGTGGCTCCAGTGACCCAAAAGTAGATTTAAGTGTTCAGTTGGACAAACGCATTATCGGCGTGCCCACGCTTAGATACTAAAATCGAATGCGATAAACAATTTTCTTGACCCCACAGGCGGAGCTCACAACCATGCCAACATTCAATGATTTTCAATCGAGAGATACTGCAGTTGGTCGAAACCAAGACCAGCCGCAACGAGACGGAGGAGCACAAACGCAGTTTACCAACATGTCTTATGCCGAGCAGCAAGATAGTTGGCAGAAAATGCAGAAAAAAACTACAGCAGATTCATTACCAAATGTAGATGTAGTTTTCGAACCAAGCGAAAAGTTGAGAGATCCACATGCATTGCATCGTGATAGACGCGACACAATGCCCAACCAGCGCGAGCAACATGATCGCGATAGACGCGATACAGCTCCCAACCAGCGCGAGCAATTTGAGCGCAAATTGCCGCCAATCAATCCAAACAAGCTTGATAAACCTGACCAGCAGGAAAAAGATGATGACTGTAAAACCCAAACCAGCCCTCGTCGCAGAGACGGGCACAGGCATGCGCCGGTAAGGTTCGTTGGTGAATAAGAGGCAGATTTCGCACTGGTTAAAAGTTAGCGCTAAGTATCGGTTTACGTAATCAATCTGCCGTGGGCAAAGTGAGCCAGACAACTGCACCCCAGCCTGGCTCATTGCCGATTCCGATTTGGCCTTTGTGAGCAATGACGATAGCCTTACAAATAGCCAGGCCTAGACCAGTACCAATTTTCTCAGTACTGACGCTGACGTTGCCCTGCTTGAATTTCTCGAAAATTATTTCTTGTTTTTCCGGTGGAATACCAGGGCCTTGATCCATAACCTTAATTAGCACCATATCTCTTTGCTTTTCTGCCACAACTTTGACAGTGCCTTTATCGGGCGAATATTTGATAGCATTATCCAGTAGGTTTTGAAAAACATCTGTGAGCCTCTGACCGTCACAATTTAAAAC
Organism: Cyanobacteria bacterium auto_48_18; assembly: GCA_036170915.1. Taxonomy (GTDB): domain Bacteria; phylum Cyanobacteriota; class Vampirovibrionia; order Obscuribacterales; family Obscuribacteraceae. Next base: position 130,080 of record JAVHQC010000011.1, read on the forward strand.
AAGATCGCAATTTTCCATCTTGAACGATAATGCTTTTTCTTCAGCCTTACTTTGCAAAAGTGCGCTGGCGTTACGCAGTAGAGTCGGCAGTGGCACTTCAGCAATATTGAGTTCAACTACTCCTGATTCCATTTTGTCAATCTCTAAAAATGAGCTGATTAGCTTGACCAATCGTTCGATGGTGGCTTTACTCTGTGCAGCACGGTGCGCACCCCTTTCATTTAAAACGCCGTAACTGTTTTTAGAAAACAAATCTAAAGTTAGTTGCAGTGACGCCAGCGGGGCTCTGAGATCATGAGTGGCCATGGCCGTAAGCTCGCGTTTTAGACGGTTGGTTTTGTTCATCTCTGTAACGTCATGCGCTACGCAAAAGTATGACTTTTCTTCCTTATCAAAGACCGCTGACCACATGATTTCGCGCAACTCACCATTTGATGTTCTTATCGTCAACTGAAATGGTTTGCTACCTCCATCTTTTTCAGCGATGTCCTTGAATATGGTGCGAACATGCTGCGCGCTTTCCACGCAGATGGATGCCAGCGGTTTATCTAAAAGGTCTTCTGGTGCGTATCCTAAAAGTCGCGTCACTGCTTTATTGACTGAGCTGAAACCGAAATATGTATCGATTGAACAAATAATTTCTGACGCGTTATCGGTGACTGCTTTCTCACGCCTGCGCAAATCAGCCAGGCGGCCAGCCATTTCATGAAAAATGCCGTCTAATTGAGCAATTTCATCGGTGCCTGCTAAAGGCGGTGCGATGGGTTTGTCGGCAGCCAGGTCCAGGGCATTTTTGCTAATCAACTTAAGACGATTGGCAATGCCTCGATTAAAGATCACAACCATCAAGATAGAAATCAGAATACTAACAACCACGGCGCCGGTGGACAACCGTTGTAGAACCAATCTGATTCTCTGTTGTTCCGCTCTTTGCTCCTGGGCTTTCTGGTCTTGAATGGCAATTACTCGATCACCTTCTTCATTGCATTTGACCACTTTCGATTGCAGTCTCGCCAGACCCTGAATGAAGCTTATCTGGTCGCCCTTGCGAGCACCTTCTTCCGCGCTTTCAATGCCGGCAATGACTGACTCCACTCTTTCGTTAAAGGGCTTCAAGGAGGCGTCATCAAGGTAGCCACGCGACATCCAGACTCGTCTGTCTTGTTTTAGCTTGGCCATGGTTTTGTGCAAATTTTCTATCTGGCTCATGTCTCGATTGGCCACTGCCAGACCAAGTGCCGTAGCGGCATCAGGAAACATTTTGGTTTGCAGGTTAACGAATTGCAAAACCCCTCTTGTTTGATCTTCCAACTGATAAGCCTTGTCAAGTTCGGCCATGCTCATGTTGGAGGCGATTAAAAAGAGAACCTCAAAAATTAAAGGAACAAGAACAAGGAGGAAGGCTTTGTGAGATAGATTGAGGCTGCGCAATTCTTTTATTCAGGCTGCAAAAGTGATTGGCAAATTATACAGCCAGTTTAGTTTGTGATTAGGGTGGCTTTTTTTGATACGAGTACGCTTTTTGTGATAGGACTTCGCTTTTTGTGATAAATTGAATCGCCGTCCCAGTGTAGTAAATTGACTAATGGCCAAAATTCTTTTAATTGAAGATGAAGCCGACACAGCCGAAGCTATCACTGATTGTCTTCAATTTGCAAATTATACGGTGGAATGGGTTGACACGGCCCCTGAAGGCTTGCAGAGACTCTTCATCTACGACTATGATCTGGTGGTGCTTGACTGGAACATCAAAGCCGAAAGCGGCCTTGAGCTTTGCGCCGATTATCGCAGGCGCGGCGGCATTGTGCCTATTCTTTTTGTCACTGCCCGTGACGCTGTGCAAGATCGCGTGGCCGGCCTTGACACCGGTGCCGATGACTATTTAACCAAGCCTTTTTCGTTAGATGAACTATTGGCCAGGGTAGGTGCCATTTTAAGGCGACCGCGGATAGCAAAAATATTTGATATTTTGCAAGTGGGCAATCTTACCTTAGATCGCAAATGTGGCCTGGCTAAAGTCGGCGACAAAGAGATTGTTTTACACGCCAAAGAACTGGCCTTACTCGACTTTTTCATGCGCAATGAAAATCAGTTTTTCACAGCAGAAGAACTTCTGAATCGACTCTGGAGTTCAGAATCAGATTCTACAGAGCAGGCAGTACGCAAATGCGTAGGTCGTCTGCGACAGAAGTTAGATAGCGAACTTGAGCCGGGCTATATCGTCAATGTCAAAAATCTGGGCTATAAAGTCTCTAAGCCAGATTCCAATTATGTGCCATCCAGCGATTAGGCTTTTCTTTACCAACCAATTTTGATGTCCAGTTAGTGTCTACCTGGCTAAGTTATGGTGCTCTTGTTGGAGGCCGTACACTTCAAAAAGTGAGCATGATATGGAAGAGAAAATCTATGAATCGTTGGACAAACAGCAATTAATCGCTGCTCCTACAGACTTTAGCGAACTGATATCTTCACCGACTTTTTTCAAAGACTTCAATACCCTTACTAGCTCGAATGCCAATAATACCGGCTTACCTGATGTCACCATTATTGGTACTAAAGGTGCCGACGGTATCATGCGCGATGCCCAAGGGAATCCGTCATTTATGTCAGATCTTGATATTACTGCGCGAATTGACCTTGAATCGACATTAAGCAGCAAGAATTTTGCTGATGCCACCAGTGCTTTTGATGCTTTTCACGATGATGCTCGAGTGATGAAACCTTTGTTTGCTGAAGACGAGCTTACTCCCATGGACCTCTATTCGTCTTCAAACTATCTGCTACCTGCCCAGATTAGCCATGGTGTGAGCTTTATCAAGGAAAATTTTGATCGCCTCGATTTGATGGATGGTGCTGCCGACCACACAATTACTAGAAGTGGCCTTGCCAGTGCTGCTAGCCTTGAACAACAGCGAATTTCGGAAAAATTCAGCCAACTGCTTGAGATAAATCAAAAAAGACGCCGGGGTACTGGATCTACTTTTGAACCAGAGGCGGTGACTACTTTTGAGTTTGACCACATTGATGAAATCATCAAGGCTGACAAAAGCATTCAGTAGTTCTTCCCTGTCTATTTAATGTCCACATGCCGGTGCTATTGTCTTGACATCGACCCGCTGATTAAGGAGTTTATTCATGGCCACTTCATTTGAACCGACCGGTGATAGTATCGCCGCTAAGTTACAAGATACGACACAGACATATTCGCTATCAGAAGTCACTCAAGATTTGATGGATGCACACGCCCACCGTCCAGGGCTGATTGGCGATGATATGAAGAAAGCAACCGAATCATTGCATGAAGCCGGCGTTTTGAAAGATTTCGAAATTGTTGGAATAAACGGCAAAGACTTAATAGCTCGCGATACTAACTTTAATACGTCTGTTTTAGTAAATACTGAAGACCCAACAACCATGCGTGCTCTCTCAAGTGAGTTGACTGAAACACCAATTGGTCAGCATGGAAGGATGGCCAGCCTGGCCCAAGACGGCTCGGGCAATTACACCGTATCTGGTGGCGACTCTGCCTGGAAGGTGGCTCGAGATTTACTATCAACCCGTGGCATGGAGTCACCCACAGACAATCAAATCGCCAATTACATCATAGAGCTTGAACATCATAATGAGCGCAGTCTCGCACAGCTGCAAGTTGGGGATGTCATCAATGTGCCGCCTATGATCAAAGACGGCGAACAAACAGATTTCGCCCCGGCCCCTACTCCTGAACCTGTTACTCCAGAGGTCGTTACACCTGAAACTGAGACAACGGATACTGAGACAACAGACACTGTCAGCCCAGACACAGCTACTGAAGTAAGCCCCGAAGTTGTTACTCCTGAAGTTACTCCTGAAGTGACTACTGAGGTTGTTCCTGACACTGTGGTAGATGCCACTTTCGATAGTCTCGAGAATATGCCGCTTACTCAGGGTATGGCCGACGCACAAAAAGCCATTGTCGAATTGACTGAAGACGACTTGGCCGTAGGTTATGAACTGGCCAGGCAAGGCTTCCAGGTACTGGGTGTCGGCACAAATTGGACAGATAAGACTTCCATATCTAATGCCATGGCTGTGGAAGGCCGCAGCGAGTCGGAAATTAAAGCCCTGGCCACTCTTCTAGAAAAATATGATGAGATTCGTACTTCTGATGACGGTTATCTCTATCCAGGCGACATCGCTGACTGGCGGCAAGTGCAACTTAAGAAAATAGATGATGCTCTTGCTGCGGCATCGCCGCCAGTGCAATAAAAAGTTTGTCAGTGGGGACAAGCAAAGTGTCTGATTGCCTTATAGGCATTCAGACTTTTTGCTTAGTGGCAATAAGTACTTCGCCTCATTCACTTCTAAAAGACTTTTTTGAAAAATTTCTTGGTTTCTTTCAGACCTTTTTTGGTGCCACCAACTGTGACATTGACCCCTTTCTTTACCCCACCAACAGTGACATTAGCACCTTTCTTAACACCGCCTGTGGTTACTCTAACGCCCTTCTTCACTCCACCTGTGGCGTAGCCTTCGGCTTGGGCCGGCAAGCTAAGAGTTGGCAGTACTGCTAATACTATTAATGCTGCAATTAAAATCACCAATTTATTCATTGATTGTCTTCCTTAACTTAAAACTCGCTATCACCTAGTGGTGCATTTCCACTCTGACCGTACTGCGGCTCCTGATAATTGTTTTGTGAACCATAGTTGGCATCAACGTTTTGCCCTTGCGGCTGGCCAATTAAGTTACCGCTGCTGTTACCGTAACTTACAGCTTGTTGCCCATAAGAAGCAACTACGTTTTGTGGAGGAGGTGAAGACGAGTGCGGTAACATGGGGTTGTAAGGCAGCCTTTCGTTCAATTCTATTTTAATATTGGCCACAACTTTAAGCTGCCCACCAGGAAGGTTGTTGGCAAAAAATGTGTGTTGAGTGCGCCCGACAAAGTATTTCTCGTCACCATGAGACTCAATCACGCCTTCATAAAGGTCGCCAGAAGTGCGGTATGTGCCGTTAGGGTTCTGGTAGATGACGTTGCCTCGCATTTGAATGCCGTCGCGTATATCTGCAGGTACGGGGCACCACTGCATCCACTGGGCTTTCATGCCGTTGACAGAAATTTGAATATGTTCCCGGCCAAAGAGCCACGGCCCTGAATATGATTTGGCGGCAGCGTTAAGGTCGAAGTAGTGTTTGCCCGTACTGGCGTCAGCACGTAAAAGCGTGTCTGTAGAACTGGCATAGTGAGCCTCTTGCTGGCGCGGCAGCTCTGTGTAATTGTCGTCTTTGATTTCAGCAGTGAGTTGCATTGTTTCAGCCTCACTGATGAGTTTTGGTTTTAGCTGTTGCACCGAAAACATGCAGATGTTTGCGCGCCATGGCATCGCTTTCACTGTCTTTTTTCAATTCTTTCAGCACGTCGGAGTAAATGCGCGGCATCTCATAGAGTTGCTTTCTATCTGCAACAGATAGAGTTTCATATGCAGGCAAAAGATCCTTAAGTAGTTTTTCCGCTTCTGTTTGTCTGGCATGTCGCCTGAGGAAATGCGCATATTCAATTGTGCATTCAATGGTTTTGATTTTTGCGTCACGATGATTTTGGTTGGCCGCCGACAGTGTGGCTTGATAAAGTTTTTCCGCCTCGCCGGCTTTGCCGGTTTGATCAAGGCTGCGGGCCAGATTTAACTGATGCACAAAGGTGTCGGGATGATTCTCGCCTTTAAGCTTATTGTGCAAAATCAGTGCTTTTTTATAGGCATCAATGGCGGCATCATGGGTATTTTCTTCGGCATGGCAGAGACCAAGATAATGGTATGACTTAATTTGCCCTGGAATATCATTGAGAGTGGAATAGACAGCCAGAGCCTGTTTGAAGTAATCCACAGCTTCTTTGTTGTAATTATGTTGATAGAACATGGCGCCAAGGTTAAAGAGATCTTGGGCTGTTTCTTTGTTGTTCTTTCCCAGGGCATTTTGATCGAGGGTGAGAGCTTCGAGGTAGAGCACCTTAGCTTCTTCAATGCGCTTCATTTCAGTATAAAGATTGGCCAGATTGGTCAAGGTGGTGGCTAGTGATGTCGAATTTTGTGCCTGACGTTTGCTACCAATGGTTTGCTTGTAGAGGCTCTCGGCTTCTGCGTCTTTGCCCAATTTGTGAGCGATTAAGGCTAAATTGCCACGGGTCTCAAAAACTTTGTCGCTGGCAGGCCCTAGCAACTTTTCTCTTATGGCCAATGCTCTCGCCAAATCATCATGAGCTTCTGCGTAGCGTTTTTGTTTTATATAAAGGTGCGTCTTAGAGTTGAGAGTCTCAGCCAGGTGAAGCTCGTCTTTTTCTTTTAGAGCTTGAGCCGCTGCAGCTGCCCAGTGGTTTTCAGCCTCGCTAAAACTACCTTGCAAAAATAGAGATTCGGCTTGAGTTTCTTCTTCTTGCCACTTAGCTCCTGGCGCTGAGCTGTCTTCAGCCAGTGCCAAGTGAGACGTAACTATGAAACTGCAAAGTAGTAGCGATAAGCATGGCAAAAACTTGTATCTTTTGCCTGTCTGTCGGGCAACAATAGAATTCAGCAACGGGCTGCTCCTGAAGCGGCGGCGGTTCGTCGGATGTTAACAGTAGAGTAGGCCATTGAGGTCTAGCTGGTCAATTGACAAACTTGGGCATGGTACCATATATAGATATGGTGAGGCGGAAAGGCAATTGTCGGAAAAAGACCAGAGCACTCCAGATTTACTCAGCGAAAGCAGGCGCTCTGCCGGTTTCCCTTCGCCTGCCGACGACTACCTTGAGTTAAAGCTGGATCTCAACAGCTTGCTAATTAAGCACAGAGAGGCCACGTTTTTTTTACGAGTTGAAGGTGATTCCATGATTGGTGCTGGCATTCACAGCGGCGATTTGATTATTGTCGATCGTGCTCTTCAGGCTCAGCACAAAAAAGTAGTTGTTGCTGTTTTAGATGGCGAATTGCTCATCCGTCGGCTGTCGTTGCAAGGCAGCGAAGTAAGTTTATTGGCAGAAAATAGCAATTATCCGGCCATTGTTGTGTCAGAATCAACCGCCTTTGAGATCTGGGGCACTGTCACAAATGTCATTCACGAGCTTTGAAAAGGGATGAATACATGGTTGAAGCCGAAAGATTCGCCCTGATTGACTGCAACAACTTTTACGTTTCATGTGAAAGACTTTTTAATCCGAAGCTTGAAGGTCGGCCTGTAGTCGTGCTTTCTAACAACGATGGCTGTGTGGTCTCGCGATCAAGTGAGGCTAAAGAACTGGGAGTAAAGATGGGGGTGCCTCTTTTTAAGATCGCCGATCTGGTGAAGCAAAAAGGCATCGTTACCCTGTCGTCAAATTATGCGCTATACGGTGACCTTTCTGAACGCATCATGAGCATTTTGAGAAATTTTAGCCCCTCACAAGAAATTTATTCCATTGACGAATGTTTCCTAGATTTTAGCGGAGTTAGTGATCGCATAGCTCATGGCCGGCAGATTCGTCAGTGTATCAAGCAGCAAGTCGGGGTGCCTGTTTGTGTCGGCATCGCCGAGACAAAAACCCTGGCTAAGCTAGCCAATGCTACCGCTAAGAAACGCACTGAATGCGGTGGCGTCTTTGATATTTCAGCTTTAAGTCAGACAGAGCGACTCGCGCTTTTTGCCGCCACGCCGGTGGGCGACGTATGGGGTATCGGGCGCAAGCTGGTGGAGCGCTTAGAAAATATTGGCATCAAAACGGTAAAAGACTTTCACGACAGCGATTTAGAAAAAATGAAAGAGCTTTTTAGTGTTGTTGTCGAACGCACTGTGCGCGAGCTGCGGGGCCAATCGTGTCTTTCAATGACCGAAATCGCGCCGGTACGAAAACAAATTCTTTCATCGCGTTCGTTTGGCACATATGTTTATGAGCTCAGTGATCTGGAACAAGCGGTAGCCACGTATATGGCTACGGCAGCCTTAAAACTTCGCACTGACGAGTCTCTGGCTGGTGCCTTGCAAGTATTTATTAAAACCAACCGCTTTGCCGCTCCTGAAGACCTCTATTCGCAGACTGCCACGGTCACTTTAAAAACTCCTACCGATGATTCCATTCAACTGGTTAAAGCGGCCATTACTGCTCTTCGGCAGATATATAGAAAGGGATACGCTTATCAGAAAGCCGGTGTCTGCTTACTTGATCTCAGCTCAATCAATGAACGCCAACTGTCACTTTTTCAATCGGAAGCTTCAGTCAGCCGCTCAGAGAAAATTATGAAACTGATGGATGCTACCAATTCCACCATGGGTCGCGGCACTCTTTATTTAGCCGCAGAAGGACAAAATCACAGCTGGCAAATCAAAAGCAATTTTAAGAGCCCAGAATATACAACCAGCTGGAAAGAATTGCCTGTTGCTCATGCCAAATAACTATATAGAACTGCGCTGAGCTGCTAAAGTACTGGCAAACAGGAGACTGGCAAACGGGGGACCACTTCAATGCAGAATCAACAACTTGCGCCCGCCACCAGGCAGTCACCAGTAACCTTAGTTTTAATAGGCGTATTTTTGCTCGCCAATTGCGTCCTTGCCTACTGGTTTGCGTCGCCTTATCTGGCAGTAGACTCGTTGAGAAAAGCAGCCGAGGCCGGCGACGCCACCAAACTGGCCAGACTTATGGATGTCCCTTCAGTCAAGAATAGTCTGGCATCGCTGCAAGATTCTGCCATTATAGACATGGCGCTGAGCCCCAAAGGCATTGCTAATCTCTTCAGTTGCAGCAACCTGGTTTCTGGCAATGAGAACATGGCAGGAGACAAAGCAAATGTAGATGCGGCCACCGGCATGCAAACCATTGGTGTGGCACCAGAAGTCGAGCCGAATACAATTGATTCGAGTAGTTATGATTCGCTTGATCAATTTGTCTCTCACCATGAGCAAAAGTTTTCCGGACAAGGCGTAACTTTTGTTTTAAAACGCTCAGGATTATTTTCATGGCAACTGGCGTCGATTCAGTTTCAAGCACCGCAGACAGTGCACACGCCTGTGTTTTTTGTAGGTTACTTGTATGATGAAACACCTGAAGGCATCAAAGACGTTCAACTTTATGACAGACTTTTGGCCATTAATAATGCGCCGGTGGTCGACTATCCTACAGCTGTGCAGCAGTTCAAGTCGTCTGGTAATTCAGCTGAGATTGCTGTTTTGAGAAACGGTGAGGTCAAGACTTTTAGAGTCAGTAAAAATGCTGGGCAAAAATTTGGTTTTGTCTTAAGTGGTTTTGTCGGTCGGCCGTTACCTGAAGTACTGGCAACACCAGCAGCCCTTGATGTTAATGCCCTGATTGACTTAATGAAGCAGCAAAGCCCATCAGCTGCTGCAGCTCTGGTGCAGCAAGGACAAATGATTCTCTTACAGCCGCAAACGCAAATACTACGTGGGCAGGCAAAGAACATTCCCATTGACGCTAATAATGGCGTGGCGGTAATGCAAGGCCGATTAGTGGAAGGCCCTGTAGTGGCCGGTGCAGGTGGTGTACCCGGACGCACTTATTGGATGCTGCTTTCCAACTTTCCTGAAATTGCGCCGCCAGCTAAATAGGGCCGTAGGCGCCTGATGCGGTTTGACTGAGCCTTGTGTTTTCGTTCTCTTCTACTTTGTCAGAGGCAAAAGCGTCGGGCAGTATTTCGGTGACGGTAATTGTCTGAGAAAATTGGTGGGTAGGCTGAGTCGCAATTGCTTCAGGCAATGCAGTGGTTTCATCGGTCGCATGTTGAGCGATGACTAATTCACTGGCAATGGCTTCACTTACAACAGCTTCGCTGGAGACTGCTTCACTCGAGACTGCTTGCTTAACAGTTTTAGTTACCGTTGCAAGTTTTAACTGAGCAATTGTATTTGTGGGAACTTTATTTATTTTAGTAGCCACCATCTGTGGTGCCCATGGGCTCTTTTTACGCATTGTTTGAGCTAGTTCACTCAGTACTTTTTTGCCTGCATAGCAAACTACGTTGCCAATGCCTGATATAGATAACCTGTCTGCTGCGGCTTTGGAAAGATCAATCACACGTTGTCCTATATAAGGTCCGCGATCAGTTACTACCACTTCTACTTTTTTGCCGTTTTGCGGATTGAAAACAAGAAGCTTAGTGCCAAAGGGCAATGTCTTGTGAGCGCAGGTCAGTTTGTTCATATCATAAGTAGTGCCTGAAGCCGTTCTACGACCATGAAAACTTCCGCCATACCAGGAGGCGATGCCACCGAAAAGTTTTTCGATATCGTTATTAGCGCATGCTTGGGTGGCCAATACAGGATTTGCCAGACTGCAAATAACAATGAAAAGGGCTACCGCTGTGCGCGCAAAAGTGCGGCAAACTCTGCTGTTTAACATATGAGTCATTACTATTCCTTCAAATGTTCGCCACCTCCGGCATCGGATAGACGCGGAAAATACGCTGTTGCGTACTCACGCACTATTGCAAGATGCAGCCGGTGGCTTGCTCAGGTGCCTGACAGAGCGTCAGGCACAACAGCTGTATAGCTGTTTTTCTGTCGCCTACTTACGACAAATAAACATGCGCTGGGTTCCTGATTGTAAATTAATCGTGCTTAAGGCTAAGCGGGGCCCAGAGTCTGAGATTCATACAATTGTTCGAGTATTTCACGCACTTCATCATTGCTAAGATGCGGATGAATAGGCAATGACACGGTGCTTTTACTCAGTTCGGCCGCTAGTGGGCAAGAGAGCGCTTCCTGGTCGTTTAGTTTGTCCACTGGAACGATACATTCCACACAAGCTTCTTTTAGATGCAAAATCACTGCGTGCGCTTGCTGTGTTTGTAATATGGCCGCCTGACGAACCGGCGTAACGTCATCATCAGATGATTCTAAAATGGCGTAGCCAGTGTCTTTATAGGCGTCAAAAATATCTTCACGCCTTGCCAAAAGCTTTGGCAACTTTTCCAACTGCACTCGGCCGATCGCCGCTTGAATATCAGTCAATTGGAAATTGAAATTGAAGTTGAGACCATTGTTGTCATGATCACGGTAAAGGCGGGCTTTGTTGATAAGTTCCAGATCTTTTGAAACCAGCATGCCACCCTGGCCGCCACAGGTGATTATTTCTCCGGCTGCAAAAGAGTAGACAGCCATGTTTGATGCCAGACCTACATGCGCACCCTTTACTTTGGCACCAAGTGCCTGAGTGCAATCTTCAATTATGTGTTTGTCTGCCATTGGTTTTAGCACTAGGGGCATACCAAACATGTGGGCGACAAAGACAATTTCTGCTTTCGCTTTAGCTGCCGCATCGAGGTCTATGTTGGCGGTGCCGGCTTTGATGTCTACTGTAATGGCTTGTGCTTTGGCTAAAGCAACAGCTTTGCGCAAGCCGGTTGAATAAGCGGGAATTGCCACAGTTTTACCTTCAGCACCAAGCACCATCAGTGCCAGAAATCGTGCCGCTGTTCCACTTGAAAGTGCCAGTGCATGCCCTTCCGGCAAACCCAGAAATCGGCAAAAATCATACTCGAACTTACTTACTTCGGCGCCGCTGCCGACAAAACCGCCGTGAATAACTTTGGCTGCTGCTTGTTCTTCCTGGCGCCCCATTGTCGCTTTGCTGTGGGCAATGACGTATGTAGGTGCCTCAGGGGGCTTAGCCTTGACGACTTTGACACCGCTCTTGCTGGGTTTAATTTTTTTCTTTTTGCGCAACGGTTTCATGCCGTTGACTATAGCGCATTTGCAATTATTAGAGTAATTGATTCGGCGATAGGTCAAGTCGGGCTATAAGGGTGACTACCACGACTTTTACTGCCTAAGAAATTTTACAACCCATAAGTTGTAGTTTCGTACAACCTACAAGTTGTAAAAATTCTTAGCCTTTTAATTCGCACGCTCCTAACTTCCTAACTTCCTAACTCAGCGCAGCAAATAGCGAAAATTGCTCAGTTAACAGCAGCATGCGCCATAGTCATAATCTCATCGAGCCTTTTGCTGTGAGTGGGATCACTCAGTCGCGAATTAGTGAGATAGCTAAACGAAACGCCGCTTAACGGATCCGCAAACGTATAAGATGTGCCCACGCCACCATGTCCAAAAGTAACCGGTGAAGCGGTGCTACCGAGGCCTCTTATGGTAGGCGTAGTGCCGCGCACGTGCACCCCTAGGCCCCGGTGCATCGGGCTACCGAAAAACTGATCAGGGCGGTCGCCGGTATGGTTTCTGGTGGCATAGCGCACCATATCAGGTGACAGCAAGCGCACACCTCTAAAGGTGCCATTAGCCAGCAACATTTGATAGAAGAGTGCCAGATCACTAGCGGTGGCATAACCACCTGCACCGGGCATGCCTGATGCGTAAAATTCTGCTTTGTCGAAATCAATCGAGCGTTGGTGCTCGTCGGCAGCAACACATTCGTAAGCACCAGCCACTCGACTGGTAACTTGCGGAGGAACGCCGACAAAAAAATCTTTCAACTGTAAGGCTTGAAGAATTTCGCCATTGATAAAAGTTCGAAAATCGCAGCCTGCGATCACTTCTATTAATAGAGCTTGCACCCAGTGTGATGCGTATGAATGATATGAAACCTGCGTTCCTGGCTGATCGTCAAGTTTAAAATCACAGATCGATTCTCTTAAAAGAGCCTTATCACTCCAGGCCGCCTCCGGTACATTGGCATTGGGAAAACCGCTTTGATGCGTGAGTAGATGATAGACAGTGACGTTTTCTTTGCCGTGACGAGCAAACTCAGGTATATAGAATGCCACTGGAGTATGCAAACTCAGGCTGCCGCGCTCCGCTAAAATCCAGAGGGCGCAAGAAGTGACAGGCTTTGTCTGCGAATAGAGCAGCCATAGAGTGTCGCTATTGGCTGCTTTAGCTGCCTGACCGTCTTCTGATAGTCTGGCCTGGCCAAAAGTTGCGGCTGTGACGACCTCACCATGACGGGCCAGGGCTACTGCTGCACCCGGATATAAACTAGCAGCCACGTCGGCCTCAATGCGAGCATAAAGTCTTTTCACCATCGGGCCGTCGATGGCGAAATCCTTCAGCCTTGATTCATCTATAACAATTTTGCTCTCGTCTGTTTTTAGCATCGTTTGATTTTATCAGCGTCAAGAAAGACGTGTCACGTCTTTTTCACGCCACGGCTGTTAATTTCATCAAGCTTAACGGCATTACCAGGATAACAATCATTTGAGCAGACACAGTGCCCCAGAGTCGGTAGAAAGCCGACGCCATCAACCAGATGTTGCAAGCAATGACGCTTTGCAGCCTTACCGCCTTGATGGTGGCGTCACTCGTCTTAGTACCGGTTTCAATTTGCCGAGAGATGGCAAAATTGAAATACCTAGTCTTTGGCAGCCAAACAACACCGATTTTAAGCCGGGCAATGAGAGCCCGCGTCTTTCACCTGATGTAAAACCGGCTAGCAGTGAGCACACAGTTAAGCCAAAAGACTCGCTATGGAAAATAGCCAAAGACGCGCTGAGTGATGCCGGTGATGGTGCCGCTTCGGCGCCTCAAATAGCACAGAAAGTGCAAGCTATTATTCAAGCCAACAAAGGTGAGTATCCTAGTCTGGCTCGCTTTCCTAATGAAATTAAGCCTGGTATGAAGTTGCAAATTCCAGGCCAGGAAGCCCCAGGAGAAGAGCGCAGTCAGCGCGTTCGTCCTGAAAAAGTTGAGCCGGAGAAAACCGCCGGTGAGCGCAGGCGTGATGGTCGTGACAGTCGTGAAGGTCGTAATGGTCGTGATGAGCGTGCTGCTGACGGTGATCTGTCCACTAAGCGCGGCAAAACTCGCGATGTAAAGCCAGCACAAGATGGTGACGATAAAACTGCGCAGGAAGGCGACGGCGGTCGTTTGGCCAAGGCTTTGAAAAAATTTGGACAAGATATTGCTGATACAGCCATTGAAGTGGCTCGCAGTCTGGGCACTAAAGGGAACTGTGCCAAAGGGCCACGCCTGACCTTCGGAGAGTACGGCTTTAAGCTGCCGCCGGCTATTGCTACCCGTCAGGGTCGCATGATTGAGCAGAGCGGCCTCTTTGAGGAAGTGTCACGTGAAGACGCCCGACCTGGTGATTATGGTGTACGTGATTGGAACAGTCGAGTGGCCAGGCGGCATGGAGTCAATAAAGGTGATTCTTTCATCGTTACTAATGTCAGTGCTAATGGTTCTTTAAGAGGTGCCAACGATCACACTTTCAACGTTCCTGAAGACGGCGGTCGCTATCGCAACTTGAAGTTCTATCGTCCAACAGTTGAATTTTTCAAAAAATATGGCCCCGGTAGTTTTTGATTTTGTACTAAAATAGCTCGGTTGACCGAGGAATTTATGACAAGTTTTAGAAGATTGCTTACCGTAGTGGTGGCAAGCATGGCACTGTATGTGGTGTCTGCAGGCGCCACTTATGGCAAAACTTATACGGTGGAAAACTTTAACAACCACGGCCCCATGCTTGAGTCTATGAAAGATGGTCGTCAGCTGATTAGCGATATGGGCAAAGGTGCTGAACGCTTAAATGATTACTCGCTAGTGTTTGAAACCATCACTTTTAAAAAAGGCCAGACAATCTCCGAGAAGGGCAATTTGTATTTTAAAAAGCCAAAGCTCATGCGCCTTGAAGAAATAGGTGATTACAAAAATGGCTCGGTGGCAGTACTGGGCAAAGACGGCAAAGTGCGCGCTCATGCTGGTGGCATGATCAAATTTGTCACCGTAACGATGGATGCTGGTGATAAAGAGCTTAATGCCGCCAACGGCGATCGCATGGAAGATTCTGATTTCATTTCGCTCAGCAATGTTCTGCGTGATCGTTTAAAGCAAGGGCAACTTTCCCGGGTAAGCGAATCACCAGTGGTGGCACCTGGTGTCGGACAGCCAACCTATGTGCTTGAAATTTACAGCGCCAATGATGCCAAAAATGTTTTGAAACGCGTTTTTGTCGACCCCAAAACCAGCTTACCGGTGCGCTGGGACGATTATGATTACAAAACTCCGTGCTCCAGCACCTGGAAAAACGTCAAGCTCAATGTCGGTTTGAGCGATGATCTTTTTAAGATGTAGATTGCCCACATACATGAGCGGCTGAAGTTTTATCTGGTGGCGTCAAGCCAGATCACAAGCGCATCTTTAGCCGCGTTCATAAACCAGGCAGTGTCTGCATCAGTTTCTTCGGCATGCTCGGCTGCCAACATTTTTTGCTCCCAGGTGCGCATAACAGACTCGGCTGTGACGTCTTCAGCCTTTAGTCCGAGCATCAGGCATGCTCTTCTAATTTCTGGTGGAATTGGATGGCGATTTTTAACATTACTCATTTCTTTGTCTCCTGCGGCCAAGCGCAATCTAAGTTGTCACTGCTACTAGTTCTTGATCAGATCGAGCAATGCCTGCTTAGATACGCTGCCAATTAAACGTTCTTTTTCTTTGCCATTTTCAAACAAAATAATGGTGGGAATTGACTGAATTTTGTAGGTTTTTGAAAGCGTAGGATTTTGATCTACATCAACTTTAAAAACAGCTACATCTGGGTGATCTTCAGCGAATGCCTCAATTACTGGCGCCATTTGATTGCATGGGCCGCACCATGGTGCCCAGAAGTCTACTACCGCTAATTTAGACAATTCGAGCACATCTTGTTTGAATGTTTCTTCTGATTGATCTTTTACGAGCTTTAACATGGTTTCCTCTCTTTAATGAATTCTTGAATCAGGCGGCCCAAGATATGCTTTTCAGTCTATTGGCCGTTTTCTTCGCTCTTTGTGCGACATATGGATTTTCATCGTTGGCTAATTTTTGAATCAAGTCCATGGGTAGACTGGCATTTTCGGCCAGGCCATAACGCACGTCGGCGTCGCTGTCTGCCACCAGTTCGTCTAAAAATGGTCTTTGAACAATGGGGTTAAACGAGACTCCCAATCGTACGTCGCTGTGTTCGTCGTTGAGCAGTTTCAATAGAATTTGGATTGGTGTCGATGGATTTTCGGCAATGCGTCTTCTGATCAGCGGGTCATTCGAATTGGCCAATTTCTCCACACAGTTCTCAGAAATGCGCGGATCGCCGGCAGCAATATATTGATTGTGTAAGGAATAATCTTGGTTAGACATTTTAGTTTCTCCTGCAAAGGCGTGCCATCGCCTGCCTGCGCTACACGCATGAGCTGGACGGTTGGCTTTTATTCTTTTTGATAGTGTTCTTAATCGAACCTTATATGACCATATTAGACCGGTCGTCTACGACTGTCAAGGCCCTATTGGTTAATTCGACTTGCTAGCCTTTAAGCTAGCGCAGGTGCGGCTTATGTCCTCAGCGAGGTTGTCTCTTGTCGGCTGCCAGCCAAGGCTGCGGCTCTTTACTCCCAATACTCGAGAATTAGAACCCAGAGCAAAGACCGCGGCGCCATAGCCCAGCTTAGAACTGGCATCTTCAACAGTCCAACGGCCTACAGGGGCATCTATTTTAAGTGCACTGCGAATGTTCGCGGCTATGGTTTTAAAAGCGGTTTCACCGTTTTCGGCAAAAAGGAACAAGCCGCCGGTGGGGGCAAGCTCAATCACTTTCAGATAAAGTTCAGTCAAATCGTCTATATGCACCGTTGACCAGATGTTTTCGCCTCGACCGATGCATTTGGCAATGCCACTTTCAATTGCTTCGGCCACAAGGTTTGGCACTTGTTGACTTTCACTTTTTATGCCGCTGCCCTTGCCGTAGATCAAGCAGGGGCAAATAACTACCGTGCGCACGCCGGTTTGAGCTGTTTGCAAGATCATTTTATCGATGGCAAAGCGACCCTCTTTTAGTGGGTCTGGGCAGAAATAACTGCCTTTGTCGTAAATGCTCTCATCGAATATTTTTTCCGATTTTTCACCATTGGCGCGATCTGAAACGATGCTGGAGCCACTGGTGTGTATAAAGATTTTGTCTGAGCCTTTCAAAGCGGCAAGAATAGTCTCAACTACTTTCTGATTGTCAGAATCGGCGGCATTGATGACCATGTCAGCCTTGTCAGCACATTCTTTCAATAAATCGGTGTCTTCCAGGTCGCCAACGATGGCTTCAACACCCACCACCTTGAGTTTGTCGACGTTGCTCTCGTGCCTGGTTATACCGCTTACCTGATAACCGGCTTGAGCTAGTCTGGCGGCAACAGAGCCGCCGATATAGCCGGCTGCGCCGGTAATGAAAACTTTCTTCTTCATGATCTGATCAGCTCTCAATTAGTTCAGAGGCTGCATTAACGCACCCTGTTAACGCAGCCCTCTGATTATACGCTAATGCCCTTAGCGCAACCCTCCTGAAATTACAAGGCTTTCGCCAGTAATCCAGGACGAGTCTGGTGAAGCGAAAAACACCACAGCTGGTGCGATGTCTTGCGGCTGGCCAATAGGACCAAGCGGCGTGAGGCACCAGCGACGATGGCAACTTTTCCTGCAAGCTCTTTCACGACTATCTCCGATCTTTTGTCTCTAATTAAGGTTGTCTGATTGAAACTTTGGCGCCGTTTTGCAAAGTATCGCTTGGATTTATCACAAGCTTTTCGTTGCCGCTAAGGCCGCTTACCACTTCCAGATCTTTGCCTAAATCATCGCCCAGCTGTACTTTCTGGTATGCAATTTTTTCACCGCTTACAGTAATTACCTGCGGACCTTCCGAACGCATCACAAGAGCGCTCGAAGGAATCAGATAAATTTTATTGGCCCGAGGCACGGTAAATTTGGCTTCGGCATACATACCTGGTGCCAAAATCATACCAGGGTTAGCAATGTGAATTTCAGTCTTCAGTGTGCGACTGGTAGCATCAAGTGACACTGCTGTGCGAGCCACTTTACCTGCAAAAGTACGACCCGGAAATTCTCGAATTGATATCGTTACTGGTTGTCCGACTTTGACAGCAACAGCAGAATATTGAGGCACATCAACAAAAACTTTTAAGGTATCGATGCGCTCTAGTTTAAATAAAGGCACCTTTGCCGTGTCGCTGCCTGACGATATCAGGCCGCCCTGATCTATATTTCTCTCAGTGATTACACCAGCAAAGGGTGCCACCACATTCTGAAAAGCTTTTTCCGATCCTGAGCGTCTTGATCTAGCCTGGGCGGCTTGGATATTCGCACTGGCAGCATTGAGTCTGGCCTTTTCCGCAACAATGTGCGCTCTGGCTGCAGCTACTTCAGCCTGCACTGCTTGTACTTTGTCACGCGCAGCCTGTGTTGCCTCGACGCTGGTGTTGTAGATAGTGGCTTTCTCCTCGGCATCTTGCAAAGACACAGCACCATCAGCCGCCAGAGATTTCCAACGGTTGGTAGTATTGAAAGCAAATTGTTCGTCATGTAAACGCTGAGCTACTGTAGTTTTTGCCTGAGCAAGATCTGCCAGCGCTTTTTGATAATTAGCTTGTGACTGTTCGCTATCGGCTTGAACAGTGGCCTTGTCAGCCATACTTGTAAGCACAAGTGCTTTGGCTTCTTCGGCCGAGTCATTGACTTCGGGAGTTTCAAGTTGAGCCAAAAGCTGACCGGCAGCCACTTTATCACCGATATCAACATAGCGCTGTTTGACAAAACCATTGGTGCGAGCATATAGCTGTGTGGCCATGACTGCCTCTAAACCACCAGGCAAATTCAATTCTTTAAATGGCTCTGCTGCCGTGAGGCTTACCGTCGATACCACTGGCAAACTGGCAATGGCTCTGGCTTGCGACGTGTGAAGCTCCTGGCTCTGGATCATGCGAGGGTAAACACCGATTGGAAGCAAAGCAGCCATGATTAGAGCTGAGGCTACGATCAAGCGCTTCACGCCCGATTTTTTCTTTTCAGGTATTGGTACATAAATTTCCGAGGCTTCTGTAGCTCTCGCCGCTTCTGAAACTACAGCCGCCTCATTCGTTTTGGTTGCATTTATTGGCTCAGTTAAGGTGCTCACTTTAAAATTCCTTTTTGGCCGATTTCGCTGCTCGGCTCAAACCATCTGTTACCAACATTAGACCGGTCGTCTAGTTTTGTCAATGCCTTATTGCTGTTGGTTTCTAACACTTTTAATTAATTCAATTAAACGGTTAATTGGTGGGGCTTTTAGCCTTTCGAGCCAGCTTAAAGACCACGGGCACAAAGAACAATGTGAACAGTGTGGCAAAACTCAGACCGCCAATAACGGCCCGGCCCAGTGGCGCATTTTGCTCACCGCCCTCACCCAGGCCAAGCGACATTGGTAACATGCCTACAATCATGGCGATAGCAGTCATCATCACCGGCCGCAAGCGCGTTTTTCCCGCCTCCAGGGCGGCTTCGTGAGAGTTCATGCCCTCAAACCGCTTCTCGTTGGCAAAAGTTACCATAAGGATACTATTGGCCGTGGCCACACCAATGCTCATAATGGCGCCCATTAGTGAGGGCACATTAAAAGTGGTGCTCGTGAGAAAAAGCATCCAGACGATGCCGGCAACCGCGCCCGGTAAAGCCATAATGATAATCAGCGGGTCAGACCAGCTCTGGAAATTCACCACCATGAGCAGATAAACCAAGACAATCGCTCCGACAAAACCCAGGCCCAGTCTAAGAAAAGCATTGTCCATACTTTCTACCAGCCCGCGCATGATGATTTGATTGCCAGGAAGCATTTTTGATTGATACTGATCCAAAATTTTGTGCACATCTTGGGAGACGCCACCTAGATCACGTGATTGTACATTGGCGTAGATATCGTAAACCGGCTGCACATTAAAGTGATTGACCACACCGACACTGGTGGCCCGTTCTATTGAAGCCACGTTTCCGAGCAACACGGCTTGTTTGGTCATTGAGCTCGATAGCGGTGTTTTAAGAATGGCTTCCACAGAGTTGACTTTGTGCTGAGGTATTTGAATAGCAAGAAAGTAAGGAATGCCAAAAACAGGATCGATCCAGTAGTTGGGAGTGACTTGCGTATTGGAGCTCAGTGATACCAGCACATCGTTAGCCACGTTTACTTGAGTGAGGCCTACTTTGGCTGCAAGAGTACGATCAACGTTGAGCTTAAGTTGCGGTGAATCTACTTCCTGGTGCAAATGCACATCGACAGCCCCGGCTACTTTAGACACTTTTTCTAGAATCTCTCTAGCTATTTTTAAGTTTTCTTCGCGTTTGTAACCGGCCACGCGAATATCAATTGGCGCAGGCAAACCAAAATTAAGAATCTGGCTGACAATATCTGCTGGTTGGAAATAGAAAGTCATCAGAGGGAATTTTTCATTTAGCGCCACTCTGACTCTTTTCATATATTCAGGTGTACTGTGGCTTCTGTGGTGTTTGAGTGAGACTAACACTTCACCATCAGCAGTGCCTATGGTGGCACTGTCGCCAAAGGCAAGGTTGAAATTTTCGGAAGGCACGCCGATATTGTCAATGAGAAGGGCAATTTCTTCGGGCGGAATGACATTTTTAATTTCGCTCTCAACTGCGCTGAATAATTTTTCTGTTTCTTCAATGCGAGTGCCACTCGGAGCTTTGACGTGCAGCCTGAACTGGCCTGCGTCAACAATAGGGAAGAAGTCGCGACCAACAAATGGAAACAAGGCAATTCCGCTGAGTAAGATAAAGACTGCCAAAGTGATAATAGCCAGTGGTTGATTTAGCGCCCATGCCAATAACACCAAATATGAGTCACGCAGTTTGTCAAAAAGTTGGTTAAAACGATCGTGAATTTTGGCAAAGATATTTTTGGTTGCATTGCCATTTTTGTGCTGCAAAAGCTCTGCCGCCAGCATATGTTCTACCATCACCGGCACCAAAGTACGCGACAGTATGTACGAGGCAAAAACGGCAAAAACTACTGCCAGAGCAAATGGCACAAATAAATAGCGGGCGGGGCCCTCAAGCATTACTACAGGAATAAAGACAATACAAATTGCCAGAGTTGCAACAAATGCGGGGGCGGCAATTTGTTCTGCACCGTCTAGAATGGCTTGCCGCAGGGGTTTGCCCATAGCCAGGTTGCGGTGAATATTTTCTATTTCCACAGTGGCATCGTCGACCAGAATGCCTATGGCCAGGGCCAGGCCGCCTAAGGTCATAATGTTGAGTGAGTAACCCATAGCGGTAAGCACTGCGATGGAGGTGAGAATAGACAGAGGAATGGAGACCAGTACGATAAAAGTACTGCGCCAGCTGCCCAGAAAGAGCAAAATCATGGTGCCTGTTAAACAGGCGGCAATGATGCCTTCTTCAACGACATTTTCTACCGCAGCACGAACAAATATAGATTGATCAAAAAGTGCATCGATTTTCAGACCTGGAGGCGCGGCAGCTTGAAGATTTGGCACCAGATTTTTGATTTGATTGACTACGTCTAAAGTTGAAACGTTGCCGTTTTTCAAAATTGTCAGCAGCACAGAACGGGAGCCGTCTGAGCGCACGATGTTTTGCTGGACAGAGTTGCCGTCGCGAATATGAGCGACATCTCGTATATAAATGACTTTGCCGTCAATTACTTTTATCGGAATGTCATTGAGCATTTCTAACAACCGCGGCGAGTTATTGAGACCGACGCGATAATCAATGGCTCCGATTTTCGCTTTGCCTGACGGTAAAACTAAATTTTGCGTGTTTATGGCGTCATTTACGTCTCTAGCTGAAAGACCCTTTGCTTGCAATGCTACGGGATCGATATCGATCATTATTTGTCTAACTTTGCCGCCATACGGTGCTGGCAATGTAGTGCCCTGCACCACAGCCAGTGCCTGTCTGACTCTGAAAATACCATAGTCATATAATTGTGCTTCGGACAGAGTTTTACTGCTCAATGAAAGTTGAATAATTGGTACAGAAGAGGCGGTGTAACGCAGAATGATCGGCGGTTGTACACCAACGGGCATGCGTTTCAAAATTGCTTGTGAGACCGCTGTGGCCTGTGCCAGAGCTGTTTCTATTTTTGCACCTGGGTGAAAATACAGACGAATCAGACCGACGCCGTCTAGAGTTTGTGACTCCATTGATTTAACGTCGTTGACGTTGGCTGAAAGAGCATATTCGCTATAGACAGTGATGCGCTTTTCAAATTCATCTGCCGGTAAACCTGTGTATGTCCAGATAATACTGATCACTGGAATGTCGATATTTGGAAAAATGTCCACCGCGGTATTCTTTATTGAGACTACGCCCATGATCAAAATCAATACTGCCATCACCACAAATGTGTAAGGGCGTTTGAGCGCCAGTTCGACAATCCACATTATTTGGCGATTTCCTTTTTATTCAGCAGTCGTATATATTGAACAAACATTGTTGCCATATTAGACCGGTCGTCTACCTTCTGTCAACCCTTATGTTCTTTCAGGTTTACATCTTTCTATGAGCACTATTCTTGTAATCGGCTGCGTTTCGTTCGACACTGTGCATCTCGACCACTCAGGCTCGCGTCAGAGTCATAAAACCATTGGAGGTGCTGCGCTGTACACTGCCCTGGCAGCAGTACGTGTGGGTGCCGAAGTTACACTGTACGCTCCTAAGCCTTCGCCTTTGCCTGAGTCGCTTGCAGCTGTCGATGCGATTTTAAATTGGATTGGACCTCAAATAACGGTTGATGAAATGCCTACTTTAGAGATTGTGCACCACGGCAACGATCGCGCCACTTTACTTGGAGCTTCATGGGGCGCTGAAAGTTCACTGACCCCAGACGATTTGAAAACTCTTGTCACTGACACTCATTTTGACATTGCTCACGTGGCCGCATTAAGCACCACGACTAAACAACTAAATTTTGTTCGTTCGCTTCAGGGCGTTAAGCTCAATCAAGTGATTTCAGCAGGCACCTACGCCCGGGCCATCGAGGCGGACGCGCCGGCAGTAATAGAATTAGTAGGTAGTGTTGATGCATTCTTTATGAACAGTAATGAAGCGAGAATGCTTTATGGTGAAGAAAAAGTTGTGCCGAAAGAATATCAGCTGATCTTTGTCACTGATGGTGCCCGTGGTGCCGATGTTTATTTATCTCATGAGCCTGAGCTTGAGCCTCAGCATATTGATGCCGAGCAGGTAGAAGTGGTCGACCCTACTGGTGCAGGCGACTCTTTTTGTGGAGCTACTCTGGCCGGGCTTACTCTTTATGTTAGCCCTGTGGCCGCTGCTCAGGTGGGCACGCTGGTAGCGTCTAAAAGTATTGAGTACGTGGGGCCGGAAATTTTCTTTATTGAAGATGATATGTAATTTTGATTAGAACCTTGGCAGTGGGTCGTGAAAACCAGATGCAAAAACGCAGAGAAATATTGCACAAATTTCTCTGCGTTTTGGATCGTCACTAAAGAGAAGGCCACGCAACCCGCTCGAAAGAACTACTTTTTATGTGCTTTCTCATATTTCGCCCGGTCATCGCGCAGCGTTTTCAAAAGGCCAAGCAAATTTGAGTTTGCCGGAGTATCTGATTTTTGATAGTGAAAATTGGTGAAAACAAAATTGCCGTTGCTGTAAATCAGCTCTGGTGTCACCGCGGGTTCTTTGGCATTTTTATTTTCCGTATAATCAAACATAGGTACCATGTAGCTGGCACCTTTAGTAACTACAGCTCCGGCAACTAGTTTATTAGCATCGCTCTGGGTGGCTAGAATCGGGTCAAAATCCAGACCGACAATATCGTCTTTAACTTTGGCCGAAGCCGCAGAATCTTCCTTCAATCGTTTGGCTAATTCGGTGCTGAATGCGCTGGCCTTGATCGTCCAAATTTGGTCCAGTGAAACCGGTCCCGACTTCCGGTTCATTTGAACCACATACCAGTCATAAAACTTTTGCACAAAATCGCGGCACGATTTAGTATTGTTCGCTATTGTCGACTTTGCAGAAACTTCAGGGCTTTTTGCTTCTGCGGCACCACCAGCACCGGAAGCATCGGCAGAAAAAGCAGCGTATGCCACAACTATAAGTGCTACTGCCAGAGTTTTGATTCTCATTGATTTACTCCGTTATCAGTTTTCAAAATTATTGCATTTCGATGTGGCCGTTGTATTTAAGCCAGAATAGAAGCCCGCCTGAGACGCAGAACATCAGAGCGAGGCAAAAGTAATAACCAAATGGTGCGTGCACTTCTGGAATGATAAAATTCATTCCGTAAATGCCGGCGATTAAACTTGGTGGCAAAAAGAGCGTGGCAATCATAGTCAAAATTGTGGTGGTGCGGTTGGTGCGCAGGCTGAGGCCTGAAACATAGACGTCCATTAAGTTGTAAGACATGGCCCTGTAGGTCTCGAATAGTCGAATCACAGCATTTGTTTCGTCTTGGCGAAAAGCAATGTGCTGTTTGCCGACTTCTGTCATTAGCGGGTTGTTAGAACGCTGAAGAGCGAGCAAAACAGTCTCCACCGGCCAGACTTGATTTAGATAAATCCAAATGACTTGCTGGGCGCGATTGATTAGCTCAAGCTCTTGTTTGCCAGGGTTGAGAATAATTTTGTTTTGTATCTCTTCCAGTCTGTTGCCACCAAGTTTGAGCAATTCCACATAACTGTTAATGGTGTCTTCAATCAGTGTGGCCGCCAGTCTGTCTACACCAATATTGCTGAAGTGCTCTCCTTTTTCCATTAGTTTGTGGCTGACAAAGGCAAAGGCACTATCATGGCTGAACTGGCGTGTCACCAGTACTTTATCGGCCATAAAAAAGTTGATTGTTTCGATAGCGTCTACCTGATTGCTGATAGATGGCCTGGCTAGTGACCAGAACATTCCATTGTGAAAATCTTCAAAAAATGAATCTGCATGCGGGCTGCGAATCAATTTCATTTGTTCGTCAGTCAGATCAAGAAAATCGTAAAGGTGCTTCCAGAACTCGTCACCAAGGGTGCCCGATAAGTGCAACCAGATCACGTCTTTATTTTGCCGCTTTTGTTCAAGGTCTGAAAAATCAAAAAATCCAGCTTCAACCAGGCCTTCTTGATCGAGACAAAAGAGCTTAATTCGCAGCTCTAAAGAATCGGGCAGGCATGGCACCATGGTTAAAGTGGTTGGCGAAAATGTCAATCTTCCCCGGTTAAAAGGCAATTCCTTCATGCGGTCCTCGTTCGACTAACTTACTGGTCTATCATCGCAGCATTTTGCCTTCTGCCCATCTATTACAGGAGAGAAATGGAACGATTCAGAAATTTTGCCGTCAATTTGTCTCAAGTAGGCGACAGCGCGAGTATAGAAGGCGGAGTAGCATAGATGGCGACAAAACTAAGCCCTGATAATCTAAAGCGATACAGGGATATTACTTGGCTTCTATTGAAGTATGGCAACTCAGACCTGGTCAAGCATGCCGGTAATTTAGACGATGCTCTTGGCATTGATGGAGATGCTGCTGCTCCTGAAACTCCCGCAAAGGCCCACGAGCTGGCCGATGATTTAGAGAAATTGGGTCCGGCATTTGTCAAGTTGGGTCAGGTGCTTTCTACACGACCAGATTTTTTGCCGCCGGCATACATCGAAGCGCTTTCGCGTTTGCAAGATAATTGCGAACCAGTTTCTTTTGCCGAAATAGAGCGCGTAGTAGTAAGTGAGTTGGGTGTGCGCATATCTAAAGCTTTTTCTGAATTCAATCAGGTGCCTGTGGCCGCTGCCTCACTGGGGCAAATTCACCATGCTTTAATGCGCGATGGCCGGGCAGTTGCGGTCAAGGTGCAGAGGCCAGGCATTCGTGAAGTTATCATTCAAGATTTGCAAATATTATCTGACGTTGCTGATTTTTATGACCAACATACCGAAGCCGGCAGACGCTATGAATATGGTTTGATGCTCGAAGAATTTCGCAAGTCGATTTTAGATGAGCTTGATTATCGTAAAGAAGCTCACAACTTAGAGACGATGAAACATAATTTGCGTGAGTTTGATTTGATAGTGGTGCCTGCTCCTATCAACGATTTCAGCACGTCGAAAGTTTTGACTATGGATTTTATACAAGGCAAAAAAATCACCAGTATCACACCACTCGAATTGCTCGAAATCGACGGAGCACCTCTCGCCGAGCAGGCTTTCGAGGCCTATCTCAAGCAGATTTTGGTCGATGGATTCTTCCACGCCGATCCTCATCCTGGCAATGTGCTGTTAACCTCCGACAAAAAAATTGGCCTTTTAGACCTGGGCATGGTGGCAAGATTGACGCCATCCATGCAAGGAAAATTGTTGCAACTGATTCTCGCCATCAGTGAAGGACGCCCTGATGCAACTGCCGATATCGCCTTTGATATCGGTACTCGCAAGCCCAATTTT
This sequence comes from Cyanobacteria bacterium auto_48_18, assembly GCA_036170915.1. Lineage (GTDB taxonomy): Bacteria > Cyanobacteriota > Vampirovibrionia > Obscuribacterales > Obscuribacteraceae. Next base: position 156,245 of record JAVHQC010000011.1, read on the forward strand.
GATGAGCTGTCTTGTCGTAAACAAATTGCTGACCTGGTGCAAAATCATGTGGGTTCAAGCATTGGTGAAATGCAAATTGGCCGGGTTGTTTTGAACATCACCCGAGCAGCTGGCGACAGCGGCATTCGCGTACCGGCAGAGTTGACCATGCTCGGCAAGACACTGCTCAATTTAGATCAAGTGGGCCGCACGTTATATCCCAATTTTGACCCCAATGCCTCTGTCAGGCGCCATGCAGCTAATATAATGCAGCAGCGAATGCTGAAAGATATTTCGCCTGGTCATATGTTCACCGGCATTTTAGAAGCGAAAGCCTTCGCCGAAAAATTCCCATCACATATCAATAAAATTTTAGACCTGGCGTCTAATAACAATTTGTCCGTTAAGGTAATTGATGAGCCTTTACTGGTCGACTCATTCCAAAAAGTCGCCAACCGCATCAGCCTTTCTCTCATACTGGCTGCCTTAATTGTGGGAGCGGCGCTGTTAATGCGTGTCTCCACCAAATTTACAATTCTCGGTTATCCCGGATTGGCTATTTTATGCTTTATAGCGGCAGCGGCCGGCGGCATTGCCATGGCAATTCAAATTCAATTTTACGACCAGCGGCCACAAAAATTTGGCACTGACAAACCTATGCCCAAATAGCAAATAGCTTACGGCCGTTAATCGATTATGTATTCAATCCAGTATTCAGAGCGCTCTTTCCAGGCGCAAGGTTCATTGCCGCAGGTGAGCGTGACGCGTGATGCGTTAGAATCAATTTCGATGATGTTAAAGCCATCACGCACAGCGTCTATGGTTTCAGCGTATTTTTCGAATTTCTGTATTGGTTTTTTGCACTCTGGACATATCATTTTTTTGTTGGCGATTGCGTCTTTAATTTTCTGAAGCGACATGACATCCCCAATTTTCATACGACTTTGATAGCTTACCGCAAAGAAGTTTTCATTTCGCCCTTGGCGGCATATTTTCCAGGTAGTAGAATCCGGACATGGCCGTTAATTCTCAAATTGAATGGACTGATGCCACCTGGAACCCGGTCACCGGTTGTACCAAGATCAGCCCAGGTTGTGGGCATTGCTATGCTGAGACATTTGCCGAGCGCTTTCGCAATGTGCCCGGGCATCCTTATCAGCAGGGCTTCGATTTGAAACTCTGGCCTGCCAGGCTGTCTTTGCCGCTCACATGGCGCAAACCCAAACGCATTTTCGTCAATTCAATGAGCGACCTTTTTCATAAAGATGTGCCAGAAGAGTACATTTTCAAAGTATTTGAAGCCATGAAAGCGGCGCACTGGCATCAGTTTCAGGTGCTGACTAAACGACACGAACGACTGGCATTGATGAGCCCGCGCCTGGAGTGGGCCGACAACATCTGGATGGGTGTGAGCGTTGAGTCTCAAGAATATGTAGAACGCGTTGAATTTTTGCGTAAGACTGGCGCCGCTATCAAATTTCTATCAGTCGAGCCGCTATTGGGGCCCATTGAGCAAATTAACTTAAGTGGAATAGATTGGGTGATTGTTGGCGGCGAATCAGGAGGTCATGCCCGGCCCATGGCTGAGCAGTGGGTGCGCACCATGCGTGAACATTGCCAGAAGAAGGGTGTGGCTTTCTTTTTCAAGCAATGGGGCGGCGTTAATAAAAAGAAGACCGGGCGCCTGCTCGACGGCCGTACCTGGGACGCTCTACCCGCCAGAGCCGCTGAGCTGGGGTGATCAGGCAGGGAAAAATTTCAAAATCTTTGATCGCCCGCTGGGGTTAGTTTCACGTCTTATTCACGTGCCATTGTTTATATTAACTTCCTGCAATACAAATGCCGAGGATGATAATGGTAGCCGGTCAGAGTCTCGAACAACCTCAATCATCGCCAGAGAAGCGTCTCGACAGCGGTGACAATAAGGCCAATAACACTCTACCTGACGTAGATCGCGTCTCTTTGCTGCGCCAGTTCACACCAGCCGATCCTGGCATTCTCAATACCGAATTTCCGAAACTTACTATCAACGGGTGGGAAAAACACTTGCCGGGTGCCGACGCCGGTGATAAACAGGCCGCCCAGCCAGCTACCCAAACCAAGGAACAGCGAATCGACAGCGCCAAGCAGGCTCTCGAATCTCCTGAGTCTACTGTGAAGCAGAAGATGGAAGCTATGACTTCTCTCTATAACGATCTCGATAAGACCAACGGCAAGGTACGCGTTAGTTTGAAAGACAACGGCGTAGAGCGTGATTTTGAAATCAATCGTCAGTCAGTGGGTAAAAATGTCAACCTGATTCAGCTTCGTACGGCTGAAGCAAATGGCTCTAACCATCCCGTTTTACGTGCGGTAGAGCGCAATGGAGAGTTTGAACAACAACGCAACAAGAACGGCAGCAAAGCCGATTATCGTGGTGATTGGTGGTCTGCCAATGCTAAAGAAAGCACTATTGCTAAATTTGGACAGGGTGAGACCGCGGCCAAACCCGAAGTAAGACCGGTGGTTAAGGCCGAAACAAAAGTAGAGCCAAAAGTCGAGCCAAAAGTCGAAACAGTTCCAGTTCCGCGCGACAAACCGGCCGCTGAAGTTGTTTTGCCTCAAGTTGGGCCAATTCCAGAACAACGTAATTTTGATCCCGCCAGTCAAAATGTCAGGCCTGAGGTTAAGACTGAAGTCAGACCAGAAGTTAAGCCCGAGGCTAGCCCTGTTCAAACTGAAGTAGAACCGCGCAAGAAGCGCGAAGACATAGTTATTCCATGGAAGAAGGACCGCACCGGTGCCGACAAGCCGTCTGGCGATAATACTGTAGAAGCCAGTGACATTAAGTCATTCTATTCGCGTCAAAAAGATTCCTTCAGTTGCGCTGGTATCGCCGCGGGCATGATGTACGCTAAGGAGCGCCAGGGCAGACCTCTGACTGATTCTGAGAACCAGAGATTTAAGGAACTCACTGGCACTACTCGGCACGGTTATCGTGGCCCGCTGCAAAAATTGGCCAATGAAATAGCCAGCACCGGTCTCACCACTAAGGCTTATGACTATGGAATGGGCAACGTGGGTGCCAAAGCCATGCAAGATCTCAATCGTGAATTAGATCAAGGTCGCTCTGCTGTTGCCAAAGTTATTAACCCAAATACAGGCAATCCGCACTATGTCTTCATTGCCGGAAGAAATTCTGAAGGCAAATACATCATCGGCGACCCTGATAGAAAAAATACTCAACATTTCAGACCAGTATCGCAACAGTATCTGCAAAGCATCATGCGCCAACGTGATGGATTCGTGGTCGGATACTAAGCCGAACTATTTTGCCGAATTATTTTGCCGAATTAGGTCGAACTATTCTGCCAGAATGCTTTGCCAGAAAGTTCTGCCAGATTAATTTGCTGCGTAATACCCACACTGTGCTTGAGCTGCCTCTCTTGTCATAGCGTGATTCTAGATCTAAGATCACGCGGAGATATAGTTAAGGGGAATTGTCAGTGACTGAACAGCCCAAACAAGTTTTTCTCGGTGGTGCCTGCGGCCTCACCACATGGCGCAAAGATATCACTATTCCGTTGATGGAAGCGGCGGGAGTAACTTATCATAATCCGCAAATGCCACTGGGTGCATGGAAAGAAGATGATCAGTTCGATGAAATGCGACGTAAAGACGAGTGTCTGGTGCAATTGTTTGTCATCAATGGCGATACCAGAGGTGTCGCTTCAGTGGCTGAGGTGGCCTATTTAATCGGCGCTAGAAAACCAGTTGCTATTGTGATGGAAGATATTAAGGCCGATTGCACCGTTTATGGTGCCACCATCGATTCGGTGCAGGCCGATGATCTTAACCGCGGTCGCATCTATGTTAGAGCCATGGCTGATAGACATAACGTGCCTATTTTTACGGACATCGCTCAAGGTACGAAGCATTGCATTGACCTGGTGAAAAGTCTTGAAGGCTCGTTGACTCTTTCGCAAATTGATACGGTATTGAAAGACGTCAATTTTGCCAATCATATTTTTAAAACTGAAGAAACTTTAGGCGGGTTCAATCTGTGGATCAACGCCATAGAAAAATGCACCTTTACTGGTGAGCCGGCGATGCAGGAAGGACGCAAGTGGTTTGTCTCGACGCATTGTACGCCATCAGATGTGGTGCGCACAGCGTTTAAGGCTGTGGCCACTTGGGCTGAACATGAGGCTCGCGAAGAATTTAAATATAAGGGTGTAAGAGTGTTTGGCCCGCATTATGATCTGATTACTGCCACTGAGCATGGTGCCGTTGTCACTGAAGAGAAGGCTAAACCTAAAGTTACGCAGCCATGTTCGGTGTAAGAGAAACTACTGATACTGATATAGGACAAAGCGTCAAAGCAAATCTTCCTGTAGTAAACGCTTCCGCCTATTTTAGAGCGTGCCTTGAAGATAACACGGCAGAAAAGGCCAGGGCAGCCGCAGAGCTTGGTGGCCAGATCAAAGCTGCATGTCATTCAGCCGGCATGTTCTATTTAGTCGGGCACAATATAGACGCTGCTTTACTCGACGAAGTGCTAACTAGAACAGCGGATTTTTTCGCCACCAGCCAGAGTGCTAAAGACGCAATCTCGATTAAAAACTCGCTTCATGCGCGGGGATACGGACTGCTGAAAAATTACCGCGACTGGCGTGAGCAGATTCACTTAGGTCCAGAGGCAAAACTTCCCCAGGGTCTTAGCAGCGCAGTTAGCAGTGCACCTTACTGGCAGCTGTGGGGCGAAAATCAATGGCCCGAAAGTGCTGAGTTCAAACACACCATGCTCAATTATTTTGATGCTGTTGAGTCGCTTTCGCGAATAATGTTGACCGTACTTGCCTCAGCAATGGAGATGCCCGCTGATTTCTTCACCAGTCGCATGAAGGACAGGCCGTATTTATTGCTCAAAGCTATGTCTTATTTGCCTCAAGAGATCAGTACCCCTGACACACAGGTGCAGAGTGGTGTTACCGCTCACTGTGACTGGAGCTGGCTCACTTTTTTAATTCAGGATCAAGTTGGTGGCCTCGAAGCACAAGATGCAGCTGGTGTCTGGCACCGTGTGCCGGCCTTAGATGGCGCAATCGTGGTCAATACCGGCGAACTGTTGGAAATTGAGACTGGCGGTTATTTGCGTGCCAGCGCCCATCGAGTCATCAATGCTCGTATCGATCGGCAGCGGTTTTCGGTGCCGGTCTTTGTCAATCCGGCCTTAGACGCTCTGGTGATTCCCGGTACGCCAAGCTCTGCTATTGAGGCCAATTCTGAGAGTGACGACCACATTCACAAAGTAATCAAACCAGGCACCAGTTTAAGTAATTTCGTCTTTGGTGACAGCGAATTTGAGCGCAAAATCAAAGGGCAATGGTGTTTTGCTGCCGAATGTACCGCCAGGGCTGTTTAGTCTTTAACAGGGCGACCAGGGTAAGTATGAACTGTCGGTTTCAAACTAGAATCCAACGCAACGCGTTCGTCAAAAACGAAGCACTCGCCCTGCCAGTGCTCTCCGCCAACTTTCTCAAGATAACCAAGAATACCGCCGTGCAACTGATAAACGTGCGGCATACCGATTTCGTGCAGGTAGAGCGCAGCTTTTTCACAACGGATGCCACCAGTGCAAAAGGAGACAATAGTCTTGTCTTTAAGATCGCTTTGCTCAGCTAAGGTGGCTTTGATGGCGTCAGGAAACTGGCTGAATTTTTCAATGTCAAAACTTACGGCGTTTGTAAAGGTTCCCATTTCAACTTCAAAACCGTTGCGGGTATCCATCATCACCACCGGCCGGCCTTGATCGTCGAAGCCTTGCTCCAGCCAGGTCTTCAGCGTAGCTGGCTCTACATGAGGTGCCCGGTTATTTTCTGGCACAATTGTGGGATGGCGCATGGTTATAATTTCTTTCGCTACTCGCACCACCATACGACCAAAAGGCTGGCTATCTGAGAGGCTTTCCTTGGTTTCAATATCTGAAAAACGACCGTCAAAAACTTCGTCGCGACGCAAAAAGTCTAGGAACTGATCAATAGATTCACGGCTGCCCGCCAGAAATAAATTGATGCCCTCGGTAGCTAAGAGTACTGTGCCTTTCAAAGCCAGCTGGTTACAGCGTTCTTTAAAAAGTGGCAGCAAACTTTCAGGGTCGGGAATGCCGACGAATTTATATGCGGCGATGTTGATAATGGCCATGAATAGTATTATATGACGAGGGAAACTTTGAGTAATCAGTTAAATTGCCAAGAGGCTTACGACATGTCACATTTAAAAGTCACAGCAACATCTAGCTGTGCGTTGGTAATAGCAGTTCTCGCTCTTAGTGCATGTTCGCAGAGCACGCCCACCACCAGTACTTCTGGAGTCGACACATATAAAGAGCAGACTACAACAACTGTGACAGTCGATAAAGAAACTGGTAAGGAAAGTCGCACAACTACAACTGAAGTGATTACTCCTGGTCGGCCGCCGGTCAAAGTTCATCGAGTAGATGTTGATGCTGAGCCAAGCGAAAAGGCGATTATCAATATCAATTCTGATGGTGCCAGTATTCGGGCCGAGACTGACGACATAGATGTAGATGTACCTGAACACCAAACAACCCGCGTGCGCGCACCATTTTTCAAATTAGATAAGAATGCTGGCACTGGTTCTGTGCACATCAAGATGCCTTTTGTTCACATCGATAAAGACGCTGGTGGCACGGCTCGTGTGGATATTGGAAGACACTAAAAGCCGTTAGAATCGGGAACTTAACTGCTCTCTTGTAGTCAACTCTTTTGCAAGTTTAAAAGTAGGAATGACTATCATGAAAGCATCTGCCACCACAAAAACTCCAAAATCTAAAGAAGCACCTAAGAAAGACTTCGTAGCTGATGTCGAGGTAACAACCGATCTTTTGCAGGTTTTGCATAAAGACCATAAAGACGTTTCCGAACTCTTCTTTCAGTACACTCAAGCTGAGGAAGATAAAGAGAAAAAAGAACTTGTCGCTCAAATCATCAACCAGTTAACACTGCACGCCAAGGCCGAGGAGGAAGTTGTTTATCCTGCCGTACGCAAAGGTGCAGAAGATGTTAAAGACTTGATGGATGAAGCCGACACAGAACACCATGTAGTCAAATTTTTATTGGCTGAGTTAGCTGAGATGTCACCAAAAGATGATCATTATGATTCGAAAGTGACAGTGCTTTGCGAACTAGTGAAGCACCACGTTGAAGAAGAAGAGAAAGAAATGTTCGAGAAGATCAAGACAGCAAAGCTCGACCTTGAGAGTCTTGGAAAAGAGTTCATCGCGCGCAAAGAGGTGCTCTCACAAAAGCCGCTGGCGAAAGGAAAAGTTCCGCTCACTAGAGCTAAGAGCTCAACTAAGCGCAAAGCCGCTTAGGCCTAGTTAGAAGAAAATGAAAAAGGAGAGCGTAGTTAGAGCGCTCTCTTTTTTTCTTCTCGGCCTCGGGTAGTTCTTTTTTAAAGCCTAAGAAATTTTACAACTTCTAAGTTGTGCAAATTAACAACCTACAGGTTGTAAAAATTCTTAGCGTTTTCCAAGGGTCATGGTCAGCACTGTCCAGGTTTAAGCAATTCTTTCCAAGCTCTTAACCAAATGGAAACTTTTGCGGGCTTCGTCAGTCTGCCCTTTTATACCGTTAACTGCGAGGGCACCATGAGAATTGTTGAGCTTTTGGGCAAGGCGCTTCGTCCACTGCGTTCCAGTGACGATAAGCTGCTCGATCATCAGCCCGCTGTGGCTGCCCATCCCGAGACGATTGTTGTGACAAGCCAGGCATTTAAAAATGGTGGCAACATCCCTATTGAATATTCGTGTGACGGCGAAGGCCTATTTCCTGCCTTACGCTGGATGGACTTGCCCCAGGGCTACGAGAGCGTCATTCTTGTGGTAGAAGATCCTGATGCACCGAAGACGATACCATTTGTTCATGGCATTGTTTACAACATTCCTCATCGCGTAAAAGAGCTTAGTGATGGTGCCGTTAAAGGCGAAAACTTAAAACCTGAGTATCAGGGACAAGGTTTGAAAATGGGCAGGAATTCACCAGGTAAGCCCGCTTACATGCCGCCCACTCCGCCGCCTGGTCATGGCCCCCATCACTATCATTTTCAGATTATCGCGGTTGATACCATGCTCAACTTTGGCGCGCCTCCCACCTTGAGTGAGATAACAGACGCCATCAGCGGCCACGTACTTTCGTTCGGAGAAATTGTCGGCATCTACGAGCGCTAAAGAAGCGCAAAGAATGCTGAAAATGCGCAAAAAAGCCCTGGTTTGAAATTACACCAGGGCCGATTGCATTATCTTGCGGTAGTGGAGTCAGCTTGACCAGCTGAAGGACTTTGCGACTGTCCCTGCTGTCCGTGCTGGATTCCCTGTTGCAATCCCTGCTGTTGGTTTTGTTGCGTCCCTTGCTGCTGACCCAGGGGCAGTCCCGCTCCCTGCTGCGTTGCCATTCCCTGATCCGTTACAGCCTGTTGCTCCTGCTGCATTCCTTGCGGTCCTTGCTGCGATCCCATTCCCTGCTGCTGAAGTCCCTGCGATGCTTGCTGCTTTTGTGCACTTTCTCTTTCACCAGCTGGTCTGTTCATCGCAAAAACCATACCGAGCGCTACGATAAAAATCGCGCTGGCGATGATCGCTTTTTTTGCATCTGTGTCTTTCGAAATCTTACTCTCAACCATTGTCCTCACCCTCGTAACTGCTAATGATGCTGACTTTCAAGTGGTCTATTAGTTCCGTGGTCAAAATTTGGAACAATAGAAAACTATAAAAGTCAAGATATATGGCAGCAAAATGTGGAGACTGAAATTATGTACAGGACTGAAATGCGACTACGGAATGAGAAGAATGCCTTGTTCACAGTGTCAATAGTGGGTCTAGTCATCCTTGCGTTTCTTGGCGTCATGTTGTTCAGCTCTATCGATGTTCAATTACTAACTGATTGGCGATAAAGCACCGCATAGCTGCTGATGCAAGTTGTTGAAAAATTGACCATCTAACAATGTAATTACGCTGTTATAACGTTGTTAGATGGCCATTTTCTCGCACCTTAGATTAGGCTAGGCAGCTCTTGGGTCTAGTACGATTTTTGTGGAGATGTCGCGACTGTCAGCAAAGAGTTTGTAAGCTGAAGCTGCTTCGCGCAACGGCATACGGTGCGAGATTACAAATCGGGGATCAATTTTGTTCTCTTCAATCATTTTGAGCAGTCGAGGCATATATTTTTGTACATGGGTTTGACCCATCTTGAGAGTCAATCCTTTGGCAAAAGCAACTCCTAAAGGAAACTTGTCAACGAGACCACCATAGACTCCTGGAATTGAGACGGTGCCACCATTGCGGCACAGGCCAATCATTTCTCTTAAGGCGTGGGTGTGGTCGGTTTCCAGCAACAGCGCATTAGCTACATTGTCGTAAAGGGCGTCGAGTGTATAACCATGTGATTCCATACCGACAGCGTCGATACACGCGTGTGGGCCGCGCCCTTCAGTTAGTTGGAAGATCTGGTCCGCTACTTTTTCTTTTGAATAGTCGATTACTTTGGCACCACTTTTTCTTGCTAGTTCTAATCTATCTTGATAGCGATCGATGGCGATGACCTGCCCTGCACCAAGCATGAAAGCACTCTTAATGGCAAATTGGCCAACCGGGCCGCAGCCCCATACAGCAACCGTGTCGCCTTCCTTTATATTGCAATTTTCTGCTGCCATAAACCCGGTGGGGAAGATGTCAGAGAGAAATAAGGCCTGGTCTTCGCTAATGTTTTCAGGCAGCACTAAAGCACCGACGTCACCGTAGGGCACTCGCACGTATTGCGATTGGCCACCAGAGAAACCGCCGTATTGGTGTGAAAAGCCAAAAAGGCCTGCGGTGGGATAGTGAGTGATTTTCTCTTCCACTTTGGCATCGCGATTGGAATTTTCACACAACGAGAATGTTTGATCAGCGCAAAACAGACAGTTGCCGCAAGCAATAACGAATGGAATGATTACCCGATCGCCTACTTTGACTCGCTTGACGCTCGCACCCACTTCTACAACCCGTCCGCCGAATTCGTGGCCAAGTATGTCGCCGCTTTTCATACCTGGGACCATACCATGATAAATGTGAATATCTGAACCGCAAATGGCAGTAGCTGTCACTTCGATTAAAATATCATTTGGATTTTCAATTACCGGGTCTTTAACAGACTCGACCCTCACGTCATTCTTACTATGCCAAACCAGTGCTTTCATACTCACTTCCCTTTTAGTTTGCTAGAATCAACCAAAAGCGGGGAGAGCAATGCCCTCCCCAGTTTTTGTTGGTCAACTGCCTGACACTATTCGGCTTCGACAGTTGTTAATCTGGTGAAATAGTGAAAACCCAGAAACCATTTGCTCTTTCTCTGACCATGCGCCAGGGTGATAGTTCCAATTTTTTTTGTTGGGCGTAAGATTTTAGTCTTTTGAACCAGACTGAGCATGCACAAGCTTTGCCTTCAGCACCTCGGGCTTTTCAATTATTAGTTCTGCGTCGGGCTTACTGGTCTGACTTGCTATTGTCTTAGCATTAGCTTTAGATCTAGTGCCGTCGTCGAGCTTGATTGTTTCGCCCGTGGCGATAGATGCCTTAATGGCTTCAATGATTCGCAGATCAGCCAGGCCTTCATAACCTGATGGCCGAGGCTGTTGACCATTTAAAGCGCACTTAGAGAAGTGAATCAACTCTGGTGCGAATTGATCTCTTTTTCCAGTCTTTAGTTTCTGGTTATGCTTCTCGCCTTTAATTTCAAAACCAGTTTCATCGGCATATTCGTACGCCGGATCGACGCAGACACTGCCAGTGGTGCCTACGACTTCATAGTGCGATACTGCGTGGCAACCGAAGCTGCAAACGAATGAAGCTAAGCGATTACCGGGAAATTTCATGGCAACGGCTACCGATTCTTCAATTTCATCAAAGCGAGTATCAGGCCCGCTACAGGCTAGAGCTGTTATGGCAATTGGTTCTTCTTTAAAAATATATCGAGCTGCGTTTATGCAATAAATACCGATATCAAAGAGGGGACCACCGCCGTGCTCTTTCTGCGTGCGAATATTGCCGTCTCGCACCTGAAGGGTGAACGATGAATTGAACAGTTTTGGAACGCCGATTTTCCCCAAATCGAGTGATTCCACAGTTTTCATATTGGTGCGTTCAAAGTGTAACCTGTAGGCAATCATCAGCTCAACTTTGTTTTCTTCGGCTGCCGCAATCATCTGTTGGCACTCTTCCTCTGTTGTCGCCATGGGCTTTTCGCAGAGTACATGTATTCCAGCTTTGGCAGCCGCTATGCTGTAGTCTTTGTGCATATCGTTAGGCAAAGCAATGTAGACGGCGTCGAAGGTGCCGCTTCTCAGTGCTTCTTCATATTGTTCGTAGGAGTAGCAATTTTGTACGCCATAGTGAACTGAAAGTTCTTTGAGCTTGATTGGATCGTCACTGACGAGTGCCGTGAGCTCAGAATTTTCTTTAGCGTGTTCAAATGCCGGCAATACGGCAATTTGGGCTATGTGGCCCAGGCCCACCACGGCATAGCGTAATATCGTTTTTGAAGTCATCAGTTTTCACCCATATAGCTTAATTGGCTGACTGAGATTCAATTTAAAGGTTCCGGTTATCTGGATAGTGCCTAGCAGTGTTCTGGATCCTCAAGAGATTAAAATCTGACTTCGATCTTCGCCAGTATTGCCTGTTCAAAAGTCTGAAAAGCGTACCTGGCAGAGCGAGTTCCCGTCACCGGCGCTTAAATTCGGTTAAATAAAAGGAATTGGTGGGCGCTTAAAAGCCAAGTTAGACTCCTCGTGTCAAAAAAAATGAGGAACCACTTATGTCTTTAATGTTAGGACGATTTGAATTCGATGGGCCATACGCCACTGCAGACAGGCTGCCTTCTTCTTCTGGTGTGTTCGCAATTTTGTGCATTGAAGAAAACGGGGCATATCGAATAGATATAGATCATTGCGACGATCTACGAAATGCTGTTTCTCTTCGCCAAGAATTTAGCCCTAATCAGCTTAAGAGCGCCTTGAGTGTCGCTGTCTTGTGCCATTCGGCTAGAGCCGACGAGCGTCAGTCGGTTGTGAATGAACTTAAGGCCGAATACGATCAAGATTGTGCAGGCGAAACTGTGGCGGCCTGATTGAGACCAATGGGCATTCTTCCAGCAGATTTACGGCCACTCCTGTGTATTATAATGGCTATAGATCACTGACAGAAGTATGACTTCCTGCGCTGTCGTGCTTGGAAGCTAATGAAACACTTTTACCCTTCTGACTTGAGCAAATTCGTCATCGCCCACTGGCCTACGCTGGAATCGGGCGAAGAATTGCCCAGTGGGGCGGTACTGGAAACCCTTATTTCTACCTGTTATCAGGCAAGCTTACTGCGCCAGGAAAACATTCCGGTGGTCTTTCGCCTGATTGTCATGGAGCCAGAAGACTTGCCCGAAGAGGGCGGACCACCATCTGGCTTACATCGTTTAGAGTTTGCGCGGCATCTTGAGTTTAACGCGCTGGAATTGCGCCGCTTATCATCTGCCGCTAATTTTTCGCGCACCCTTATTGGTGTGCGCGTTGACCCTAATAATGGTCCTGAGATCTGGGGTCTGGTTCATTCGGGGCCACGCTGGCTGCATGCCATTCATGGGGGCCGAGGTTCTGCTGCTCCGCTGCCTGCCCGTCTGGCTATCAGCGTCACTGGGCCAGGACACCTTGACGTCGCCCGGGGCCGTGAGGTAATTGGCCACTTAGAAGAAGGGAAAGTATTTGGACCTTCAATGAATTTGTTTCAAGCGCAATGGTTGCAAGAGTGGTTTGCTTCAATTCGCCAGGAGCGTATGGAAATTCATAACGAAGCGCGAAAAGAGGCCGGTGAAAATTGGGCAGAACTCGAACCTGATTTAACTCGCGTCATTGGGCAGCATATGATGCGACGACTGATCGCTGGTATGCGTGCTTTTCAGCATGGTGGCACACTGGTTGTGGTGCCCCCTGAAATGGCCGATCTCTTCTGTAGCGAAAATCCATATCTGTCCATCAAGTATGGATTTCGCGCTGGTGAGCCCCGAGCTCGTTTTCGCACTTTGATTATCAAGGTAATGAACACTCTGGCTAAAATAGCCGGCGATCAACACAGTGTTATTGGTTGGCGTGATTATCAGCAGACTACAAGTGCAGACATCATCAAGTTAGACGAGGCGATTTTTGAAATGTCGCACCTGATCTCAGCTTTATCTACGGTGGACGGTGCTGTGGTTTTAACTCGCCGTTTTGAGCTTCTGGGCTTTGGTGCTGAAATTCACTGTGAATCTACGGAACTCAATTTTGTTGCTAAAGCGCTTGATCTTGAAGGCGAGCATTCGGTAATAGAATCGGTTCACGCAGTTGGTACGCGCCACCGCTCAGCTTATCGCATCTGCAACGCTCTTAAAGACGTACTGTCAATCATTCTTTCGCAAGACGGTAATGTGCAGTTTGCTCGTTGGAAAGATGACAATGTAATGTATTGGGATCAACAAGCTGCTTTTAACTTCTCTTCGTCTATTTACTAGCCACCATATACAGTGGCGCTTATGCTTGTTGTCACTGTCGCCGATATGCAACATTTAGCATTTCTATCAAGGCCCTAATTTTTTTGAAGCTCTCGCTCGCTATGTCTGTCGACTTACTTATGGTTGTAGCCAATGTCGCTCAGGCTGCACTTCTCGAAAAATTGGATAGTTTTGTCTAGAAAGCACTTTCTGATCATTTTGTGGGCTTAAATTTACTGAGAACAGCTTAGAAATCGTCTGTCAAATTTATATCTGTTCATAAAGTAACACACCAGGTTTATATAACTCCTTATGTGCACCACTGGCGTGACTTTCATGCTAGTTGGTGCCATAGTGCGAGAAGAGAACAAATCGTACTACTTATCAGGATCCCCTTATAGATATGGCTTCAGCTACTTCATGCAATTTGCTTCTTCAAAGGCTTCCGGCCGATGCATTGGAAGAAGTTATGGAAAAATCTGAACTCGTGCAGTATGAATTACGTCAGGTTTTGATCGAACCCGGCGAGCCGATCAAGTACGTTGTTTTTCCAGAATCTGGTGTGCTCTCTTTACTTTCGCGCGTTGACGACGATACTTTAATTGAATTGGCAACCATCGGTAAAGAAGGCATGCTGGGAGTCTCCGCCGCCTTTGGAATTTGTACCGTCCCTGAAATTGTCGTTTGTCAGGTCTATTCTTCAGCACGTCGACTGGAGGTAAAAACGTTCCAGGCACTCATTGCTAAGTATCCTGAGTTCTTGGCGGTGTGCCATCGTTATACCGTCGGACTCTTTAGTCAAGTGGCGTACACCACTGGTTGTAATCGTAGTCACTCAATTCAGCAGCGCTGTGCCAGATGGATGTTGCACACATTAGATCGTTGTGAAGGCACTAAATTTCCGATGACTCAAGAGGCGCTTGCTGCCATGCTAGGTGTCTCGCGCACTGGAGTTAACTTGGCCGCCGGCCTCTTGGCCAAAGCCAAAGTCATCAACTATGTACGGGGAAGAGTCACCGTTTTAAATCGCAAAGGACTTGAAGAAGCCAGCTGTGACTGCTATTTCAGGATGGACAAAAATTTTGAAGACGTTATGGCGACTAAAAACAGTCTTATGTGTTCATAACTGACAGAACTAAAAAAATCTCAAAAAAGCTCAGAAAAGCTCAGAAAAGGAACTATCTATCGACAACTCCGTCGTGCTGTTTAGCATACTGGGGAGTGTACTTGAATGAGAATTCTGGCTATTTTCGATACTGATGTGAGTATTGCTTTTGCTCCCCTGCGAAAATTGCAGCACCCCATCGATCTGGTATCTGACGTGAGCGGGGCCAAGAATATGCTGGCTAAACGAACCTATGATGTTATCTTGTGCCAACCTTATGTAGGCGTAAATGGCACCGCTGCTTGTGATGTATTAAGAGAGATCAAGCAGGATGGCCTGCAGTCTGACGTGCCGTTTATTTGCTGTCAGACTGATTCTGCTCAACTCTTGGGAGTTGCCGGGGCTGAAATGGCCGTAACGATTCGAACGTTGGGCGGTCAGGGACTGATTGCCCATGACGTATTCAATTCAAAAAATTTGCTTCATTCGATTTCTAAATGTCTTTCAGCAGCGGTGGGTAGCGCCTGCGTCACAAGCGCCTGGAGATAACTGTCAACTTCAGGCTTGCTTGCGCCACCAATGATGGTGCCGTTAGCCGGCGTCAATAACCGCGGGCTTTCGAGGAGGTTTTCGGACCCACTGATCGCCTTGCTTCTCATACATGCGTTTTACCGCAGCCCATGCAATTTTGAAACAAATTATTTCGTCGGTAGCGCTGTATTTTTCATACGAGTGATTAAAGGCTCTTTTGAAAATTTCTTGCGCTTCTTTCGGCAGCGAATCTTTAACAAGATCTGGAAGTTGTTGAATTGAAGAATAGGGCATGATACACCTCCATCTACTCGAAGCGCAGAACTTCATTTAAAGACGTTGGAGAATCAAATAAGTTTCAAGCTCATTAAGGCATCAGATTCAATGCTTTCACTTCCTGCCAGTGTCTTCCTTTCTTTAGTTCTTTATAGAATGCATTCTTGAATGCTTCCTTGCCGCTGTTACCTCTGCTTTTTGGCCACGAAGCATTCAACAACCAATTAGCTTGTTTGGCGTTGCCGTGATAAACCAGATTAGCCATTTCATCCGCAAGTTCAGCTGGCGCCAGAGTCAGTGCATCATTTTCGCTGCTCATCAAGTCGGCAAATTGGGTTTTGTATGCTTGGGCGTGATCTTTCAACGTCTTTCTATCACAAGGCAATTTGATCAAATGCAGTTTGTGGCTGTTTTGATCGCACGCGTAAGCCAGTGAAGGTGACAAAGGCTGATGACCCCAGGCGTCAAAATAATCACCATCTCCGATAAACTCGTATTTTTTATCACCGTTGTGATCTGACAACATCAAGTTAGCTGGTGCGCCGACAACAAGTGCTAACTCTTTTACTTGATTGCCAATTTCAAGCACGTGATAATTTTTCAGATTGTCTTGACGCCCTTCTATTACCACCAGATTTGGTGTCGCACTGGCAGAAAGACGCACCATCGGATTGTCGATATTGTTTTCCACGGCCATGACTGAAAATTCGCAATGATCGGCATTTTCGCGATAGAGCTCTTGGCCGTTTTTTAGTAAGCGAAAATATCCTCCGGTCTCAGTGGAAAAATCGGTTTGAAAAGTATATTCGCCAAAGCTTTGTTCTTTGAGAGTGCTGTTCTCAACTAACTCGATAGATTGTGGAGGCGCGCAGCTGATGTAATAAGTCTTTTCCACAGCGGAGCGGGGGCGGAGGCTCAGTGCTGCGGACCCTGCTAAAAGCAGACAAAGAGCAATATATAAGGAACGTTTTGGCTGAATGGGCCTGACTATTGCTTTTGCCATGTTAACCCCGCAAGTGGCGCAGTGAGATCAAGTAGAACTGCTTTAATTATGCTGGAAGTGCTCAAAACGAGTTGGTAGATGCATTACAGTTTGCTTTAGCTCAGTGTAAGTGCGTGGTAAAGCTCTGACTTTCGGTAGCCACCGCCTTTAGGGCTAAAATTTTTCGTGGGGTATTTGCTACAAGGGCTTTTCTAATGGCTGGCAGGCTGCTTAATTAAAAAATTCTCTGCCTACAAATGGCTTTTTTTTCAAAATTTGTGGAGAAAGCTTTGTCAAAGGTGGAACAAACTGGCCCGGTCTTGGTCGAAGCAGTCAGTCAAGACAGATCAGGAGGGCAATCAAATGCCAAATTCTAACCAGGGTCGCACCACTTCTAACCGCGGTTTCGCCGCGATGGATCCTGAACAGCAAAGAAGGATTGCCAGTGAGGGTGGAAAAGCTGCCCATGCCTCAGGTAATGCTCACGAATTTACTTCAAAAGAAGCTGCAGAGGCTGGCAGAAAAGGTGGACAGAGTCGGGGCGCTAATAATCAAGCTCGGTTGGCTGCAATGCAAGCTAACCAGGCGGCAATGAGCCAGAATGGCGGCCAGACCGATGTTGCCCAACAGGGCTAAAAAAATCCTGCAAGCCTTAATAAGGTTACTGTCGGAGACAAAAGGGGGATGAATCTTCATCCCTCTCTTTTTATGCCCGTATATTGCCAAGAGCGAGGCTTTATATTGACCGGGTAAAGCAAATCACCCCCATTGCCTTACTCGCGTCTAAAAACAAAAATTCGGTTGCTAGCCCCCCATAGCCGCCGAATTTTTGTTTGAGGCATAATAATTAAATCAATGAAAAATGAAATTGCCACTCAAAGCAATCAAGCCGTCGATGACGTGGTGATTTCGTACAAACTTTTCAGTGAGCATGTGCATAAGATCAGTCTGCTGATAGCAGTGCTCACTACCGTCTTACTGGCGGCAACGATGGTGCCGATCATCTTTCGTTACCCTCGCGTATCTGAAGACGGCTTTTTACTGCTGGTTCTTGCTGTACCGATGCTACTACCAGCACTGCTGTTCTTGTTTATGAAGACCAGCAAAGAGGAAGTGATTCGTCTCACACCAGGTGGCATTGAATTTTCTGGTGGTCAGAAGCTGGCTCTATTAAATAGAACGCAGAGGGAGTGGTCCGATGTGCATTCAGTGCAAATT
Organism: Cyanobacteria bacterium auto_48_18; assembly: GCA_036170915.1. GTDB lineage: Bacteria > Cyanobacteriota > Vampirovibrionia > Obscuribacterales > Obscuribacteraceae. The sequence continues at coordinate 173,889 of JAVHQC010000011.1, forward strand.
TCGTACCCGGAGGGAGCCGGGCGCAGTAATAGACCATATTTTAAGGGTGAAAAGCAAACCTTGTCAGAAATGTTGATTAGTGGCGGCATTGGCCCAAACATCAGTATCGACTTTATTTCTGGCGGCTCCGCGACTATCATCCTTTCTTATTTGACGCGCTCGCAGGCAGAAGAACTTTTTGGCGCTATAGAAAAGTTCGGCGAGCCTTCACGCTTTACCAGCGATTTTGTCAAAATGCAAAAAGCCATTATTTTAGAGCGCATTGACTCCCAATCGTTTACTCAAATTTGGGGAGAAAGTTTGAGCCCGAGATACTGCTCAACTGCTTATGAACCTTTGCCCACCAATCATTTGCTTCAAGATGGTCGCTACAAAATTTTGATGGAGCTCGGTGCCGGAGGTATGTCGGCGGTCTATCTGGCCAAAGCCGATGGCGTCAAAGTAGTGCTCAAAGAATCGGTTTTGCCGCACGATATAGGTGAAAAGCAGCAAGAAAAGGCTAGAGAATTATTTGAGCGTGAAGCAAAGATGCTGCTCAAGCTAAAACACGCAAAAATTGCCCGGGTTTTAGATCGCTTTGTAGAAGACGAGCGCGATTATCTGGTGCTCGAATATATTCCTGGTCTGACCTTAAATCAGCTCGTCAAAGCTAAAGGCAAACAAAAAGAAAAAGACGTTCTTGCCTGGGGCCGACAGCTGACTGAAATACTTGTTTATCTACATGGCCAGGAGCCACCCTTACTGCATCGTGATCTGACGCCGGAGAATGTGATCATTAAGGAAGATCGTTCGGTTGTATTAATTGATTTTGGTGCGGCCAATGAGTTTGTTGGCCAGGCAACAGGCACCATGATTGGCAAGCAATGTTATATAGCTCCCGAACAATTGAGAGGAAAAGCAAGTCAAGCAAGCGATCTTTATGCACTCGGAGCCACGATGTTTTACCTTTTAACTGGTGAAGATCCGGAAGCTTTAAGCTGTTCGCACCCTGCCGGCAAAAGTCCGACCGTCAGTGCTGCAGCAGATAATCTGGTGGCTAAACTGACTGCCTATGACTGTGAGGATCGCCCAAGTTCTGCGGCCGCTGCCTTAGCCTTATTTGATCAGCTGGGCACCACTCGCGATACTAGCCTGAGTGAGAGGCGATTATGACTCGGCCTAAAAAAATTATTGCTCTTGCTCAACTGCCTCCTGGCCCGTACGAAGCTTATATTCCTTACAGCGCCTGGCGGGCTCAAGGACGCTTTCGCCATAAACTGAGGCAGGAAGCCAACATGCGTAAGGATATACTTAAGGGGCTCGCCCTGATAGTCATCATCTATTTTGCGATTGGCTGGCTGTCAGCCGTTTTGCCTGTATACGGTAGCTTTTCTTCTTTATGGATTAACGCTGCTGTCTATTTTTACTTGCTAATAGTTACCTATCCTTTGATTACCGCTCCAACTAATATTCAAATTGGTAGAGAAGGCATAAGACTTCACTGGCTCTCGTTTTTAGGTTTGTGGTCTACACCGTGGATCAGTCTGGAGTAGATTGATTTCGTCGGCGTCTCGAAATTTTCTAGAGGCTATTACAAATCAAATGCCATTGATCTTTACATCAATAAAGACAATGTGCCGACAGGCTTAAGGCGAATTTTGCGCTTAATTGCACCATCACTTTGGTGTATGAGCGTGAAGAACAGGCATATTCTCAAGCTGCGTCTAGATATGGCCGCTATTACTCATGAAGCAGATTTGCCGATTATTTTGCGAGCCTTTCGAAATTTGATACCAGCAGAAAAACTTGGAGCTGAGTTGCTTGAGCTAGAAGAGCATAGTGGTCAGTCGTTCACCAAATTATGGCTTGATACCCTTGATGGTGGCGACCGTTTACGACTTTCTATGGGGCCGCTTGAACCAGGAGAGACCGTACTTGCCGGCCAGTATGAGATTGTCAGCCGACTGGCGGCGGGTGGTCAATCAGTTACTTATTTAGCGCAGACAAAAGACCTACAACAACAAGTGGTATTAAAGGAATTTGTTTTGCCTGTTAGAGGTGGCATAGAAATTCGCAAGCGAGCACTGGAAAATGTTGAACACGAAGCCAAATTGCTGGAGAAACTTTCGCATGAGCGTATAGTGAAACTTATTGATTGTTTTGTGGACGGGCAAAGAGCCTACCTGGTGCTTGAGTATATTGACGGCAAATCTTTGCGCAAGTTAGTGTTAGACGAAGGTGCAATAGATCCGGCACGGGCTGTGGTACTTGGTATAGCCATGTGCGATGTGCTCGAATACATGCACAATCTTGTTCCGCCAATCATTCACCGCGATTTCACTCCAGAAAATCTCTTGCTGCGTTCTAACGGTGAGCTGGCCCTGATTGACTTCAATGTAGCCGAGCAGCTTGAGACTAGAGAAACGAAAACGATGGTGGGTAAACATTGCTATGTACCACCTGAGCAATTTCGTGGCAAAGCAACCATTCAAAGTGATGTTTATGCTTGCGGCTGCACGCTTTACTGGCTACTCACAGGCTTAGATCCTGAACCAATCTCGGCTTCAAATCCACAATCGGTGCGTGCTCAAATTAGCTCTGAGCTAAATGATATTGTCGCTTGCGCCACCGCTCCTGATACTACAAAAAGATTTGCCGACACAGGCGTGATGAAAGCACAACTGGAAAAATTGAGAACCAATGGCCCGGGTGCGGAGACTTCAGCCTGAAGTCGGTGCTAAAATGTGCTGACACGATGAGGTAGTTATGGACGCTGAAAGTCAATTAGGACGTGGAGCCAGCTGGCTGCTCTGGATTGCAGGTTGCACTATAGTCAATGCCGCTATGGGTGCTACTCAATGGCGTTTAGTTTTGGGCTTGTCAGTGCCCGAAATTGTATCTGGACTTGTGCACCCGGCCAATTCTGCCTATACCTCTAATGCTGTTGTCCTGATTGCTGTGACCACTCTGGCCAGCTCCGGAATGTTCTTTTTGCTCTGGTATCTTGCTGTAAGACGAAGCATTGCTGCTTTAATTGTGGGCATTCTGCTGTATACCGCTGATGCCGGAATTTACGGCTTGACTCAAGATTGGTTTGCCGTGGCCATTCATGCCTGGGCAATTTATTCTATGGCTGTGGCGGTAAAGGCATGCATTGCCATGAAGAAAAGTGGCTATCAACCTGCTGCTAAGACTGATACACCAGATTGATAAACTATGCTGATTGTGTCGGTAGAAACTACGCCTAATCCTCATTCCATCAAGCTTAATCTTGATCAGAATGTAGGTAGTACCGCTACTTTTACCAGTGCCAGCCAAGATGCCCCGGCTTTTGTGCAAAAACTTTTGTCTATTGATGGGCTCCTCAGTGTCTTTCTTTGTGGCGACTTCATCACCCTCAATAAAGATCCACGTAGCAACTGGCCGCCTATTCTAGACAGTGCCACCAAAGTCGTAAACTATGGCCAGGCTATTGCTAACGATGCACAGGCTATTGATAACGATGAACAGGCTGCTAGATCATCCACGCGGTCATTATCTGCGCCAGATTTTCAGGATCAAAGTCAGGTGCTGGTGCAAACTTTCCGGGGCATACCATTGCAAGTGAAAGTAGTTGACGTTGAGGGTGAAAGTCGCATCAGTCTGGGTGATAGATTTAACACCGCCGCCCAATTAGTGCAAAACGAGAGTGGTGCCGATTTTCTCAAAGAACGTCATTGGGCTGATCATGGCGTGCGCTATGGCAAACGCGAAGATCTTGCCACTGAAGTAAGCGAAGAATTGCAGGGCATTTATACTCAATCAGAGCTTGAAAGACTGGTAGCAAAAGCTTTAGGTCGCGAGCAAAGCGATAAACTCTCGGTTGAAAATATTGCCTCTTTGCTTAAACATCCAAGCTGGCAGGAGCGTTTGCGAGCGGTACAGGAAATCAGCCAGCAGCAGTCGGGTAGTCAGATCACATTGCTCAAAGCGGCTCTGAGTGACGAAAACGCGCAGGTGCGAAGACTGGCAGCGGCCGCCCTGGGCACCACAGGCAGTGCCGCGGCTATTGAGAGCTTGTCTTTTGCACTTCTCAACGACTCATCTATTGGTGTAAGAAGAACAGCCGGTGATGCGCTTTCAGACATTGGCGAAGCTTCCGCTCAACCTTCTATGTGCCAGGCCTTAAGCGACCCAAATAAGTTAGTGCGATGGCGCGCGGCGCGCTTTTTAAACGATCTGGGTGATGAGCAGTGTATACCGGCTCTTGAGACCGCCAGAGATGACAGCGCCTATGAAGTTAAGCTGGAAGTAGAAGCCGCTATAGCCAGAATATTGCAAGGCGGGAAGGGCTCTGGCCCCGCCTGGCGCCGTATGTGACTCAAAAATCAATGCAGTCGCGCTTGAACTGCCTTGTAAATGGGTAAAATTGCCAAAGATGCGGAATCGGAACTAAGGTGACCTTATGACATTTGAAAAACTTGGTAAGCAGCCCGAAAAGAAAGGCGCAGACTCTACTGAGGCAGGCCCTACAGCCTTGCAAGCTGAGGGCTGGCAGATCAAACCAGGTAAGTCAGATGTCAAGCAAGGGCTCGTGCAAGACGTCGATAAGCTCGACGTTGATAAGCTTTATGGCGGCAAAGATCAATATCTGGCCAAAGCGCCTGAAGAATTGCGCCACCAATATAATTTGCCCAAAGACGCCAGTTCGAGCCGGGTATATCAGGCCATGGCGCATGATTCGGTTGGATTGTTCGGTTATCTGACAGCCAAAGAAAAGACTCAAGCTCTGGCTGATTTGCGGCTCACCGCCCCTGACATGAAAAATGAAAGAAAAATCTATGAGGCTTTGATAGCCCGTGATCGCCGTGATGGTGGTCTGCCTGTCATGACCCCAGAACAATTAAACGCTGATGGTGGCCTCGGCATTAGACAGGCGGAACAAGCCTTGCACAAATCTTCTTACGATAAAGCCAAAAAGTACGGCATAGCTATAGATTTTAATTAACGGCGATCGAGGCAGCTATGGAAAAGACTTTGGCTGCTGTAAGCGCAGAGAAAATTTTAGATCACATAGAAATTTTGGCCAGCGATAATTTTGCCGGTCGCAAACCTGGAACTGTAGGTGAACAGGCGACGCTGCAATACCTGATTGAACAGTGTCAGGCCCTTGGTCTTACTCCCGGCGTTGGCAGTGAGTTTTTACAAAATGTGCAAGTGAGGGGCATCACTTCTCGTCCTGTTTTAACTTTCTCGGCCAATGACGGAAAAGTGATCAAACCAACTTTTCCTGATCAGTTTGTGGCAATGTCGCGCTCTAAAACGATGACGTCGCAAGTGAAAATTGCTAATAGTGAGATTGTTTTTGTCGGTTATGGCATTAAGGCACCTGAGTACGATTGGGATGACTATAAAGATGTAGACGTGCGCGGCAAAACTGTGGTGATGTTAATTGGTGACCCGAAGCAAACTCACAGTGCAAGCGGCAAACTTGATGCTGATTTCTTCCGTGGAGAAGCTCTAACTTATTATGGCCGCTGGACATACAAGTTTGAAATAGCCTCGCAATTAGGTGCTGCCGCTGTTTTCATAGTGCATGACACTGCTGGTGCCGGTTACCAATTTGACGTGGTTAAGGCCAGTTGGAGTGGTGAAAATTTTGCCCTGTTAGATGATGGTGGTGAAGAAAGGGTCAAAGCTGAAGGTTGGATTTGCCAGGACGTGGCTCGCGAATTGTTCAATACCTCAGTTGAAGCCGGTTCTGGAGGGAAACCTGAATTTAACTTAGACTTTGATTCGCTCGTGGTATCAGCCAATCAGCGCGACTTTAGCCCGATTACGCTGAGCGCCCGAGCAGACATTTATATTGAGAATACTTACCGGCAATTTTCATCGGCTAATGTTGTTGCTCGCCTAAAGTCGACTAGCGTTCAAGAAACCAAAGATACCGAATGCATAATTTATAGTGCTCACTGGGATCACTTCGGCATGGATGCAAACGGCGGGGTCTTTAGTGGCGCGGTGGACAATGCTTCTGGTGTTGCCGTGATACTTGAGGCGGCCCGCGCCTTAAAAGCCCTGGTTAAAGAAATACCCGCACACCGAGACGTGCTTTTTCTGTTTACCACTCTGGAAGAATATGGATTGCTTGGCTCACAGCATTATGTAGTTGAACCATGTGTGCCTCTGTCGAAAACACTTGCTGTGTTCAATGTAGACATCATGAATTTATGGGGCCGCACCGCCGAAGTTGTAAGCATAGCCTTGGGTCATTCTTCACTTGACGAAGATCTGGCTGCTGCTGCCGCGCTACAGAAACGCAGTGTGGTCGGCGATCCTGAACCTGGTAAAGGCTATTTCTATCGCTCAGATCATCTGGAATTTATTCGTCGTGGCGTGCCGGCCATATTTTTTCTTCAGCCAGGCTCGAGCTTTATCGGCAAACCGGCGAACTTCGGCGACCAGATGCGTTTGCGATATTTGACCGAAGACTATCATAAAGTTGGTGATAAAGTTAAGCCTGACTGGGATCTTTCAGGAATAGTGGAAGACACACAACTGTTGGTTGCAACTGGTCTGCGAGTTTTACAGAACAAGGAAAAACCCAAATGGAAAGCCACTTCAGAATTTTGTATCGATCGTTAGTGGCGAGCCTCAAAGTTTATTGCGGAGCTTATCAATGAATCTCAGATCAGTTAGTGTCTGCCTTGCTTTCATGCTATTGCTTAATTTTTGTACTCCCTTGATGGCTGCTCCAGGCCACTCTTATACAGAATATATTGAAGCCGGTCATCAATTAATCAAAGAGAAAAAATACACCAATGGTGAGCGTTATGCATTTGGTGCTGTTACCATGCTCGAGGAAAAAGTAACAAAAAAGCAGAGTCTGTCGGCTACCGGTAAAGATCAATATTTGCTGACTTTATTGCCGACATTGTTTAACTCTTGTTTGAGGCATAAATTACGGCAGCTTAAACACTCGCAGAAAGCCACAGCTGGTCAAGATCTTGTCAAACAGGATGATGATCAAGATGAGGAGAAAGGTCGAATGGATGATCCGCAAGTAAGAGCGCTTTATACACAGACAGACGTTATTTTAAGGCGTATCTATAATGCCTACAGAGTTCTGTTTGGTGATCGAAGCGCTATTACTGCGGCTGCCGGTCGTGAAGTGACCGAAGTTGAGAATGCCCTCAAGAGTGGTGGCTAATTTTTTTTTTTGCTGTTTTCTACTTTTAGCTAAATCCTCCCACTCTTAGGAGGCCGAAGAGTTGATTGATCATTGTGGGCAGAACCACTGCAAGTAGTGCAAGAGCTACAGCAGTGTAGATGCGTGCAGCGGTATACTCACCTTTTTCACTTTTAAGCATGGCCGTAAGAATCTGGTAGATTGCCCCGCCGATAGCTGTGACGCTGATTACACCGACAAGGAAATTTGCCAGAACTTCAAGATTGGCCGCATTATTGATTCGTACTGTGCCAGAGGTGTTTACTCCAGAAATTACTATTGAATCAATGCCCTGAGGGCCAATTGTGCCATTTGTGGCACCCTGGAGCCAGACAGGACCAGATGAAAAGGAGGAATTGGACGGATTGGACCAATTGGATGGATTGTAATCGGCTATAGTGGCCGGAACGAATCTTGCACCAGTTGTGGTGTCACTTTTCACGCTTGTGTCCACAACTTTGCCAAAATTGCGATCGAGACCATAATGTTTATAGTCCTGATCATTAGCCAGTACAGTGGCGCCGGTTACCGGTGTTACCACACGGTAGGCCGTGCCCAGGGCTTCACTTTCAGCAATTTGACCATGACTCAAAAGTGCTAAGGCTTCTTGTTGGGCCCACAGACTAGAGACTCTTGTTACCTGGGCATTGTCATATGAAACCGGCAAATCAGTATGCTCAGCGATTTTGTCGAAGACCAGTTTATAGACGGTGTCTGGATTGACAAGATTATTCCAGAATGATTTTTGTGTTTCTAAATCAGCCGGTAGAAAACTGCGCTCCACTAAAATTGGATAAGCAGGTACCAGCGCATTGTCCATGAGCTCGTTGACGGAATTATCCACATTCCATTCCACTAGCTGAGTACTTGGATTAAATGTATCTGGTAGTGTTTCCTTGTGGCGAGCGCCAATGAGCCCGTCGAGCTGTTGTCCGTGAATCCAGAAAATTGACAGGTCGTTATTTTTACCGGCGATATTAAGAGCTGTTTCTACTGAGCTGCGATTGTCAGGGCCACCAGCGCAATAGAGTTGCGCTAGTCTTGTTACCGCCCGGTCTTTGCCGGTCATTTCAACTAACTCTTGCTCTATTTCTGTGGCATCAGCGCTGGCACCAATCAACCCAACTTTTATATTATTCGGAAGCGTCTGCAAAACTTTTTTAAGAGTTTCTTTGTTGCTTTCGATGGTGCGCGAATTATCAACCAGCACCAGTACTCGGCTAATTGCTTGCGCCTTTGAAGCGCTCAGTGTTTCTGTGATAAATGCCTTTTGAGCAGAATGACTGGCTCTCGTGGCTATTTTCACCATGGGCTTGTCTAGGTGCAGGGTGGCCTGAAATTCTTTCAGATCGTTATTGCTTAATTTGCTTGAGGCAAAGTTTGTTCTCAGTGGGCGGTCACTGTCAAAATGATAAACAGTGTCAGTGTTTTCCATATTTGATGAAAGCAGGTAAGGCAGGCCTAAGGTGCAATCACGCGGGTTTTTGGCCACTAGCGGCGCGGTGATACCAATGCGCAGAGTGAGATATCCGTATGCGGGAACCGGAGCGGCTTTTAAGTCAATCTGGCCTGGCCTGGTGCTGGTAATTAAAAGTGGATCGCGACGAGCCCCGGCAGTTAATGCGTAAGCTTCCTGTACTTTTGCTCTGGCATTAAAGCTGGCTTCTTCTGGTTTTCCGTTGACCCAGAGTGTGGCGCGAGTGACACATGCCCCTGGTGGCAATTGAATTGTCGCCAGTGCTTCTTGAATGGTGCCGGTAGGATTTTTCAGATTTATAATCCAGTAGATTGCTGAGGTTAGAGTTTGACTATCAACCACTGCTGTTATTTTTGATTGCTCCGGAACTATAACTTTTTCATTTCCGTAGCCAAATGTGTGCGCTGGCGGCTGCCACAGCAGTTTCATATTTCCTGCTGTCTGCCCACTTTTTCTAAACAAACTGATGTAAATCGCTTTGCCGTCTGCCCGCGAGAAATAGCGTGCTGAAGCCTGAAGAAAGAATGAAGTGGATGTATTGTTTAACTGGTTGAGAATGTCTTTGCTTGCATTGGCGCTGTCAAGCCAGTTTAAGGCTACGGTACCGGCAGGTGACGCAGGGCTGTCTATTATTGTGTCCATGGCCGCAACGATTGAGATTTCACGAGCTTCAGGTGCAAAGCACAAGAGCGACAATAGAGCCGCACAAAAAGTAGCAATGCGATTGATTTTGCGTTCGCTATCAAGTTGTTTACGCCAGTTTATTCTATACAAATACAGTGAGCTCAATGCTGATGTTAGGTAGAAGCAGATCAATACGGATTGACCTTGGCAAGGTGATGTCATCACAAAGCATGTGCCGGCGAGGCATAGTGCCGCCACCAGGGCCCACAGGCACGAAACTACCGCTAAAAACTGAACACTTAAACTTGAGAGAAAATTGTGCCTGCAATTTAGAATGAGCGCTAAATTGATTATCGGAATTAGTGATACCAGTGCGCCTGTCAGTTTGATGATGGGCTGGTGACTTGTATTAATGTTGTTGTTGATACTGATGAAGAACAGGGCAATCAGGGCCGGAATGATCACTGCAGAAATCGCTGCACCGAGCTTAGCTGCCATCAATAGTGGTGCCAGCCCATGCTCACATTTCAAAATTTTGTTATGTGAGAAAGTCAAAAGCAATAGCAGTGCCAGACAGGTAAAGCTGAGCCAGCCTGCGTTAATCTGATAAGTGAGATAGCAAATGGTGGCGCAGAGCGCTGCGATTATGACTGCCCTTTTAACGGTTTGATTAGTCTCCTGCTCTGTAACTGGTGCTTGCGAATAATCAGTTGGGGTTTCGGTTTCTCGATCTTCTAGTTTCAACATGGTTCAACTCCTCGAAATGTGCCGGCGCCTTTGCTGCATTTACTGCAGCAAAATGCCAGACATCACCACGAGCCGCTCATGCCGAATATTTGCCGGAGCAAAGACTCGGCACCGTGTGCAGCAATTCAAGAAGAATCGAGCAGACGTGCAAATCGTGATAAATGTGTGCGCAAACAGCACAGTGAGGTACTGTGCGGCCGGCTATGTAGTTTAGTGGTAAGTGTTTCCAACCCCTGGAAAAAGCCCAGGTTAACGGCAAACTTACAACGAAAACCGCCAAAAGTCAAGAGGTGTGTGGTGGGCTATAACTTTCTACTAGTAACAAAAAGGAGATAAATTCGCTCTAGTCAAGAGTATTGATTTTTTCTTCTTAAAGGTCTAAAAACACCGCTAGTTCGAGCTTTCTCACATCAACGATTTCTTATTAAGTTAGCTAATTTGTGCGCGCTGATGAAGCTCTGCCAATCTACCATCTAAATGTCATATGGTGCGATAAGATATGCCCGTGAACACATGACATGGCGACTATTCAATGAATGCAAAACAATCACTGCTGCCCACTCTAGCCCTTATATCTATTCTTAGTACTAGTCTGAGCCCAACTCCTGCTCAGGCTGAAAATTCCATATCTAATATGGTTAAGGAAGTGATGGATGGCACGACCAATGCCGTGCGTAACACTGCCCATGGTGCAGGCGCGGTTGTACGCAGCACTGCGCATGCTGCTGGTGCCGTGGTTCAAGGAACGGCACGTGGTGCCGGAGCCGTGGTCACTGCCGCAGAAAGAGCTGCTGGCTTCAGTGAAGATCCGCCTTATCATCAACCAGTGGCAGGGGCGCCTGTAAATACAGCTGCTGCTCCGGCACCAGTAAAAATTGCGGCAGTTGCTCCGAAAGCTGCGCCTGTAAGTTTAATCGGTTCGAGCATTAACATTGCTGTAGATCGTCACGGAAATATCATTGATGACGGCGGCAAGCTTGTGGGCAGAGTTTCAGTAATCACATCTGATTCTGGCGCACCACCAGATTTTGCCGGCCAAAAGCTTAGTGTCACCGTCAACGGTGCCGGTGAGATGATTGATGGCTCAGGAAGAATCATCGGTCACATTCTCGGTGCTGAGCCAAAAATTGTTCCTGTGCTTGAAACTCCTGCTAAAGAAGTTAGAACATCTGCACCAGTATCTTCAGCACCCGTGATTGCACCTAAGCTGAACGCACCTGTGCAGACTATTCCCTTACAGACTATTCCCTTACAGACTATTCCCTTACAGACTATTCCCTTACAGACTATTC
>JAVHQC010000011.1:185314-219166 GCA_036170915.1 Cyanobacteria bacterium auto_48_18
CCTCGCAGACTATTCAGAGTGCCCCACCCACAAGCTGGACTGAAGACGATATTCTCAAGAATACTGCTCCGCTGATGCGTGGTCTAAAATAGGCTCACCTTACAATAGTGTTGACAGAAGAAAGAAAATTATGAGCCTCAAAGAAAAAATTTCAGAAGATCTCAAGCTCGCTATGAAAGCTCGAGACCAGTCACGCATTGATACATTGCGCTCGGCGCTCTCTGCCTTTTCGTACAAAAAAATTGGTTCGGATTCTAAAGACGAACTTGACGCTGAGGCCGAAATAGCTGTTTTGCAGAAATTGGTAAAGCAGCGCAATGACTCTATTTCTGAATTCACTAAAGCTAATCGCATGGAGCTTGTCAGCAAGGAAGTGGCAGAGAAAGACATCCTTGCAGCATATCTACCACAACAAAAATCAGAAGCTGAAATTCGCGTTATGGTCAAAGATATTGTCGATGCCTTGCCGCCGGAAGGCCGCAACCAGGGTGCGGCAATGAAGGCAGTGATGCCGCAACTGAAAGGTCTGGCGGACGGCAATCTTGTGCGTCAGATAGTCACTGATTTGTTGAAATAATTACTGATCGCTTTAAATGGGAGACCTGATGGTTTTAAAGGACAAATATGCTCCTTGCCCATGCAGCAGCCAGATCGTTTATCACAAGTGCTGCAAACCCTATCATGATGGTGTCATTCCAGATACTGCACTTTTATTGATGCGCTCTCGCTATGCCGCCTACGCTCTGGGCCTGGCTGATTACCTTATCAGCACCACCCATCCTGATCATCCCGCTTACAATCCTGATTTTGTGGAATGGAAAGCTGATCTGATCAATTTTTCGCGAGGCACTAGTTTTCACGGCCTCAAAATTAACGAGTTTATTGATGGTGACCCATGGGCTTATGTCACATTTAGTGCCTATTTACGTCAAGGTGAGCACGATTCGACATTTTGCGAGAAGAGCACTTTTTTAAAGGTTGACGGCCGCTGGCTTTATCAGGCTGGTGTGCTGGGCGACTAGCTTATTTATAAACATAGTCCCAGCCAGAATCGGTTTTTTGATGATCTGAATCTGAAGCCCTCACTACTGTTGGCGGCGCTTTAGGACCAGTATATTTAACTACTGGTGGTGCCTGGCGCTGTGTAGTCTTTTTAGCGGCAGTAGGGGCGCCAGCAGCTGCAGTAGAAGTTGTTTTAGTGAAGCCGGGCCCGGGCCCTGCTACCGCAGGCGGCTTCTGCATGGACAGCACCTTTTTGATATCGACAATATCGCGTTCAATAGCTGATTTTTCAGCTGCCGGCGGATTGAGCTTGAGACATTTTTCAAAGGTTGTAATCGTCTCTTTATAGCGCTTTTGTTTAAGCAAAGCGTTGGCCAGATTACTCCAGGTAACCCAGTCTTTATCGTTGAGAGTGAGAGCCTTGCGTAAGGCCTGCTCGGCGCTTTCGTAGTCTTCTAGTTTGCGATAACAATAGCCAAGATTGACATAAAAATCTGGATCATAAGGAAAGCGTGATATGGCTTCATGATAGTTATCGACTGCGTCTTCAAAGCGCTGCTTCTCTAGATATTTATTGGCTAGATTATAGTAAGGAATGGCGTCACTACGGTCAGCTTTTTGCTGCGCACCACTAGCCTGAATGCTCAGGCAAAACAAAATAGTCATAAATTTGAATACTGTCTCTTTTGTTTTCATTAGCGGTTCAAGTCTGGCCAGCTTAAAATTTTGTCGTCATCAATTGTAGCGAACGGATCTCCCTGAGGCATTGGGTCACCAGGTTTGACCGAGATGTCGTTGAGCTCAAGAGTTACTGCACGCAGTTCTTTTTCTTGCGGTTTGGTCATCACATGGCCTGCTACTTCAGTTTTGACCTGGCGTTGTTGTTCCAACAACCTGGCGGCTGTAGCTTTCTCTTTCTCTTTCTCTCTTTGTTTCGCCAGCTTTTTCATTTTCGCTTTTAGTTCGCGCTCATGAGTAGACTTAAGAATGCGTGATTTCAGTTCTTCATTTTTGAGCAGCATGTCGACAATTTCTTTGTTTATTTGCGCGCGCTTTTCTTGCTCGCGATGATTTTGAATGTAGGCTAGATATTTGCCAAAATTCCAGGTCATCTGAAAATTCCAACCGGTTATGTCCGAATTGGCAGGGAAGGCCAGAATACGAGAATGATTAAGATCACGTATGGCCTCTACCAGGCATTTGTTGAGAACCGGGTCGGCTGTGCTGGCATAAATGCTGCCTTTCAAATTGCCTTTGCGATCTACACTGAAAATGACAGCTGCTGCACCTCTTACTTGATCTGTAGCTTCGGCGCTGAGACGCTTCAATAAAACGTGTTGAATAGAGCGCTTAAAGCGCGCAATCCAGAAATCCCAGGCGGCAGTGCCTTCTGGCGCCTGGTGATAGACAGTCAGGCCTTCCGCATGGCTGGCCCATTGCGGCACGTTCATAGATTTGCTTTTGTCTACCAGGTCTAGCATTTCATCCATGTGCATTATTTCTGCCGGACCGCCGGTAGCACGAGCTGAGCTTTCGCCATTAGGATGACCGGCCGATTTGATCATTTTTTTGCCATTGCGAATGGCACCATTTATAGAACCGAAAAAGTCTGGCATTTCAAAAGGCGAAGCACTGGTGGTGCTGCTTGAAGCTGGTGAGATGGTAGTGGTGTTGGGCACTGGTTTGGTCAAGCCAAGAAATTCAGTAACCCCAGTGGTCATCTGGCTGAACCAGTCTTTCGGTTTTGCCGGAGCCGCTGGTAAAACCAATTTAGTTTTGTCCAGGCCTTCTAGTTTTTCTTCGGCAAAGGAGCTTATCATCTCTGGCGGAACCAGTCTGGCCGCCATTTCTAGCTGTTTAAGAGCAGACATGTCATAGCCCTGCTTCTTTAAAGCCAGACCCAAGTAATAGTGCGTTTTGCCGTCCTCAGGATGAGCTTTCAGATCTTTTGCCAGTAAAGTAGCGGCTTCACCATAACGGCCGGCTTTGTATGCTTTTAGAGCCTGATTGACGGCCGCCTTAGAATCAAATTTTTCCGTCTCTGGCGTCTCTGGCTTATCTTTTTTGGCAGATTGCGCCAGAAGTGGTTCAGCGTTGCTGCTTAGAACTAGTGACAAAGCCAGCAATAATTTTGCCGTAGTTAAAATACCGGCATTAGTAGTGGCACGTTGAGACATCAGTTGATCAAGTCGCAGTAGGATTTTGCATGTCTTTGAACATTACAATCGGATAGTTATTACGTTGTGCCACCAGTTTTGATGCCTTAGCCGCAGATAGCAGTAGACCCGTATCTTTGCAGTCTTCCGGCATGCCGGCCACTCCAAAGGCCAGCGCCAGATTGTCGGCACTGGAATCAGGGCCAAGCTGCCGCATTCTCAACATCTCTAAAATTCTGTGCGCCAGCATAGCGGCCGCTGGTGTCTCAGTATTTGGCAGAAGAATGACGTAGCTCAGTGCTTCAAAATGAGCAAAAAGATCGAGTGAGCGGGTAGCTGATCTAATTCGAACGGCAGCTTCTTGCAAAGACGATGGTGTGAGCGGCTGCAACTGATTGTTGTGCCAGTTCCACATTTCAAATATGATCACCGAATATGGTGTCTGATAAAGCTTGTAACGTTGAAATTCTTGTTCTAAAAAATAGTGAAAGGACGGATAAGAAGTAATGCCCGTGTCAGGGCGAGCCAGCATTTTATTGACTCGCTCAATAGCCACCACATCAATGGCCGTCGATTCCAGCCCGGCCGTTCTATCGTCTTTAGCCGATTTTTTGTTGATGGTGATCAAGTCGCAATTAAGCAGATTGAAGAGAATCGGTACCCACTCTTTCTTTACCATGGGCCGCTTGCGCAATAGATCAAAAAGAGTTTCACAACCATCAAGTTGCAGATAAAAAGCTTTCTGTTGTGCCATATCTACAGGCGCGCCTTTCGATATGCGTTTTTCAAAATCTTGTTCGGACAAAAGTGGCACTTTTTTGTCGATATAAGCTTCCATTTTTAAACCGGCTGCCATCAGCGACTTGCTCTGGTCTACCAGGGTAAGCCCTTCCATCATCAAAACATCTATACGTTTGACGATTGTCTTCAGGGTAGATTTTTCATCGCGATAAAAATAGAACTTGCCTTTTTCCCAAGTGACCAATTCCATAATTGCCTGTTCGCCTTGCAAGTCCATGGCGGTGGCGTGACACAAAGTACCGTCGTCGAAAAATAATTCAGAAGCCGACTGACCGTTGTCTACAAACAAACAACCGGTCATTTTGCCCATGCTGATTGATTGCAATAAGTTAGGCACGGATAGGTCGGCAAGATCGCCTTCCATGGTGGCAATTTTTGAGGAGCGGCTGGCGTTAATAACCGGATGTCTTTGGCCTGTGGTAGCTTGCAGGCCAAGAAAAGACGTGCTGTATGAACTTGAGGTGTTCGTGTTTATTCGGGTTTGTACTGTGCCACCCAACATGGCCGAGTCGCCCAGGGGCAGAGTATCGCCGGTGCATTCTGCAATTACCAGATTTAAAATCAGGGCCAGGTCCCCACTGGGATAGGTCCATATCTCACGCAGGGCGCGATTTAAGCCTTCAGTTAGTTGCCAGATTGGTTCTCCGCCTTGCAGACTGATATGACAGACCAGGGCTAGATTGACATCAGTGCCGGGCCGCAACCAGGAAAGCTCGATGCGACGGCCCGGTGTTTTTTGCGCAAGCTCCAACATTTCGGTTATGTCTTTACTGGCCGGCAAAGACTCAAGACGCGGCAGGCGAAGAGGTAGGGAGTTCGGATCTACTTTCGGTCGATACATTGAAGCCGTATTTTTCCGGGAAACACTGATTAAGACTAACAGACTGTTGCCAAAATGTGGATCTAAAGTGGTCGTCTTGGCCGGCTGTCAGCATAAACTTTTTTGCAGCACTAAGAACTGTAATTTCAGTGAGGACCTTGATTTTGACTATTGTTTGAGCAAAAACCAGATGGAAAACTTGGGTAGATTGCTGGATTTTATAGTGACAATGCTATTAACTTGGTTATTGTCAGACAAGAAGAGCGCTTAAATGGACCGCACAAAATTAGCGAAAATCGCCAACCTTCCAGATCACTTTGTGCTTCAGTCGCTGGTAGAAATGGCGTCAATGATTCGCAGTTCGCTTATAGCTTTACCCTTTGAAAGGCCAAACGCTTCTCCGCAGGTAGTTACCTGCACATTTGCGTTTGCCACCACCAATGTTCCAAGATGGTGCCTCTATGCCGGCGAAAGTGAAGATGCCCAGGTGATCTGGACCAGAGACAGCGCTGATCTGGCCGAAATGAGCGCGCTCTTGGCCTCTGGAGGTGCCCCGCATCAGCCTGAGCTTGAGCGCCGCAATCAGCCCAATGCCACAGCTTTGCCTGAGCCGGCGGTATTTGACCAGGACACTTTCGATGCCTTTTACAAAAAAATGGTCGACAGTAATTCAGGCATGTTTGCTGAAGGCTCTTTTTACTGGTTCCTGTCGCAAGAATTTCATCGCTACCAGCGCACCAAGCTGGGTTTCGGTATTGTCATTCTGGCTCCGGTGGGTGTTTCTGCTCAAGGTCTCTCCCATTCTCGAGAAGAGATTCTGGCCTGGCTCGGTCGCATTGTCGTCAGCGAAGTACGCAAACTCGATTATGTTTGCCACTTCAACGGCATGATTGGTATGGTCCTAGCCGGCTCAACTCTTGAAGAATCAGAAACCTGTGCCCAACGCATTATCGAAATTGCCATGGTGCGCAATCAAAGCCAACGGTTTGAGGAAAACTTTAGACCTTACGCCGGAGTGGCCGCTATTCCGCAGACTTGCGAACATCCCGGTATTATCATTGCTGCGGCTCAGAAGTGCCTGGAAAATAGTATGGCCACCAATGTAGCCGTTACTGCTTTCCGATAGAAATTGCTGTAAGTTGTTCGACGAATGTCTTTATGCGTGTCAATGCCAGCTCGATTTTTTCAACTGAAGTGGCGTAGCTGCATCTAATATGAGCGGCACCACCAGCACCGAATGCAGTGCCAGGCACCACTGCCACATGTTGTTCGAATAAAAGTCTTTCGGCAAATTCTTCTGCACTGAGACCGGTGGCAGCGACGCTGGGGAAAGCGTAAAAGGCGCCTTGAGGCATGTGGCATTGCAGACCAATGGCGTTGAAGCCATCAACCATGACTTTGCGCCTCTGGCCATACTGGCTGACCATATCAAGCACTTGCGGCTCAGCGCTTTTAATTGCTTCAAGTGCGGCTTTTTGGCCTGTAATAGGCGCGCATAGCATGGTGTAGGAATGAATTTTCATCATCGTAGACATAATTGAGGCTGGCCCACAGATGTAGCCAATGCGCCAGCCGGTCATGGCATAAGCTTTCGAAAATCCGTTAAAGAGAATGGTGCGCTCATAAGCGCCAACGATAGAGGGCACGCAAGTGTGTTCACCTTCATAAATGAGGCGATCATAAATTTCGTCGCTAAGAATATAAAGCCCGTTCTCTTCGGCAAAGCTCACCACATTTTGCAATATCGAAAGCGGCATGGTGACACCAGTAGGATTGGACGGATAGCCAATCAGAATGGCTTTGGTGCGGCTGGTTAGCTTATCTCGCAAACGCTCTATATCAATAGCAAAATTGTCTGACGCATGTGTTTCGATTGGCACAGGCACGCCGCCTGCCAGGGCGACGCAGGGTTTGTACGAGACATAGCAAGGCTCAGGCACCAGCACTTCGTCACCAGGGTCAAGAATGGTGCGCAGGGCTATGTCTAGACCTTCCGATACACCCACGGTAATTAAAATCTGATCTTCAGGACTATAACTAACGCCATATCTTTTTTCCAAATAAGCGCTGATTTCACGACGCAGTTCAATTAGGCCCCAGTTGGAAGTATAAGAGGTTTGACCGCGCTCTAGAGAATAGATGGCAGCTTCTCTAATTTGCCAGGGAGTGACAAAATCTGGTTCGCCGACACCAAGCGAAATTACGTCTTGCATTGAGGCGGCTATGTCGAAAAACCTTCTGATACCTGACACGGGTAACTGACTGGCTATGGTCGCTATAGGCTTTAATGCTGACATAGACCTGAGTTGTTGTGTTAGGGCGCGATCACTAATCGTTCGTTGCTTTCAGCTTCTAAATAAAGCACGTCATCTTCTTTATAGCGTCTCAAGAGAAAATGAGTGACAGTGCCGGTGACACCATGAATGGTGGCGAGTTTCTCGGCCACAAAATTAGCCAACTCTTTTAAATTTACTGATTCGACAATCACCCGAAGATCGCTGCCGCCAGATACCAACCAGACACTTTTTACTTCAGGAAATCTGGCAATGCGTCCAGCAATGGCATCAAAACCCACATCACGAGCCGGCACCACTTTGACATCGATAAAAGCGGTGACTTTATCAAAACCGACTTTTTCCCAATCGATTACGGCGTTGTAGCGCTTAATCACACCATTTTTTTCGTACTCGCCAATGACGCTGTTAATTTCGTCAAGACTCTTGCCGGTCAGTTTGGCAATGGTTTCAGGCGTGGTGCGGCCATCTCTATTTAGAATAGAAAGTATTTCACAGAGTTCTGGCTTCATCTTGATTGCTCGAGCCTTAATGCCGCTTTACCCTGTTCAATAATTCTCCGCAGCTTGCTCTCGCCGATTTCTTCGATGCTGGGAGCCTTCTCTACCGGGGCAAAAATTTCAGAATACCATTCTGCGCTTTGGAATTTATCCATCCAGTCATCGAGTTTGTTCCATTCTTCGTCATTGAGACCAAGGAGAAAACGAGCTCTAAAGGGATCCACACCTTCAGCCTCAAACGCTGCCACTCTCAAATCGCGCCCAAGATTGGTATCGAACCGGGCTACACCAGAAGCGTCTACATCTACATCGCCATAAATGTCAAAGCGTTTAATCAGATCTTGCGCTTCGGCAATATACGAGTCATGTGTGCGTTTGCCTTTTTCTGTTAGTTTATATGCGGCTTTAGTGACGTCAATCTCAATTAAGCCTTCTTTTTCGGCCCAAGCTATAACATCTACTAATTCGGCATAGTCTTTAGTAACATCGATAATGGTGCCTACTGCAATTTGATGTAAGAAAATCACTCGGCTGTAATCTTCAATTTGTTTAGCCATTTTACTTCCGGCATCGAGGCTATCTGGCCCCGGCTGTTGGTTCTGGCTTGTAGCAGAATCAGAATTTGGTTTTGCTTGAGCTGCGCCTTTAGCAATAACACTGAGGTCGCAGCGCATATATTTAATCGAGTCGCGTTCTGAAGATACGAAGGCCTGAGCGAGTGGTGCCTCAGGATCGAGTTCTTCGCCATTGGCTTTTAGATCAACCGAATTGGAAATGAAAATGCCATCTTTGTCGCGATCAAATATCAACTTTTGCAGGGCGCGTAGATCGTCCAGTTGGCCCTCCGGCAAGCGACCCGCTTCGACCAATTCTTCAGGCGCATCGGCGCCGAGAATTTCAAAAACGATGTCGACTGCCGGTTGGCGCACTATACGGTCATCTAATGTGAGCACCACCAGATGCTGATTCAAATGGTCTGACACTCGCAATAAATAATTCATTAGCGTCTACGTCCGCCCCATCCGCGTGAACCCATGGAAAATCCCGACGAGCGTCTGCCACCCCAGCCTGAACTGGTGGATGAGCGAGGGCTTGATGAGGAGCCGCTCAGGCCGCCCCAACTTCTTCTGCTAGTGGCGCTGCTATTGGTGAACGTGCCGCTGCCGAAGCCAGTTTTGCTGGTCAGGCCACCACCTTCTTTTGTTTTGAAGCGCGAGAAGAACCCTTGATTGGCTGTCTTTTGCTGAGCGTATTGTGGGCTCTGGCGCCAGGTGTTGCGATTGCCCATGAGACCACCATAGTTGGAATATGGCGTGGAGTAGCGACCACCCCAACTACTCATCAAGTGAGACATCACCATCATTTGCACAAATGGATTATCGAGGATGCTGCGGTGACCTTCGTAGTAAGGTCGACCGTCATAACCGGCAACTCGATATGGCAACTCGTTATTGACTACAGGGCCTGTTTGCTCGATTGCAAAGAGCTTGTCGTCTCCAGATTGAAATCCGGTTTTTTTGTCTTTATCAATGTAGCCGATTACTGTAAGGCGATCGTTCTCATGGGTGGCGTCGAGGGCCACGACCCCTTCGCCGTCATAAATTTCATTAACACGTTTTTCGAAGTCAGCCATTTTGCTGTTGAAGTCTTTCGCGCCTTTAGTTTCAAAAAAGGCCTTCTGGACTTCTTCTAAATTGATTTTCTGAGACGCGCCCTCAATTTCAGCCGACACATAGTGCTCTTTCACACGACTGGAAGTCGTGGAAGTTGAGCAGCTCGTGAGAGAAACTGAAGCACTCAGAACAGCCAGACTCAACACTACAGTGAGAGATTGCCAGCGTTTCATTATTTAGAACCCCCATCATTGTTATTACGTACTATAACAACTCTATGAGCACAAGCTGTTGATATACATGATTCTTTTCTGGTTGAGAAATTTTGCCCAAATCTGACACCTTTCTTTGACGGTATAATCGTCTTGTATGTTCAATTTTGAACCTGGAGTGTCATGAGAATATTAGCTGCCGTAGACGGTTCAACCCAGTCTGAAGCCGCATTAGAAGCATTGGGAAGTTTTAAATGGGCTGCCGGTACTGAGATTGTTTTGTTTACTGTAATGAAAGCTGCCGAAATTCGTTTGCCTTTTGGTCGCAGAGCCCCAGATCAGGCTTCTGGTGCTGACAATAAAGCTTTTGTCAGTCAATCGCTGCAAAATATGGCCGCTCAGCTACAACAAAAATTGCCCGGCTGTCGAGTCAGTTTTGAGGTCGCCCACGGTGATGCCAAAACTGAGATTTTAAATGGAGCTAAGGCGCATGCCGCTGATATGATTTTAATGGGCTCTCGCGGTCATCGCGGCATGGAGCTAATGTTACTTGGCAGTGTTTCTCAAGCAGTTTTGATGCAGGGGCAGTGCCCCGTTGTAATCGTCAAAAGTGAAGCCACGGAGGCCCCGAACAGCGCTCCTGACCTGGCCCACGGCTTTAAGAACGTCCTGATCACAGTGGACAATTCACCTTATTCAAGAGCGGCTCTGATGTGGGCAAAAACATTAGAATGGCCGAGTGATACCCGCTTTAAGTTAATTACTGTGGTCACCCCAGTTACAGATGCTTTCGCTTTAGAAGAGAACGCTGCGCGCGCCGGAATGATAATTCGCGAGCACGATTCCTTGCATGCCATTGCCAGGACTGAACTCGAAGAAATGGCCACTGAATTAGTCGACATCGTAGGACCAGGGCGTGTAACCACCCAGGTTGGTGAGGGCGATCCGCGCGAAGTGATTTTGCACACAGCCGGAGCGTGGGGTGCCGATTTGATTGTGATGGGTTCTCATGGGCGCACAGGTTTGACCAAACTTTTTCTCGGCAGCGTTTCACACGCTGTGGCAGTGCATGGTTATTGTTCAGTGGCAATTGTCAAAGGCATTGTGCCTAAAGGTCAAGGCTTAAGGCAGCAAACCACTGGTATGTTCAAATTGCCCGACATGAAAGAGATAGAACTGAAGCTGCCACCATTGCCGGACACTTCAAACCGCCCTGATTCGCCCCATGTTCCGCCGGGCGGCATGATGTGATCTAGATTTCTTAGTCTATGCAAATTGGCTATTTGGCCATCACCACTTGATAGACCAGCACAACAGCGACAATCAAAATTAGAATCAGAGCCTTGGCTATGGAAAACATGCGTTCCATTTTGCTAACGGTTCTCCGGCGCGTCTTCGGCCTTGCTGTTTTCCAGGGCGTCCAATATTGCCGCGCGCCTGATATGAGCTGACTTATCGTCTTTTAGCTTATTGACCTGATGGTAAATGTCGGACGTAACCAGAGGGATAAATCCGAGTTCAGAAGCTTTGAATACCGAGTGAGTACCTTTATAAACTTTTTCGGCTGTGCCACCAGCCTCCAGACCGGCCAGACCTTTTGGCGCAAATTCTAAACCGCCTTTGCTACCACGCAGTGCTTTCCAGCCGCCAGCTGCCAGGCCGACGCTGACATCAGTGAGAAAATAAACTGAGCGAGCGGTGTTGACATACTGACCGGCGTCCGATTCTCTGGCGCCGGCATTGTTGAATATCCCTGCACCACCCACAGTGGCACGCAGGGAGCCTTTCAATACTTGCTTGGTTAGATTTTGCTCTACCCCTTTTCTCAGGGCGAGCTCGGTGGCTACCTGAGCGACACGAGCCGCCTTGAAAGCCGCTGCCACTTCAATGGTGCCTGTTGCCACCATGCCTACGTCTAGTGCGGTCATCAAACCCTTTTCGCCAAAATGTTTTGTCATTTCCCAGCGGCGGTGACTGCTCAAGTCTTGCGCTTTCATAGTTTCATAACCATCGGCGGTGCGCACAACAACTTGTTCTTGCGGGTCAAAAGTGCGCTGGATAGTTAGTTTCTTGCCCACATTGTCAACGCCGACCATGTTCTGGTAGCTCCACCACTGAGCTTCTTGCGCTTGTATTTCTTGTGTGACGACTATTTTGTTATCTTTCTCAGTGATGTTGAAGCGGCTTTCTAAAAGATTGATGTCGCGCAGATTTTCGCCGGCTTTAGCAGGGCTGCCTTTCGCCGCCAGACCAAGTAGATTGCCGTCGGCATCAAATCTCCCCTGCATGCCTCGCATCTCTGTGTCACCCCAGCTGATGGCACGCTCGGGCCTTTTGTCAAAAGTGCGCAGCTGGGTTAGAACCGGTTGTAATTCAGCCTTACGGTCAATGATCCATTTGTCCATGGAGTCCATTCTTTTCTTCTCAGCAGCATTCAGTTCCCAGTGCTGAGGTAAATTGAGGTCGATGCGGCTTATTTTTCCTTGCTGATCGCGCTCGATTGTTGCGCCACCAGGGGTGGTGTTGGTAAATTTGTTGCCAGTGGCCTTATTCAGCTCGTCTATCACTTCAATATAAGTGCGGGTGCTTAAGGCCGTATTCACGAGCTTCCCGGTGGAAGCTCGCCAGGCATTGCGATCAGTGTCAATATTTTCGGTCCAGCCCTTAGGCAAACCATTTTGCCGAATAGTGGCGGTGAGCTGACTATCTACATTTTGCAAAAGGGCAGTTTCTAATGGCTTGATGCGCTGTTCGGAACGCTGTACCCATTCGATGGCGGCGTCTAGGCGCATCATCTGATTGTCATCCGGCGGATTTTTTGGATTGACTTTGAGGTCAATTTTTCCTTCCAGATTTAATTTCGCTTCAGTACTTTTCGCATCGGCTGCCGGAAGTCCATAAGCTTTTAAGCGGCCCACTTCGCCTGGAATTGCTTTAGTCTCCAGCCAGTTAACATACTCGGAGTAAGCCTTGCTGGTGGCAGGACCGAATTCACCACGTGCCATCTCGGCTTTGATCTCTACCTGTCTGGTTTTTAATTCTTGTGCTTGTTTGGGCTCGAGTTTTGACGTGCCGGTTTCGGCTGTAGTTGACATTACAGCTGGTAGCAAATTGTGCAAAGTCATTTGCAAATAGCCGAGCCGCATACGATCGTTTTCGGCTCTGGCAGCAGCTTCAGGGTCAGCTTCCAGCTTACTTTCTGTTTTGGTTTCAGCTTTTAATTCTGTTTTTGTCTCAGGCTTAGTTTCTGATTTTATATCAGGTTTTTTTCCGCACAGAGCTTCGTGAATCAGCGCGCTGCCATTGCACGTAGTATCGCTTTTATCATCGGTATTGAGTGCGCGGCCTTCTACCATACTTCACCAAACTTGGCTCTGGCTGGGTCGCCAGGCCCTTGATGCTGCACCATCCATGAAAGGGCTGCCGAACCAATAATCGCTACTCCGAGAGCTGCGCCTCGAGCTTCACCACGCATTGTCTTGCGCAAATGACTGATTAGATCGGCTTTCCATGGCTCATTGCCGGCCTTGGTTAACTCTCTTTCGGCAAACTGCAAGGCACGCTTTTGATGGCTCTCCTCAGGTGTGAGCTGGCCTTTCTTTTCTAAGGCGATGCGCTCTTCACGTAACTTTTGCACCTCAGATGCAGAAAGCGGAACAAAGTTCTTTTCTGTTTGCGACAGATTGCTGGCCGCATTTTCTAGTGATCCCATATTTGGTGCTGGTTTATCCCAACGGCTTTTCGGTTGTTCGTTATTGTTTGCAGCTACCGGCCGTTCTTTAACCTCTATTACAGGTTCTGGCAGCACTTTACGTATTTCCGGTACCACTACTGGCTTGACCACTTCTGCTGGCTTAACTACTTCTGGCTTCACCACTTTCGGTTCATTTGGTACCACGTCTTCCACCATGCTGCGCAGCGATGGCACTTTACCGCTGGCCAGACGTTCTACTACCCGCCCGTAAAGAGGCCGCTCAACACCTGCTCCACCGGCTGAATAAGCGTTGCGATTTTCTTCAATCTTTTGCAAAATTTTCACGGCCGACATTTCACCGCGTTCAATTTTCTTTTGCACGCTTCCAGGTAGGCTGCTAATAAATTCCTGCATCTTGGCGGGATTATTGCGCACCATTATCAGTTTGTTAACTTCACTTCTGAAGACCTCAGCTGCATCACCGCCTGTGATGACATATTTACTTTCTGATTTTGAGTCAGGCATAACGTCAGCGACAAGTTGACCGCTCTTATCAATCATAATGCGGTTGCCTTCACCCAGATTGACGTGAGTTTTACCGTCAGCCGGCTGGGGGCCCCTTGGATAAGCTTGCGCAATTGCATCTTCAACAATGACTTTGGCGGCGTTGCGGTGGAAAGCTTCAGAAAGCTTGCTGGACTTTTCTCTTACTGTGAAACTGAGCGCCTGCTCCACTGTTTGAGCAAAAGACCGGTGATCTGAAGCCGAGCGAGAGTCGCCGTTGCGCGATAAATCACTGGCTTTATCACTCGCCCATTGACTCACTGCCTTAATTTCAGCAATTTCTTTTGGGTTCGAATTGGTTTCGCCTTTGCCGTCGGGCACTCGCGCATAGGCTAGAGGTGATGGCAGGGGAAAATCTTTCAAATTAAACGGGGCCGGTCTAGACGTGAGCTCGGCGACTTGAAAGCGGAAGTCTTCGGCGAAAGTTTTGATTCGATCTCGCATTACCGGGTTTTCGTGATCGGTTTTGAGATTGCCGCTCATTTTGTCGAACCAGGAGGAAAGTGCGTCTACAACGCCGTCTTGGCGCAGTGCCGGTACGTTGTTTTTAGATCCTTCTCCGGCTCTAAGCATTTCACCGGTTTTGGGATCAAGCCTGCGTGATGAGGGATCAAGGAAAATAATATCGCCGGTTTTTCTATTGACCAGAACAATGTCGGCACCGATTTTGTCGAGTGGAGACTTATCTTGAACAGGTAGCGCTTCCCAGCCCTGTTTATCAAGACCCTGCCTTTTCAGCTCTTCAACGGTCAATTTATAGACGCCATTTTGGGTGTCAGCACCACCATCTTTGCTGTTGGCAATATTGGAGCTGCGTATGGCGTTTTCGTTAGCACGCCACGAATCTAGCATCTTCAGCTGTTCTGCCGTCAAAACTGTGTTGTCGGCGGCAATTGTGCCTCTAGCTTCTATTTGATCGCCGGCTACCTGGGGTTTTCCAGCTAGTGCGTCCTGACTCAATTTACTTTGAGCGTCTTTGGCCTGATCACCAGCAGCTTCAGGGCCGCCAGCAACAGCATCCGCCCGAGTGGTGGATGGAGAATATTCGGTAATTTCGCCCGGTTTTGCCATCCGGCCTCCACACGCTACATTTTTATATACCCGTGCCGGGCCTTTTCTGGACAAGACCTCTGCAAAAAAAAGCCTGAAGCCAGGCTATTGGCGCCAGATTTAAGGTTGCAACCCGCAGTTAGTTGTCAAGTGAATTGTCGTTTGATTTGGGTCAAGCAGCCTGGGGTGGATGTTTGCGCAGAACAACCGCACGCACAATGACGTCGATGCGGTCCATCAGTTGAATGTCTTTTTCTTTGTCAGTGGGGAACAGTTCACTGTTGAGCTGGTGCAGCCTTTGCAGCAGGTGTAACTGCGGATATGACTTACCGAACATTTGCATTTCACACCAGGCGACCCTTGAAAGGGTGCGCTCATGGGGTGATGGCGCATTCGGTCTGGCGGCATCAGCCAGCTGTTGCTCGATCATTTTCTTCCGTGCCGCAGCACCCGGATCTTCGTCGTCGAGGTCGTAACTGCCCACAGGGCTTGTCATTGCCATGGGGTTGAGGGGCAATGGCCCGCTGGCCATGTTGCGCAAACCGCGCACAAAAGGATTGGCGTCGTTAATGGCCGGGCTCCCCATGGATCCACCCTTGCCTTCCATTTGAGGATTTACTGCCAGAGCAGCCTGGGGTTTAATATGCAATTTCACCTGAGCATACTGGTCAAGTGCGTCGGTGCGGGCCGACAGGTCATCACTGTGCGACTGATTGCCAAAAACTTTCAGCTCCATGCGATTAAGCCTCGTTACCAGAGGCTGAGTCGGATAGCTCTGTCCCAGAATCTCACTTTCCAATGCCGTCACCCGAGGATAGTTACCCGGCGATTGCAAGGACACATCAGTACCATTAGTACTATTAGTACTAGATGCTGTTGGAGGCGCTTCATTATATGAGCTTTTGGTCTTCGGAGCCGCCGCTGTTACTGTAGGCACGCCCACAGCAGCCACAATTTGGGCTGTGCGAGTATCTGCGCTACCCGAATTTGTGGCACCAAAAATGAAATTCTCCAGCCTGTCGAGCCGCTTGTCGATGGTTTCACCTTCAAAATGACGTTCAAAATATTTGCTTTCGTAGGCTCTAATTTCGGCTGTCACCGCGACGGTATCACTGCCCTTTTGCTGGGCAGCCGCTTTTGCCGCAGGAGATTGCGCGTGGGCAAAATTGCCGTTCAATATGGACGCGGTCAGGACAAGCAGAACCAAAGGGACGTGCATCAAGCTACTCCAGCGAAAACTAGAAAACAAATCACAGATTACAGATCACAAGAAATATTACTTGAGCCTGGCGGTGCGAAACGAAAAAAAATAATAGTTTTAAGTATCAGCTATATGCCTGAGAGCGCAGCAGTTTGAATTGCCGTACCTGATCGTCGCGGCCGGTGGCATAGGCATGATTGAGATGGAAGTCGATAACTTTGAGTGCGTCTAGTTTCTGGTTGCTGCCGAAGCAAGCTCGCACGCGCATCTTTCCTAATTTGAAACTTAGTTCAGAAGATGGGTCGGTATGATCTACCAGTCTCTCAGCCAGATCCAGTGATTTAATTGCCAGATCAAATTTACCTTCAGCCAGATATTCATCTACGCTCAATACTAAAGAACGCAAGCGATAATCGCGTCTAAGTGCCACGAGAGCTAAAAAATCGGTTTTAAATTCTTGAGTGATACCACGTTTTTCTTGCTCGCCTATGGCGCAGGCAAGCAGGTCTTTTACTTCAGGATGGGCCATGCCAAGCTCTATCGCTCGATTCAAATCTTGCACGCAGAGAGCGAATGCGCAGAGCCCGAGATAGGCTTTGGCACGCATAAATCGATATTGTGCTTGTTGCGGATGGCGCTCAATGAGCAAAGTAAAATTGTGTGCCGCTGTAACGTAATTCGCCTGTTCAAGCGCCTCTCGACCATTGATAAAGGCCAGTGAGTCGGTATGGTCAAAGCCAAAAGCTTCTGTAGAATCTGTAAACTGCCCCATAGTCAGCGATCACCCAGGCAAGTTCGAGGAAAATTTTTGATTGTCGTACTAAGTGCGGGATGCCAAGTGCTAATTTCATCTTAGCAAAGATGCCCCAATAGCGTGGCAAAACGCCGTTCTGGCTTTGCTAAACAAAAACTCATCTGTCGGGTTTATTATCAGCAGTGTTGGCAGATCCTATTTCTGACCTTGAGGTCTTTTAGTTGCGCAAAGCCAGGTGAGCTGCCTCTAATGGAACCTTGAGGCCCCTCAGTCATACTGACATCAAATCGCATTTTGCTAAACCACACAGGAATAAATCGAAATCGTGCCTCAAGCTACTGAAGTGACTGAAATTACTGAAGAAGAAATGGTAAAGCCCCTGGCCGAAGAGGACGGGTGGCAGATAGCCCGCGCATCGTTCACCAGAGAACTGGCGCACTATAGTTTGCGTGGTGGCATCGCTTTGGCCATTCTTGGCACTCTTGCCTATGCTGCTTTCTGGGCCTTTGATCAGATAGTGAAAATGCCTCCTGAAGCCATGAGCGGCGTGCAAAAAATTCTTTCCCCAGTGCAAAAATATTTGCCCTTTGGCGGCACTACTGGTGGTGCCAAAGTAGTTACTGATAAACCGTCTGGGGCTGAAGTAAAGTCGCCTTCGCCGACGCCCACCCCCAAAAATGTTACTTCAGCTTCGGCCAGTAAAGCTAAGTCAACTAGACAAGGCAGAAAGCGCAACCGGCGCATAGCGTCTAAAGGCGGTCACGGTCATGTGCGTCCAGTACAGGCCGGTGACGACCCTACCGGCGGCAGGGTCACATACCGTGACGGCATGATTACGGAATATTCTTGGAAATAACAACCAGGTGCATTGCTGCAACACCCGGAACCCTTGCTCTGTCTGTTTTCTCAGCCGGTTATAGCTATCCCTATACAAGATTATGCCCTACCCTATAATTTGCCGCTGCTCCCATAAGCTAGCCTAGGCAAAGAAGCAATGCGGTAGATTAATGAACAAAACTAACTTTGTGGCAGATTTTCTCGGCAAACTTAAGTCTAAGTTGGTCACGCCAGCTCAAGAAGATCAAGAACCGTGCCCGCTTGCGCGCCTTAAGCAAATGGAATCACGCATAAAGGAAAGTGAGGCTAATCTGATAGACAGTGTCAGCCGCCAGAAAACCACAGTGCGTGAAGCTGCTGTGCGCTGGTCCAGTAATCCTGACAGTTATGTTCGTCAGCAGATTCTTAAGCCGCATCAAATGCTAGGCAATAGCAGCAATTTTGAAATCGACCCCATGGCCAATTTGGACTAGCCTCTTCAGACTTGTGCTTGCTCTATTTGGCTTTGCCGGAAAGCTCTTTTACTTTTGCCAATTCATTCTCCAGGTCGGCCGTAGATTTGTCGGCCTTTTTAGAAATGTCGATGGCGCGCTGATAGCTCGCTTGTGCTTCGGCGTATTTTTTTTCTAAAACGTAAACCTTGGCCAGGCCGACGAGGTCGGTGACCAGATCTATGTGCATCAGGCCTAAGGCTTTTTCATGCATTGCCAGGCTCTGACTGTATAGCTGATTAGCTTGAGCACCATCACCTTGGGCGTAATAGAAATTAGCCAGATTGGCTACCGCAGCGGCGTGTTCGGGAGAATCAGCGGCCATAATCTTGGCGGCTTCTATTGCTTCTTTATACTTCGCTTCAGCGGCGGCTTTGTCACCGCCTTTGAGTGCGGCATCAGCTTCAGTGGTCAGTTTCTTCCAGGCTGCTTGATCTGCTGCAACAGGCGTAGAAGTAGTTGACAATTCGCTGGAGGCCTGATTGCAGGCTGATAAGCTGATTGCTGCCGCAGCGGACAAGAGAAAGATACCAAGACTTTTAACGCTCATAATGCAACCTATTATTTGAATGTAAGCATTATGAGCAATGGCGCCGTAACATTCCAGAGTCTTTTCCTTTGGCCGACGTTAACTTTATTTGCTATCAGAGGAACCAATCTGCCGCACGGCCAGTCTTTACGTCAAAGTAAACAAGCGGCATTTTGCCTGGTATCCTGCAATAACTCAGAGGTTGGACAAAATGTATTCGGGCAAAGTTTTAGTGGCTCTCTTGGCTTTAGCCACGCTCAACATGAGCACATTGCCGACGTTCGCCGCAGATGTCTCTAAACCCAAAGACACGGCCACAATTGCCGATCCGGTTCAGCACGGGGTTGTTAATCGCGACGCTGAAGCACTGTCGCCCACAGCAGTGGTCGCCCCTGAAATCAAAGAACCTTTCGTTGAAAAACTTCCCCGTTTAATTCTCGCTTTATCAGGGGGTGGCTGCAAAGCTGTAGCTGAAATTGGCGTGCTACGCAGCTTTGAAAAGCACGGTATCAAGATTGATGGCATAGTCGGTACAAGTATGGGCTCCACTGTTGGTGCCCTTTATTGCGCTGGCGTGTCTGTAGACGATATTGAGAAGCTTTACCTTGATGACACGGCGCAAAATGCCATGCTCAAAGGGGCAATTCTGAGCGTCGTAACTCGGCCCATTAAACCGATTTTGTACTTGTTCAAAGGCAGGCCCTATGCTGGAATTACCAGCGGAGACGGTTATTTAAAACTATTGCAGCAAAAGCTTCCGGCTACATTTTCTGAGCTGAAGATTCCATTTGCCGCAGTGGTAACCAATTTGACCGATGGTGAAACTACAGTGTTGACCAAAGGTGATTTGCCGCGATCGGTTCTGGCCAGTAATTGCGTGCCCACCCTCTACCGCCCAATGATGATTGATGGAAAACTCTATGTAGACGGCGGTCTGAAAGCCAATCTCCCTTCGAATATCGCTCAAAGCATGGGAGCCGATATCGTTGTCGCTGCTCTCTGCGACACTGCTGTTAAACCTGTGGACAACAAACAATTTAAATCGAAAAAACAATTGATCATGCGCGTGATGGACATTATGTTAGCCAATGCCGACAAGCAACAGGCCCATGCCTCAGATATTCTCATTTATCCTGACGTAGATTTTGTGCCGGGCCTGACCAAAGACAAAGCCATATTGAGACGCGCAATCGACGTGGGGCAGAAAGCGGCAGATTCTGTTGCCCCTAAGGTTCGTGCTCAACTTCTGGCTCTTGATAAATCACACGGGCGTCGTGCGGTTGTAGAAATACCCAGCAAAATCGATGATGCTGCAGCAGTAGAAGTAAAAGCTGATTAATTGGGTGCTGGAATAATATAATGGGTCAGGAAACCCTGGGTTAAACAAAAACTGAAATGTGGGTGTGAATGTAAGTATGGTGGTGAAGTCGAATCACATGGATGGTAGTAAACCAGTTTTGGACTCGAATGTTTTAGCTGATACCACCGGTAGTGCTAATGGCAGCAAGGTCACGTCAGACAGCACGTCAACTCGCACCCTACGTGACTTAATCGATGGCTTTGATGCTCATGTTGCTAAGACTGCCATCGTCAGCTACGGCAAAGATAATTCCACCAGCATTACTTACAATGCTCTGCTGACGCAAATTCGAGAAGTTGCTGCTGCACTTTTGAGCAAGGGTATTAACAAGGGCGACAATATTATTTTCTTTGCCCCTAACTCGTCTGCATGGATTATCAGCGCTCTAGCCACAATCTATACAGGGGCTACAGTGGTGCCTGTAGACTCGCAACAAAATGACGATGTGCTCAGGCACATTGTTGACGACAGTGCAGCAGGATGGATTTTTACTGACGAAAAGGGCTCCAAGCGTCTCGATAAAGTCTTGCCTAAAACCGGTGCCAAAGCCAAGAATACTCACCGCATTGTCCGTCTTGATGTTGTGGACACAGAAGAGAGCTGGAATAAAATTTCTGCTCAAGCTGACGTTGCTTCAACTAAATTTCCGCCCATGGATCCTAAAGATTTTGCCGTATTGTTTTACACATCAGGCACCACAGGCACTCCTAAAGGCGTACCGCTCAATCACACAAATATGTTGCTTCAATTAGACGAAGTAATTTCTCAAATTGATTTGCTCAAACAAGGTGATCGGGTGCTCTTACCTTTGCCTTTGTTCCACGTTTATCCGCTCAATACAGGTCTCATGGCTCCGCTGCTCATGGGCCTAACCATTATTTTGCCGAGATCTTTAACCGGCCCTGAAATCATGCGAGCCATCAATGATGGCAAAGCCACCGTGATAGTTGGTGTGCCACGCTTGCTGCGTTCACTTTATCAAGCCATCGAAACCAAGCTCAAGAAAAATCCCATCGTTGGCGCTAGTTTTAATGCCATGCTCGAATACTGCATCGTCATGGATCAAATGTTCAATGTGCGTCCGGGCAAAGTGCTACTCGCACCTATACGCAAAAAGTTTAGTCCGACTCTACGTTTATTCACCTGTGGTGGTGCGCCTTTACCCAGTGAACTAGCTTACAAACTGCGGGCCCTCGGTTGGGAAATTGGCGTAGGCTACGGGCTAACCGAAACCGCACCATTGATTACTTTCCGCATGCCCACAGATCGTGATCTTGATGGCGTTGGTCAAGCTATCACAAAAGTGAAAGTACGCATTGAACCTCTCAAAGAGCCAGACGAAAGGCTTGAAAAAGGTTCAGGCGAAATTGCCGTCAGCGGCCCCAATGTTTTTTCGGGCTATCGTAATCTGCCTGAACTGAATAAAGAAGTATTCACTGAAGATGGCTGGTTCAAAACAGGCGATCTTGGCATCATCAAAAATGGCAGCCTGCATGTGATTGGGCGCGCTTCGTCTACCATCGTTATGGAAGGCGGAGAGAAAATTCAACCTGAAGATGTCGAAGATCGCATCGCCAAACAACCTGCCATAGCTGAAATTGGTTTATTGCAAGTAGACCATAAGTTGGTGGCACTGGTGATGCCTGATAAAAAAGAAATTGGTGACAAAGACGCAAAAGCAGCAGTTGCAAGTGCGCTCAAAGTTGCCTCAGGTAGCCTAGCTTCTTACTTGCAGGTCACTAATTTTGCCCTGACAAATGAAACTTTGCCGCGCACTAACTTGGGCAAAATCAAAAGGCACGAATTAAAACAACGCTACGAACAGGCTCTGTCTGAAGATGGCTCAAATAAGAAGAAAAAGGGTAAAGGCGCGCAGGGGCAAGATGCGCAAGTTTTAGATTCAAACGATCAGATCTTAGTGGAAGAGCCCGCTGCGGTAGCCACTCTTGAATGGTTGAAGAAACGTTTTCCTGATCAAGATATTACTCTTGATACCAGCCCACAATTAGATTTGAACATCGACTCGCTTGAATGGATGCACTTGACTCTTGAACTTGTGGAACACACTGGAGTTGAGTTAACTGGCGATGCCATTGCGCGAGTAACAACTGTGCGTGAATTGCTGACTGAAGTGGTGGCATCAGCTGAGGGCGGCGAAGGTGCTGTTTCGCCCATTGAAGACCCTGATCACTATATAACTGACGAACAGCGAGAATTTCTCATGCCTCTCACAGGCTGGAAAGTGCCGGCAGCGAAGGTGGTTTACCACATCGTAATGACAGCTATGATGCCATTTAGAGTAGAGGCAGTTGGTTTAGAGAATATTGCCAATTTAAAAAACTGTGTCTTTACCCCCAATCATGCCAGCTATCTTGATGCTTTTGCTATTTGTGCGGCCTTGCCCGAAACAGTCACTAAAAAAACTCAGTGGGCAGGTTGGACCGGCATTATGTTTGCCAATCCGGTCTTTTCATTCTTAAGTCGCTTATCGCGCGTTATTCCCATTGAAGCAAAACAGTCAATTTTCGCCAGTCTTGCCCTTTCTGTTTCGGTCCTAAAGCATGGCAATAACCTGGTTTGGTTCCCAGAAGCTGAACGCACTTTGACCGGTAAAATGTTGCCATTTAAACAGGGTATTGGCCTATTGCTCGAAAAAAATGAAGTGCCTGCAGTGCCCGTTTATTTAGACGGCACAAGACAAGCACTGGAGCCCGGCAAGTATTTCCCAAGCTTTGTTCAAGTTCGCGTAATCTTTGGCAAACCCGTCACCGGCCCTGAACTGGCAGCTGAGGGAACAGGTAAAGATAACGCTGAAAAAATTGCCAACGCTTTGTTTAACCGCGTCAAAGAGTTGTCTAAACAGGCTAAAAACAAGCCACCGGAGAGCGGCTCTTAAAATGATCGCTGAGATCACAAAGGGCAGAGAAATGGAGCCGGTC
This sequence comes from Cyanobacteria bacterium auto_48_18, assembly GCA_036170915.1. Taxonomy (GTDB): domain Bacteria; phylum Cyanobacteriota; class Vampirovibrionia; order Obscuribacterales; family Obscuribacteraceae. The sequence continues at coordinate 208,132 of JAVHQC010000011.1, forward strand.
TGGCCCTCATTGCTAGCTTTACTTGCCGCCGGCGGACTTCATATGGCCCTGCCTGATGAATTGGCGTTTGGACCCCGCTGGTCGCTGCTGGCCGTGGTGATGATTACGATGGTGCCGGCGCACATCTTTCACAGCAAAGGGCATCATCAATTTTGTAAACCAATTGGGTTTTTTATCATTAGTGCAGTCACCATAGAATTGATTATTTCTGTGGTACTCCTTGTGCTGGCCATACCGCGCCACGTGGAAACACCTGAGCAGCTATTGCGATCAGCTGCAGCACTGTGGGTGACAAATATTCTTACTTTTGCTGTTTGGTACTGGCGCCTTGATGCTGGTGGCCCACACAAAAGAAATATGCGCGACGCGCATACTGACGGGGCTTTTCTTTTTCCACAAATGACAGTGGAAGGCCCATGCGATTCAAAAAACGATCAGGAAAATTGGGCACCACTTTTTGTTGACTATCTTTTTCTCGCCTTTAATACCAGTACTGCCTTATCACCCACCGATGTACCAATTTTATCTCGCTGGGCCAAAGTTTTGATGATGATTCAGTCTGCCATTTCACTGGCTGTGGTGGCGCTTCTTGCTGCTCGGGCGGTAAATGTTTTATGATTCGCTTTGGTGAGCTACTGGTGAGATTAAAGCTTGTCAGCGAGGTTGATCTTAATGACGCGCTGGTGGTGGCGCCTCAATTTGGATTGCCGCTTGGTCGCACTCTGGTTTTATCAGGGCGCATCAGTGAGTCAGAATTGCAGCTGGCAGTGGAGTTGCAACCGTTAATTGGTCAAAACATTTGCACTATCGATGATGCTCGCAAGGCCGCACAAATGGTGCGAGCGAGTGGTGTAAGCCCGGCAGATGCGCTGAAGAAAATAGGCGTTCAAGCCGCCACAGACAAAGCCACGCTAGGCTGCATTCTTACTGATGCAGGTCTATTGACAGCAGCGCAGTTAGAGAACGCACAAAAAATCAGCTATGAAACCGGAATGCGCTTGGGTCGTGTGTTGACTTTGAACAACGTCATTTCCCACCCGCTTTTAACCCAGGCCTTAGACTTGCAGGCAATGGTGCGCCAGGGTCGCATGTCGTTGCCACAGGCGGTAGAGATGCTGGTGGTCACAGCGCCGAAACACGCTCTGCCGCTCAAGCTCGAGTCTCATGGCTTAAGGCCGGCGCCGGCTAGAAAGCAGGTGCGTTTCGGCGAGTTTTTAGTGATGTCAGGTCTGGCCAGCGAAAACGAGATACTTAATGCCATGGAGACCAGCTTAAGCAAACAGCTTAGTCTGGGAGAGGCGATTGTGGCACTAGGACTGATTTCTGAGTCTGTATTTAAGAAAGCCGAACGTCTACACGAGCAGGTCAGCACTGGTGATATTGCCTTAAACCAGGCTACTGAAGAAATTTATCGCTTGATTCATGGTGATCGCACACAATCGAAAGACGCCCTTAGTGAAAGTAGTGACGTGCCCTCTCCTGTGCTGGGAGAATTGCTTAAAATGACAGGTTTCGTAAACGATTCAGACATTGTTGAAGCTATTGAGCTCAGTAGTCGCTACCCCGCCTTGATCGGAAAAATGTTGGTAGTGTCCGGGGCCATAGATGAAGCCACCCTGATCGCCTCGCTTCGTTGTCAGTATTTATTAAAGCACGGTTTTCTTGCTGTAGACCAGGCTGTTAAAGCTTTGCAGTACACACGGAAGAACAAAGTCAGTTTTGATGACGCCATGGAAGAACTGGGTATCGCTAAGCCCACTGGTATCTAAGCCCACTGGTGTCTAAGCACTAAATACGGTGCGCGCAAGTAATTTTAGGTGTGCGTCTATTTTAAGACGCGCATTTTTTTTGTAATTATGGTTTCACGATTGTTACTATCAATGCACTGCACTGTAATTAAACGATCACCCGGTTGTGCGTCTTCTACCATCTGCCATTGCCAGTTAACCGTGCCTGCGGCATCGGCTCTTTTCTCGGCTAAATTCGGATGGCGACTGGCACTGCCGTTCGGCTTCTCTACTGTGATCTGGCAAAGTGAGTTTGGCATGGTTTGCACCGTGACGCTGCAAGGCTCGCCTCTGTGCACAGTCTTAGTCATGCCAATAAATTTGGTCTTGGATTGAAATGGTAGTGCCTGCACGGGTAGAGCCGTGACTAGTAGAAGTGTGATAAGCACTAATTTGCTGATAACTTTGCTCATGCTAAACTCCCGATTGCCTTTGCATAATACCAAGTAACTAACCAACAAATGAATATTTAAACAGCTACGATTCTGGAACCAAATGTTTTACTTGCCGTCTACTAACTCATGGCATTGAAACGGAATGCCGGCGGTATCATTTATGGCATCTGCCCACGAGCCCCAGTAATTCAAGTTATATATAGGATAGGAAATAGTAAATGAAAAGAGTGATTACAGCCAAGACATTGATGCTGGCCTTTGTTGTCGCACCAGCCTTGGCAACGGCCGTCAGCGGTATCGCCATTACCCCGGCAAACGCACAGGGTTTTCAAGATGTGTTGAGAAATGTTCTTGGCACCCAGAATAACAATAATAATGGTTTCAACAATAACGGTTTTAATACCAACAACAACGGCTTCTACAACGGCAACAATAATAATAACTATGGAAATTTGAGCGCCAATCAAATGACCTCCATGCAAAATTTAGATAATAGCCGCGCTCAAGCTAACGCTAATATCACAACGGCTGTTAGCAATGGCACTCTCACGTCAGCCCAGGCGCAGATGTTCCAAAATCAGCTTGCTCAAAATGCTAACGATCAAGCAGCTTACATTGCCGCCAACAATTTTGGTTTTACGCAAGTACAAACCATTTTGAATAATTTCAATTCGGTAAACACCAGCATCAATGCAGCCATCGCAGCTGGTGTAGCTAATCCTACTCTCAATAGTGGCGTGATCGGAAATGGTGGCACATGGTTCCAACGTGGCTCTAACTCTCCTAGATGGAATCGTGGTCGCTGGAACGACGGATATGCAAATAATTATTGGACATCATTCGAAAGCGCTTTGAATGCAGTGCAGGTACGTTTGCAAACTGGCTTAAATACAGGGCAACTCACATCACACGAATATCGTCAGTTAAAAGCTCAATATGATCACATAGCTAATCAGGGTCAACATCTCAAAGCTAATGGCCGCAATAATTTCAGCGGCATCACACGCAATAATCTCGAGAGAAGCCTTGATGATTTGAATGCATCAGTGACAGTGCAATGGCCAATAGAGACCGGGGTGGACGTCGTAACGGCGGCTGGCGTTAGATTGAAGCTCAACAGTTGATAAATGGAGGCCCGAAGCGATTCGGGCCTTTATTATTAACCGGCCGAATATCAGTAATCAAGCTGCGATAAGCGCTTGCCGTAAAGTATCATTCTCACTAACGAAAATCGTTTTGGAGAATCTATGTCAAAAACCTACAAGTCTATCCTGGTTGCCTTAATCGGCTGCCTTCTAGGCCTATCCTCAACCAGTGCTTTTGCAGCTGATACCAAATTTTTCGGCGTCGAATATGATCCGTCATTTGAACAAATGACTCACTATGACGCTGATGAACCTTACACGGCAAACCTCGAGAAGCTGAATGTTAAAGATCAGTTTGCTTATCTTCAGCCATGGGATGGCTATTGCCCACCTTCAAATTTGTCTGAAGCTGATGCCAAGCGTCTGCCTTGCCAAACTTCAAACATCAAACCAACCTTGAAATATCACGGCGTGCAATACGTTGGCAACAAGTGGATGCATCTCGCTTGCGCCGAAGCTCTTAAATCAGTGCAACACGGCGGCGGACCTTTCAGCACAGTAATCGTGCAAATTGATGACGATACAAACAAAGTGATTCGCTACTGGATTTCACATAACCACGTAACTCAGTGGGTTGATCCAACAGCACATGGCGAAACGACTTGCATTAAACAGGCTTGCAAAGAATTGAATGTTTTCAATCTTGGTCATATCGACAAAGATAATCCAAACCTCAAACTGCCACAGACTTGCAAGACTTCTCACTGTGATCTCTACACCAACGGTGAGCCATGCCCAATGTGTTACTCAGCTACCCGCTGGGCAAACATCAGCAATATTTTCTTTGCTGCCACCGTCAATGATGCTGCAACTCAAGGCGTAAACTTCGGCGATGAGCCTCAGTATGCTGAGTTGTCGCTCAATTACGAAGACAGAGTCAAATTGGGAGTGAACTGCAAACAGTGCACAACTGATAATTCTCTTTCTGCCTTCAACCACTACAAGCGTGCTAACTCAATTAAATACTAAGTTAGAGGCTAGCTAAATATCTGAGGCGCGGGGTAACTCGCGCCTTTGACTTTGGAGACGCATGACCGAAGACGCAAAAGATCTAGCCGGCCCCACTAATATCAATTTGCTCGAAGCCTGTGTTATTGGCATTGTGGCAGCTGTGGGTGCTGTACTTTTAAAAGAAGGTGTGGGCAGGCTTGGTGCCTGGCGCATTGCTATGGCCACAGAGAGTCACAACTACTTGTCGTTGGCCGCGCCCGAGATGACAATGTTTGCTTTAATCGGGCTAATTGGTGGTCTCATATCTGGTGCCCTGATTCAGTTTGTAGCACCAGAGGCAAATGGTAGCGGCATTCCTCAAGTCAAAGCGGCCATTTTAGGCATACCGCAAGATCTAAGTTTGCGCACTGCTGCCGTCAAATTGGTTAGTTGTGTGGTGGCACTGGGAACAGGGCTCTCAATGGGCAGAGAAGGGCCCACAGTGCAGCTCTCGGCAGCACTTTCGGCTAACGCCAGCAAATTGATTCGCTCTTCGCCCAAACATCGCGCTCAGTTGATTGCCGCGGGTGCTGGTGCTGGTCTGGCCGCCGCGTTTAATGCACCACTGGCGGGTGTGCTCTTTGTGCTTGAAGAGTTAATTGGTCGCATGTCTGGATTTACTGTCGGCACCGCAGTGGTGGCATGTTTTGTCGCTGCGGTGCTTTCTCGTTTGGTTGGTGTGCATAGCCTTGATATTCAACTAAGTAAATACAATTCAGTATCGACTTTTGCCGCCATGGATATTCCGTTTTACTTACTGTTAGGTGCTGCTGCCGGATTACTTGGTGCGCTTTTTAACAAGGGCATCATTGCTGGTCTCACTCTCAATCGTGATCTGCTTAAATGGCCAGTCACCGTCACGTGTGGGTTGGCAGGTTTAATTTCGGGTTTGCTGGTGGCAAGTCTGCCACCACTCTTTCATGACTATAGTGGACTGCGTGAAGCCCTGCTGTCTGGAAATCTGGGGCTCAACACAATTCTCATCGCCCTTGCTCTGCAATTTGTTTTAACTGTAGTGGCATACAGCTCGGGTGCTCCAGGCGGATTGTTTGCACCAAGTTTAACTATGGGAGCCTGCCTTGGACTTTTAGCGGCAATGGTAGAACAGCATTTTTGCGGTACAGCAAACGCCATAACATTTGCCATTGTCGGCATGGGTGCAGTGTTTTGCGCGGTGGCTCGCGTACCTATGACCGCGGTGGTGATTATTTTTGAAATGACCACTGACTTTAATGTGGTACTACCACTGATGATTAGCTGCGTTGTCAGTTATCTAGTGGCAGAAAAACTCGACCCCGGATCTATTTATGACCAGCTTTTGGAATGGGTGGGCATCGATACACATGTTGTTGAAGGTGATGCCGGCATCATGAAAACAAAAAGCGCCGCAGATATTATGCACCGCTCGGTTGAGACCATTTCTGATGACTGTACACTTTCTGCTGTGCGAGCCATTTTTGCTAATTCCAAACACCACGGTTTTCCTGTTGTTGATAAAGACTATCGACCGGTTGGTATGGTCACACATCACGATGTGCTCGAATTTGATCGGCTTGAACATAGCGGTGAAACATTAATCACCCAAGTGATGACGGTTAAACCGGTGACCATTAATTCAGACGAATCACTGGCTGAAGTTGTATTGGCTCTGGATAAATACAAAATTAGCCGCCTGCCTATCGTAGAGAAAGGCAAGCTGGTGGGAATTATCACCAAAGCCGACGTAGTGACAGCGGAAAGCCAATTTTTGCTCAGGTCAAAGAAGGCAGAAAAAATTAGTGATTAGGCAATATAACTGTGATATGCCGCTAAAATAGTGTTCTCCAACAATAGTGTTTTCCACACAGCAGAGAAAAGCCATGAGCAGCTCCAATCCAAAACAAAAATTTGCCCAATTAGGCAAATCAACAAAGCAAATTTACGACAACCCAAAACCCAGCATTCTCGAATGTTTCCCAAATCCTTTTGATGACTCTAAACTCAACCCTAATGCGGTTGTCGGTACGATTCATATTGAGGCACCGGAGTTCACCACACTTTGCCCCATTACTGGTCAACCAGACTTTGCCACCATTGTCATTGACTATCAGCCGCGGCAGCTCTGTGTGGAAAGCAAATCACTTAAGGTCTATCTGGGGGCTTTCAGGCAGTTTCCTGAGTTTCATGAAGCAAGTGTCAATCGCATTGCCAATGATTTGATCAGTTTGTTAGATCCTCATTATCTTAAGGTGGAAGGGCGTTTCACCCCTCGCGGCGGCATTCCTTTCTGGCCTCAGGCGGAATACTCCCGGGCGAAGAAGAAGTCTAAATAAGAACCAGGTAATGGTTTTTGTAACAGCTTAGGCGGTTGTCAGAATCTCAACAGCCAAGCTGGCTGGCGATTTGATACAATCAGCTCTTATGTCTAAAGCTCTCGTGATCTTTTCTGGCGGGCAGGATAGTACAACCTGTCTATTTTGGGCCAAGCAACGTTTTGATGACGTGTTTGCCCTTACTTTTGATTATGGTCAAAGGCATTGCGTCGAGCTTGAGAGTGCCGAGAAAATTGCTCAGCTAGCCGGCGTTAAGCAAGAAGTGCTCAATCTCGGACACATCTTTAAAGGGTTGAGCCCGCTCACCGATTTGTCGCGCGAAGTTGAAAAGTACGATGATGTCAGCGCTTTGCCTTCTGGGCTAGCCGATACTTTTGTACCTGGGCGCAATATTCTCTTTCTTACTGTAGCCGCCAATCGTGCCTATGTACTGGGATGCGATAGTTTAGTAATTGGTGTGGCCCAACAAGATTATGGTGGTTATCCTGACTGCCGAGAAGATTTCATCACTAAAATGGAAAGCGCTATGGCCAGCGGCCTTGATAGTGATTTGAAAATTCTGGCACCACTAATGCATCTGACCAAAGAAAATACAGTGACGCTCGCTCAGTCTCTGCCCGGATGCATGGAAGCTCTGGCTTTCACCACCACTTGTTATAACGGTGCACCACCGTGCGGCAGCTGCAATTCGTGTCTATTGCGCGCTAAAGGTTTCGCTCAAGCAGGTGTGGCTGATCCGCTACTTGAACGCCTTCGCCAGGGCGCCGCCGGAGTTGTCTCATGAAATCAATAGCAAAAGTTGCTAGTGAGGCAAAAAAAAGTGCAACTGTTTTTGCCGCTGTAAAAGTATCTGCCGTGCGCAAATTGCAGTTTTGCGCCGGCCATAGAATTTATAAGCATGAGTCAAAGTGCCGACATCTTCACGGACACAACTATCAAGTATTTTTTCACGCAGAAGCAAAAGAGTTAGATCATCTCGGCCGTGTGATTGACTTCGGTGTGCTCAAAGAGCGGTTCTTGCCATGGCTAGAGGCAAATTGGGATCACGGTTTCATTTTGTGGGACAAAGACAAGGAAGGGATTGCCGCACTACGAGCGGTACCAGAGCAAAAACTGTTTTTGCTGGGCAATAACCCGACTGCTGAAAATATGGCACTGTATTTGCTCACTGAAGTTGCTCCGCTTTTACTTGTGGATAGTGACGTCAGAGTAAGCAAAGTGGTGCTCTGGGAAACAGAAAACTGTTTTGTTGAGGTGGTGGCAGATGCTGGGTAGCAATCCGCTGCGGCCACAAGAAAAGGGTGACGGGCAGAGCCTCTGGGTGCAGGAAGTTTTTTATACACTGCAAGGTGAAGGGCCATATTCTGGACAGCCTGCAGTATTTGTGCGATTGGCCGGATGCAATCTCAGCTGCTACTGGTGCGACACCGATTTTGAATCGTCTACATGGCGGCCGACGTTAGAAGAGTTGATGCAGGCAATTGTCGACGTAAAAACTCCCTTCTGTAATTTGATTGTTTTAACTGGCGGAGAGCCTTTCAGGCAAAACATCAGACCTTTACTTGACACACTGCTGGCTCTTTCTGACTCAATGCGCGTGCAAATAGAAACTAACGGTACGCTCTGGGTTGATTTGCCAGAGAACGAACGTCTGCATATTGTATGCAGTCCAAAAACCAGTATGCTCAATCAAAAATTGGTGAGCAATATCCATTCATATAAATATCTGGTGTCGGCCGGTAGTCTTGATGCTGAAGATGGTTTGCCTTTAGCGAGCACGCAGAAAGCTGGCGAGGTCGCGCGTCTTGCCAGGCCCCCAGCAGGCTCGCGTGCAGAAGTCTTCGTTATGCCCATCGATGCCCGCGACCCCGAGGCGAACGAGGCGAATTTGCAAGCCACAGTATCTTCTGCATTAACTCACGGCTATCGACTGACTTTGCAGACACATAAATTGACTGGGATTCGGTAGTTTTTTCAGAATCGCATTGATGCACTAAATCACAGCACTTTGAAATTGCGCCCTTTTTCGAGAGCTGCAAGAATCATGGGCGAATGAATTACCGGCGCTTGCACAATGGGCTGTGAAGGCCACTCTAGCCTCTTTAGCTGAATGAACTTATCACCTTCCGCCAGGCATAATTGTTGGTTATAACCTTCGGCAAATGACGCCCAGTGCAAACCTGGATAAATATGTCTATGTTGGTTGGGCACATATAAACGACATTTATACCTTGTTGGATCTGGCCAACCTTTGATGCGTAGAAGCGGTGTCTTTGTCTGGTTTACCAGTTCTTGATAGCGAATGGAATCATCAAAGGATTTGCTTTGATGGTCTTCGAAGCCTTTGATTTCTACGTATACTTGCTGACGCGGCAGCCATAGATCAGGAATGTAGTTGCCCGAAATAAGTGCGAACGTTCTTGGTTCGTAGACTGTTTGTATATTGAGCGCATCGAAGAAAATCTTCCAGCGCACTTCGAGTCTGCTGCGATATTGTTCGCCATCATAAACTGTCGGTATTGCTCTCATAATAACGCCCTCACGGTGATGGGTCGATATTACGAGAGCTGTGGATTCTAGGCACTGTGTAAATGCACAGAAAAATTTGGGTTTACGCCGATGCATGTATGATCTATTTAGCTGAATCGAACTTTTTGATTTGGCCTGACATTCCTCGCAAGAAGCCTTATTCGAAATGGACTCTACACCCAACGAATTATCAACCGACCAGCTGTTTGAGATTGCTCTTTTCGAGTCAGACCAGTCTTCAAACAGCGCGCTCAGCAGACTCCTTCGACGTCCCACCAGAGAAGTATTTGATAAGGCGCATGCTCTATGTTTAAGCCGAATCCCAAGTAGTCGACTATTGGGCGTGCTTGTTCTAAGTCAACTTGGTGGGGAAGAATATGCCTTCGAAGACGAAACAGGTAAAGTCTTAGTCCAAATGTTCGAAGGTGAGGAAGATTCTGATGTCCTTGCAGCCCTTTGCTGTAGCATCTTTCATCGGAAAATTGAATCAGGCTTAATTCCACTTTCTCAACTGAAGAATCACTCGGATTCCAACGTGCGGCATAGCGTCGCCGTTGGACTCATGGGTAACGATAGCGAGGTTGCAATTGAGGTATTAATCGAATTATCAAATGATGATTCGGCCGATGTGAGAAATTGGGCCACCTTTGCGCTTGGACGCCAGACTGATATTGACACTGAGCCGCTAAGAATGGCTCTATGCCAACGATTAGCTGACAGTAATTTAACCACTCGAAGAGAGGCCACTCATGGATTGGCACAACGAAATGATGAACGCGCAGTAGTTCCGCTAATGGATTTCCTTAAGGTCGATCAAGTCACGAACGATGATATTAAAGCCGCTGCAAATCTAGGCAAGCCGGAACTTCTACCGGCTCTTTATGCGCTAGAAGGATGTGATTATGCAGATCCGGTTGCATTGAGCATCGCCATTAAAGCCTGCTCGATAAACACCAACATCTGATTTTAGACTTCTTTTTAGTCTTTGATTTTAGCGATGGTGCCGAAATTATTGACCTTGCCATTTTTATCAAATGAAACAAAGATGTTGTCATAGACATTTGTCTTTGATGTAGCGGGATCAGTAATTTGATAAGTCATTTGTTGCTGACTCTCACTGTAAGAACCTTTGCCAAGGTTCTTCTCTACTTCGGCTCTGGTCATGCCTAAAAGCTTGGGTGCGGTTTTGCCGATGGTAGCCCAACGTTCTTCGGTAGTTTTACCGGACACTAGCGGAGCCCAGGCTGACTTTTCGGCCCAAACTGGAGCCGCGAGAATAGTATTGGTTGCAACAATAGCCAGGGCGAGGAGGCAGATTTTCTTCATGGCATAACCTATTTTGGTTTTAGAACAATTCTGAATTTCCGGTTTCATTATCTACTATTGAAATCGTGTTCGATTATTTGCCGTATGCCATGGGTGCATGAAACGTGGCCCTTTAGTGCAAGAAGAAAGTGGAAAAGGCGCGCCGATTTACAGTCTTAAGGCCATCGGTTGCTGCTGTTGAAGCTTTTCTGACACCTTATGGTATGCCATCTGATGTCAATGCCGTGCAGGCAATTGTGGCCCTTACGATTTTCTGAGGGGTCGAGAAATCCCCACCCTTCCATCGACAGCGAGTAATGGCTCAGGAGGTTCTTCTGCGCTACCCTCCACTGGTTTCTATCTTCCGAGTGCTCCAGGTAGTCTTTTACAGTGGATGACTAACAATGGTATTGCGTAGACAGGTGGGGGGATAAGCTAAGATTTAAGCAAGAACTAGTATCGTAATAAGGATATCAACACACGCATGCAGTACAAATTTGTCATCTGGGGCGTAGCTTGTTAGCAGCCGTTTAAAACAGCGTCTTTTGAAGTGGCAAGTTTAAATCGCGCGA
>JAVHQC010000012.1:0-24099 GCA_036170915.1 Cyanobacteria bacterium auto_48_18
TTTTAGAAGCAAAGATGTCTCTTAGCTAGTGGTCTAAATTTCGGGGACCGTCTTCAACCACGAGCCAAAGGAGTTATGTAAGTCACCACTCCTGTTTGCAGAATGTTCTGCTGAGGTAATGTAAGCAGTAGCTTGCTGAGCTCCGCGACATCCATTTCAATGGCAGGCTTGACCATTGTTTGATAAGCCTGCACTTCAACAAAGCTCCTTAACCAACGAACCGGCAGTTTTACTTTGCGTTCGATAATCGATTCTTCGTCCCGGCTCAGTTCCACAGAGTTCACACCAACCTTAAGGCCGACTTTGTCTGAGTTGCGGAGGGAAGCCATAGCTGCTCTCATAGGAGGATTGAAATCTACATTTGTGGTGCCTTTGGAAAGCCAGGAGCCATCAATCGCTTGACCCGACAAATCAAAGCGAGCATAAACACCACAGCAAACCGAAAAAACTTCAAATCTTAGTCGCTCGCCGTCACAAGTCACAACCGGGTCGGCTGCTGCAAGCATTCGCTCTCTAATGAGACCAGGTGAAAAGAACCTGGTGCGGCTGATAGCCGATAGCGCGAGCAAAATATCAGCTATTGCTCTTGGACTGCGTAATCTACCGTCAAAAAAATATGGATTCTTATCAAGACCGCCGAACGTTGCGAGTTTAAGGTCACGTCCTTTGCCTTCCTCTGCAACCGTGGAGGCGAATCTGTAGGCGTAGCTAAAATTAACTGCTGATGACAACCGCTATGTCCTTGTGAATGCAAAGGTTTGGCCGAATCCTATCATGGTCTAACCATAGCGCCTACCTAACAGCGCGGAATTCAGTTATTAGCGGCCCGGTGCGCCCAGGGGGGCTCTGGCGTCATTTGAGGGCATCAACAATGCTATGCCGATTGAGCACCTCCAGCATCGTCACAACGCCGTTACAACAATCCAATAGATTGGTCGATGTTGGGCATTGCCTTAACCCCCACTTACTATCCGAGGCCAAACGATGAAGAGCGAACTAGTAGAGTCACAGATCGATAGTGCTAATAAACCAAACGATTCCGCAGCTCACTCAATGCTGGCAGAGGCCAATGCGTCTCAAGAAAGCTATATGTCTCAAAGATTAACTCCAGCATCTAGCTCACACTTGCCAGATCTAAGCATTTTTGACAGCGAGAAAGTTAGTCAGAAAAACTCAGCTGCTGGAAATAATTCCGATGTGGTTTTAGCAACAGGTTTGACCTTCACGCACAATGGAAACCCTGTCGTCATATCCAACGGCGGTTATCCGATAGTGGTGCCAAGAAAATAGCTGATAGCACTTGCTCATTCATTCACTACGTTCCGGGCGGCCGCTTGGGAGCATTTCCAAACTGTCGCCATAATCGCGGATACAACTTTTCCAAGTCTGCTTCATCATCTAATCTTGTACCGGCAGGCTCAGATTCCCACTTTGTTCCAGTCAGACCAGGCAAGTCAACCATAAACCACTCTTTTCTTAGTGGATCTTGCCTCGCCCAGGCTTTTTTGGGGCACGAATGAAACTTGTCGCACGCATCAAGGTCGGACGCCTTGATCGAATCCGGATCCATGATTGCTTCAGCCACTGCGTTTTTCCCCTGCATTATTATCGCAGAGGTGAAGTCTTCGAATAAATCGTCTGAGAAACAAAAATCACGGTAAATTATGCGGAATGCCCCGTCAATTTTCCACGTGTTCAACGAAATAGACTTCAAATAGGCATGACACGAAAAGGAGGTCAGCTCTTCTTCGTTTAGCAGTTCGAGTTTCTCGATGAGCTTTTCAATTTGACCGTCCTGAGTTCCTCCCGCTTCTTCTCTACTCTCATGAATAATTCGCCAGAAGTCGTCTTCCGTCAAAATTGATTCTCCTATTCGTTTCGTAAATGATTTCAGATGGAAACTGCGATTGTCCGCGAGTGAGGCTAGAACCTCAGCGCGAATATTGTAGACCATCCAAAATGCAAGCTTGCTTGAAGTGTCTGCTCGAGTGAGAAAGCCTCACTTCCAAATAAAGAAAAGCACCGAAGGTTACTTCCCGGGCGCAGTTTTGATAAACTAAGGCCAGCTAGATACGCTTTAGTCTTAATCGCGTGATTTTCGTTGAAGGAGCTGAATATGAATCGCTACGCAGTCATGTCCCTCGCCGCAGCTTTATCGGTTGTAGCATCTGGAGTAACGATGGCTCCGTGCCAGGCCCAGTTCCTCAAAACCCTCCAGGACAGTTTGCTTGGTGGCCAGAACGCTCAGCAAGGTACTGGCTTCAATCAGCCGCAGATGTCGTTGGTCGGTACTGTGAACTTGCCGCCAGCCCAATACATGATGACTAACGTCCAGACGGGGCAAGCTTTTTACGTCACTGTGCAGAATGGCCAGATGTTCCTCGGCAATCAGCAAGTAGCACCTCAGAACTTTATGCCTAATCAAAATATGGCCCCTCAGCAGTCCGGGCAGCAGCAAGGCGGTTTGGGTGGTATGGTCAAAAACGGATTGGGTAGTTTCTTGCAGAACCAAATGGCACCGCAACAAGGTCAGCAGCTAGCACCTAATCAGTAACTATTGGCAATTAGTGAGCAGCGACTGGTCGAAAAGTGCCAATCATGGCAAGAAACATATGTGGGATAGTCAAGGCACTAAGCAAGAAAAACATTGCTCGCACTGCTTGAATAGAAATATCGATAGAAGCCGAAGTGTTGGTGGCAACAAAAAAAATCACAAGTGCCAGCAACCAGCTGCCAATAGTAAACACTGCGGATTTTCTAACAAAAATCGAAAGACCATTTGCAAAATTAAGTGAATCAAACCGAGAAATTTGTCTCAGACATTGGCGCACTGAATGCCACCAGCAAAAATAGATCGTAAACGAGAGAAGTGGCGGCAAGAGTACGTAAGACAGAAGCAAAATCAAAGTTTCGGTGCATTCAACAAAACCAGTTTTACATCGCACTTCACACGCCAGGCAAAAATCAAGCACCAGCGATGAAAAGGCCAGACCAATAGTCATGCCACCAAGAATTTTTAAAACCTCGGTCATACTTGTTGAAAATGAAACATGAGTGCCCATAAGAAAAGAAAACACTTCGCTCACAGCGGCGGCATGAAGAAAGCAGGGTGCAAATACAGGCAGAAAGCCCCTTAAGAGCTTCTTGCCTAAACTAAAATGGTCATCCTCGTCTAAAGCAAAATGCAGGCACGAGACTGAAAGAAAGCTAACCAACATAGGTCCCGGGTCACTGAACCAAACGCAGAGCAAAATCGCCGCAAGAGCGATGTAGGCTATAACGAAAACGAAAAGGCGTAATCTGCCGATATGGCCGTTTCTATCTGGTGGGCAACGAAGATAATCTAGAGAGCCGTGACAAACTCCGAACATCAATATATTGATTACAAAAACTAAGACCTGCCCTTGCAGGCTATGAGCCAACAAACAAAAAGGAATCAAGACAAGAATTGTGGCAATTGAAGCCACTTTTCTTTGAAGCAAAAGCCATTGATTAAGATGGGAAAATGTATTCATAAAATCATCTGCGCCATAATTGCGCCCAATTCGATCTTCTTGGGCATAACAGCGAAAATTGCAGCATTGTCTGCTAATGATGACCGATCACAAAGAAAACGCACTAATACATCGGCATCAACCCGCTCAAAAAGTGCACTGAGCAAAAGCGGTCCGTCAGCTGGATTCTGCTTAAGATGAGTAAGAAGCACCTTGTCTAACAAAGCTGCCGTTGGCGATAAGGTTTCAATTGTGCTCGGCCATCGGCCACGATTAATTGAGCTAGTGATGGCTTTTGATGACTGGTGAATCGCAGCAAAGGCGTATCCAGTAGAAGACCGAGCAAATCCACCGCCCAATCCAATTGACGTATGTCGCTTATCACCAGTCTCACTGCTGACCGTGTGCATGGGAATGCATCCATGTTCGACATGTATTCTCTCGAACGATTCCAAACCATATTCGCTTAACAAGTAATCTAAAAGCAGCCTCTGATGCTGATCTTTTACCATGCGCTCGAAACCAATCCAAACCGACTCAACCAGAGCTTCATTGCTTGAAAATGGCAAAACGTAAAAGAAATGGAAGCCGTTTCTACTGGATGGGGCTAAGCCTTCTAGTTTGCTAAAAGCAGAGAAATCCATAAGAGTGACGCATTCAGCATCGAAGACATCTTTATCAGCGCGAATATGCAAGCCGAAAAAATCCTGCTTAAATTCTGAAGAGAGAAGCTTCGGCGGACGACTATCAAAAAGAAATTGACTATTGATACTTCTTTGATTTGTGGTAGCGACTATGTGTTCACTTGCATATGCTACATTTTCTAGCGACTCACCAAGGAAGAAACGCACATTTTCGCAATCTTGCAACTGGCCCAAGGCGTGCCTGTAGTAAGCGTCAGCTAGAATACAAGTGTACGGATATCGCTTGCTGCCTCGAATGCTAGTTCTAGAGGCAAATCTAACTTGCCATTGGTGCCACTTTTTAGTTTCAGGCAATTTTAATTCTTCCAGTACATTATTCCAGAAGCACCAGGTGTGGTCACGGTTGTAGGCGGAACGAGGGTCGATTAAACAAATAGGTTCTATCGCTGAATTTTTTTCCGCAATTTTGCTCAAGTTTAGTGCCAGCGCTAAACCAGATAATCCTGCGCCGGCAATTGTGTATTCGCAATCTGTGGCGTCTGACATATTTTTAAAAAGATGCTCTGTTCATCGATAAACCACGTCAAAACTATGCAGACCCTTTAATACGTGATGAAGCTCGCTAGCATGATTAGATTTAGACTTAATAAAGTGATACCTGGGCAATGCAAGTGAAAGCAATGAAGATAGAAGACAAAATGTTTTTTCTCGAGCGCCTGTAGAGACGCGCTCGCTGAAAACTCGTTCAGGATTTTTTAGAATCAATTTTCCAATCTGACTGTAAGCCCGGCTTGCACAAAGTATGCCTAGCTTGATTTCTGCCGGCAGAAAACAGATGCCATTTTCTGAACTCTGATAATAAATTTGAGAAAGCGAAATAATCTGATTGGTAACAGCAATCACTTTCGATTGAGCAGAACAACTTCCGCTCAGAGCGTCCGAAACAACAATCGTATCAATCAAAGTTGCAGGCAGATAAATGCGGCCTTGAGCAAAATCTTCCCGGATATCACGGGCAATGTTTGTCAGCTGCATGGCAATTCCCAAATCGATTGCAGCAGCCAGGGCATCGCTGTTGGTGACCTCCAGCAAATAACAAATCATAATGCCAACAGTGCCTGCTACCTGGTAAGAGTAACGAAGCAATTCTTCTGTGGAGCGCATCTGCTCCATGCCGATGTCAGTGCGCACTCCCCTCAACAGATCAAAGGCAAAACTGAGCGGCATTCCTGTGCTTCTGGAAAGTTTGAGAAAATCATTTACTCGTTCATCCACTGAGAAATTTAATTCAAGATCCCGGTTTATGCGGTCGAGAAATTCAGTCGCTAGGTCTTTATCAGAACAATTATCGACACCGTCGTCAACATAACGACAAAAACTATAGAGCAGTGAAAAATTTTCTCTAACTTGTTCAGGCAAAAATTGTGCCGCCCAAGTAAAAGTCTTGGCACGGTTCTGCATCAGTGTGGAATCGGGTTGCGGCTGGTATGAGTGCGCTTCGACTAACAATTTGATCGCCCCCACTTGCTGATTTCGAAACTGACGAATCTTGCATCTTAAAAATTCAATTGAGATCTGCGACAACTCGGTCTAAAACTTTGGCCGAAGTGAGAACTCCAGGCATGCCTGCACCAGGGTGGGTTCCAGCACCGACGAAAAAGAGATTCTCGACATCTTCCGATTTGTTTTGAAATCTAAAATAGGCCGATTGTAGCAATGTTGGCTGCACTGAAAATCCGGTACCATGGTGGCTGAGCAAGTTGTCTCTGAAGTGCTCAGGAGTGACGTAAAAGCTGTGCACAAGATACTCTTTTAAGTCAGGCAACAACGTAGACTGCAAAAACTGCAGAATTCTATCGGCAAAACGATCGCCCTCTTCTTTCCAATTTACTTTGCCCTGGAGGTTGGGGACAGGAGCCAGAACATAAAAACACTCATGGCCGGGTGGAGCCATAGACGGGTCAGTTCGGCTAGGCGCATGCAGGTAAAGGCTAAAATCTTCTGCCAAAATCTTTTTCTGAAATATGTCATCCAATAACTCACGGTACCTTTTACCCAGCAAAATGGTGTGATGATCAACATCAGGATATTGCCTGCTAGTACCGAAATAGAGCACGAAGAGCCCCATTGAATACTGCATTTTTTCAACTCTCTCGTCCGTCCATTTTATGCGGTCGGGAGCAGCCAGCAGATTTTTATAAAGGAATGGCGGATCGGCGTTAGATACAACTAAATCAGCCCTGTGTACGATACCATCAGTGGTTTCAACGCCAATCGCACGTCCCTGAGCCGTGATAATTTTGCCTACAGTATAATTCAATTGAACTTCAACGCCGACTTCGCGCATCAGTTGGGCAAGACCATCTACAATCGCACCAGTGCCGCCCATGGCATACCAGACCCCAAATTCACGCTCCAAATAATGAATCAGAGCGTAAATTGAAGTTGTATTGAATGGGTTACCACCAACTAACAGAGGATGGAAGGTAAAAACCTGCCTGAGCTTCTCATTCTTTATGTAGCGTGACACCAATTGATAGACTGTAAGGTAGCTCTCAAGTTGAATCATATCTGGAGCCACGGCAAGCATGCTACTCGCAGAAAGAAAGGCATGGTCTCCTAGTTTAGTGAAGCCGACATCAAAAATCTTTTTACATTTAGCAAATAGCTTTTTATAGCCCGCCACATCAGAAGGCGAGAACTTTTCTATCTCCGCCAGGGTGTCTTCGAAAGTGCCACCATACTTAAAGCTTGAGCCATCATCAAATCGAATCTGGTACCAGGGCTCAACAGGTACAAGCTTAAAATAGTCTTCCATTTTTCGGTCAAACAGAGCAAATAATTCTTCGATCAAAAAGGGGGCAGTGATCACGGTCGGTCCGGCGTCGTAGGTGAAGCCATCCCTTTTGTAGACGTAACCACGGCCCCCTAATTTGTCTTGTTTGTCGAGAACAAGAACCTCGTACCCTTTCTTTCTCAGGCGCAAAGCAGCTGCAAGCCCGCCAAAACCAGCACCGATAACTATTACTTTAGGCATATCGCCTCGCGTGCTCACTAACTGAGACTTTGTCTGAGAAATTTACCAACACTAGATCTAGAGTTCGATGCAGAATATACCCTAGGCAGTGACAGCGGATGAGGCGTTGGGTACAGACTCAAGGTTGTACCCGTCGGCTTCGGATTTAGCCATCGCAATCATGTATATATAGATGCCTAGTCCGACCTTAGCGACAATATCGGCAATTGTGTATCCAACCTGGAGGCCACACTGGCCGGCACCACCACTCAATCCAATCATTGTCGACAAATACGCAATCGGATAGAAGCTCCACGTGATCAAAAGCAGCCCGCGAGCGGCTGAAACCAGACTCTTCACTTGTTCAGGCTGTCGGCTGAAGGCACGGCCAAATTCAGTAAACAGAGTGTACATGATGAACAAAAAAGGAGTCATGGAGAGGGCCCAGAATAGCCAGCGAGTGCTTGCTTGTTGGGAAATTTCACCTGGGTATCCGAGTGCAATCATCAGAGCAGCTGCAGAGGAGAGCTTCAATATCAGACCTCTCGACACCGCCGCTGGCAGCGCCAGGACAGCAACCAGCTCAATCACTAACAGTGGCACTGTGAGCAACCAATCTGCATAGCGGTATGCATCGTTGAAGGGTAAACCCGAAGCCTGATAGGCACCGTTCACCAGTGTGTAGGCATGGCTAAAACTTTCGTAGATACGGAAGTAGTGGTAGCACGCGATTGTCGGAACAAGGGCGCTGACCAGAAGAGCAGGACGATATTTTGGTGCTACCTGACTCCTTGAGTAAAAAAAGAAAAGTGCTCCGGCAAGCATGGCTGCGCAGCACAAAGACATCACGTTTGTAATTAAACTGTATTCAGTAGCTGATAAAGTAGGCATAAATGCTCCTATCGTAGAGTACCGATCTCACTTCAGTGAGGCTTTCTCTACTACCAAAGTTACTCGGCCGGTGTGAACTAACAGTGAACTGCGACAGGCTTATCGCGTCTTAAGTAGTTCAAGACGCTGTTTTGCTTTTGCAACAACCTGATCAGAACTACCGCCCAACTTGATGCATGTCTCCAATTCCGCTATAGCTCCTTCACTGTCACCACTCTTTTCCATAGCACTAGCTAACAGCCAATGAATGGTGGCATCATCAGGAGCAAGTTTGGCAGCATCTTTGTACGCATTCGTTGCAGGGCCAATGTAGCCCTGCGCCAGTAACACAGAGCCAAGCGTTGTATTCGCAGAAGCAGATTTAGGGTCAAGGCGCACAGCTTCTTTAGCTTGAGCTGTCGATTGGTCCACATCTCCGCTCTTCATCAGACCGTAGCTAAGGCGCTCGCGCAAATCAGAGCGTTTCGGATACAGGTCGACAGCTTCTTCTAAATAACGCACCGACTCTTTTGCCTGACCAGCAGCGAGCATTTTCTTAGATAGCCCCATCAATACTGACGTGTCTTTTGGATTGAGTCTGTATGCTGTATTGAGCTCTTGCAGGCTGTTTTCCGCATCACCCAGCTGGTCTAAAATTCGAGCGTAGTTGAGGTGAAAGAGTGCATCATTCGGATTGGCAGCGATTGCCTTTTTCTGCATTTCTGATGCAGCTTTCCAATCGCCTTTAATCGCCAATGCGGCGCCATAATCTGCAAGCGCGTCAGCGTATTTAGGATCTGCGGCAATAGCTAGTTTGTATTGCTCGAGCGCTTCGTCCATTTTTCCTTCTGCGACAAACTTGCTAGCTTTTAAGTAAGCTCCTTCTGCCGAAAGAAAAGAAGTAACCGCAGCAGGTAAGTTAGAGACATGCTCTACAGGCGGCACACCAACAACAAGTTCTGCTCCAGTCCATGCTGATTTCATACCAGGAACTTGCCGCTTTTTGGAATCTTTAGAAGTCGTTTGTAATTCGGTATTATGCTTTGCAATTGCAAATGCTTTGTTGAGAGAAATTAGTCCATCTTCCTGACGGAGAGCGCTAATGAGATTTTTAGAAAACACGCTGTTTTGAGTAATTTCATTCGATTGACTTGACGACAAAATGATAAAGCCATTACCAAGAAGAACTTTATCGAGGTCCAAATTATATTGGCTTTTTATTGGCAACAGTGATTTTGCACCGGCCGTCAGGTCTGCCGCACCAGAGTATGCCGCTTGCAAGACAAGAAGAATACGGTCGGAGTGTACGTGCTCTTTTAGAGTGCTCATCAATGATTGCATCGAAAAACAAGTTCCATAAATATTGTCGAGCGCGCAGTCGTACGAGCACAGATAAATATTGCCGTCGGTTGTTGGAAAACTACTTGTCGCAATAAACACAACGACCAGATCATCTGGCCCAACGGCGTTGCCTAAAAAGCTCGGACCGAGCGCGGTCATGATGCTTTGCTTCTGAGTATCTGCGTCAAGCAAGAGTTTCACGTGCGAAGCGTCAAAGCGACCGCCATGGGGATCTACCAAATATTGGTAAAACTCTTTGGCTGATTGCGCCATCTCTCCTTCATTGGCTGAAATGAGGCGACCTTCTTTAAACTTTGAAGTGCCTATGACCACTGCCCATTTTTGTTTGATTGGTCGGTTAGTTGCACGCGCTTCCGGATTTAGATCTTGGATTTTAGTGAATTCGACACCAGGCACCTTTGCAGGCCCTGCTTCAGTTGCTGCTAAACACCGAGCCGGACAACAGAGAGTTATGGTCATGGCCAAAGCAAAACTAAATGGATGAAAACTTCGTAGAGAAAAAATGTTCAACATGACCTCAACTAATTACCATGCATGAGCTGTATGTTTGCAGCTACCATTCCTCCACCAGTGGAAGTCAGTCGTACCAGGCTGCTATCGCGAGAACTATCGATTTGAGAAATTGGCGAAAAGTCTTCAGGTAACATTACCGGCATCGGGTCATCCCACGACAATTTCATGCGCGTGGGGCATAAATCTTTTGCGCCTATCTCTGACGTAGAAACGAAAGCCGTCAGTTCATTATTGCGGAACATTTCTGGAGTGACAGCAATTTGCTCTTGATTAAAAACTAGACCAAGCTGCTCTGTCCCAGCGTTTTTATCAAAAGCCATCCAACCAGTAGACGGAATGGCATAATCTTGACCTTTTTTCAAAAAGTTCTGCGTACCATATTCTTTTTTCGGAAATAAAACATCACTTTTTCCAGTGGTGCTCGCTTTCATCACGAGGTAGGCGTAACCGTCACGTTCTGGAATTAAGTGAAAGCGAATTGCGTCACCAGTTTTAAATGCCATTTTGTTATTGCAGCGAAAAACTTTTCCACCTCTATATAGTTCGATCCAGTAACTGATTTTATTGTGATCATTGGTTGGAAGACGATTGCGAAATTCGGATGGTGCCGGCACTGGTGGAAGTACAGAAGGTGCTATAGCTGATGCGATGGTATCAGTCGAGGTATTTGCGTTGGCACCAGATGTGAGGCTAGTGTCTGTAGGGCCGTATTGTTCTATAGAAGCCACTACGGGCAACTGCTCTTTAGCTTTTGCGATTTCTGAATCGAGAGAAGCAACGTTTCTATCAATCCACGAGATAACGAATTTCAAGTCGTTTGTATTAAATTGTCCCTTTTCGAAAATCAAATGCTCAGAATTTTGGCTCAGAACTAGCTGTCGATTAGGCGTGGCGAGGCGCTCGAAAAGCTTCCATGTGCCAGCAGGTCGAATCAGCTTGTCGTTTGTACCTTGAATGAAAAGTACTGGCGTTCTACTAACCCTGGGAGCCGCTTCGAGATTGTGCGCCAAAAATCCATCAAGTTGAACGAAATCTTTTGGCGAGAAGTTAATTCGCATCAGTGGGTCTGACTTCCATTCGCTCTGCAATTCAGGATTGTCTGTGATTTTTTGCACCGCAGCCATGGCGACATCAGTCATCGGTTTACTGTAAGCACCCACCACAGTTTGAAGAGCACACTTCTCTACGACTTTCTTCTCTTCATCACTCATGGCAAAACGATCGTGCGCCGGCACTGAACAAATAAGACCGTCGATAAGCTCAGGATAAAAGGCTGTTACGCGCAGGGCGATAGCGCCGCCCATGGATTCACCCAAGATCACCACACGAATATCCGGATGATCTTTGTGAATCTGCTCGAGCATCGCTTTGACATCTAATATGTCACCGTCGAAATCTAGCCCGTTGCGGTCATTGGCAATTTTTCGCTCTCCAAAACCCCGAAGGTCCATCGCATAGGCGGCCACTCCATTTTTCGCCAGCACTTTGCCCAGCGCTTCATAACAGCCTTTATGCAGGCTGAAGCCATGAAGACACAGAACTGCGACCCTGGGTTTAACTCCGCCTTCAGGAAACCACGATAAACATGGAGCCTTCACAGGCGCTGAAGAAGCCTTCGGCAGTCGAAGCTGTTTGGAGCCTGGATCGTCTAAAGCATTCAAAGTACTTGTTGCGCCCGAATTTTCAGCCATCACTGGTGAGACGAAACCAGCAAAAATCACGGTGAGCACCCGAGCTAGCGCAGCGTTTCGGATATTTATGCAATTGAGCACAAGCTTTTACCTTGAATGTGTATCTATGGCTCTATTTTAAGTCCAGTGTGGCTAAGGAGCTTCGCTTGACTTCGTCGTAGGCAGTGATTATGAAAAACTATTGAGGGTAGAAGCGACGCGCGGCAAAGTTTCGGCAAAGGCGGTGAATGCCACGGTTCGCCGCCACTCCATTTTTACTACAGCAGTTGTCTGAGATTAGCCGCAGAAGCGACAGTTACGGCCAAGCCGTTAACCGATTTCCGATACGGCTCCCCCGGCTCAGGCGTGACTAAAAAATTACGACCTTTCGGATAGTTCTCTCTGAAGGCCTTCAAACCTTTTGTATCAAAGGCATCAGCACTCCATTTGCATTCAATCGCATCTACAGCATCTCGACCAGTCGGTACAACAAAGTCGACTTCTCTTTGCTGCTGGTCGCGCCAATAATGCAGTTTGGATTCATCGACAAAGCTCTGCAAAGCTTCCAATACAAGGTGCTCCCAGAGTACGCCGCAGTCTTCTGAGCGCAATTCATTCCAGCCTCGGGAATAGGCTACGAAGCCAGTATCGAATCCATAGACTTTTTTCTGAGCAATGATTTCGCGACGTCCACCCGCTGAATATGGACTCAGTACGGTCATTACCTGAGTAGCTTGAAACACATCGATGTAGTTCATGACCGTTGGACGACTTAAACCAGAATGTTTTGCCAGGCCAGTAACCTCTGTCAGGCTGCCACTATTGCGCAGAAGCAGCTGGAGAAGGCGCAAAAATCCAGTCCTCTTCTCTACCCGAAAAAGTTCTTGCACATCACGCGCGAAATAAGAATCCATCCATTCGGAATAGAGACTTTCATCAAATGTGTCGGCGAGAAGTGCATCGGGTAGGCCGCCTCGAAGAAGGCGCAATCGAATATCGGTAATGCCGAATGTATGCAATTCTTCCGCGAGGACCGGCAGCATATGAATGGTGCGCTTGCGTCCGGTCAGAGTGTCTCGAAATTTCGATGAGGCGGCAAGCGTGGAGGAGCCCGTCGCCAGAATACGCAAGTGAGAATAAGCATCTGCCCCTATTTTCAGAATTCGACTAGGATCGTCTAATTGATGAATCTCATCGAAAATGACAGTCGGGCTGGTTATTGCGCTAAAAAACTGTTCCGGCTCTTCCAAACGTTTTGCGACACTGGGAAGATCGCAATTGAAGTACTCGCAATCGACAAAGGTTCTAGACAACGTTGTCTTCCCTACCCTACGAACGCCGGAAAGCCACGCTATTGGTGCTTTGGACCAGGCGTGCTTAACTTTTTCCGTCCAATATGGCCTTGTAATCATGCAACCCTATTTTACACCTCCCCGGGTAAATGTAAAGTCAAGCTGCATGTAACAAAGTCGGTGAGACCTCTAGCGTGATATCCTACAAGCGCCCTTTAGGGCATGCTAATAGACCCCTTGGACCGCGTACAAAAACCCATGGATTCCTACATAGAACCTAAATTCGATGCGATTCGCCGAGCTGTCGACGCCTCGGGCGCAGTTTATAGCTCTGACCTCTTAAGGCGCTACCACCTGTCTTTGAAAACCCGCCGGTTTGTCATTCTTTGCGGCGGCAGCGGTAGCGGTAAGACTCTGCTGACCCGTATATACGCCAACGCCGTCGAGGCCCAGTACAGGCTGGTGGCGGTCGCCCCTAACTGGACTACCAACGAAGATCTTTTGGGCTACTACAATCCACTCAGCAAGCAGTACTACGATACTGACTTCAGCCTATTTCTGAGGCAAGCAGCACGGGCATACGAATCTGCCATCAATGTCGGTAAAGAGCCGCAGCCCTTCCATCTTGTTCTCGACGAAATGAATTTGGCCCGAGTCGAATACTACTTTGCCAAATTCTTATCTGGCATGGAAGTTCTCACAAGTGTCGGCAAAGCTCAAGTGACCATGTTCGGACCCGACGTCGTCGACCTGACCCCCAACCTCTTCTTTATCGGCACCGTAAACGTCGACGAAACCACCCAGGGATTTGCCGATAAGATCTATGACCGTGCTCAAGTAATTGAAGTGACCCACTTGAGAGAAGAAATAGCCTCTCGTATTGAACGCCCCGAACTGCGCCAAGTGCTCATGACCATATGGGATGCAGTAGCCGATGTCTCTCCATTTTCAATTCGAATTATTGACGAAATTAATAGATACGTTGACGAAGCAGTGCGCATTGGCATGCCCTGGGAAGAAGCCGTTGACGATCAAATAATTCAAAAAATTCTGCCCCGAATCAAAGGCACTGATATCAGACTTGGTGTCATGCTGCAGAGAATGAGTGATATAACCGCAAACAAGTTCCCGCGGAGCCATAGTAAGATTCAGCAACTCAATTATGGTTACCAAACTTATGGAATCGTCTCCTTCTTCTAGACTCAGCTTCTTCAGCGAGCCGGGAAAACTCTTGGAGCATCCAGTCGAAGGACAGCGCTGCGGAATCGCTATTGATGTAGCAAAAAAACTGCGGCCGCTCAGGTTATCGCTAGATAAAAGGCCACTGCCACTGCGGCTAGACGAGGCTTCAATGTTCGCCTATTCGGAGTGGCCGCCTTGCCCACCTGGTCACTACGAACTTGCTCTTGTTTGTGGAGACATCAAAGAAACCCGAACAGTAGCGGTGATGCCACAGTATTTCAGCGAAAATGATTTGCATTACATTGTTTTTGATCTCACAGAACGGCTGCCAAACTTTATCGCAGCAGAACTACAAGAATGTGGTGGACTGTCAGGCACCAACCTAAAGCGGCCAACAGAACCGACCATAGAAAGGGAATTTGCTCGATTGAATCGGGCAGTCAATGGCACAAAAGAAAAGCTGGGAATTCTGCAGCTGTTGCCGATTATTCAAAGAGAGTGCCACCAAATATTGGTGCCACGAACTGAACTTAAAAAGGCAAACCAAACCCGCAAACCGGACATTTCAAAATTGCCACAGGCCATTGCCATGGCAGGAAATATTCGCTCCAACGGCGCACTAAAACAAATGTATGACGTCACAGTAGAACGCTCATTTGAAACATACGAAAACCGGCTGGTAAAGGCTTATGTTCAAGCCTTGCAAAGTCAGATGCTGCAGCTGCAAGCGAGAATGGAAGCAGAACAGCCAAAGCATCCTCTGGCATTAGAACTGGAAACACTTCTAACTGAATTTCGTTTGGCTTGCACCCGGGCGCAGTTTTTGCGAGAAGTACGACGACCATTTGAATCAGCTGGTCGAGTGACTATGGTTCTTTTGAAGAATGAGGCCTATCGCGCAGTTTTCGAAGGCTACTTGTCTTTATACAAACTGTCAACTATAAGACTTGAGGAACCAGCTCTAGAAAAGCCACTGAGCTCTTTTCCTTATCTCTATGTGCGCTGGGTCAACCTCACAGTGATTAGCGTATTGCTTCAAGTCTGTATTGAACTAGGCTATAAATGTATCAGCCACCCCTGGATCAAACAAGATAATCAGGGACTCTTCATTCCAGTTATGAGTGAGGGTACGGCTGGAGTAAAGCTGTCTTGCCCGCGCACCAATACTGTAGTCAGCGTTTTTTCATGGAAAACAGGCGATAAAAAAAACGCAAAAGCCCTATATGCACAAGAGGAGCCACCAGCTCTCGCCGTCGCCATCTATCCTGCAGAGAAACCACCAATGGTGCTATTGTTTGATTCCAAATATGCAGTTTCAACTGGCAAAGTTATCGAACCGATGAAAGAGGATGTGGAATTATTGCTTCAGGGAATGGAACAGAGCAAAACACCTGATGGGGTGCGCGAGATTCGATACGCTGCGGTTTTGTACCCTGGTCTAAAAAAGCAGATCGCCCCAGATCTTGAAGCTTTAGCAGCACGACCATCAAATGAAGAGGCTCTGCGAAAGAGTATCTACAAAGTGCTCAAGAAGTATCTTGATCCAAATTTCAAAGGTTAAGGCCAGACTAAATCGCGACCTTGCGACCCACGACTCGGAGGAACAATGAGTTTCAAACACATCTTAATGACAATCGCTGTTTGCGCAGCCACCTGCAGCTCTGCGCATGGTGCCGATAAGCCGCTAGACAAAGAATTCATTAGCTTCTGGTCTGGTTTCAAAACAGCGTTGCAGAAGAACGATAAAGAGGCTCTGGCGTCGATGACGAAGCTACCCTATCTTTTGAACGAGAAAAAACTAAATCGAGCCTCATTCATCGCCCAGTCTGAGAAGATTTTTTCCTCGGCAACGAGAAAGTGCCTTTTGAAGGAAAAGCCTGTACCAGACAGAGATTCTGTTTTTGTTTTTTGCGGTGAGCAAATATACATATTTGCCAAAGACAACGGCAAATACAAGTTTACAGAAATTGGTGTGAACGATTAGCATGGGGCCGTTATGACTGATATTCCAGAAAAAAGAAGACGCATGGCGGCTAGCGCTTACAAAGATCTCTTTGGAGATTTTCGCAACAAAGACGAAGCAGGCCAGGTGCCAACGGCTATGAGCGGCGCGCGGCTCGCTGACTTACTCAAAGAAAATTTCAGCAAAATTGATACAAACGGCGATGGTGTCTCACTTGGCGAAATCAAGCGTGCCCATGCCATGCCATTCAATTTCTCCGCAGAAGCGCTGATAATGTTCAAAGTCTTGGAAAAGTTTTTTGAAACTATTTGCAATTTAGCCGACGACGAGCCTGGTCCAGATACAGTTATCAGCGCCATAGATGTGGATGCGCTTGCACAGTATCTCAAGTATTCTCATTTGACTATCGAACAATTGCAGGAGTGGCGGAACCGGACCGAGAGCGGACGACTGGCTTAGTTAAGTAGTTGGCACGTTTCATGCTGGGCATTTCAGCATCCACGACTAGAAGTGAACTGCCTACATGCTTGGAATTCTTCAGACAACGAACTTGCGCATCAGCAAAAAAACTGCGTAGCGTCATGTTCTTTGGTCCACGGCACAATGACCAACGACAGCTTCGGCGTCTCTCGCACCCTAGCTGCCTAAAATCTTTTTGTGACGACGCATTGCCGCAACGGAAGCTTTGTTCACCTTAGGCTCGGTGGTCATCAGCTGAGCCAAAGCCACGCTTTCCTCGACTGTCAACCGAACGATTCTTTGTTGTTCGATTACCCGGGAAGCTTCCTTGAGAGCCGCCTGTACCATGAAATCAGAAGTCGAGCGTCCTTGCAAAGCAGCAGCCTGGTCGATTTGCTGTTTTGCCTCTTTGGTTAGCCTGGCATCGATGCGCTCTTCTTTTCTGTTTTTTGCTGCCATGATTGAACCCTCTCCTAAAATTGTACATTGGGAAAGGTCTTAAACGAATTACTGGACAAATGGCTGCCGAAGCGGGATATCTACAGAGATTGATACTCCTACTCATTCACAAGATCACCAAAACCATAAATATAACTAGCGGTTGCTAGTCCGACATGGTCATGATCGTATGGTTGCCTCGACTCTGGCTTATCAAAAAATGCAAGATGCTTTTTGTATTCAGGAATCAAATCAGGCTTTCTTGAAAAGAAATTTTTCGCCGCCAATCGGGCACTTTCCTTGTCGGCAAAGCACATCAAAAAATCAATAACATCATTCGCCTCAAAAGCCTGTAATTCATCCTCAATAATGCGAGGCATAAGAGTACTCAATTCTTCGAACTGCGCAAAATATGGTAGAGCCATCGTTTCAATAGATTGAATTACATCAGATACAACTTCCGCCCTCACCGCAGGATTTGCCAGCTCCCAAGATAACGATGAAGGATTCTTCTGCAACCGACCAAGGTGGCCGCCAGCAATTCCAGGTCGTAAAATAAGCAGCGGATATTTGGCACGAAATTTCTTCAGCTTTGGAGAAGAAACGATGGCTGACACTGACAGATGAACATGTGCGCCAGCGAAATTGTTGGCGCTTGTTGAAAAATATTAAAATCAAAGTCAGCGAAACGCCTGCGGCAAATTTGCCGGCTTTTTAAATAACTAAAACCGGCTCTCTCGAAATGTTTGGAGATAACCGTACAAGATTCTAGAAAAACACTCTTGCAGACTTCTACCTGGCCTTCTTCGTCTACAAACTTGGGACGAAATTTAGCTTGCCGACTGTCAACAGTCTCGTGTTTGGTGTCTAATTTTTCTTGATGCTTTTCGACTTTAGGCAAATTGGCATCCAGCACAGGCACGCTGTGCCGGCTCTTGTCGGTGATGATCAGCTTGTCGTGATTTTTATCGAAACCGATTATGGATAAACCGGGGAGATAACCGTCTTTGTGCAACTTATGACTGAGGTCTTGCAGGGCCACGTCGATCTGCTTCTGACCGCTGCCGTGTGCCTTCCATGAATGCATCTCATGCAAAACCTGACCAATGACTTTCGAGTCATGCTTGGAAACTCCTTGCTCAATTTGCTTGCTCAGGTGTTCGATGTTCGTATGTTCGTTCACTCCATGCCAGGTTCGGGCTTCTGTACCCAACATAGAGCGGTGCCACGATTTGTTTGGTTCAGGGATCGGGCAAATTCCGGGCGAAACATTAATTCAGAAGTTCCAGACTATGAATCAGTCTTCTGGATAGACGGTCAGCCAGTCCACCTCAAGTGCCCAATTGACGGAACATTCTCCAAACTTTCCGCGTCAAGCACAGCAGCAGCAGCTAGACTGATATACGCCAGTGCAAGTAACTTGCAGCCATCATTGCGGCGCATATCACCTCTCTGTCTATTGAATCAAGCATGACCATATGTCAGCAAAGGAATTCCAAATGACCGTGCCAACGTTTTCGCAGTTGCTAATTTCACTGGAACGCAACTGGCCGATGGCGTCGGGGGCGATAGCCCGCGGCAACATCAAGCTGCTCAAGTCATTCCTCGGACCAGCCTATCGAGGATTCTTGTTGAAGTCGTTTCAGGGCGCCGACTCATCGATAATGACAGCCAACCATCAAGTGCTGTACGACTGGACTTATTTACGCAATTATCCGGCAATGTCGAAGCTTTACGAAGCCGCAAAATCCGGGCAGTGGACGGCTGATGACGGCACTATCGACTGGAGCCAGAGCTTCGATCCGCTAAATACAGAAATACCAATCGTGCCCGACACGTATTGCCCAGCTTCGATCTTGCCAATGTGGAGCAAACTGTCCGCCAAGGAACGAGCCACTCAACGGCGCGCGATGTTGAGCTGGATCCTCAGTCAAATATTGCATGGAGAGCAGGGCGCGCTATACGGTGCATCCCAGGTATTACAGGCGGTGCCATGGTTCGACGGCAAGCTGTTCGGTGCCACGCAAGTTGTGGATGAGGCACGTCATATCGAGGTGTTCCATCGTTACCTCGATGAAAAACTCGAGCGCCGATATGAAATCAACGACAACCTCTATGTATTGAGCGAGGCGTTGGTAGCGGATTCACGCTGGGATGTGAAATTTCTTGGCATGCAGATCATGATCGAGGGATTCGGGCTCGGAGCTTTTACGATGATTCGAAGCTTCGCGGCTGATCCACTTCTGCGCGACATACTCAAATACATCGTCGCCGATGAGTCTCGCCATGTAAGCTATGGAGTTCTTGCATTGCAGCGCTTTTACGAGACAGAGCTGAACGAGAAAGAACGTGCCGAACGCGAAGATCTGGCTTTCGAAATTTCGCTTTTGCTACAACGTCGCTTTTTAATGCACGACCTCTATGATGAATATTACGGCAACTACTTCACTCTAAAAGAATGGAATAAATTCGCAACAGATTCAGAATTGATGCGGTTCTTCCGCCGCGCAATGTTCCGTCTTCTTATTCCAAACTTGAAACGACTTGGGCTTTTTACAGAACGCATTCGTCCGCGTTACGCTGAAATCGGAATTCTGAATTATGAAACTGGACGTCAAATGTCTGAAATGACAAACGATGAGATAATGGCTGTGCCTTTGTAGAAGGCGCCAGTGTGAGCGCTGAGCCATGATGCTTATTCGCATGAATCGAGCCGGGCGTTCGCATTTCAATGCAGCCTGTTAATCGCATAGTTTGCAGCCGGTGTATCGCATTCAAAGGGGCCTTTTGCCAAGTAGATTGAAAATTTATGATTGGTGCCTAAGGTTGGTTTTCGTCTGTTCCGTTTTTGTTTTTCCTTCTTGAAGGTCCTCCAAGATTTATTCTGTAAGAACCATGTACCACGCGGTCTAAAATTGCATCGGCTAAAGTTGAATTTGCAAAAGTTTTGTGCCAAGCATCCACAGGTAATTGCGACGACATTATGAATGAACCGCGCCCACAGCGGTCATCTGCAACCTCCAACATGTCGCGGCATTGCTCTTCAGTAATTGGCACCAGTGCGAAATCGTCAAGCACCAGTACGTCGAAAGATTGAAGTCTCTTGAGAAACTTTTCGTAGCTGCCGTTGATTCTGGCGATGGTTAGTTCTTGGAAAAATCTTGGAGCTCGAAAATACACAGCGGTGTGCCCTGAACGACAGGCTTTCTGAGCTAAGGCGCACGCAACGTAGCTCTTGCCCACGCCAGTACTTCCTACAATCATCACGTTGATGCTCTTCTTAATCCACTCGCAATCAGCTAGTTGACCGATGAGGCGCTTATCTAAGCCGCGGCCAGCTTTGAAATCTAAATCTTCTAAACATGCTACTTGACGCAATTTTGCTGACTTCAAACGCTTCGTCAGTAAATTTGTTTCGCGTTCGGAAAATTCGGCGTCTATCAAAAGGCCGAGACGATCTTCGAACGAAAGCTTTTGCAAGTCTTTTATATCGGCTTGCTGTTGCAACGCACGAACCATGCCGGTCAATTTCATATCCGCGAGTTTGTCTAGAGTTGGATGTTTGAGCATTTTGCGAGTACCTCAGTCAGTTGTAGTATTCAGGGCCTCGGCGATTATCGTGTTGAATATCGCCGAGGCGCAATATCAACTGTTCCGAAAGTGTGTGCACACCTGCTTCCAGAATTGTTCTTATCAAGCGATATCCCACTGTGCTTAGCCGAATGGCATGGGCACAGGCAAGTTCTAATTGCTCCTCTCCATACTTAGTTCGCAGGTTTTTAACGACCCCGAAGCATTGGTCGTAATTTAGCTGTGGCTGCGGTTTCGAGCTGAGCAATTCCTGCACAACCAGCTTTGTGTTTGGTCCAATGTTTTCAGCTTGTATCAGGAACCATTCAGGTGAGAGACCATGATATGCGGCGTGGGAAGGCGCTAGATGCTCAGTTGATGTAGTCTTCTGACCTTCGGCCCAACTCCGCATGTGACTTGCAACCCGGGCGCCTTTATACATTGCTTCCACAGTATGCTCGGTGTAGCGCAAGTCAACGCGTTCTCCCACTAACTTGTAGGGCACTGAATAGTAGTGTCCATGCAGATTTACGTGGTAGTCTCTCGGCACTCGAGCTGAGACTTTCCATTCTTCAGTCTCAAAATCATTCTGCGGAAGTGGCTTCAGTGCTGGTTTGTCAACAGTCTCGAACCAAGAGGAACGACTTCCAGGAAGCTTTTGAAAAGACTCCGAATTTATTTCTTCGCGCAGCTTGTCCAGCTCTTTGTTTAATTCAAAAATGTTGAAAAACTTTCTATCTCTTAGTTTTGCGAGAGCTCGATTTTCGACCTGCTGAACGCCTTTTTCGACCTTCGCTTTGTCCTTCGGTTTATATTTTCGCGCTGGTAGAATTCCGAAGCCGTAATGATCAGCCAAGCGCTGATACGAGCGATTTAGAACGCGCTCAAACCTCCCCGCCTCCGTTACAGCAGATTTCAAATTGTCTGGAACGACTAGATCTGGCACGCCCTCGAAAAACCTTAAGGCTTGAACGTGTGCGGCAAGCCAGTTCGAGAGCTGCTGGGACTCGAAAGCTCTGAAAAACATGTAATTGCTTGCGCCAAAGGTAGCCACAAATATTTCAGCCTGTGTTATTTCACCGGTTTCTTTGTCTGTGATCGGAACCGTCTGGCCAGAGAAATCTACAAACAATTTCTCGCCGCCTTTATGCTCTTGTCGCATTTCAAGATCCCGCTCACCGAGCCAGAGTTTGTAGCGCCGGCAAAATTGTGAGCAGCTCAAGCCAGAAGTTTCGACAGGAAATTGTTCCTCCCAAAGCAGGCGCAGCGTGACGCCTTTCCGTTTAAGTTCTTTGTGAATACTTGGCCAATCTAAGTCAGCCCATTCATCGGGCTTCGCAGTGGGTGCAGGAAAGAGTATCGCTTCCAGTTCTAAGTCAGTCATGGCAGAAATCACCGGCCATGTTAGACCGGCAGCTTTCGCGTGTTTTATGCACCTTTGTACTTTTAGTCGAGAAATATTCAACGATATTTCTGCTTGATTGCCACTGAGCCCCAGTTGCATTGTGAGGCGCAATATATCTCGAAGTTGTCCCATGTTTTTTCTTGGCCTGGCCATCGGCACCCTTTCCTCCACAGACGTGGATTCAAGGATCGCCGACTGAGTTGACACCAACTCACAATTTCAATCAATTTGGCTTTCTAATTAGTGAAGGCTAATTTTTAGGCTTTCAAAGTGGCTGCTTACGATGCGATTGCCCGGCTGCATACCATGCGACTTGCCGGCTTTAAACGATGCGATTTGCCGGCAGCATACGATGCGCCTCGCCGGCTGGAAATCATGCGAATATGCAGCCATGAAGCACAAATTAAAACACGTGACTCTGGGGCATGCCCTTCATTGGTAACTGCGCCATTGGACTCATTACGAGAATTCCCCATGATTGATCGTGCTCACAGACATCAAGATTCGCCTCGTCACCACCACCGGAACTGACGAGCGTGCAGGTGGAGCGTCTGGAAGGCATCGAAGGTTTCTAAGCAAATAGTGGCATTCTGCTATTCGTTAAAGAGACGAGTTTCTCAAAGAAGAAGGGAAACCCACTCGACAACGAAGTCGTTGTGAGCCTTTAGCCATCTCTAAGACACATTGTCTCTTCAAGAAAAGACTGCAGTTCAAAGACTAATTGACGTTCACCTTGGTTACTATCAATTTCTCTAACTTGTTCATTTGAATAGCAGTAGTATAGCAGTGAGGCTAAAGAGCCTACCCCAAAAGCAAGAGCACTTCATTTATTTCGCAATAAGTCCGGGCTCTTCAACCCTTAAACAACGACCGTCTTTAAAAGTAATGGTGGCACCAGGGTAATCCATTGCGAAGTCGCTAATTCTGTCAGGGACGCCCAGTATCTTCAAAACTTCGGCAACAGTTTTACCCAGACATTTTCCGCGAATTTGTGTAAGTCGCCACTTGAAAAACTCATGATAATTCCACCCGCCGTAGAATTCTGACCGTACACATCTGTTCTGCTTAAAGAAAAGTCTGACCGGAACTTCAGTGCCGCCAAGAGTATAAAGCCAAACTTCTTCGTCAACTTGAGACTTTTGCCAACATTCATTTCTTCCCTTAACAGAGGGCTGACCTATTAAGGCCACCACATCCCTCTTTGAGAGACCTTTGGTTGATAAGCAAAACTGCTCTGCTGCTTCGCTCTCTGCTTTTTGAAAGTCTCTGCGCCAACGAGATGCCATTTCATACTCAGTAAGATTTTTTAGTTTCTTAAAGACTGATGGATGCAACTTCTTACCATTCAGTCCTTTACCCGCCTTAGATTTCAATATCGGATGAATAGGAAGATCATAAGCACTCCCGCAATCCTCAAGTTGCGACTCATCGAAAAATCCTCTCCATTCGAAAACTTGGGCAGAGGTGCAGATTTTTGATCTGAATAACAATTTCACAGGTACATGATTGCCGCCGAACTCATAAAGCCAAATATCATCGCCAAGCTTTATATATTTCCAATTTTCAATGTTCGTTCTTCGCCGATAGGCTGGCTTACCTGCCAAAAGCTCAATCTGCGCCTTATTCATTCCTTTTACAATGTCACAAAATTGGTCTGCAGCTTCTCTTTCCGCTTTGGCAAAGTCGCGCTGCCAAAGAATTGCTAACGAAGGAGGATAATAAGCGTTCAGTTCAAGAAAAGTTGACCTATCAAGCTTTCTAGCGTTGAGACCTTCGTTGGGCCTGACACCTAGAATTGGGTGCCACTGATCTGGCAGCGCACAACTTTGATACATTTGATCGCTGATTGAGAGGTCAGCCGACAGGCAGGCTAGACGCAATCCAAAACCGCAGCTGACAAAAATATTTGCCAATAAGATGACTGCCATGCGCAGGTAAAAAAGCCCAAGTCTTTTCAAAATTTCAACCCGAAGCATAAGTCACTCAAAGAATTTAAAACTGCTTTGTAATTCAAAACGTCACCATAGCACCAAATTTAGTGCCTAAAGCGTCAACAATTTTGCACGAATTTTCGCTATGAGCTTTGGATTAGACGACAATGCCTCCTGGCCGACAAAGTAAGTAATATCGAAGTTCTTCCAGTCCATTGCAGCCATTCGTACCAGTTGATCACGGACAATTGTTTTGGACGAGCGGTCAATTAGGAATGAGCTATTGATTT